>CAVSVL010000032.1:0-36309 GCA_963731025.1 uncultured delta proteobacterium | reverse complement strand
ATATTGCTTGATTTCGCTTATAAATAAGTGCTCATGTTAAAGACGATCAGACTTCTGTGGTTATAAAAAGTTTACCAACTGCTTCAGCATGTAATAGATCAGTGGATAAATTTGAGCACGATAAATAGCAGCATTTAATAATAATCTTCATCGAATTTCATCCGATACTGTTTTTTTTTGCTCTTGGACTTCCTGTTTTCCTCGTGTTGGAGATTTCGGAATTTATGCTTGCGGCACTGAGGGCAACGCAGAGGGGCATCAAATCCTCGCTTATTCAATTTTTCCTGTTCTTCAACCGTAAATTCGAAATCTTCCTCGCATTGAATGCAGGTAATGACCATATTTCCCATAATCAATTCTTTGTTAATCTTCTCTTTAAAAAGTTATCTTAATTGTCCATCACTTCGAAGCAATTTACTTCGATATTGAACTTCCCATCCGATCGCTCAAACACCTTTCCGCTAACTTTCACCTTTTTTTTGATGAAATCAAACAATCCTTTATCGTCTATGCAACTCTTAACGATATACTCATTTTCATCAAAAGCCTGTATTGAAACACCGATGACATTGTTTTTTTCATCCCATTTTTCAGGGATTAGAATTCCATTGACAGTCTCGTTGATGCTTGCCTTTCGATTTCACGATTTTATCCTCACGAAAAAGGATTTGTCTACCTCATAAACCAAAAACGTATTCCTAAAAAGCAACGAACATGCCAAATTCGTATTTTATCGGCGTTTAATAACCTTCCAATAAAACCAATATTAATATTTATTTCAATAAGTTGACTCTTTTCATAAAAGCAGTATAAACATTTTTCTAATAATGTTTAAACGTATTTTTTTGTTTTATGACAAGAATATTGCCCGCGCTGACATAAAATAAGAACGATGAGTTCTGATTTCATTTAAACTCGGAGCTGAATATTCCGAATTCGCCCTAAGTTAGAATTCATGACCACGTCGTGTTATCTAACTATTATCCACATCTACCAAATCATACTCACTTTATCCGAATTCCGGTAACGAACTTTAAGTTTGCAGATTACTTTGGATTTGCATTGAGTGACATCAAGAATTTATTATAAGTGACCTTTCAAGTCATCGGAAATCCATAGGCGACCTGTTGATGATTTGGCAAAGTTATTGCATTATTTAATTTGTTTTTTTCTAGACATTCATATTCATATTAGACCCTGAAACACTCGGATTTCCCAATGAAATAAGGATGAAGGAAGCGTTTCATGAATGATGAAAACATTTATATTTTCAAGCAATTGTTGACCGAAGAATTGGAAACACTTTTGGGAAAGGCTGATATCGTGGTTCATGATTTAATTGAAAAAAACTACGAAACACCGCCGGACCCATTGGACCGTGCATCTTTTGAATCGGAACAAGGGACGATGCTTCGAATCAGGGACAGAGAAAGCAAGCTCATTCGGAAAATCCAAAAATCTCTCGAAAATCTCGAAAACGGCAGTTTTGGAATCTGTGAGATGTGTGAAAAAGAGATTGCAATTGAACGCCTTAAGGCGAGACCGGTGACGACCCATTGTATTCTATGCAAAACGAAAATGGAGGCGTTGGGAAGATGAAATCATCTCTTTTAAAGGCAAAGACAACATCAGATAGAATTGTCAACACCGCAAAGACCAAGAAACATCAAACCTAAAGAACATTATAAAAGTTACAGAAAAAAGAAAACAAAATCAGGGAGAAAATGCAGAATTTGCGGAAATGATCCCTCTCCGAATTATTTTTTCTGTCCGTCCTGTCATCATAGAGTCGGAGTGTATGAAGAAAATGAATAATTATTAATATAACCCTCATCCCGATTTTCCTGCCATGATTGTTATTGCAAAAAAATCATTTTTTTTGCATGACATCTTTTTATGTTTGATTTAAGTGATATTCTCATATAAAAATTCTCTCCCAAATAATATAGAATCAAGCGATAAAGACCTCCCGGTAACATATAAATATTCAGGAGAAACGATGCGGTATATCCTGATTGCTTCGGAAAAACCGGAAGCTTATAGAAAAATTCATTCTGCTTTGAATTCGGGATGTTCCATCAACAAAACCACCGAAGTGGAGGGGGTGGTTAAAGCCCTCAGAGAAAAGCGTTATGATCTTGTTTTCATTGATCTTGAGATTCTCTTTCGTTCGACCCAAGGTGGCGACTACACCAATGTGCTGCAACGGTTCAAACAATTATGTCCTACAGTTGATATCGTTGTCATGGCCAGCCCGGACATGATCAGGGAAACGGTCAAGGCCGTAAAAGCAGGTGCCAGCGATTACCTTACACTCCCTTTAGATCCGGATGAAATTCAACTGGTGACCGAAGACATCCGCGATTCGATCATTAAAGCATCCGAGCTGGATTATTTAAGAGAACAGCTCTGGAGATCGGATTCGCTGGAAATGGTTCATACCGATAATGCTGCTGTAAAAGAAGTTTTTAAAAAGTTGCGTTCAGTTGCACCGACAAAAACAACGGTTTTGCTGAGCGGTGAGACAGGTACGGGAAAAGGTATCCTGGCTAAATTAATTCACAGATATAGTAATCGGGAGCATGCTCAATTCATTTGTCTCCACTGCGGGGCCGTCCCGGATACGCTCTTAGAAAGCGAACTGTTCGGTCATGAAAAAGGCGCTTTTACGGGCGCTTTGAAAAAAAAATTGGGCAAATTTGAAATTGCGCGAAATGGAACCCTGTTTCTTGATGAAATCGGTACCATAACCCCTTCAGCGCAGGTTAAACTTTTACAAGTTTTACAAGATGGCACCTTTAGTCCGGTAGGCGCTGAAAAGACCATTTCAACCAACGCAAGAATTATTGCCGCAACGAATTCCGATCTAAAAAAAATGACCGAGGATGGTGATTTCAGAAAAGACTTATATTATCGTCTCAATGTCTTTCCCATCGAAATTCCGCCTTTAAGAAAAAGAAAAGAGGATATTCCTTTACTGATCCAATTTTTTCTAAAGAAACTTGGCAACGATTTACAAAAGGATATCAACGATATCCATCCTCAAGTCAAAGAAGCTTTAACAAAATATTCATGGCCGGGGAATATCAGAGAGTTGGAAAATCTTTTAGAGCGGGCGTGTATTCTGGAGACATCTGATTTGCTAACTCCCGAAAGTTTCCCTGCCGAGTTGTTTGAAAAAGAATCTTCATCAGCTGTTTTATCGATGGATATTGATGTTTCCCTCTCGGAAGCGCGTCGCAAGGCCGTACAAGGTTTCGAAAAACAATATCTTAAAGAGCTGATGTCAAGAAATAAGGGGAAAATAAACCCATCTGCCCAAGAAGCCGGCATCAGCACCCGTCAACTCCATAAACTCATGCTTAAATACGGTCTTCGAAAAGAAGACTTTAAAAATAGCCCCTGACCCTGCCGCAAAATTGTAAACGCAGACGCTCACCCTGAATCCAAATGCGAAGTTGACGCTCGCTTTACTCCACCTCTACGGTCTTACCCATAGGATTCATCAAATTAAAAAACCACATTGGAATTGGAATTATCTGACCATTATCGGAACTATCTGTTCCGATTTTTTATGCAAAAAGTTAAACAATTCTTTAATATCTATATGTTATAATTTGGCACACGTCTTGCTATCCTGAAATCACAAATTCAATTTTTATTTTTAAAGGTGTACTGATGAAATCTCTTGGCAACCATCTAATTATTGAACTTTACGACTGTAAAATAGACATTATTAATGATCTCCATAAGGTTGAAGACATCCTTATGGAATCCGTTAACATATCAGGTGCGGAAATCATAGCGCCGGTCTTTCATAAGTTTAATCCGCACGGCGTGAGCGGCGTCATCGTCATTGCAGAATCTCATTTTTCCATACACACCTGGCCGGAGTACGGTTATTGTGCGGTGGATATTTTTACTTGCGGAGATACCATCGATAGCGAGAAGGCTTTGACCTTTATGAAAAAAGCCTTTGAAGCAAAATCAATATCCGTTATTGAAACCAAACGTGGAATCCTGAATCTGCCCGTTGAAAAAATCAAATACAAACCCGAACAGATGGATCAAAAATATTGCATGATATAGAATATACCCAACTTAAATCCCGATTTGAACAGGAACAGTCATGGGGGTTGCTTTCAAGTATCGACCTTCACAAATGCGACCCTGATCTGATACGTAACGCTGACAAGATCAAAGAATATGTGAAAAGATTATGTGAAGAGATCGAGATGAAACGGTATGGCGAAACGGTGGTGGTCCATTTTGGACAGGACCCGAGAGTTTCCGGATTTTCCATGACACAACTCATTGAAACCTCACTTATCTCAGGACATTTTGCCAATGAGTCAAACAATGTATATATTGACCTCTTTAGCTGTAAGTTTTATCATCCGTGGAAAGTTGCAGAATTTACAAAAACATTCTTTAAAGCCCAAGACTATAACATTCATATTGTATTGAGAAAATGAAATGGATTCGTGACAAATGGGCGCCAAACGGAGCGGCCATAAATGTAAACGTTGTAAAATCAGCTGGAATCCTATCGTTCCGAGTTTCAGAAAATTGATGTGTATGAAACAGCCAAACTCGGTAAGATGCTGTTGCTGGATGATATCATCATGTTAACTGAATATGATGAGTTCGCTTACCATGAGATGATCGTACATCCTTCATTGCACGTTCATCCGAAGGTAATAAACGTATTGGTCATCGGTGGCGGAGACGGAGGAACTGTAAGGGAGATATTGAAACATTCCCATATCCAGGAAATCCATGTGTGTGAAATTGATGAAGAGGTTATCTCGGTCTGTAAAAAACATTTTCCAACCCTTTCCTCGGGATTTGATGACCCCAAAGTTAAGACATTCTTTGAAGACGGGGCTGTTTTTGTTGAAAAAAGAAAAAATGAATATGATCTGATTGTTGTGGATTCATCCGACCCCATCGGCCCGGCGGAAGTCCTTTTTCAGGAAAAGTTTTATAGAAACACGTTCGATGCATTAAAGGAAGACGGTATTTGTGTAACGCAATCAGAAGGCATGTTCTTTGACAGAGAAACCATCAGAAAATTGTTTGCATTCAATCGCAACATCTTTCCGATTCTTTATTACTATTTCACGATGGTGCCGACATATCCTTCCGGTACCATCGGATTTTCGTTTTGTTCAAAGAAACACCACCCCATAAAAGACATCTATACAAAAAAAGGCATCACGACCCGATATTATACCCCGGACATACACAAGGCTTCATTTATCTTGCCAAGATTTATGGAAGATATCGTCTGACCCTGCAGCTTTATCCCGGATAGACAGGACTTCTTAAAAAGCGCCTACCGTGCCGTGAAATAATAAAAGCGAGCGCACGACCTGAATCGAAATGCGAAGTCGACGCTCGCTTTGTTAACAATTATGATTCTGTTTTTTCCATTACTTTATAAGATTTTACGTTAATGACCTTAACACCTTCCTCTTCGATGACTTCGCCGATTACTTTTACGGTCTTACCGACATGATCCAACATATCGTTGCCCATATCCGTATCTGCAACCTCATACACGGTGCCGTTATCTGCAACAATCTGATATGTGTCGTTGATCATTCCGGTTATAGTGATTTCACCGGCGAATACCGGATTTGAACAAATCAATATAAATGAAAAAATACATATTATTCCTGCTGCAATCCATCTGAACTTTTTATTCATTTTATGCCCCTCTAGTTTTTACATTTCGTTGGAAAAATAAGCGTGATAACTCTTCTCTAGTTCATCAAACGTTCTACGAAAAACGGATTCAGCAATATGTATGCCAGGAACAATACAATCTGAAAATAACGGAGTTCAATTCTTTGCAAAAGGCGTTTCAGGGCTCAGGATTCCGAGCGTTGAATAGAAAATATTGATATGCAGTATGTTTGGAGGTTGTTTTAAAACCCGCCATTAAAAAAAATAGTGACATCCTTTTTAAAAAATATAGGAAATTTTATGACGCCATAGTTCCGATTTTTTTAAAAGAGAACTTCGTGTTCGCTTTTACAATGCAAAAACGCGTGTGT
Source organism: uncultured delta proteobacterium (assembly GCA_963731025.1). GTDB lineage: Bacteria > Desulfobacterota > Desulfobacteria > Desulfobacterales > UBA11574 > UBA11574. The sequence goes on along the minus strand of CAVSVL010000032.1, from coordinate 30,247 downwards.
TTCTCATAAAAAGGATTCAGGTTAATTGAATATGTCTTTCCGGTTTTTACTGATAAATCTCAAATTTAAAAACGGTTGGGACCCTATATTCATAATTTTTTTCCGGTTTTTAATAAAATATTAGATGCTTAATTAAAATTTGCATCGTTGATTTTAAGCAAATTCCCGTTTTTTAAATTATAACCGATGGTCCCGAAGTCTGGTTATGAAAAATGGAACCATTTAAATTAGATCATCGGCTTTTTTTGGCATAGCTGTTGCTCTTATTTAAAGAAACTGGTAAACTGCGAACCAATAAACCTATCATTAAACCAATAGGCCCATCATTAAACCAATAGACCCATCATTAAAGGAGACTTGTCACTGTGTTGAAAAAGACAGACCAAAAATCTTCAAAAACGAAAAAGAAAACTGACAAGCGCGTCACGACGTTAGGCCCCGTAGAGGACCTTGAAACCTACGTTGCCTCGGATTGGTGGAACTGCATCTTTAATTCGCTGTACCTTAAGACCGATTCGGATGTCGTGGAAGATATTCATATGACACGTAAAGAAGTCGATCTGTTTTCCAAGATTGTCGAATTGAAAAATGAAGACCATATTCTTGATCTATGTTGTGGTCAGGGGCGACACGCTTTGGAACTTTCTCGAAGAGGATTTAAGGTCGAAGGATTGGATAGATCGCGCTTTTTGGTTCAAAAGGCAAAAGCAACGGCAAGAAAAGAGAATATCAATGTTAGATTCAGGGAGGGAGATGCCAGAAAACTTCCTTTTTCTCCTGACTCTTTTGAGGTTGTCATGATGCTCGGTAACAGCTTCGGATATTTTGAAACTGTCCAGGACGACCTGAGGATATTAAAGGAAATATTCAAGGCGCTAAAACCTTGGGGAAGACTCCTTCTCGACGTGACGGACGGTGAATATCTTAAACAGAATTTTCAAAGCCGGTCATGGGAATGGATTGACAAGAAACTATTTGTTTGCAGGGAACGCACCCTTTCCGCAGACGAACAGCGTCTCATTTCAAGAGAAATCGTAACGGATGTGACTAAAGGAATCATTGCAGACCAGTTTTACGCAGAAAGGCTTTACACAAGAGACGATCTGGCAAAACTCCTTGAAAAAGCCGGTTTTTCCGATGCGATAGTTCACGGTGAAATCGATACAAATTCGGCAAGGAATCAGGATCTGGGAATGATGGAAAAACGAATCATCATCTCCGGAAAGGTAAAAAAAGAATGGAGCCGGGTCTCTAAAAAATTAACCAAAGAACCCAAAAAACCGGTTGTCGTTATTTTCGGTGATCCCAACAAGCCCGATATATTGAAACCCTGTGGAGTTTTTGACGACGACGATTTCTACACCATTGATCAATTGAAATCAGCGTTGCAGGCATTGCCCGAATATGATTTCAGCTATCTGTCTAACCACGATACGATGATTCAGGATTTAAGCAAAAAGTCCGGAAAAATTCATTTTGTCTTTAACCTCTGTGATGAGGGTTTCAAAAATGATCCTCGAAAGGAACTTCATCTTCCGGCACTTCTTGAAATACTTGATATACCTTACACCGGGTCCTCCAGCCAGTGTCTTGCATTCTGCTATGACAAGTCGCTGGTTCGGGGAATCGCCAGTGAAATGGGAATTCCGGTTCCGGAAGCGTTTTTCATCGAACCGGATGATACCACCTTTAACTTACCGTTTTCCTTTCCGGTCATTGTTAAACCCAACTTTGGAGATTCCAGTTTCGGCATTACACAGCAAAGTGTTGCAAACAACTTTGAGCAACTCCTCAACGCAATCTCTATGATTCGAGAGAAACTGGGTTATGACAAACCGATTCTTGTTGAAGAATTCTTGACCGGAAAAGATCTGAGTGTCGGTGTTATCGGGAATCCCCTGACATCTTATAAAGTTTTACCGATAACGGAAGAGGATTATTCGGATGTTCCCAAAGATCTGCCAAGGGTTTGCGGGTATGAAGCAAAGTGGATTCCGGATTCTCCGTATTACAAAATTAAAACCGTTCCAGCGAAATTGCCGGAGAAAACGGAGAAGTTCATCGTGGAATGCTGTATGAAACTGTTTGAGAGATTAGAATGCAGGGATTACAGCCGGTTTGATTGGCGGCTCGATGCAAAAGGACATCCCAGGCTTCTGGAAGTAAATCCAAACCCCGGCTGGTGTTGGGACGGTCATCTGGCAAAAATGGCGAAATTTGCAGAAATATCCTATGCGGAAATGATACAGGCGATTCTTGATGCGACTGAACAGCGACTGCAAAATCCTCATGTTTCAGACGTTCCTGTTTGCACAGAAGAAACCCTCACAGTACAACCGAAAACCGCTTAAAACCGGGAGTAAAAATCTTAAGAAAGATTTTTGTCCAAACCACTTTTCGCCGGTTCTGAAACATTTTTTGATAAATCAAAATGAACAAAAATAAAACCAACCCATTACACCCAAAAATCCGATACTCATTTTTCAAAATTCCCACAGGATCCGATCTTTCGAAAAGGCGGTTACCGATTATGTCTGCGGACAGCGGAAATCCGGGACCGGTTGTGTGGCTGACGGCCTGTAGTCATGGCGATGAAGTCGGCGGTGTTGTGATTATCCAGGAAATCTTCAAAAAAATCCGTCGGGAGAAAAATCTTATTAAGGGCGCTATTTTCGCTTTTCCCCTGATGAATCCCATCGGTTTTGAAACAGCCTCCCGGCATATTACGTTAAGCAAAGAAGATCTCAACCGTTCATTTCCGGGAAATAAAGACGGCTCTTTAGGGGAGAGAATAGCGGATATCATATTTACGACGATTCTTAAAACACATCCCAGGATTGTTTTGGATCTCCACAATGATTGGATCAAATCGATGCCCTATGCGTTGATTGAACCGGATCGCGATCCCAAGCTTTCCGATGTCAACCGGACCAGCGATCTTTTTGCTTCGACAACCGGATTATTGGTGGTACGTGACACGGAAGAACTTCACAATTCTCTTTGTGTCAACCTGCATAAACATAATATACCGGCACTGACACTGGAACTCGGTGAACCTAATATTATCAACGAAAAAAATGTCGAATATGGTGTAAATTCCATCCAAAAGATTTTGTTTTATCTTAAAATGATTAAACCGGTTAACGAGCAGTTCCAATATCAGATCCCTGACATGTATAAAGGTAAAATCCTCAAATATTTCGCCAAACCCCAAAGTACAACCAGCGGTATCATCAGATTTTTGGTTAAACCGGGAGATATTGTTAAAAAAGATCAGACCCTGGGCAAAATCTACAATACGTTTGGGAGATTACAAAAAACGCTGACGGCTTTACACGACGGTATTGTTTTAGGTCATTGCGACTCAAGTGTTGCATTTCCCGGAATGCCGGTTTTAGCATTTGGCATAGAACAACTGACTTAATCAAACGGAATCTTGTTCATTGTTTTGAAAATCAGCGCCAAAGAAGGCAAAAAAAGCCGTCCCGGCAACACCGAACAAAAATGCAACCACAAAATTGGTAGACGGCCCGATCTGCCAAAGAAACGCACCGCCAAAAGCCGCAATAGAGACAACGGTATCCCGTAAAAGATAATACAGACCGAACATGGCGGCCTTCCGGTTTTCAGGCGCAAGATCCATAATGAGTGCTTTCCGGGTCGGCTCACCAAACTCCTTAAGGCCGCGCAGGATAAAAGCCAATACCAGCCATTTAAAGGATCGGCAGAAGAAAAGCACCACCGGAAAGATCGTAAAAAACCCGAACGTGATGACGATAAACGGTTTTTTGGTTGTTTTATCCGCCATATACGCTACGGGGATATACACCAGCATGGCCGTGGCCATCTCGATGCCTGTTAATGCGCCAAACGACAAAGCGCTAACCGGTTCGGTAATGGTCTTCATGCACCAGACCACGACGAACGCATAAGGGATCTGTTCGCAAAACCGAACCAGAATATCTGAAACCAGTAATCGTTTGAGGGACGGGCTCATTTCCCGTAAAAGCTTTAAAGGATTTTTTTCAAGACCTTTCGCAGATAATTCAACCGCACCTTTTGGTGGGTCTTCTTCGATGAGAATCTGCTGGAGTATCGTTCCCGCAACCGCCAGCGCTAAGGCACACACAAAGGCAAACCGAACACCGTTGCGCTCCCCCCATAGACCGATACACACACCGCCCAGAATCGGTCCGAGTCCCATAGGGATTCTTCTCACCAGAGAGTGCATGGACACCCCCATGGTTCGTTTGTCCATGGGCAGCACCCGGGCGATAAGGCTCATGGTTGCCGGTAAAGAGATGGCCGACCATGAGAGGAAAAATATAGCCCCCAATAACACCGCCTGCCAATAAGGAATCAGAATGACGATGAGAAATCCGAACATGGCAATGACGTTAAAAATGAGAAGGGCTTTTTTGGTGCCCAGGCGGTCGGAAAGGTAACCTCCGGGAAAGGCATAGAGCGCGGACAAAAGGTTGTCGAGACCGTTAAGAAGACCGATGGATATGGCACCGCCGCCTAACGCCATGAGATAAATCGGTAAAAACCTTTCGGCCATCCGCTCGCCCATCCCCACAAGGATCACCATGAACAGAATCCCGACGGTACTTTTGCGAAGACCGAGAAAATCTGAAATACTCACCCGTTTAGCCATAACCCTGCCACCTCGATGTATCATACTTCATGACACCGGCGTTTGTAATCACTAACCTTTTTATGACAGGCAATATAATACTTTCCAAAAGCCGGATCGTCAACCGTGATTATCTGATCCAAACCTTTTATAACGCGTCGAATGTTGTTCAAAGATTGCCAGTTGATCTCAAGGTGTTGGCATTTGTTTTCAAACATCTTTTTATTGACAAAACTACCACTTGGTGACATATTTCTCAACTGCGGCTATTTTGAATCGCGGCAATTTCAGTGTAAAATAATCTCGAATCTTTTTAATTTTTCGCTAAAAACTTTACAAAGCAGGCAGTGAAAAATTCGAAAAACTGCAGTTGACTTCTAACAGAGGTTATGATTGATTGCATGTATATCGAAACAAACTCAACCTATCGATTTAATTTATCAATCCGAACGATTTTTAAGCCATCTGAATCTTGGAAGAAACAAATCTTTTCAAGATTTGTGAATCGATATTGGGCGTATAATGGGAACAAAGACTGAAAAAGAATATTTGCTAAAGGCGATCGGCGCTTTTAAAAGAAGGTTTATTGTGGTTTCACCTGAATTTAAAATCCTCGCTGCCAATTGCAGGCTGAATGGACTCGCTGATTCTGAAACTATCGGAAAACACTGTTATCAGGTGTTTTATGATCGCGCTTCCCCTTGTGAAAATTGTGCCGTTAGAGAGTCTATTGAAAAGCGCAAGCCCACATTAATGCCCAAACCGGAAAACACGTTAGACATCGATGAAATGCCGTGTTTTTATGCATACCCTATCTATTCCGGCGATGAAATAGAAGCCTACGTCAGCATGGATTTTGATCTTCCCACCCAGGGAGGGTTGGAAGAAAAACTGCATCGCTCCAATGCTTTTTTGCGAAACCTTATTTTCAGCGCCGTAGACGGCGTCATCGCATCGGATACCACCGGAAAGATTCTCATCTTCAACAACGCCGCTACAAAGGTTTTCGGCTATTCGCTGGATGAAGCACTTCATCAGCTCAATGTTCGAAATATATACCCCGAAAACAATGCCTATGAGATTATGCGAAACCTTAGAAGCGATGATTTTGGTGGTAAAGGCAAACTCCAATCCTATCAGGTCGATGTCATCAGTAAAGAGGGGGAAATTATTCCCATCTTTTTGAATGCTTCCATCGTTTACGAAAACGGTCGGGAGATCGCAACCATCGGCTTTTTTCATGATCTTCGAGAAGAGCTTCAAATAAAAGAAGAATTGGGGAAAACTCAGCTTCAGCTTCTGCAAGCGGAAAAAATGTCATCTCTCGGAAAACTGGCCGCAGGGGTTGCGCATCAGCTAAACAACCCTCTTGGAGGGATCACGTTATTTGCCAAACTCATCCTTGAAGAATACGATATCGAGGAAGGCGCAAAAGACGATTTAAACCGTATATTGAGAGATGCAAAGAGATGCCGCGACACGGTAAAAGAGCTGCTCGAGTTTACCCGGCAGACACGCCACCTGATGCGTCCCCATGACATCAACCAGGCACTCACCCGAACACTTTTTCTGCTGGAAAGCCAGACCCTGTTTCACAACATCGAAATCGTAAAAAATCTTGAAGAATCACTCCCTTTGCTCCTTTCTGACATCCAGCAATTGTATCATTTGTTTATGAACATTATTCTCAATGCAGCCCAGGCCATGGAAGGAAAGGGGATTCTGACAATAAAAAGTCTCCTGCTTCCGGACCAAAAACAGGTCTGTATCGAAATATCTGATACAGGACCGGGAATATCTGAAAAACATCTTCCCCAAATTTTCGAACCGTTTTTTACCACCAAAGAGGAGGGCAAGGGGACCGGTCTGGGACTGAGTCTGGCATACCGAATCGTTGAAAATCATGGGGGACGCATTCGTGCTGAAAGCGAGTCTGGAAAAGGAACAACCTTTTTAATTACACTTCCTGTCGGTACTCAAGAAAATGAAGGAGATACAAGTGGAGATTAAACCGGACGCAACGGTACTGGTTGTTGATGATGAGCAGGATATTCGTGATGCATCTGAACGTATCCTCACCCGCACCGGTTTTAAGGTCATGAAGGCCTCCCGCGGAGACGACGCATTGAATATTTTGAACAAGGAGATGGTCGACATCGTTCTTCTGGATTTAAAGATGCCGGGCATGGACGGGCTGGAGGTTTTAGAACGCATTCGGATACTGAGTAAAGCTATCCAAGTTATAGTCATCACAGGATATGCGACGGTCGAAACGGCTATCAAAGCCATGAAAGAAGGGGCCTATGATTTCATCCCCAAGCCTTTTGAGCCGGATCAGCTTAGAATCGTCGTTAATCGGGCCTGGGAGAAAATTCGTTTCATTCGAGAGGCTGAAAAGCTCGAGCTGGAAAGAAACAGGACATTATCTGATCTGGACATGGAAAAAAGTCGTATCCGCACCATTATTGAATCGTTCCCCAGCGGCGTTATGGTAACCGATCCCAAAGGCCGAGTGGTTTTGATGAATCCCGCCTTCAAGCAACTTCTCGGTCTTGATCCCGGCCTTAAAGCCGGCCAAGGAATAGAGGCGTATCTCCCTGATAAAAAAGTGTGTCAACTGGTCAAGGAAATATCCCGTGGAAAATACGTGGACTATGATGATCTTGGTGATTATGAATTTTCTGTCTCAAATGAAAAACACCTCTTGGCCAGAGGGCAGCCGGTTTTAGGTGAAAGAAATGAATGCCTCGGAGCGGTTCTCAATATTGTGGATATTTCTGAAATGAAGCTATTGGATCAGCTTAAATCTGAATTTGTAGCAAAGGTTTCGCACGAACTTCGATCTCCTCTTTCAACCATTCATGAGCAGCTTGCTATCGTTATCAAGGATATGGTCGGAGAGGACTATCCCCAGGACCAGAACATACTTGCCCGCGCTCGGGAAAAAACCAGCGGACTCATCGCGCTGATCGGTGACCTGCTTGATCTTTCAAGGATCGAGGAAGGAATTATTTGTCATGAACCTCAGCCGGTCCAACTCGAAGAGATACTGAAAAATATCGTCGAGTTCCTCGAAACCCGTGCCAGTCAAAAAACTCAGTCTCTTACACTTGAACTCCCGGAAACACCCTTTCCTGAACTCACCGCAGATCCCATTGCCATTGAAAGTATTTTTGGTAATCTTGTCAGCAATGCCATCAATTACACACCAGAGGGCGGAGAAATCATCGTAACTGTTGATATGGCAGGAATCAACTTGCGCGTAAGTGTTAAAGACAATGGATTTGGTATCGCCGATAAATATCTGGATAAAATATTTGATCGGTTCTACAGGGTAAAAGACGATAAAACCAGATACATCACCGGAACCGGTCTTGGGCTGCCCATCGTCAAAGGGCTTTTAGATTCCATGGGCGGATTCATCGATGTAGAGAGCGAGCCCGGAAAAGGGAGTGTGTTTACGGTGTTACTTCCCATTCAAAACTAGGCTATTGTCCATCCATAAATGAGGATTTTTGTTCAAGATCAAGGCTTGCGAAAAAAATAACCACAGGCATATGGTTGATATTCCGAGGATTATTTCTTGAGCATAACGCAGAGATTGGACAAAAAGACCATTTACGGATGGACAATAGTTAGTGTTTTTCATCAAGCGCCCTTATGAACTCCTCCGGCGGCACCTGGATACCTGTCCAGAGTGCCAGGGTGCGTCGACACTGATATGCCAGGGAAGGCAAACCATCCATGAAGCGCGCACCAATGCGTCGGGCCATATCCTGCCAGAAATTTTCCTTGCGGCCATAATTGAGATCCACCACCAGTTCGCAATCCTTTAGGACGAGTTTGTCAAGTAATGCCTTCATTTCCGAAGATTCAACGGGACTGGAAACAGACGTGGCGTTGACCACAATGTTGACGGGCAAGGTTCTTCGATCCGAAAGTTCATCAAGGTGAAGAGCTTCTCCCCCAAAACGATGAACGATCTCGGAAGTTTTATCTTTGTCGCGGCCGGCAACAAAAATAGAGGTCGTTCTCAGCCAGTTTAAAATAAACACAATGGCTTTGGCGGCACCACCGGTTCCGAAAACCAGGGCTGATTTTCCCTCAACATCAAATCCCGATTCACTTAAGGCATCCATGAACCCTATGGCGTTGGTATTGTATCCTTTAAGTATATTGTCCTTGCAAACGATGGTGTTGATGGCGCCGATAATATTGGCCCCTTCTGAAAGAATGTCCAAATGCGGTATAACTTTCTCTTTAAACGGTATGGTGATACTCGCACCGCTGATATTCAGAACCCTGATGCTCTGTAATGCCGAACCGATCTGCTCGGAATCGACTTTGAACGGCACATATGCACCTTTTATTCCGATCCGTTTCAGCACCGCGGAAAATATGGCCGGCGATTTTGAACGCATGACCCGTTCATCGCCCAATATGCAGTATACTTGCATCGGATAATTTTTTATAATCCAAACTCGGCCAAATCCGACCCGAGATATTCACGCTCATTTTCACCGAGAATTCCCAGAGACAGGCAAATAATGGTCCATAAATGCGTCGTGTGGTAGTTCCCTTCATAATGTTCTTTCAGATCGTGAATTTGTGCGTGGCAGTTGTGGCACGGCGTCAGGCAGTAATCAGCCCCGGTTTCCATGATCTGCTCAAACTTTCGTTTGCCGTAATACCGCCGGGCTTCGGGCAGTCCGGATTGCAGGAAACCGCCGCCGCCGCCGCAACAGTAATTGTTCGACCTGTTAGGGTTCATATCAATAAAGTTTTCTTCACCCACCACCGATTTGACAACATACCGCATGTCTTCTGCCACCGGATCGCCGAAGCTCTTTCTTACCAGCTGGCATGGATCTTGTACCGTAAACTTTATCTTTAAGTCCTTGTTCCAGTCGGAATTTACTTTCAGCTTTCCTTCCCGAATCCATTGGGCATAGTACTGAATGATACTTTTACACTCAAAATTGTGCTCGATGTTGAATCGTTGCAGTCCGACCCGGACGGCAAAAAGTTCGTGCCCTCATTCCGTATTTAGCCAGACCTTACATTTGAGCTCATCCACTGCTTTGGCCTTGACCCGAACAATTTTCTCCCAGTTCTCCAGATCCGCACAGAAGAGACAGTAGTTTTCCGCAGCCCATCCCTTGGAGCCATAGGTCCAGTCGGCCCCCACAAGATGCAAGATTTTCCACAGCGGCACCATCTCGTCCGGTTCGGTTACCGGTTCACGGGAATTCTGGTTAAGATAAAAATAGGCGCCCTCCTTGTCCATAGGGGCTTGAAGGTCTTCAAAGCCCGGCTGTGTTTCCCGAACTTCCTCGGCAACATCTTCGACCACAAAACGCCAGTCTTCTTCACTGGCGCCCATGGCACTGCACGTGTCGTTTTTTAGCGCCATTTCACAGGATCCTCGAATGCCTTTGGGCTGGTCTTCCTTTGGCCAGTTGCTGCGAACGTTGAAGACCAGCGCGGGAATGTCGATTTTCATGGGGCAGGCATACGTACACCGGGTACACATGGTACACGTCCAGACCCACTTGGAATTCAAAATCTCATCGTCGAGACCCAAAGATGCTAAACGAAGAAATTTTCTAGGATCCATATCTTCCAGTCCCGTTGCCGGGCAGCCGGCCGAGCACACCCCACACGTTAGACATAGATTTAGATTCCCTCCTTCCGGAAGAAGATCCATCACATGTTCTTTGAATGTGCTTTTTCTCTTTCCTTTAATCTCAATAATCTGGGATGACATTATCCCCTCCTATCCGTCGAAGATTGTCCATCACATACATGCAACTAATTTCCGTTGCCGGTTAACCCAGAAGCTGTTTGATACTTTTCGAAATTTGATCTGCCGAAGCTGGCTTTGCAATATAGTCATCCGCCTCAGTCGCCATTCCATCCCGATGGGTATATCGGGTTGACGTCACATGGGATGCCACCGCAGTCAGCAGGATGATGGGAATATTGACGCATTTTTCATCGGCTTTCAATTTCTTGCATACCTCGTATCCGTCCATTTCAGGCATCATCACATCCAGGACAATGGCGTCCGGCGGATTTGCATAGACTTTCTCCAAACCTTCTACGCCGTTATAAGCAACATCAACTAAAAAGCCCTCCTTTTCCAACTGTCCTTGCACGATGGAACAAAAATCAGGCTCATCATCGACAACTAAAATTCTTTTTTTTTCAGTCATAACATCCTCCTTTATTATATAACTACTCAATGCTCGGTCTGGGATACAGACCTGATTTTTCCACCATCTCGGGCACCATCTCTTCCCACTCAATGGCCATGATATGAAAACCTCGCACGCCTTTGATTTCTTTAAGTCGCTCAATGGATTCGATACAGATCTTGACACCCTCTTCTGGTTGTTTTTCTTTGGGGGTATCGGCCATCCGTTTCACCATCTCGTCCGGGACTTCAATGCCCGGCACTCTGTTTTTCATGTATCGTGCCATTCCAACAGATTTAAAGGGGGTTACCCCGGCCAGAATAGCCACTTTTTCAAGAAGACCCCGGTCTTGTGCCATTTTCATCCAGAGTTCGAACTTGTCGATGTCGTATATACATTGGGTTTGAATAAACTCGACACCGGCTGCTATTTTTTTCGCCAGGCGAGGGACACGAATTTCAAATGGATCGGCAAATGGATTTGCCGCAGCACCCACGAACATCTGTGGAGGACGCTTAATGTCGTCTCCTCCTAAAAACTTTCCATCGTCCCGCATATGTCTGACGGTTTGAATCAACTGCATGGAGTCGATATCATGAACGTTTTGACCGGTCGGACAGTCGCCAAAACTTTGATGGTCACCCGAAAGGCAAAGAATGTTGTAGATGTCAAACGCTGCCGCTCCAAGAATATCGCTCTGAAGCGCAATTCTATTCCTATCGCGGGTTACCATTTGCAATACCGGTTCGAGCCCCATGAGTTTTAAACGTATGCAAGCCGCCAGACTGCACATGCGGGTGACGGATGTCTGATTGTCGGTAATATTGATGGCATCCACATGATCTTTGATGAGATTGGCTTTTTCGACAATGACTTCCATGTCAGTCCCTCGGGGAGGTCCGCACTCGGATGTCACGGCCAGGTGCCCGGCGGCCAGAATCTTTTCCAGTTTGCTTGGTGTCTTTACTTTCATTCCTGTACATCCTCCCTGACAACTTTTCTGGGTCCTCCGGCTCGGTCGGTGGACCAGTCTTTTAAAGGACTAAGTTCTTCATAATCATCCAGCCTGTTCAGTGCCTTGAGTCGTTCAACAATCAATTGCCAGGCACAGTCGATCTCCTTGTTAATTTCACAACTTCCCTTAACGGAACCGCCGCATGGCCCGTTAAAAATCCGTTTTGCACACCGGGAAACCGGACAGATTCCTCCGGTACGCGCCAGAATACAATCACCGCAACCCTGACACCTTTCCGTCCATAGCCCGCGTTTTTCAGTGACTCCCATAAAGCAGGTGTTCACCCCGGGATAGATGGGTGTATCATGGTATTTTTCTGCCATAAACTGAACACCCACTCCGCAGGCAATGGAAACAACAGCGTCATACTGATCCATCACATCGCGAATTTCCTCGAGGTATTCATGATCGCACTGTCGTTCCAGCGTCACTTCATCGATCTTGACGTCTTGTCCCTGATTTAAAAAATACATCCTTAGCGCTGAAGCCAGAACACCGACTTCTTTCTTTCCTCCGGCCTCACAAACTGTCACACACTCATTACAACCGAGGATAAGGATTTTCTCATGTTCTTTGATTTCTTCTATAATCTCTTCAATGGGTTTTTTGTCAGCAACAATCATAAGACCTCTCTTTCATTAGAAAGTGAAAAATTTTACATGGATTTATGCGGCCTTGTTTTTGGCCAGTTTAATGGGATTGGGTCCTAATTTTCGGATTCTTTCATCCATTTCAACAGCAATCTGGGCAAAACGCGGTCCTTCACTGGATGAAAGATTATACATCTGCACACGCTCTCCCCCAACCCCGATGGCATTCAGAATATGCTGTGTCTGTTCCACACGCTTTCGAGCCCTGAAGTTGCCGCTGTTGTAGTGACAATCTCCTTCCATGCATCCCACCGCATAGACACCGTCCGCCCCCTTTTCAAAGGCATGTAGGATATGAAGGACATCCAGCTTACCGGTGCACGGAACGAGAATGATTTTAATATCCGTCGGATATTGCAATCTCATGGAACCTGCCAGGTCCGCAGCAGTGTATCCTCAATAGCTGCAACAAAATGCGATAATGATCGGCTCAAAATCTTTTTTCACAATACCTCCTCTCTACATAACTCCTTCAAGCAATGCATCCACCTTGCTCATAATCTGGACATCTTCATACCAATTGAGTTCAATGGCTTTGGCAGGACATTCCGCTGCACAGATACCGCAGCCGTGGCATAAAGCCATATCGATCTCACTTATCCCGTCTTCGTTGATTCTCGGCACCTGATATGGACACGATCTGACGCAAATCAGGCATGACGCGCAAAGATCTGCTTCCACCTGCGCCGTTACCGCCGATAAGGTTAAGTGTGGCTGGGACAAAAATGTCGTAGCCCTGGAAGCCGCAGCAAAGGCCTGGGAAATCGATTCATGCAACAGCTTGGGACTATGGGCGGTTCCGCAGACAAAGATGCCCTCTGTTGCCATGTCCACCGGCCTCAATTTAACATGCGCCTCCATGAAATGACCTTCAGCGGTTCTGGCCAGTTTTACAATGGATGCGAGCTCTTCGGTATCTTCAGCCACCATCCCTGCACTCAGTGCCAGAAGATCGGCACTCACCCTTAACTTTCGTCCCAAAAGGGGGTCATTAAAAGTTACCATAACTCCCTCATCGGCCGATTCCACCAAGGGCGGATCTTCGGGATCGTACCGGAAAAACATCACACCCTGTTTTCTGGCTTCAGTATAGTACTCTTCCAACATTCCGTATGTCCTGATATCCCTGTAAAGGACATAAATTTCAGCATCCGGGTGAAGCTTTTTGATGTGAAGGGCGTTCTTGACAGCGCTCTGGCAGCAAATCCTTGAGCAGTTCGGATTATCCTCATTCCTGGATCCGATGCACTGAATCATGACCACATGATTGAGATCTTTAGCCCCTTTTTCTTTTAAATGCCGGGCCAGCTCAACCTGGGTCATCACCTTTTCATTTTCCTCATAAAGGAATTCTTTGGGACGGTATTCCGTTGCACCGGTGGCCAGAACAACGACACCGTGGTTGATCTTTCTTTCATACATACCCGGCCCCACCAGAACTTCGGTGGTGAAATTGCCTTTGAACCCGGAAAATCCCACAATAAGAGAACGGGTCAGAACCTGGATGTTGGCATGGGATGTCACCTTTTGAATCAATCCTTCAAGATACGTTCCGACGTCCTGGCCCTCGATGGTCGCTGTCAAACGATTGGCCATGCCCCCCAGTTTTTCTTCTTTTTCAACCAGAACCACAGGAAAACCCTGATCGGCAAGACCCAGCGCCGCATTCATACCGGCGACCCCGCCGCCGATGACCAAAGCCCTTTGAACAACCGGGATTTTCTTTTCACTCAGCGGATGGAGTGTTGCAGCTCGTGCCACCGCCATCCGAACCAGGTGTTTGGCCTTTTCCGATGCTTTTTTCGGAGCATCAGAATGGACCCAGGAACCCTGATTCCGAATGTTGGCCATTTCAAATAGGTATTTGTTCAAACCGCATGCTTTAAGGGTGTCCATGAATATGGCTTCGTGGGTTTTGGGCGTGCATGCTGCCACCACAATCCGGTTAAGACCATGCTCTTTAATGATGTCTTTCATAAGTTCCTGGGAATCCTGGGAGCAGGTAAACAGATTTTGTCCGGCGTACGTCACATACGGAAGTGTTTTGGCATATTCTTCAACAACATTGACGTCGACAACGCCGGCAATGTTCACGCCGCAGTTGCAGACAAAGACGCCGATTCGGGGTTCCTGTCCTGTCAGATCTATTTCATCGGGAATTTCTTCGCTTTTGGTACAAGTGTTGCGGGCTTCGCTCAAAAAGCCTCCGGCCAGACACGCTGCAGCACTTGCTTCGGTAACGGAACTCGGAATGTCTTTGGGCTCCTGAAAAACACCGCAGGCATAAACCCCCGGGCGGGACGTCTCCACCGGTGTAAAGGGCTGGGTCACGGCAAAGTTATACTTGTTCAGATCTACATTCAATCGTTTGGCCAAATCAGCCGTGGAGCCGGCAATCTCAAGACCTACGGAGAGGACCACCATGTCGAAAAACTCTTCATGGAGCTTTCCGCCGGTATCGACATACTGAAGGCGAAGATCATGGTTCTCTCCAATCTCATCGATGGTATGCACCCGGGCATTGATAAAGCGAACCCCTGCCTTTTCTTTTGCCCGCAGATAGTATTTTTCATAATCCTTTCCAAAGGTCCGAATATCCATATTGAAAATGGCACAATCAAGATCGCCGCCGGCATGCTCCTTGGCAATCATTGAATCTTTAATGGCATACATGCAGCAAACCGAAGAACAGTAACCGTTGCCGCACTTGTTGGTATCCCGGGAGCCGATGCACTGAAGCCAGGCGATTTTTTTCGGTTCTTTATGATCAAAAGGCCGAGTCAAATGCCCCATAGTGGGGCCCGAAGCACTGAGAAGTCGTTCGAACTCAAGGCTGGTCACCACATTTGGATTGCTTTTGTAATGATAGAACTGTTCCAATGTCGAAGGATCAAAGGGTTTGCTCCCCGGGCATAAGACAAGGGATCCGATTTCAATCTCTTTTTCCACAGCCACCTGCTCATGGTCAACCGCCTGGGCCAAACAGGCGTCTACGCATTGGTAGCACTCGGAACAGATGCCGCAGGCCAGGCATCGATTCGCCTCTTTACGAACCTGTTCTTCGCTGAAACCAAGCTGCACCTCGTTGAAATTGCTCGTTCGTTCTTTTGCATCCAGGTGGGGCATTTTTTCTTTGGAGATGTTTTCGCAACCTTTAGTGGGAACATCCTGTACACTCTCCCATGACGTTTGCCGGTTTTCATGCAGATCTTTTCCCTGGATAAAGCGATGGATGGAGACAGCAGCCTCTTTTCCGGCGCCAATGGCTTCAACCACTGTCGCTGCACCGGTGACGGCATCGCCGCCGGCAAAAATATCCGGATCGTCAGACTGAAAGGTCATTGGATCAACGCGCAGGGTCCCCCAGTCACTGAGGGTGCAAGCGCATTCATCGGTGAGACACGCCCAGTCGGACTCCTGGCCAATGGCCGGAATCAATGTATCTATCTCCATGGTAAACTCAGATCCTTCTATGGGTACAGGCCGACGCCTTCCGCTTTCGTCCGGTTCACCCAATTCCATTTTGACACATTCGATGGCCTTGACTTTCCCGTTTTCTGAAATAACGCGAATGGGATTTGTGAGAGGCATGATTTCGATGCCTTCATCACGGCACTCTTCAATTTCCTCCTCACTCGCGGGCATCTCTTCAATGCTTCGCCGGTAAATGACAAAAGGATTTGCAGAGCCCGTCCTCAATGCGGTTCTTACGGAATCCATGGCGACATTGCCGCCGCCGATGACCGCAACACGATCACCCAGTGAAATCCGGTTGCCCAGATTGACTTCTCTTAAAAAATCAACCCCGGGATAGACCCCTTCAAAATCTTCCCCTTCGATTCCCAGCACTTTGCATTCATGGGAACCGATACCCAGAAAGATCGCATTGTAGCCTTCCTTTCTGAGCTGGGCAACCGTGATGTCCTTTCCAATTTCAACCCCGGTTTTAAATTTGACGCCCAGGTCTTTGATGACCTGGATTTCTGCCTCAATGACGTCTCTCGGAAGGCGATAGGAAGGAATCCCAACGGTCAGCATGCCGCCGAGCACCGGATACTTTTCGAAGACCGTTACCTGATACCCTTCAATGGCTAAAAAATAGGCACAGGTCAGTCCTGCGGGTCCCGCGCCGACGATGGCGACTTTTTCTTTTTTGGCGCCTTTTTTTTCAGGCACGTAGTAATTTTCACGGGCCATATCCCAATCCGCCAGAAATCTGTGCAGATGTTGAATTGCCAACGGCTGTTCAACGTCAGTTCGTGTGCAGACTTCCTCACAGGGATGGTGACACACCCGGCCGCAGATGCCTGGAAACGGATGGTCTTTTTTAAACAGTTCCAGTGCCTCACGATATTTGCCTTCGTTCATGAGGGCTATGAATCCCTGAACACTCACATGGGCCGGACAGGAGGCCCTGCATGGTGATGTTCCCCGTTTGTCAATCGCAAATGCTCCGGGTATGGCCTGGGCATACTGTTTGTAAATCGCCTTACGTTCAGAAAGGCCCTCGTTATAAGTGTCGGATACATTGATGGGACATACCTTGATACAGTCTCCACAACTGGTGCACTTGTCAAGATCGACATATCGCGGATGTTGCATGATGCGGGCGGTAAAATGTCCGGGTTCGCCTTCAATCCCCAACAAATCACTGTTTGTCAAAAGCTCGATGTTTAAATGCCGGCCGACCTCGACCAGTTTGGGCGAGATAATTCACATGGCACAGTCATTGGTGGGAAAGGTCTTGTCGAGTTGGGACATCAGTCCGCCGATGGCTGAAGACCTTTCAACCAGGTACACATAATAACCGGAGTTGGCAAGATCCAGGGCGGACTGCATGCCGGCGATGCCGCTGCCGAGCACCATGACCGAACCCACGAGATTTTTTTTCTGTGTCTTGCCGGCATTGTTTTTCTTTTGACTGGTTGTCTGCTCCATTTTTTTCATCCTTATATTCTCTCGAGTATTTCAGGGAGTTTATGTTCCCATCCAAGGGTTGCGATGTGAACGCCGCTGAATCCTTCATTTTTTAATAATGACACCATTTCCGACGCGATGAGGGTGCACTCGCGAACTTTGTCCGCAGACTTTTGAATGCGGTCAACCAGTGAATCCGGAACAAAAACATCCTCCACATTTCGCACCATGTAGCGGGCCATACCCAAGGATTTGAGAAGCAATACGGTGGGAATTACTTTTGCTTTTCTGATATCCAGCCGTTTCGTGAACGGCTCAATGGCGGAAAGATCAAATAACGGCGGAGAAATGAAAAATTGGACCCCTGCCTCAATTTCTTTGTTCATGTCTTCAATGACCAGTTCAGGAGATTTTCCTTTGGCGCCGGCATTCACGGTTGATCCAACCAGAAACTCAGGCGCACCGGAAAGCTCGATTCCGGCCATGTCTTTTCCTTCCTGGAGCCCCTTGATCGCCCCGAGGAGTTTCAAAAGGTCAATGTCATACACGGACCTTGCCTGAAAGTGGTCTCCAAAGCTGGGGTCCTCTCCGGTAACCGCCATGACATTGGTGATACCGCATCCAAAAGCTGCCAGAAGATCCGCCTGGAGAGCGATCCGGTTTCGGTCTCTGCAGTTTAACTGCATCACGGTTTCCATCCCCTTGTTTTGCAGAATAATTGCCCCTCCAAGGGAGCTCATCCGCATGACGGCATTGCTCATTTCGGGCACCACAAAGGCATCCACCGCTCCTTTAACTCTTTTGGCATGGCTCACCATTGTGGAGACATCCACCCCTTTCGGGGGCTCCATTTCCGCAAGGACGGCAAATTCCCCTGCATCGAATTTGCGCTTTAATTGCATATGATTTCCTCCAATCTTTTCAACAAAAAGCAGCTTGGATTGACAAAGACTTCAACTTTAAAAATGATAAATGTTTTTTGTTCTCCTCTACTGCAGAGCCTCAGAGGACGCAGAGTCAAGTGGATTTTCCTTTGGCGTTAAAGGATGTAAACCAAAGAAAAAGGGTGCAGCATGCTGACTGCAAATCGATTGTTTTCGTAAGTGGTTAACCTTGTTTTTTGGCATTACATTCAATCTTCCTTAATTTAGGTAGGCGTTTTGCTCTCCATCCATAAGACCCGTAGCGTTTCCCTTTGTGAAATCCCTGTCATGGATTCCACAGGATAGGCCTAGTTTATGGTAAGCGGGGTGTTAAAAACATTTCTCTGCGTCCTCTGAGCCCCTGCGGCGAGACTTTTGAAAAACGCCCCTTTTGGGCCCATACATGAGCAACAATCGTGCCGGAATATGACTTGCGAAAGCGATGAGATATAAACGTTGTTATATCAAAAGCATATGTTTCGAATGGTTTGCAGCGTTTAAGTTATTATGTATTTGATTTTTCTTGGCTATTGTGCCAATTTGGCATATGTGATACATGGAAACGAGGTCAGCGTTTCATTTGAAATCAAACCATGCCGTTTTGGCATGGTCCCTTTTGGAATACTGCTGAAAACCTCAAAGGCAATAGGCCGAAAGAAATTTTATAAGGTAAAAAGAGAACACTGCTATGGACAATAAAATCATCGTCATTGATGACGACCTTGACTTTCTCGAAATATTAAAAGGACATCTTTTGAATTCGGGTTTTAAACATATTCGCACCGAAGACAACCCGTTAACCGTCGCATCCCTATTTGAAAAAGGCGCAGATTTCGATATTGCCCTGATCGACATGACCATGCCGGGCATCGACGGACTTGATCTTCTTGAAATCATAAAAAATATAAGCCCTAGAACAGAGTGTATTATGGTCACCGCCGTTAACGAAGCGCGAATTGCCGTAGAATGTCTGAAAAAAGGGGCATATGACTATCTTTTAAAGCCGGTATCCCGGGAAGATCTTATTTTTTCGATGAAGCGAGCCTTGGAAAAAATGAGGCTTGTGGATATTCTGGATATCGGAAAAAGCCGGGCCATGCCCCGACTTAAAAATGCCGAACCGTTTAAACCCATTCTTACACGATCGCCAAACGTATTAAGAATCTTAAAGGAAGCAGAACTTCACGCCGGCAGTGATGTTCCGCTTTTAATTACAGGGGAGAGCGGAACCGGCAAAGAACTCCTTGCGTGGGCCATTCATGCTGCCAGCCCCAGGTCGCGTTTTCCGTTTACACCGGTCAACATGGCATCACTCACCGGAAGCCTGTTCGAAGCGGAATTTTTCGGTCACACCAAGGGCGCGTTCACAGGTGCTGAAGACAGCCGTAAGGGTTATCTGGAATATAGTCATCACGGGACCCTGTTTCTGGATGAAATCGGCAACCTGCTACCTGAACTTCAGGGCAAGCTGTTGCGCGTTTTACAGGATGGAGAATATTTTAAGTTGGGAACGAGCAACCAGCAAAAAGCAAATGTTCGATTCATTGCCGCCACCAATGAGGACCTGGAAAAGCTCATGGCCAAAAAGGCTTTTCGCAAAGATTTATATTATCGCATCAGGGGTGGATGGCTTCATCTGCCGCCTTTGAGGGAAAGAAAAGAAGATATTTTACTTTTGGCAGATAAATTTTTAAAAGATTACACGAACAAAGAGGCTGCCGTTGACGAAGACGCCAGATGCTTGCTCATGGAATATAACTATCCCGGAAATATCCGGGAACTCAAGTCGATCCTTCAGTCGGCAGTGAACCTGTCACAGGGAAGACCGATTTCACCCGATGTTCTCCCTGCACATTTAAAACAGCGCAAATCCATATCAAAATGCCTGAGCCTTCCGGCATCTGAAAAAATTACGCCCTTGGCGCAAATCGAAAAATCTCACATTATCGATGTCTATAAACAGACAGGTGGGAACAAATCCCTTTCGGCAAGACTTCTTGGCATCGGCCTGAACACCCTTCGAAGAAAATTGAGGTCCTATGGTATAGACTAAACGTACATAGTTATGATTCGCGTGCTCTTACTTTTTTGGAATATAGAACACTATGCATGGTGACTATAAAAAAGTATTATTTAATCATCCTGACAAATTGCTGTCAACGGTGTTAGGGTTGGTAGCAATCCATTCCCTCGGAATGGGTCTGATATTGATTGTTCAACCAGCCGTCCTTATGGAGTTTGCAGGGTTCAGTTGGATATAACAAACCAAAAAAATTTACTGAATGCCTTCAAGTATATCAAAGATCAAGGTGGGGCGGAATATGTTTTGCACCTGGCCGGATATTACGACTTCACCATGAAAGAAAATTCTGCATATGAGCAGATTAATGTGACCGGCACGCGCTATGTTCTTGATATGTCAAAACCGCTGGAAATTAAGCGCTTTATTTTTTCAAGTTCGCTGGCCGCCTGTAAATTCCCCGCCCTTGATAATGTATTAACAGAAAAGAGTCCTGTTGATGCGGATTTTCCTTATGCACGGAGCAAAAGAAGAGAAGAAGAAATCATAGAAAAATATGCGAAAGTCTTTCCATGTTCAATTGTTCGGCTTGCAGCCGTATACAGTGACTGGTGTGAATATCCTATGTTGTATATGCTTCTGAATTACTGGCTGTCGGGAAAAAAGCTTACGTCTAGAATTCTGACCGGCCGAGGGGAATCAGCCATACCTTATATCCATATCAAGGATGTTATTAAACTCTTTCTTCGGATAATCGAGATCAGCGACACCCTGCCATATCTGGGAGTATATAACGCCAGTCCGCAGAGGAGTGTTTCCCATAATGAGCTTTTTAAAACTGCTACAAGATATTATTTCGGAAGTGATATTAAGCCCTTTCGAATGCCAAAACCCGCAGCAGCGCTGGGGTTGATTGTCATTTCGTTCTTGGGTTGGCTTAATGGAAAGAAAACATTAGAGCAACCATGGATGGCAGGGTATATCGATAAAAATTTGAATGTGGATGCTTCCGCAACATACACGGCTTTGAACTGGAAGCCGACGCCACGCTATCATATATTGAGGCGGCTATTGTTTTTGACTGAAAAAATGAACAGCCATCCAAACAATTGGATATTTCGAAATGAAATCCTTATTAAGAAGGTTGCCTTCAGAAAAAGTACTGAGATTTTCGATATTCTCAGCAAGTCGCGTGAATCCTTGGTCGATAAAATTATAGAAGAAGTGATAAAGCCGGAAAATGAACACCGTTTTCCAAATTATCGAAAGATGTATCCTGAACTTCTCAAATGGTACATTACCTTAAACTATCAACTGGTTGTCGCTTCAGTTAGAAGCAGGGACAGGTCCATCATACCGATCTATGCCAGAGAAATTGCGTTCAAACGATATGTGGACGGCTTTAAAGCAAAAGAAGTAAAAGATATCATGTTTTTGATTGGAGAGACCATGAAAGATTCTCTTTTGACTAGACCGGAACTGAAAGATTCGAAACGTCAGGTGGATGATTACATCATTTTGACATCACAGCTTGCGGCCGATGAATTTGAAGACGCATATGAAATTCTTGAAGATCAACCTCCGGAGCACATAGATTCAATAAAAGATGTTACACAATTGATAAGCATCGAAAATCTTAAGCGAATCGTAAGGCAGCTGGAAGATTTTTACAGTGAATTATTGTCAAACCGACCCTGCGGGGAGGAAGTATTCGATAATTGCACTTTTTTTGTAACATTAGACCGCCAAAATGAATAAAAGCCCGGATTGCTCCCTGCAAGCCACGTCCGTTAGGACGGAGCGAAATTAAATTAACTAAAATCTTTGCCCGGACACGAAGCACTTCCGTAAGGCAGAACTTCCGCCTTTTAGGGCGGAGAGGCTTCAGCTCTGTTCTTTCTTTACGATCCTTTAACTACGAGTTTATCCGCCTTTGGCGGGCTTGTCCACCTTTTACTGATCAATCTGAGATGTAAGGCTACTGGTTTTCAGATCACCCATTGCCTTGGTCAACTCCAATAAAACACCCAGCCCTCTTTTGCTTTCCGGTCCTGAGCAGGCAGAGAACAACCCGAATGGACCGATATCTCTACTTTTGGTCAGATCAACGCTTGCACCCACATCGGCTAGGTTTTTCAGCAGCGTTGCGAGCTGGGGATCGGAAAGCTTTTTGGCAACGCCGAGCAAGGCGACAAGACCGTCTCCGATCTGCTCGATGTCCTCAGCCGTGTAAGCTGTCGCTATCTTGGCCCGAATATCATACGTCGCCTTAATGATTCGGAATACACCACTTTCTTCCAAGCCATTCAGATACGCGATGAGTTGCGGAACCGTCAGTCTGAGCACGGGTTCTATGGTTGTGATAAAGTCGATAATATTTTCCAGTTGATCCAAGGCATAAATAATGTGTTTGACACTTCTGAGCATCCGCTTGGACAGGGCTCCCAGATCTTCCAACTGAAAAGCGGACTCTACACTTTCAAGATCTTTGATTAACGATTTGGAAATCGGTTGCGCCATTGTCATCAAATCATTTTTAAATTCCGTCATACTCATGGCGGTTTCAGACAAAGGGGCAATCCGGCTTTCAATGCGATCCAGTCGCTCAAGAATCAATTCTTCATTCGTCATGGTGCCTCCTTTTTAGAAACTCTGACGTAACTTGCCAGCCATGTTGAATTGGGGTTCAAGTGGCAATTCAAAACCCTTCAACATCATGTTCCAGTATACCCACTTGAACATCATTTTGCCCATATAGTTCGATTGACTTTCACCGAGAAGAGAAAAAGGGCCAAGACCCGGGAAGGGAAACTTTCCGGCAAGGGGCTCTGTGTCGTAACTGAAATCGATCAAATAAGCCATACCATGGCTCGAGACTATAAATCACGTTGAATGCCCGTCATAGGCGGGTCTTGGTTCTTGCCCCTCTATCTCGAGAAGGATGTTTTCTACAACAATGTCGGATTCGTAGTGTGCTACCGCACCGGACTTGGAGGTCGGCACATTGGTTGCGTCACCGATCACATAAATATTGTCGAAGTCTGCGGCCTTCAAGGTGCCTTTATCGGTATTGACAAATCCCATGGGATCACCGAGACCGCTGTCTGAGATCACCTTTGCGCCGGAGTGCAACGGGATGGAAATAAGAAGGTCATAGGGGACCTCATCGCCCGTCACGGATTCAATGGTCTTTTTACCGGCGTTTACATGGTCGATGGACCAGTTGGGCGTAATTTTGATGTTCTTTTGACCGCAGACATCCCCAAGAACCTTTGACGCAACAGGCTTTGTAAAAGCACCATCCAAAGGTGTAACCAATTCTATTTCGATGTCATCTCGAACGCCATTGTCTCTAAAAAACCAGTCTGCAAGATAAACAAACTCCAGGGGCGCGACAGGGCACTTAATGGGCATATCGGCAATATTGAGCACTACCCTACCCTTTTTAAAGAATTTCCACCTCTTGTAAAGCGCTATGGCACCATCCAGGGAGTAGTAGTCATGGACGTCGCCTCTCCAGTCATCCATCAAGCCGTCGGTTTCTTCCGGCACGGTCCTGCAACCTGTCGCAATGACCAGCCAGTCGTAATCGTAGTGCCCCAATTTTGTCTTGACCTGCTTTTTATCGTGGTCGACATTGACGACTTCGTCCACAACAAAATTGATGTCAGACGGAATGAAATCAGCTTTAGGCTTGACACATTCCTCAGGCCGATAAATCCCAAAAGGAATGAACAGCCATCCAGGCTGATAGTGGTGCAGCGGGTCCTTGTCGATAACCGTAATCTGCCATTCTCGATCGATTAGCTCTTTGCGCAACTTGGTGGCGATCATCGTTCCACCGGCACCTGAACCTAAAATAACAATTTTTTTCATATACACCTCCTCAAATTATATTTCTTTGTTGTTCAAAGCCCAAATCATCGCCGTTGTCAGACAACATCGGTCAGAGAGAATTAAGTGATCGAGTTTTTTTCCTTCAACAGATTTGCAATGGAAATGGAGTCCAATTCTTTGTAAAGTGCGATAGTGGCTTTTTGCCAAGCCAGTCGAACCACGCAATCATCACTCTTTGGACAATTTTCGGGTTCACTGATGCAATCAACAAGTTCAGACTGTTCTTCAAACAGTCGTGTGATGTCGCCCAAGGTGATTTTTTCCGGTTTTTTTGCCAGCATGTGACCACCTTTAGGCCCACGAATGCTCTTGACAAACTTGCCTTTTTTAAGAGGACGGATGATCTGTTCAAGATATTTGACCGAAATATTTTGTCGAATTGAAATCCCACTCATTTGAACCGCACCCTTGTCCTGATGTTGGGCCAAATCAAGCAACAATCGCGCTCCATAACGGGTTTTTTTGGTAAGTTTCATACACCTAAAATAATTGTTGAATTATATATTAAGATATTATATATGGTTTTAGTATGATATAATTTTAAAAAAGATATCTTGTCAAGCAAAAAATTTTCGAAGGATTGAACTTCAACATGAATACGATTAAATATCAGCTTGTTAAAAGCATTTCTTGTGTTTTCAAATCGTTTTGTTATAAATGAATATAAATAAAAAATGTTTCCATAAGCACTCAAAAAAGTTCATTTGAACAACCGCCCGCTGAAGATAAAAAAACATATTTGTTGGCCAGTCAAATGACAAATAAAACAACAAAAAATGCATCGGCTTCCGATCTTAAAAGATGGGTGAATTTACAATTAATTGAAACCATCCCTTTGGGAATTGCCATCATCGATCCGGAGTTTAATCTGGTTTATGCCAACACCACGTTTGAACAATTGTTCGGGGATTGGAAAAACCGGAAATGTTACAACGCTTACAAAAGCGAAAATGAAATGTGCGCTCACTGTGAAAGCACTTTAACCTTTATAGACGGCACTCCCCGTATAAACGAAGAAGTGGGATATGACGTAAACGGCCGGCATATAAATTACTTACAGCATACAACGCCTATCGTGGACGAAGATGGTAATTTTCCTTACATCGTCCATATTTTCACCAACATTACCGAAGCAACCCAGATTCGAGATGAACATCAGATTCTCTTTGACCAGGTTCCATGTAACATTTTACTCATTGACAGAAATTTTCGAATCGTAAAGGCGAATAAACGACTTCGGAGTTCCCTTGGAAATCCGGAGGGTAAATTCTGTTTCGAAACGCTCAAAGGATTGAAACACAAATGCAGTGAATGTACGGCCAGACA
Organism: uncultured delta proteobacterium; assembly: GCA_963731025.1. Taxonomy (GTDB): domain Bacteria; phylum Desulfobacterota; class Desulfobacteria; order Desulfobacterales; family UBA11574; genus UBA11574. The sequence goes on along the minus strand of CAVSVL010000032.1, from coordinate 4,666 downwards.
AACGTTCGAAGACGGCCAAATACACACCGGGTATCACGCTTGGAAATCCAAAAAAGAACAACCCCTTCATTTGCATGTGATCACCGTACCGCTGAAACGCAAAGACGGCAGTTTTGATGTTGTAATGGAAATGGCGGTTGACGTTACAGAAACGATGAAACTGCAGGATGGATTGAAATTTGCGAATACGTATCTGAATACCATCATTTCAACATCTATGGACGGCATCTTTGCGGTGAATGAAAAAGGAAAAGTGACTGTTTTCAATTCGGCAGCTCGAAAATTTTTTAATATCAAGGATAATCAAGTGGTTTCGAGAGAAAATTTTACCGCCATGCTCCCTAAAGATTTTCTGGCCAAAGTGTTCGACCAGCGCGAACCTGTTTATCTGCCGGAAGCGGAGGTTAAAACAATTGACGGCGATCCTTTTCCGGTACGTCTGGTGGGCAACAAGCTGATGGTTGATGACAAATCAATCGGTATGGCCTTTTCAGTTCAGGATCTAAGGGAAATCAAACAGCTAGAAAGAGAAAAGCTTGAAGCTGAACGCCTATCGGCTGTAGGACAAACGGTTGCCGGACTGGCTCATGGCATTAAGAATCTTAATACCGCCCTTGAAGGCGGCATGTATATGCTGAAAACAGGTTTGGCACAAGGAAAAATCGACCGAATTCAAAAAGGCATGGAAATGTTGGCACGGAACATCGAACGGGTTTCCGTATTTGTCAAAGCATTTTTAAACTTTTCCAAAGGCCGTGAAATCCAAGCCAAACTTTGTGATCCTGCTGAAATCGCAAAAGAAGTTGTCGATTTATATGCCGTAAAAGCCGAAAAACTGGGAATAACGCTTAACTACGAAAAAATAGGTGATATCGCTCCAGCTCCCATTGATTTTGAAAGCATGCACGAATGCCTGACAAATCTTGTGGGCAACGCTATAGATGCCTGTCAGATAAGTGACGAAAATTCGCGTTATGTAACGGTTCGAACTTTTGAAGAGTATAGTACGATTGTATATGAAGTGACTGACAACGGATGCGGTATGGACTATGAGGTAAAGCGTAAGGTTTTTACAACTTTTTTTACCACAAAAGGTTTGGGTGGCTCCGGCTTGGGATTGTTGATGACCAAGCAAATTGTCCATGAGCATGGTGGAACGATAGCCTTGAAATCCAAGCCCGGAATAGGAACAACGTTTAGTATCAGACTTCCAAGAAGGCGTTTACCAAAAATAACTAATACTAAAAATAAAGGAGATCAAAAAAATGGCACAAGCATCTGAAAAAAGAATTCTGGTTGTAGATGATGAACCGGATGTTCGTAATTTTTTAGCAGCCTGTTTAGAAGATGCCGGTTTCAACGTCGAGACAGCCTTTGACGGCGTAGATGCCTTAGAAAAGGTAGAAGCGTTTTCTCCTGATTTAATGACCCTTGATATGATCATGCCGAGAATGCCCGGGATCAAAGTTATTCGAGAGCTGAGAAAACAGAAAAAGTGGGCCAAATTGCCCATTATTATCATCACTGCCCATGCCCGTGATGACATGGGTAGCGACCAAATTAAGGAATTTATGGCCTTGACGGCGAATGTGCGCCCAAGAGTTGTTTTGGATAAACCGATTTCCACAACCAACCTGATTAAAACAACGTGTAAAATTTTGGGGGTAGCGTGGGAAGGTAAAGAAGATATAACCGAAGACATGTCAGATGAACGTGGTAAACTTGCAAGATTAATTCATCAGGCCGATTCGGACACATTGCGAAAAATACGTGACATGTTAAATGAAAAGAAGGGTAAAGAACCTTATTTTCTTTTTGAGTAAACAGGAAGGTTCAGCAGATTATTTCCTAACCAGCCAAATGATTTGGTGGGATATCTGTTTTTTGTTGGTCTGTATTTAGTCAAACCCATTAAACGTTTTTTACCGCTTTCCCATTGACCATACCGATCCATCCGCCGCAACTGCCCCTTTAGTTCCAGCCCTGTTGGAAAATCGCCTCTCAGCGTTCTTCCGGTGTTGCATCGAAAATTATCGGTTACCGGCATTGTGCAGTCGAACGTGTTTCAAGGTTGATTTTCCTGGTAATGTTTTATACTATTTTTTATAAGAACCTGTTTTAAAACCTACCCATTTGCTAATTTAAATCTTTTGCAAAACGCTAAGCTCGTTTTCTTAAAACGGAGGATTCTCTATCAAAACGGATATACTCATATGGACGCGGTTTATTCTACTGGCCATCAGTGCACTGCTGTTGATTTTCGCACTGATACGGATGAAATCAAATAAGGGTTCCAAAATTGAACAGGCGGTCCGCGATGAATTGCGTTTCGGCCGCGAAGAATCCGCAAAGAGAGCAAGGGATCTGAGAGAAGAAGTATCGGCAAGTCAAAAGAATATCGTGGACACCATGGTGAAAGCCATCGGTGAAATGGGTAAATCACAAAACGATCAACTTGAATCCATTGCCAAACGTATTCAGGAACTCACTGAGTCGAATACAGCAGGCATCGAAAAACTTCGAAGCACCATCGACACACAGCTAAAATATTTGCAGGAAAATAATGAAAAAAAACTCGATCAAATGCGCCAGACGGTGGACGAAAAACTTCAAAGCACCCTTGAAAAACGACTTGGAGAATCCTTCAAGCTTGTCAGTGAACGCCTCGAAGCTGTTCAGCATGGCCTGGGGGAGATGCAAAATCTCGCCACAGGGGTGGGTGATTTAAAGAGAGTGCTCACAAACGTTAAAGCACGGGGTACTTGGGGAGAAGTCCAGCTCGGTGCACTTTTAGAACAAATATTGACTCCGGATCAATATGATAAAAATGTAAATATTAAGGACGGATCTCAAGAGAGTGTTGAATATGCCGTGCGGTTGCCCGGAAAAGACGATTATCTTGAATCCTGTGTTTGGATGCCCATTGACTCAAAATTTCCCCAGGAAGATTATCTCCGACTTGTGGAGGCTGCCGATGCTGCCGACGTCGATGCCGTACAGCGGGCTACGGCTGCACTCATCCGCGCCGTTCACAGTTCTGCAAAAGAGATTCGTGATAAATATATCGAACCGCCGAAAACCACTGACTTTGCCATCATGTTTTTGCCGACAGAGGGGCTTTATGCAGAAATCCTTCGGCAACCGGGTCAGGTAGAAAAAATTCAGCAGGATTATCGGATTGTGATTGCAGGGCCCACCTCGTTGTCGGCAATTTTGAGCAGTTTGCGCATCGGTTTCCGTACATTGGCCATTGAAAAGCGATCCAGTGAAGTCTGGAAAATCCTTGCGGCAGTCAAAACAGAATTTGGAAAATTCGGAGATGTTTTAAGCAAGGTCAAGAGGCAATTGAATACCGCTTCGAATACCATAGACCAGACCAATGTAAGAACCCGCGCCATGGCGCGTAGGTTGAAGGCGGTGGAGGAACTGCCGTTGGAATCAACTGCAAAAATTCTGGAATTACCCGACGATGATGACCAAGAGATCAATGAGGTTAATGATGAATTTTAACCCATTAAAGATCTATACAGCAATATTAAAAGTGGTATAACGATGCTTGAGATAAACAACAATCCTTCATAAGAGGTCCAGGCTTCATACAATGTCTTCCCTTTTTTCCGAACGGTAACATATTTAGCAAGAAAACCCAAACCCATGACCAGCCAGAATATTAATAGTGTTGCAACGATCGTCGATGTGTTCATTTCTGGCAATGTCCTTTATTAAGCCTTATCCAAATGTATTCAGATTCGTCCACATTAATATAGAATGGATGTATTTTCAAGGGGATTATAAAAACGTTTCCGGATAAAGGACATCATGCTCAACCAAGCTGATAAAATTGAGTGAATAGGAAACACCATATTGAAATCCATTCAAAAACATTGTAAATTGAACCCAATATACCGGTAAATGGCAACGTGAACTAAATCCAAAGAAGGTTAAAAATGACCCCATCTTATCCGGCTTTCTCTTATCTGTTTCGTGTTCCACCTGAAAATCAAAACGATGAGATGCCTGTAAGTGTGGTTGAAGATGAAACCGAAGCAGAAATACTGGAGCAAGAGGAGTATATCCGCTGCCGTCAATGCCGAAACATCCTCGCAAGTCCTGAGGACCGCATCAGCGTCCAGGGGTCCCACCAGCATACGTTTGCCAATCCTCATGGCATCGTCTTTGAAATCGGATGTTTTACCGCTGTCCAGGGATGCGGCCATGTGGGTCCGCCGTCAGATGAATTCAGCTGGTTTTCAGGGTATCACTGGCGGGTGGCCGTCTGTCTCCTATGCCTTACCCATCTGGGTTGGTTCTTCTCCTCTCCTGGAAAGGAAAGTTTTCACGGGCTGATTCTGGATCGTCTGATTACCCAATGATTCTTTTCTATTACCTGCCACCTGGAATTGAACATATCACAACAATTTGGAATGAGTAAAAAAAATGGTTTTCTTGTAAAATGATCGAAAAATTAAGGTACATCATTTTGGAGATACGAGATTGTCTTATCACAATGCATAGTAAACCCAGATACTTGCAAGATATCAAATTTTTTCACGCTTGATTTCCATAGTAGTTTTAATGTATCTCCAACCAATTGTATTCATATAGAAATGTGACTCTACCTACATATCATCACACCCTGACTCGCCGAAATCAATACCAAAGTTCC
>CAVSVL010000031.1:0-43914 GCA_963731025.1 uncultured delta proteobacterium | reverse complement strand
AGTTATCTGTTGATCGCTCCGGTATTCCATAAAGTAAATATCTCAGGGCTCGCAAGGCAGAGCTTTTTCCTGCTTCGTTGGCACCGTAAATAAGATGAAGGCCTTGCCGACCTCTGCTCAGGTCTAAAGCTAAGTCTGAGAACGGCCCAAATGCCATCAAGCGCAGTTCGTCAATCCTCATTATGCGATTCCCTTTTTCAGCAACCGTTTAATCAGCATGGGCTTTGCCTGTTTTAGCAGATCGGCAATCCAATCCGTATCGTCAAATTGCATTTCATCCGAACCACTCTTAAGCTCTACCGGCAACTTCTTGCCTATTTCAGCCAGTTCCGAAGCCAACACTCGGCGCGCATCTTTGTCGTTACTCAACTCATCAAACAGATTCAGAAGTTCACTGATGGCTCCGCCTGCTTGTTCGGGAAACATATCAGAGATAGGTTCAGAGATGTTGAACTTGGTTTTTTCCACCCAGACCTTTCCGGCTCCTATTTCAAGGGCTGCTGCCCTAAATTCGTTGGCCCAGCGTTCAACGTCCGACAAAATATCATCATGGGCCGCTGTTTCACCTTCAATGATAATTCGAGCGGCTGTCGGCATTCCTTGGTTTTCATCAAGAACCTTTTCCAGTTTTTGGCCGAAGCTGTCGAGAATGTCGTAGCCGCTTTCAGACTCATGGGCATCCACCCTTATAATTTCCCATCGAACGACATCAATAGGTTTCAATTCGATTTCCGGTCTGCCGCTATGGTCTATCGACACCAGCACACAACCTTTGGGACCGGTTTCGCGGATGTGTCTGCCCTGTGTGTTGCCGGAAAATAATACCAACGGGTCTTCCAAGAGCACTTCATGTCTATGGACGTGACCAAGCGCCCAATAATCATAGCCCTTTTTGCGCAAACCGTCCAACGAACACGGTGCATAAGGTTCATGCCCTTCGCGGCCGGTGGCACAGGTGTGCAGAATACCGATGTTTAAAATAACCTTTTAACGCTTCCGGATAGCCTTGCGACAGGTCTGTTTTTACAGACGGATTTGGAAAACTCTGCCCATGTATGGCGACGTTAAGCTTCTCGAGGCGAAACGTGCTTGGCTGTTTAGAGGGAATAAGCATGACGTTATCCGGCAGTCGAACGTGTTGGTAATCCTGCTGGCCGCGTCGTGATTTCCTGCGACAATGAACACCGGTATTCCGGCATTACGGAGTTTGGTCATCTGAGAGACAAGATAAAGGCCCGTATTGTAATCCTTCCAGTCTCCGTCGTAAAGATCTCCGGCAATCAATATAAAAGCGACCTTTTCGGAAATTGCCAGGCGAATAAGATTCTCAAATGCTCGACGCGTTGCTTGACGGAATTCTTCGACCGGTGCGCCTTCATATAGATCGAGGTTGTGGAGCGGGCTGTCAAGGTGTATGTCAGCAGCATGTAAAAAGGTCAGCATGAAATCTCCGTCGGTTTAAATAATCGCTGTTGTAGTTTCCGAGTCATTTTCAAACGTTGCGTTGGTGGGTAGCAGAACGATGCATTTGATGTCGAAGCTTAGTTCTCATTCTTTTTCGAATGGAGTATCTTTTCCAGCGCGGTTATCAGCGGAGGAAGGTCATCGACAATCGTATCCCAGAGCACGTCCAGATCTACAGCGTCGTAACCGTGAACAAGCCGGTTGCGCATCCCAACGATTTGAAGCCAGGGGATTGAGGGGAATTTTTCTTTGCTCTCAGTTCTGACACGGGCGGCTGCTTCACCAATGATTTCAACCAGCCGAATCAAAGACAGCTCCAGCATCCGCTCACTGTCCAGGTCCGATCGTTTCTTTCCACGGATCAAAGAAAGCGCTTCTCGTGCATGATCCAGCATGTCTCGGAAACGTATATCGTCACTATGCTGCGACATACTGATCCTTAGCTTCAGACAAAACCTTGTCTCTAAAATATTTGCTGATGAATCCAGGTGTATTCATATCCACTTTTCGACCAAGAATCTCGCTTAGTTCCAGTTCGATTCCAGCCAGACGAATCATGCCTACCTTGGTTCCCGGCTCGAATTCAACCAGCACGTCCACGTCGCTGTCGGGCGTAAAATCGTCTCGCAGCGCTGAACCGAATAAGGCAAGGCGCCGGATATGGTGGCGCTGACAGAATTCGGCAATTTGTTTTTGAGGGATATCGATATGTCGGTTTTTCATCTAATTTTTCCACGTGTTATATTTTTTGAGTATTTAGTCATTCCTATTTTAGGAACTAGTTGAAAAATTACATCGATTTATGTCAACTTATCAATATATATGGGAATTGTAAAGAAGTTTGCTAACGCACATAGTTTTGGGTCATGAAGTTCTTTGCAATTGTTGTGATTATATAAAGGGCATTCCGGATAATTTTGAGACATATTTTTAAAGCTGGTTCTAATGGTTCTTTGGCGGGCTAAACCTCCTGACGAATCAAATGACATTGCCGGCATTCACAATCGCAGAGCTTTATCGATGCCGGTGGAAAGTAGAACTATTTTTTAAGTGGATCAAACAGCATCTTCGGATAAAGGCTTTTTATGGCACATCTGAAAATGCGGTGAAAACTCAAATCTGGATTGCGATATCTGTATATGTTCTGGTAACCATAATAAAGAAACGGATGAAATTAGACCTGAGCCTCTACACAATTTTACAGATTTTGAGTATTACTCTTTTTGAAAAAATGCCCATTTTACAGGCTCTCACAGAAACTGGTTACAAAAACAAAATTACTAGTGGCCATATCCAATTGAATTTATTCGAATCTTAATTGGACACTACTGAATTCATTTAGAATGTAATTTTGACTAGCTTTAAGACCTTTCATAAAGCCATCATTAAATTCTTTTTCTTGGATAGACGTCCCCATTATTTGCCTTATCAGTAAGCTGCTCTTCTTCGTATAATATTCAGCTAAAAATTTATTTAATTCTGTGGGCCAGGGAGGTTTTGTGCCATCTTTCTCGTAAAGGTATCCATGACGTATTAAAGTTTGGATTGAGTGCAATTCTATTGGCTTTTTCGGTCGAGTAATTCTGCTTATTTGACTTCTTTTATTTCCAGGGGCGACAAATTCGTATTTTTCATTTATGTATATTCGTCTCATCAAGTCAAAATCGGAATACTTTAGTTCTCGAATAGATTTAAGTATATGAATTTTGAAATCATCAGGAATTAAACCTAACAAGATTGCCTGGAAAACTTTTGCATATATCGCAACTTTTTCATCCTCTTCGTCATGGATGAGCTGATTTAAAATTGAATAATAATCTTCCACTGAGAATTCTGTGTTAAATATCTTATCTTTTTCTTCGGTTGATACATTCTCAAGCAGCTTTTCGTGAAAGTTCGCCAGTCTTTCATCTCTCCGATCATGGTAAAAACCTAATGCATGCTGTACTAATATTTTTCCGAACTTGTAGATACCAGCACCACCTGGAACCAGAGAAAGTCCAGCATCTGTAGCGGCATCTATTAGGCGAATCGTAGATTTTTTAGTTCGCGCTATACTCTTTTCTTTTTTTATTTCATTTCTCACAACGAAAAGCTCACTTGCCGGAAGGGAATTAGATGATATTCAGGGAAACCGAAAGATTGAGCCTGCAAGCAAATAATTGATAGCAAAACCGCGAGGCTCTTCCGGTCAACGTCCAGCGACAGGTTCGGCCGGTTTCATCAGATGCTTACCCTGTGGTTTATTATCCCAAATGCGCCCCAGCAATACCCTGCCGTTAGCCTTCTTCGATCTTTTTATGCCATCTGCCCCCCAACGCCCCCACTGCTTAAAGAAGAAAATAGATCCTTGTTTTTTGCATTGATCCTTAATGTTTATCACCCATGTGGGTTTCATAGGTCGAGCCTTGGCTCCAGATTCACCACCGACGATAACCCAGTTGACACCGGACAAATCGATAAGTCCCAAGTCCTCTAATAAAGGCTCCATAGAAATGAAACGGGTCGAAGCACGAATCTGGCGTAAATGATCTATTCTCGGGAGCCCATGTTTTTTGTTCTCTACGGTTACACCCACCCATAAGTTTTTAGGAAGCGATTTATTTTTAAAGTATTGTGCCATCCTCTTGGTGCGTTTCGTAAGAATTTGGAAAGTATGCCGATTGGCCGTTGATATTATGGATAAAACATTATTTATATATTGGTCAGGAACGTCTTCATGAAATAGGTCACTCATAGAGTTCACGAAGTACATACTAGGTTTTCTTCTGGTTAGCGGCTCATTCAGTCTGTCAGGCTGAAGCGTAAGTGTGAAGCCGTTCTCGTAGCCTTTAAGACCCATAGCTTTCAAACGACGGGCCATTGTTTCTGCATAACAATTTTCGCAACCAGGCGATACTTTAGTACAGCCTGTTGTTGGGTTCCAGCTTAGTTCCGTCCATTCTATTGAAGTTTGTGTGCTCATAATCTTTCTTTCTTTAATAGTTCACCAGTATGCTTATTTGCATGAAAGTGTACAACATTTTTCGGCCGAATTCGAGCTGAATCAATATTCCTTACTTTGCCTTCTTTCTGTAACTCTTTAAACGCTGCCTGAAAGTGTGATATGAACCAGTCTGTCTCTTCGAGCATATCCGCAAGCTCATCCAAACCGAATCTTTTTGAAGTGTATGCCAGTTTTGATAGCCAATATTCCTTGACTTCAGAGAGATCGATATTGCCCTCATTCGACGAGCTATCACTGTCATCAAACATTTCTAATTGACGAGTTTTTTTGATACGCTTTTCCTGCTTCGTTTTCGCGCGAACCATTCTTTGAATAATATCGACTTTTTCTGATTCCTCCATGAAGGCTCTTATGCCCATAGGGTGTCGAGTAAGATAAATCAAATCGAAAAAAGTTCTGTCTTGGCTTGGATACAATACTCTAACACGAGCTGTCCTTGGCTCTTTATCATATTGAGTTGAAGCCTTTTTTAGGCTGTTGCGATACAACCTTATTAGATACTCCTCTCGCTCGTTAGAAGTCATATTTGCTGTATTTGGGACTATTCCGAATATGTTGCGCATATGAGTTTCAAATGCTTCCTGTGTATGTGTACGCAAGATGAAATCAAACATAAAGTTAATGAGGTATTCCGACTTTTTACGCTGCAAAAGCGGCCTTAATGTCTCAATCTCAACCACATCTTTCCAACCTGTTGGATCTACAAAGAAAAAAGCAAAAGAATTGTTATTGCACCAATCACAAATTGCATTGCGCAAATTGAAGAAATCACCATACAGAGGTTTTGTTTCTATTTTTGCCCACTCATCAAGTTGAAGAAAATCTACCAATTTATCATAAGCTCTCCGGTCCTTCTCGATATACAAAGCGGCAAATTTTACTTTTTTACCCTTTTCTGCAAGGGCAACTTGACAATCATTCATAATTTTAAGTGAAATGGCAATTGAGGTGTCATGCATTTGACTGCTATCCTCCTGCCATGGACCGGCAAAACAATCAATATAGCATATGACAGGCTCGAATTGACCTTTGATCATAAACAGACGTTCAAGGTATCGCCTGAGGATTGTGTGCTTGATGAAAGTCTGTTCTCTATTTTTATAGTGTTCCGGTATCATATGGAATTGCGTCCTTGTAGCGTATTGCGGCCAAACCAGTGATTGTGCAGTTTTTTTTCTTGGCTATTAGAATTAAAAAGTTTCTGCATAACATGGAATCTGTAATGTTATCCAGAAGCAGCTTGATAATATTTACTTTCCCCGTTTATATCTTTCAATTTCTTTGCCGTCCGCAGATGTAACGGTCAATGCATCCCCTTGTAAAGAAAATGTTCCGTTAACAATCTCAGGAGGAGAATCCTGCCGAAAAATCTCAAACCTTATATTTCCAGGTTCAATCAGAGTATATTTTCCTTTTACAGCCATTTTTTGATTATCAACAGCCTTGAATGTGCCGTCTTTCCAAAATTCTAATGTCGCTGTCTTTCCAATTTCTTTCCACTTCCCAACGATATAGGGTGTTTTTGCACAAGCTATGCGAAACTTATGCCCCGGCAGTATGCTCAACTCCTATTTCTGTAGTCTTAACCGGGATAATTCGCCGTTCTATGTCAGACCAAATTTTTCGCTTTATCATTCGCAAATCATATTCAGTCTGTAAATTCAGCCAAAACTGAGCTTCAACACCAAAATAGCGCTGCAATCTCAATGCGGTATCGGCAGTAATGGATCTTTTTCCGTTAACGATCTCGCTGATTCGATTGGGAGGAACAGAAAGATCACGTGAAAGCTTATTTATACTAATACCCAAGGGTTCCATGAAATCTTCACGCAGGATTTCACCTGGTGTAATCGGATCAAGAAGTTTGTTAGCGCTCATATCAACACCTCAATGATAATCTATAATTTCAACATTAAATGCATTACCCTCATGCCACTCAAAACAAATACGCCATTGTTTGTTGATGCTGATAGCGAAATGCCCCTTTCTATCTCCCTTGAGAGCATGAAACTTGTTTCCCGGATTAAGCATTAAGACTTCCGGATTCGGAGCGGCATGAAGAACCATAAGCCTTTTTCTCGCCTGTCGTTCAAAAGATTGGAAGCGGCGAACTCGTTGATCATTGAACAGCTTTTCAGTATCCCGGCAGGCAAATGATTTTATCATACGCACATAGTATTACGCCAGACGTAATATGTCAAGCGGATTGTTTTTTTGTATGGGCATAACATTAATATTATGTAGAATCGTTTTTTTATAGATCTGATATTTAATGAGACACTTTTAATCCAGTAAAAGAATTTTTCGAAAACTGAGAATTTAATTCATTACAGATATCCTTGCCATAAACATAATTTTTGCCTGAGTTGTGAAATTATGTTTTATTCTTTAGGTTCTTCTCCAATTTAGTTGGAGAAGAGGGTCCAAGGATTCCAGGGGCCAAGGAGTCAAGGGTTTCTTTTCTAAAGACTTTATCAGCACCTTTAACATTCTTTCGATTTCTGAGATGCCTTTCTTTCATGTCCTTTATTTGTAATTCTCTAGCATTTTTATCCGCCAGCTCTGTGGAGGATCACTCGAACCCCTGGCCCAGACCGATTAACCTTACTATATTGTCAATAAACTGTCATTTTTATGAAGCTTAGCCTATACTTTAAGTAATCACCACGTCGCGGCAGGGCGGGCCTTGAATCTTTATCCGCCGTCTGTGTGGTGGGCTTGACCCCTTGCCTGCCCTGTTAAATTCGTAGACCATTTAACCGGGGTACCCTTTGTAATCACATTCTGATATCTAATTCTTATCGATTCAAAGACAAAACCCCACCTCTCTATGTGAGAAATGGGGTTCTATTTTACCACAATATGCTCTCCCTTGTTTAGGGTTGAAAGCAATTATTTTAAATCATATGTTTTTTCGCACATTAAGGCAGAACTGTCAAGGATATTAACAAATTAACACATTGTGACGGGCAAGGTCTTTTCGAATGCGTTTGGGCTAAAACCGTAAATGAGATTAATTTGGAAAACTTTGATACTGAAAATTCTTTAATCGAATCTCCCCCGAAATCAATTCCATAAGGGTATCAGCCATCACCTTCCGGCCTTTCGGGGTAAGGTTGCTGAAATCCTCTAAAATTGAGGCGGCATAGCGAAGCGCAATTTCTCTCGCTCTATTAATCTCTTCCACATCTTTGAGAAATTCATAAATTTCCATGCCCATAACCTCCGTATGGTGGTTTGTTTATAATATGCATGATCAATATCCGTGCCAATCCTGCTGAAAAGGCAAACTTCACCCTATGCGATTGAAATCATATACTTTTATGAGGATTTGTTTGCTTATGGTTTAAGAGAGGAAAAATGATGTTGCACAGAAAACAGTGCATGAGTGCACATAATATTGTGCAAGGATTGGGAGCGTATCTTTGCCGGCAGGATAATTTTTAAGGTAAAAGGGGAATCCAGGAAAGGTTTTTTTTATCCGCCGGTTGTAGCGAAGCGAAGATCCCGTCTTTGCGGGGTTGTAGCGAAGCGAAAATCCCGATCTTTCAGGGTTGTCTGGCAGACTTAAGTTCTTACCCCTCACTCTTCTCTATTTTTTCAAAGGCACCTTCAATAGCACGCCCTAATACTTCAAGTCTGACAGGCTCACAAAGAAGGCCATCAAAGCCAACATTCTCAAGATGATCAGGGTCAATCTCCATAGGATTAACGGAATAACCATAAATAACAGTCTTTGAGTTTGTTTCTCTAATTCGCTTACATAATTCTATACCATCCATCTCTGGCATTCTTAAATCTGTTATAATAATTGATATCTCTTTATTATTAAAAATCTTCAAAGCTTCCTTGGCACTTTCAGCAAATTCAGCATCGCATCCCATTTTAACAAACAAACTATGCATAAATTTGCGTTGTGATTCTTCATCGTCTACAAATAAAATTTTCCTTGAGATCGCTGTCATTTAAATCCCTTTCTTGTTTATAAGTTATCTGAGAAATCATTTTTCTTCGGGTATCAAGTCAAGCCAAGTACTTCTTGTCTCAATTCAGGCCCACCACATCACTCAACAATCTCAATTACGAATCTTTGTCCAACTTTTCCGGATGCAGCATTTAATATAGTCCGGATGGCGTTTGCCATTTTGCCTTGTTTACCGACGATTCTGCCCATATCAGTGTCAGCTACCCTGAGCTCAAGTACCACAGTTTGGCTGCCTTTAATTTCATTTACCTGCACCTTTTCCGGTTTGTCGACAAGCGCTTGTGCAATTCGGGTTAATAGGTCTTTCATAGCATCAGCTCCTTAAGATCGAGATTATCAACGGAATGCTATTCAACATGTATGCCAAATTTGGTTTTGTGACTTTGGATTATTGAAAATCATTGTTTGATGGGTACTTATGAGGAGTTGGCTTAACGTTCGGGGATTTTTTTATGACGCGCGGGATGAGAAGGTGCACAGAGAAATGTGCATAGATGCACAGAAAACTGTGCAATGGATTTGAAGATGTTTTGATTTTGCACCAAAATTAATTGTTGCGTTTTCCTTACTCATATTTAGGCATGACAATGCGACTTAACCTCCTAAAGGTCAATGGTCATTTTGTTACGTTTTAATTGCAGCTATCGGTAACGGCGTTCTTCAGCCGCTGCGGTTATTGACTGTAAGGGCATGGTTAGCCAACCTGCATGCGATGAATTGGTACACTATGGCTGCTAAACAAAGTTCTATCAATTCATCAAGACGCTCAACCTGGCCTTCAGTGACTATATTTAATCGTAACTTGCACGGGTCACTTCATCACTCATGGTCGGCGCGACAAGTGACTTCCATGCGGAATTCTCCCATGTCCCGAGATAAGTATGCATATCAAGATACTTTTTCGGTATAGGGTGCGTTCCTACAACGACTTTGACCTCATAACGTTTTTCGAGAAAGGCTTTGAATGTATCGATATGGGGGCAGGGAGGATAACCAACCACCAGGCCGGTAGCTAAATGAATAACCTCTGCCCCGTTCTTCACCATTTCTTCGCCCGCATATTCTATGTTGCCGCCAGGACAACCATCGCACGTTGTAAAACCAACCAACTCAACTTCGGTGTCCTTATATATGCTGAAAGCCCCTTCCTTGTTCCTCATCGCTCGGAAACACTTTCCGCCCGCACAGCGGCGGTAGCGATCACAGATAACTATTCCAATTTTTGTCTTTGAATTCATTTCAACTCCTTTCAATAACCTTTGTTCCCACGACAATGGGGTGTATTTTGTACATTGTTTTATCCTTTGTGTGAATAAACATAATAAAAAATATTGACTAAAAATGGCATACGTTTTAGATAGCTTTTAATGAGTTTATGCTCATAACTTTAAGTTTGCAATACAAAATATTTTTTAATTTCTATTTTGGGCGAGGACTCTGCAATTGTCTCACATGTACATGGCTTTATAGAGCCTTGTGTTATGAAAGAAAATGATTGAATATACTGTATTCTTAATAAATATATTGAGATTCAACATACTTAAAACGGAGAGAAAGGAAGGTTGAAATGGAAAAAATTGCAATCGTCGGATGTGGTGCTTACATGGATACCGGGTATGGATGCGTAGGAGAATGGCGCTGTCTCAAAGCGGCGGCGCTCGGACAAGGTAGTATCGAAAACCCTTCCCAGGTTTTAGCCCTTGTTAAGTGTGAATGTCCGGGACGATCTTTGGTCGCAAACATGCGTATGGCAATAAAAATGTTGGAAATGAAACCGGATAAGATTTATTTAAGCACCTGTTTTGCCAAAGCCAAACCAGAGTGCCCTTACCTTGATGCCCAGAAAATGGCTAAAACCCTGGAGCTTAACACCGGGATCCCGGTCCTTTCGGGGACACATGATTACCATTAATCTATTAAGGATGCGTGATAAATCAACCAAAAATTCAGATATTTGATGCGTGTTGTGCAAACTTTTTAAAACCGGGATCGTCTATCGCTCGATCCCGGTTCACCCTTTAACGCCCCGGTTTAAATAATGCTTGATTTCTTTTACTTCGTTGACCAGGTCGGCAAATCTCATTAATTTTTCAGGTGCGCGACGGCCGGTGATGTCTTGTTAGTACCTTTATCGAATGGGGTCGGACCTCGCTATCTTGTTAATATATATGGATTATCCCTCCGCCTCTTTTTCAAGCTCATCCAGTCTGTCAGGCTCCGAAACAGCAATGTCCACAAGGCACTTGGGGATGGAACTCTGATCGCACATAACTCTGATTTCTTTCTCCTGATCGCTAAATTCCATGATTTCGCGAATGGATTCGATGTATTCGAGCATCTCATCCGACGGAATTTCTTCCAATTTAGGTCCTGCAGCCTCTTCCTGTTTCCGTGCAGCCGCCTCTGCAGCAGCCTCTTCTTCTAACCTTTGTTTTTCCTTTAATTCCGCTTCCATTGCCTGTTTGACATCATTGATCGCGTCCTGGTCAACTTTTGCCATCTCGATTATCAATTTTTCGGAGACGTTGTTCGTAAGAAGGTGCTTCACCTTTTCTTCGTTGGACTTGCCCTCTACTGCCTCAAGCAGCTTGGCTATTCTTTTCCTCTCTGCACGTTCCTTTTCCATCTCGGTGTTCACCTGTTTCAACTTCTCCCCGGTAATGTCCAACGCGTTAATAATCACTTCAGGAGCTACTTTATCCTCAATGAGTAATCGGATACCTTCATCGTCGGGCATGCCTTTTGCCTTGGTGATGAACAGATCAAGTTTTGTCTTCTCGACAATCCGTATCACATCTGGTCTACGCTCGGCTAATTTGAGTTCTGGCCATGTTTTTCCGAGGTCGTCAAGGAGCTTATTCACTGCAGAATAAAGGTCAGCCACGTCCTCCAGTGTAAGTGCGGCGATCGCAGTGTTGAAATCCTCCATAAGGGGCCTTCCTACCTTGCGTGCGTCATCCATTGCGTATCTCAATTGACGAATATGGCCCCCATGACGCGAAACATTATAACCTGCGTTGTCAAGTTTACCCGCAATCCGTTGAATCGATGCTTCATAGTTTTCCTCTGATAGGTCCTGCGAATCGAGCTCAAGGATATTTTTCTCGATTGACAACCAGAGGGGCTTTTTTTCTGTTGCGTCGTTTGTCGTCATTTTCAATCTCCTTTTTAATGTTTTATATCGAAAATAAATGCACCGGTCGAATTCCTCCGAAACAGTGTCTTTGACTCCCTCGATGATAAAAACAAGTTGATAAGAACCTGCTTTCCCAACCATAGACTATAGAGAAGCATCAAAGTGGGTCAAGAAAAAAACCAATTTTGGGGACATTGATGCAGAACGTGCCTTAAACCCCCAATCAATAATCCTGGAAATATTTCAGAACATTTTGAAATTATCCTTTTTCTCCCCTTCTGCGCGGATCCCTCCCTGTTCCCTTACACTCCGGGCAGATGGCGTTGGCGAAATCCGCGCAGCAGGCCCCAGGCAGAATCTCCGGCTTGTGGCCGCACACCATGCCCGTACCTCCGCAACGCGGGCAGGCATTCTCCTCCCACTCGCTCATCCTCCGCTTTCCATTCTGCTTTTTCATGTCGCCCCCTGAGTCTATTAATTGCACACGATAAAATAAGGAGGATCATCGAGTCTTAAATCGGTATCTCCACCAACAAATGCGTTCCTTTACCCAAAAATGATTCTATGGTCAACTCTCCATCGAGTTGCATGGCCCTTTCTTGCATAATAACGAGTCCCAACGGCCCTTTGCCTTTCGATATTTTCATTGCCTTGTCCTGATCAAAACCAACTCCATCATCTTCCACACTGAGAGAAAGCACGTTACCTTTCTTTAACAGGCTCACATAAACAGTTTTAGCCTCGGCATGTTTAATAATATTATTTAATGCCTCCTGTACGATGCGGTAAATGGCAAGCTCCTTTTCCCGATCAAATCGTTTCGGAACATTTCGATTGAAAAAATCGATCTTAATATCCGTATGCTCTCTAAATTCATTTAATAGCGAACGAAGAGAAGACACCAAACCCAAAGGATCTAGTATGCTGGGCATTAACCCATGAGCGATATTATTAAGATCATTTATGGCCTGATTCGCTCTTTTGATAGCGGCCTTTGTCAAAGACTCCAACTCGGTATCAATGGGTTTTAATTTGTCATCGACAATTTCAAGGTATATTTTGAGTGAGGTTAAAATTTGACCAATATTGTCATGAAGCTCCATAGCGATATCATGACGATCTTTTTCCAGAAGGTCGATAAGTCTTTTTGACAAAATTTTTCTTTGATTAGATTCCTCCAATAAATTTTCTCTAGAAGTCTTTAAAGCTTCCTCTGCCTGCTTCCGCTCGGTGATGTCCTGGATGACACCATTGATGATACCTTTTGATTTGAATCGGATTTGCACTGCGATATTTTTGTAGCCGCCGTCGTTATCTGTCTTAAGACGGTATTCAAAATTGTTGTGATAATTGCTGTTTTCAATACTTTGAACCGCAAACGCCAATTGGTCCTGAATAATAGCGATATCCTCTTCAACGATATAATCGGCAGTATATTCGTCTAAGGGAAGCGCGGTTTCTTTGCATTTCCTTCCGGCCACAAATTGATGTTCCACGCTCAAGGTGATGATCCGGGTATTGAGATCGAGGTCCCAACTTCCCAGCTTGGCCATACGTTGTGATTCTGATAATGCCTCATGGCTCTTCCGCAGTGCTATCTCTACTTGTTCTTTTTCAGTAATTCTCAAACGCAGTTCTTTGGTGCGATCAATAACCCGATGCTCCAGTTCTTCATTGGCCTGCTTCAATTGTTCACGGCTCATTGAGTATTCTATGGCAATACTCGCAATATATGCCGCACTCCTGATGAGTTCAATGTCTTCTTTTTTCGGACTCTGGGGATGACGATAATAGATTGCAAATGTTCCAAGCACTTTGGAATCCGAACCAATGACAGGTTCTGACCAGCATGCCCTTAAACCCGCTTTATCAACGGCAATAGAAGTAAAGTTTTTCCAGTTGGGATGAATGAGAATGTCCTCTGCAATGACACGTTTTGCTGTAAATGCAGCTTCCCCGCAAGAACCCATACCCATGCCTACCGGTGTGCCGTTTACCGCCTTAAGATAGAAATCGGGAAGGCTGGGAGCAGCGCCATGGCTCAACCGGCCGGTATTTTTGTCAATCAAAAGTATAGAGCAGATTATCTCATCACGCATCTTTTCAATGGTCAGGCAAAGTGCATCGAGCACTTCAGATAGCGTTCGATTTTGCGCCAGCTTTTCAAACACCGCACTTACTCCGCTGATCTGAAGTCCCGGATGCTTTTCTGGATAGACCATTTCTTGTTGTCGGAAATCATCCATTTATTCAATCCTTTTTTCTATTACCCAAGTTGAGCGATTTTTTACTCGATCTGTACCGATTTCTTGCGCATAAAGGCTTTGCAAAAATTCTCGACATATCCACGGGTATGCTTGTCGAAGATCCCGGTGTCTTTTCGGGGCGGTTCCTGAAAATCCTGTCTGATATATTGAAGTAGCAATGGCGTATTAATTTCGTGGATCATCGTTTTCAGATCGCTTTCAAAAATTTTGCCCATTATATGTCATGGTAGCGATAGAAGGCAGCGCAGGTGCCTTCGCTGGAGACCATACAAGGACCGACGGGCTGAATGGGCGTACATGTTTTTTTATAAAGCGGGCACTGGGGAGGAAATTTTACGCCCAAGAGGATGTCACCGCAGGCACACCCTTTTGGCTCCTTGCTCTCGGCGAGCTTAATATCAAACACGTTTTGTGCATCAAATGCTGCATATTCCTTTCTTATCTTGAGACCGCTTAAAGGCATTGTCCCGAGGCCGCGCCAGGCGGCATCCGCTGTCTCAAAGACAGCATTCATGGTGGATCGGGCCTTGGAGTTTCCCTCAAAAGTGACGGCCCGTTTGTAACTGTTATCAAGCATTGGGGCATTATCCTCAATCTGTTTGGTCAGCATGAGTATGGCCTGCAATATATCTATAGGCTCAAACCCTGCGATGACGCAAGGAATGTTATACTGTTCGTAAAAGGGGATATAGGCCTTAACACCGATAATTACGGAAACGTGTCCGGGAAGGATAAAACCGTCGATCTTAGTCTCCGGGTTTTCTGCAAGGGTAACAAGCGCCGGTGGGAGAAGTTTGTGAGCACTAATTACAAAATAGTTCTTCAGGTTCAAGTTACGGGCTGCCAGTATCGATGCGGCGATGGTCGGGGCCGTGGTTTCAAAACCGACACCCAGAAAGACAACCTTTTTATCCGGATTCTTTTTGGCAATGTCAAGGGCGTCAAATGTCGAATACACCACGCGGACATCCCTGCCGTTTGCCTGTTCATTTTGAAGGGATGAATCTGCTCCGGGAACCTTTATCAGATCTCCGAATGTGGCGATAATGACGTCATCGAGTTTGGCCAGTTCAATGAAAGCATCGATCTCATTTTGGGCGGTAACACACACCGGACATCCAGGACCGGAAAGCAGTGAAATGGTCTGGGGCAAAAGGGACCGAATGCCGTTTCTGAAAATCGATGTGGTGTGTGTGCCGCAAACCTCCATCAGGCGGATATTTTTTTGGCTTGTTTTTGTTATCTGTTGGATGATTTTGTGGGAAAGCTCGGGATCTCGGTATTCGTGCAGGTGTTTTATTGACATGTTTGCTCAGTTTTGAAAAACTTGATCTTTGGGCAATATCAGAATTAATTGGATATGCCTGAAGAATCGCTGGCAGAGTTTGAAGTGAACTAAAGTTTAAAGTGAGCTAAAGTTAAGGAATTCTGTCAATTATATAAAATCACTGGAGCGAAGCCACTCAATAACTTTAGGCACTTTAGATCACTTTAGACAATTTTAACTTGTTTAGTTTTATGTAAAACAACCCCTTCTATGTGTTATGTCAAAGCCAGGTCCTCTGGCCCCGAATTCTTTACTTCTGCTTGTCATCGTCGAAGATCAATGAGGCGGCTTCCTTAAGTAGTTTCAAGGATTCCAGGGCATCTTCTTCGTTAATTTTGTTAATGGCAAAACCGGCATGCACAATAACGTAATCCCCGACCTCGGGATTTTCGATCAGAAGCAGACTGGCTTCTCTTTGCACACCGTCAACGTCGATGGTGGCGACATTGTCTTCAATTTTTACGATTTTTGATGGAATTGCCAGGCACATTCTTAAAAACCTCAGTCTATGTCAAATTAAAGTAGCAGAAGTTTCAGTGTCATTCAACATAAAACGTTCGTACAAAGGAAAACATTACTTTTTACCAAAGACTAAATTTTTGCTTGAACCTTGACCCCGATGGATTTCAGTTCCTCAACCACCATGTCAACCAGCCGGCTTAAATTTCGGGCAACCTCTGTTGACAAATCGAGTCCTGTGGAGAGCTCTTTGGGCTCGATGCCGAACAGGGTAATGTTTCTGGGCAGGTTGTCGGTAATGGCGGCAAGGCCCAGAACATCGGCCAGACCGATCTGGTGGGGTGATATTTTTTTTTGGAAAAAAGCAGGAGGGTTCTCAATCCTTACTATAGTTCCCGGCTGGTTGCCGGTTTTAACGGCATCGATGATTAAAATATGACTGCGATCATCAAAGAACGGCAGAAGTTCGGATCCTGATGTCCCGCCGTCGACGATTTCCACGGCGTCAGAACAATCATATCGGTTTTCCAGTTCCTCGACGGCCTTAACTCCGACGCCTTCATCGGAAAGCAGCAGATTCCCGATACCCAGTACCAATACACTCAAAAAAGACTGCCCGGAGTCATTTAAAGATTGATTTTTTTCAGACTCCGGGCAGTTACGATTCAATTCGGTTCGATTTGAATTCAAAACGCCCTGACTTTAACGATCTCTTTGTTGTTGGTATCCACCATGTGAATGGCACACGCCAGACACGGATCAAATGAGTGGACAGTCCTCAACACCTCCAGCGGTTTATCCGGATCAGCAATGGGATTCCCAATAAGGGAAGCTTCATAGGGCCCAAGAGCATCCTTACCGTTGCGGGGACCGGCATTCCACGTAGACGGCACCACGCATTGGTAGTTCTTTATTTTGCCGTCCTGGATAACGACCCAGTGAGAGAGAACGCCCCGGGGTGCTTCATGAAAGCCATAGCCCCTTTGCTCACCCTTTGGAAATACCGGCTTGTTAAACGTTTTATAGTCGCCTTTTCCGATATTATCCACCAAAAGTTGCCATTGATTGATAAGTTCATCATGTAACACCGCAGTACGAACCGCTCTGGCAGCAATACGTCCGATGGTGGAATGAAGCGAATTGATGTTGACCCTTGCCTTTGAACCCACCAGAGACAATACGGAATTGGCCGTATCGAGCAATATTTTGGTGTACTTTTGAGTCGGTTTATGTCCGGAAGCGTACATGCATAATACATTTGCCAGTGGACCGACCTGGGCATGCTCGCCTTCGAAGGTTGGCGACTTAACCCATGAATATTTTCTCTTGTCGTCATACTCGGAATAATCGGGAACGGTTTCTTCCTCATAGGGATGGCGGTCCCAGTCCCCTTTATACCAGGAATGCTTAATGCTTTCTTTCACATTATTTTGAAAATATTCATCGTTAAAAGAGGTGATGGGCTTAAATTTAGAAATGTCTCCGGGAATATATCCGCCCGGCAGCGCGAATTTTGTACCGCCGGGATCAAGAGGCATGGTCGGAACACTTAAATAGTTGGTGACGCCTTTTCCGTATGTTGTCCAGTCTGCATATAATGCCCCGACCGCAGCTACATCCACCATATGGACGTTGTGAATAAAATCACCAACTTGATCGATCAGTTTTTTGATATAATAGAGCCGTTCCACGGTCAAGGTAGATTGACTGTCCGGATTAATGGGGTTGGCAACACCGCCGACTGCCAGATTTTGAATATGGGGCGTTTTACTTCCGAGAATTGCCACCACCTTATTGATATTTCTCTGATATTCCAGAGCCTGAAAGAAATGATGCGCAGCCAGCAGATTGACTTCAGGCGGAAGTTTCATGGCCGGATGCCCCCAGTATCCAC
The DNA here is from genome assembly GCA_963731025.1 of uncultured delta proteobacterium. Classification (GTDB taxonomy): domain Bacteria; phylum Desulfobacterota; class Desulfobacteria; order Desulfobacterales; family UBA11574; genus UBA11574. The sequence goes on along the minus strand of CAVSVL010000031.1, from coordinate 26,375 downwards.
TGGAGAAAACACCCAACTGGCCTGAGTCAACAAAGGTTTTTAGTCTTTCCTGAGTGGCTTTCAGCCCATTGAAACCATTGTCCGGCCAGGATGACAGCTTACTCGCGAGTTTAGCCGTGGCTTTTACGTCAGCTTTGAGGGCTGAAACGATATCCACCCAGTCGAGGGCGGACAATTGATAAAAATGGACGATGTGATCCTGGATACCCTGCGCGCCTGTGATAAGATTTCTTATATACTGAGCATTTAACGGAACTTCAAGGTTCAATGCGTTCTCGATCGCCCGGACCGAGGTAATGGCATGAACGGTGGTTCAGACACCGCAGATCCGCTGGGTAAAAAGCCAGGCATCCCGGGGGTCGCGGCCTTGGAGGATAACTTCCATGCCGCGCCACATCTGCCCGGATGACCAGGCATTGACGACTTTGCCTTTCTCGACCTCACAGTCGATTCTCAGATGACCTTCTATCCTGGTAATTGGATCGACAACAATTCGTTTTGCCATTTAATTTCTCCTTCATTTGCAAATACTAAATGCTTAAGACCGGCGATAGATCGGCAGTCTTTTGATAAAATACAGAAATGCCATGATTTCTAATGACACGATTCCTAAAGATATAAAAATTTCTCCGACGGACGGAAAGTAATGCCAGCCGTTTCCGGGATCAAATCCAATGATATAAGTATTGAACCGGTACAGTACCGCCGCAAGAACGATTGAAACAGCGCAGAAAAACATAACGCGCGCGTTTTTCCGATTGGAAGGGACAAAAAGAACGGCCATGGGAACCAACAGCAGGATGTTTTCCAGCAAAAACATATTCCCAAGCAGATCTCCTCTAAAGGCGAGATCCAGGTGGCCCCGAATGGCAACATCGGCAAACCGGATGACCAAATAAATTGCGATCAGCCATGCCATGACCCCCGAAACCTTGCCGAGCAGGTCTGTTTCATCATGGATCGGGTATCTTGAGCCCGTAATGCTGGATTCGAAAACCACAATGGCATATCCCATGAAAATGCATGATGTTAAAAACAACAGCGGCAACAGGCGGGTCCACCACAAAGGGCTGAGTTTGCTGCCGGCAACCACCATCACGGTTCCCAGTGACGACTGATGCATGGTCGGCAGCAGGATTCCTAACGCAATGAAAATAAACATGATCTTGTTCATGGATGCCTTTGCGTTGTCGGCTCCGAATTTTGTTAGGAAAACGGGCGAAAATTCAACCCAAAGTACAGCAACATAAGCGCCCACACATAATGCCACTTCCAGTAAAACCGAATTGAGATTCATGTACCAGGGCAGAAAGATGTTATACAATTGCCAGTATCGTCCGACATCGAGAACCACCGCTACGCCGGCAAGGGTATAGCCGAACAGGCTGGTCATCAGCGCCGGCCGCACCAGGGGATGGTATTCTCCCTTGTTGAAGACATAAACCAGCAGGGCCATGGCATATCCGCCGCATCCGAGAGCGGTTCCGATAACCACATCGAATGCGATCCATAATCCCCAGGGATAGCCGTCGCTCAAATTGGTTACGGCACCAAGACCGTATATGAACCGTTTGGCCATGAAAATCAGGGAAATCAAAAAAAGTAAGCCACAAATCAAGAAGGTCGGTGTCAGAATCTTTCCTTCTAAGGGTTGTTCGGTTTTCATAAATCACTCCTTGAACAAGGGTCTTAACTGGTTAAAAACACCATTATTTCCCGGAACCGGGCCAGGGGCGTTATTCTTTCTTGTTCTTCTCCGTTCTCTTTAACCAAATAGATCAATCCGCCAAAAGCGACGATGGGAAGAATCATCCCTTTGTAAAGGGTGTGTTGTATGTTTTCGGCAATCGCCGTATAGGATCGATCCGGAAGCATCGGAAGGCCAAGTTTGTTAAAGGACACGCCGGCAAGCATAAGGACCTGTGTGCCGCCGCCGTCATTTTTGCCATAAATTTTGGGGAGATATTTTTCGGCTTTATGGACCTGTATTTTATTTGATGATATTTCCGCTACCGGAAATTCGTAGTATTTTCCAGGCCATCATGTTTTGCCTGCGCTCAGCTTCTGTTGCAAGATCTTTTACCGGGCCGAACAAGGAAGCTCCGGTGGGGCATGCACTGCAACAGGCAGAGATTTGACCTTTAGCCAACAGATGACTACAGAGTTGGCATTTAACGATTTTCGGAAAAGGATTGTCCCATTCAAATTTAGGAATGTCGAACGGGCACGCCACCTGGCAGTAGCGGCAACCGATACAGGCGTTTTTGTTATAAGAAACAACGCCTGTTTTGGCATCTTTGGTCATGGCAGATGCCGGGCAGGCGGAAACACAGGCAGGATCGACGCAATGCATGCAGTGCCGTTTAATAAATGCGTAACCGTCGATTTCCCGGTCCTTGATTTTATGGGTTCCGTTTTCGTACACTTTGATAATGTTAAGCGTCTTTGAAGAGAGATCGACCGGATTATCCCATTGCTGTTGAGAGCCGGAAAACTCTATGGGCATATTATTGGCTCTTTTGCAGGCCACCATGCAGACCTGGCAGCCTACGCAAAGGGTAGAATCATAAAGAATTCCTAATGCATCGGGAAGGCGACTTTTTTCCGAAGAAACCGCCATTGCCGGAGACGCCATTGCCAGCACTGCGCTTCCTGCCAATCCCTTGAGAAAATCACGCCGTTTGATTTCCATGAATTATTCTCCTTTATCTTTGTCGCCCATGCGTTTTGCAGCCACAGCGCCGGCGCCGATGGCTGCTCCGGCGATACCTCCCAGCAGTGCCGCAGAACCTTTGGAAATGCCTGCGCCTCTTGTTGTTTGGATGGGCGCATGCTCAGCTGCCGGGGTAACAATCTCAACATCGGCCTCGGTAAATTGCGGAATGGTGAATCCGATCCCTTCTTCCGTGCATCCAAAACAGGGATGACCGGTGCCCACGGGCCAGGCTCCTGATCCTACTTCATTAAACAGGATAGAAGGGCAATTGGCATGGGTCATGGGTCCTTTACATCCGAGTTTATAAAGGCAGTAGCCTAGTCGATGTCCTTCATCGCCGAATTCCTCGGCAAAACGACCTGCATCAAAATGGGGTCTCCGTTCACAGTTTTCATGGATGAGGCGGCCGTAGGCAAATTTGGGTCTTCCCAATTCATCCAGAGCCGGAAGCTTTTTGAATGTCAGAAAATAAAGCACTGTTGAAAGGAAATTGTATCCATTGGGCGGACAACCGGGAATAGAAACGACAGGGGTTCCTTTTAAAAATTCAGGTATTCCGGTGGCACCGGTTGGATTGGGGTCCGACGATTGCCAACCTCCCCAGGTTGCACAGGACCCGATGGCGATTACGGCCGCTGCTTTTGCCGCGGTCTCTTTTACAATATCCGTAAAAGGTCTACCAGCGATCTTACAGTAGATTCCCCCGTCTTTTATTGGAACGGATCCCTCAACGACCAGGATAAATTTTCCCGCATTTTCTTTGACGGAATGTTCAAGAGCTGCTTCAGCCTGGTGACCGGCTCCCACATTTAAAGTTTCGTGGTAGTCAAGAGAAATAAGATCTAAAATCAAATGCTCTATGCTGGGATGCGACGGCCACAATATAGATTCCGTACATCCTGTACACTCTTGACCGTGCAGCCAGATCACCGGTGGGCGGCGTTTGGGGTTGGTGATAGCTTCGGCGATTTGCGTACCGGCCCCGAACGGCAAACCCATACCGACCGCCATGACCCCGCAGAATTTCATAAAATCCCGCCGTGAAACACCCTTTAATTTTTCTCTGATAGGACCTGTAAGATTTTGATCTTTCATTTTTCGCCTCTTTGCTTAAGGTGGTAATTATCGTTTTACAAGTTTATCATCTTTTATATGTGGGTCGATGTATCTAAAATTATGTCCATTTTAATTGATATAAACAAATTAGAAAATCTTTTGAAAATGAAAAACCGGTGTACGGCTTCCCAAAAAAAAAGGGCCACCTTGAGTCGGGATGGCCCTTGGCCTGAGCATAACTTGTAAATTTTGGTTCTAAATTTTCTGCAACCGTAACATTTTATCGGATTGCAAAGCTATATGTTGCACATCGCAACGCTATATGGTTTCACATTGAAACCTTATGATAGTTTCGCTATCACCCGTGGTGAAGCTTGTCAAGTGTGAAATTATTTCAAAAAAATGTTGGTTTTTTTATTGCTAATCATCATCGTCAATATCGCCGGAATCATCGTCGGAAATTTTCAATGAATACGGAAGATTCTTGATATCGCTTTTTTCATCAAAATTTTCTTCGGAGATGTCTTCATCCAGCAGATCATCAATTCCCACATCCTCGTCATCGACATCATCTAAGGGCAGCGATTTTTTCTCTTCTTTTGTCAAAAGATCAGTGTCGTTAAAAAGAAGTTCAACAGGCTGGTCATCACCGGATTCGTACATTTTTTTTACGGCTGCAGCAATTTCTTTGGCATAAGCACCAAGTGGAAACAGGTTTTGAGTTCTTAAGGTCTGTATGAGCGTATCCTGGCCTTTTTCGATGGCTGATGTTACGGTCTCGTCTTCAAACGTTTCCTCACACAAAAAAGAAAATATTTCTTTATCCAGTTCGGCGAATTCTCTAATGATAATACCGGTTTTTTCATCGTTTTTCGAAATAGTGTATTTTTGTTTCATAATGTATCTCCTTTAAATACAAACGATTCTGTCATTGATTTGTCGAAAATCATAAAAAGCGGATGATGTCAACTAACAATAGAAAAATATTGACCTTAAATATTCAAAATGTTAGTGAGTCTACAAATAAAAACGATTTTTTTCGTTCGTACACCAGTTCGAAAGGCTATATCGCCGGAGGGATGGCTGAGTGGTTGAAAGCGGCGGTCTTGAAAACCGTTGAGTGTAACAGCTCCGTGGGTTCGAATCCTACTCCCTCCGCCACTTTTTCAACAAACGAATCGACTGCTTAACAATTTATCGGTAAACGGAGAGATGGCCGAGTCGGCTGAAGGCGCTCGCCTGCTAAGCGAGTGTGGGGGGAAACTTCCACCGAGGGTTCGAATCCCTCTCTCTCCGCCATTTTAAATACTTGGCCCGGTTTGAAAGACCGGGCTTTTTATGTGCCTATCCATAAATGGCTATTTTGCCCAATCTCTTCGTTATGCTCGAAAATTAATCCTCGGAATATAAACAATATGCCTGTGGTTAATTTTCTCACACGCCTTGATCTTGAACAAAATATCTCATTTCTGGATAGGCACAAATTTTGTATCTGCCTTTTTAATATTCTATGATGTTCAAAGAAAACAATCAAACTCGAAAACTGCTTATCGAATGGTATCGCCGCCATCATCGCCGGCTGCCCTGGCGTGAAACCGATGACCCTTATCGGATATGGGTTTCCGAGGTGATGCTTCAGCAGACTCAGGTGCAAACCGTTCTACCTTATTATCAACAATTTTTACACAATTTCCCGGATGTAAAAACACTGGCAAATGTCAATTCGCAAGCGGTGTTAAAGGCCTGGGAAGGGTTGGGATATTATGCCCGGGCGCGCAACATGCATCGTTCGGCAGGGATTATCCTCAAACAACATGGCGGAATATTTCCGGATTCCTGGGATGTGCTTCGGGAATTGCCCGGCATAGGGGATTATATCGCTTCTGCGGTTTTAAGCATTGCATTCAATCAACCTTATGCTGTTTTGGACGGCAACGTTAAACGGGTTATCGCCCGGCTCTACGAAATGTCGGAACCGGTTAACAAATCGTCTTCGTATAAAACATTTAAAAGAGTTGCCGATGGTTTGCTGGATCATCGTAATCCGGGCATGTTCAACCAGGCCTTAATGGAGTTGGGTGCTTTGGTCTGCAAACCCCAAAAACCCGATTGCAATGGTTGTCCGATTCATTCCCGGTGCCGCGTCAAGCAGGCAGGGCATGTCGATCAATTCCCCAAACGTATCCGGAAGTCTAAAACACCCCTGCACAATATCGCCGTGGGAGTGGTATACAAAAACAACCATGTGCTGATCACCCGCCGTAAGCCCGAAGGGTTACTGGGAGGACTATGGGAATTTCCCGGCGGCAAAATCGGAAAACATGAACATCCCGAACAAGCCTGTGTCAGAGAAATCAAGGAGGAAGTAAATCTGAGTGTGGCGATTACCGGCCATATCGCACGGATCAAACACGCCTACACGCATTTTAAAATTATTATGGATGTCTTCTCCTGCCGGTATGTATCCGGTGAGGTGAAACTCAACGGTGCGGTGGATTTCCGATGGATTACCCTCAAAGAGATCGATGAGTATCCGTTCCCCAAAGCCAACCATAAGTTTATTCATCTTTTAAACTAATTGAAGGTTTTGAAACCACTCTTAAATAAATATTTGACTTAAACCAAATGCTGTTTATTTTTAATGGTAAGCAAACGGAAATTATTACCGGCTGTTTGTTTTTAAAGAAAATAAAATTTAAAAATAAGGAGGATGACTCCAATGACTGATATATTAAAAAGAGATATTACAGGCGAATGTGAGGGAGAATGTCGAGATCTTGTAAGAGAAGGCGAAGAAGAACGTCAGGATGAAATTCTTGCTTCCGATGTTGAAACTCCCGAGGAATACCCGAATGCAAAATGGGCGAGATCCAGAGATGAGCAGCCCGGCGTTTGGGGTGGCCACGTGTAGAACCGGTGTCATGAGCTCATGATATCTTAAAAAGATTCAGACATAAATTAAGATAAACAAAGCCTGATAAAGAATACGAAATAAAAAAGGCGGCTGATTTAGCCGCCTTTTTTTATTTCGTTAAATATTCTAGTGCGAAACTTGAGTAATAAATTATTGGACATCCTTTATTTTTTTTTGGTAACTGCGCAATAATTTCCACTGGCAAGAATTGGTGGGGTTGGCGCGTGTTTTCTTTAGCAACTTTGAGGCGGCTTTCATATCAAGGCCTTTTTTCAAAAGATATGCAGTAACAAAGGTGCCTGTTCTTCCAACGCCGAAGCGGCAATGAACCAGAATCTTTATTCCCTGAAGCATGCGGTTATCCATCCATGTGATGGCATTTTCCATTTCCTTCATATCCGGCGCGCATTCATCCGGAATCGGGAGATAATAAACCTCAAACCCTGAATTCTCCTGGATTTTGTGCAGATCACAATACTCGCCGCAAAGATTGACGATTGCCGTGACACCCTCTTCTCGGATGGCATCCAAATCGGCGTATGACAAAGGCGCGTGTCCTACGCTCAGTTGTGGTGTTACCCACGTAAGTTTGTATTTGGTCAAAGGTCTCCCTTTCCAAAATGATACTTTCCGTTCATGAAATCGTCCACAAACCGGTCAACCATGGCGGCATCTTTGAGATACATGTCCATCAACCGGGTCGCCCCGAGCAATCGACCCAGCATATCCAGTTTTTCTGCCGTGGTTTCCCGGTTTGACGAGGTGAACTCAGCGTCCACAAGATCGCTTTTTCGAATGACTTCAAAATCGAGAGCCTTTAAAATCCGGGTCAAAAAGTCTGCCCTGAGCATTCGTTTTGACAGATCGGCGCCGCCACCGTTGAATCGAAATAAAATATGATTGTTTTGGGTTTGGTCTGTAAACAGTGCATCTACGATCACGAAATGATAACCGAATTTCAAATTCAAATTTGCGTAATCTTGTGAAACAATTGCATGGCTGGCGAACATGGCTGACTCCGGGCTGGCAATTCCGCCGCTCAATACAATTTTGTCATGTTCGGCCCAGTCAAAATGCGTAACATTTCCCCACTGAATATTCGGATGGTTCAATCCTTTTAGTATGGCGATCAGGGGGGCGGATTGTATCTCATCAATATGAACTGATTTTTTGAATTTAGTTTTATCACTTAATCCGCCGCCCACATCAAGCACGTAAATGAGCATCGGGATTTCAAATTTAAGCTTCTTGGATCCTCTGATTTTTCTGATACGTCTGTCGCCAATGTGAAACATCTCCTGGACGGCCTTTTCGTGACAGAATCGAATTATATCGTGCATGGACCGGCAGCCATCTGGGTTAAAAATATTCGACTCAGGATCAATGAGTCTTAGTGGAGAGATGAAATCGATAACATATTTCAATTTTTGCATAAAGGGACTTTCTGAAATCAGGTTCCTCACGGCACAAGGGCTTTCAAGCAACGATGGAACCAACCCATTGTAGACCTTTTGCCCCTCTGTGTAGACCGTGATTTCTATTCCATGAGGCAGGTTTTTAAGAGCATTTGGGGCGTTCATGAGGGCCGGGACGCCAAATTCCCGGGCAACGGATGCCAAGTGACCGGCCATACTGCCCTTTTCGGTAATAATCGCGTTGAGTCGTTTCATTACCTTAACAAAATTGGGCGAAGCATTCCGGCTGACTAAAACCGAACCGTTTGGGATTGAATCAAGATCAGTTTCATGGTTAACGCGGTAAACTTTTCCGCCACCGATTCCGGCGCATGCAGTTTCTCCTTCAGAGAGGAGCACCTTGTTTTGAATATCGTCGAAATTGCATTCCAAATGTTCGATAGTCTGAAATTCTTCGATTCGAAGCGGTCTGCTCTGGAGAATAAAAAGTTTATCATGCTGGTCCATACACCACTCGATATCCTGCGGTTCCCTGAAGTATGATTCCAAGGCTTCTCCCCAACGGGACAGTATTCCGGCGGCTTTTTCGGACAGATAAACAGGTCTATTGCGACTTTTATTTAAATCGATGTGATGAATTGTGTTATTTACTGTGACTGTAGATGTTTGTTGTTGATTATTTTTTATTCCGGTTTTTAATTTTGGTGATCCGTGTCTGGTTATCCTTGTAATATCCGAAGTCGTCTGGCCGCTCAACATCATATCTCCAAGTCCCCTGACAGAGTGAATCACCACATGGTCGGATTCGGGATTTTGAAGATCCCGAGTATACATCACCCCGCTGGTTTTGGCGTCAATCATTTCCAGACACAAGACAGCCATGGGTGTCTCAATATCTGAAAGACCGAAATTAATCCGGTAATACATGGCTTCAGGAGAATATTTGCTGGCAATAACCTGTTTGTAGGCGTTGAGTATCGTATCGTAACGCACATTTAAAACCGTGCGGTATTGACCTGCAAAAGAGGCTCGGGAATCTTCTCTCACTGCACTGCTGCGTACGGCAAAGGGCAGCTCTTTTGTTGCAAACGGCCATAGGGTGTCTACGGCTTCAATCACATCGACTTCTAGGTCTAAAGGAATTTTGGCTTGCATGATGAGGTCTGTTAATTCCTTGGAGACAGCAGTTAATGATGCTGTCAAATTGATATCAAGATCAACGAGTTTTAGGTCGATGGATTTTCGAAGATTATTATTCTCAAGAATAGCGTTAAATGCATTGGAGGTGATCACAAAACCTTTGGGTACCGGGATCGCCATCTTTTGATCTGCCTCAGATAAATGCATCGCCTTGCCACCCACCAGCATATCGTCATTTTGAGAGATTTCTTTCAGCGGTATGACATACGGCGCAGTAGAAACCGTACGTTTCGGAGACAGCATAAATCGGATATAGGAATCGAATTTGTGATAGTAGTCATTAAGATCTCGATACCGTGTTGGACAAATTTTTTGAAAATCTTTTACAATGGATTCGACACAGGTTGAGAGGTCGTTGCAATTGTCCTCGATCATCTTAAAATCAACCACTCGTTGATGATAATAGATCTCTTCGAGTTCCGCTATCAATTCATGGGCCTGTTTGTCATGGCTCAAAAGCGATTTAAACGATGTGTATTTCTCCTGCAAAACAGCGTCCGAAGCAAAAAGCTGCCGGGCCCAGTATTTGAATATGTTTTTAAGCAACATCGACAACCTGCCATTCTTATATTTTTGCCATAAACAATTTTCCCGACCTGATGCGCTCTATCAGCGTTCCTGAAAGCAAAAGCTGATAAACTTAAGTACATAATATATAACCTGAAATAGATATATCAAATTTTAACCCTAATCGATTGTAAACAAAATGAGAAAATATTTTACAGATCGCGATATAGAGATGTTTCAATTATTCAAAGATCTCAGCTCAATTATTCATTTGGTCTATACAAAGTGAAAGACATGGTCACCCAAATCTTGCTTTTCTTTTTGATTTTAGATATATATCTAAGTTAGTGGATACGAAAATTTTATAACAACTACCGCATGACTAAATATTCCGATTTTTAGAAGAGAAATAGGCTTTGACATTTTCGGTGTCGCTCTTTGTGTTATTGTTGATATGGTTGCTCAGTCTGAATCGCGACGCTGGATGGATTTATAAGTTTAATAGTAAGTTGTTGGTCATTTTAATCTCTTACTGTTGAAAGGATACTGAAAGCATTGATACTAAAATTAATTTTTATACGGTTTCTGAGGGGGTTGGAGTTTAAGACATGCAGGATGTTTGTTTTAGTTGTCGGACTTGCGGTTTTGTTTCTTTGTTATGGAAGCGTTGCCCATGCCGGGGCGGTCTATTCATTTACAAAAACCATGGGAGGGTCGGCTAACGATTTGGGCCAATCCGTTGCCGTAGACGGCAGCGGAAATGTTTACATCACGGGATATTTTCGGGAGACGGTGGATTTCGATCCAGGCGCCGGGACGGACAACCATACCTCCGCCGGAGAGGAAGACATATTTCTGACAAAGATAAACTCCGACGGCAGCTACGGATATACGAAGACCATGGGAGGTACGGATCATGATTACGGTCAATCCGTAGCCGTTGACAGCAGCGAAAACGTTTACATCACGGGATATTTTCGGCGGGACGGCGGATTTTAACCCAGGCGCAGCGGACGGACAACCACGCCTCCGCCGGAGATGGAAGACATATTTCTGACAAAGATAAACTCCGACGGCAGCTACGGGTATACGAAGACCATGGGAGGTACGGATCATGATTACGGTCAATCCGTAGCCATCGATGGGAGTGACAACGTCTACATCACGGGATATTTCAGCGGCACCGACGCGGATTTCAACATCGGCGGAACGGCGGACACTCATACGTCCGCGGGATTGGAAGACATATTTCTGACAAAGATAAACTCCGACGACAGCTACGGGTATACGAAGACCATGGGAGGTACGGATCATGATGAAGGTCAATCCGTGGCCATCGATGGGAGCGACAACGTCTACATCACGGGATATTTCAGCGGCACCGACGCGGATTTCAACATCGGCGGAACGGCGGACACTCATACGGCCGCGGGATTGGAAGACATTTTTCTGACAAAGATAAACTCCGACGACAGCTACGGGTATACGAAGACCATGGGAGGTACGGATCATGATGAAGGTCAATCCGTAGCCATCGATGGGAGTGACAACGTCTACATCACGGGATATTTTCGGGGGACGGCGGATTTTGATCCCGGAACCGCAACGGACAACCATACCGCCGCCGGAGAAGAAGATATCTTCCTGATAAAGATAACCTCCGCCGGCAGCTACGGTTATACGAAGACCATGGGGGGTACGGATCATGATTACGGTCGATCCCTGGCTGTTGACAGCAGCGACAACGTTTACATCACGGGATATTTTCGGGGGACGGCGGATTTCGATCCAGGATCTGCAACGGACAACCACGCCTCCGCCGGAGAGGAAGACATTTTTCTGACAAAGATAAATTTTGACGGCAGTTACGATTTGACCGAGACCATGGGCGGCACGGATCAGGATTACGGTCAATCCGTGGCGGTGGACGACAGCGTTAACGTTTACTTGACCGGATATTTTCGAGGGACGGCGGATTTCAATCCCGGCGCCGGAACGGATGACCATACCGCTGGTGAGGAAGATATTTTTCTCACTAAATTCAGGCTGGTTGACTTTGTCGTTATACCGGCCAGTGTAACGACCACGGGGGCTGGAGGCACGGCCACCTTTACTGTAAGGCTCTTAAGCGAGCCTTTAGCGAATGTGATCCTGCCGGTCAGCAGCTCTGATTCCAACATAGGCACGGTTGACAAATCAAGCCTGACGTTTACCGATGCGGATTGGTTCGTGGATCAGAGCGTAACCATTACCAGCGCGACAAGTAGCAGTCAAAACTACAGCATCATATTGGGTGCGGCAATCTCAGGAGATGCCGATTATAATGGCCTAAACCCAACAGACGTAACGGTGGTCAATGCAGGCAATGACTCCGGAAGTGGCGGCGGCTGCTTCATTGCCACTGCAGCCTATGGTTCGCCTTTAACATCTCACATTAAAGTTTTAAGTAAATTCCGTGACCATTTCCTGCTTACCAATGGAATCGGTCAGCGTTTTGTTCGTTTTTACTACACCTATTCACCCCCTGTGGCCGATTTTATCGAAAAACATGATAGTTTGCGGATGATGGTTCGTTTAGGCTTAATCCCCTTTGTCGGAGCCAGTTGGCTTGTCCTGAAAACAGGCCTGACGTTTACTATTGTGTTTATGCTCTTGGTCGGTATTGGGTTGGTCGGGTTTGTGAGAGTCGTTTGGTCTAATAAAAAGTTATCGAGATGACCAAACCGCGAAAGAAAAAGAAGCGAACCAAATAGTAATTATTTTTGGTACGTTGCTTGAAGTTGGTGAGCATGAAAGGCGATATAATGTCGCTAAACTTTCAAAATAAAAATGTCGTTGTGGGGATCATTGCGGACACCCATGGTCTTCTTCTACCGGCGGCGATAAAAGCGCTTAAAGGCGTTGACCTGATTGTTCATGCCGGAGACATTGGAAATACCGAAGTTCTGGATAATCTGAAATCCATTGCGCCGGTATTTGCCGTCAAAGGTAATATGGATATGACAAAAGGTCTAAGAGATCTTCCGGAAACCGAGGTGATTGAAGTCGGTGATGCTCTGCTGTATGTAATTCATGATATCCACAGACTCGATATTGAGCCATCGAAAGCTGGTTTTAGTGCCGTAATCTTTGGCCATTTGCATTGTCCGTCTGTTTCTGAACAAAGTGGCGTGCTTTTTTTGAATCCGGGAAGTGCCGCACAGCCACGCCGTAATTATCCGGCCACCTTGGCCTTACTCCATGTCAGTGGAAACTCAATAAAGACACAAATTGTCGACATCGATGACGAATCACAAAGAGACATCTTGAGATGGTGAAACAATATGAACATCTCTTTGTGGAAACGGAATTTCTATATTATTTTCTTTTAGATGTTTATAAATCGACAGGTTTACCTGGTAGAGTATCTTAAAATATTTATCGGTGGGTATCCAATAGCGCAGCCCGATGTTGATTGAAGAATCACCGAATTCCTGAATTCCGATTTGAGGCAAAGGTTCCTTGGAAATATCCTCAAACGATTCAAGGGCCTCTTTGATGATCCGGATGGCTTTTTCCGGGTCACTGTCATAACTGATCCCAACCATTTCTTCCACGATCTTTCTTTCTTCCGAGTTGTGTATAATCTCACCCACGATAAGTTTGTTCGGAATCGTTATTTTTACCCCGTCTTCATCTGTGAGGATGGTGGCACCGAGCTTGACTTCATCCACGATGCCGCTGATATTGGAAACTTTGATGGTGTTGCCGACAACAAACGGCCGTGTCAGGATAATCACAAGGCCTGCACCATAGTTCGCCAAAGGGCCCTGGATTGCAAAACTGGCACCAAAAGCCATGGCAGCAAGTGCGGCGATAAAAGGGGCGATAGTGATACCAAATTTGCCGATGGCGACAATGAAGGCAAAGCCAAGGATGGTGCCTTTGACCGCGGTGGTGATAAACTTTGACAGGGTAACATCAAATTCTTTTTTCCCAAAGAATTTCAGGAGAGAGGAAGACACAGCCTTTGCAACCAATACCCCAATGACAAGAACAAGAATAGCACCCACCACCTGGAAACTGTAATTTACAAAAAAATCAATGACGATGTTGATCAGTTTTTGTACGGTTTTTATTTCTTCCGGCATTTTTTTTGCTCCTGGTTTTTATAAATCAATACATCACATTGAACAGAAGATCTTCGTTGTTTGCACCTCAAATGTGAGGTCACATCTTAAAGCCGTTGCCAAAGGGAAGATTCCTAAATAGATCTGTAACATTATCCTCCATACATTTCAATTATTTTGCTCCTGAGGCGGAAACAGACAGAAAACAGCTGAGCGGCGGTGCAAAAAGAAACTGGAAACAGATTCATTCATGTTGAATATCCAAATTATTTTGGACAAAAAAAGCCCCTAAAGTGGGTTAAACTAAAGGGGCATTACGATTAAAAGAATATATTCATGTCATTTTATGGTTCGTTTAATACCTGTAAATGATCTTGTGTTTTTTGTTTTGATGCAGAATGTTCCGGTATAGACTCATCGTCTGACTTGACTACCGTTTCATTTACAAGAACTGCAGAGGCGAAAGTAGCTGCAATGATAGCTCCAAGAGCTGCCATACCTACGAACGCATTGGCCGGAGGAACTGCAGCAAATGAAAAAAGCATAATGGTCGCAACAATTAATACCAAACTCTTTTGATTCTTCATAGTTGCATCTCCTATATTTTGATATGTTTTTCAATTTTGTGAAAAAGGCGTAAAAAATTGAGAATAAATTGCTAAAGTCGAATAAGTCAAATTGCTATTAGCTGAAACATTGTTCGACTTAAATAACAAGATAGTGCCACAAAGTGGCATGTCAAGTATTTTTTATCCGCTAATTTAAAGAAAAGGTGGCAGATTCTAATTCATCAAGTTTTGAGTGAGTTACTTTTGGTGTTGACCTGTACCAGACACTTTGATATAGGTAGCTTGAGATGTTGTATATAAACGCCCATAACAAACGATTGATGCAAGCGTTAAAATTAAACGTCAAAGGAGAAAAATTATGCTGACAATAGAACAAAGGCGAAAAACAGATCGGAAGCGACGGGAACGTTGGCGTAAAAAGAAACTCGCACAGGGTTGCAAGCAGATTCAACTCATGCTGACACCGGAAGCCCAGACCATTTTAGAGCATGAGAAATCTCGAACCAATGAGCCTTACGTCCAAATTATTCATCGTGCAATCTCGGGCCTTGATAAGGGTCTTCCAATTACATTTTCCAAAAAAAAGGAACCGCCCGCAAACACAGAAACAAACAAGGCACAGACGGGCGATTCAGGCAAAACAAAGGCACGTTCAAAAATCTCAGACAAAAATAAGGCCAGTCAACAGGACCAACTAAAATTATTCTAAGGAAACATCATGTGGATTTTCACTAAAGACGGTTTTTTCTCGGCAGTGTTTGATAAATATTGTAAACGTGGTGAACTGATGATCCGGTCGCGATGCAAAGATGATCTTGTTCGGCTGGCAAAAAAGTTACATGGCTATTCTAATGACTCTGAGATTTTAGGAATCAAACATGCTGACTATCAATACCGCATGAAAATTACAAAAAACGATTGGGCGGATTACTTGTCAAACTGCGCCCATGATATTGATTATGCGAACGTCAAGGATAATATCCTTCCAGCCGAAGATGATTTTCGCCAGGATGCCTATTATCAGGTATGGACTGCGCTGTATCGATGGCAATCAAAGATAAGTGATGAACCCTAATCTTAATTTTGAGGTTCATAATATATCCTTTAATCTCTCATCTAAAATAGCTAAACTTTATATAGACCTCTCGGCTAATAATCTTTAAGCCAAAGCCAAACCTGATCAGAATCCAATCCAAACACCAAAAAAGGCACATGCAATGCAAGTGCCTTTTCAGTAAAAATATTATGGTCGGGGCGAGAGGATTTGAACCTCCGACCCCTTGAACCCCATTCAAGTGCGCTTCCAGACTGCGCCACGCCCCGACGCTAAAAAGATGATTAACACTTCAAATATGCTATGTCAACCTAAACCGAGCGTTTAAAATAGTGACGGGCTATGAAAAAATAATAATTATAAATGCTCAATATAGGTCAATATATGACTTAAATCATGGGTGCAAAATTAAGAAAGGATTTGTTGATTTAAATGGTTTTGCAGACCCACCTGCGGTCGTTTCATAAAATAGTAATACAATTTTACGAATATAATTAAAATTATGTTGACGATTGTCTAAAAAGAACGTTTTATTCAACAAAACACTTTATTAAAAGTACTATTTATAGTTTTTTTTAGATCGCTGGATTCGTAGGTTCAACCATCAATGCAAAATCAGGGAAAAAAATCTGTCAGGCCCCCTCGTCTGAAGCCGGGCGACACCATCGGCATTGTTGCGCCGGCCGGTCCGTTTGATCCGGAAAAATTCATGATAGGGAAAAGCGTTCTGGAATCCATGGGGTTTCAAACGTTTTTTGATGATGGTATTTTTCAAAAACATGGATTTTTGGCTGGAACCGACATCCAACGGGCGGATCAGGTAAATCGTCTGTTTGCCGATCCAACGGTTCAGGCAATTGTTTGTGCCCGGGGCGGGTATGGGAGCATGCGCATTCTTTCGTTGCTCGATTTTGAAACCATTCAAACGCATCCGAAAATTTTTTTAGGGTTCAGCGATATTTCAGCGCTGCTGTCTGTGCTTTACGACCGATGCTCTCTGGTGACCTTTCACGGACCTGTGGTGACCACCTTGGCGAAAGCCTCCGAAAAGACCATCATGGCCATGGAAACGGTTCTAACCTCCGATGCGCCGCTTGAACTGACCCCTGAAAACGGCAAGGTAATCAAACCGGGTGTGTGTTCAGGGGCTGTGATCGGCGGGAACCTGACCACGCTGTGTCATCTGGTGGGAACGTCTTTTGTACCGAATTTTAAGGGAAAGATTCTGCTCGTCGAGGATGTGGGTGAGATGCCATACCGCATCGATAGAATGCTGACACAGATGAAATTGGCTGGATGTTTCAATGAAATTGCCGGCCTGATTCTCGGCGGTTTTAAAGAATGCGGTTATCTGAATGAGGTCGTAGAAATTTTTAGCAATATATTTGAAGATGCGGATATCCCGATTTTGACCGGTTTTGAAGTGGGCCATGGAGAACATAATTTGACAATTCCTATGGGGCTGGGTGCAACATTGGATACAAAAAGCAAAAAGCTATTGTTTCACGAGCCTCCTACGACACCATGAGTGCCGATAGTGCGATGGGACGATGAAGCACGTTGATCGTTTGATGAAAGATGCCGTTGCAAACCATGTGTTTCCCGGCGGGGTCCTTTTGGTTTCGAAGGATCGCAACATTGTTTTTTTTGAAGCTTACGGTGATGCCAATCTTTTTTCCGGTCGTAAAATGACCAAAGAGACGGTTTTCGACCTGGCGTCTTTGACAAAACCTTTGGCCACGACCCTTGCCGTCATGAAGCTGATTCAACAATCCAGGTTGACCTTAAACGACCATCTGGGATCCATTTTGCCTTTATTTAAAAACAGCGACAAAGAAAAGATCCGGGTAGACCATCTGCTGTATCATAATTCAGGATTTCCGGATTATCGTCCCTATTATGAATTGCTAAAAAAAATAGAACCCCGGCACAGAAAAGACGCCTTAAGGGAATTTTTGATTAAAGAACCGCTGCTCCATCCTCCCGGCAATCAGGTCGTATACAGCGACCTCGGATTTATGGTGTTGTGCTGGGTGGTCGAAGAGGTGGCAGGAATTCGTCTGGATCGTTTTGTTTTGGAAAATATTTATCTCCCTTTGGGCCTAAAGACGATGTTTTTTTTGCCGGTAGACAAAGAGTTGCCTGTTGCAGAATTTGCCGCTACCGAGAAATGTCCGTGGCGGGGCACACTTTTAGAAGGTGTTGTTCATGATGATAATGCATATTCGGTGGGCGGCATCGAAGGGCATGCCGGCCTTTTCGGGACGGCCGGGGATGTTTTTGATATTCTGTCCGAGCTGATGGCGGTATATCTGGGGTCTGTTTCAAAAGGGGTTTTTGATGTTGATTTGACCCGGCGCTTTTTGAGTTTAAACGAGCAAAACGGCCGGACACTTGGTTTTGACACCCCATCTTCAAAGGGTTCGAGTTGCGGCCGGTATTTTTCTAAAAGAACCGTGGGGCATCTCGGGTTCACCGGTACATCTTTTTGGATGGATCTGGAACGAGCAATTATTGTTATTCTGTTGACCAATCGCATCCATCCGTTCCGGGATAATAACCGGATAAAAGCTTTCAGACCGAAATTGCATGATACGGTCATGGAAAATTTTTCCAATGGCCAATCTCCAAAATTTTAATTGGCACCAATATTGCTTTAAACTTTTGATACTCTTTTTTTAAATGATTTTCTCCAATCAAAAAGATGGATATTGTGATAATTTTCTTGTCATTATAGAACAATTTTGATATTTTAAAATATTTTATAATATATTTTAACATCAGACTTATCCAAAAGATTATAAAGATAATATTAAGACAAACAGACATGTAAATTTTTAGCATGTGAAGAAGAGGGGTTATGGCTCTATTTCTAGATAAACTACTTGGTTTTTTTTCCAGTGATCTTGCCATTGATCTGGGTACGGCAAATACGCTTGTTTATGTTAAAGGCAAGGGCATTGTGTTGAATGAACCCTCTGTGGTTGCGGTCCGAACGGATAATCGCATGAAAAACCGTGTTCTGGCTGTTGGGCTTGAAGCCAAGAATATGCTGGGAAGAACACCCGGTCACATTGTGGCCATTCGACCTATGCGGGATGGCGTTATTGCGGATTTTGAAGTTACCGAGGCGATGCTTCGTCATTTTATCCACAAGGTCCATAACAGGAGGACGTTTGTTCGGCCAAGAATCGTGATCGCCGTACCGTCCGGAATTACCCAGGTTGAGAAGCGTGCCGTCAAGGAATCGGCGGAATCAGCCGGTTCGCGTGAGGTGTTTCTGATTGAAGAACCCATGGCGGCGGCCATTGGAGCCGGCCTTCCCATTACCGAACCGATATGTAATATGGTTGTCGATATTGGTGGTGGTACCACCGAAGTCGCGGTCATTTCTCTTGCAGGAATCGTTTACAGCCGGTCCATTCGTGTGGCGGGTAATAAAATGGATGCTGCCATTATTCATTATATCAAACGCAAATATAACCTGCTGATCGGCGAACGGACCGCCGAAATCATTAAAACGACTATCGGAAATGCATATCCTGAGCCCCAGGATCTTGAAACCATAGAAGTCAAAGGCAGAGACCTGGCATCAGGAATACCCAAGATTTTGGCCATTGATTCGGAAGAAATTCGGGTGGCAATTTCAGAACAGATAGATGCCATAGTAGAAACCGTTAAAATAGCATTGGAGCAAACTCCGCCTGAATTGGCTGCCGATATTGTCGATAGAGGAATTGTATTGACAGGTGGTGGCGCACTATTAAAGAATTTGGACAAGCTTCTCAGGGAGGAAACCAGTCTTCCTATAACGATAACCGAGGATCCATTACTTACGGTGGCGCTTGGCTCTGGTGCTGCTCTCGATAACATTGACATCCTCAAGCAAGTTGTAATCCCGTAGATACATGTTTTCGAAAAAGATGGTAATGATTATTGGCGTGATCGTTTTGATTGCTGTCAACATCATACTCCTCTCTGTTTTCAATCGCCGTTATATTTCTTATTATAGACCCGGACGGATCGCTATATCTTTAATCGCTCCTTTTCAGAAGGCTTCCACCAATTCTATCCGTTTTGTCAGAGATATTTGGCGACATTATTTCTTTGTGGTTAATGTTGCGAAAGAGAATGATAATTATAAAAAAGCATTGGACAAAGCTTTTGAAAACAACATCCAGCTCAGGGAATTAAAGCTTTCCAATTCCCGTCTTCGAAATTTGCTGAATTTTGAAAAGACGATAACAAATCGCGTCCTTTCAGCCGAAGTCATCGGCAAGGACCCTTCTCCCTGGTTTAAAACCGTTTTGATCGATAAAGGCAAAAATGACGGGGTTGAAACAGGGATGGCGGTGGTGGTTCCCAAAGGAATCGCAGGGCAAATTACAGATGTATCCTCCAATTATTCTAAAGTGTTGTTGATCATCGATCATAACAGTGCGGTGGATGCACTGGTACAAAATGACAGAGCGCGAGGCATCATCAAAGGTGATGCGGCAGGACAATGCCTTTTTAAATATGTATTGCGTAAACATGATATTGAAATAGACAATATTGTCGTTTCATCCGGGTTGGATGGTGTTTTCCCAAAGGGACTTGCCGTAGGGTATGTCTCTGCCGTCATCAAGCCAAAAGCCGGGATATTTCAGGAAGTGACCGTTACGCCATATGTTGATTTTGAAACACTTGAAGAGGTTCTGATTGTATTGAACCCAAAAAAGAAAGAATTTGAGTCTGAGCAATGACGTATTGCTTACATATCTTTATTGGCCTTTGTCTGATCGTCATTCAGACGACAGTTATGCCTCATATTCCTTTATTTGAAAGATTCTATGATCTTTTAGCCCCCTTTGTCATTTATTTAAGTATTTTCCGGTCCGTTCGTGAAAGCATGGTCATTGTTTTTGTTTTTGGTTTTTTTATGGATATCATTTCCGGAGGGCCTTTCGGTATCTATCTAACCGCGTATGTATGGATGTTTATTGGCGTTCGATGGGCGATTACCTTTCTGCATGTCGGTGACGGCCTGCTTTTGCCGGTTGTTGTTACTGCGGGAGTGTTAATGGAAAATTTAGTATTTATCGGAACCAGTGCCATGTTTGAACAAAGTTCGCGGATTTCCGAAACAATGGTGAGCACGATTATCGTGCAGGTTTTATGGGCTATATTCACCGGGCCCCTTTTTTTAATGCTTTTTAACACCTCGCATCGGCGGTGGAATCTATGGTTCAAAGAAATATTGGTGAAGAAAAATTGATGAATTCGTAAAAAGGAAAACATTACTTTTTACGAAACCATCAAAATTAAACAAAAACATTTCGTTGAGGAACACTTTGACCAAATATTTAAAAACTGCAGATCAGGATTGGTATAAACAACGACTCGTTAGAATAGCGTTTTGTGTTGCAGGAACCTTTTGTCTGATTTTTATCCGTTTATTTTACCTTCAGGTGATTAATGGTGAGGAGTTAAGGAGATTGTCGGAAAACAACTGTATTCGCCTGCAAAGTACAGATCCATCCAGGGGAATGATTTTTGATCGTAATGGAATACTGCTGGTTGATAATCGTCCGGCGTTCGATCTTCACATTGTATTAAAAGATGCCAAACCGGTTGAGCAGACGGTCAAAAAATTGTCTAAATACATCAATGTTCCTGAATCTGAGCTGATGTCAAAGATCAAGAACGACAAAACAGTTTCATCTTATAAACCGATACTTTTGAAAAAAGATATCGGGCGGGATGCGTTGGCTGCCATCGAGGTGCGAAAATTCGATCTTCCTGGGGTTAGTGTCGATGTAAAACCTCGCCGACACTACATCGAGCGACAGACGGCCTCTCATCTCATCGGGTATTTGAGCGAAATAAACGCCGATGAACTGAATTCAGGGGAATACCCCGGATATACGGTTGGCGATTATATCGGAAAATATGGCGTTGAAAAAATATATGAGTCTTTCCTTCAGGGAAAAAGAGGGGGGCGCCAAGTTGAGGTCAATGTCATGGGACAGGTGGTTAGAATTTTAAAAACAGTCGACCCCCAGCCGGGACGGAACCTTTATCTGACAATCGATATGCATGTTCAGAAAAAGGCTGAGGCGCTATTAAAAGGTGTCGCCGGCGCTGTGGTAGCCATGGATCCTCAAACCGGCCAAATCCTTGCCTTGGCAAGTTCTCCTTCTTTTGATCAGAATGTCTTTGTTGACGGCATGTCGCATGAGCAGTGGGATGCTATGGTTTCCAACCCCTTAAGACCTTTGGAAAACAAGGTTATCCAGGGTGAGTATCCCCCGGCATCCACCTTTAAAATCATTACCGCCATTGCGGGGCTCGAGGAAGGCGTTATCGATAAAAATACCATCATCCATTGTCCTGGATATTATAGATATGGAAATCGGACTTACAGATGCTGGAAGCATGGAGGTCACGGCGATGTCAGTGTGGTCAAGGCACTGGCCGAGTCCTGTGACGTCTTTTTTTATCAGGTCGGCCAGAAGCTTGGCATAGATCGTCTGTCAATGTATGCCATTGCTTCGGGTCTGGGATCGCCTACCGAGATCGATCTGGATCACGAAGCATCGGGACTTATTCCGACAAAAGAATGGAAAAAACGTCGTACCGGTGTTGCCTGGCAGGGGGGGGAGACTCTCTCGGCTGCGATTGGACAAGGCTTTGATCTTGCAACCCCTTTGCAGATGCTCGTTTTTACATCAGCCGTGGCAAACGGCGGAAAAATATACAAGCCTTTAATACTCGAGTCAGTCTATTCCTCTGAAGGGTCGGTCATTCTTGAAAGCAAAAAGCAGTTGGCCGGCAAGCTGCCTGTTAGTAAGCAAACGCTTCAAATTATAAAGGAAGGCCTTTGGAATGTGGTTAACAATAAAAAAGGAACCGCATGGATTGCTCACATTGAGGGCATTGATATCAGTGGAAAAACAGGGACTGCCCAGGTGGTTGGGCGTAGCAAAGATCGCGGCCTGTCTGAAGAGGCATTGTCACACCGACTAAAATCACATGCATGGTTTGTTGCTTATGCGCCGTCTGCTGATCCTAAAATAGCAGTTTCTGTTATGGTTGAGCATGGGAGTCATGGATCAAGCACAGCGGCACCCATCGCAAGGGAAGTCATTAAAACTTATTTTGGACAGGATGAAAACTCAAAACCCGACAAATTGAAAGTTGCCGATCACCAGTAGTACACAAAAACGAACATAATGGATTTAAGAAAAAATGATTGATCGCCGATTTATAAAACATTTTGACTGGGGCCTATTTGGACTAACGTTTTTAATAGTATTTTTGGGGCTTTTAACACTCTATAGTGCCGTCACATCATCAACGGCGGGGCCGCAAGAAATGTTGTATTTTAAGCAACTGGCCTGGTATTGTATCGGACTGGCAGCAATGATTTTTTCTCTTTCCATCAATTACAAATTGTTGGATCGATGGGCACCTGTCATCTATGTGATGTGTATGCTCCTTTTATTATATGTATTGCTGTTCGGTAAATATGTGGCAGGGGCGCGACGCTGGATTATGTTGGGGCCTGTTTCGATTCAACCGTCGGAACTTGCCAAAATCGCTGTTATCATCATTCTGGCAAGGTATTATTCCAAACATGCCAATATCGGAGGTTTAAATTTGCGTGAGCTGTTTATCCCCTTTGTATTGGCGATAATTCCTTTTATTTTAATTGTTAAACAACCGGATTTGGGTACGGGCATGATTGTGCTTTTGATCGCCGGTTCAATGACAATTTTCGTTAAAATTGAAAGACGTTCGCTTTTATGTATCATCACTTCGTGCACCATCGTGGTTCCTTTGGTTTGGTTTTTCTTGAAAGGATATCAAAAGCAGCGGATATTGACATTTTTAAATCCGGAACTTGATCCACTGGGCGCCGGTTATCACGTTATACAATCCAAAATCGCCATCGGTTCAGGTATGATTTCAGGCAAGGGGTTTTTAAAAGGGACTCAAAACGCGCTCGCCTTTTTACCTGAACAACACACGGATTTTATTTTTTCCGTTTTGGCCGAGGAATGGGGATTTGTCGGTGCTTTTCTTTTATTATGCTTGTTTTTGATTTTTATCATTTGGGGATTGAACATTGCGTATCGGTGCCGAGAGCCTTTTGGTACCATTATCGCTGTCGGGGTTACCGCAATGATTTTCTGGCAAGTATCTATCAATATCGCCATGACAATGGGGCTGATGCCGATTGTCGGCGTGACCCTGCCATTTATCAGTTACGGTGGTTCTTCGGTCATTACCACGATGATTTGTGTCGGCCTTTTGCTGAACATCAGCATGAGACGCTTTCTTGCCGAATAGCCACAAGATTATTTTGAGATAGCTTCTAAAAACACATTTTTTTAATGACGGCTGGTTCGTGCCGGCGGTATGGAAAAATGGAATAATGAAGACGTTAAGTCCTGTTTAATTATTTTAAAGCTCGGGAGAAGGTATGATAAAAACGATAAAATCTGACACGATAACCATGTTGCTCGGACCGGGCACCACCATCGAAGGGACCGTCGAGTTCGAAAATACGATTCGGTTGGAAGGGAGTGTTGTTGGAAAAATTTACAGCACTGACGGTAAGCTGATCATTGGAGAGACGGCTGTTGTTGATGGGGAGATCATGGTTAACGTTGCCATCATAATGGGCAGGGTAAACGGTAAGATCAATGCCGGAAAAAGAGTTGAAGTTTATCCGCCGGGGCGTATTGAAGGAGACATTCAGTCTCCGGTGGTTCTTATTGAATCCGGCGTCATATTTAATGGAAATTGTTCCATGAAAGTATGAACAATTTTATCGAAACGAAAGCAGATTATTTGAAAAACTTTCTTTCCCCCTAAAAGCCTCACTAAAATTAAAAAAAACCTTTGACAACATTTATGGCTGATGTTATAGACCGCCGAGTTAAAAACATAAGTGGACAGAATTCTATTTTAAAAATTCATTTAAAATTCATTTAATAAAACTGGATTGCAGGTTTCAGCGATGGAGGATCTTTATATGAAAATTTCCGGTTTAAACCTGAAAAATCATATCGGTTTCATTTTGTTTCTATCACTATCTCTGGTGTCATTTTCAGGAGTGGCTTTTGGTGCGTCAATATCGGTTATGCCAGACATATCGCTTTTTGTACAAATCGCCAATTTTCTCATCATTATATGGGTACTCAATATCATTTTGTACCGTCCGATTCGAAACATACTCATTAAGAGAAAGGAAACAATTACAAGTTTAGAGCAGAATGTCGAAAAACTGAATGAAGACGCAGCCGGGAAAGATGAGGCATTTCTTTCAGGTATAAAAGATGCCAGGGCCAAAGGATTAAAGGAAAAAGAAGTCCTGTTAAAAGAAGGGGCTGAGGAAGAAAAAAAGATTGTAGAACAAATTAATCAAAAGGCTCAGGCAAATCTTGCGGAAGTTCGCGAAAAAATAGCAAAAGATGCACAGGATGTTCGAACATCTCTAAATAAGGAGATTGATACGTTTGCAAATGCCATTAGCGAAAAAATTTTGGGGAGGGCTGTTTAATGAACCTGAATTGTAAAAAATGGCCTAAAAATAGCCTAAAGCGACCGATCTTTAAAAAAGGATCGATCATGATGGTTATAATGACAATGCTTTTCTTCTGTTTTATCGGAGTGTCCCTGGCCGCAACAGCTGAACATGAGACCAAGTCAAAAGGATGGGTGGCGACGGACACTTACAAGGTCATGAACTTTGCAGTTTTGGCCATCGGTCTTTTCCTTCTTGTGCGAAAGCCGACATCACAGGCACTCAATTCAAGAATTAGCGGGATCAAAGAACAGCTCAGCGAACTTGAAGAAAAGAAACAAGCGGCTGAGAAACAGCTGGCGGAATATACCGAAAAATTTTCCAACCTGGAGCAGGAAACGGAAAAACTCATCGAAGACTATATCCGGCAGGGGAATCAGGCCAAAGCCAGAATCATCGATGAAGCCAAAAAAGCCGCTGAAAAATTGGAAGAACAAGCCCGTCGAAACATCGATCATGAGTTCAAACAGGCCAAATTAGAGCTACAACAAGAGATAATGGAAAAGGCGCTGGAAAAATCGGAAGAAATCCTAAAAAAGAAAATGACGGCCAAAGACCAGGAAAAGCTGGTGGATGAATATTTAGATAAGGTGGTGGCATAGTGAAAAATTTAATCGTAGCACGGCGATATGCCAAGGCACTTTTGATTATCGGTAAAGAGGACGGTCAAGCTGAAACCTACAGGGATGAACTCGATGGATTTGCCAAATTGATGGCCAAAGAGAAAGAGCTTGAACAGGCGATTACGAGTCCCCTTTATGCTGCTTCCGGCCGCAAAAAAGTTTTAGAGATAATTGTTGATAAAGTCGGTATCTCAAAAATCGTTGCTTCTTTTCTGTTGTTGTTGTTCGACAAAGGTCGTTTCGGTTTTTTAGGTGATATCAATAATTTTTATCAGAAACTGGCAGACGAGCTCAAAGGTGTTTTACGTGCCAGTTTGGTTTCGGCCACGGAACTTTCATCCGAGACCGTTGAAAAGATTCGTACAACTCTGTCCACAAGGACGGGTAAAGATATTATTCTGCAAGTGGAACAGGACCCCGGTCTTATCGGGGGCATCGTTTCCAGAATAGGCGATCTGGTTTTGGACGGCAGCATCAGAAATCAACTTCTCAATATGAGGAAATCTTTAAAATAGGGGTGAGAGTGTATCGATGGAATTAAAAGCTGAAGAAATAAGTCAGATTATTAAAGAACAGATTACGGACTACGACAAGAAGGTTGAGTTGAGTGAAACAGGAACCGTCTTGTCGGTGGGTGA
>CAVSVL010000030.1:0-4416 GCA_963731025.1 uncultured delta proteobacterium | reverse complement strand
ATTTATGTTGCGAGCATACCTAACCGCTTAAAATTGTTATAATATTTGGCCTGATCCATGGATATTCAAATTTGATATAAAAACAACACGTTATAAACAAATTGACAATTTTGAAAGAAATTTGTCAACATAACAATTTGCCACTTTATATACCATTTTAAACCGGACCTATGGTCTTTGCTTCCCATTAGAGGCTATCGAGCCATTCCAGAATGTCTTTTCTATTTTCCCAATCAATCCATTCATTGATCTTCGGATCTTCAGAGAGGTTGGATTTCATGTATTCAATAAATTTATTTTGCACCGCCTGCTTGCGAGTCAAATCCATGTGGGTATAAGCTGTTGTGGATTGAATATTTTCATGTCCCAAGCGGTTTTGTATATCCGTAAGACTCTTTCCGGATAAAAGCATATTGACCGCACAACTGTGACGAAAGCTGTGAACCGGATTGATGTTTTTAAGGCGTTTTGGACTCAAGGCTTTCTGCAGATATTTTTTACAGATGCGGTAAATACCGTGTCGAGTAAGTTCTGTCCCGCGTTGATTGATAAACATGCGATGCTGATAAAGCGGTTTGGGTTTAACGCGGTATTTGGCAATATAGCGTCTGATGAGCTGAACGGTTCTTTGTTCCAGTTCTATTTGTCGATAGCGATTACCTTTACCCAGTATGATCAACATACTATTTTGGGGATCGAAATAGTCAAGGTTAAGCGTTGCGATTTCACTGGCCCTGGCGCCGGAGTCCTCCAGCAGATGAAGGATGGTGTAGTCACGAAAGCCATTCTTTTTGATGAGGTCGACGCAATGAAAGACTTTCAGGGTTTCATCCGGATAAAGAAAGCCGATAAGCTGCCTTTGTGCACGTTTCTGCGGAATGTCCAGTATCCGTTGAGCTTCCTTCTGCTTTTCCGGATACATCAGCCGGATCATTTTAGCCAGGGATTTTATGGCAGCCAGCCGATGGTTTCGAGTTCGGACAACGTTGCCGCGATCCGATTCAAGGTAATCGAGAAAGGAAAGAAGCATTTCGGGGGAAAGATGCTCGACCCTGAGAGAAGCTATTTGGATGGAAAGCCTGTTTGCCGCAAAGGGCAGAAACAAGGAAAAGACATCCCGATACGCTTTGATGGTTTGATCGCTGCTGCCCTTTACGCGTGGCAGGTACTGATCGAAGAACCGATAGATGCACGTTTCAAGTTTCATATATCCTTTTTTTGTGAGATGGCAAAATCAAGGAGTCCTTGACGCTGCTCGGCATCGATGAACTTCAGGTATTTAGCTGTATACTGATAGATTTGATGGCCCATATAAGCCGCTAAAACGGGCAATGCGTGTTGAGGGCAATCGCCGCGTTCTTTTATGCGCTTCAACGTATTCACAGCGAAGCTGTGTCGCAGGCTATGGGGAGTTGGTGAGGCGAAGATCATATGGCCGATAACCTGCCTGGGGCGATCAATGCCGATATCATGGACTGCCCGGTGAAAGACAAAACGCAGCCTGGGATCATTTAATCTTTTTTGTCGATTTTCGACGAACAGATATGGATTTTGATTTTCAGCCACTAAGGCATCTCGAACGGATAGGTAGTTGTCAAGTTCTGCGGCCACGGATCTTGGAACAGGGATGAGGCGGTCTTTGCTAAATTTGGTTTTTTCGATGTAAATGGTGCTTTCACGGCATCGATAATGGTGGAGCTTCAGCCGCAGGGGCTCTTTGATCCTGAGTCCGCATCGGGCCAGAAGGACAATAGCCATATATTCAGACAAATCTTTCAAGTAGTATCTTGGTTCTTTACGGATTCTGTTGCAGACCGCTTCAATTAATTGCTCGGTTTGTTCCGGTGAGAAGATAAAGGGGGCAAACGAATGCTCCGGCACGGGCGGGATATCTTTTAGTGGATTTGCCGTATAGTAATCCATTCGTACCATAAAATTAAAAAAGACGCGAACAGAGCTAAGAAGACGATTTACGGACATCGGCTCCATTTTAAGGCGGCTTCTGAGTTCGAGGAAAAAGGAAGGAGACAACACATCATGCTTGATTTTCTTATCCTTTACATAGCGATCAAAACGTAAAAGATATGACCGTACCGGTTTTATAGAATAACCAAGGTTTTGACGATATGCGATAAATTTATTGAGTTGGGGAGCCAGAAAGCTTTCAAAGGTCTTCATAGAAGATTATCCTTCGCATGAGCTTAGTATGAACATGAAGATATTTCTCAGCCGAGTTGATGGTATTATGGCCCATCATCTCTTTGATTTCATAGACGGAGGCACCTGCCTCCAGCAGATTCTGCGCGTAGGTGTGCCTGAGCCAGTAAGCTGTGCCGGGCAGTCCTGCTTTTCTGATGCACTCGGTGATATGCTGACCCACCGAGGTAGCGGAGGCGGAGCGGTGAGGCGCCACCAGATTCAAAAAAAGTCTCCGGTGGCTGCTTTTGGGTCTTGCGCCGATGATATAGGCGGCAATGGCTTTCATAGTGTTTTCAGGGAGGGGAAGCTTGACTGGGCGATCGTTTTTCCGAGCTGTTAAGGTCAGCTCTGATTGTGCAAATGAGATATCGTCTAAAGTGATGCGGCTGATTTCATCCGGGCGCAGACCCAAGCTATACGACAGATGTACCAGCGCATAATTTCGAAGATCTTTGAATGAAGAAAGTTCAAAGCTGTCAAAGAGTCGTTGAACTTCATGGGGGCGTAAAAATTTAGGCGGCTTGCTTTGATCAAATTGACGTGCGCCGACCACCAGGGGGGCAAGGTCTTTGCGGATGATCTTTCGGGAGTAATATAGAAATTTTAAGAATCCCCGAAGATAGGATCGGTACGTTTGACGGGTAGCTGGGGAAAAGGGAACAAAAAATTCTGCCAGAAACGCATCAATTTGTTCAATGCGGATGGAAACGAGTTTAAAGTTGTGTCTTTCAAGGTAATCATGAAAGGCGCAAAGAACCCGTCTGATGCGGGCAAGTTTGATGGATGACACTTTCCGGGTTTGATAATAATAGCGCAGATAGTCCTCGTAAGGATGCGGCAGTCTGCGATGCGGCGGATCTATGGGCTGATGGATTCTTTTTTGATCAAATAGATACTGCCAAAGCCCTCTTACCGCGGGTCCGGTCGCTGCTTGTGTGCTTTTTTGGAAGTCTTTGAGTGTATTAAGGGTAAAGATATCATTCCAGTCAATTTGCTTCCGGAATATGAAGAGGAAAAAGTGGTTTAATTCATTTCGATATGTATCACATGTGCGGAAAGAATAGCCGTTGGAAAGCATCCATTGGAGGTATTCGTCAATGGCTTGCTTTAGTGTTCGAAAGGGATTATCGATCATGGGATAATCCTTTAACCGACTGTTGAAAAACTTGGGCAATCGACACAGGGCCTTTTCCTCGCGTTGATCGAGGCTGTTGGCAGCGATCGGCGTTTAATGGCGCCGGCAAAGAAAGTACTTGAAAAATTGTTCCGTCAAAAGCGATCAAATCTTTTTCGATCAGGCAATCTCTGGCTTTCAGGTATTGATCGACGGTGAGGCCAAGCAAAGAACAAATGGAATTGCAGCTATAAAAGGACAGGCCATAACGGTCCGCGGCCAGTATCAGAAACAGATACAACAGCAGTTCGTGCTGACTCAGCGCGGCTAAGAATCCATCGGCAAGGAAACGATGAGGAATAAAGCCAAAGCTGCCCTCAATTTGTCTGATCCGTTCGGGAGCGAGTATTCTCTTACGTATCATGTCCATGCCTTTCATCTTTAGCCGTATCCCCGGCGGGGAAATTGATCCACAATTTGACCGTCACATCCGCAAAAAAGGCAATACGGGCGATTTTTCTCATGAAAAATTCGACCCCAAAGCCTGCATAGAACTCCCATAACCCATGTTGGTAGTACTGTGGAAGATGCATCATCCATGTTTTTTTGATTGTTTTCGCTCAGGCCATGCCGGCGACGATTTTCGGCTTCGCGATGGGCTTTTTTACCTTTATCGGTTCGGCGATACCGTCTTTGCGCTTCACAGTGATTTTTTCGTTTTCCCGCAATCCGGCATGGATCACTGCAGTAAGCTTGTCCCCTGAAGCAAGCCCGGCAGATACAGAAAGTCAACCCACACCATCGGCAGTGAATTTGGATCAATAGCAGAATGGACATGCCTCCGGTCTTGCAAAAAGCCGGAGGATGAAGTAGAAATGAAGTATATGGGAGGAGCTTCCGGCTGATTGCAGTAGCTCTTCTTTAAAGCCCGAAGGTGGCTCTTCGGGCTTTTCCTTTTATTAATTGAGGGTCGGAGCTTTTTCAACCTTTGAATAGGATAGGGAATAAAAGGAATTAAAAGGATTTTTTTAATCCTTTAGGAAGGAAATGGAATCAGATGAGAATTAAATCACGAAACATAATTAAATTGGCAACATAAGAGA
>CAVSVL010000029.1:0-30747 GCA_963731025.1 uncultured delta proteobacterium | reverse complement strand
ATATGTAAAAAAGTTAGAGGTGATTCAGGTTGATAGACTGGCAACATATCTGGTATGTGGCGGGATACCGTAAGACCTCAAAATATTGCGTTTGGCCCATTTTTTGTATTTGAGGGATACCGTTTTCAATCTAAGCCGAAAATTGATCTGGTCTGAATGCACATCGTGGCAAGATGAAATTTGGTTTGTAGATTATAAAAATGAAGTGATTGTTGAGATGAGTCAAAAGCAGAGTTGATCCTTTAAATTTTTTAATGTGCATACCATACACTACCGCATTATAGACTGGCCCCCTTCCATCATTCCATTTCTTTTTTTAATCAACAAAATGTACTGCATGAAGATTGGCGATTTTCGATTGCCGATTTTTTTGATGTTCATGACTGGTTTCAAAACCATTTTGGATCGGCATGTTACCACGAAACCCTTTTTCCATAACGAAGTGTTGAAGATAATTGAACGATTCTAAAAATCTATGGAAAATGCTCCATAGCGACGACTCCCTTTATTATTGGTTTTTACCAAAAGTTACATAGCGGCCGGACTTGTTAACAATTTGAAGCCAGCAATTTTCGGCAAAGCCGGGGGTTTACCCATGATTAATCATTTGGTTTTGCACAGATTTTGCATGGCTAAATATATTTTGAGTATAGCAACCCAATTTATCAAAGTGAACTCAACAATCATTGTCCGAACCTGGAGTATACTCGGCATGAAATTTTCCAGGATACCAATACAAAGCAAAACCTGAAAGTGATGGCTGATAGATAAGTGATGATGCAAGTATCTTTAAGCTTATAAGAGACAAGGAGATGGCTATGAAAAAAAATCGTTTGTTGTTTTTCTGCGCAATCGCACTGTCCGTGACTCTTTTGTGGTGCGGCTTTTTGGGTGCTGAAAGCGCAGTTGAGTTCAAGGTCCCCGGGAGTGCTTTTGATCCTGCGAGAGTCCCACCCGCTCCAGATTACGCTGTTATGGCCAACTGGGCGGTTTTGCCGGATGCGGGTATGGGAAAAAAAATGGATGTAATCTTTTTTCATCCCACTTCATATTTTAGCGATGAAAGCTGGAACCAATCAATGCCCGATGAGCGAAATGATCAAAGGGTTCTGGACGATATCAAGAAACAGGCATCTGTCTTTGAAGGGCAGTGTAATCTTTACGCTCCGTTTTACAGGCAGGCCAGCATTCACGTCCTCAATGCAGGCGAAAAAGACAAAAACAGTGCGCTTGGCGTGGGGTACAAAGACATTGAAAAAGCCTTCAAGTATTACCTTACGAATTTCAACAACGGGAAACCATTCATCTTGGCCGGACACAGCCAGGGGTCCAACCTTCTGCTGTGGCTCCTTGAAAGGGTTTTTGATGATCCCAAACTGAAGAAGAAACTGGTGGCAGCCTATATGATAGGCTGGTCGGTAACGGCGGACGATCTCAAAGCACATCCTCACCTAAAGGTGTGTGAATCTTTTGACGAAACAGGCTGCATCGTCAGCTATAACACCCAGGAGAAAGATCCAGAAATATCCATAGTCAGAAAGGGTGCGATCGCCGTTAACCCTTTGCTGTGGAATACTTCGGGGGAAGCCGCTTCAAAAGAGCTCAACCTGGGCGCCGTTTTCGACATAGGCGGGGTCAGGAAAGAAATCCCAAACTACACGGGGGCACAAATTGAAGCCGGCGCCCTTATCGTATCCAGGCCTCTAAATGTGGACGAACTTAAGACCCCCCGAGGTTTTTACCACAGCTATGACTATGCTTTTTTCTATAGGAACCTTGAGAAGAATGGGGCAGACAGGATCGCTGCTTACCAAAGAACAAATTGAGCACCGGCTGTTTTCGCAGGCGTTGACCAAGTTGAATAACCTAAATAGGGCACACATAACATTGCGCTTTCAGTCGAACTCGGCAGAGCCTCGCCATTGAAGCCATATCATACAAAATCTCCTTGATTATTGAATATGATAGAAGCGTTTTAAAAACGAATTTGAAAAACCGTGATTTTCACAGTGAATGGAAAAACTTCAGGTTAGACCGGGTTAAACACAATCCGGTCTCCTTCAACATCGGCTTTTAGCTTTGTCCCTTCTGAAATATTTCCTTGCAGGATCTCCATGGACAACGGATTTTCGATGTATCGCTGAATGGCCCGTTTTAACGGACGGGCACCGTATATCTGGTCGAATCCTTTTTCAGCCAGAAATGCCCTGGCTTCGTCGGAAAGAACGAGTTCCATGTTCATTTCAGCCAGCCTCGATTCCAGCCGTTTCATCTGGATATCCACAATATTGCCGATTTGTTCCTGGGTCAGATTGTGAAAAATAATGATCTCGTCGATCCGGTTTAAAAACTCGGGTTTAAAGCTCGCTTGCAGGGCCTCGGTCACCCGATCTTCCATTTCTTCCCGGCTGGATGCGGCAAGTTCCTGAATCCACCGGCTCCCGACATTGGATGTCATGATGATGATGGTATTTTTAAAATCCACTGTCCGTCCATGACCGTCGGTCATGCGCCCGTCATCTAAGATCTGAAGCAAAACATTGAATACCTCGGGATGTGCTTTTTCGATTTCGTCAAACAGCACCACGGAATAGGGCCGTCTCCGAACCGCCTCTGTCAGATATCCCCCTTCTTCATATCCCACATATCCGGGAGGCGCACCGATGAGCCTTGACACCGCATGTTTTTCCATATATTCCGACATGTCGATCCGGACCATGGCCTGATCGCTGTCAAATAAAAATTCCGCCAAAGCTTTTGCCAGTTCTGTCTTTCCCACACCGGTGGGTCCCATGAAGATAAAGGATCCAATGGGTCGGTTTGGATCCTGCAAGCCTGAACGGGCCCGGCGAACCGCATTGGAAACCGCTGATATGGCCTCCTCCTGCCCGATCACCCGGTCCCCAAGACGATCTTCCATATGGACCAGTTTTTCTTTCTCACCCTCGAGCATTTTGCTAACCGGAATACCTGTCCATCTGGCAAGCACTTCTGCAATATCTTCGGCATCCACCTCTTCTTTGAGCATCTTGCTCTTTTCTTGAAGTTGTGCCAGTTTCTCGTTGGCCTCGTTCAACCGGGCTTTTAAGTTCCGAAGATTTCCCGTATCGAATCTCCGCAACCCTTGCCAAGTCCCCTTCCCTTTCCGCCTGCTGTTCTTCGATGCCGAGATGTTCCTGCTGCTCTTTGATGGTTCTTATGGTTTGGATAAGATCCTTTTCATTCTGCCAGTGAGCTTTCATTTCAAGGATGTCATCCTTCATGTTGGCGATTTCCGACTCAAGCTTGGCCAGGCGTTCTTTGGATGCAGCATCCGATTCCTTTTTTAACGCTTCCCGTTCGATTTCAGCCTGGGTGATCTTTCGCTGAATTTCATCGATTTCCACAGGCATGCTGTCGATTTCGATCCTGAGCTTTGATGCGCACTCATCGATAAGGTCTATGGCCTTATCCGGCAAAAAGCGATCGGAAATATACCGGTGAGAAAGGGTTGCTGCGGCAACGATGGCCGAGTCCTTGATCCGAACACCGTGGTGGACTTCATACTTTTCTTTGAGACCCCGAAGAATCGATATGGTATCTTCTACGGTAGGTTCGAGCACCATTACCGGTTGAAAACGTCTTTCCAAGGCCGCGTCTTTTTCAATGTATTTTCGATACTCATTCAATGTCGTCGCACCTACACACCTCAGCGTCCCCCTTGCAAGGGCCGGCTTTAACATGTTGGATGCGTCCATGGAACCTTCGCTGGCGCCGGCACCCACAAGGGTATGCAGCTCATCGATAAAAAGAATGACCTCCCCTTCTGCTTTTTCAACCTCTTTGAGAACTGCTTTCAAACGATCTTCAAATTCTCCCCGATATTTTGCGCCGGCGATGAGTGCCCCCATATCCAGCGCAACGAGTCGTCTGTTTTTAAGGGTTTCGGACACATCACCGGCAACAATGCGCTGGGCAAGGCCCTCAACGATGGCGGTTTTACCGACACCGGGTTCGCCGATGAGAACAGGGTTATTTTTGGTCCGTCTGGAAAGAACCTGAACAATACGCCGGATCTCATCATCACGTCCGATCACCGGATCGAGTTTTCCCAAACGGGCGAGATCGGTGAGATTGCGGCTGAACTTGTCCAGAGCCTGATATTTTTCTTCAGGATTCGGATCTGTGATACGCTGGGAGCCGCGAATATCCATGAGAACTTTTAAAATCGATTCCCTGGTAACTCCCATTGCTTTAAGAATTTTGGCCGCTTCACCCTTTTTTTCGTCAGATATACTTATAAAGATATGTTCAATACTCACATACTGGTCTTTCATTTTCGCGGCTTCAGCAAATGCCGCGTCAAGAACACTTTTGGACCTGGGAGAAATATAGGCATCACTGACTGCACCCCCGCTGACTTTCGGCAATTTGTCAATGGCATTGGACAATTCACGGGAAACATCATTTGTGGAAACACCCAGCTTATTCAGCATGGCCCGGGCAATGCCTTCGGGTTCTTTGAGCATGGTCGACAGCAAATGTTCCGGTTCGATCTGCTGATTGTTGTTCGCCGAGGCCAGTGATTGTGCATTTTGAATGAGTTCCTGAGATTTTATGGTGAATTTGTCAAAACGCATTTGTTCCTCCATTTTTTGTTATTTTTAAGTGACTAAAAAATAACCATTGACTGTTTGATGTCAAACCATCTAAAGATAGGATTTTTTAGGCATTTATCCGGGTCTTGAAAACTTGGTGATTTACGTTTTTTAGGAGCATTTAATATGCTGGGAACCATCGTCAATACGTTGGCCATCATTGTGGGCAGTCTATTGGGAATCGTCTTCAGAAGCGGTATCCCCAAAAAATATCAGGTAACGGTCATGCAGGCCATCAGCCTTGCGGTCATACTGATCGGCCTCAAAATGGCCTTTAAAACCGATGCCGTATTGCTGGTCATTTTCAGTCTGGTCATTGGAAGTATATTGGGAGAATTCCTAAGAATAGAAGAGCGACTGGAAAATCTGGGAAAGCGTTTTGAGACCAAATTTACAAAAACCGGAAACGGCATTGCCAAGGGGTTTGTGGTGGCCAGTTTGGTTTATTGCGTGGGTTCAATGGCCATTGTGGGATCTATGGAAAGCGGGCTCACCGGCAATCATCAAACCCTGTTTGCCAAGTCCGCCCTGGATGGATTGTCTGCCATTATTTTTGCATCGATATTTGGTATCGGCGTATTGTTTTCATCGATTTCCGTGTTCGTATATCAAGGGTTTATCACCCTGACCGCATCATTGATGAAGCCATTTTTAGTTCCGCAGGTCATCAATCAAATGTCCGGAGTCGGCGGCTTATTGATCATGGCCATCGGCTTTAACCTTCTTGAAATTCAGAAAATCAAAGTCGGCAACATGCTTCCCGCCATATTTATTCCTTTGGTCTATCATATGATGAAACAGTTGGTGAACTTTTTCTAACTGTTAAAGTTTCGCATCCTTATTATTCAGCAAAACCATTAAGGTGCGTAGGCCGGGAAAATATTTAAGGCTTTTTCAGCAATATTGGGATGTGAATTTTTTCTGGTAATATAAAGTTGTTTTAAGTTAGTTTAATTATTTTTATATGTTTTATATAAATTTTATTGACAAATATTAACCTTAAAGCTATGAATGCTGCCATGTTGTTGATGGGGGCAAACATGGATGTTTGTCGTTAGGTTTTGATTTGCCTCATCACATTCGATTTCCTCCCACTCGTCGCTTTCAGGTGCAAGGTTGAGGGGGATATTTCCATGATTTGCCCCTTTTTTTTGGACTTTTGTTGTGTCAAATAAGACATAACTGAAGATGAAGAAAACTACCCAAAAGCAAGTACAGTATTTCCATTTTACTTGCTCTAAATCTTTGAAGATCTTTATCAAGTGGTTTTGAAATGATTGATTTTTCTCTTCGGCTGCCAACGTATAAACCAGCAAAAAGTTTTAATTCATCGAAGAGATTATCCGCATCCGTGGGTCAAACAGCGCCACGGGCGTCTTACCGAACAATTGAATAAAGAGGAAAAATGCAGGGAACTCGTTCTCATCCAGGTTAAGAATAACGTCAGAATTGAAGTCGCCAAGCCTGCTATTTTACCCTATCTATTCGAACAAATGAAACAGTCGCGCCAACTAGCATCGTGGTATCTTCACGATGCCCAAGAGCGTATGAAAAAAATTGCCGACACCATCGGCTTTTTATCAGCATGGTCTCTATCGAAATTCGAAGTTCTTCACAATCGCCTGCAAAAGATGTCTGCAGAAATGCGCTGTTTCGTTGCTAATCATCAGTGCAATTTTAATACATGTTATTTTGTACGCCTCGGTTGGAAAATTCCGAGAATCATTGAAAATTCTGAAGAATACAGTAAGTTTTTATCACCCTAAAATCTTTGAATCTGTGAAAGGTGTTCTCATGATTGCTCGAATCATATTCATGCTTGTGTTCATGCTCGTGTGGTTCCAAATGATTCCGGGGATGGTTACACGTTCCGAAGCCGGGAGCAGCGCCCTTGAGCAGTTGCTCGATATCTTCGAAAAAAAGGGTGCCATAAGCACCCAGGAGGCCAATTCCATAAAACAGGTTATTTCAGAGGAAGAAAAAGCGCTTTTGAAAGTCAAAAAACAACTGGAATCAAAAGAGAAATATCTACTCGAACGCGAACGCGTTCTTAACGAAAGGGAGACGGCTATCGATAAAAGGGTCGCTATCCCTGTGGAAAAAGAGGAGGTGATTGACGCTGAAATAGAGGCATCCTCACAGACGGATCGCAAAGAGATTGGCAAAATCGATCAGCAAGTGCCAACGTCCATTCCGCTTGAGGCTAGGTATGAAGACGATTTTTGCCTGGCTGCACCGGATGAAAAGATGCTCTCGCTTTGCATTGGAGGATTGTTACAGGCCGACTATCGGTATTTTAAATATGATAACGAAGATCCCGACAAGAATGGATTTGATCTGCGCCGCGTGCGAATGCTCCTCAAAGGGTCCATGCTGCGTCATTTTGACTATAAATTCGAATACGAATTTGAAGGCGCCGGAAGCCGGAGACTCCTTGATGCCTATGTCGATGCAAATGTCCTTAAAGAGGCTTCTTTTCGCGTGGGACAGTTTAAGACGCCTTTCAGCTTTGAGTGGCTGACCAAGGACAAAAATCTGGTGTTTGCAGAAAGATCCATGGGCGCTTTCCTGACTCCCGGAAGAGATTTGGGGGTGATGGCTCATGGTTCGCTGTGGCAGGATGCAATAAACTACGGCATTGGGCTGTTTAACGGCGACGGCATGGATGATGCGGCAACCGGAGATGAAGACTCTCCCGAGTGGGTGGGCAGACTGGTTGTTTCACCTTTTAAAAACCGGAACTGGTCGGGATTAGAGCACCTGCAAGTTGGGGGGTCTTTCGGCTACTCGAAGATCGATCGGACCAACGTGAATGTCAATGTGAAAACAGCGGGACTTACCTCATTTTTTAATGTGGCCTCGTCCGCCAAGTTTAACATTATCAGGGATGCCGATACCCGCACCCGCTATGGCGCTGAGTTTGCCTGGACATACGGGCCGCTGCTTTTGAGCGGTGAATATTTCCAGCTCCACTTTAAAGACATAACGACCAGTGCTGATCAGTTTGATGCAAAGCTTGAAAACTATTATATCTCTCTTCTTTGGATGCTTACCGGTGAAAGACCGATGCTTCAAAATGGAATTATGCAGCCCATCCGACCCGATCAAAGCCTCTGGAATGGCGGATGGGGAGGACTCGGCCTTGCCATGCGATATGATGTGTTCGAAGCGGATGATTCGGTTTACGACAACTTAATTATTGTGGGAAATTCGGTTGCGGAAGCAAAAGCATTTTCGGTTGCTCTAAACTGGTATTTGGACCCTTACGTCAAAATCATTTTGGACTATACAAACACAAAGTTTGATCAACCATTGCTCATTTTCCGCGATTCGATCAGCGGGACGGCCATTTACAGCGAAAAAGAAGATGTGGTCACAACCCGGTTTCAATTTGAATTTTAGGGGGGGGGGGAAATGAAGAAACAAACGATTCTTATGGCAGTTCTTTTTCTCATTATGGTGATGGTATCGCCGGGCTTTGCCGCCTACCATCATGAAGGAGAGAATGACTCGGACAAATTTATTTCAGTATACCCGGATAAAGCGGGGACAAAACTGGACCACTGCGCACTCTGCCACAGCGGCGGGCAGTACGAAAAAAAACCAGGGAAGTGGGTAAGCCTGGGCAGTTGTCAATGGTGCCACTATTCATATAAATATGACGCCAGCGGCAACATACTGGACACCCTTAACACTTACGGTAAGGCCTACCATGACAAAGGGAGGAATGCTGCTGCCATAAGTGCTATCGAAAATCTTGATTCAGATGGTGACGGCTACACGAATATTGTAGAAATTGAGGCTAATAGATACCCCGGCAACGACACTGATGACCCCAGCAAAATTACTGCGCCGTATCGTATCTACACCAAGGAACAACTCAAGGCACTGGGGAAACACACACAATTTCTCCTTATGAATACCTCCCGCTCCGGTGATTTTTACGCCGAGTATACGGGAGTTCCCATGCAGGATCTATTGGAAGATGCCGGCATACTGTCCAATGCAACCGGTATTCTTGTCTATGCGCCGGACGGCTGGTCCCAGTACCATCCATTGGAAGAAGATTCTGACCCGGAGCTGTATCATGTCAACGGCGACTATCCTGACTCCGCCTATTATTACAATACCGAAGCCGATGTGGCACTCAATCCATCAGATGGATGGTGCGATTACAGCGCCCCCTCATGTCAGGGTCGAATTGACGGAACGCCGATTACGGGGCTTAAAATGATCCTGGCCTACGCTCGTGAGGGACAAAAAATGGATCCCGGGATATTGGATGCAGCCAACAAACTGGATGGAGAAGGCCCGTACAGAGTTGTCCCGCCGCAAAAAAATCCCAATGCGCCTGATCAGTCCAGCACGGCTGAGAATCAGGAAGTAACCTGGCCCTATGACTATGACTGGGACCACAATGCAGGGGCTGCCTCGCGAACTGTCACCATCATCAAAGTCGAACCATTGCCAGAAGGAACAACGGATATCGATGTGTTGGAGGCTGGATGGGCTTTTGTTGATCAGAATAAGATCATTGTTTACGGTGCCATAGACGAAACGGATTCCAATGGAAACGGGGTTCTGGACAGCGAAGAAGCTGACGGAACAAAAGATTTTGATGGCGACGGCACTCCTGATTATCTGGAAACGGATTGTGCACGGGTTTGCCAGGCAAATGGTGGGAAAAAGCTCTTTCTGCATACATCTGCCGGCGCCATCAAAAACATGCAAGCATTAAATGCGGATGATCCCGCGGTTGCTCAGAACGGAAAGCCCTCCATGGATTTTCCCTATGGGACGGTAAAGTTCGATATTACCGGACTCGCTCCGGGACAGACCGTTACCGTGACGCTGATGTTCCCCGATGATATACCCGTAACCGCACAATACTATAAGATCGACACCTCCAATGGGTGGCATGAGGTACCTTTTGGAGACAATGACGGGGACAGCACCATCACGTTAACCCTTACCGACGGTGATCCGACGACCGATGGGGATGGGAAGCAGGATGGGACCATATCGGATCCTGGGGCCGTTGCGATCTCTCCGTCGACGTCATCAACACCAGCAGTTGACTCAGGAGGCAGTAGCGGCTGTTTCATTGCTACGGCAGCCTATGGTTCTAAGTGGGCGCCGCATGTTAAATTGCTGCAAAATTTCCGTGATAAATGCCTTCTCAACAACGCATTAGGCAAGACTTTTATTCGAGATTATTACACATATTCACCACCAATAGCTGATTTCATTTCAAAGCATGACAATCTCAGAACGATTGTGCGAGCAGGTTTATCGCCTGTTGTAGGAATGAGTTGGGTTGCCCTGAAACTCGGTATTTACTTCCCAACAGCGCTCATGCTCTTTTTCAGTATGGGAATAATCGGGTTTATAAGCTTTAAGAGGAAGAAAATAAAAGAATAACATCGTTACACGATTTTATAAAACTCCCGCAGGTTTACCTGCGGGATCTAATATCGGAAACTTGAGGCAGAGCCATCTTGGCTCTGCCTTTTTATTTTTAGGTTTTCAATAAAGTGACTGTTTTTCTCCTGCGTTAAAATTTTGACAGCCTTTTATTTTTATCAATATCAATATCTTACCCAATAAACCCAGGGAAATAATGCCGGTTTACCAAAAAATTCCTATCAACAATCACATCCATTCTATCCCTAAGTTACCATAACCATTTAATATTAAAACGATTTTTTTCAAGCATCCAATGTGGCATCATTTTTGCTTTTCAGAAATGTATGACTTTCAACCACAATTAACGAGGGAAAACCAAATTCATCACTTAAATAATAAAAACAAGATCGTCTTCACAACGTTCATTTTGGTTTTCTTTACGATATTTGCTTCGAGCCTATTTGCCGAAGAATACAGCCATATCTATCAATTTGAAGCCCCAAATATCATAACGCTATCAAATGGCCGACAGATATTGAAAATGAACGGCACACACCAAAAGGATGATATTGTTGGAGCACCTGTACTGCCTGTAAAAACATCGAAAATTTTCATCCCCGCAGACGAAATAGTCGTATCAACCGAGATAACATATGGAACATTAAAATCCATTGAAGGATCTTACATCATCCAGCATGTTTCCATGCCCCAACCCGCCACTGAAAAAGAATACGATACAATCGAAAAACCTGCTTCGGACATTTACGAAACAAATGCGCTATACCCTTCTGTTATCTATAAGGGCAGAAAACCACAGTTTTTAAATGGTGTAAAAATAGCATTGGTCGACTTGATGCCGGTTCTTTATAATCCTGTCGAGGGTCAATTGAAATATTACGAGGAACTGGAAGTTAAAATCATAACCGAAAAAGAAAATAGGCCGGACAGGGTCATGCCTTACCGTGACTCTCTTAAAGACAGAGAAAAGATTCTGAATATCATTGACAATAAGGATGATTTTTTAAGATGGTACCAGGCTTCTCAAAGCGATACCACTGTAAAATTCTTATCCGCTTCTCAGGAACCTTCTGCAGCCGCAGGTACACGTCAGTATGTAGTAATTACCACCGCCGGGCTATCCCCGGCATTTGAAACCCTCACAGCATACAGAGCCTCGCCTGAAGGCGGTGGCTATACCACTTATATTGAGCATATCGACGAAATTGCCGCCATTTATTCCGGTGTCGATCTTGCTGAAAAGATGCGGAATTTCATCATAGATATGTACACCCATTATGGAACACAATATGTGGTGCTGGGCGGTGATTGCGACGGCCCTTCGGAAAACCAGGTCATCCCTACAAGGGGCTGCTATGCTCAGGTTTCCGGTTACACCGACACCTATATCCCGAGTGATCTATATTTTGGCTGTCTGGACGGCTCCTGGAATTCCGATAAAGATGCGCTTTGGGGTGAGATAAATGACGGAATTAACGGGGGTGATATTGACTGGTTTTCAGAGGTGTATGTCGGCCGCATACCTGCAGATAATTATACGGAAGCCATGAATCATATCAACAAGATCATCGCCTTCGAGACCCATTCCAGCCCAACTAAAATCCTTCTCACCGGAGAGGAGTTGGAAAGCTTAACCTGGGGAGGAGATAGGATGGACTGGTTGTACTCCTTTATGGGTTCCATTCCTAATACTACGCTATATGATCGAAACTGGGAAGATAATTACTGGCCGAAATCACAACTTTTGACATATATTAATTCAAATCAGTATTATAGTATCAACTATTCGGGTCACTCGACCATTTTTTCCGATATAAAGTTAAGCAACAATGATATCCATGCAATGACAAACAATAAATACTTTTTTGTTTACTCTCAGGGATGTTATGCAGGTTCAATGGACGGCCTCAATTTAGACAACACCTATAAATCCACGGATTGTTTTGGAGAAGCGATTACCAATGGTAATAGCGATGGAGGGGCATTTGCATACATCGGCAATTCCCGATATAGCTGGTATTATCCGGGCGGCTACATAAAAGGTGCATCCAATCTTGCTCATAAAGAATTTGTGGAAGCAATTACCAGTGGGAACATTACAAAAATAGGGGTGGCCAATCAAAAATCCAAAACCGACCTTCCACTGGACTCTCAATTATATCGCTGGATTGCTTTTGAGACCAATTTGATTGGATGTCCGGCCACTGATTTAAGCTCCCTGGATTTATTTGCCAGCAATTTTGAAACCAATGAGAGTTCAAGTGTTAATAGCACGAATTATGATACACCGGTGAGTACCGGTGGCGGAGGTGGCGGCGGCTGTTTTATAGCTACGGCAGCTTATGGCTCTTTAGTGGAGCCGCATGTTGAAATACTGCGAGACTTCCGGGATCGTTTCCTTATGACGAATACTGCTGGTAAATCCTTTGTCAATTTATATTACAAATACTCACCGCCTCGCGCCGATTTTATCGCAACGCATGATCGCTTGAGAACGATTGTCCGTATGACCTTGTTTCCTCTTGTGGGGATTAGCTGGGTTACTTTGAATCTCGGTATCTTGCCGGCAATTTCAATAATGCTTCTATTTGGAATCGGGTTAATCGGCCTTACGAAAGTAAAAAGAGAATATATAGCTTAACCAACATTTACATTTTGCAATTCAAATAAAAGATCAAACGATATTATTCTCTTATCAGTGGTTTGGTTGGAGCTGTGATCTGTAGATGATATTTCAGGAATTGTAGTGATGATTTGAATCCAATACTCACGATTTTTAGGATCACGCTCATTCATCAACGAGGCAGACTCAAAAAGACCGGCAAACCGGATATAATTAAGACCACAATATATTGATTTTTCCTCCCTCAATCCATTCTGATAAATGAGGCTTTATCCAAGCGTGATACTCATAAGGTATCAAATTCATTAAGGGATTTTATTGCTCAGCGATAAATTGCAGTTATCTCAGTTTTGTAATTGGTTCTTTGAACCCCCATATGTAGTGGTATGCATAAAAAGAAAAGTGTGGTTCCCTTTAGGAGAAATGAAACATACATACGGTATTGTTGACAAATTCAGGTCAGTCAGAATTCATGAATAGGATAATTATCCTTAAATCAGCCTTTTTCCCTCGTCCAGGGCATCTCTAACGGTTGTTGCCAGATCTCTTTTGGAGAAGGGCTTTTGAACGAAGTGCACCCCCTTGTCCAAGATGTTGCGATGGGAGATGGCATTGGCCGTATATCCGGACATGAACATGTACCTGAGGCCCGGGTAAAGGGATTGAAGCCGTTCGGCCAGTTCACGCCCGTTCATTTCAGGCATGATCACGTCGGTGACAAGCAGGTGAATCTTGCCGCCGTGTTCCTTAGCCAGCCCCAATGCCTCGGCCGGTGTGCCTGCGGTCAACGTGGTGTAGCCCAGGTTATTGAGGATTTTTTGGGTAAGTTTCAGGACCGAGAGTTCATCCTCCACCAGCAGGACTGTCTCCCCGCGGCCTGGCGGGATTTCCAACGTGCTTTCCTCGTGGATCTCGACGACTTCTACTTCATTCCGGGGCAGGTAAATCTTAATGGTCGTTCCTTTGCCCGGTTCGCTGTAAACGTTGATGAATCCGTTGTTCTGTTTGACGATACCATAGACCATGGCCAGCCCCAGGCCGGTGCCCTTATCCACATCCTTGGTAGTGAAAAACGGCTCGAAAATTTGGTTCAGTATTTTCTTGTCTATTCCGCAGCCGTCGTCGCTTACGGCCAGCATAACAAACTCTCCGGGAACAAAACCGACGTGACCGGCGCAGTAGTCTGTGTCAAAGATCACCGTGTCTGTTCCGATGGTGACTTTGCCCACACCGCTGATGGCGTCCCGGGCGTTGACGCACAGATTGGCCAGGATCTGGTCGATCTGTGAGGGGTCCATTTTGATGGGCCACAGG
Source organism: uncultured delta proteobacterium (assembly GCA_963731025.1). GTDB lineage: Bacteria > Desulfobacterota > Desulfobacteria > Desulfobacterales > UBA11574 > UBA11574. The sequence continues at coordinate 16,749 of CAVSVL010000029.1, read as the reverse complement.
TTCGTTGCCGGCAACCAGGCAAGATCGATATCCTCGCCGATGAGGTGCCGGAGCATTTTAAGCATACCTTCCACATTGTCGTTCAAGTCGAGCAACTTGGGGACGATGGTCTGCCTGCGGGCAAAAGCCAGCAGTTGCCGGGTAATGTCCTTGGCACGAGTTGCGGCTGCAAGGACTTCTTCGAGATTAGCACGCAACGGCCCAGACGGGTCCACATCATCTATCGTCAGTTCAGTAAACCCGATGATCACGCTGAGCGCATTGTTGTAATCATGTGCAACTCCGCCCGCCAGTTGCCCTACGGATTCCATCTTCTGGGCCTGTACAAGCTGCGCTTGCAAGCTCACACGCTCGGTGATGTCGCGCCAAATACAGTGGTAAACAACTTTTCCAGCCACCTCAATCACCTGTGCTGTTACATGGACATGCCTGATTTCGCCCTGTTTGGTGCGTTGGAGAGTTTCAAAATCGTCATACCCTTTGTCCAATACTTGCCGAATGCGCGCATGGGTATCTTCAGCTGTTTCCTTAACTTCGATATCAGGCACCCGCAACAGCGCAAACTCCTCCCGTGAATAGCCTAACTGCCGGCAGGCCCGATCATTAAACTCGATTATCTGAGCGGTTTCCGGTTCCAGTACCACTACTCCGTCCGGCCCTTTCTCGAAAAAGGCACGATAGCGCTCCTCACTCTCCCTCAGTGCCTCCTCTTCTCGCTTTTTCTCGGTAATGTCGCGAACATTACATTGTAGTAAACTTGCTTTATTGACCATATATATTTCGGTATCGAAAGCTTGCCCATCTTTCTTAAGCAAGAGGATATCTTTGTAATGAATAATGTCTTTCTTGCTCAATATCTGTAATATTTCTTCAATATTATCGAATTCATCCGGGAAACCGATATCCTTCATTTTTCTCTCGATGCATTCCTCTTCGGGATAGCCAAACATTGCACTGACGGATGGATTAGCGCGGACAATTTTCCCTTCACTCTTTTCAACCAGAAGTATCGCATCATTTGCGGTCTCAAAAAGCCTCCTGTATTGATTTTCGCTTTCTATAAGTTTCTTTTCTATCAATGAAGTTCGCTTTAAAGTCGTAAAAGCCACCAGGATCGATACGAGTATACCCAATAGCAATAAAAAAATCCCCATCACATTCGATATTGTAACTATTCTTTGAGTTTCAAAGTTAAATTCAGAAGCTTTGCTTTTTGCATAATTCAATAGTCCAAGCATTTTTGTTTCTAGCAGAGCCACGTGATTGGCTCCTTTTCCAATCGTTATATTGGCTGCATTTTCTCTTTGATCATTATGAATTAATCCAATAACTTCATTTCGAATCGGAAGCCATGCATCGAATAATTTTCTGGCCTCATTTTCAAGCGTCTTGCCTTCATCACCCAAAATATTATTTTTAACGATGTCGAGTTGCCGATGCACTCGTTCTTCTTCATCATTTACTATTTCAATGGATTGCTGAATTCTTGATAAAGAATGGAAAAGAACCATATCTTTCATGCTACGATGCATTTTTACAATGGACGTATTCGCTTGAAGAGCTGCATTTGATACAACCAGTGGGTGGTTATAAATAATTCGACTCAATTGAGAAATTCTGTGGATATCATACAAAGAATACACACCAAATAGAAGAAATATTGAAATCAATGTACAAAAGCCTAATATCAATCTTTTTTTAATGTTTGGTTGCTGAGGTCTACTCATCAAAAACTCCATTCACCGAATAATTTTCTACCTGGTTGGACTGTAATTGTTGTCTTGCATGATTATGGTCGAATCATGAATACTTGCATCATCATTTATCTGATAGCCATCACTTTCAGGTTTTGCTTTGTATTGGTATCCTTGAAAATTTCATGCCGTATATACTCCATGTTCGAATAATTAATCATGAGTCAGAGGCTTTTGATTCATCCAGAACTTTCCGAATTAAAATCATAAAATCGGACATGTTCAACCGTTTTTCAATGTATTTACGGACACCCAGCGCCTCAGCTTTCTTAACGTCAATTCTGTCGCTGTACGCGTCTGGATATTGGAATTTCTTCAGCGATAAGAATTTTCATTTTTCCATTTCCTTTGGTTTCTGTCTTCTGGCTTCTGTCTTCTGAATTCTGTCCTCTATTTTTCTTATTTCCCGCGTTGCTTCGAATCCATCCATTTTCGGCATCTGGATATCCATGAGGATCAAATCAAAATCTCCGTTTTTAAATGCCGCAACAGCCTCTATCCCGTTCGATGCCAGAGTAACCCGGTGTCCCCTTGTCTCCAAAAGCCTTATGGCCAGGGTCTGGTTTATCAAGTTGTCTTCGGCCAGCAGTATATTGAAACTTCCCCGCGCTTCATAAACTTTGTGACGAGTGATGACCGTCGGCATTTCCTCTGAGCCGAGCCCCATGGTCAACATGATGGCATCATATAGATCCAATTTCTTTATGGGTTTGGGTAGATACCCTGAGATGCCGATCTCTTTGCAGCGATCGGCATCACCCCTTTGCCCTATGGAAGAAAGCAAGAGAATTCTTGCGTCTTCTCCCGAAGGCGCGTCCTTGATCATCTTGGCTACATCAAAGCCGTCTAATTCCGGCATCTGAATATCTAACAAAATCAATCTAAACGGCGTTCCGGAACCAAACGCCTTGTTGAAATGATCAAGGGCTTCCTTACCACTGGCGGTCAGTGTTGGAACGAGACCCCAGGATGTAGTCATTTCCTGGAGCAGGATACGGTTGGTGGTGTTGTCGTCCACAATGAGAACCGGCATTCCCGAAAGATCTTGCGGTTTGGGACGTAGAACTCTGATGTCTTTCGAACGGCTTAGTTTAAAGCAGATCGTGAAATGAAAAATGCTGCCGGGACCTCCTTTGGATTGATGATTGTTCGGGCTTTCCACGTGGATCTTTCCATCCATCATCTCAACAAACTGTCTGGTTATGGATAATCCCAGACCCGTGCCGCCGTACTTTCTCGTGATGGAACCATCCACCTGTTCGAAACTTTTGAAAATTGAATCCAGCTTGTCTTCAGGAATTCCGATGCCGGTGTCCGATACCATGAAATGGAGTTTCACCGAATCGTCCGTTTCGGATTCCATTTCAACCCGGATCACAATTTCGCCTTCCTCGGTAAATTTCAGAGAATTCCCCGCGATATTGACGATAACCTGGCGCAGCTTACCCGGGTCGCCGATTAAAGCGGTGGGCACATCCGGCAGGATATGACAGACCAACTCCAACCCCTTTTCCTGGGCCTTCAACGTCAGAATGTCTGTAGCATTTTCAAGGGTGACCCTCAGGTTAAAATCGATCGCTTCCAGCGCCATTTTTCCGGCTTCAATTTTAGAAAAATCCAGGATGTCATTGATCAGTGTCAGTAGCGTATCTGCTGACATCTTTGCCATTTCCAGATATTTCCGCTGCTCTTTGGTCAGGTCGGTGCCCAGAACCAATTCGGTCATGCCGATGATCCCGTTCATGGGAGTACGGATCTCATGGCTCATGTTGGTAAGGAACTCACTCTTTAAACGGTTGGCTGCTTTGGCTTCTTTCTTGGACTTCAAGGCTTCTTGATTCGCTTCGGTCAGTTCCGCCGTACGTTCGACCACCTTCTCGTCTAAAGACTTGTTTAAATCGGCCAGTTCTTTGGATCGCTCGGATAGAATACGATTACTCGACGTGAGGCTTACATGCCATTTGCGTACTGCCCTAAACATGAAAAACAAGCTGATGAATAAGAACGGGATGAGCATCACCACTAATGAAATATATACAAAGGCGTGGTTCTGTTCACGTTTCAAACCGGCAGCGATGATAGTAGAGAGATCGTCAGCGAACTTTCTTACCCCTTTTGTATAAACCCGTTTTTGGGTTTCATATTGGTCGCCGAATAAGATCCCTTTAGCTTCGTCTGCGCGGCCTTGGCGAACCAAATCAAATGCCTGGTTTTCCATCGTCACAAGTTTGCTATTGGCAGCGTCGGTCCGAGCAGCCGCTTCACCTCTGTAAGCTTCAGGTGCGAGGATCATAGCCTCTTTAATAGCAGCATCTAATTTCGGCTCAAAACTACGATATCGCTTCTCCCATCGCAGATCGCCCGTCGCTGCTGCCATACGCGCAGACATGGTCAGTACTTCATCAAGATGAATGATACTGCCAAGCAATTCCTTAAGACGATAATTAAGATTGCTGTGTTTAGCGAATTGTGTCATCCCTTCGGCGTAAATCAGCTTTTGCATCTCATACTCATCACTGCTCAAAAGCACCCTCGCTTCGTCTGCGCGGCCTTGGCGAACCAAATTAAATGCCTGGTTTTCCATCGTCACAAGTTTGCTATTGGCAGCGTCGGTCCGAGCAGCCGCTTCACCTCTGTAAGCTTCAGGTGCGAGGATCATAGCCTCTTTAATAGCAGCATCTAATTTCGGCTCAAAACTACGATATCGCTTCTCCCATCGCAGATCGCCCGTCGCTGCTGCCATACGCGCAAACATGGTCAGTACTTCATCAAGATGAATGATACTGCCAAGCAATTCCTCGATTTTAATATTCCGTTCTTTTGTAACTTTGTTCTCTTCGTACGATTTCCACACGGTCCAACCGAACAATATCAGTACCGCACATGTTGCGGAAAGAACGACTGTCAGGAAAATGATCGGATTACCTCTTTGTGACCCATCTTTACTTATCATCGTCAAAACCTTGTCAAATTTGGTTTATGTTTTTATTGGATTTTACAGGGCAGAAGGTCAAAATAATTAGCTTGGAAATTTCACTATAAATATTTACCCAAGTTGGCCAGAAAGATGGCCTTGTGATTTTGTATTCTTGCATCATCATTTATCTGATAGCCATCACTTTCAGGTTTTGCTTTGTATTGGTATCCTTGAAAATTTCCTGCCGTATATACTCCAGGTTCGGATAATGATTGTTGAGTTCACTTTGATAAATTGGGTTGCTATACTCATAATATATTTAGCCCTGCAAAATCTGTGCAAAACCAAATGATTAATCATGGGTAAACCCCCGAATAAGCCAGAGATCGCTGGTTTCAAATTGTTAAAAGTCCGGCCGCTATGGATTTTTTAGTAAAAACCGAGAATAAAGGGATTCGTCGCTATGGAACATTTTCCATAGATTTTTAGAATCGTTCATTTACCTTCAGCACTTCGTTATGGAAAAAGGGGTTTCGCAATAGAGGTAAAGGAATACAATTGGTTGGAGACATATTAATACTGCTATGGAAATCAAGCGTGAAAAAAATTTGATAGCTTGCAAAAAGTCCAGATATTTAATGATTCCAGACTGATGTGATACTAAAAACCTATCATTATTGCTTGATTGGTCCGGCGTTTTCCTGGAGGTGTCCTACCGGTTTAGCCTGACCGGGTTATAGGGAGTGGCTTTTCGAATGCTGTTATTCGAGGGGAAAAACTCGCTAAAAACCAAAATTATGAATTGCCCGAATGAATTATTTATCTTATTAAGGGATGATATGCCATTTTCCGATTTATGGCGAAGCCTTCTTTATTATCAATTAGGGAACTAAGGCCTTTGAAACCAGACAACTCAAACCCACAAGCAGCCAACCTTAAGAGAAGCATTTGGGCTGGTCTGTTCGTCGCACAGGCAGTGGCGACCCTACAGGTGAGACAATCGAATCTGGCCTTGTATGCCAAGATGGAGGCCGTTCGTCAAGCGGGTTTTCTTTCCGTTCCCAACCTGTCTGTTTTACCTTCTTTGAAAGCACTGACATCCGCGTTCTGGGGCGGCCTGTTTTTTACTTTCAGTATCGGTGCCGCCCTTACTCTGGGAACTATGACCGTGGCCTGGCTTCTGCCGTGCGCCGGCTCCAGGAGCCCGTTCCAGCGCTACCTACCCATTTTTCTGTGGGCACTGCTTTTGATCTGGATAAATCTTTCAGGATTCGACCTTTATGTGAACCTCTATTTTGTGCTGATTCCCCCGGTGGTGTTTTTATGCAATCGCCGTCGGATAGAGACAGAACGCCAGTGGCGAAGCATGGTTGTCCATGCGCTGCCCGTCATTTTTTTAGCGATGATGTGGTTCACCCAATTTGATCGCCACCTGTTTGTTGATATTCGAGATCGTTTGCTGTTGTCCAATCCGATCGGTCAGCGCATCAACCATTTTTATTATCATTACACATTGTATGCAGCGGAGGTTTTTAAGTCGCCTTCCCAAAAATTAATCAAAACCAGCTTTATCGATACCAGCCCTGAAGCCTCCCAACACCAAATACTTGAGCATATTCTCAGCCGATTCGATTGGCTGCCGGTTGAATCCGGGGTGCCGGTTGATCTGATTATTCGTCAGAATCAGCAGAAACTGGAATTGATGGGTGCCGGTCGGGTTGTCTCAACTACCACAATCGGTGAGATGAAACGGAAGCCGGAAATCATCCTGCAACAGTTTGCTCAAAAGACCGATCGTTACGACCACTTTCGCCGGATGACATTTTATGGCCTGCTTTATGGTTTTCCGATCTTACTGTACATCGGGGCACATGGCGTTTTTCGCCGTCTTTGGGGTCTGCTGCCGAATGTGCACAGATCGGTCGGGTTGGCATCCGCCAGCTGTCTGCTTCTGGGTGTTGTTATCTGGATGTTTTTTCAGCAAGGACATGTTGACATCGCCGGCTCTGAGAATATTGCCGAGGCCCTTTCCTCAGGACGCTGGCAGGCCCAAGTGGCGGCGCTGAGGCGCTGTCGGGAGGAAGGCATTGATGTACGTCGGATGGCTGTTTATCCCACATTGAAGAAAAGCGTACACATCCCGGTTCGATACTGGCTGGTGGATGCACTGGCCGTTAGCAGGCTTCCTCAAGTCGGGGATGAACTGACTGACTTTTTGGATGACCCAAGCCTCAATGTTTCAAGCCGGGCCTGTGCGGTGTTGGGACAGCGTGGCGATCCGAAAGTGATCGAAAAATTACTTCACCTGGTAAACGAATCAAAAGAATGGTATCTCCAGTTTTATTCATACAACGCACTGAAAGCACTGGGATGGAATCAGACCGTATCAGAATGAAAACATTGCTGGTGGCTACTGCCGCCATCGTGCTCCTGGAATCCGTTTCCTCTTCAGCCGTGTCGGCAGGCATGGCGTCGGCCATGGTTGCCACGGGCCTGACCCGTTGTGTCGGCATTGGCATCCTTCTGACGATCACCTTCAAAATGCAAGGCCGACTCGACGCCATTGGTTTGGGACCTTCGGCGATCGGTTCCGGCATTCTAAGGGGTATTGTCTGGTCCATGGGTTTCGGAGCCGTGGTTGTCGTGGGATTGGCCGTGGGCCGATTGGCAGGGATCATTCCAGTTGGGCTTTTTCAATCCCGTATGCCGCAGCAACCAATCGATATTTTCAGTTATTTTTTGGTCGGCGCCGGTGTGGCGCCGATTGCCGAGGAGATCTATTTTCGTGGGTTGGTCTTCGGATACCTGAGACGCTGGGGACCCATTGCCGCCATTCTGGGAAGCACCCTGCTGTTTGTTGTGGTTCACCCCGATTTGCAGAATATTCCGATTCCTCAAATCGTTGGCGGCCTCCTGTTCGCCCTTTCCTATGAAGTTGAAAAAAACCTGATGGTGCCTATTATCATTCACATGTCCGGCAATCTGGCCATTTTCTCTTTACCTTACCTCTATTAAAATTTAAGCTGAACCATCATTACAAAAATCTGACTTGTCAAAACCTTTGATCGTTTGTAGGACTCCCAGAATATCATCCACCTTCAAAACTTTTGATATGTCTGACTTATGAAATTTCGCGTTGGTAGATGTAATATGAAAAGGTTTAAAATATACTTCCCTGCTCAAATCATTGAAGATTATGACAGGATGTTTTCAAAGTTCCTACCAGTCGTAGAGAATTTCCCAGTAGTTGTCAAAGGGTGGATCATTCTGACTGTAACGATACGATATGGTTCTTCCGGTGCCGGGACCGGAAGCGGTATCTTCACGCCAGTATTTAACAAAGATGCCGGGAATAAGATGCTTGTTTGGCCCTTCCATCCATATTTCCTTTTCCTCAATGATTTTCCAGACGGTTCCAAAATTCTTGCTGCGAACACTTTCTCCCACACGCGGCAGCCCGTGTCTTGCCCGAAGATCTTTGAATTTATATGGGGACAGATCGCCGTAATCCAAAATCTTCTCTCCTGAAATAATAATCCCGATGGCTCCAAGGGGCGCCGTTAAAAGGATGGAAAGGACGGCAACAGCCAGGATTAAATCACCGGAAGCCACACCGGCAGCCAGGGGAACCGCACCGATAGCCGCCTGGACCGTGGCTTTGGGTATATAGGCAATGATACAGAAAATTTTCTCTTTCAGATTATAGGGAGTCCCGATCAGAGAAATATAAGTTCCGACGCTTCGAAACAAAAGTCCCACTAAAATGACGAGGGATCCCGTAAGACCGGCGTGCCAGGCCACATTGACATTGACCTGGGCTCCCACCAGCACAAACAGAAGCAGTTCGGCAAACACCCAGACTTTTTTAAGCTTTTGGGAAATGAGGTGTGCGATGGGCTCGGACTTTTCTAAAATAATAAATCCGATGGCCATCACCCCCAAAAGGCTGGCAATGGGCACCCATTTTTCACAGGCTGTCTCCAACCAGGTCAAAATGATGGCGACACCCAAAACCATCAAGGTTCGTTTGGGAGGCCGCCAATCGTATTTTGTGAAGAGACGATACAAAAAATACCCTGGAACGACCCCCACAAGAATTCCCAGCGTAATTGAAACCGGTATTTCCCCCAATTTGGCCCAGATATTGACCGTACCGCCACCATACATACCCAAAAATATAGAAAAAAGAACAATGACAAAAACATCGTCAATGGATGAGGCCGCCAGCAGCAGCGTGGGAATCCCTTTTTTGGCGCCCCGCCCCCGGTCCATGAAATCAATCATCAGAGGCACCACCACCGCCGGCGAAACAGCCCCTAAAATGGCACCCAGTATGGCGGCTTCCAGATAACTGATATGCAGCCACCGCGGGGCGACCAGCATGACCCCTGCAATTTCGAAAACAGCGGGAATACAGCTCATCAATAGGGCGGCTCGTCCCACACGATGCAATGTGTCTTTATGCAGCTCAAACCCGGCCCGCAGCAAAATGACAATCAAGGCAATTTTTCGAAAATCAGCCGAAACTTTCATCATATCCGGGGCCATCAGATTAAACACATAAGGTCCTGCCAAGATTCCCACAATCAGCATACCGACCAAACCGGGCAATTTTACTTTGCGAAAAACATAATCCGCCAGTAATCCCAAAACGATAATCAAAGAAAGACTTGCCGCCATAAAACTCCTCCATTCGTTTGTTTTTTAAATAAAAAATCCCCGCTCGGCAAAGCTAAGCAGGGTCTTAAAAAAGATGCACCAAAATAAAACCCCACTGAGTCTTACCAAGTGGGGAAGGAAGTCGGCAATTCAGACGACTTCCACCCCTGTGAGGTAGAAGTCATCAGCTCGGTTCACAGGTTAATTAGTGTCCATCCACGAAGTGTAATGGACCCAATTAAGTGTCCAATTCAGAAATGAGCAATTTTTGTCCTGATCAAGGCCGCACAAGGGTTTGCGGTGAGGTGTACGCCTGTACACCGCAGCCGGAAACCCGCGGAGAACGCAGAGCAGGGCAAAAAGGGCCATTTATGGATGGACACTAATTAAACCGAACGGTTCAGGCAGACTTCATTGCCTTTATATTTAATCGGCATGTTCAGTTCATTATGCCGAGATTTTTCATGGAAATTCAGTTCTCTAAACTAACCTTCAAAGTTTCCAATTCACCGGCAACTTCTTCAAGGCGACACACCTCTTCGGCCACGGTTTCACCATGATCTTTTTTCCGAAATCTGGCTGTTTTCATAGCACCCTGTGTGGCGGCCACGGTTTCTTCCAGACGCTCCTTTATCCTGGAGGCAAAGCGAGCAAAAGAAATATTGACATTTTGCATCGTGGACCATCGAAGATTTTCCACGTTTCGCCGCACCAGGTCGTCCAGCCGCTGGTCCATGGATTTTAGCATCGGAATCGCATCCGTGTTCCAGGTATTCAAAACCCAATAGGGTCGTCTTGCCGTTTCCAGGGTATTTTTGTGGCGCAGGGATCGATAGGGCACCTGAAAGAGATCGGCCGCGGTTTTGCGAAGGGTCTCGATAAGTTGATCCGTACGCTGCTCGTGCGGGGCGAGTGCGTCCAGTAAATGCGATTTGACATCCTCGTTCAGTTCCGCCTGTTTGTGCTCAAAAAAATCTGGGATCGACTCGGCCCAGGCGTCCTGCACACGGGACTTGGTGGACTTCCCATAGCTTCCCGCTCGCGATCCCCGGTTCATTTCTTCTTTCAGAAAGGCCTTGGTCTCCTTCCGCAAGGCCTGGGACCAATTTTCTATAAACGCCGTCATCCGTTTCTTGTCGCCCTCTAAAATGTCCTGGATGATCTTCCGGTCCTGATCGGCCTGTTGCAGGCTTTGCTCAAATACCGAGAGCTTCTCTTCAAGGGTTTTTCGTGGAAGGTGGAGTGCCTGCAAAGATATCCGAACGCCCATCAAAGCGGCTTCCACGGCATCTGTTGCCCGCCTTGAGATCGCCTCGCACATTGCAGAGAATTTTTCTCTAACGAGAAAGTCGACGAGATACGTTTCAAGTTCCGCGACACCGCTTTCTACCCATTCCTCTTTATCCTGCTTGACTTTCGCTTCCAACCCCTTTCGGGCAGAAATTGAAAAGACAGGAATATCTTTTTCAATATCCAGATGTTCGGCCAGTATCTCACGGAAAAAGGACAGAACCTGATCGCGCTCTTTTGCATTCAGGTAATCCACCTTGTTCAGAATGAAAAACAGCCGTGGAATTTTTTGCCGGACTTGCCGGAGAAAATCCAGTTCCACATCCGTTATCGGCGGGTCCGCCGAAATGAGAAATAGTGCGGCATCGCATTGCTGCAAAAAATTCAAGGTCGCTTGCGTGTTGTGACGGTATGTCGATCCAATGCCGGGCGTGTCGATCAGTACAACCCCCTTGGAGAGAATCGGGGCCGGCAATACCACCTCGACTTCTGTGACGCCGAGTTTGTTTTTCGGGTTACCTTCCTCGGTCACGTATTTGACGAGAAAGTCAGTTCGATCGCTCGTCGATTCACCGCTAAATTCTTCCACACCTCGATTATCGCCGTAACGAACCCTTATCATCGAGGCGGATCCGAAACGAATAAACGTGGGAACGGATGTCAGGGGGATGACGGAGACTGGCAGAATCGGCTCTGAAATAAGAGCGTTCAGCAAGGTACTTTTGCCCCGTTTGAACTGTCCAAGTACTGCCAGGTGGAACCTTCCGTCCATAAGACGGTCTTTCAAGCCGGACAGCGTTTTGGTCTTGTGTCCGAAGTCCGGACCCAACCCGGAAATCAGATTTACGCCCTTTTCCAACAGCGATATGAGGCGATCATTTGACGCTTTTAAATTCTGTTTGCCGTCAATGCGGTGGGACATGGTTTTCCTTGAAAATTCAGTTCCGACGGTTCAATAAACGTTAAATTCGAACAATACGGAAAAAATCGGCGGGAAGAAGGCAATAAAGAAATCTTGTTGCATGGAGGGTTCAGTTACATCACTCCCACCGGATCTTTCCTCGGTAGGAGTCATCAGCCAAAAGTGCGGTTAATGGGGGACTCCATCCCCAGCGAATTGATAAATTAAAATACTAAATAAGTCATTGTCAGGAATATGTCAACCCTCGGAAGTAATATTATTGCAGGATCAGCGATGCAGAATTCAATATCGATTTAATGAACACCCAGCCGGATAAGCTCGGAAGATTCATCAATATGTACCCTGCTGTCAAAAAGAAGTGAACGCCCCTTTGCTGTTCGTTCAGGTTATTATCGGTTATTTATTATCTTTTTTTAATGGGTCTTCAATGTCTCTATTGACTTTGACACCAAACCATATGAGATAGAAGTTCTTAACAATATTTTATGGGATGAAATAAAATGAAAATATTAATCGCCATTGATGATACGGACAGCCTTGAAAGCCGCGGTACGGGTCAGCTGGCCCAGATAATGATCGAAAAAATTGAACAAATGCAATGGGGAACATGCTCCAGGATAACCCGTCACCAGCTCTTTGTCCATGAAGATATTCCTTATACATCCCACAACAGCGCCATGTGTTTTGAAGCTGAAATTGATAAACACCGTTACGAGGAGCTTATTGGCTTCGGAATGCGGTTTCTGGAAACAGAAAGCGAGAAGGGATCCGATCCCGGGCTTTGTGTCGTGAATATGGACAATGGTTTAAACACAGATGTTTTAACCGCCTTCGGTCGGTGTGCAAAAACCGAAGTGGTCGAAAAATCGGCTGCTTATGCGATCGCAAATGACCTGGGCATTCACCTGTCAGAACACGGCGGAACCGGCCAGGGCATTGTGGGCGCCCTAGCAGGGACCGGTCTCAGGCTTACCGGAAACGATGGGAGGTTCAGGGGGTGGCTTTGTTACGGAAAAGCCGGTGAAACAATTTCTGTTAAGGACCTTTTGGCGGATGGTCTTGTGGATATGGTTCAAAGCAAGGAAGGAAAAATCATTTCTCCCGAATCGTCAGTGCTTCTCTCCGAAGAAAAGATTAAAACCGTTCTTAAGGATCACCGCCAGGTGGTCCTTGTGAGAAATACGACCCCGGCATGTTCCACAAAATGGCAAACCCTGACAAAAATACAGGTGAAACAGATCTGAAGCGCCCAACACCCATGGGGCATGATCAGCAGCGGGAAGCCGCCGGCAACGCTTTCCCAGCCGATGGAGAAAAAACAGAGGCGGAAATGGCAGCAAATAAAAAGGGCTGGTTCATCCTTTTTCTGGTGGCGCCGCTTGCGTGTATTTTCTTTTCGCTTTGTATCGGCCGCTATCCGCTACAGCTGAACGTCGTAGTCCAAGTCCTCTGGTCCAAATGCACCTTCGGCCATTATTCCGGGCCGGATGTTTATCAAAACATTATCTGGAATATCCGCTTGCCCCGGGCCCTGATGGGGGCCATGGTCGGCGGCTGTCTGGCGGTGAGCGGCGCGGCGTTTCAGGGGCTTTTTAAAAACCCGCTGGTGAGCTCGGGAATACTGGGGGTCAGCTCCGGCGCTGGGTTTGGCGCTGCGCTGGCGATACTGCTGTTCAGCTCCCTCTCGGCCACATACCCCTTTGCCCTGGGATTCGGAATTCTGGCTGTGATACTCAGTTACCTCATCAGCAGGGTTTACAAAACCTCGCCCGCGATTATGCTGGTGCTGGGGGGTGTGATTGTTTCATCGGTTTTTTCCGCCCTGATATCTTTTGCAAAGTATATCGCCGACCCCTATGATCAACTGCCCACCATTGTTTTCTGGCTGATGGGCAGCCTGGCCTCCGCGCGTTACCAAGACATCTTTATCGCGGGCATCCCCATGACCATAGGCGCCGCGGGCCTGATCGGCATCCGATGGAGAATCAACGTTCTGTCCATGGGGGACAAGGAAGCCCACGCACTGGGCATTAATACCGGTCTGACAAAAGGGTTTGTCATTTTCTGCGCTACGCTGGCAACCGCCGGTGCCGTGTGCGTCAGCGGAGTAATCGGGTGGGTCGGCCTTGTAATACCGCACATCGGCCGTATGCTGGTGGGTAATGACAACAACGTGCTGGTGCCTGCCAGCCTGTCGCTGGGCGCCTGCTTTCTGATCCTGGTGGACAACCTGGCACGCATGCTGACCGGATCCGAAATTCCGCTGGGCATCCTCACGGCACTGGTGGGCGGTCCGTTTTTTGTGTTCCTGCTTAAAAAAACAAAAGGAGGCGGCTGGTAACCTATGTCCATTATTTCAGTTACGAACGCTTCGTTCGGATACAACGGTGTAGACGTTTTTAGCGATATTTCATTTTCCGTGCTCAAGGGGGAGCTGTTCTGCCTGCTGGGCCCCAACGGCAGCGGCAAGACAACCCTTCTGGACTGTATCCTGGGAACCCTGAAACTGAAAAGCGGCCGGATTATGATCAACGGACATGACAGCAGTACCTTTCGCCCCGGCCTTGCCGCCCGTCACATCGCATACGTGCCCCAAAACCACGAACGAACCTTTCCCTACACGGTGCTGGACATCGTGAAAATGGGACGGGCTTCGCATACCGGCCTTTTCAGCATCCCGTCCCGCGCCGACACACTGCTGGCGAAGGTCGTACTTCGGGATATGGGTATCGAATCTTTGCAGGACCGTCCCTACACGCAGCTGAGCGGTGGCGAGAGCCAGCTTGTGCTGATTGCAAGAGCCCTGGTGCAGCAGACCCCCATCATCATTATGGATGAGCCGACGGTCCATCTGGATTTCAGACACGAACTGAAAATACTGGAAACAATGGTGCGGCTGGTTCGAAAGAACGGCATCACGATGCTCATGGCAACCCATTTTCCCAACCACGCGCTGTATTTCCAAAACAACGGGGTCCGTACCACCGTCGCAATGCTCAGCGAGAAAAAATTTCTGGACGTCGGCACCCCGGATGAGGTCGTCAGTAGCGACCATCTGAGCAAGCTCTACGGGGTTGAAACCTGCGTGGTGAATTACCGATGCGGCAACGGCATGCATAAACAGGTTATCCCCATCAGCACTTTGGATTAGAGGTTATTCGATGCCGCTCCGGAGAAGGACGGAAAGGAAGCAAAAAACAAGTGAAACTTCTAACAAAATTACTTCAAGTCGGAGTCATATGTCTGGCGCTGTTGTGCTGCACATGGCCTGTAGTTCACTCGGGCCGCGCATGGGCGCAGCCGGCCTCCGGCCCGAAAGAAACGGTGTCGGTTGTGGACTGTATCGGCCGCAAGGTCTCCGTACCGGTCAGGGTGGAACGGATCGCTTGCCTGTATGCCTTTGCCGCGCACGTTGTGGTCATGCTGGACCGCGGCAAGAACATCGTGGCGGTTTCAAAAGGGCCCAAGCGCGATGTTCTGCTGAATCGTCTCTGCCCGGAAATCGGGAACGCTCTCGTTCCAAAAGGCCAGGGGAAAGTCAACGTTGAAGAGCTTCTGCTGGCCAAGCCCGATATCGTGTTTGTCCCTGGCGATATCGGCCGCAACACGTCCGAATTGCAAAAGATGGAGATTTTCCAGCTGCCGGTTTTAACCGTTGATTATCATGATATTATAGGACAGCAGCGGGCCATCGCAATGATTGGCGAGGCCATCGGCGCACGGGAGCGGGCCGAGGCCTATAACCGATACTATGGCCGGTGCATTGATAGGGTGAGAGAGGGTGTTAGCCATATTTTGCCGGATCAGCGTGTGCGCGCCTATCTTGCCACCGTTGAAGCGACCCGCACCTATGGGAAGCAGTCGCTTCCAACCGAGTGGATGCGCCTGTGCGGAATAGTGAACGTTGCGGTAGATCAGCCGCATTCAATTCACCAGGCAGAGCAGCATGCCAGCCTTGAGCAGATTCTACGGTGGAACCCCGAGGTCATTTTCACCAATGAGCCGGGCGTGGCCGAAACAATAGCGCAGGACTCAAAGTGGTCGTCCATCCGGGCCGTTCAGCAGAAAAAGATCTACCACATGCCCATCGGTATATCCCGGTGGGGTCACCCCGGATCGCTGGAGACACCGCTGGCCATGCTGTGGACCGTTAAAACCGTTTATCCGAACCTCTTTACGGGTATGGACATGAAAAATGAAGTCGAAAAATTCTACAGCGAATTTTTCAGGCTGGAGCTCACCGATGCCCTTTATGGACAAATGCTGTCCGGCAAGGCCATGCGCAAACCCAAGCGCAAAAAGTGATTACTTTAAGCAGTAAAATTTTGAGTTCTGCGGTATGTCCATAAATACGTAAATAATTCAAACTAAAAAAAAGTGAGCAAGAAATGGGCAAATTAATTAAAGAAAAATCCGACAAGGGAAGGCTCCACATCGACACTCCATTAATGGGCGAATCTCTGGTTAGCAAAGCATTGCTTAAGAAAACAGAGGCAACGGAATACTTCCGAATGCATCCGGATATCAATGTGATTAAAATAGGCGGACAAAGCATAATGGACCGTGGGGCAAAAGCGCTGTTGCCCATTCTTGAAGCTCTGATAGAGGCCAAAGATAAATATAAGATTTTGTTGATGACAGGCGGGGGCACTCGAGCAAGGCACGTTTATAACATTGGTGTAGATCTGGGTATGCCTACCGGCGTGCTGTCAAAATTGGGGGATAAAGTTTCTTGGCAAAACGCAGAAATGCTGTCAGTTCTGCTGGCAAAACACGGGGGTGTAAAAATAGGCCATGGAGATAATTTAGAGCAGCTGACGATGTTTTGCCGACTGGGCTACATGCCTATAACCTATGGAATACCGCCGTACGGTTTCTTTGAGCATCCGGCTGAGCATGGGTCCATTCCTCCACACCGCACAGATTGTGGCGCTTTCCTCCTGGCAGAAAACATAGGGGCTCGATCGCTGATATTTCTTAAAGACGAAAAGGGACTTTATGATCAAGACCCTAAAAAAGTATCCGGACCTGATCGTGATAAGCTGAAATATTTCAGCCGGATCTCTGCTCGGGAGCTCATTGAGTTGGATTTGGACGATTTGATCATCGAACGTCCGATCCTTACCCTCTTACAAAGAGCAAAATGCTTGAAAGAACTGCAAATCATCGATGCATTAAGTCATCCGGAGAACATATCAGCTGCGTTG
>CAVSVL010000028.1:0-28399 GCA_963731025.1 uncultured delta proteobacterium | reverse complement strand
GATAAATTACTATGGAAAAGCCTTTTACACCGGAAAGTTTAATACGCAAGATTTGCGAGATACCGGATACCGCTGCCGGTGCGGGGCTTGTCCGGGATAGGATGTCGAAACCGGTTGTGTCATATGGTGGTATGTAACTATGAACGGATACCAATTAAAATTCTCCCTATTGATGGTAGATGATGAGCCCAACGTGCTTTCCACCCTTAAAAAGACCTTTTTAGATGATGATTATGATATTCATACGGCTCTTAACGGGCGGGAAGCTCTTGAGCTGATAAAGGATGTAAGAATCGATGCAGCCCTCATTGACGTGAATATGCCCGGTATGGATGGTTTGTCCCTTTTAAAGAAAATAAATAAGGATTATCCACACATCATGGTCATCATGCTCACGGGATACGGCGGAGTTAAAGAGGCTGTAAAGGCCATCAAGCTGAGAGCTATGGATTTTTTGGAAAAACCTTTTTTGCCCGAGGAATTGTGCGCTCGCATGGCCCAGCTTCATCAGATATGGAGATTGAAGGAGGAGAATCGAAACCTCAAGGCCAAGATGGAATTTAAGTTCGGGTTTCATCAGTTGGTCGGAAATTCCACGATCATGTTAAAACTGAAAGAGATGATCGCTCAAGTCGGGCTTACAGATGCTTCTACCCTGATACTGGGAGAAACAGGCACCGGGAAGGAGCTGGTCGCCCGAGCGATTCACTATCATAGCCCGCGCGCGGAAAATATCTTCGTACCGGTTGATTGTTCGGCCATCAGCGAAACAGTCATGGAAAGTGAGCTTTTCGGCCATGCCAAAGGAGCTTTCACCGGGGCTCACATTTCCACCCAGGGATTGATTCGATCTGCCGATAATGGGACGCTGTTTCTGGATGAAGTGGGTGAACTCTCCCGCGGCATTCAGGTGAAATTGCTGAGGACCCTTCAGGAAAGAGAGGTCAGGCCTGTTGGCAACACCAAAAGCTATCAGGTAGATATCCGAATTATAGCGGCCACCAATCGTGACTTGGTACAGGAAGTCGTTCAAAAGAATTTCCGTGAAGACCTATTTTACAGGTTGAATGTGATAACCATCAATGTGCCGTGCTTTAGGGATCGGAAGGAGGATATTCCTTTGCTGGCAAGGTATTTTATAAAGCGCTTCAGCACAGATGCTTCGCCGGTGAAAGATATTTCACAGGAAGCGCTTGCTTACCTGGGAAATTACGATTGGCCAGGCAATGTGCGCGAGCTGGAAAACGTTATACGACGTGCCATGGCTATGGGAAAAGGAGAAATTATTTTCCCCGAAGACCTCCCGGCAAACATCTATGCCCCCCCCGGCAAACCTTCTCAACGTATTGATCATCCCGCAGAAGGCAGCCTGGCAGTCAATGAAAAAGCAGCCATTCAAGACGCTCTGGCCAAGAGCGGGAACAACCGCAAAAAGACCGCTCAGATGCTTGGCATCAGCGAGGCCACGATTTATAGAAAAATAAAAAAATATCGCATCAAAGGATAAACTCTCAAAATGACAGTTCCACCCACCGACACTCTATCAGTTTGATAGAAACCCGCTTGTCTCAGATCCATCCATATTTTATAATCTTATGAAAAATCAAGAAGATACACACCGATTACATCTTTGGCATATTTTTAGCAGTTAAGGATTGTCGAAAAGGCAGCGATTCCCTTTGAGTATCTGCTTTATATGTCGGTGTGGATAAAATATACATATCTTCTCTGCCGCGTTCCTGGCAGCGGCGAAAGTAAGACAGAAAAAGGATAGGATTGTGAAGTCAATGAGACCAAAAACTGAAAAGGTTCTGGTGTTCGGAAAGAAAAACGATAAAATCCGTGAATTAGAACGTATTCTGGCTGAACAGTTCCATTGCATCTGTTTGGTTACTGATTTGAATGATATAGCCAGTTTGGTAGCGAATGATTATTTCGATGTCATCGTAGTGACCGATTCCATGGGGGATATGAACAAGGATTTTTTCTCAGACCTGAGAATCTTATTCCCTGATGCCAGGGTGCTGTGTCTGGTTGATCAAATCACGCTGGAAATGGAGATGGTCATGCGAAGCATCAGGCTGATTTTCCTTGGCTCCTACGAGTATTTCGGAAAAAACTATCAAGATATACTTAAATCGGCTTTGAAATCTAACATGTTTGAATAGCTGAGTTAGGATGGGATATCTTTGTCGAGTTTCAAGTTTCGTCCGTGTTAGACGTTAATTTTTTAATTTATATGTAACCCCCGTAATCTGAGGTTTAATAATGAATTCCGAACCCATCAACATCCTTTTGATTGAGGACAACCCCGAAACTGCCAGCTTGATCCGGGAGCTGTTAACCGAAGCGGGAACGGCAATGTTCACCCTGAATTGGGCTGACCGGCTCTCTAACGGTTTGAAACAACTGGCTAATGGCGGCGTTGATTTGATTCTGCTGGATCTCGGACTACCCGACAGCCAGGGGTTTGACACGTTCACCAGAACCTACGATCAAGCGCAGCAATTGCCGATATTGGTGTTGACAGGCAACGGCGATGAAATGCTGGCAGGTATGGCAATGCAGGCAGGTGCGCAAGACTATCTAATCAAAGGACAGATCGGCGGCAACATACTTATAAAGGCCATAAAATATGCTATCGAACGAAAGGGTTTGGAAAAGGTATTACAAAAGTCTTGCCAGGAGCTGGAACAGCGGGTGGCGGAACGTACTTCAGAGCTTTCAAAAGCCAATGTAGAATTGTGCACCGAGATTGCCAAACACAAACAGGCCCGGGACGAGCTTCAAAAGGAAAAAGAAAAATTTCGGATCCTGACCGACGAATCTCCACTCGGAGTCTCTTTAATAGGCGAAAAGGGTGAGTATAACTACGTCAACCGCAAGTTTGTTGAGATGTTCGGGTATACCTTAAAAGAGATTCCCACAGGCCGGGAATGGTTCAGAAAGGCTTACCCTGATAACGAATACAGGAATCAAGTGATTTCGGCCTGGATCACCGCTGTTAAGGAAACAAAAACTGGCCAGACCAACATCCTAATATATACGGTGACATGCAAAGACGGTTCAAAAAAAGTGATCCAGTTTTTACTGGTGAAGATGGACACAGAAGACCAAATTGTCATTTATGAGGACATCACTGCACAAAGGAAGCTGGAGACCCAGCTTATCCAGTCTCAGAAAATGGAAGCTATCGGCAGGCTGGCCGGCGGGGTGGCGCATGACTTCAACAACATCATCACCGTAATTAACAACCTTGCCCAATTGGCCTTAATGACACTCAAGCAAGCCGATCCCTTACGCAAGGATTTAGAAGAGATTAAGAAAGCGGGGGACCGTGCAGCCTCCTTGACTAGCCAGCTTCTGGCCTTCAGCCGAAAACAGGTGCTTCAGCCCAGGGTATTGGATCTCAACGGGGTGATAATAGACATGAACAGCATGATCAAGCATCTGATCGGAGAGGATGTCGAGATGAAAACGATTCTGGCTCCGGAGTTGGGACGGATAAAAGCCGACCAGGGACAAATAGAGCAGGTGATCATGAATCTTGTGATCAATGCCAGAGATGCCATGCCGGGGGCGGGAAAAATAACCATCGAAACGGCAAGCATACATCTGGATGAGGCCTATGCCTGCGAGCACGGGGCAGAACTGAAACCGGGCCCTCATGTGATGCTTAGGATAAGCGACACCGGCATCGGGATGGACAAAAAGACCAGGTCTCATATATTCGAGCCCTTTTTCACCACCAAGGAAAAGGGGGCGGGGACCGGTTTGGGGTTATCTACTATTTATGGGATTGTAAAGCAAACAGGGGGGTGGATCTGGGTTTACAGTGAGCCCGGACAGGGGACGACCTTCAAGGTTTATCTGCCAGAGATTTTAAGCAACGCTGAAGCGGCGGGAAAAAAGGTGCCGGCGCCCTTTAAGGTACTCGATGGTTCCGAGACTGTTTTGGTGGTGGAAGATGATAAGGCAATTCTGAATCTGACGCGAAAGATTCTCAAATTGTATGGGTATAACGTCCTTGGAGCGCAAGACGGGGAAGAGGCCATAAAGGTCGGCGAGGCGCAAGCGGGTACGATTCATCTGATGCTGACCGATGTGGTGATGCCCGGGATGAACGGTCGGGAGTTGGCGGAACGGATAACGCTGTTGTACCCGGAGACGAAGGTGTTGTATATGTCCGGCTATACAGACGATACCATTTCTCATCTTGGGGTCTTGGAACCAGGGATGGAATTTATCGAAAAGCCTTTTTCACCGGAGAGTTTGGCACTCAAAGTGCGGAAGGTGCTGGATGCGTCCCGGAATTAGTGTGGTGGGGCATTGATCAGATCCTTTTTTGGACACAGATGAACACAGATTATCAAGATTCTGAATTAATATATATTATTATCTGTGGATATCTGCGAAAATCTGCGTTCTATTTAATTTGCTCTCAATATGACAGATCCAACTGCCGATGCGCATTCAATTTGATAGAGAGGCGCTTGTCTCAGATCCATCCATATCCCATAATCCTATAAATAAACAAGTACATACACAAATATCACACCTTTGGCATCTTTGTTGCAATTCTATATAAGACAAAAAGCTTACAAGCTCTTTTAAATAGTCAAACAGCAGTGGATAAATCTGCAGGGCGAAAGGGCAAACCCGCTGAAAAGCGGGGACGCAAAACCACGGGTCTAAATCCCGATCTATCGGGACATGACAGCCGGGTTGCCGAACAGTAGAACTGATTTCGTGCGAACCGAAAGGAATCGCGCATGGGGCCTTTTTAGGCGCCTTTTTCTCTGGAAATTATCCAATACACAAGAGGAAAAGGTGTCGATCATGGCCAGAAGTTCAAGTAAAAAATTATTCAATATACTCGTTTGTACTTTCACATTTATTATATGTGCCTTAACCCTATATCCGCAGTCTTCAGTATATGCGGCAGATGTGACGCTGGCATGGACTTCCAATACCGAGGGAGATCTTGCCGGGTACTATATTTACTATAAGAGCGGCACTTCAGGCGCTCCGTATAACGGCACAGGCGTTGTTGAAGGTGACTCGCCCATCCAGATTCCTCTCGAAGAATTTGCCGATTCTGCAAACCCGGAATATACCCTGCACGGTCTGAGTGATACTGAAACGTCCTATTTGGTGCTCACTGCATACAACACCGAAGATAATGTAAGCGGCTTCTCAAATGAAGTATCCTATCAACCATCAACAGCACCAACCCTCAGCAGTCTCTTTATCATCGGAGATAGTTCGGTTAATGAAGACAGCAGCGCCAGTTACACGGCCACAGCCACTTTCAGTAACGGGAGTATTCAGACAGTTTCAAGCAGTGCTGTATGGAGTGACGATTCTTCATATGCGAGCATCAACAGTAGTGGCGTGCTTACCGCTTCAGAAGTTACAGCAGATACGCCGGTGACCATACAGGCCAGCTATACCTTCGACGGAATGACCAAAACCGCATCGAAAATGGTAAACATAACGGATGTTACTGTTCCCGTGACGCTCAGTAGTTTGTCCATCAGTGGAAACGATTTTGTCAGTGAAAATAATAGCACTGGTTTCACGGCCACGGCAACATTCAGTGATGATACCACACAGACCGTCACCGGCAATGCCACCTGGAACGAAAATTCCGTGAATGCCGTCATCAACAGTAGTGGCGTGCTTACCACATCAGAAGTCACAGAAGATACAACGGTGACCATACAGGCAAGCTATTCCCTCGGCGGCGTGACGAAAACGGCGACAAAGGTCGTGACCATCATCGATGTGCCGGTATCGAATCTGCCCCCTGATACGCCAAATATTGTGTCCCCTGAAAATTACTCCGGCGATGTCGAAGTCCCCCTGAATATCACCACGACCACTTATTCAGATTCAAACAATGACGATCACATTCAGAGTCAGTGGCAAATCAGCGAACAAAGCGATTTTTCCACACGTGTTGTCGATATTACCAGCGACAATTATCTGGAAACGTTTTCCGTGCCCCATATGGCACTTAAATCAAACCACAAATACTATGTGCGCGTCCGATATTTTGATATCTATTCTGCAGCCTCGAATTGGTCCGGTGCTTTTGAGTTTACAACCGCTATCTTTATTGTGGACATTAATATCAACGGTATTTCTGATGCTGACGAAGTGGATGATACTGTTGATTTTAATCTCGACGGTATTCCGGACAACGATCAGCCCCAGATCATCAAATGTGTTCAAGCATCCGATGGTTCGGTATCTATTGGAATCGAAAGAGTTTCGAGTTCCGCAGAAGAGATTGAATCTCTGGAAGTGATTGATCCGGATACCATTTCCGATACGGTTAACAGACCGGCAGATCTCATTTTTGGCCTTTTTGCCTATCGACTCCGTGTCACCACTCCCGGCGATACGGCAACAATCAGAATTTATTTCTCAGGAGGCATTTTTGCATCTGACGTCTTTTATAAATATGACACCATCAATGGCTGGTTTGACTATTCGGAACACACTACCTTTAATGATGACGGACAATCGGTGACTCTGGAACTCAAGGACGGTGGCTATGGAGACAGTGACGGTTTGGCCAATGGCGTTATCGTAGATCCTGGCGGGATAGCATCCGGAGGGAGTGGGAGCACTTACACGGGCCTCAGTGCAAGCACCGGTGACTCTGGCGGAGGCGGGGGGTGTTTTATCGCGACCTCGGCTTTTGGATCAAAATTTGAAAAACATGTTCAATAGAAAAATACCAACATCGTGAATATTAAATATTCATCTGGTATGATTTTTTGACCGGCGTGCTTACTACGTTACTTTCATAATGACAGATCCGCCTGGCGATGCTCTATCAATTTGATAGAGCATCGATTGTTTCGAATCCATCCATATGTCATAATCCAATGCAAAAACAACTAAATAAACAAATATTGCACCCTTGGCATATCTTTTGCTGCTTAGAAGAGATAAAACAGCTGTTAAAAACCAACAGGAAAGGATTTAAGGGGTACATTGAAAGTATCACAAAAAAACATATTAATTGAAGGTAATTCAAAAAAAGAAACTTTTATTATCCATTTGATGGTTACAATTATTATTTCCTATATGGTAATCTTCGGACCAACAGAGAGTAAATGGGTAATTTGGTCAAACCTATTCGTAGTTCTTTATCTCGCAAGCAACCTTTTTATCCTCTATATTCCAAATCGATATTTTATTAAAAGAACAATATTCCATTATTTGATATTTTTCAATAGCCTCATGATTTGTTTAGGGATGTATTTATCCGGCAATGCCAGCACTGATTTCTATCTCATTTACTTTCTGATTATGGGCATATCATGTACGAGCATAAATATAAAGTATCTAATGATAAACACAACTATATTTGTATTTATTTATGGATATATCCTTTTTCAAAAGGGGTTCCTTAGAGGAGAGATGGGGGTCGCTTATTCATTACGGCTGCCGTTTATAATTATTATCGCCCTCTTTTTTGGCTATATTGTAGATGTGTTACTTAAAGATAAGGCCAGGAGTGTGAAAGTATCTGAGGAAAAATATCGTTCCCTAATGGAATCGATATATGAATCCGCGTACATGGTTGACGGGGATTGTGAGTATCTATCGGTAAACAGTAATGTTTTAGCTGAATATGAAATAGCAGAAAAACAGATTGTGGGGAAAAAATTTAGCGATTTCCATTCCCCTGAAGAAACAAAAGAATTTGTTGATAGAGCAAAAAAAGTTTTTGAAACGGGAAGTGCGACACAGTTCGAAGCCTATAATGAAAAAATCGGCAAATGGGTTATACGCACGCTAAGCCCGGTTAAAGAACCAGATACTGGCCAAATAAAAGCTATTTCCGTAATATCAATGGATATAACCGAGCGCGTGGAAACGTTAAAAGAATTGATGGGAACCAACAGAAAACTAAAAGAAACCCAGGATAAGCTCATACAAAATGAAAAGATGGCAGCCATAGGCCGATTAGCATCCGGGCTGGCCCATCAAATTAGAAATCCACTGGAGATTATTATAATGGGTGTGGATTTTCTCGGCAAAACGCTACACAACAAAGACATGAGCCCTGAAAAATCCCTTGAGAAAATAAAGCAGGCCGTCAATAGAACCAATCAAATTATTACAGACTTTTTAAATTTTGCAAAAAAATCTGAGTTAAAGTTTGAACCGGTAGATATTTGCCTATTACTGGATGAGACCATAAGATTAATTGACCATAATATCAATTTGAAAAAAATAATAATTAAGCGAAATTATCAAGAAGAATCAATAGCAGTTAAAGCTGATAGAAATATGCTTCAGCAAGTATTTATGAATCTTTTAAGTAATGGAATAGGCGCGATGTCAAATGGCGGTGAATTTAGAATTAAGGTCGACACCCAAGAAGCAATGCATATAGAGGATAAAGTCGGGTTCAGAACAAGTGATTATTTTAAGATAGGGGAAAGAATGACGGTAGTAGAAATTGAAGACACCGGCAAGGGGATCCCTGCGGATGTATTGCCAAAAGTATTCGAGCCTTTTTTTACGACAAAAGAATCCGAGAAAGGCACGGGTCTTGGACTCAGTTTAGCCCATTTGATCATAGACCGCCATCAGGGGAAAATTGAAGTGCAAAGTGAGGTAAATAAAGGCACCAAATTCACGTTAAAATTGCAACCGGCTGCAAGTTAGTTCGTTTCGCTCCATCATTCCAATGCGTCGGCAGACGGTTATTGCAATTAAATTATATTTATTATTAACAAGTTTTTGAGAATCCGAAACGTTAAAGGCAGGTGTAACACATGGAAGGCAGAAAAAAAGTCCTATTAATTGATGACGAAGACGATGTCTGTTTTTTTTTAAAAGGCAATCTGGAGCTTACAGGAGAATTTGATGTTTTAACTACCACTTCAGGTAAAGAGGGAATTGAATTTGCTCGCGGAAAAAAACCGGATATAATCTTGCTGGATTTAAACATGCCTGAAATGTCAGGTGACGAGGTGGCTCAAATTTTATCTGATGGATCTGATACAAACACAATACCAATAGTATTTATTACGGCACTTATAACTAAAGGTGAAGTGGGGGATGACAGTATAACAAACATAGGGGGATATAACTATGTAGCTAAGCCGGTAGCAACAGAGGAACTTGTAGCTGTTATAAGAAGGATATTGAACTGAAAAAGGTGGTTTAATTAAAATATAAAAATGGCTAAATCAATACCAATAAAATATGAAAAAGCTTTCGGATCAGACGCCTCAAGAAAATCAAGTCTGAAATCCACCATCATGGATCAATCCGGGGCCGGTAAGGCCAAGATCGGCGAAATTCTATGCAAAGAGGGTTATATCACCGGCACCCATCTTCAGGATGCACTGGATTATCAGAAAAAGAATAAGGGCCAGCTGGGCAATATACTTATTAGGCTCGGATACATTGATGGTGAAACCATTGTAAATGTCCTGAGCCGTCTTCATAACTATCCTGTTATTGAGATATCAAAAGTCACACCGGATCCCGAGGTCTTCAAGATAGTACCTTATGAAATAGCCAAAAAATATATGGCGTTTCCTATAAGATTCAAAGGCGAAGACCTTGAAATTTCCATGGCAGAGCCCACCGATACCTCTTTTGTTTCAGATTTGCAGAACGAAGTTCAAAGAGGCATAAGTATTAATGTCTCGACTGAAGTGGATATCGTTAAGGCCTACAGGACCTACTATAAAATAAGTGATGAAGAATACAACAGTTATTCTTGTATCAAAGAAGAAGCAGGCGAGCAATATAATCCTGTTTCAGTCGTCTCTGACTTCGGTTCCCTGGTTTCAGAAGCCGTAGGGGATATGGAAGTGGTAGAACTTAAAGGGACAAGCGGAAGCGCAGACGAATACACATCAACGGATGCTCCCATTATCAAACTGGTGAATGGCATTCTTGTTAAGGCCATCTCCGAGGGCGTAAGCGATATTCATATTGAGCCCTTTGAGGATTTTTTGCAGGTAAGATATCGATTGGATGGCCTCCTATTTAAGGCCATGAATCTACCCATCAGTATAAAAAATGCTGTAAATTCAAGGATTAAAATTTTAGCCGGGCTGAATATTGCCGAACGTCGCGTGCCACAAGACGGCAGGATCAAACTGGGCTTGGGAAAAAGACAGGCCGTCGACTTTCGCGTCTCTACATTGCCCACGCTTTGGGGTGAGAGCATTGTGATGCGGATTCTTGATCCGGGTTCTCTTAAAGTAGATCTTCATGAAATGGGGTTGGAAGATAAAACCCTTGAAGCCATTGAACGTTGTATTTATCGGCCTTTTGGCATGGTGCTTGTAACCGGACCCACCGGAAGCGGTAAAACAACAACATTATACTCGGTTCTCAACAAACTGAACAAAGAAGATATCAAAATACTTACAGTGGAAGACCCAGTTGAGTTCAACTTTAAGGGAATCAATCAGGTGAATGTCAAAGATGATGTCGGAATGAATTTTGCCTCAGCTCTCAGGGCATTCTTGCGCCAGGACCCCGATATCATTATGGTTGGCGAGATCCGGGATCTGGAAACGGCTGAGATTGCCGTCAAAGCGGCTATGACCGGGCATCTCGTTTTCAGTACACTGCACACAAATGACTGTCCTTCTACTATTGGGCGGCTAGTGGATATCGGGATACCGTCTTATCTACTGGCTTCTTCAGTAACGATGGTCCTTTCTCAACGTTTGGCAAGAAGACTTTGCCCCCATTGTAAGGTTTTGGTTACAAACCTTAACCCGGCGGAATTGATCAACATGGGATTTTCTCAGGATGAAATATCGCAACTTAAAATATTCGGACCAAAGGGTTGTAAAAAATGCTTAGGTTCCGGCTATAAAGGGCGTGTTGGCCTATATGAGTTAATGGAGGTAACGGAGAGAGTTGCAATGGTAATCAGCGCATCGGTTTCAGAAGATCAACTGAGAAAGACGGCCTTAATAGAGGGCATGGTTACATTAAGGGAGGCCGGTTTGGGAAAAATTCGCCAGGGAGACACCTCTATCGAGGAGGTTTTAAGAGTAACTACTGTGACCAAAGGAGCCATACCGGCATACCTTGCTGATCCTGAAACGGAATATTACGAAAATAAAGCTGTCATTTTTCGGGAAGGCAATAGGGGCACAGATTTTTTCAAGCTTGTCAAAGGTGAATTGATTGTCGTGAAAGACGGTAAGAAACTATCTGAAATAACAAACCCCGGGGAGTATTTTGGAGAAGTGGCTGCCATTACCAATGAGCCGAGATCTTCAACCATAATCTCAAGGGGCAAATCGA
This sequence comes from uncultured delta proteobacterium, assembly GCA_963731025.1. Classification (GTDB taxonomy): domain Bacteria; phylum Desulfobacterota; class Desulfobacteria; order Desulfobacterales; family UBA11574; genus UBA11574. Next base: position 17,086 of record CAVSVL010000028.1, on the reverse strand, counting down.
TTGTAGAGCGCTATCCCGGGGACAAATTTCCGGAAGTCATTGAGAAATATCCGAATATTACTAAAAAACTTTTAGAAATAAATGTCGGTCGCATGGATCATGCTGAAAAAATAATTATCAATTTGATGAATAAGCAAGCAGAAAGAAAATTATAGTAATTTATTTTTGAGCGGTGCTATAGAGCACGGCTCTATGCTCTACCCCTCTCATTCTCCGGAGCTTAACCCATGGGAGTATTTAAGGAGCTGTTGCCCAAATAGTTCTTGATGGAAGATTAATTCCTTGTTATACACCATATTAAGCGGTCAGCCAGGAGGGAACAAGCATTACGGGTCGCAAGAAAACTCCTCTACCAAAGCTTTCCTACGATAGAATTAACCTTCTATCAACGAATTCGTAAACTACACCTTCCGTGAAAGATCGATCAGGTTTGCCAATAACGTTACGGGAAAACAACTGCCCCTGAATAATCACGTGCAGTTTATAAACCAGGGATGTAAGCCATGGAAAAAGCAAAAGTATTCATCGTGGAAGATGACGGCATCATTGCAATGGACATAGCAAGCCGTTTAAAAAGTTTTGGATACGGGGTTGTCGGTACAGAGGCTTATGGAGACAAGACCCTTGATAAAGTAGAAGAAAATAAACCTGATCTGGTATTGATGGATATTGCGCTCAACGGTGAGATGGACGGGATCGAGGTTGCCGATCAAATACGCACTCGATTTAACATTCCGGTGGTATTCATCACCGCTTTTATGGATAAAGAGATGCTCGAACGGGCAAAACTGACCCTGCCCTTTGGTTACATCTTAAAACCTTTTGCGGACAGAGAGGTTAAAACAACTATTGAGATGGCGCTTTACACATCTAAAATAGATGCTGAGCGCAGACAGACTGAGGAGGATCTAAGGATTCATCAAATAGAATTGGAGAACCAAAATGAGGAACTGCGTCAAGCCCAATTAGAACTCCAGGCAGCTCGAGATAAATATTCGGATTTATATGACTTTGCTCCTGTCGGATACATTACAATTTCGGATAAAGGAGTTATTGTTGAAGCCAACCTCACTTGCGCTAAAATGTTAGGTATGGAAAGAAGCTTTTTGATTGGAAAGCTATTTTCTAAGTTTATTGCCGATGACGATCAGGACACTTTCTACTTTCACCGCAAAAAGATCTTTGAAACAAAAACCAAGCAGACTTGTGAATTGATACTTGTTAAAAAAGATTTAACACAATTTAGTGCCCGACTGGAATGCATCCATATTGAGGATGCAGAAGGAAATATCACTCAAACCCGTACAGCGATAACCGATATAAGTGAGCGCAAAAAAGCGGAAGATAAGATTAAAGCATCTCTCAAAGAGAAGGAGGTGCTTTTAAGAGAAATCCACCACCGGGTCAAGAGCAACATGCAAGTTATTATCAGTCTGCTTAGGCTTCAGGCTGACAGAATTAAGGATAAACAGTATGCTGATATGTTTAAGGAGAGTCAGGCCCGGATCAAATCCATGTCTCTTATCCACGAGAAACTCTACCAGACAAAGGACTTTGCTAATATTGACTTTGGTGAACATGTAAAGAGTTTTTTAAATGGATTGTTCGTGTCACATGGTGTTGATACAAACAAAATCAGGCTTAATATAGAGATTAAGGATATTTTATTTGATCTTGAAAATGCGATTCCGTGCGGATTGATTATCAATGAACTGGTTTCCAATTCCCTGAAACATGCATTTCCCCGACAGGGAGAAGGCAATATCAACATTATTCTTCAATCAGTCACAGAAAATGAGATTGAGTTAATAGTCAGTGATGACGGTATCGGTTTTCCAGAAGACACGGATTTTAGAAATTCGGATACCATGGGTTTGCAACTGTTACGGGTATTAGCAGAGCATCAGCTTGGAGGTAAGATTGAACTAAATAGAACAAAGGGAACCCAATTTAATATCAAATTCAAAAGGGCAAAGTATAAGTCTAGAATCTGACATGACGAAGCCACTACAACCGTATCGTTACACGAGGAAGCACACCCCCTGAACACGCACCCGGGTCAAGAGTTGTGAGTTGCTAAACATTGAGGGTGCGAAACTTGAGTGTTGATTTAAAAGGATTCAGCCATGGCAAATGCAAACATTTTGGTTGCTGAAGATGATGGCATTGTCGCCTTAGACATAGATAGCCGTTTGAGGAGTCTGGGATATACTGTGTCTGAAATAGTTTCTTCCGGTGAGGAAGCCGTTAAAAAAGTCCAGGAGAATAAGCCTGATCTGGTGTTAATGGACATTATTCTTAAGGGCGAAATGGATGGAATTGAAGCCGCAGAAACCATACGCACCCAACACAGGGTTCCGGTCGTGTATCTTACTGCCTATGCTGATGACAAATTGTTAGAGCGGGCAAAGATAACAGAACCCTTTGGGTATATCATCAAACCATTTGAAGACAGAGAACTTCACAGTGCTATTGAGATAGCCCTTTACAAGCATGGGGCGGAAGAGGCCCTGAGAAGAGCACATGACGATCTGGAAATAAAGGTAGAAGAACGCACTTTGGAGCTGTTGAAAATTAATGAACAACTTCATCAGGAAATAAACAGGCGTAAGCAGACGGAGGTAGCTTTAAAGACTTCCAGAGAAGAATTATGGAAGGAGTACAATCAAAAAAAAATATTATCTAAAATGCTGATCGACCTTGTGGAAAAATGTCGTCATGATATCGCCATGGAGCTTCATGAAAATATTGGTCAAATTTTAACCTCACTCAAAATAAACCTTGAAGTTATCGATGACAAGTTAAAATCCACTGATACCGAGTTGGGAGCTATGATAAAGGTCGCTGAAAAAAGAGCCGGTCAGGCCATAAAGGGTATTAAGAATATCTCTCATGGGTTAATCCCCGGCATATTAGATGTTTTGGGTCTGTTGCCTTCTCTTCAAGAGCTATTCAATGAATTTACAGAGCATACGGAAATCAAGATCGATTTTTTCAACCGTAATGTTCCGAAACGATTTGATAAGGAAAAGGAGCTTGCCTTTTACCGCATCGTACAGGAGGCATTAAATAATATCACTAAACATGCTAAGGCTAAAAATGTTTATGTGAGCCTGTTAAAGAAAGGCGAAGTGATTTCGTTGAGTGTGGAAGATGACGGCGTTGGCTTCGACTCAGACAAGGAAATAAAGATCACAAAAAGGAAATTTCAATTGGGTCTCCTTATTATGCAAGAGCGGGCAATACAGCTCGGCGGAAAATTTACCATGGAATCCCAGCCAGGCAAGGGAACGCATTTGTTGGTTGAAATACCGAGTTAAAACTCAAGAAGTTCCTTTTTGATACGCGAATTTTGGTCTTCTTTTTTGGGGTTCATAACGATTCGACACCTGTCAATGATATTTGATAGTATGGAAATTGCTCCATAGCATCAATTCCTTATTCAACAGCTTTAAGCCATACGCCCTTCCTGGTAACCATAATCAATATCCGGAATTTTCAGTGAAATTAAATAAGCCGTCTGGTATGATATTTTGACCGGCGTGCTTACTCTTTTGCTTTCAAAATGACAGATCCGCCTGCCGATGTTCTATCAATTTGATAGAGAACCGATTGTTTCGAATCCTTCCATATTCCATAATCCAATGAAAACACAACTATATAAACAAATATTGCACCCTTGGCATATCTTTTGCTCTTTATAAGTTGGAAGGAAAACCCATGGCGAACATACTTATCATAAAGGTGTCCATATGGAAATGAGGCACAGACAAATACATACTTCATTGAGAGGCTCAAACCAGGGATTTACCATGGTCGAATTGTTGGTTGCCATGGTGGTGTCTCTTCTGGCGATGGCCGCGATTTATTCGACGTTTTTAAACCAGCAAAAATCATATGTGGTGCAGGGCGAGACCGCTGCTATGCATCAGAATATAAGAGCTGCCATGTTTTACCTGCAAAGAGAAATTCGGATGGCCGGGTGCGACCCCTTAGGGAGTGCCAGTGCAGGGATCTCATTAGCAGAAGCAAAAGCGACTTCGATCCGTTTTACTGAAGATGTGACCGGGGCTGGCAGTAATTCTGACGGAGATGTGGGCGATCCCAACGAAGACATCACTTATAGTTTGGACGGAAACGGCAATTTGGTCAGAACTGATAATAATGTTTCACCGGTTTCTCAAATCATAGCACAAAACATCGATGCCATCGATTTTGTTTACCTGGACGGCGCTTCAAATGTACTCAACGCTGGCGGCCCCGGCGGCGATGTCTCTGCCGGGAGTGAGGATCAAATCAGATCCGTGGAAGTGACAATTGTGGCTAAAACAGGCAGGAACACGTTGGCTTCCCCAAATAATAACGCTTACCTTAACCAGCGGGGATTTCAGATTTTAGTGCCTCAAATTGACCACTTCAGTCGAAGACGTTTAACCGCTTCGATTAAATGCCGAAATTTGGGCATATAGGATGATATCATGAATCCTGAAAAAGCATATATCACATCCGCAGAGCCTCAAATGGCAAAATTGAAAAAAGAAGAAGGATTTACGCTTATAGAGGTGCTCGTCGCCCTTACCATTTTTGCCGTAGGCCTCTTGGCAATCGCTGCCATGCAGACCTCGGCAATCCGGATGAATTCCAATGCCGGGAAACTCACAAATCTCAGCACATTGGCCATGGACCAGATTGAAAAACTGTCCGCACTGCCATATGCGGATTCTGCTTTGAATGCAGGTTCCCATGAGCCGACTTCGCCTTCGGCGAATTATTCAATTTCTTACACTGTAACTGATACTTGGAAAGTAATTTATTCCATTCCGGTGTCAGTCACAAAGAATATTACGGTAACGGTTTCCGGCCGAGGCAAAAGCACTAATTTTAGTTTTTTAAAACCAAATGTTTAAGCTCGATAAATTTTCACAGATTTTCGTTTTAAGATATGTATAGAGAGAAAATTTTATGAAACAACAATTCCAGATAAAAAATGATAAAGGTTCTGTAACAGTTTTAGCCGTGGTTTTGCTGATGTTGCTTACGCTTTTAGGCATGGCAGCCCTGAGTACATCAAGCATTGAAACTCAGATCGCAGGAAATGAGATGCGATCTAAACTGGCGTTTTACGCGGCTGAATCTGCAGCCGCTTATGTGGCATGGCACAGCGATTTATACGGCCCTGACAATATCACAGCAGGAACTCCTCATTATTTTCCAAACGGAACATCCAGTCCTTCTTATGTGCCAATTACTGCTGCTCCTTTTCCAGCGCCATCGATTATTAATGTGACTCAGTCTTTCGATGGACAAGTTCAATACGATAGCTCATCATCGCTTCCCAGAGGGTCAGGGTATTCGATTGGTACATTCAGAGCCCATCAGTATCAAATGAGATGCAACGGACACAGTTCTAACAATGCTTTAAAAAATCTCAAGATTGGATTTTATCGCATCGGTTTTTAATTAGACGGGTTTTAAAAATATTATGAAAGCTTAGGAATTATAATGAAAAAAATAGGAAAATGCGGACTCACAACACTATTTGTCATATTTTGCCTTGTTTTTATGGGGTATCCGGTCTCTGCCGATGACACCTGTGTTTTTTCGGTAACCGCAGATGACCTGCCTCCCAATATCGTACTTTTGCTGGACAACGGGGCCGAAATGGAACAGGTTGTCTGGTGGTTCGAGAAAGATGGTGACGGTAAGATTATTAAAAAGTTTGATAATAGCATCGATTACACACCTGAGCCTGACTCGCCAGAGGATGTGGATGTGGTTAAAGATCCAGAAAATGGCAATGGATTTTTTAATGACAATGGGTATGGTATTATCATAACAGGCAATGAATACTATTTGGTTGATATCCCTGTGGATGATTTGGATATATCAAACAATAATTTTGCATTGAAGGCAGATGTCACAGATGCTCCTGGCAAAAAAGGCAAATGGAAAATCAACGAGAGAACCATAACCTTGCCTGCTGAACCGTCCACTGTGGCGGTTGATGGGGTCATCGATAATGCAACTCATTTCAGATATTCCAAAAATTACCTAAACTGGCTGTTTTTTGCCGCCGGCAGCGGTTCCTATATAGATGTATCGAGTGTATCGAGTGATGATTATGGGGCAGATTTACCGAAGATGAGCCGTTTTTATAAGGCCAAAGAGGCCATCATGACAGTGGCCTCGGGTACGGGCAATAAGGCAAAATTCGGTATTTACTACTTTTCCAATGACAAAGGCGCAACACGGGCTCAACCCCTTGAAATTGTGGCTGATGCCAATGGAATTTTGACGTCTGCCTTTAAAAACAATATTAATAACATGCATACGGTCATCTATTCTCCGCTGGCTGAGGGGCTTTCAACAGTGGGTGGTTATTATTCCTCTCCCTCTTCAGGCGCCTCAGGCGGGTATTGCCAATCAAATTTTACCATCGTTCTTTCATCGGGTATTTCTTCTAAGGATCAGGTCCCAACCTCTAAGAGTGTGCCGGAAATTCTGAAGGATTATGACGGTGATAATGCAGCCGGTGGTATTTTTGAGGGTAACATTGTTGAGGATAACACTCACGACGGCATTGACAATGATAACGATGGAGACACCGATGAATCTGATGAAGCGGTATCCTATAAGATCCCTATGAATCAGGAAGGTTCCACCTTTCTGGATGACATTGCTTATTATCTTTATTCACATGATATCGTGGGAGATGCACCATCCAGCGGATCCCTTTGTTACGATACATTAACAACGACCGATGTTTTTAATGTGGGTGAAACCATAGAAGGTGATACTTCCGGAGCTACAGGATACATAGCGGCTGTGAATGTCGATATCGGAACTTTATCCGGTTGTTTGGAGCTTGAAAGCGTAAGCGGAACTTTTGAAAATGATGAAATTATAACAAGTTCCAATAATAATTCTGCCAAGGTGAATGGGTCTTTGTTTGATTCGGGAGAAGGATACCAGAATGTTTTTACCTATACTGTAGGATTTATGGGTGATAAAGAAGGGAATCTCTTTTTGATAAACACCTCAAATAACGGAAACGGCAAGAAAAACCTTTATAACACCTCTGATAAGGATTACGGGAAATACCACTTTACTGCTCAGTCCCCGGATGCTTTGTCAGCACAGCTTTTGGCGGCTGTAAACAGTATCCTTTCAAAAACCAGTACATTTATGGCGCCGGTCGTTCCTGTCACAAGGACCACCAGTGGAGACAAAATTTATATGGCCTTTTTCAAACCCAGCGAAAACAATTTCTGGGAAGGAAACGTCACCAAGTATGGCATTTCGTCGGCCAACCAGATTGTCGATGCCCAAATTCCCCCTGTTCTAGCCACGTGGTTCAATGGCGCCATGAAGGACGATGCCGTGCCGTACTGGGCGACAATCGATTGGGCCGATATTTCAAAAAGCAACGGCATCCTTAATTCAAGCAGAACGATTTATACCTGTCTGAATAATAGTACTTTGACCTCATTTAATGACTCCAACACAGATTTGACATCGACAGGGACCATCCTTGGAAACCCCACCAGAACTATCTCAGAGATCATCAATTATGTTCGAGGGGCGGATATCTTCGACGAAAACGGAGATACCCATGTTGACGACAACAGATCGATAATTACCGGAGATGTCCTTCACAGCGAACCTGTGATTGTTAAGTACAGATATGCTGACGGTACGTCCAAGACAATGGTCTATTTTGGAGCAAACGATGGGATGCTTCACGCTGTGTTGGATGAGGAAAATCCCTCTACCGCTAAATCCCCTGGTACGGAGATGTGGGCCTTTATCCCCCCTGACCAGTTGCCTCGCTTAAAGGAGATGGTAGAAGGTTTTGGTCATCAGAGTTACGTAGACTCCACCCCCAAGATTTACTTAAAGGACAATAATCATAACGGCATTGTGGAACCGGGGGTACCAGAAAATGATGAGGCTATTCTTGTATGCGGTGAAAGAAAGGGCGGCACCGGTTACTTTGCATTGGACATAACCAATCCTTTTAATCCGCTATACCTTTGGAGGATCAACCAGAATGATAATACCGGATCCGGCTGGGCATCCCCCACAACAGTCATTCCGGAATTGGGTGAGACCTGGTCCGAGCCCCAATTCGGTCTTGTCAAAACATCGGCCGTTGACACAAATGGGACGCCTGTTTTTTTTGTCGGCGGAGGGTACAGTTCAAATAATTCCTCAGGAAAGACTGTCATCGCCATCAACGTTACGGATGGTTCGATTATAAAGCAATTCGGTACCATAGGATCTCCAATCACCGACATGGATTATGCCATCCCAAGCAATGTTCTTGTTATCGATGAAGATGACAACGGTTTTGTGGATAAAGTTTACGTGGGGGACCTTGGCGGCCAGGTGTGGCGGCTTGGGAGTTGTGACCCTTCGGCTTTTCCCGATTGCAATGAGGACATAAATACATGGACAGCACATGTCTTCTTTAAAACAGATAGCAGCAACTCCAGAAAATTTTTCTACTCACCGAGTGTTACCCTTGAAAAAGGGTATGATATGGTTTTTATGGGAACAGGAGACCGGGAAGACGCCTGTAACGCCACCCCTACCACACCGGATATGATCGCTGCTGTAAAAGAAACACATTCTTCTTTAACAACCATCGTCGGCGAAACGGATTTGGTTGATGTTACGGATCCAACCGCCACACCTCCCAATTTGACTACCGATCTAGGCTGGTATATCCGGCTGGTGGATGGGAGTGGCAGTGCAGTGGGCGAAAAGGTTCTTGCAGAAAGCGTGGTTTTTTACAAAACATTATATATTACCACATTTACGCCCAATGAGGATCCCTGTGCGCCCGGAGGCGACGGCAAACTGTATGCGCTGTCACATTTAACGGGTGAGGCGGTCTTGGATTTTGATAATGATTCAAATAATGATCGGAGTGTAACCATCGGAGGCGGTATTCCTTCCAAACCGGTTACCCTAATAACCAGGACCGGTACAAAGTTATTAATTTCAGTGGGAAGTTCAAATCCGGATGCCGCCAGTCCGAGCTTTGGAGCAGGAATTAGAAATATTGATCCACTGCTTCCGCCGATCAATTTCTTTTATAAGTTTTGGAAAGAAGTTTTTTAATTTTATTTCAAAATGCACAATTTTATGTAAAGCTATGCCCACAAAAATGTGCTTGGTAAATCCAGATTGAGAATCAAATGGACCCGTTAATTAGCTCACAGATCAATGAAATTATTTTTAATATTTTACTTGCCTTTGTGCGGTTCCAGCCTGTTTGATTAAGTGCGTATGAGATGACCTCTTTATCGATGATGTTCATCCTCTCTTTTCTAATTTTATTAAGAAAGTCGATGACACCGTTGGCGTCGGTCGTAATTACTGCTCGCGGAACGTTTTTATTCATAACGAAGTGCTGATAATAATTGAGCGACTTTAAAAATATAGGGAAAGTGTTCCATAGCGGCGACTCCCTGTATTATCGGTGTTTACTAAAAAATCCATAGCGGCAGGACTTATTAACAATTTGAAATTAATATACCTTCGGTTTACAAACAGGTATAACATTAAAAGAAACTATGGCACTGGTTTTGCATCTTTTGCAGATATAGAAAATGGAGGTGCAATTCAATGGAAGCAATTAATTCTGCCATCGTTTTTGAAGACATCCATGTCCCTTCAAAAGAAGAATATGTGTCATCGGTTGACAAAGAATCAAAGGAATGGTTCATGGATTATTATGATGAGCCCGGCAATTTCTTCAGAGGTGCTTTTTTTGGTTTAATCTTATGTCTTTCTTTTTGGGCCTTTATATTCTGGTTCATCACCTGATGCCCAGACCTATCCTTGGTTCGACAGAATCGAAAACAGAGTCACGATATCAAAGACGGCATCGTCTCTCTTTGCTTGTGAAAATAGATGTTTTGCAAGTGATCAAAGGTAGGCGGTCTTCGTGAAAAGATATCAAATAGCCGCGTATTCCCGAATGAGACTTCCCATTCTCTAATTAGTGTCCATCCACGAAGTGTAATGGACCCAATTAAGTGTCCAATTCAGAAATGAGCAATTTTTGTCCTGATCAAGGCCGCACAAGGGTTTGCGGTGAGGTGTACGTCTGTACACCGCAACCGGAAACCCGCGGAGAACGCAGAGCACGGCAAAAAGGGCCATTTATGGATGGATACTAACGATATCTGCACCCCAATATCCCTATTACTTCATCCTTTTTCTCAAAAGGACTGCAAATTCCCAATTTTTGACATAGGTCATCAGCGATAGGACTCTATCTTTCCGGAGACTCACCAATTAATTATAATCATTTGGTTTTGCACAGATATTGCATGGTTAAAATGCATTATGAGTATAGCAGTCAAATTTATCAAAGTGAACCGGTTTTTTAATGAAAACCTTTCCTCTTTTCTCTTCAATCATTGATAGGCAGTGATGTAGAGAAATTTAAGGAGAGTTTTGGATAAAGTCTTTCAGAGGAATGATGCTGGATAAAATAAGGAGACCCAATTGAAGGTTAAAATAAACCAAAACGATATGGATATTTCTCCGATGGTGTCCTTGCCGCAAACAATTGTAACAGGGCTGCCTGCGGTCGAAAGCCCAAAGGAAAGCCAAGAGCAGTTCAGATTGCTCTTAAAGAATATTCCGGGTTTTGTGTATAAAGGATACAAAGACTGGTCCGTTGAGTTCCTTGACAATAAAATAGAAGCTTTAATCGGGTATAATATCGATGATTTTCATTCCCGCAAGATAAAGTGGTCCGACATCATAGTTAAAGAAGATGTTGAATCCGCCCACGAGAGGTTTATTCAAGCACTGAATACAGATCGTTCATACATGAGGGAATATAGGATTCTCAGCAATTCCGACAAAACTCTATGGATTCAGGATCGAGGTCAAATCATATGCTACCCAAACGGAGAGGTGAATTATATCAGTGGTATTTTCTTTGATATTACCGAGCACAAACAGGTGGAAGAGGCGTTACGGGAAAGTGAAGGGAAATACCGTTCTCTGGTCGAGACAACAAGTGACTGGATATGGGAAATCGATAAAAATAACGTTTTTACTTATTCTAATTCGAAAATATCGGATGTGCTGGGATATGAAGCAGAAGAAGCCATAGGTAAAAAGCCGGTCGATTTTATGTCTAATAACGAACCGGAGCGATTAAGCAATATAATGAAGAAAATATTTGAGTCCCAAACGCCCTTTGAGCACTTGGAAAACAAAAATATTCATAAGGATGGGTATTCTGTCATATTAGAGACATCCGGTGTGCCAATTTTTAACGATAACGAAAACTTTGTGGGTTATAGAGGTATTAACCGGAATATCACCGATCGAAAAAAGACGGAGGATGTGCTGCGTAAATCACAGCAGGTCATCGAAGGGATTATTAACGCGATACCCGTGAGGGTATTCTGGAAGGACAATAATCTTATTTACTTGGGCTGTAACACATTATTCGCACAAGATGCAGGATTAGCCGATCCAAAGGACATCATCGGGAAAGATGATTATCAGATGGTGTGGCGCGATCAGGCGGAACTGTATCGCGATGATGACCGACGGGTCATCGAGAGCGGCAGCTCCAAGCTGCTTATCGAAGAACCTCAGACGACACCCGAAGGAAACACCATCACGCTTCTTACGAGCAAGATACCTCTGCTCAGTTCTACGGGGGAGATTAGCGGCGTACTCGGAACGTATATGGACATCACCGAGCGCAAACAGGCGGAGGAAGAGCTGAAACAGGCCAAAATTCAGGCCGAGGCTGCCAATTGTGCCAAAAGTGGGTTTCTTGCCAACATGAGCCACGAGATCCGTACTCCCATGAACGGGATCATCGGTATGACTGAACTGGTTTTGAACACCGATTTGACCGGAGAGCAGCGGAAGTATTTAGAAATGGCAAAGGTGTCATCAGATTCACTGCTGGCACTGATCAATGACATCCTGGATTTTTCCAAAATCGAAGCCGGAAAAATGGCGCTGGAAGCCATTGATTTTAACCTTCGGGTCACCCTTGAAAATGCTGCCGACACCCTGGCGTTGAAGGCCCACGAAAATGGGTTGGAGTTGGCCTGCCACATCCGGCCGGATGTGCCCACCGCTTTAATCGGGGACCCGGGTAAGCTGCGACAGATTATCGTCAATCTGGCGGCGAATTCCCTTAAATTTACCGAGGAAGGCGAAATTTTGATTTGGGTTGAAAATGAATCCGAGTCGGACGATTCGGTGAAACTCCATTTCATGGTATCGGACACCGGTATCGGAATTCCTAAAGACAAGCTGGATTCAATTTTCAAAAGTTTCGAACAGGTGGATGGTTCCACCACGAGAAAATACGGCGGTACGGGTCTGGGCCTATCCATAGCCAGACAGTTTGTTGAGATGATGGGTGGAGAGATTCATGTGGAGAGCCCGAACAATCATCCATCATCAATCATCCATCATCAATCCAAAGGGGGTCCGGGAAGCATTTTCCATTTCACTGTCTGCTTTGAACTGAGCCGCTCGAAAGACATCAGAGTCCCGCTTCCCAAACCGCAGGATCTTTCGGGAATGCCGGTTCTCATTGTGGATGACAACACCACCAACCGTATTTTGCTCCAGGAAATGATAACAGCCTGGGGCCTTGTTCCAACTCTTGCCGTCAATGGCAACGAAGCCATTGATCGTTTCAACAAGGCGTTTGAATCCGGAGCGCCGTATCCATTGATTTTACTGGATATGCAGATGCCGGAATTAGATGGTTTTGATGTTGCCAAAATAATCAAGGACGCTCCTTCGGGCGAAGACGCAAGAATTATCATGCTTTCTTCCTCAGGGCAAAGGGGTGATTCCGATCGTTGCAAAGAGATCGGTATCTCAGGGTATCTGCTCAAACCCATAAAAAAATCGGATCTATATGATGCCATCATGATGACCATGGGGCTTTGCCCTGAAGATATACCTGTGGTCATCACGCGGCACAAAATTTATGAAGCGCGGGAAAGTTTGGATATTCTGCTGGCTGAAGACAACTTGATAAACCAGACCCTTGCCACAAAGCTTTTGGAGACAAGAGGACACCGGGTTACCCTGGCAACGAACGGGAAAGAGGTTGTTGCGGCATTTAAAAACGGGGATTTCGATTTGATCCTCATGGATATCCAGATGCCGAAAATGGATGGATTCGAAGCCACGCGGGAAATACGAAAAATAGAAGACAGAAGTCAGAAGACAGAAGACGGAAAACAAGAAGAAACGTTACGAGTCGCGAGTTACGAGTTGCGAGTTAAAGATGAAAAGCCGGAAAGTACTGAACCCGCAACCCGCAACCTGCAACCCGTAACCCGTAACCCATCAACAATCGAAAGGGTTCCCATCATTGCCATGACGGCTCATGCCATGACCGGAGATCGGGAAAAGTGCATCGATGCCGGCATGGATGACTATGTGTCCAAACCGATCAAGCCGGAAGACGCTTTTCAGTGCTATCAATAAAGTTGCCCGTCAATCGCAGAGTGCAAAAGAGCAAAAACGAACACAACCCTCACAAGGCTCAAAAACCTTTTCGCCAACGACTTTTGACCTGTCCGGCGCCATGGAGACAGTTTTAGGCAATAAAGATCTTTTCCGGGAAATCGCCGGTATGTTTTTAGATAGCTGTTCTGATTATATCGCCAAGATCAAGAAAGGAATTGCAGAAAACGATGGTGGTATTCTTGAGAGAGAAGCCCACAGCCTGAAAGGCGCTATCGGCAATTTTAGCGCCAGGGAAGCATACGAGGTAGCCGATCGACTTGAGAAATTAGGAAAAGAAGGGGAAATGACAGCGGCGGCAGAAGAGTTATCAAACCTTGAAAGAGCGCTCAACGAATTCGCATCTGAAATGAAAATCGTTTTGCAGGATGGGCAAGGTGTTACATGAGGTGCTCCAGGGTGAAAAAGAATAATGATTGTCAGCCTGTTCTGATAGAGCGCCATGTCTTCTCGTTTCATTCTAATAAAGGGGGAATGACTATGCCGAATTCAAAGACAGTGTCTCCAAATGAACTTAAGCAATCAAAAACATATATGGAAAAACTATGAAAAGCATAGCAACTAAATTATTAATATCAATTGGACTATCTGCTGTTTTATTTTCTTTTTTTATTCTTTATCTTACTTATTCATTGAACAATAAGCGTGTTACAGAAGTTGTGGAACAACAAGCATCAATGGCACTAAAATTTGATCTTGCCATTCGCAAATACGTTGCCAATAATATTCGACCCTTAATGTATAAGCTGGTAGGCAAAGATAAATTTATACCGGAAACCATGTCTACATCCTATGTGGCGCGAACCATATTTGAGGATGTGCGAAAAGAGTTCCCGGACTATATCATAAAATTTTCTTCTGATAATCCCCGAAATCCTGTCAATCAGGCAGGACCCGAAGAACTTAAAGTTATTGAATACCTGAATAACAATCCCCATTTAAAAAAATGGGAAGGAATTATATCAATAAATAACAAGCAATATATGGCCAAATTCAGCGCGAGACGTATGAAAGAGTCTTGCCTGCGTTGCCACGGCGATCCCAAAGATGCTCCTGCCTCGTTAATAGAAAAATATGGATCAACAGCAGGTTTTCATCGGCCTATTGGCGAGATAATAGGTTTAGATACCGTTGCAATTCCAATGACCAAGGTCAGCCAAAAATTGTGGTCGGAATCAGTCAACACTTTTGTATTCAGTGTGCTGGGGCTTTTTCTCTTTTTGTTAGCGATTGCCCTTGCATTTAAACTCCTTATTATAAACCGGCTTTCTATAATTACACAACACTTTGAAAATGTTGCCAGCCAAACAGACTACTCACAAATTGAGCCAATCAAAATAAAAGGAAAGGACGAAATTAAAACTCTGGCTTCCAGTTTTAACACCTTAACGAATAAGCTCAAAAAATTTTATTCTTCCCTGGACCTACAGGTGAAAGAACGGACCAAGGAACTGCGTTTGGAAATTGCTGAAAAAGAACAAATAGAAAAGGCATTGCGGGTAACTACAGAGAAGGCCAATCTGTTGGCTGAAGAAGCCAACAAGGCCAATCAATACAAGAGCGAATTTCTTGCCAACATGAGCCACGAGATCCGTACTCCCATGAACGGGATCATCGGCATGACTGAACTGGTTCTGGGCACAGATTTGACCGGAGAGCAGCGGAAGTATTTAGAAATGGCAAAGATGTCATCAGATTCACTGCTGACGTTGATCAATGACATCCTGGATTTTTCCAAAATCGAAGCCGGAAAAATGGAGCTGGAAGCGATCGATTTTAACCTGCGCGTCACCCTTGAAAATGCTGCCGACACCCTGGCGTTGAAGGCCCAGGAAAAGGGTTTGGAGTTGGCCTGTCACATCCTGCCGGATGTGCCCACCGCTTTAATCGGCGATCCGGGTAAGCTGCGCCAGATTATCGTCAATATAGCGGGGAATTCTCTGAAATTTACCGAGGAAGGCGAAATTGTGATCCGGGTTGAAATGGAATCCGAGACAGACGATTCGGTGAATCTCCATTTCATGGTATCGGACACCGGCATCGGAATTCCTCAGGACAAACTGGATTCAATTTTCAAAAGTTTCGAACAGGTGGATGGCTCCATCACGAGAAAGTACGGCGGCACGGGTCTGGGATTATCCATAACCAGACAGTTTGTTGAGATGATGGGGGGAGAGATTCATGTGGAGAGCCCGAACAATCATCAATCATCAATCAACAACCTGTCCGGCGAAGCTCGGAGAGCGAAGACTGATCGCCAATCCAAAGGCGGTCCCGGCAGCATTTTCCATTTCACGGTCTGCTTTAAACTGAGCCGATCGAAAGACATCAGAGTCCCGCGTCCCAAACCGCAGGATCTTTCGGGAATGCCGGTTCTCATTGTGGATGACAACACCACCAACCGTATCCTGCTCCAGGAAATGATAACAGCCTGGGGTCTCGTTCCAACGATGACAGCCAATGGTAAGGAAGCGCATTGATCGTTTCAACAAGGCGTTTGGTTCCGGAACGCCGTATCCATTGATTTTACTGGATATGCAGATGCCGGAATTAGATGGTTTTGATGTTGCCAAAATAATCAAGGACGCTCCTTCGGGAAAAGACGTAAGAATTATAATGCTTTCTTCCTCAGGGCAAAGGGGTGACTCCGATCGCTGCAAAGAGATCGGCATCTCAGGGTATCTGCCCAAACCCATAAAGCAATCGGATCTATTTGATGCCATCATGATGACCATGGGGCTTCGCTCTGAAGAAATGCCGACGGTCATCACTCGCCACAAAGTTTATGAAGCGCGGGAAAGTTTCAATATTCTGCTGGCTGAAGACAACTTGATAAACCAGACCCTTGCCATAAAGCTTTTGGAGACAAGGGGACACCGGGTTACCCTGGCATCGAACGGGAAAGAGGCTGTTGCGGCATTTAAAAACGGGGATTTCGATTTGATCCTCATGGATATCCAGATGCCGAAAATGGATGGATTCGAAGCCACGCGGGAAATACGAAAAATAGAAGACAGAAGTCAGAATTCAGAAGACAGAAAACAAGAAGAACCGTTACGAGTTGCGAGTTACGAGTTACGAGTTAAAGATGAAAAACCGGAAAGTACTGAACCCGCAACGCGCAACCCGCAACGCGCAACTCGAATTCCCATCATCGCCATGACGGCTCATGCCATGACCGGGGATCGGGAAAAGTGCATCGATGCGGGCATGGATGATTATGTGTCCAAACCGATCAAGCCGGAAACGCTTTTCAGTGTTATCAACAAAGTTGTCCGTCAATCGCTGAGTGAAAAAGAGCCAAAACGAACTCTGAAATGAAAATCGTTTTGCAGGAGATGAAAAAATGAAGATTCTGATCGCTGAAGATGATCCAATATCCAGACGCGTATCGATAAATGATAATGCAAGAATGTGTAGCTCGATATGATAGTCTATTTTAAGAAATATAGGTAATAATCATGCCAAAAAAACCGGCCTATGAAGAATTGGAACAACGGATTCAGGAATTGGAGCAATCAGAATCTGAGCTCAAGACTGC
>CAVSVL010000027.1:0-12434 GCA_963731025.1 uncultured delta proteobacterium | reverse complement strand
ATTGAAAAAAAGGCAAGTCTTTTAAAATCGCAAAAAACCAAACGCATTAATAAAAAAGCCAGGAAAAGGATTCCCGTAAAAAAAGCTGCTGTCAGAAAAACCGCTCCTCCTACCGCCGTCGACACAATTTATTCAATTATTAGGAAATAGAAAGAGAGGGATTAACACTTCGGAGCTTATGGAAAAAACAGGGTATGAAAGAAAGTCCGTATCTAATGCGATTTATATATTGACAAAGCAGGGAAAAATAAAAACGGTTTCAAAGGGGTTTATATCAAAGCCTGATTTTAAAAGTTGTCTCAATAGGTCAGCTGGTGGAGAACTATGTGTATAAGCACCATTATAAGATGTTTCCGGTGGTTGACAACGATAAACTGGTCGGCTGCATCACCACCCGGCAGATAAAAGAGGTCCGTCGTGAAAACTGGTCTCAAACCAGGGTCGGAGATATTGCCGAAGGCTGTACGGAAGACAACACCATTTCACCGGGAACCGATGCCGTCAAAGCACTCAGAAAGATGCATCGAACCGGGTCGAGCCGGTTGATGGTGGTGCAAGGAATAGACAAACTGGCAGGAATAATTGCCCTGAAAGACATCATGAACTGGCTGTCCTTTAAGATGGATTTGGAAGGATAGTTATGTTTTTCCGCGTTTAGTAGATTGTCAGGTACCGGAGTTGCACAATGAAACATGTCAAAAAATCGGTATTGCGCAGATATGTCCTGTTCCAGATACCCGATTTATTGCTGGTTGTTTTAATTTTGCTGGTGTTGAAACGCTTTATTGAAATCCCCGATGTTGTCTTTTGGGTATTTGTTGCTTGCTGGGTGGCAAAAGATATCCTGCTTTATCCGTTGCTCGGTAGGTTTTATGATCCGAATTTTCAGAAAAACCGGTTCTTCAGTCCGGTGGGAAAAGTCGGGATCGTTAAAGAAGCATTGGTGCCCAAGGGGAAGGTGCAGGTCAACGGCGAACTTTGGCAGGCTGAAATCCTGGATCGGACACATTCGGCGGATGTGGGTGAAATGGTCCGGGTTCGCGGTGTCAACGGGCTGACCTTGCTGGTGGAATCGGAAAAACCAAAGTAACCATGGTATTTCTATATCAAAACAAGAAAAGAATAAGATATCTATAATCTAAGGGTACGGTATCATTTATCGGCCTATAGATAAAAAGAAGTAGATTGAGAGAACATTATTAAGGATAGTATGGACCGTAATAACGGTAGTTTACAGTCAAATTGTTTTTCACTTTTTTGGCGCCTCCTTCGTAAGCATTCTCCTCTGCAGCCCTTCGCTCGCTCAAGGTTTCGACGTTTCCGGTTAGGGTGACCACACCGTTAAAAACCGAAACACTCACCTGCTCTTCATCCACGAAAGGGCTCCAGAAGAGCTGATCTTTGACGTCTTCGCGAATCTCCTTATCCGCCTTCCAATTCCAGGTGACCGGATAATTAATATTATTAACCACCTTGATAACACCTTTGACATTCTCGGCAACCCGCTCTGCCTCATTCTTCTCAAACAATGTCATTACTTCGCCGGACAGATAGACCATTCCGGCCGCTGCACTGATATTGATATCGAAACGTCTCACCCAGGGATTCAAGACCAGCGCCGTGCCTACTCGTTTTTCGAGCTCCACGTCGGAAGGGATATCGACAGGCCGCACTTTGAGATGGTTTTTAACCCGCCATACACCGATGACGTCCCGGGCATCCTGTTCCGCGGCTTTTTTCGCCTGGAGGTTGTTCACCACACCCACGAGGGTGACCGTACCATTTTTGACATGGACATCCGGGTTTAAGGAGAATACCCGAGGATCATATAGAAAGGCATCCTTTACGGCTTTTTTGATTTGATCGTCGCTCCGTGTCTCTTTGATCTCTTTTCGTCGCATCTTATCCCGTGCCCACCATTCGATCTTGAGAGGAACGCTGTTCACCGAATTAACACCATGTACATAGGCATCCAATACTGCGCGGCTCTTTTCCGCCAGGCTGCCGACCGCACCCGATAGGATCACATTGCCGTTTTCAACCGTTACCTTAATCAGATTGTCGTCCACGAGAACGTCATTTTCAAACCGGCCCTCGATTTCCTTTTTGATTTTCAGGTCCGAACGATCCATTCTGTATTTTACCGTAAGGTCGTTCCTGACGTCTTTCACGCACCGAACCCCTTTGGCCACAGCAATGCTAAGCTCTTTTTCCTGCCAGGAGTCCACCTTGCCGGTAAGGGTCACCACCCCCTGACTGACCTTGGGCGTAATCTCATATGAATCCGTGGCCGGATCAAGCAACAGCGCATTATCTACATCTTTTTTGAGCTTCGCGTCGCTGCAGCTCACACCGGGCTCGACGTTAATCCGGTTCACTACCGCTCGAACACCGACGATGCTTTCGGCAATCTTTTCCGCCCGATCCTTGGCAAGAATAGTGCTCACGGTGCCGGTATAGGTAACCACGCCCTTGTCGGTGTTGACGTCTATATTGTCGGCAGGAACTGCATGGTCTTTAAACAGCGCAGTTTCAACCGCGCTTGTGATATCGACATCCGAAATCTGCTTTGCATGAACCGGCACCGTAAATGTCAGGATACAAAGAGCCGCAGTGATCGACATAATGGTATATAGATTAAAAAGATGGCCATCCAGATGCCAACGGACTGTTGTTGATTGCATTTTTATTCCTCCTTTTATCTATTCTATGGATTCGTTATCTTCAACTTGCTGTCATACAGTTTCGATAACGGTTTTCAGCTTTTGTCCGATTGTCTCAGCGATTTCACTTAGCTTTGGGTTATCAATCGCTTTCATCGATGCGATTGGATCGATCGCCGCGATTTCAATGCCGCCATCAGCCGTTTCTTGAACGATGACGTTGCATGGCAGCATTGTCCCGATTTTATCCTCTGCCTGCAACGCCTTGTAGGCAAAGGGAGGATTACAGGCACCGAGAATTCGGTAATTTCTGAAGTCAACATCAAGCTTTTTCTTAAGGGTGCTTTTGACATCGATATCTGTCAAAATACCGAAACCCTCCTTTTTTAAAGCCTGTGTTACACTGGAAACAGCCTCATCAAAATCCATATCTACTGTCTTGTTATAATAATAAGCCATTATATCCTACTTCTGTTGACGGACGTTATGATTCGAAATTCGCACGTGCCTTATCTAATGCCATACCAAGCTCATCCATGGCCGAATCGACTCCATTTTTTATATCTTCCCAGGCATCGCCGCCTGCACTTTTTAATTCGTCCAATTTTTCAGCTGCCGCCTGCTTTTTTTCAGACAGCGCTTCCATGCTCTGGTTAAATTTCGCCTTGCTTTCTTCTTTCAGCGCACTTGCTTTGGATGTTGCCTTGGCCTGAAGTGCCTGCATTTCTTTGTCAAATTCATCCAATTTGGCATTCATCTTCTGGATGTATTCTTCTTTTTTCTTTTGGGTGTAGTCTTTGGCAGTTTCCATCGCTTCGTTTGCTTTCTTTTTCACATCCTTGTAGGTGACGTCTGTTTCCTGCTTTTCACCCATATTCTGATCACCACATGCAAATAGTAAAGCCAGACTAAAAAATGATACCAGTAACATTAACATAATTTTTCGTGTCATTTTGTGTTCCTCCTAAGTGTCAAAATTAAAAATGTTGAACTATATCTGAGCGTCCGAAGACATTCAAATCTTAAACTCTCGGCCGCCCACGCATACCAAATATCAATGCAATTATGAAAAGAATCAAAAATAAATAGAAAAGAATCTTCGCAATTCCAGCCGCCGCCACAGCAATTCCGGTAAATCCGAACACGGCCGCAATGATAGAGATAATAAAAAACACAAGGGCCCAGTAAAGCATTATTTCCTCCTTACCATGGTTGTTGAAAGATCCCTAAAAACAATACATTGTAGATTATCGACATGTTTAATACCGTCTTCGAGTCTTTAGACTTTATCAACATTAATATCTAGACAGAACCATCACAATAGGACTAACAACCTATTTGCATGAGAAAAACCCCTACCCTCAAACCACATTGACTCTATCCAAATAGATTAACCTTAATCATCTATTGTGAACATATCGCCTTTAAATTACTAAATAAAAGCACAAACCATATTATAGTAGCCTTAAGCCGCTAAATATCGCTAAAT
The DNA here is from genome assembly GCA_963731025.1 of uncultured delta proteobacterium. Lineage (GTDB taxonomy): Bacteria > Desulfobacterota > Desulfobacteria > Desulfobacterales > UBA11574 > UBA11574. Next base: position 8,282 of record CAVSVL010000027.1, on the reverse strand, counting down.
AAATTGAAAAATACATGTTTACCCTTATTTGTTTTTCTCAATATTCAGTTAACTTTAAAATAGTATCGTCATTATTAAGAATAAATCGGCTATTACTTTTACTTTTCAAAGTTGCATGCATTTGAAGACCAATTATTTACCGTATGGAAAATGATCGATGTTATCCCAAATAATTGACATTGATTGGTGGCGGGTGATTCATTACCTGTGGCATCTGCTATTTGCATATGCGCTGGCCATTCCCATTGCTTTGGACAGAGAGCAAAGCCAAAGACACTTCGGACTGCGAACATTTCCCTTGGTTGCAATGGTTTCCTGTGGATTTATGATGGTGGGTATGTCTGTAATTGACACCACCGATGGGGAAGCAAGAATATTTCAGGGCATCATTACCGGTATCGGCTTTATCGGAGGCGGTGCCATATTTAAAGGAGAGGATACAGTATCGGGAACCACCTCTGCGGCAAGTATCTGGAACACCGGGGCTGTTGGACTGGCCGTAGCCTACAACCGTTTTGAGATTGCCGTTGTTCTCAGTCTTCTGAACTTTATCACACTTAGGCTTTTTGGCCGACTCAAGCGCAAATATTTCAAAAATGACTAGCAAGACCAATCAAGGTAAAAACATGAGATCCCGTTTTAACCGAACCAATACATTCATTTACATATTATCTGTTTGTTTTTTCCAATTTGTGGCCGGCTGGACAATAAATGCCGGGGCAGACACCGGCGGACAGGAGGGTTCACAGACCGTAGCAGCCCTGATCAAATCGTCGCTAATGAATATATGGGCATCATTCGTGGAACATATCCCTTATCTCGCTGCCGGACTGATTTTACTGATTCTGACATGGATAGCATCTAAACTTGTATCCAAACTTTTATCCCGGGTTTTAAAACGAACCCATTTAAGATATTCTTTGCGTGAGTTGGCCGACCGGTTCGCCGTGATCATCGTTTGGGTAATTGGAATTCTTCTGGCGGCAATGATCGTTTTTCCCGGTCTTACACCTACAAAGGCTTTGGGCGCCATGGGAATTGCTTCCATCGCGGTGGGATTCGCTTTCAAGGATATATTTGAAAATTTTTTTGCCGGTGTGTTGATACTGTGGCGGTTTCCTTTTGAAAACGGAGATTTTATAGAATGCAAGGGTATAACCGGAAAAGTCGAGAAGGTTTCGGTGCGCATGACCGAAATCCGGCTTCCGAGCAGCGAACTTGTGGTACTACCGAATTCCATGCTGTTTAAAAATCCGGTGGAAGTTCTCACAAATCGCAAAAAACGCCGGGTAGCGATAATTGCCGGCGTGGCCTATGGTGAAAATGTCAAACAGGCTGTAAGCATTATCCGTGAAGCCTTGCATCACTGCAAATCCGTCGATGCCGGCAGAGAAATTCAAATTTTTCCTCATGCTTTTGGATCGAGCAGCATTGACATCGAAATTGCGTGGTGGACGGATTCAACACCATTAGACGTGCGTCGATCCCGTGCAGAAGTTATCACTGCAGTAAAACAAGCCCTTGATGATGCGGGCATTGAAATTCCGTTTCCTTATCGAACACTTACATTCAAAGAAGTGCTCCAAACTAAAGTTTTATCCGAAGAGAAAAAAAAACGTCCTTGAACCAGTTGAGTTGATTGCTTGGGTTATAAATTCTAATTACGAACAACTCAAATCTCGTACTCTCAATTCTTTGCAACTGAAAGAATTCTCGTAAAATTTCGGAAAAGCCAAAGGAAAGATCAAAGAGTCAGCTTGTAAATTATGAAGAAAGAAAATATACAAATTATCGCGAATAAGGATGCGAAAAGAAAGCCGGGACAGATCATACAAATATTAATTGCGTCATTGGCACTGGGATTTTTATGGGTGGCCGGCAAAGGCATAATCTGTATTTATCATTTTATTGTAGCGAGATTATGAAATACGCGAGAAGATCCCCCAATTTATTATTAATGACAGTAACTCTGAAAGGTAAATATTGATAATATGAAATCGGATTAATTTTTATGGCCAAGGCCGGTTTTTATCCTAGAAAAGCCGCGGATTTCCGGCAGCGGATGTCGAAGAAAACCAGAGGGAGGTGCACCACCCGATTTTTTAAGTACCCATCCTTCACATAACAGTCGTATTGAAGACATTAAAGAGCAGTTGCCGAACGCCATGAAATGCTACCTCCAAAATGACTAATATCGGGTAAACTTCTGATACAAGGGTTGAATCTGTCGCCATAAAAATGTATAGTTACTTATTCTATTTTCCGACGTTGACTCTTATAAAAATGGCATTTATAAAAAGCAAAAAATTAGTGGCTCCCAAACATTTAAAGAACTAATCTATGAAAGATGAACAGAAAAATAATGGGTCGGAAAAAGCTGTTCCAAAAAAGTCTGTTTTAAACTCTAAAACAGACAAGAAATCGAAATCCGACTCAATAGCTTTGGGCGCTCTGCCCCAGCGCTACAGAATAAAGGGGACAAGCGACAGTCGTATACTTACATGCTCGGAAGCACCGAATATTTCGGTTTATGTTGAGGCCGGATTAACGATTTCCGAATCGGAAGCTCGCAAGTCTTCCCCGGGCACCATTTATCTTGACGGTGCCGCACAATGTGAACCTTTCATGGATTTTGAAAAGCAAGTGTATAATTTCGACCACCATGAAGGATGTTTAAGACCATTTACCCTTTCAACCTGTGAACAGGTCCTGGTGATGATTTTTAAAGGTTTGGATTTGCGCGATCGGGATTGGAGGGTGTTCGCAAACGACCCCGACCTGGATACTGTTCTTGCAATCTGGCTGCTTTTTAACCATGTCCGGTTACGCCAAAAAGATTCAGATAGATTGCGCTTATTATATGCTCTGGTTCGCCTCGAAGGTATAATCGATACACATGGATTGGAGATGATCCTCTTAAGCGCATTTCCCCCTAAATTTTTGAACACAATCAAAAAGGTGATTGATTTTTTGAGGGCTGAAGAGATTGATCTTAAAAAAAAGGAAATGTGGGAGAAAAATGACTATTTAGAATATACTGCAATGATATTGCACAAAATTGATCGAGTTATTTATAAATCGGACGATTTTAACGATTTTAAAGAACTGTATGAATTCGCTCGGATCGAGATTGGTGACCATCGAATCGCAGTTGTCGTAGAAGCCGAATTGGGTATATATGAGCTCGAACCCCATCTTAACCGGTTATATGGCGAAAATCTTGGGCTCGTGATTCTCAAAAAAGGTGAAGGTTTTTACACATTGCGTCGAATGGATCCATTTTTGCCACTTAATTTGAGTGATGTTTATGAAGAATTAAATTCCATTGATCCCAGCGTAAGTTGTAGAAAAAATGGCAGCAAATGGGGAGGATCTGATGATATAGGCGGTTCTCCACGTGGCATGCCAACTAAACTCACCCCGAAAGAAATTCTTCAAGCCTGTCGTGACGCATCTCAGAAAAACAATTTTGTTGACCATACGATCCATTTTTTCTTTGCACTTGCGTTGGTTGGGATAATAGTTGGAGCCGCAACAATTTGTAAATTTTACTTTTCCTCTCATTTTTTCTCAAAAAATACAACCAAAACTTATTTTCTGTTCATATCCGAATTATCTTTTTTAACCGCACTTACATTTTTTACTGCTTCGATATTGATTATTTTTTCCCGTGCACGATGGCGGCGATTCGGAATTAGATTGCCCACCGGCAAAAGCTGGTGGCTTCTTTTACCCGTTGTCATACTTTCCGCTTTTGCTAAAGGTGTCTATGTCCCGCAACGAATTTTGCCGATGGCCGGTTTCGATAAAACGATAGTATTGATGATTATTACAATTGCTTTGGCATCGGAATTGCTTTTTCGCAGTTTAGCACATGGGATTCTAATAAAGGGCGCCAGAACCCAAACTTGCCGGAGTGAATGGTTTTTTTCCTATCCAACGGTTGCTTCGGCATCCTTATACGCGGCTTTCATCGCTTACCTGGTGTTGCTCCCAAATCTTTTGCAAGGTACATTTCAGATGAAAGTTATCGTGAAATGTCTATTTGCTGCGTTTGCTTTTGGACTCGCCGTCGGATTCGTTCGGGAAAGATCCCAGAGTGTCCTTCCAGCCATCCTTTTTCATATTATTGCCATAACTATTCTCGTTTGTTTTGAATTTTATGTAAGTGGCTGACCTTAAAAACTCTAAGCCCCATATTTACGCAATCTATTGGCATGAGCCAGTGCAAGGCCCATGAGGTGTAAACCGGGTCTTATACCGAGTGAGCCATGTAAACACGATGATTCGTTAAAGGCGTTTACATCGTCCACCCTTGAAAATTCAGAATGAATCAAGACCGGTACAGGATGCCAACTATGTTTTCCCATGGTGGCGGGAGTGGAGTGGTCTGCCGTAATCACCAGGACATCGGGATCGACGTTAAAGACAAGAGGCATCAGATGATCTATATTTTCCAGGATTTCAACTTTCCGAGAAAAATCTCCGTCTTCGCCACTGCTGTCCGTACCCTTGATATGGAAAAAGAAAAAGTCTTTTTCGTTGGCGCTAAGATATGAATCCCTAAATAGTTCGAATGCGTTTTCAAGTCCTGTCGGCGGTTTTGTCAGATCTATACCTAAAAGTCTGCTCAACCCTCGGTACATGGGATATTCAGCCACACATAGACCGTTCAATCCGAATTGATCCTTTATAGTGGGAATCGGATTGTATTTATCAAATCCTCTGAACAAAATCGTATTGGCTTTCTCTTCATCGGACAAAATCTCTGCAACTTGGGCTATAAAATCAATGATCAGATCTACTGTTTTTTGGGATGCCTCATCTTTTGCTTTGGGATCAAGCGGCGGCACATCCGTTCTTTGAGGATCCGTATCCGTAACATCCCCCCCGAGATTCTTGCCTCTTAGGATCAACACAGCACGATGCTCACTGACCGTTTTTAGATATATTTCACCGTTTATCTTCAGGTTTATATTGTTTAAAATCTTATTGCACAGTCGATGATTGGTTTTATCGTTTATCCTTCCGGCCCTGCGGTCAATCACATTCCCCTGGGTGTCCGTACTGGCGAAGTTTATCCGGGTTGCAATGTCTCCCTTTTGTAATGGAAAATCAATACCAAGGGCCGAGAGTATACCGCGACCGATGGTCCATTTGAAAGGATCGTATCCGAACAGGGCAAGATGACCCGGACCGCTTCCGGGCGTAATCCCCGGCCCCACGGTTTCCAATAGGCCGCAACTCGATTGCTTGGCCAAATGATCGAGATTCGGCGTATGGGCAACCTGAAGCTCGGTTTCTCCACTAATAGAATCTCCTAACCCTCCAAGACCGTCCATGATGACATACACGATTTTTTTTCCATTCGATCGAGCAAGATCTTTCCAAACCTGATTGAATTTCATGATCTTCAAACCTCCTTTTTAACATATGAATACAATGGATTGAACATCGAAATAAATGAGCTAAAGCATGTATTTTATTCGAAAGATGAATGTACGGACTGGAACAAAGGGAATGATTTTGCATGGTAGTGTGAGCATCGGAAATGGTTGGGACTTTTTTTTTGGAACAGATCAACGTGTTGAATAGAATAATGTTTATACAGTCTTTTTAATTCTTTTCTACATGAACCCACTAATTTTAACTTAGAAAATCAGGTGTTATGGTTGATTCATAATTCAAGTGTTTCACTCCGATTTTGTTAGAAACCCAAAGGTTTTACTTTTAAAAAAAATATTTCGTCTCGCTACCCTGAAGTGGTGATGAAGCTGAAGCAGAAAAGCGAGTTCAGCATGAAAGACCGTTCAAAGATTCGAGAGAGGAAGAGCAGATGGAAAGAAGAGCAGATGTTGCGATTATCGGAGCAGGTACGGCCGGCATTAACGCCATGATGCAAGTTCGCGAAGCAACCGATAACTTCGTATTGATAAACGGCGGCATTCTCGGTACGACGTGCGCCCGTGTAGGCTGCATGCCTTCCAAAATTTTGATCCAGATTTCCGAAGATTTTTACCGGCGACACAAGTTGTCCGAAGAAGGCATATCAGGGGGTCGTAACCTGACCATAGATGTCGGCCGAGTGCTGACGCATGTAAGGACGCTGCGAGACAGGTTCGTGGACGGTATTATCGAAGAGTTGATCACACCTTTGGGGGATAAATTTATCGAGGGATACGCGGAATTCATATCTCCAAATTCGCTGAAAGTCGGCGATCTTAAAGTAAAGGCTGATAAAATTGTCATCGCTACCGGCTCTAGTCCCATAATCCCTGATCATTGGCACCAATTCGACGATCATATTCTGACCACCGACACGATTTTCGAACAAAATCATCTGCCAGAAGACATGGCGGTCATCGGATTAGGTGCTGTCGGTCTGGAATTGGGTCTGGCGCTGAGGCGCTTGGGTTTCAACATTTCCGGCTTCGATGAGTTGCATATGATAGGTGGTCTGGAGGATCCAGAAGTGAATCAAACCGCTGTTGAGACTTTCGGCAAGGACTTTCCCATGTATCTTGGTGCCGGAGTTGAGATCGAAAAACAAAACCATCGTTTAAAGATCATGTCTGAAGGCAAAAGCGTCATTGTTGACAAGGTTCTGGTAAGCATCGGCAGAATTACAAATATCGACGGCTTGCATCTGGAACGGCTCGGTATCGACCTCGACAGCCGGGGAATACCGCCTTTCGATGAAAAGACCATGCAGATCGAAGATTTGCCAATTTTTATCGCCGGAGATGTCAACGATTATCGTCCGATATTGCACGAGGTGACTCATGAAGGAAAAGTGGCCGGATATAATGCCGTACACGATCCAGCCATGGGGTTCCAGCGCAAGACACCAATGGCCATCTGCTTTACCGAACCGAATATATGCACGGTGGGTGAAACCTGGAATTCCGTTCGAAGCAGGCATCCGGCAATCGGTACTGCACACTTTCAGGGGGGTCGTGAAAAAATTATGCTTCAGGATCACGGCATGATCCGAATTTATGCCGATGGTGAAAGCGGTAAGCTGCTCGGAAGCGAAATGGCGGCTCCCGGCGGCGAACACCTGGCTCATCTGCTTGCGTGGAGCATTCAGCAGAGGTTAACGGTATTTGATCTCCTCGCCATGCCGTTTTATCATCCTACCATTGAAGAAACCCTTTACTCGGCAATGCTTGATCTTGCCGACGCGGTAGGGAATAATGAACATGAGATGCTTGGGTTCAAAGTATAAAATCGGCACAGAGTGCGCTTTTCGGGCACTCAACTTATCTGTCGAAACTTTTACCATTATTCTCCATATAAAAAATACACAATCCACCCCATTGAGTTTGCGAAGAAAATGGATCATCTTATTCTATGAGGATGATGTCGGTTTTTCATCCTTATTGGTTGTGTTTGTCGTATTTTTTTAACTCTTAACATGAAAGGAGTCATTATGCAGTTACAGGATTTTTGTGGTCAAATGGAAGAACAACTCGTTGCTATTAAAGAATCTCTTGGCAAGATTGAAGCCAGATTGGATTCCGGGGGAACAGAAGTCAAGCAGCAGATCCTTCCGGTTGTCGGAGATATTAAAAATTTGATGACCGAGCTTGCAGCCCAAAAAGAAAGACTTGAAAAAGAATGCCCCAGCGACTGGTCGGGAGAAAAATCAAGAATGGAAGACCTTATCGGCCAGATCGGATCCCACGTGGATCAGGCCTGGAAGGAACTTCCCGGGGGTGAAGTGGGTGGATAAAAATGGTCATGCGGAACTTGAGTAAGATCGTTATCGAAGTGTTGTTTCCCAACAAACCCGAAAATCGCTCAATTTAGATTCTATTTAAAAAGGAGTTAAAAAATGTCAATGCCAAGAGATGAAATTCAATCGGAAATGGCCAAAGCATGGCAAACGTACTTGAATGCTTTGGAAAAGTCATTGGATACTTTGGAAAAAGATATCGAAGAGGCCAAGACCATGGCCGGAAAGTGTACCGATGAGTGGTGTAACGCAACCGAACATGTTATCGATGAGCTTAACAATGCCCTTTTTTCCATCAGTGAGCCTCGGTGGGCTAATCCGGATTCAACGAAAAAAATTAAGCGGCTCAAACGTCGAGTCTATGATTTGTATGCCAATTATAAAGGCGTCTACGAAAAACTTTCCTGATTTTGAGCGTAACATTTATGGGGCTTTGGAGTTGGAGGTACCTCCAACTCCCGCCCATAAATTGCCGACCTTTGAAAAATGACATGATAACGACCCATTACAATAAGGAGGTGAGAAAAGCGGCCTCTTTGTTTTT
>CAVSVL010000026.1:0-14143 GCA_963731025.1 uncultured delta proteobacterium | reverse complement strand
TCGCCTTTTTCCAAAACGTATATCAGTATATATGGGACGTTGATGCAGAACGTGCACGACTTCATTTATTGTTTAGACAGGATTAACGAATTTTAGGGAGAGATTCTTCAAACCATTAAATGGTTATATGATGAACTGGTGTAAGCCTTAATTGATCATGCCTTGGACCATTTATCTTTGGTAATATCAGCTTGGCGGAGAACCTCATGTAATAATGAATCAGATATTTCTCCGGATTTATGTGGATTTGGAACCCTTATTTTAAGCTTTCCTTTCACCATAAACTGATGTCTGCCGCCTGAATACGGCCCCATAAAACCTAAGCTTCTGAATTTCTTTATGAGATCTTTTTTGAAATTGGCATTTGGGACTATGCGACGGCCACTTCTTTGATTTCAACTTTTAAGCCATCAACCTCCCGAATAGGATCTTTGTCTCTTAGTTTAAGAATGATCCATTCTTCCAAAACAGTAATTAACTCTTTTCTGCACTCTTCGATACTTTTTCCGTTTGACCAAACTCCTCTAAAGCCTGGAAGTTCTGCATACCATGTGCCATCTTCTAACTTCTTGTATTCAGCCTTTTCAATAGCTTTTTGGCAGTATTCAATTATCATTTAAAACATCCCTTTCCTTGAAATTTATAAATGAGGTTGGAATCATCCCAATATAACGTGTCTTTCTTTGAAAATGATCATATGATAAAAAAAAAGTAATCGTAGTGAAGTGATATTTATTATATTAAAGCAGTAAATTGTTGTTTATAAATAGTTTTCATTCATGAATTTAACATGAAGCTTTTTTCTACGAAAAATTTAACGGGCAGTTAAGTCGTTCGAGTTGGTCGGCTTCAACAATAACCGCCTCATTCAACTCAAAAAGATCTCCAGTTTTAAAACGCACTCGAATTCGTAAATTTATACGATTAGAAGAAAGAATTTCTTCTTCATAGCGTTCAACGTAGACATCTTCGAGCTTTTTGATTTCAGCTTCGATTTCTTCGAAATAGTGATACAATAAATCATGCAACATTTCGAAGTTGCCTTTCAATTTCTGATCTTATCGCCAAATAATGTTGATAGTCATTCGACCATTCAGTGAAATGTCTAGAATCTTCCATATTTCCCTTGCTGAATTTATCGAAGAACTCCTCTGATTCAAGACGATATCGGCTCTAAAAAATAATTAGACGTTTTATGATAGCCACCAAGGCATCTATCGGCAAATCATATTTTTTTGTTTGTTTTCGCATAATTCCTCCTAAAGATATAAGGAGCTTTATTAGGTTTGAGCCGGATTATTGATCAAACAAGCGAAAGTCCGAATATCATCTTAAAATATTTGTCTTTTATAAACAACTTTAAACCATTTTTCTTTGATCGTCAATAATACCCTGAATTTTATCGAATTCAGCGTCAGTCCATACTCCAAAAAAAAATTTTTTTTTTTTTTTTTTTTTTTTTTTTTTTTTTTTTTTTTTTTTTTTTTTTTTTTTTTTTTTTTAAAAAAAAAAAAAAAAAAAAAAAAAAAAAAAAAAAAAAAAAAAAAAAAAAAAAAAATTTGAAAATACTGAAGAATCTATACCTCAAATTGTAATTGCTTTCATGGCAACACCTTTTTTATTATGATATCATTAATTGCCATCCTTCTGACATTATAAAATGATTGCTGTTTGAATTTGTCAATCTAAATAATACGGGGTTTTTTTGAAAAAATCATCAATAATTTCGTTGAATCCATAGGCGAGTTTAGCATTTTTAGCTTCGATTCCGTAAACCATTTTAATTGCTGCCCTTCATGAAGTTTTATTTTTTCAATATCCAAATTTGCCTTTTTTGAAAACGTATATTCTGCTCGATCAATAAATTCCATAACTGATAACAACTGAAATCCTTCCAGGTCCAGCTCCATTTCCTCTTTCATTTCGCGAACGATACACTGCTCGGCATCTCTCCATCCTCGACATGGCCGCCGGGGATATCCCACATGTTTGGATATGGGATGTCGGGTTTGTCGTCTCTGAATAAAAGCAACACCTGCTTTTTGTGATTGCAAAAATAATGCTGGTACCTTTTCGTTTCATAAAAAAAAGCTGGTTATGGGTTATGGGTTATAGGTCATAGGTGATCAGGGCTTGCCCGCCTATGGCGGGATCAGGGTTAGGAGTCAAAGAAACTTAAGATAAAGGAAGTTAGGGGCCAAGGGAAAGTCAGAGGGAAGAAGCCAGAAGACAATCTTCATATCCAAAAAAAAAAACAGAAGTCAAGAAGACAACGGAAGTACAAAGATGTCTTAGAGGCATCAGAAGTCTAGAATAATTAAAAGAGTAACCATCACTTGCAGAATTATTAAATAAAGTAATTCTCTGACAAGATTAAAAAAAAAAAAAAAAAAAAAAAAAAAAAAAAAAAAAAAAAAAAAAAAAAAAAAAAAAAAAAAAAAAAAAAAAAAAAAAAAAAAAAAAAAAAAAAAAAAAAAAAAAAAAAAAAAAAAAAAAAAAAAAAAAAAAAAAAAAAAAAAAAAAAAAAAAAAAAAAAAAAAAAAAAAAAAAAAAAAAAAAAAAAAAAAAAAAAAAAAAAAAAAATGCATGTCTATTTTTATCTTTGTGCTAAAGCAAGCAGTCTCTGAATATCCGGTTCTGTCAATCAGGTATCGATTGTTCGGATCATTGCCCATGGATTTTTTAATATTTTCATGCAATAATTCAGGTCTTGAGACAATCTTCGTACCCAAACCAACTTGGGAAAATATTTGGTGTATATACCTTCTGTCTCTGGTAAGAATGGCATCACATGCTTTTTCCGAAAGAAAATCCTCCAATATAAAGAAAATCAGACAAGAATAATATTTTCTTTTTAAGATCCAGCTTTTAGAGCCACCACTTAGGGCAATTTTTTCACTTTCTTTTTTTTCGTTTTAAATATTTCATCCAGGCTTGTGCTGCGGCAATGGCAGAATTCGACGCCCATCAAGCGGTTCTACCGATTTATTTTGTTGTTCCTCCCAAAATGTCCATTTTCGTTTTTCCTTTTAAATTGCGGCATCATTGTTCCGCATATACTACCGAGCGCGCAACCAGACCCTCTCTTCTTCCAAAGCAGTGTAGTTTATAACTTCTCCTGTTAAATTTTTAATATAAATTCATCTTTTACAAGATCTTCAATTCAATTTTGTCGAATTATTCAGTATTCCTATTTGTTAGCTGAGATTCTCAATTCATTGTAATTCCTCTACTTCATCCATGTCTTCCATTGTAGTTTCCTTAACCTTCCACACCCATTTTTCCTTGACTTTTTTGGGTCAACAATGAGGACATATTTTTGTCCCTCTTTTTTAATATCGACTTCGTTCCGGGGGCAATGCCCAGCTCCTTTCTAACTTTTACGGGAATTGTTACCTGATATTTTGCAGTTACTTTGGACAATTCGACCACCTCCTATGGTATACCTTTTTTGTTTTTTCAGTATACCTGATGTCCGGTCTGTGTCAATTTATTTTTTTCGGCGAGAATCTATTTGAGATTTAAATCTTTTTTGGCTATTTTCAGTGTCCTTACCGTGTTTGGCGCCCAATGCCATCAGCATTTTTTCTCTTTCTGCTCGCACCTGATCTTTAATCCGCTTGACATGACCCCGGCCCAAACCCTTTACCTCACAGCCGAGTTCGAAATAGCGCTTGATTTTATCGTCATCCAGTATACCGAAACAGTCGATGATTGCCAAAGGTCCGCCAGCCATCTCTACAACGTTATCAGGATTCAGATCCAAATAATGCTTATGCCTGACTGCAAAAATAACCGCGTCTGTTCCTTTCAATGCCTGTTTTAAATCTTGCTTGACACGAAGATCGGAAAGTTTGTCCTGGCTTCGAAAGAACCGCTTCAAACTATGGGTCGAGGAGGGATATTCATCCTGCTTTTCGATTTCCCACCAGTGCTGGACGTAAGGATCGTGCACCCTGAGTTCAGCTCCCATTTCCGTGAGTCTGCGTACGATCAATTCAGACCCGCTGTATCGGGTATCCCCGACATCTTCACGATAAGAGGCGCCAAGCAGAAGAATTTCAGCAGCTGCCAACGGACGGCTCATGTTGCGGAGCGCATCACGGGTGAGCTGGGCCACATGCAATGCCCTTGTATCGTTAATATCAATGGCAAGGGGCGTAATTTTAAAAATATCGTCTTCGAACCCGTGGATATGCCGGTACGCCCATACCCCCAACCCACCGTCTTTAGGAAGGCAGTAGCCGCCGATACCGGGTCCCGGAAAGATAATGTTGCTGTGTGTGGGTCTGACCCTGATGGCCTCGAGAACTTTGATAAGGTCCACGCCATTACGCTCGGCAAACAGGCTCCACTCGTCGAGAAAGGCTAAAATCGTTGCCCGGAAGCTGTTTTCCACAATTTTTGCCGTTTCCGACTCAATGGGCCGATCTAATACCGTCATCGGAAATTCCTTTGTATTGATCACTTCTTTGAGAAACTTTTCCACGCGCTTAGTGGCCTCTTCATTGATTCCGCTGCAAACCCTCCAAAAATCACGGATGCTGGCCACGTAATGCTTACCCGGCATGACCCTTTCATAACTGTGGGCCAACAAGGGATCTTTTTCAATACCGCGCTTTCGAAACACCTTCCTCATAATGGGGTATGCCACCTGCTCGGTGGTGCCCGGTGCCACGGTGGTCTCGATGAGCACAAGTGTTTCAGGAGAAATATGCTCAGCAATAATCTCCAGGGATTTCTCCAATGCGTCCATGTCAGTTCGTCCATCTCTGACATTGCCCAAAGATTCCTTCAGGTAATCACACTGAACGTCTACAACCACAACATCCGCAAGCTTCAGGGCATCGTAAGTGAACGTAGCGACAAGACTCTTTTTCTCATTCACGCAACGATGGATCATCGGCGCCACCTCCGGGTCCTCTGCGTCTACAGGAGGTACGCCCCTGTTCAGCAAATGAATCTTCCAGTAGCTGCGCGTACTCGGTCGCTGCATCCCAATGACAAATTTTGTTGGATTGCCGCTGTCATCTTCAGTATCCGCCACCACAGCTGCCATGACGGCGCCCACGAATCCCACACCCATGACCACTACGATTTCCCGGCCCAGTTCGCGCTGCTCACGCACACTATTTTTTAACCGTTCGAACTCCTTTGCATAGTCTTTTGGGTCGGGCAACTGGAATTTTTCACCATCAGGACTGATTGAATATTGTTTCATTAGATTGAACCTCCCATTGTGAGACCTTTGGAAAACGCCCCCTTTTGTCCAATTCCATCGTCCCCGACGATCGGGATTTACCAACAGGCTCAAATTTTAATCCTCGAAATACTAAATGTATGTCTGCCTGCCCCGTAGGTCTCCGTTAAAATATCGGAACAGGCCGGCAGATCGTACTGGGGCGGTTAGAATTTTCGCCTTCCTTGATCTTGAACAAAATTTAACATTTTTCAAAGGTCTCATTGTAACTTTTTCAAAGACAAACTATCTTTAAGCCTTAGGGTTCGTGTAAAAATAACTTCACAGAATTGGCGCTAAGATTTGGTTCAGGTTTGGTCGATCCGAGAGAGCAAAACCACAGGAATAGCAAGCTATTTTGAGGCCAATTTTATAAGATCGGGTGCGAGTGAGGTATCGGCCAAAGATGGGCTGAAGCTGAGATGCAAAAATGTGAAGTTATTTTTTTCGCGAACCCACAAACGGCCGGTAAAGCGGATCACCCACCAAGACCATTTTCCACGAAAGATAAGGTATGCTTATTAAATAACATTCGGCAAGGGTCAAGTTTCCATCCACCAATAATCCAAAAAATAGTTCCGGCAAAGGAAATGCTTCTACATACGGTTCTGATACCGGTCCTATTGTTGCAGCAACCCCTTTTTCAAGCATTTTTTTACACCAGACATTACTGTTTTCACGCTTTAAAGTCGTGCACTCACTGCTTGCGATATGATATCCAATTGAGCCTGGTTTCCATTTAAACGCATCCACATAATTGGCCAAGCTGTACCACCCGCAATAAAGAGCTGCATCAGGACATGCACCCGGCTTAAACAAATCCTGTTTTTCATCCAGAACCACCGGTAAACGGCGACTTTTTTTAACCCGTTCTGCAGCAAGGTGTATGGATCTGTCATATAAGGCATAAGCTGAAAGTTTCTTATGGCCCGGATCAGGCCATCTTGCATCGAAATAGGCGATACCTGACAGTCCTTTTTCTTCTGTCTTTATGCTGTCGTCAATGATCCTTTTTACGGTTTTGGCGTCAGGACCGTCAAGCCTGCTCACCATGAGGACATGATCTTTTCTGATGGAAAGGGCCTTGTTTTTAAACCCTAAATAATATGGGTTGGGAGTCCATCCGGACAATGGGTAATTCCTTTTTAGAACCAGTGCAATTTCAGAATCGAGTGAAGCCCGCTGATCTTCTATCCCTAATTTTCTAATCTTTTTATTGACTTCATTCAGTTCTTTTTTTAGGTCGTCTCGAATCTTCTTTTTTTCTTTCCCGATATTTTGCAGTTGACGTTTAAGTGCCTGTTTTTTTTCCCTCAGTTCACGTTTTTCAAACTTTTCTTGTAAATTAATATCAGACGGCGGCGCCACTTTCAGCGGAATCCCAAACATTATCACCAAACAGCGGATATGGTGACCGGAGCCATTCTGTTCTAAATATTGTCTAACCGGGGACGCCACTTTAGATTTGTAATCGATACGACTGCATGTTTCTTTGTCGGTCACCTGAACCTCGACGAGGTTGTCAGCTGGAATTTTCCTTTTATGCATATAATATGTTGCCATATCAATGCTTTTATGAGAATTTTTATTGGCTATAACAAGAATTTCTTCAGGCTCAAGCGCATGGCATAGATTGGCCATTAGACAAAGCATTGTCAGAAAAAAGAATGTTTTATTAATGTTAATGAATGTCATCTAATGGGTAATAGGTTGTGGGTCATGGATTATGGATTATGGGGTCATGAATCGCATATCGTAGATCTTACAAAACGGACACAGCTCCGCTTCCTTGATTACATCAATATATTTCTTGTATCCATTTGTAATTATAACAATAATATCTCAAAAGGAACTTAGAGCTTTGAGATACGCAACATCGATGATAATTAGCACACGTCGCATTCTTTTGGCAACATATGACCGCATAAATAAAAGAGGAAACTTAGTTTAACCAGGTTCAATATATTTCGTCAACAAATTGTTTCTTAATGATTTTTATTCTTTAACTAAGAGGTTCCGGGTCCCCAGCTCAACATTAAAATTTGAAATAAAATGATATTGGCGCTGCAAACGTGACCTTAAACTCTGAACCACTTAACCTGGGTTATAGAACCCTAATTTAGCGAAAGTTGAGGATGCTCCAGATCCAAGGCGTCCGAGGGCGAAGCTGCAGTGTGCTACCGCGAGCCCTTGGCAACGAAGACACCGTAGGAGTCAGGCTATAGGCCATGGGGTGTCATCGGCTTTCCCTAAGGGTAAACAAAAACGAGATAAAATAATATAATTCATACCTCACTGATACTATAGATATTAAAAGCTTAGTCAGATCATAAATAAAACTCATTGATATAAATGCATTATAATCGTTCTCGGTTTTGTTTACGCTCGATTAGGGTTGAAATTGACGCCGGTTGGCCATCCGTGTTAAGATAAAAAACCATGAAAAACGACGCGATAAATCTGGAAAAATTTAAACCGGCTGTATCCAAATACTTGCTTATGGCGCTGGCGGGTTTGATGTGGAGTGTGGTGGGAATCATGCTTTGCCGTATGGCATTTATCTGGCTAAAGGCAGTTCCTGAACGCTGGGCCTTGTCCATGGGATCTCTGGGTCTGATTTCGGCCCTGACGGCATATCGTTTTGGGTTTTCAAAAATAGCACTTAAAAACATCTTCAGACTTTGTCTGTTACCGGACAAAACCTGCATTTTTGCTTTTCAGGCCTGGAAAAGTTATTTGATCATTATTTTCATGATTATACTCGGTATCACAATGCGCCACTCTCCGATCCCAAAACATCTCCTCGCCGTTATCTATGAAACCATAGGGGGAGCGTTGCTCTTCTCTAGCTTTCATTTCTATGGGCGCATCTGGCGAGTAAAAATCAGAAAGAAGCCTTGCATAACATCTGAAGAAAAATAACCGCAAATGGACGCAAATGAACATAAATATTTCTCATTGAGGAATTTAGAGCTCTTCGTTCAACGTTCAAGGTTATCAACGCATTCAATTGCAACTCGTTGTTGAACCCTGAACCGAGAACCCCGAACCACTTAACCTGAGTATTATTATAATTCGTGTTTATTCGTGTTCATCCCCTGCCCGCCATCGCTCTCGCTCAGGTGAGGCGGGCGGGGTGGTTCCCCGATTCCTCTTTTCTCTTTCCTATTTTCTATTTCCTATTTTCAACCCGCCCATCACCTTTTCGGCAGCTTGGATCGTTTTGTCGATATGCGCTGTGTCATGGGCTGCGGATACAAAAAGGGCCTCAAACTGTGAAGGTGCAAGATAAATACCTTCTTGTAGCATGCCTTTGTAATAGTCGGAGAACATTATTAGGTCGCTGGTTTTGGCATCTTCAAAATTCATAACCTCTCTGTCTGTAAAAAAGAGGCCCAGCATTGACCCTGCTCTGGTCAGTTTAACATTGATGCCCGCTTTTTCCGAAGCGCCTTTAAGGCCGGCCGCCAGTCGTTCGGTTTTCTCATCTAAGGCTTCATAGAAACCGGGTGTATTGAGTTGAGTTAGCGTCGCAATTCCTGCGGCCATTGCCAGGGGATTGCCGGACAGGGTCCCGGCCTGATATACAGGTCCCTGAGGGGCGATGTGCTCCATGATGTCTTGCCTGCCGCCATAAGCACCCACCGGCAGTCCGCCGCCGATGATTTTACCCAAACATGTCAGGTCAGGAGAAATTCCATATACGGCCTGGGCACCGCCATGGGACACCCTGAACCCGGTCATCACCTCATCGAATATCAGCAAACTGCCGCTTTTGTCAGTAAGCTCCCTTAGTACCTGAAGAAAACCATTCACCGGCGTAACCAGTCCCATGTTCCCAGCAACAGGTTCAACAATGATGCAGGCTATTTTTTCTCCCTGGGTTTTCATCACTTCTGAAATGCTGTCGATATTGTTATAAGGAAGGGATAATGTATGGGCCACGAAAGATTTCGGGACTCCTGGACTCCCTGGAATGCTCAATGTGGCAACTCCTGATCCAGCCTCTACAAGAAGCGAGTCCGCATGACCATGATAACAACCATCAAATTTAATGATGGTATCTCTTTTTGTAAAACCGCGGGCCAGCCGTATGGCACTCATGGTCGCTTCCGTACCGGAGTTCACCATGCGAACCATATCCATGGATGGAACCGCATCAATTAACATTTCAGCAAGTTTGATTTCAAGCTCGGTGGGCGCACCAAAGCTGGTTCCTTTTTTCAAAACCGAAGAAAGGGCTTCAACCACCGCTGGATGTCGATGGCCCAAGATCATTGGACCCCAGGAACCGATATAATCGATGTAGCCATTTCCGTCTTCATCAAAAATCATGCATCCTTCCGCCCGATTGATAAAAACCGGTTTTGTCCCCACAGACTTACAGGCCCTGACCGGGCTGTTCACGCCGCCGGGAATAACATTCAATGCACGGTCATACAGGATACGGGAATTTTTATTGTTCATCATCTCACTGTCCTTTCAAGAATGAATCTGATTTCTTATCAATTTGTCGTAATCAATCAAATCTGTTGACTTTTACCCATAATTTTATTGAAAATATCAAAGGAGGAACAACAGGTCAAGGAGCCTTTTTAATAATGGCAAAGCTCAGAACCCTCGAACAACTGGCGAAGTTCATATCTTACATCCTGGGACGTAATCCTGCGGAGTTCGGTTTGGTCCCTGATCCGGAAGGATTTGTGAAAATCAAGGAGTTTTTAAAGGCTGCTCGCAGAAGAAGAGGGCTTAAAACATGTTCGTAGATCAAATATCAACGAAATCCTTGTTACCCTGCCAAATCCTCCTGTTGAAATCAGGGGGAACCATATCCGTGCAAAACACCGTAATGAAACATCCGGATATATACCGGCTCAAAACCTTCCGAAGCTCCTTTATACCTGTGTAAGAAGAAAGGCTTATCCCGGTGTTCTGGAAAATGGAATACGCCCCATGGGATTTAGCCATGTCATCCTATCGTCCGAACCTGAAATGGCTGAAAGAATCGGGAAACGAAGGGATCCGATGCCGATACAACTTGTGGTCCAGACCGAAATATCCTTGGATAAAGGCATTACATTTTATGAAGCCGGTGAAACCCTTTATCTGGCAGAATCGATTCAGCCGGGCTGTTTCACCGGTCCTCCCCTACCCAAACAGAAGGAGCCGGCTGTAAAAAGGGACGTCGTCGATGAACCGGTACTCGACAGAATGCCCGGCAGTTTTATGTTGAAACTCAAAGGGAAAAACGCTCACGACAAGACATCTCAACACAAAAGCAAGCAAAAAGCAGCTGACTGGAAAAAAGAGCCCAAAAAAAACAAAAAACAAAAACGAAAAAGAGAACGGCCGCCCTGGCGACAATAGGGCAGAATAAGGATTAAGGAGACAGGAGATAGAAACAAAAAATAAGCTGTAGGATAATTTCATTGTTGGCGCGCTCGTTTTCAGTTTAACATACACCAGCATTCCTGCTAGTTAAAACTGGCTCACCATGATCTTGAACCAAAATCGTTATTTTTAGATGCTTTCGAAAATCTCTATGGTCATAATGAAGAACTAAAGCAGCAATTAACAAATACAAACTTTCAATCGTATATTATTAATCCAGTGAAATCTTCATGCTGAATTCTGGCCTCACCTTAAATGATTTCACTGGGACGATCTCCATTCTCTATCCCTATAACCAATTCAACCAGCTATTGCCATGAACCGTGAACCCTGAACCTCTCAACCTGGGTTTTAAAGTGTTTCAAGAAAAAAATTGACAACCTTTTTTAAAATTGGTATCAAACTTTTTTTATGTCCGCTCCCCATGGGCCGTTAGCTCAACTAGGCAGAGCACCTGACTCTTAATCAGTAGGTTATTGGTTCGATTCCAATACGGCCCACCAATTAATCTCAGATAGTTATCCCATTTTATCCAACCAATCATTTTGCCAACTATATTTTCACATGTAGTTGGCATTTCATCTGATTTTAAAGGAGGTTATATTGGATGAATATGATATCGTTTTGATCGGTGGAGGCATTGTTGGTGTCTCCACCGCTTGGAAACTAAAGCAGTATTATCCTGATGCGTCAATATTGTTGATTGAAAAGGAATTTTCTCTAACCAAACATCAGACCGGCCATAACTCAGGGGTAATCCATGCAGGAGTGTATTACAAACCGGGAAGCCTAAAGGCGGAATTATGCAAACGCGGCGCAGCCCAAACGCTTGCATTTTGTCGGGAGTATAACTTGCCATATGAGCAATGTGGTAAGCTGCTGGTTGCTACCGATATGGTTGAATTCGATCGGATGGAAGCGCTGGAAAACAGGTGCATTCAAAACGGGATTAAAATAGAGCGCTTGTCAGAAGCCGAGCTAAAAAAACGAGAACCTAATATTAAAGGCATGGCTGCATTGATGGTACCAGCGACAGGTATCACCGACTACAAAAAGATTACACTTAAAATGGCAGAGCTTTTTATTTTATTGGGTGGTGTAATTAAGTTTGGATTTGAGGTCAAAGAACTAAGGGAGACTCCTAATGCAGTACAAATTCGAATAGGTGCCAATACCATAAGTGCTAAATATATTGTCGCTTGCGGTGGTTTAATGGCAGATCGATTGGCAAAGATGATGAACATAGATATTGATTTTCAAATCGTTCCCTTTCGTGGTGAATACTACCAGCTACCTCCCAAATACAACAGGATCGTCACCCACCTTATCTATCCCATTCCCGATCCAGACCTGCCATTTTTAGGTGTGCATTTGACTCGGATGATAGACGGCTCGGTGACTGTTGGCCCCAACGCCGTAGTGGGCTGGAAACGAGAAGGTTACGGCAGGCTCAACTTGGATTTGAAAGACAGCTTGGAAATGATAAGATTTCCAGGCTTTTGGAAAGTACTCGCCAATAATATGAAGTCCGGACTGTCCGAAATTAGGGATTCTTTTTACAAACCCGGTTATTTAAATCGAGTTCGTAAATATTGCCCTATCCTTACGATTTCAGACCTCTATCATTACCCTGCAGGGATAAGAGCCCAGGCAGTGAAAAAAGACGGAAGCCTTGTGCACGATTTTCTTTTTGCTGAAAGTGATCGTTCTCTGCATGTTTGTAACGCTCCCTCACCTGCTGCGACCTCGGCTATGCCCATCGGTGAATATTTGTGTAGGAAAGTGGCTGATAAGTTCTATCTCCGATGAGGTGATGAATGTACTTGACAATTTAGATATATAAATTTCACGATCCACCAATTTTTTATATAACATTGCAATCAGTTATTCAATTCTCAAAACTATCTTCCTTTTTCATATTTCTCTCTGAATCTGACTAAAACAAAAAATCGTATCACGATTCTATGAAGATTTCTCAGATGAACCCTCCTGAGGCAGGTAACCCTTCGGAATACTATGGGCATTTAAAATCATCCCACACCACCCGAACAGGCCGGACTCGCCACAAAGATTGGCGGACAAGTCCACTTCGCTTCGACCCCGGGGAAGGAATTTCAGCTACATTCAACAATCAGCAGGAAATTCAAATTTATAATTGTGTAAAAAACTTCTTATTTTTATGAAATTTAACCCATAAATTCAACGACTTTTTGTGAAAGAATGATTCTTTTCAATATCTTAATCAGGATAACTAATCGATATTCATTTTATTTTAAGTAATTATTCATTTTTGCATGATTTTTGCATCATATGTGTCACCTAAATTGAGCGATTGTCGAGTTTGCCGGAAATGCAAGGCATGAGATATGTAGCCGTAGTCTGCTACTGCCAATGTCTCATAACGCAGCAGGACTTCGGTAAATTAGACAATCCCGAAGGGTTTCAAATGGGGACAATTATCTGCTTAATTCAAATCAACTATTGGATGAACATCATTACCAACTTTGCAAATTCAATTTATTCATAATTATTTTTTTAAAGTCCTGTCATTATTTGAAACGATCAGTTTGGGTTGCAATAAAATTGTAGACCACAAGGAGGCAAATCAGTGGCATCTAATTTTCAGATTTATTCTTTTAAAACCAGAGACAGCCTTCATCTGAAATTGACAGTTTAGTTTTGGACTTGGCATCTCTGCATATGAACTCATCAACACATTGGCAGAACATGGTAAAGGTTTCTATGAAATATTTATTGATGTCAATGATCTAAAGTCTATCCACCCCTTTGGCAGGGATGTATTCCAAAAGAACCTTCGCAGTTCCAACAAGCTATATAGAAACCTTGTTTTTATTGGGAAGAATGGGCATGAAATTGGAACGACTTGAGTTCGCTTCGCTCACAATTGGAATGATGGAACAATGGAATACTGGAATATTAAGTCTTTTTTCATCGCATTGAAAAAAAATATGATTTATGAGATAAACCCATCATGGATCGAAAAAACATCAATAGAGGTTTTAAAAAACTCAGGGTCTGGCAAGATGCCATTTCCCTTTATGTTTTGGCCTATAAAATATTTTCTAAATTTCCATTCGAGATCAAGAAAGTTGCGGCCAACAGCATCGATGCTGTTCATAGCATTTCGAGAAATATCTCAGAAGGCTATTGTCGTCGCAGCCTGAAAGAGTATTTAAATTATCTGAATATTGCCCTCGGTTCCTGTGGGGAATTTCATTCTTGCTATGAGAGTTTCAAACAAGCCAATCAAATTACGGACGATGAATACGAACAATTAGATCAACTCCACTATAAAGTTGAAAATGCATTACTTAAGTTGACTGAATCTCTTCAAAAAAAACAAAAAGATCAAAATTGGGAAGATAACTTTCAAACCAAATACAAGCAGTGAGAATTGATCTCTAAAGCCCTGATCCGAACCCTGAAGTTATACGTTTTTAACACATTATTCCAGTATTTCATCATTCCAGTATTCCATCTCCCGGCTAAATA
>CAVSVL010000025.1:0-10739 GCA_963731025.1 uncultured delta proteobacterium | reverse complement strand
TTTTGTATTTTTGGCTTCGAATTCCGTGAACCATTTTAATTGCTGTCCTTCGTGAAGGTTTATTTCTTCAATATCTAAATTCGCCTTTTTCCAAAACGTATATTCTACTCGATCAGTAAATTCCATAACTGATAACAACTGAAATTCTTCCAGGTCCAGATCCATCTCTTCTTTCATTTCGCGAACGATGCACTGCTCAGGCGTCTCTCCATCGTCAACATGACCACCGGGGATGTCCCACATATTCGGATATGGGATGTCGGGTTTGTCGTCTCTTAATAAAAGCAACACCTGCTTTTTATCATTGACAAAAATAATGCTGGTTCCTTTTCGTTTCATAAAAAAAAGCAGGTAATGGGTTATGGGTTATAGGTCATAGGTGATCAGGGCTTGCGCGCCTATAGCGGGATCAGGGATCAAAGAACAAAGATCGGGGGTTAGGGATCAAGGGCCAGGAAGCAGAGGTCAGAAGTCAGAGGTTAAAAGATAATGGCAAATTAAATTAAAAGAATTATAGTTTAAAATTTTTAGTTATTTTCCTGGATGGAGCTGATCGAACAAAACCCATGTTTTCAGATAAAAAGTCGATATAGTCATCCAAACTTCCTTGCTGGCTCAAATACCGCGCAGCATTGAAAACCTCACCGCGTTTTTTGTCTTTTGCATCTTCCATCATCTCTTGTTTTTCATCGTCATTTAATAATACTGAGCCATTCATCTAAAAGGTCCTCCTTGCCAAATATTTTAAAGTATTCTCTGACAAGTTGCATATCCATTTTATCTTTGTGCAAAGCAAGCAGTCTCTGAATATCCGGCGCGTCAATCAGGTATCGATTGTTCGGATCATTTGAAATCGCCTGAATTTTAAGGCCGATTAAATCTTCGGGCAGCAAGGTTTTTACTACAGATTCACCATCAAAAACTTTCTTCTTAAGAGCTCGCCGCATCATTGCTTTCGTATATTTTCTCTTTGCTAAAAGGAAATCGACCTGACCAAACACTTTAACAGGCGATAAATAAGAGAGAATTTCATCACTGCTGAAGTCCTGCAGTTCATAACCCAAGTCAGTCATAATTTTATGAATCATTGCCCTGGATTCTTCGAGGACAAGAAAATCAATGTCTTTTGTAAATCTGAATATATTCATTGTACTCAATGCCAGTCCGCCGGACAATATAAAATCGATCTTTTGCTCGTGAAATTTTGCTATCAGTGTTTTTAAGACTTCTTTAAGATTCATGATATGCACCACATAATTGACGTCTCGGGAATTATAGGTCTGCAACATGCCAGGCCCTGGATTTTCTAATATTTCATGCAAAATTCAGGTCTTGAGACAATCTTCGTACCCGATTAATTCAGGAAAATATTTGGCGTATATGCCTCTGTCTCTGGTAAGAATGGCATCGCATGTTGCCGAAGCGAATCCTCCGATATGAAAATCAGACAGGAAATGTTTTTTAAGATCCAACTTTAGACCACACTGAGGGCATTTTACTCTTTTTTTTCGTTTCAAATATTTCATCCAGGCTTGTGCTGCGGCAATGACAGAATCGACGCCAAGCGGTTCTACGATTATTTTGTGTTCCTCCAAAAACTCGTCCAATAGCTTTGTTTTTCCTTTAAATTGCGGCATCAGTTCCGCATATACTACCGAGGGCGCAACCAGATCCTCTCTTCTTTCAAGAGCAGTGTATAACTTGTCCTGAAAGCTTCTATATTCATCTTTCAAAATATCAAGAAAAATAGTGGTATCTACACAGATCTTCAATTCACTTTTCCTCGAACTTCATCCATGTATTCCATTGTTGTAGATCCGACCTTGAACCTTCCACACCATTTTTCCCTGACTTTTGCTATTGGGTCAACAATGAGAACATATTTTTGTCCCTCTTTTTTAATATCGACTTCAGTTCCAGGGACAATACCCAGTTCCTTTCTAACTTTTATAGGAATAGTTACCTGATATTTTGCAGTTACTTTGGACAATTCAACCACCTCCAATGGTATACCTTTTTTGTTTTTAAGTATACCTAATGCCGGATCGTATGTCAATCCTTGTTTATAGGTGATGAATGTATTGAGATTTAAACTTTTTTTACGACGCTGTCGGGGTCGCTTCCGGCACTTAATGCCATGCAGCATTTCTTCTCTTTCTGCCCGAACCTGATCTTTAATCCGCTTGACATGACCCCGGCCCAAACCCTTTACCTCGCAGCCAAGTTCGAAATAACGCTTGATTTTATCATCATCCAGTATACCGAAACAGTCGATGATTGCCAAAGGTCCGCCGGCCATCTCTACAACGTTATCAGGATTCAGATCCAAATAATGCTTATGCCTGACTGCAAAAATAACCGCGTCTGTTCCGTTCAATGCCTGTTTTAAATCTTGCTTGACACGAAGATCGGAAAGTTTGTCCTGGCTTCGAAAGAACCGTTTCAAACTATGCGTCGAGGAGGGGTATTCATCCTGCTTTTCGATTTCCCACCAGTGCTGGACGTAAGGATCGTGCACCCTGAGTTCAGCTCCCATTTCCGTGAGTCTGCGAACGATCAATTCAGACCCGCTGTATCGGGTATCACCGACATCTTCACGATATGAGGCGCCAAGCAGAAGAATTTCAGCAGCTGCCAACGGACGGCTCATGTTGCGGAGCGCATCACGGGTGAGCTGGGCCACATGCAATGCCCTTGTGTCGTTAATATCAATGGCAAGGGGCGTAATTTTAAAAATATCGTCTTCAAATCCGTGGATATGCCGGTACGCCCATACCCCCAACCCACCGTCTTTAGGCAGGCAGTAGCCGCCGATACCGGGTCCTGGAAAGATAATGTTGCTGTGTGTGGGTCTGACCCTGATGGCCTCGAGAACTTTGATAAGGTCCACGCCATTACGCTCGGCAAACAGGCTCCACTCGTCGAGAAAGGCTAAAATCGTTGCCCGGAAGCTGTTTTCCACAATTTTTGCCGTTTCCGACTCAATGGGCCGATCTAATACCGTCATCGGAAATTCCTTTGTATTGATCACTTCTTTGAGAAACTTTTCCACGCGCTTGGTGGCCTCTTCATTGATTCCGCTGCAAACCCTCCAAAAATCACGGATGCTGGCCACGTAATGCTTACCCGGCATGACCCTTTCATAACTGTGGGCCAACAAGGGATCTTTTTCAATACCGCGCTTTCGAAACACCTTCCTCATAATGGGGTATGCCACCTGCTCGGTGGTGCCCGGTGCCACGGTGGTCTCGATGAGCACAAGTGTTTCAGGAGAAATATGCTCAGCAATAATCTCCAAGGATTTCTCCAATGCGTCCATGTCAGTTCGTCCATCTCTGACATTGCCCAAAGATTCCTTCAGGTAATCACACTGAACGTCTACAACCACAACATCCGCAAGCTTCAGGGCATCGTAAGTGAACGTAGCGACAAGACTCTTTTTCTCATTCACGCAACGATGGATCATCGGCGCCACCTCCGGGTCCTCTGCGTCTACAGGAGGTACGCCCCTGTTCAGCAAATGAATCTTCCAGTAGCTGCGCGTACTCGGTCGCTGCATCCCAATGACAAATTTTGTTGGATTGCCGCTGTCATCTTCAGTATCCGCCACCACAGCTGCCATGACGGCGCCCACGAATCCCACACCCATGACCACTACGATTTCCCGGCCCAATTCGCGCTGCTCACGCACACTATTTTTTAACCGTTCGAACTCCTTTGCATAGTCTTTTGGGTCGGGCAACTGGAATTTTTCACCATCAGGACTGATCGAATATTGTTTCATTAGATTGAACCTCCCATTGTGAGACCTTTGGAAAACGCCCCCTTTTGTCCAATTCCATCGTCCCCGACGATCGGGATTTACCAACAGGCTCAAATTTTAATCCTCGAAATACTAAATGTATGTCTGCCTGCCCCGTAGGTCTCCGTTAAAATATCGGAACAGGCCGGCAGATCGTACTGGGGCGGTTAGAATTTTCGCTTTCCTTGATCTTGAACAAAATTTAACATTTTTCAAAGGTCTCATTGTAACTTTTTCAAAGACAAACTATCTAACGGTTCGTGTAAAATAACTTCACAGAATTGGCGCTAAGATTTGGTTCAGGTTTGTCGATCGAAGAGCAAAACCACAGGAATAGCAAGCTATTTAGGCCAATTTTTAAGATCGTGCGATATCGGCCAAAGATGGGCTGAAGCTGAGATGCAAAAATGTGAAGTTATTTTTTTCGCGAACCCACAAACGGCCGGTAAAGCGGATCACCCACCAAGACCATTTTCCACGAAAGATAAGGTATGCTTATTAAATAACATTCGGCAAGGGTCAAGTTTCCATCCACCAATAATCCAAAAAATAGTTCCGGCAAAGGAAATGCTTCTACATACGGTTCTGATACCGGTCCTATTGTTGCAGCAACCCCTTTTTCAAGCATTTTTTTACACCAGACATTACTGTTTTCACGCTTTAAAGTCGTGCACTCACTGCTTGCGATATGATACCCAATTGAGCCTGGTTTCCATTTAAACGCATCCACATAATTGGCCAAACTGTACCACCCGCAATAAAGAGCTGCATCAGGACATGCACCCGGCTTAAACAAATCCTGTTTTTCATCCAGAACCACCGGTAAACGGCGACTTTTTTTAACCCGTCCTGCAGCAAGGTGTATGGATCTGTCATATAAGGCATAAGCTGAAAGTTTCTTATGACCCGGATCAGGCCA
The DNA here is from genome assembly GCA_963731025.1 of uncultured delta proteobacterium. Taxonomy (GTDB): domain Bacteria; phylum Desulfobacterota; class Desulfobacteria; order Desulfobacterales; family UBA11574; genus UBA11574. The sequence continues at coordinate 6,018 of CAVSVL010000025.1, read as the reverse complement.
TCTTGCATCGAAATAGGCAATACCTGACAGTCCTTTTTCTTCTGTCTTTATGCTGTCGTCAATGATCCTTTTTACGGTTTTGGCGTCAGGACCGTCAAGCCTGCTCACCATGAGGACATGATCTTTTCTGATGGAAAGGGCCTTGTTTTTAAACCCTAAATAATATGGGTTGGGAGTCCATCCGGACAATGGGTAATTCCTTTTTAGAACCAGTGCAATTTCAGAATCGAGTGAAGCCCGCTGATCTTCTATCCCTAATTTTCTAATCTTTTTATTGACTTCATTCAGTTCTTTTTTTAGGTCGTCTCGAATCTTCTTTTTTTCTTTCCCGATATTTTGCAGTTGACGTTTAAGTGCCTGTTTTTTTTCCCTCAGTTCACGTTTTTCAAACTTTTCTTGTAAATTAATATCAGACGGCGGCGCCACTTTCAGCGGAATCCCAAACATTATCACCAAACAGCGGATATGGTGACCGGAGCCATTCTGTTCTAAATATTGTCTAACCGGGGACGCCACTTTAGATTTGTAATCGATACGGCTGCATGTTTCTTTGTCGGTCACCCGAACCTCAACGAGGTTGTCAGCTGGAATTTTCCTTTTACGCATATAATATGTTGCCATATCAATGCTTTTATGAAAATTTTTATTGGCTATAACAAGAATTTCTTGAGGCTCAAGTGCATGGCATAAATTTGGAAATAGGCAGAGTGCTATTTGAAAAAGTATGATACTTTTTAAAAACATAGAAAAACTACAAACAGAGGATATTGGACAATCGGTGGTTGGTGATAGATAAGGGTTATACAAAGTATAAATAAAGCCGGATGAGACCTTTGAAAAATGTTTAATTTTGTCCAAGACCAAGGAAGACGATAATTTTAACCACAGGAATACATTTAGTATTTCGAGGATTAAAATTTGAGTCTGACACTGGACTTGGGCAAAAGAGAGCGTTTTTCAAAGGTCTCTCGGACACAGCTCCGCTTCCTTGATTACATCAATATATTTCTTGTATCCATTTGTAATTATAACAATAATATCTCAAAAGGAACTTAGAGCTTTGAGATACGCAACATCGATGATAATTAGCACACGTCGCATTCTTTTGGCAACAGATGACCGCATAAATAAAAGAGGAAAATTAGTTTAACCAGGTTCATAAATTTCGTCAACAAACTGTTTCTTAATGGTTTTTATTCTTTAGCTAAGAGGTTCCGGGTCCCCAGCTCAACGTTCATGGTTATAAAAAACATTCAGTTTCAGTTCCTTAAAGTCTGAACCACTTAACCTGGGTTATAGAACCCTAATTTAGCGAAAGTTGAGGATGCTCCAGATCCAAGGCGTCCGAGGGCGAAGCTGTAGTGTGCTACCGCGAGCCCTTGGCAACGAAGACACCGTAGGAGTCAGGCTATAGGCCATGGGGTGTCATCGGCTTTCCCTAAGGGTAAACAAAAACGAGATAAAATAATATAATTCATACCTCACTGATACTATAGATATTAAAAGCTTAGTCAGATCATAAATAAAACTCATTGATATAAATGCATTATAATCGTTCTCGGTTTTGTTTACGCTCGATTAGGGTTGAAATTGACGCCGGTTGGCCATCCGTGTTAAGATAAAAAACCATGAAAAACGACGCGATAAATCTGGAAAAATTTAAACCGGCTGTATCCAAATACTTGCTTATGGCGCTGGCGGGTTTGATGTGGAGTGTGGTGGGAATCATGCTTTGCCGTATGGCATTTATCTGGCTAAAGGCAGTTCCTGAACGCTGGGCCTTGTCCATGGGATCTCTGGGTCTGATTTCGGCCCTGACGGCATATCGTTTTGGGTTTTCAAAAATAGCACTTAAAAACATCTTCAGACTTTGTCTGTTACCGGACAAAACCTGCATTTTTGCTTTTCAGGCCTGGAAAAGTTATTTGATCATTATTTTCATGATTATACTCGGTATCACAATGCGCCACTCTCCGATCCCAAAACATCTCCTCGCCGTTATCTATGAAACCATAGGGGGAGCGTTGCTCTTCTCTAGCTTTCATTTCTATGGGCGCATCTGGCGAGTAAAAATCAGAAAGAAGCCTTGCATAACATCTGAAGAAAAATAACCGCAAATGGACGCAAATGAACATAAATATTTCGCATTGAGGAATTTAGAGCTCTTCGTTCAACGTTCAAGGTTATCAACGCATTCAATTGCAACTCGTTGTTGAACCCTGAACCGAGAACCCCGAACCACTTAACCTGAGTATTATTATAATTCGTGTTTATTCGTGTTCATCCCCTGCCCGCCATCGCTCTCGCTCAGGCGAGGCGGGCGGGGTGGTTCCCCGATTCCTCTTTTCTCTTTCCTATTTTCTATTTCCTATTTTCAACCCGCCCATCACCTTTTCGGCAGCTTGGATCGTTTTGTCGATATGTGCTGTGTCATGGGCCGCAGAAACAAAAAGGGCCTCAAACTGTGAAGGTGCAAGATAAATACCTTCTTGTAACATGCCTTTGTAATAATCGGAGAACATTATTAGGTCGCTGGTTTTGGCATCTTCAAAATTCATAACATCTCTGTCTGTAAAAAAGAGGCCCAGCATTGACCCTGCTCTGGTCAGTTTAACATTGATGCCCGCTTTTTCCGAAGCGCCTTTAAGGCCGGCCGCCAGTCGTTCGGTTTTCTCATCTAAGGCTTCATAGAAACCGGGTGTATTGAGTTGAGTTAGCGTCGCAATTCCTGCGGCCATTGCCAGGGGATTGCCGGACAGGGTCCCGGCCTGATATACAGGTCCCTGAGGGGCGATGTGCTCCATGATGTCTTGCCTGCCGCCATAAGCACCCACCGGCAGTCCGCCGCCGATGATTTTACCCAAACATGTCAGGTCAGGAGAAATTCCATATACGGCCTGGGCACCGCCATGCGACACCCTGAACCCGGTCATCACCTCATCGAATATCAGCAAACTGCCGCTTTTGTCAGTAAGCTCCCTTAGTACCTGAAGAAAACCATTCACCGGCGTAACCAGTCCCATGTTCCCAGCAACAGGTTCAACAATGATGCAGGCTATTTTTTCTCCCTGGGTTTTCATCACTTCTGAAATGCTGTCGATATTGTTATAAGGAAGGGATAATGTATGGGCCACGAAAGATTTCGGGACTCCTGGACTCCCTGGAATGCTCAATGTGGCAACTCCTGATCCAGCCTCTACAAGAAGCGAGTCCGCATGACCATGATAACAACCATCAAATTTAATGATGGTATCTCTTTTTGTAAAACCGCGGGCCAGCCGTATGGCACTCATGGTCGCTTCCGTACCGGAGTTTACCATGCGAACCATATCCATGGATGGAACCGCATCAATTAACATTTCAGCAAGTTTGATTTCAAGTTCGGTGGGCGCCCCAAAACTGGTTCCCTTTTTTAAAACCAAATTGATCGCTTCGACCACCGCTGGATGTCGATGGCCCAAGATCATTGGACCCCAGGAACCGATATAATCGATGTAGCCATTTCCGTCTTCATCAAAAATCATGCATCCTTCGGCATGATTGATAAAAACCGGTTTTGTCCCCACAGACTTACAGGCCCTGACCGGGCTGTTCACGCCGCCGGGAATAACATTCAATGCACGGTCATACAGGATTCGGGAATTTTTATTGTTCATCATCTCACTGTCCTTTCAAGAATGAATCTGATTTCTTATCAATTTGTCGTAATCAATCAAATCTGTTGACTTTTACCCATAATTTTATTGAAAATATCAAAGGAGGAACAACAGGTCAAGGAGCCTTTTTAATAATGGCAAAGCTCAGAACCCTCGAACAACTGGCGAAGTTCATATCTTACATCCTGGGACGTAACCCTGCGGAGTTCGGTTTGGTCCCTGATCCGGAAGGATTTGTGAAAATCAAGGAGTTTTTAAAGGTGCTCGCAGAAGAAGAGGGCTTAAAACATGTTCGTAGATCAAATATCAACGAAATCCTCGTTACCCTGCCAAATCCTCCTGTTGAAATCAGGGGGAACCATATCCGTGCAAAACACCGTAATGAAACATCCGGATATATACCGGCTCAAAACCTTCCGAAGCTCCTTTATACCTGTGTAAGAAGAAAGGCTTATCCCGGTGTTCTGGAAAATGGAATACGCCCCATGGGATTTAGCCATGTCATCCTATCGTCCGAACCTGAAATGGCTAAAAGAATCGGGAAACGAAGGGATCCAATGCCGATACAACTGGTGGTCCAGACCGAAATATCCTCGGATAAAGGCATAACATTTTATGAGGCCGGTGAAACCCTTTACCTGGCAGAATCGATTCAGCCGGGCTGTTTCACCGGTCCTCCCCTACCCAAACAGAAGGAGCCGGCTGTAAAAAAGGACGTCGTCGATGAACCGGTACTCGACAGAATGCCCGGCAGTTTTATGTTGAAACTCAAAGGGAAAAACGCTCACGACAAGACATCTCAACACAAAAGCAAGCAAAAAGCAGCTGACTGGAAAAAAGAGCCCAAAAAAAACAAAAAACAAAAACGAAAAAGAGAACGGCCGCCCTGGCGACAATAGGGCAGGAGTAAGGATTAAGGAGACAGGAGATAGGAACAAGGAGAAGGATGGAAAGGAAAGCTGCTAGGAGTTTTGAGGATCTAATTGTTTGGCAAAAAGCGCACCAATTCGTTTTGATGGTTTATAACTACACCAGCAAATTTCCTAATAGTGAAATCTATGGTTTAATATCGCAATTCCGAAGGGCTGCAGTTTCTGTCTCTGCAAACATATCCGAAGGTTTTAAGAAAAAAGGAAACGCAGATAAAGTACGCTATTTAAATATTTCTCAGGGATCACTTGAAGAATGCCGATATTATTTAATTCTTTCGAAAGATCTCGGGTATGGTCATAATGAAGAACTAAAGCAGCAATTAACAGAAGTGAGCAAACTTTTGCAATCGTATATGTCATCAATCCAGAAGTCTTCATGCTGAATTCTGGCCATCACCTTAAATCAAAAAATCAAAATTCTGAATACTGGATACTGACTCCTGAATTCTTTATCCTAACAAACCAATTCAACCAGCTATTGCCATGAACCGTGAACCCTGAACCTTTCAACCTGGGTTTTAAAGTGTTTCAAGAAAAAAATTGACAACCTTTTTTAAAATTGGTATCAAACTTTTTTTATGTTCGCTCCCCATGGGCCGTTAGCTCAACTAGGCAGAGCACCTGACTCTTAATCAGTAGGTTATTGGTTCGATTCCAATACGGCCCACCATTTTTTATTAAGACATTTCAGTCATTTCTTTAATTCTCAAACCTTTTACCCTTTTTCATATTTCTTTCTAAAACTCCTTAAAACATATAATCGATTTAAGAGGTTATGAAACTCTTGCAGATAAATCTTCCAGAGACGGGTTAACCTACGGGAGCTTATCTTTCATTTGAATTATGTAAAATACTTCACATTTTTATGAAGTATAACCCATAATCTCAATGACTTTTTTATGAATGAGTGCTTCTTTTTAAATCAGCAAACTATGATAACTAATTGATATTCATTTTATTTTAAATTATTATTTATTCTTGCACGATTTTTGCATTATGCAAAAATAACTCAATAAAATCAGAAACTAGGAGACAAATCAGTGGCATCCAATTTCCATATTTATTCTTTTAAAACCAGAGACAGCCTTCATCTGAAATTGGCAGGTGACTTTGATGGCAGTTCCGCATATGAGCTGATCAACACATTGATAGAACATGGAAAGGATTTCTATGAAATATTTATTGATATCAATGATCTAAAATCCATTCACCCATTTGGTAGGGATGTATTCCAAAAGAACCTTGGTGCCTCCAACAAACTTTTTAGAAACCTCGTCTTTATTGGAAAGAATGGACATGAAATTGGGATAAATTGAGTTCGCTTCGCCCCGCCTGCCATTGCAAGGCACGAGCGGGCAGGTCACAATAGGAATGATGGAACTATGGAATACTGGAATATTGGGTCTTTTTTTATCGCATTGAAAATTAAT
>CAVSVL010000024.1:0-21107 GCA_963731025.1 uncultured delta proteobacterium | reverse complement strand
AAGATAAATTCTCACTATTTAACCTTTCCATCCTCTACCTTAAAATGAATCAGAGGTCGGACGTTAACAATATATTTATTTTATTTTGTTCCTGGCTCGATCTTCTCGCATGATTTTAGTTCAAGGATGATTGTATTTCCAACTTCAGCTTGAGATTTTTTCCCTTGCGAAACAGTCAGGTAAGCCATTCAATGGAAAGATCTTCTTTCTTTGCGAGTTTTTTGAACTCCGGATCACCGGTTAGAAGAGAAGATTTTTGAAGGATTGCCATGGCGGCGGCAAAAGCGTCAGCGTAAGAAATCGGATAATTTGCTTTCAAGGTTGCTGCTGTCTGTAACAACGCTTCATCAATAACGTCAATATACTTCAGGGGGAATGCTTTAATCCTTGAGTAGGCCAGATCCGCCAATTCCTTTCCTTTTTCCCTGAAAGTAATATAATAAACCTCACCCAGGTGTAAAGCATGCAAATAGATCCGGACTTTTCCCTCCCGTGCGTGTTTAAGAATTTTTTCAACACGGTCTGCAAAACTTTCATTTTCAAGATAGCCAATTAGGGCAAAGCTATCGAACACTATATTATTTAACTCGGGCAAATCGCTCAGCTTCCCTTGCTTTTTCTTTCTTTTTTTCCTTCAAATAAGCCTTAAGTATACCAGATCCTTTCAACATTCCGCGTGCAGCAACAATTGGGTCTTCTGAATCCGGCACCATCAGAATACCTTCCTTTTTTTCAATCCATCGGATTGAAGTGGAGGCATGAATACCGTATTTTTCACGGATTCTTTTGGGTATTACGATTTGACCCTTTGTAGTAACTTTGGATGATTGGGTTTGCATTTAATATACCTCGTTTATATACAACCTAAACTGATCGTTTCAAATTTTAAAGGGAAATAAAATATCTTTTTGTTTTTATCGCTTAAATATAAATATACTAAATATCAAGTAAGACAATGTCAACCATATTTTCTTACTTTTCATAATTTGTTCGATAACGACTTGAGTGCTGGGCACAACGAGCGTGCCCTTTTAAATTTTTCATAGAAAACAAGCTTGCCAGGTTAAATTTTTGGCCGTGTCCGTTGATCGTTATCAGTTGTCCATTGTTTTTTCCGGAATCTTTCCGATTGATTTCAAATATGCATTCAGTTTGGGTGCTAGTTCATCAACAATAGGTTTGAGTCTATCCACCTCTTTCTTTTTTAATAGATCTCTTTTGTAAGCCCTTCTTAACCAATGTTGGGTTTCATTTAATGAACCTCTTGCAATTTTAACGAAACGACGATTATCCTGAAAACTGCCTCGCCCTGTTCCCTCTGAAATATTCGCACCTATACTGTCCGCTGCCCTGACAAGTTGTTTTCCAACCGTATCTTTTTCAAAATATTTCCAATTTGTAACGATAATCCAGATTTCATCAGCAAGTATTTCTGACAATTGATAAACTCTCAAATTCATAAAATTCGTCTTCGACATAATGTAGTTTATCCTTTCCCAAGGACAACTGACAACGATCAACGGACATTACTAAATAAAAGCTTTACGCTTTTTTTAGCAATATTTTCCAAATCCTCTCCGCCGCCTTACCGTCCCATTTCGGCGGCACTTTAAATTGATCCTTGGGTCTGGCGATAGCTTCCTCAAATGCTTTTAAAATCGACTCTTTTTTGGTGCCGGCCAGGATATTCGTCCCCATTTTAATGGTGATCGGCCGTTCCGTATTTTCCCTGATGGTCACACAGGGTACGCCCAATGCAGTGGTCTCCTCCTGCAATCCACCACTGTCTGTCAGCACAACCCTTGCATCTTTCCACAAAAACAAAGACTCTTTAAAACTCAACGGCGAAAAAAGAAAAATATCGTTGGAAAGGTCTAAGCCAAATTCATCCATCATCTTTTTTGTTCTGGGATGCACGGGAAAAAGAATCGGCATCTTCGCGGCAATAGCGTTCAACGCCTCAGCGATCTCATCAAACCCTGATCTTTGTATCTACATTTGAAGGCCGATGAAGCGTAAGAAAAGCGTAATCACCCAATTTCTCCTTAATCTCGGATGTTGGGAAACGTCCAGTCACATCACCATCAAGTTTGCCGGTCTGATAAAAAAGATTGTCGATCATGACATTGCCGACAAAGTGAATGCGATCCTTGGATTTTCCTTCTTGAACCAGATTGGCGGCCCCACTTTCCTCGGTCACAAAAAAATAGTCTGATATGGCATCCGTGACCATTCGATTGATCTCTTCAGGCATGGCAAGATCAAAACTTCTGAGTCCTGCCTCCACATGGGCAACGTCGATGGAGAGTTTTTTCGCCACAATACTGCACGCCAAAGTAGAATTTACATCACCAACGACAATGATCAAATCCGGTCTTTCGTTCTGGCAAAGTTCCTCGAAGGCAACCATAATTTTGGCCGTTTGAACTGCATGAGATCCGGATCCGACACTTAAAAAGAAATCGGGTTTCGGAAGCTCAAGGTCCTCAAAAAAAGCTTCCGACATTTCATAGTCATAATGCTGACCTGTATGGACAATCTTGCATTGAACTTGACGATGCTTCAACGCCTCCCTGTATATCGGCGCTATTTTCATGAAATTAGGCCGAGCACCAGCGATTAGTAATACTTTCATGTAATTATCTCTTTTCAATTTTGAAAACTGTTTGCAATTTCCAGTCTTGACATATCATGCATTTGTGCTATCATAAAATTGTAATATGGATTGAGGGGGAAGGAGCTATGGGCACTATAAAAACAGTTGGCAGTAGCGGGCAGATCTCGTTGGGCAAAAAGTTCGCCGGTCAAACCGTAATGATTGATGAAATTCAAGCAGGCGTTTGGATCGTCAAGTTGGGGCGATTCGTTCCCAATAGTGAAAAGTGGCTATACGAACCGGACGTTCAAGCCGAACTCAATGAAGCTATTTCATGGGCAAAGAAAAATTCGCCCAAAGATACAAACTTTGAACAATTAGAGGCCCGTATCAAACGATGAACCAAAAAAGAATCCAGAACTGTGCGCTTGGATTTGAACAACCCGGTCTTCCAGCGTCAGCTTTTCAGGCTCTCTAAAATCGAACAACGCAATATCCTCAATACGCTTCAGAAATTGGCAAACATGACATGGCAGCAGGTATATACCGACCATGGGATAAAATGGGAGACCATACTATCCAAGAAAGGTCCTGACGGTAACAAGCTTTACAGTTTCCGGATTGGTAAAGGATTTCGTGGGGTAGCATATCGTGACGGCTCATGGCTACGTCTGCTGTCGTTACATCCTGATCATGATTCAGCTTATCAATAAGCAATGTGGTTGGCTAAATTGAGGAAAAATTAATATTCCTTTCGATTTGCGTCTTAGACAGGATTCACCCCAGTACGATCTACCGGACCTACGGGGCAAGCAAGATTGACCAGATTTTTTGTCTGGCTGCCGGACGCAACCAGACAAACAGCCTTCATTTGCAGCGAGGAATATCTTTCTTCTTCAAGGGAAGTTCCGGGGCCATCGGAGTTTGACCTTGCCAACCGCTGTGTTCCCCTCCGCAAAGAGGATGCAGTATTTGCCCAGGCTTCCGGCCGGGGCAAATGATCTTGGGAATCCAGTTAATCCTGTCTAACTTGTTTCTTAAGTAGTATTTTCCAGATTCGCACCGCCGCCCTACCATCCCATTTCGACGGCGCTTTCAAAATGGGAGTTTGGCGAACGCTTAGAAGAAAAAATAATATCGAGACATTATACCCGTGAAGACTTAACCGGTTTTTCGTTTTGGCATAGCTCCTCAAAAGTGACCATAATCTTGGCTGTCTGAACAGCATGGGTGCCTGATCCGGCACTTAGGAAGAAATCAGGCTTTGGAATCTCAAGATCCTCAAAAAAAGTTTCCGACATTTTATAGTCATAGTGCTGTCCGGTATGGACAATGCTGCATTGAACTTGACGATGCTTCAGCGCCTCCCGGTATATCGGCGCTATTTTCATGAAATTAGGACGGGCACCTGCTATTAGTAATACTTTCATATAATTGTTTCTCATCAATTTTGAAACATGCAACTTTGCGAAAATTTTTAAATTTCGGTAGTGGATGTCCCTCCTGTAAGGATACAAATACATACTCTTCAATTATTTCAGAAAGCTCAAAGCGTACATCTTCAAGGATATAGGGGACGTCCATTGGATTATTGGTTGATCCGCTCCAATAGATTTAATCCTTTTTCTTGGCTATTCCCTCGCATAACGGATTGGCTTATAGTCGGCTGGGCTAAATTTAGTTTTTTGGCCAGCTCTACGGTCGTCATCTTTAGTTCCCGCGTCCCCCAGTAGCATAGTAAACCACGTGCATTCACGGATTGCTTATATTTACCACAATTAAAACATCCTTTGGCTCAATATTCAACAACTTTGCCACATGCTTAACCAACCAGCCAAAATCGTACCCTTGTGCCTCAAGCGTGTACTTTCGCTCCAGGCTTTCCTTTGCCTCTTTTAATACTGTTTCAACAAAATCCCCATCCCCTAGGATGCGTTCATCCCCCTTCATTCGAGCAGCACTCTTCCGCATGGCTTTGACCACCGACCACCCACCGGCGCTGCGAATCAAACCTCCTCCCACCAAATCAGGTCTTTGGCCTTCATCAATTCCCTTCTTGACATAATCCCGGTAACGCCGACGGGCTATTGAATATTTGCTGTTAAAAAGTTTTAAGATATACTCCGTATCCTGCCAATCATTCTTCTTTTGCCCATCAGCACGCTATGTCCACAATACGGATAGTTATCTAATTTTTTTAAATCTGATACGAGACCGGCTCTGAGAGGATTTAAGTGAATGTAGCGCACCAACTCTAATAAATACTGATCTTCCTGACACAAAATTGATTTATAACGATTTTGAAATAGCTGCCCATGACGTCGATGGCGACGGTTGAAACTGACCGCATATCCGGTCAGCAGCCGACGCATCACAGTGGCTATTGGTTGACTCCTGTTCGCAACAGTAAATGCAAGTGGTTTGGTATTAAAGCCCATGCAAAACAAGAGGTTTGGGTTTCGGTCAAAATCATAGCCCAAGCCGTTCTAAAAAATTATCCCGGTCGTCGTCGTCATTAAATATTTTCGACGTTCGATTCCCCTAACAATTATATGATGTAAGGCGCCAGGAGCGTCAATACGGGCTTTTCTTGGCATAGAATTTCTATAACGTAAATCATAAGCAATTGTCAACCAATAATCCAATGGACGTCCCCTATGTCATTAAATCAAATCACAAATACTATGTGCGCGTCAGATTCTTTGATGTCTATTCCACAGCTTCCAATTGGTCCGGTGCTTTCGAGTTCACCACCGCTTACTTTGTTGTGGACCTCAATAACAACGGTATTGCTGATGCTGACGAAGTGGATGATAGTGTTGATTTTAATCTCGACGGTATTCCGGACAACGATCAGCCTAGATCATCAATGTGTTCAAGATCGGAATGGTCGGTATCTATTGGAATCGAAAAAGCTTCGAGTACTGCAGAGGAAATTGAATCACTGGAAGTGATCGATCCGGATACCATTTCCGATACGGTTAACAGGCCGGCAGACCTTATCTTTGGTCTTTTTGCCTACCGGCTACGTGTAACCAATCCTGGTGACACTGCTACAATCAGGATCTATTTCTCAGGAGACATTTTTGCATCTGACGTCTTTTATAAATATGACACCATCAATGGCTGGTATGACTATTCGGAGCATACCACCTTTAATGATGACGGACAATCCATCACTTTGGAAGTAAAGGACGGTGGTTTTGGAGACAGCGACGGGTTGGCCAATGGAATTATTGTCGATCCGGGAGGAATTGCTTCTGTGGGGGATTCTTCTTATTCGAGCCTTGGCTCGAACATTGTGGGATGTTTCATCGCTACGGCAGCTTTTGGTTCAAAATTTGAACAACATGTTCAACTGCTTCGACGATTCAGGGATCTCTATCTCATGCCGAACAGCATCGGCCGTGCCTTTGTAAAGGCCTATTACAAGTATTCACCACCAATGGCTGATTTTATTGCAAAACACGATATCCTGAGAACCATGGTCCGGTGGAGTCTCGCGCCATTGATCGCTGTCAGTTGGATGCTGCTGCATTTTGGTGCGGCACCAACACTACTCCTTTTGGGTTTGATGTTTAGCGGTATGTTTATTATAGGTTATAGAAAAATATTACATGGAAATTGATGAGAAGCTTTATAATTTTTGAAACTGGAAGGTGGATTTAAACAACATCATTACATCATACATCTTAACCAAAGAGTGTAAATCGGAAGATGTTCTTTTTTTTCTCTCAATTTTCACCCAAAGGACAAGCCGAGGTGGCCTTTATCTGTCACGTTATTAAGGACTCGCAATAGCCCCAAACTATGGCTTCGCCCTTAAGTGCCTTACATATGAAACCTCCGACTCGTGTAAGATTCAGGTCAGACCTTAATTGATCGTGAACAAAACTTGAAAAGTTTTAACAAGAAAAAAGCCGGGCCATCTATTTCAAGGTAACCCGGCTTTTTGTCTCAAGCTATCTCATGTAGAACTTCAGTCGCTATATGGTATTGTCCTCTTCTCTCTAAGTTTCTTCAGAAAGTTAAGAAAAACAATATTTTTAAAATATCCTGCAAATCCTGTCTAATTATTATATTTATAGCCTTTGGTATTCTTCTGCCTTTTTGAAACAAAGCATAAATCCCGTTATCGGAGCCCCGTCTGTCGGAACGTAGTGGATATCCAGATTCATCGGGGTCGACAAATACTCAAAGTGAAGATTCCGCCATCTGGACCAATCGAAATCCATAGGCAATTTCATCGGAGTTAAATTTTTAGTCGTGTCCGTTGATCGTTGTCAATTGTCCATTGTTTTTTTCAATGTTTTATTTTTTTCTACGACAGATCCAAAGTTTATGCTGCTAACTTGTCTGTATTTATTAATTATAACGAACAACAAAAAACCGCATGATAACAAGAATTCAGCCGGTTCTTGATCTTTTCCTATCAAAAAACGGCTGGCTTCCACTTTACTTACGTATGTAATACCAAACGAATCACCAAATTGAGAGGCGACAATCGAACTTAGATGATCATAATATAAATAAAGAAAACCAACCACGAAAAAATAAAAAAATAAGTAGTAATCAGGAACAAAAATATTCACTATAGAGTTATATTTTATTTTTACTTTTTTCGGAATTGTATATATAGCTATTGAACCGTAAAAGCCAACTATTACATATAACATGCTTATAGTAAATCCTATCCCTTTAGTATTGTGAATATTTATTTCATTTTGAATATTGTGTTTTTCAAAAAAAACAGGCGTGGCAATATGTAAAATTCTTTGTCCCCAACTGATTTCTTCCCCGCTTATGAAACATAATCCTAAGGTCAATACCAAATAGGCCAAACAGAAAAAAAATTGATTGGACCTATAATAAGTAATTGAAATATTAAATGACACTACAGAAGCAAGGAAATAAAATATAAATGTTAACCACTCTATGATAGAATCTTCTCTCCACATTATTACTTTATACCAGTAAGGATAATAAATTTTTACCAGAACAGTGCAAATGACAAACACTATAGGAAAATAAAATAACAGATATTTTAATCGTGGTTTCCAGATTTTTTGATCCATATTTGAGCAAAAATTTAGGAATACATTGGGTTTGAAAATATACAATACACCAGTAAGCATTCCTATGGCGCCCAATACGCCAAAACTTAATCGAATACAAATAATATAAACTATCGTTAGCGCTGTAAGATTCCATCAGGGCTAAAATTTTTTGCTACAAAATCAGGGGTGAAAAAAATACTGAAACATATAAGAAAAATACCTATAAAAACTCCAAGGTAAGCTCCTATTTTGAACCATTTGTATTCTTTTATTATTTTTCGCATTAATTCACCCAATATTTTGATTGACAATTAACAGATCGATCCCATAAAATGATAGTTTAATTAGCAAAAATCGTACCAACAATAGTTCTTATTATGTTATTCATTTCATACCCATATAGTTATAGTATTTTTTCGATATATGGATGGCCGGCTGGATTCCAAAAAGCTATGTAATTGTGCAGAAAATTACCTAATATTATGATTTTTTTATTATACCTAATCTATACATCTTGAGTCGCGCGTCGGAAACCCACCAAACCGTATATGCTTCCGATTTGATGATTGGCGTATTAGAATCTAACGAACTCATGGTTTAGGTTTGAAACAAAAATGATACGCGTTGTGGTTTTGGGTTCGTATTGCTTTAGGTCCTTTCAACAGAGTCCTCAATTGCGTCACCAAGATTCATTGTTTTCACCCATTCAGGCCTAAACATTCTCTTTTTTGTGAATCCAAATAAATGAGAATTTTTGGAAAAATCATCAACAATTTCGTTGACCCCATAGCGAGTTTGGTGGATTTTAACTTCAATTTCCGTAAACCATTTCAACTTTTGGCCTTCATGAAGGGTTATTTTTTCAATATCTAGATTTGCCTTTTTTCAAACCGTATACCTATTCGATCATCAAACTCTTTTATGGAGAACAATTCAAAATGCTCAAGCATCAAATCTATTTCTTCTTTCATTTCGCGAACTATGCAATGTTCAGGCGTCTCTCCATCTTCGACATGACCCCCGGGAACGTCCACATGTTCCGATAAGGAAGCCCGGGCTTGTCGTCTCTTAAAAAATAGCAGAATTTGCTTTTGGTCATTGAAAAATATATTGCTCGTTCCTTTACATTTCATATAAACTACAGGATTATGAATGAGTTTATCATTGTTGTAATTTAACAATAATAAAGAAGATATTAATTTGAGATCGAATGATTGATACCTGTGACCCTGCCAGATAGCTCCGATTCGATTTCTAGTGAAATTCTACCTTTTGTTATATCAATTCAATTTGGGTATTAAATCATCACGTTTCGTTACCCGTTTAATATAAGCTGTTAATCTATTTCACCTGTTATTCCAATATATTTTATTTGTTTTTTAACATTAAGGGTTAGCTATGTTACACTGAAAAGGTATAAAGTGGCCCATCTAAAAAGGGCTGTTGCTTTCATTACAGAGCCTTGTTATCACTTTTGCGGCGGCAGCGCAGGATTTTACGATTGTTGTCTTGCCGGATACTCAGAAATATTCACAACACTATCCGGCCACTTTCACAAAAAAACGAACGCAGTGGATGGTGAACAACAAAGACGCGCTTAACATCGTCTATGTTGCCAACTAGGGATATCGTCTATAGAAAGGCGAGCAACACCAACCAGTGGAATAACGCTGATGCCGCCATGAAACTATTGGGGAATCCCGAAACAACCTGTCTGTCTCATGGAATCCGTTATGGCGTGGTCGTCGGCAATCATGACGAACCCGCCACATACTACAATATGTATTTCGGGGTTTCGCGTTTTCGGGTAGAGATTATTATGGGAAGTAAAGCTACCCATCAGATTTAAATGGCAGCAATTACAAGTTTTTCAGTGCGAGCGGGATGGATTTACATCGTCATTAACCTTGAATATAAAATTGAATTAAAAACTCCTCCTGTCGAACTTTTGGATTGGGCGGATAACCTATTAAAAATATACAATGACCTCCGCGCCATTATGGTTACCCACTACATTCTCCAAACAGACGCGAGCTTCGGACTTTGGGGTAAGTCGACCTACGATGCCTTGAAAGACAATCCGAACCTGTTTCTCATGCTTTCCGGGCGATAAATATGGTGAAGCCATGCGGACGGAAGAGTTCAACGGGAATACCGTCCATATTCTGTTTGCGAATTACCAAGGATTCGCCCAACGGCGGCAATGGTTGGCTTCAGCTACCAAGTTTTCGCCGGAGAATAATGAAATAACTATGATAACCTATTCACCTTTGCTCAATCAATACGGCACCGATACGGTAATGGGAGAAAATACAACGTCCAAAAGTGTTTACGATAAGCTTATAAATGGGACGAACTGCCCCGTATCTCCACGACAAAAAGCGGCGATCTTTGAAATATAAACCCGCCATTGAGAGATAATTTTTCAGTTTGAATAAAAATAACAAAAGCTCTTTAACTACGGCAACATCGACCGCTGTCGACAGGAATATCATCCAAAATGACCTAGAAATACTATGTAAACCATGTAATGGTCCTTCGGTGTATTCTCCTAATAATTACATAGTATTTCCTTCGAATTTGAAACCCGTTTTTTCACAACATTTAGGTAACCACTTGAAAACCTTATCGAACTTTATAAGAGTTTGAATTTGCATAATTTTTGCATGTAACACCTTATTGTTTGCTGTTTTTGCGTTGATGAAAAAATGCTAAATTCGAGAAATCAGGTCATGGAAAGCATCGGATTTGACAATTCATTTTGAACTTGCTTTATTGAATATCTGCTATCAATAAAGTTCAACATAAATAAACTTAACGATTTAAAGTCTTTGCAGTCTCGCAAAAAAAAATAATATATAGACACTTGAAAATGAATATCTACTGCCTATGTTTTCAACAGCATAACACCGGTATAATTCGGATGAAATACAGTTTTCTGCTATTTCAACCAGCATTACGAAACTCTGATGTTTCGGTACCGGTTTAAATTAAATTGCATAATGATTTTATCTTCTATATTTCAAGATTTTTTATTTATTTTCTTAATGTAAAATATTAGCTATGTTGCATCGAAAATGCATAGAGTGTTTCGTCTGGAAAGGACTGCTGTTGGCAATCGAAAGCCTTGTTATCGCTTTTGCGGCAGCAGCGCAGGATTTTACAGTTGTTGTCTTGCCGGATACTCAGAATTATTCAAATCATTATCCGGACACGTTCACAAACCAAACGCAGTGGATCGTGAATAACAAAGCCGCCTTGAACATTGTCTATGTTGCCCATGAGGGGGATATCGTAGAGACGGCAGACAGCATCGTACAGTGGAAAAACGCTGACACCGCCATGAGCCTGCTGGAGAATCCCGAAACAACCGGTCTGCCTTCTGGTATCCCCTATGGGGTGGTCCCCGGCAATCACGATGAACCACCGCTCACAAACTACAATATCTATTTCGGAGTCTCGCGGTTTTCTGGCAGAGATTATTATAGGGGCAGCTATCCATCAGGCTTCAATGACAGTAATTACACGTTTTTCAGTGCGAGCGGGATGGATTTCATCGTCGTTAACCTTGAATATGAAACTCCCGCTGCTGGTCTCCTAGACTAGGCGGATAATCTCCTAAAAGTCAATAGTGACCGCCGGGCCATTGTGGTTACCCACTATATTCTCCGAACTGATGCGAGCTTCAGCCCCTGGGGTCAGCAGGTCTACGATGCCTTGAAAGACAATCCGAACCTGTTTCTCATGCTTTCCGGCCATAAGTATGGTGAAGCCATGCGGACGGAAGAGTTCAACGGGAATACCGTCCATATTCTGTTTGCGAATTACCAGGAATTGCCCAACGGCGGCAATGGTTGGCTTCGAATAATGAAGTTTTCGCCGGAGAATAATGAAATAACTGTGATAACCTATTCACCTTTGCTCAATCAATACGGCACCGATACGGTAATGGGAGACAACACGACGTCCGCAGCGTTTACGATTAGTTATAATATGGCCAATTGTCCCGACGATACCGACAATGACGGAACCCCGGATTGCATCGATAACTGTCCCACCGATCCCGCCAAGACCGAACCCGGTACCTGCGGATGCGACACACCTGATGTTGATTCCGACAATGACGGAACCCCGGACTGCATCGATAACTGCCCCACCGATCCCGCCAAGACCGAACCCGGTACCTGCGGATGCGGCACACCTGATGTTGATTCCGACGGCGACGGAACCCCGGACTGCAGCGATAACTGTCCCACCGATCCCGCCAAGACCGAACCCGGTACCTGCGGATGCGGCACACCTGATGTTGATTCCGACGGCGACGGAATTCCGAATTGCCTCGACAGTTGCCCAAGCGATCCTGATAAAACCGCACCCGGTGAATGTGGATGTGGTGTGCCTGATGTTGATATCGACAAAGACGGAACGTTCGACTGCATCGATCTTTGCCCCAATAATCCCGATAAAACCGCACCCGGTGTCTGCGGTTGCGACATCTCTGACACCGATACGGATTCAGACGGAACCCCGGATTGTAATGACATCTGCCTCAGCGATCCGAACAAGACCGATCCGGGTGACTGTGGATGCGGTATCGCAGATACGGATACAGATGGTGATGGCATACTTGACTGTATAGATAGTAATAATGATAATGATGGATTGCTTGACGGAGAGGAACAAGGCCCTGTTGGTAATGACCCAAATTACGATGGTAACGGTGACGGGACAGCCGACAGATTGCAAGATAATGTCGCCTCCTTTCACACTTATGATGATCGGAATTATGTGACGATTGCGTCACCTGACGGAACCTCAATCAGCACTGTCAGAGCCGTCGACAACCCTTCCTCTATCGATTCGCCTGCAGATACTGAGTTTGTCTTTGGATTCTTTGAATTTACCATAGAAGGTGTTGCCGATAAAACGACGGTGACACTCTATCTTCCCGACGGACAGACCCTAAATTCCTATTACAAATATGGCCCGACTTCAAACAACACAACGAATCATTGGTATGAATTCCTTTATGATGACCAGACTCAATTTGGTGCAAAGATTAATGGGAATGTCATCACGCTTTATTTCGAAGACGGCAAAAGCGGCGACGACGATCGGACCGCCAATGGCATCATCAGTGATGTGGGAGGCCCATCGACAACCGAACCAAGTGCCGGCGGCGGCAATTTGGCGAGCACAGACGGCGGGGGTGGCGGTGGCTGTTTTATAGCCACTGCAGCCTATGGCTCATTGATGGAACCTCACGTAAAAATCCTGCGCGATTTCCGGGACCGTTTACTGCTTGGCAATCGGTTAGGCAGGGAGTTCGTGCATCTTTACTACTATACCTATTCTCCGCCTATTGCCGAACTCATAAAAAGGCATGGAAATCTGAAAGCAATGGTTCGTATCGGCCTGCTGCCGATTGTCGGTATTTGCTGGATTGCACTGAAGATGGGTCCTGTATCCACAATGGTATTCACGCTTATCTTCATTTCCTGTCTTACAGGACTTTTCCGGTTTAGGTGGAGAAAAAATCGTTTTAAACAAAAACTCTTTTGATATCTTTAACCAAACGACCCATACCCTACCAATATCCGATTGGCAAACTTAAAATGTCACGATGCGGCATTTTCATTCGTTTCAGAATCGTTGTATGAAACCCATCTAACTTTTGTCTGCCTTTCAACAAGATCCGAACCCGGACGATCGGGATTCAGCTGTTGGATAAAAGTTGTGTAAAATATTTCCTAATATTTATGGAATTTTCCCATAATCCCAGAGACTTTGATGTTGTTGAATTTTTCTTCTAAATACCTTATATCAAGATAACTAATTGATATTCATTTTATAATAGACAATTCTTTATTTTTGTATGGTTTTTGCAGATGAGAAATCAAAAATGCGGCAAAATTAGAAATAGGAGTCAAACAATGGCGTCTAACTTCCAAAATTATTCTATGAAAACCAGAGACAGCCTCCACCTGAAATTGACCGGTGATTTTGATGGCAGTTCCAACAAGCTATATAAAAACCTTGTATTTATCGGGAAGAAATGGGCATGAATCGGATCAAGTTAGTTCGCTTAGTGCGTATTCCGGTGATGGCGAACAGTGATTCCGAAGGAAGCCGAACAGCCATTCCGGACGATGGCGAACAGCTGTCCGGGAGATGGCGAACAATTATCGGAGCGAAGCGACGCTGTTTGTAAAAACATCTCAAAAATTCTGTACTAAGTCAATTTAGATTGTTTTTTTCTCATGGATTCACCATCAAGTACCAGTTTATAAGCATTGTGAACCAACCGATCGAGAATGGCATCTGCGAGGGTCGGGTCAGCAATGATTTCATGCCAGTGTTTTACCGGAAGTTGGCTGGTAATCAAAGTGGATCGAAGTCCATGCCGATCTTCCAGAATCTCTAAAAGATCATGTCTTTGTTCTTTGACAAATTTATCAAGTCCCCAATCATCGAGAACCAACAGATCGGTGCGGCCGATGCCGGCAAGTAATTTATCATAACGGCCATCAGCCTTTGCGATGCTCAGTTCGTGCAACAGTCTTGGAAGCCTGAAGTATAAGGCACTGTAGCCTTCCCGACAGGCTTTTTGGGCCAATGCACATGCCAGGTACGTCTTGCCGACACCTGTGGGGCCGATGAGCAAAACGTTGTTATGTTCTTTGAGCCATCGGCAATCGGCAAGACCCATGAACAAGGTTTTATCGAGTTTTCGCGGATGGCGGAAGTCGACATCCTCCACAGATGCATTTTGCCTGAGTTTGGCTTTTCTCAAACGGGTTTTAAGACGTCGGTCTTCTCTGACGGTCATCTCACGGTCCAACAGCAGACCAAGACGTTCTTCAAAGACAAGTTTGTCGATATCCGGCATTTGCATGTGTTCTTCCAATGCGTTGAGCATCCCGTAAAATCGTAATTGCTGAAGTTTGTCAAAGATGGGTTGGGTCAACATATGTCACCTCCTTTCAGTTGTAATATTGAGATCCCCGGACATTTTTATGCAAAATAGCCGGTTTGTCTTTTACCTGTTCGGCAATGGGTCTTTGATCCAGGCCGTGCTTGAGTATGGAAGCCACGGAGCGATAGCTGGTTGAGCCGATCGTGAGCGCTCTTTTGCATGCTGCTTCCAAACGGTGATCCCCATAACTCTTTGCAAGCCTCAATATTCCCAGAGCACTTCTAAATCCCTGCTGGGGATGAGGCCGTGAAGATAACACTGTCATGATGAGTTGGGCGGTCTGAGGGCCAATTTTCTTTGCCCATCGGATAAAACGATCCGGTGTCCATTCTGCCATTTTTTGATGGGATTTTGGCATGTGCTCTTTAACCGTGGTATGCCGTCCCTGCTGGTAGCTGCGGATGTGGCTGGCAACCCTTTTGTTTTTGTAGAAACATTCGATGGTGGTGTTTGTGGTGCGGACATCGATCTGTTTTTTGATCAGCTGGTGGGGAACGCTGTAATAATGCCGGTCCACCTCGATATGATAGTCGACGTTCACCCGCGCCTTTTTCCATTCGGCATACTGATAGGATTGTTGCGGCAAAGGTTTTAAAGCCGGTTTATCAACGGTTTCGAACATTGATCGGCGGCTTCCCGGCAGTTTTTGAAACGGCTTCCTATTGAGTTCCTCCAATCGTTTTTGAATAGTCTCATTGAGTTGATAAAGGCTGAAGAACTCGTGGTTGCGAAGCCGGGCCAGTATCCAGCGCTCAACAATCTGGACGGCAACTTCCACTTTTGCCTTGTCCCTGGGTTTGGCGACACGTGTCGGGATAATTGCCGTGCCATAGTGCCGAGCCATATCAAGGTACGTAGGATTAAGGTCCGGCTCGTAAAAACAAGGTTTTTTAACGCCGCTTTTTAAATTGTCCGGAACGGTCACTTCGGGAACACCGCCGATATAATCATAGGCACGGCAGTGGGAGGCGATCCAATCCGGTAATTTTTGTGTCCAGGTTGCTTCGGCATAGGTGAAGTTCGAAGCGCCCAGGGTGGCAATAAATATCTGAGCTTCTCGGGTTTTCTTTGATGCCGGATCATAAATACCTATGGTCTGGCCGGCATAATCAACGAACATCTTTTCTCCGGCGCGGTGTTCCTGGCGCATGACCGGATCGATACGGCCGCCCCATTGTCGGTACAAATGGCAAAATTGACTGTACTGGTATCCGTTTGGATATTGTTCTTTATATTCCTGCCACAGCAGCATCAGCGTGACGCCTTTGCGGCGCAGTTCGCCGTGAATATACTGGCAATCGAGAGGGGCTCTTTTGGTGGAATAATCGATCCGGCAAGATGGGTACAAAAGCTGCTCCAGACGTGCATCATCGACATCGGAAGCAAGCGGCCACCCCAGGGAGGCGGCCTCGAAACGTTTCAAATAGTCAAATACCGTTGATCTGCCGATACTGCAGCTGGTTGCTATTTGTCCATAGGTGAGTTTACAATCGAACTTTAACCGTAAAATTTCTCTGATTTTGCGCATGGTCAACCTCTTTGTCGGCATAGCTCCTCCTCGTTCGCACATGAGATATTAACTTTGCCGACGGTTTATAGGTTACCAGCGTCGCTTTCAATGTATTATATTTTCTGTTCGGGATGCTCCGGAATGCTGTTCGCGATCAATCGGAATGACTGTTCGGGATGAATCGGAACGCTGTTCGCAATCGATCGGAATCGGTGTTCGCGATCAATCGGAATACGCATCCATCGGCCATCTCAAATTCTATCGCAGTCTATCCTTCGTGATATTTTTTTTCGGATACCTACAAGCGCTGAAGCATCATCAAACAACCTCCCCATACTGGAGATCCATTCACTGCTTAAGGTTGAAGATAGGTTTATGATCCTGCTATGAAATGGTGGACACTCGGTTAAGCCATTGATAATAACAATGGCAGGAGGAAATTATGAGTGTTCAACAACGCAGAAAATATGATCCGGACTTTAAACGCAATGCGGTCCAGTTGACAGAGGAGCCGGGCCGAACAGTAGCTGGCGTGGCAGAGAATCTTGGCATATCAAAAGATCTGCTTTATAGGTGGCGACGAGCGCAACGTGTCAACAAAGAACTTGCCTTTCCTGGCAACGGCCGTGAGGCATTGACCTCTCCACAACAGAAAATTCGAGAGCTTGAGAAAAAGCTCAAGAATGCCGAAATGGAGCGCGACATCTTAAAAAAAGCCATGGCCATCTTCAGCAGGGCATCGAAATGAAATTTAAATTCATTGAAAATAACCGTTCGTCATTTCCGGTGAAGAAGATGTGCCATATGCTAAAAGTTTCACAGAGCGGATATTACCGTTGGCGAAAGGCCCCATTATCATCCCTTAAAATAGAGAATGAAAGACTGCGGGCACGAATAAATGAATTGTTTGAAGAACATAACGGCATGGTTGGTAGCCCAATGATAACCGCAGATCTCAATGAAGATCCCGAATTTTCAAAAGTAAGCAGGAATCGAGTCGCCCGCCATATGAAGGATATGGGGTTAAAATGCCGTACTGTGAAAAAGTTTGTAGTAACAACCGACTCAAAGCACAAAGAACCTGTTTCTCCGAATTTGCTTGATCGTCAGTTTACAGTACCCACTCCAGACACGGTCTGGGTAAGCGATATCACGTATCTAAAAGTTGGAAGGAAGTGGCATTATCTGACTGTTTTTATCGATTTGTTTTCTCGGATTATTGTAGGCTGGGACCTCAGTGAATCTCTTGAAAGATATTCAGCAATGCACGCTCTTAACAAAGCAATTCTAAGACGCAGACCAAGTCAAGGACTGATGATCCACAGTGATAGAGGAATTCAGTATGCCAGTGGCGATTTTAGAGCAATAATAAAAAAACATGGTTTTATTCAAAGCATGAGTAGGAAAGGTAACTGCTGGGATAATGCGGTGGCAGAATCTTTTTTTCATTCGATCAAAACACAAATGATTCATCATTGTAAATTTCAGAATGTAACCGAGGCGGAGCAGGCTCTTTTTAATTACATTGAAGTCTACTACAATCGTCGGAGAAAGCATTCTACGAATGGATATAAATCACCCGCGAATTATGAGATGGAATGTTGGGATAATAAAAAAGCGGCTTAACCCCGACTCCACTATTTTGTTGCAAGATCATTAAGCTGACGCTCTTTAAAGCCTCTTCATTTTGAAAATATAAGACAAAAAAAGCCGGGCTGCTCAATTAAGAGCAATCCGGCTTCTATATCACAAGCCCTCAATAACTTTGAAAATTAGAATAAATTACAAGATTTGATAAAATGCATTCAAGAGTGTTTATGCAATATAATACCCAAATGAACGGAAGTTGAGGAAGCATTATATCCGAGGCATCATGGGAGTAAGCTACCGCGAATACCATGATAACAATCGTGATTCGGCTTTCCTGTAGGACAAACAAAATAACTAAATTGACCCTTTTTTGATAACGATTTTCTTCATCTTTTTTACTTATTATTAACTCAACTTTCGGGATTTGATTTAGAGGTCAAAAATATGGTCTAATCGTTTGAAATTATGAAGAAATAACTTGAAGAGCCCAGTCTTTTGAATTATAGTGGATTTGGCAAAAAACAAAATAATATCAAAATGAAAGGGCTCAAATGGACCATATCAGCATTGCCTCCGAATCTCAAGAAAACATTCACGTTCAAAGCAAAATTGATGATTTTTTCGACCGATTTCGGGTCGGAACTCTTTTACACCGCTGTGGCGTCCGCAAACGTCACGGCCATAGTGTTCGCTCTTTGACACAAGCCATCTTCACACTGCCATTTGTCGGGAAGAACTTCTTCCGCGGTATTGTTATCAATCGGGATCTTCCCTTTGGCAAAGACGCGGCCTATCAGCTTCTCAAAGGAACAACCTACAACTGGCGCCGATTGCTTCTCTGTCTTGGCCTGCGGCTGCATAGCTTTTTCAACCGCCTCACAGACGAAAATCGAGAGACGGTGCTCATTATCGATGATAGTCCTTATGATCGCTCTCGGTCCAAGCTGGTAGAACTGCTCAGTCGTGTCTACGATCACAGTCGAGACCTTTGCATAACCTATAATATTTCGCTAATAACCTATAAAAAGATGTTTAATTATGCATTATTAGTTGCAATTAAAGATAATATATGTCATACTTTCCTAAAAAATCAATCAACTGGAGGATGGTATGGGCTTCAAAAAAATCAAAAAGGAATTCAGCTTTGCCGACGTGGTGCTCGAAAGCTCAAAAAAGAATAATCGCAGCATTCAAAAAATGCGACGTCTCAACAAATCAATTAACTGGAACCGTGTCGAAGATGTCCTCATGAGCCATTATACTGTCGGCACTTCAAATGAAGGCGCCGATGCCTACTCGCCACTATTACTGTTCAAATGCCTCCTGCTCCAAAAATGGTTTCGTATAAACTCCGATCCGGAACTTGAAAATATGATTAATGATCGCTGGTCCTTTAAAGAATTCCTAAACTTCCCTTAAGTAAGCCCTCGCCTGATCACTCCACATTCTCTCGTTTTAGAAAAAGATTGTCCAAAGAAGCCATGGATCAAATCAATGGTGAAATTCTGCGTCAGTTTGAAAACAAAGGCTTAACAATTAATGAAGGCATTGCCGTTGATGCCAGACTTGTAAAGTCAGCCAGTCGTCCCATCAGCAACGATAAAATCAAGGAAACAAGAGAAAAACACAATACACCGGAAGGCAAACTCGATAAAAACGGCAATCCACTTAAATTCCATCGGGACCTGGATTCCAACTGGGTTGTTCAAAAAGATATCATCCATTACGGGCTCAAAGAACATGCGGCTGTTGATGTCAACCATGGTTTTATCCTTGCGACAACACTGACGCCTGCTTCTGTTAACGATACCAACTACCTCCCATACTGTACTGTCTACAGCCGTCACACCAAACAACCCATTGAAAAAGTATTTGCCGACAAAGGATACGCCGGTAATCCTAATCGGAAATTCCTGGCCCTTAATAACATCGAAGATGGCATAATGAGAAAAGACACCCAAACGGCTAAACTGACCGAATATGAAATAGATAGAAATAAAAAGATTTCGAA
Source organism: uncultured delta proteobacterium (assembly GCA_963731025.1). Classification (GTDB taxonomy): domain Bacteria; phylum Desulfobacterota; class Desulfobacteria; order Desulfobacterales; family UBA11574; genus UBA11574. The sequence continues at coordinate 1,367 of CAVSVL010000024.1, read as the reverse complement.
AAAACGTTACATCGTCGAACAATACTTTGGCCTGAGTCATTTACACGACGGTGCCAAACGAGCAAGATTTACAGACATCATGAAAAACAAATTCGATTGCTGGTACCGTCAGGCGGCATTCAATATCTCAAGGGGGCTTAAAATCCTGGGGGTAGCCACCGTATAGGGTGGTGAGGTGCGCCCGGTGAAAGAAAGCCGGTCAAATCACCTCAAAACGAGCCCCCCGAAGGGTTAATATGAAGCTTTACCATCAGCCTTTGGTCAATTTTTAAGAAAAAATTGCTGGAATTATCACCTCGCTTTTTCTGAAAAATTTACAAAACCATAAAATCGGAAATCTAACCAATTTTTCAAACCTCTTAGTACCGGACAATTTTTGAAAGGCTTTCGGATGCTCACCTTATGCTGGTCCGACGGCGTCAGTTGTTTGCCGCTGGATTTTTCATTGCTTTCCTCGGCTGATGCAAAAAAGCGGTCTATGCGATAACCAAAAAGCTCATGGACAAAAGGTGCTGTGCGTATCAGCGCAGAAAAGAGGCCACGGTTAAAGCCACTGAACATTTGGAATCTATGGTTAAACGGATACTTTCTACGGTATCCGTGCACAATATCTTCTCATGGACAGCTGGTTCACAATGCCCGCTACAGTTACTGCTTTGGCAGAACATATTGACGTCATCGGCATGGTAAAAAAAATCTCCAGGATTTTCTATCGTTATAATGGCATCGCATGGACCTGATGACCATCTATTGCAAATTGAAAAAGCGACGTGGGCGGTCCAAGATATGGCCGGTACCCAGGTGACAACTTGAAAGATGGTCGAAAGGCCAAACTGGTCTTTGTTCGAGATAAACGGAAAAAGGATTGGCTGGCGCTGCTATCCACCGATACCAACCTTGACCGATGACGATGTTGTCCGCATTTACGGGAAACGATGGGACATTGAAGTGTTTTTCAAAATGGCCAAACAACATGTGAAACTAGCCAAAGAAATCCAGTGCCGCGACTTTGATGCGTTGATTGCCCACACTACCATCGTATTTATGCGGTATATGTTTCTGGCCTATCAATGCCGAATTGAGACAGATCATCGAACATTTGGAGAACTTTTTTACTTCTGCTGCGATGAAGTCAGCGACATCTCGTTTATTGAAGCACTTTACCGAATATTGATGCTCGCGGCCGAACAGCTGAAAAGCATCGGCAATTTCTGCGAAAAAACAGCATCGGCCTTTTTTGATGCCATTATGAACACCGCTTTGCAGTGTGTCGGCTTGTCAAAGAACAACTTGATTTTGAATCCCGAAAGTTGAGTTATTAATTGTCATTTTGTTTGCGTTCACTTGGGGTAAGTCTTTGCCGGGCA
>CAVSVL010000023.1:0-8310 GCA_963731025.1 uncultured delta proteobacterium | reverse complement strand
ACTATTTAATTCAGGGGTCGGGGTATTCTTATAAATAGCCGTTTGCTGCATGGATAATCTTTTGTTAAACCGCATGAACTCGTGGCAAGGGATCGTAAAAAAGAACAGGAAACTATCTTTGAAAAATCAGTAGCCTCATAGCACCATCTTAAAATTTCTTTTAAAGATACGATTTCGGCATGCGTCTGTTCTTTCTAACGATCCCTAAGCCACTCAAACAGCATCCGATTAAAAAAAAGATCATCCATTCCGCTATATTCAAAGATTTAGAAGAAAAATACCCCGAGGGCTCATTTAATTCAAGGTCCGGAAAATTTTTACCGGAAATGCTTTCTCAATATACTCGTCTATGATCTGTTTTATCCACAGCAACTGTTGGGCGTCTCTTATTTCGATGACCCACCAGAGACAGCCGATTTTTCGCAATATATCCAGGCGTTCTCTGATGTCTTCGATTCCATCCGGCGGCATATGTCCCTTCCCGGGAATTTCAGTGTGATAGATATGTGCATTATGGACCCGGTCCGGATGGGGGGAGACAAAATCTTCAGGGGAAAAATATTGGTTGCTGACAGATTCGCAGGCATGTGCATGGCCGATGTCAAAGGTCATCCCTGCGCCGGTCCGACGAATCAATTTTTCAAAAAGATTGGGTTTGCTGGTCCATCCCCAAGCCAGGTTTTCCAGACAAACCTTTACACCGCGATCAGCGCCGTACTGAACCAGGTCTCGTAAATTGGTGACGGTTCTTTCCCATGACAGTATGCGTGTGGTATCATGGCCGAGTCCCACATGTAAGGTCAAGAATTTACCGTTGGTTTTGGAGACCAGTCGTATAACGCGCTGGAAAAGGTTAAGGGCGGATAATACTTTAGAAGAATCTTCGTGGCCGAGATCGACTTTCATAAACGGGCAATGGTAGCGAACCTCAAGGGGATTCAAGGTGAATAGACGCTCGACCCACCGGGTTTCTTCCAAAGGACGTGACGGAAGTTTTTCCATATTAAACGACCAGTCTACGCCTGAAAACTCATTATCAAGCGCAAATTCTTTGAGTTGTTTGATATCATCGAAAAGGTTGCACAGCGCAACTTTTGGTTTCATTGAATACTCCTGACAGGTTTCAAATTTGCTATGATTTGTTTCGCAATCTTTACATGATTCGGTATGTTCCCGGATATATATTCCCGGACGATCTTTTCGGTACATGGGATGGCAAATTCATTGAGAAAGCGCACAACCTGTGTTTCATTCATCTCAACCGAACCGTCAACCGAGCGATAGTTGCCCGAAAGACAGCAGTACAGCTGCTCCTTACTCTCTTGCCAGTCCATTTGCAAAATCGCTTCTATCTCTTGGCTGCGGGTGATTTTGCGAAGCGGCAGGAGCAGTTGAATGCTGAATGTCTCGGTCAGGCTCTTATACAAATCCAGAGCTTCGAGGATCTGGTTTATCTTTACGGAACCGTTATGACGTTCACGCTCACCGGATATAATGGGAATATTTTTGAGTAAAAGCGCCAAAGGAATACGAACCGCATGCAAATACATGTGGCAACCAATACAGGGGGTATAAAAATCGTATATGGACAACAGTTCACTGATAAAGGCTCCGTTGAGGGCTTTCCAAAAACCCGGGGAACCCAGAACAATCAAAGAATGAACCCGAACTTTGGGTAAACGGCTCTTCAGCCGTAAAAGTGCCTGGTTTACGATATCCCATGGTCCGTATTCTGTTCCGGTATATACGTAAGTGGGCAATAAGTCGGTAAAGCCGTATTCCTGAATGCTTTTCACTGCGGCGGCGATGCTGTCACGGCCCGCGATTTCAACCATGGCCAGTTTTGAAATGGACCGGTAGTTTTCAATGGACGGGTCGGAAAGGAGCCATTTTGGAAAGTCGATAACCAGGTCGGATTTGTTTAAAAACAACTCCTGTAATTGTTTTTCATATGTTGATGGTATACTCTGCATGTCACTATTTGAAACGCTCTATTCAGGTATTAAATTGATTGATGTAAAATAACATCATTGCCTGAAATTGCCAGAAGCAGTCCCCGGCGATTGGTGGCCTTTGCCACCCGCAACCACTTTTCTTTGGTCAAGCCGCGTGCCAGTGTGGTGAGCAGGAAGGCGCCTTTAAGTTTCTCGCTCCCTTTCATAAACATAAACTGGCGATGGTTGGTGAAAGCAAATAGAAGATGGCCGTTGGACAGTAAAAAATTGTAGTCACCCGGATACTGGTCGATCATTTGCGAAATACTGTCTGCCAGTGTATTGAAAAGCTTCTCAGGCTTTTCATTATGCCTGTGATGGTCTTCCATGCGGTCCCGGAGGTATTCAAACGCTCTGGCCGAGTCGCTGATGGCATCTTCAATGGCAATACCCCTGCTTTTGTAAGATTCAATGGCCGGTGCCTTGCCGTTATGGGCAAAAAGCCAATCATGCCCGCCAAATTTTAGAACAAAGGGATGGGCATGGCACTCGTCCACGAGCCCGCTGGTTCGAAAACGGAGATGGCAAATGATAATTCTGCTCTTTACGACACGGGCCAGCCTCTGAAAACTGTCGTGCAATTCGCCTGAGTGGAAAATTTGTTCAGCCGACTTTTCAACAATGGCATGGTGTTTACGATAAAAACCAATGCCCCAGCCATCCATGTTCTTTTTGGCCCGAACTGCAAAAATCGGAAGGAATTCCGGAGCCGAATAATCCTTTTTGGCAGACAACGCAAAGAGGTCACACATTTTTTTTGAACCTTATGGAACGGATTTGAGCATGATAACAATGGAAAAATTTACACATTAATTGGGTCCATCCACGAAGTGTAATGGACCCAATTAAGTGTCCAATTCAGAAATGAGCAATTTTTGTCCTGATCAAGGCCGCACAAGGGTTTGCGGTGAGGTGTACGTCTGTACACCTCAGCCGAAAACCCGCGGAGAACGCAGAGCAGGGCAAAAAGGGCCATTTATGGATGGACACTAATTAGACTTCACCGGCATACAACACATCAGGACCGGCAATTACCAAAAGCTCTCCTAAAGATTGTGGGTCCGGTGTTATGGGGTGCCAATCGGTGTGACTTAGTCCTTGCTTGACGGAAGTAACCAGAAAAATATCTCCCATACTTTCGGACTCCTTGAGAACAATCAGCTGTCGGAAGTTACAAAAGGCAAAGAGAAACGATTCATTTGCCAGAAAAAAACTGTAATTCCCGGGATAGTCAGCTAAGAGCTTTTGAATAGCGATACGCAGGGCGATGTATACGCTGATATACGGGTTCTTGCGGTGCAGCAAGACCAGTTGGTCTCTTAAATATTCAAAAATTCTAGCAGTGTAGACATCGACTTCAAGCTTGGGTGTTCCTGTTGTTTGATATGTGTTAATGTTTTCAACAACGCCGACATGGGCAAACAGCCAGTGGTGATCCAGAAAGGAAAGCTTGAAGGGATGGAGTTGAGCATTGTGGTGCCCGCCGCTTTTGGGACAATTCACATGCACAATGATGATCCGGCTGTCGATGACCCGTGCAAGCCGCCGAAAGCTTTCGTGAACCTGCTGATCGCTAAACACCTGCTCTGCGGATTTTTCCACCAAAGCCTTATCCTCGCGAAAAAAACCGATACCCCATCCGTTCATATTTTCACTGCTCTTTTCCGCGAAGATAGGCAGATATTTCTCAGGTGTATAGTTATAGCCTGCTGAGATGGCCAATATATCACACATGATTACACCAAATTTATTAGTTAAACAATTTTATATGTTTTACGGACTGATTTAATATAGCTGGCGGCTGCTTGATACGCTCATGATAGCCGAACTCTTCGTAAATTTTATAGATGGTTGCCAGCCATTTGTTCGCTTCAGGATAGTAATAGATATCCGGAGCGTGACCCTGGCTCAGTTCTATGATAAACTGGGTGAAAATAATCCATTGGATGGCCTCATCTGCTTTTTCCAGCAGAGCTGAGTGATAGCGAAATTCAATGGTGGAGCGAAACCAGTAGGAGTGCAGATTCAGACCATGGTAGCGAGTCCTGTCGTAGCGTGAGTTCACACCACGCGTTGCATCGTACCGGTTTTGAAGCGAATACCAGAGATCTTTGATTCGGCAATTGCGGCCATCATGATCGCCTTCACAGACATCCATGAAGGCGTTCACGTCAATTTCCATGGGCCGGCAGGTTTCAGCATTCCGCCGCTCTCCCGGGATCAGCAGGTAAAAGAGATCTTCATAGTGGTGAACGATGCGTACAAGCTGCTGGAGTTCTTTACAGTTGTAAGTTGCCGGGTCAACACCGTGATGGACATGCATGCCGCAACTTGCATCAATATCAATTCCTTCGATAGCGTTTAGAAATCGGAAAGCATCGAAGACTTGCACCAGGCCTTCCAAGCCGCTTAAGATCGGACTGATCAGTTCAGCACCACATCTGGTGTGTCCTTTGCCTCTGACGGATGTGTCTTGCTCAAAGTGCCATGTATCCCGGCCGGCGCCAAGGTCCAGATTATAATCCTTGTAAATATCTGAAATGTGGCGTCCGTCTTTTGTGCGGGATGAAATACAGTAGGGCTTGATGATACTATTGTCCAATGGTGTTATCACATAGCTCAGGCCGAAAAATTCGATCTCCACCCCAAAGGTGCGATCAGTAAAGGTTTGCAACATGGGGTACTTCTTCTTGAGCTTTGAAACAAAGCTGTCAAACTCGTCCATCAACGTTCCTTAATAGTAAATTGTTTGTTATTGTGGCAAAGCAAATCCAAATTGATATCATTTTACCATCATCCTGACATCAGCCACCTGTATTCCGTCCGGATAGGCAAAGACTGGATTAAGATCGATTTCAACGATTTCAGGATAGTTTTCGGAAATGCGCGCCACGGCCAACAGGCAGTCTGCCAGGGCCTGTTCATTCACCGCCGCCCTGCCGCGATAGCCGGAAATAAGCCTGTATCCTTTTATTTCCCGTATCATGGCCAAGGCATCTTCCTTTCTCAAAGGAAGGAGCCTGAGGCTCACATCCTGAAAAATCTCTACCATGATACCGCCAAGACCGAAAAGAATCACCGGACCGAATTGGGGATCCCGATTCATTCCCACGATAACCTCCAGTCCGGGCAACGCCATTTTGCTCACCAACACGCCATCCACCCGGGCTTCGGGATTGTTGCGTTTCACGGCCTCCAGCAACGCATCGTACCCGTTTTCAACGGTATCAGCAGAATTTAGGTTGAGCTGCACCCCGCCGACATCGCTTTTATGCAGAATATCGGGAGAGCTGATTTTAAGCGCTACCGGAAAGCCCTGTTCCTGTGCAATCTGAACGGCATGGGTCCGGCTGTCCGCCAAAGCAAATTCGGTACAGGGCAGTCCTTGTTCGGCCATGCGTGAAAATGCCAGATGAAGCGGCAGTTGCCGCCCGGCGGCCGGAACAGTCAGGGTCGGTTTCTGGGGCGCATTCAGCGTTTTACGCTCAAGTACCTGGGCCAGGGCTTTTATTCCGCGTTCGGGAGTGGGGAAAACCGGAATTCCCTTTAGGTGCATGCGCTCACTTTCGTAACGTTCGACGTCAGCCCCTCCATAAAAAATAATCAGCTCATTGGCATTCGGCGTTACGACACCCGAGGCACCTTCCACCGGATCGCCAAAAATCACCCCCAGTGTATCATAGTACTTGCGGGTGACCTCAATAACATCGCCAAACATTTGAGCGGTGGCATCTCCGGTAAGATCAATGGGATTGGCTTTTATGGCATGGGCCGGAATAAGCGGCGTTACGGCCTCTACCACTTCTTCGGGCAGCGGGGAAACGTCTAAACCCTCTTGTTCAGCCTGATCCGTTGCTAATATAGCAGCACCTCCGGATGTGGTGATAAAAAGAATACGATTGCCTTTTGGAGGTTTCAGATAAGCCAGGGCCTTGGCATAGTCGTAGAATTCCTCTGCTGTGTAGGCCCTGCAAATGTTATATTTTGAAAAAAGCGCTTCATAGATGGCATCAGCACCGGCCAACGCCTTGGTGTGAGACTCGGCAGCGACCTTTCCCTTGGGGGTCCGGCCGGATTTGAGAACCACCAGCGGCTTTTGAAGTTGCTCCACCGCTTGAATAAACCGTTCGGGACGTTTGATCCCTTCGATGTAAGCAGCAATCACCTCGGTGTTGGGATCCTGATTGAAATAGGCAATAAGGTCTGCTTCATCGACGTCGGCACGGTTTCCCATGCTGACGAAACTTGACGTTCCGAGTTTATCCTCGGACAACCAATCCATCATGGCGGCACCTACCGTGCCGCTCTGGGATATGAGCGCGATCTTGCCCTGGTAGGTGAGCAGAGGCCATGATGCACACAGGGGATGATGGGGATTGTTCACGCCCTGGCAGTTTGGCCCGATGATACGAACACCGAATTTTTGCGCCGTCTCGACCACCTGATTCTGGAGTGCTTCGCCTTCGTCCCCGGCCTCACTAAAGCCTCCGGTAATGATCACCGCACCCTTTACACCGGCTTCACCGCATTCCTGAACGGCCTGAGATACAAATTTCGCCGGAATGATAATAACAGCCATGTCCGGCACTTTGGCAATGTCCTTGACACTCTTGTGACAGGCAAGATCGAGAATAACTTCAGCCTTGGGGTTGATGGGGTAAACGGTTCCCTCAAAGCCGCTGTCGATGATGTTTTTCAGAATTTCATGGCCCATTTTGTCCGGACTGGTTGATGCGCCGATAACGGCCACGCTTTTGGGTCTCAGAATGGCATCCAACTGGCGAATGGGATCCGTCACTGCCATGGTCTACCTCCCTTGATTGTAATTGATGATTTTCGATTTAAGATTGACTATTAGCAGGTTCGTTAAATGTCAAAAATCAATAAAGTCTTAAGCTTTTGTTGCTGAACCCCGATCCCTGACCCCTAACCCCTGTCTATGATGCTTTTTCTGCTTTTTTTGCTACATTGCTATTAAATTTTTCGGCATTGATGATAAAACGAAAATGAGTGGCTTCACCGATTTTGTCCACTTCGTCAAATCCCTCTACTTCAAAAGCCAGTTTTGGGCCGTCAACGGCCGTCAATTTGGCACTATAGCGGACCTTCATCCCCAGAGGTGTAGCTGCCATGTGTTTGAATTTCATGCCGGTTCCGACAGTTTGCTCACCTTCGTCGAGGTGAGGGAGGACCATCTCGGCACAAACTGCTTCCATATGTCCAACCATCACGCTTGTGGCATAGACATTGGGCACGTGGGGGAAGACCTTTTGTGCAGACATATCTTCGGTGGTTTCCCGTTCAATTTCATGGGTGATTCCAACTTTCAATCCCTCGGTCATTGTTTAACCTCCAATTTTAGAATTTAAAATGCTAAAAACAGATCATTAAGTGAATAATATTCTAAAGTTATGTATTAAGTCAATAAACATTTAACTTTCACCACAACTGAGCGTTGCAGATTTTAGTTGTTACGGGATCTCAACTCCGGATTCCGCGACAATCCCAAAGAGCGTTTCACGCAAGTGCGGATGCCCCATAAGCTGTTCTCCGCTACCGGAAAGTGTTATTTTACCTTCTTCTAATAGAAACGACTTGGTCGCTACCCTCAGGATTCGGCGAACATGCTGACCGGCCAAAAACAGCGTTACACCGTGACTGCGGATCTGTCTAAAGGTATTGCACAGTCGATTCACATCCCTTGGCGCGAGACCCAGAAAAGGATCGTCCAGAAGAATAAGGCGGGGATCGCTCATCAGGCCGCGAGCGATCGTCAGCATTCTTTTCTGACCGCCACTCAACGTTCCGGCCATTTGTCGACGTTTCTCGGCTAGTACAGGAAAGATTTCAAATACAAAGGAAAGTCGGTCCTTCTTTTTTTCTCTGGCAACAAAAGCGCCGACGTCCAGGTTTTCCGACACGCTCATAAAAGGGAAGACATTCATTCCTTCAGGCACATAGACCAGACCACGGCGGACCACATCGTATACCGGAAGCGTTTGTATCTCCTCATGTTGATAATGGATCAAGCCTTTTATGGGACGCAGAAGACCGGAGATTGCTTTCATTAATGTGGTTTTTCCCGAGCCATTGACGCCAACAACGGAAATGATTTGGTTGGCGCATACCGATAGATTGATCTTTTTCAACACCTGAATGTCACCGTAATGAACACTTAGGTTGCAGACTTTTAAAAGAGGTTTTTGAATCTCCATAATTTACCTCAGGGATCAGGTTTCAGATTTCAGGGGCCAGGGGTCAGGAAATTGATATTAAAGGTATCAGCCCAAAAGACTGACCCCTGGCCCCTGATCCC
>CAVSVL010000022.1:0-82512 GCA_963731025.1 uncultured delta proteobacterium | reverse complement strand
TTTCCGCCTCATATATGGCGTGGCATTCAGGTAGCTGCGTGGCAGGATGTCGCTGCGGAAAAGCTTAAAACCATGTCCCAACGCGGGGCCAAAAAGGATTTTTATGATGTCTATGCTGTTATCATGTTGAAGTCAGATATAAAAAAAATGTGCACATTATTTTTGAATCGTTTTGGAGACATGGGTATTAACCTTTATCATGTCTTGAAAAGCCTTGTCTATTTTCAAGATGCGGAGGAAGACCCTTATCCAACTTTGTTGAAAATCAGCGAAGAATGGACCTGGGATAGCGTAAGATTTTTTTTTGAAACGCACCTAAGAGAGTTTGAGATAGCTCTTATTAATAGAGTTGGGGATTGAAAGTGGATAAGACAGAAGTTTCAATAATCATCCCGGCATACAATGAAGCACAGACCATCGGTGACATCGTTTCGAGAATCAGGGCACTTTATCCTGACTTTGAAATTATCGTCGTCAACGATGGATCCACAGATGAAACACCTGTTATCGCCAAAGTAGCCGGCGCCATAGTTTACAGTCACCCTTATAATATCGGCAACGGGGCGGCCATAAAAAGTGGGATTAGAGCGGCATCCGGAGACATCCTGGTGTTTATGGATGCTGATTTTCAGCATAACCCTGAAGATATCGAGACCATGCTCAATTATTTTCCGGAATATGATATGGTCGTCGGCGCACGTTCAAAAAAAGATCAGATTTCTTTAGGGAGGGCTCTCGGAAACAAAATATATAACTGGCTGGCATCTTATGTTGCAAAATTTAATGTTCAGGATCTTACTTCAGGTTTTCGAGCGATAAAATCTGATATCGCAAAACAATTTTTATATCTGCTTCCTAACAGCTATTCGTATCCCACAACGCTGACATTGGGCTGTTTTAAGAACAGGAAGAGCACTTAAATATATTCCGATTACAGTGAAAGTCCGTAAGTCAGGTAAAAGTAATATTAAAATTTTCAAAGACGGTGTTCGATTTTTTATGATCATCGTCAAAATCTGCACGCTATTTTCTCCTTTTAGAATATTTCTTCCGGTCAGCTTTATTATGTTTTGCTTAGGGCTGTTTTATTACATGTATACCTTTTTGACATCAAGACGTTTTACGAATATGAGCGCACTTCTATTTACAACTTCTATTATTATATTTATGATGGGGCTGATATCGGAGCAGATCTGTCAGATGAGATTTGAAAGAAGGGAAAGAGGTATAGCCGCAAAGAGAATCTCTGACAGATCAAGCAATGATGGATAAGGCAGTTATTCTATAATTCCCATGCCATTAGGGTTGACAGTGCGGTTGAGAAAAATCGGACAGTGGAGACTGTCTATGAGTGTTTTAGCCATTTCCATGTCAATTCAACCCCCTCTTCAAGAGATACCATCGGATGCCATTTTGTTTTATTTATAAGGCGAGAGCTGTCCAGAATGATGGTTTTTACATCTGTCTTCCGGCTTGGCCGATAAATGGCAGGCACCTTTTTACCACAAACCGACTCTATAATTTCCTTAAGTTGGTTCAGGCTGTATCCAATGCCCGATCCGACATTGTAGGTATTATTATCATTAGGAAAATCAATCAGGCGGATCAGCGCAGAGAGCATATCATCGATATAGAGAAAATCTCGAACAGACGTACCGTCTCCCCAGATTTCCATTACAGTCCCGCGGCGAACATGTTCAAGCATTGTGCGAATAACTCCGAATCCGCTTCGAAGGGATTGTCCCGGACCGTATACATTGGATGGGCGAACGATGGTCGTGTTTTTTTTGGGCAAAGTCGAAAAGGTTCTCAGAAATGTTTCTAATGCCACCTTTCCGGCCCCGTGAAAGGAGAGGGGATTAAGCGGATGGGTTTCATTCACAGGAGTCGATTCAGGATTTCCGTAAAGCGTTCCTCCCGAAGAAACAAAGATGATGTGAACATTTTCATAGCCTTGGAGAATATCCAGAAAACGAAGCGTCGGGGTGATATTTTTATCTGCTTCCAGCGCCGGTTGTCTTGAAGAACTGCCCGGAGTAGTGGAAGATGCAAGATGAATGACGGTCTTGCATTCCGGCAACACCTGTTCAAGTATTTCTCTGTCGTCCAGGTTGCCCTGGTGAAATATCATATTCGGTTCAATTTGCCGGGCGGGAAAGTGTTTTGACAGGATATGCACATTAAAGTTGTTCTCGCAAAGACGTCGCGCAAGGGCCGTACCGATAAATCCTCCTCCACCTAAAAGTAATATGTTTCTGTATCTCATCTGTTTCGCCCCAAAAGGTCTTGGTATGCTGTGATATAGCGTTCGGCGCAGTCATCCCAGGTTCCGATGTTTTTCAGAACCCAGGAGCGGGCGGATTCTCCCGTCCGGCTGACGGCTTCACGGGTATTGAAAAAAGATATTGCGTCTTTTAGGTCTTGAGGAGTGGATACAATCCAGCCGCTTTCCCCATGCTTTATGATATCCAGATGGGCAGGTATGTCGGAAGCAATGACAGGCAGGCCGGCAGCCATCGCCTCAAGCATTACCTGGGGCCTTCCTTCGTCGTGCCGGCTGAGCGTGATCAACCCCGAACAGAGGGGAAACCATTTGCTCCAAAGTTCATCGGGGCTAACCGGGCCATGATAGACAACCCACTCCGGTATGGAAAGCGTTTCCTGCATCGGACCGAAAAGATGAAGCATGTGATCTTCGCCAAAAATTCCCTTTCCCCACTTGAAAAGGTCACCAATTTTGTTGTGGGTAATTCGGGTAACGGTGATCCAGTGGGACTTATTATTTTTAGAGACATTTTCCTGAAGTGTAAACCATCTTTCATCCACACCAAACGGGATAGGGCGAATTTCGGCAATATCACCAAAAGATTTATCGAGAGCCGGAACCATCCACTCGGCATTTGGGGCAATAATGGCGTTTCTTTGTCGCAGAACGGAACGAAGAATTAACCGCATGGACGGCAATTTCAACATTCCATAGTCACTGCCTAAAACAGATATAACCGCCGGTGTTTTTTTCCCCCACAAGGGAAGGCAATTTTGAAGCCAATAGACATGGACCATATCAACATTGGATTCACGAGTATAGACGTATCTGAGGCTTTTCATCAGTCTGAAAATCGTAACAGCCCCAAAAATGCCTTTAGTACGAATTATATGTGCTATGCCGCCTGTTTTAAGCATTTTTTTAAGCCAATCTGCTTCTGAACAAGTGGATACGTTTTTTACAGATGGCGGGATGTCTCCCGGAGGGGTCCATATCTTGAGGTCAATCCCTTTTTGCCGACCTATTGCTTCGACCAGATTCGCTATAAACCTTCCTTTCCAATCTTTGCTGTCCGAAGGATAGGATGTGCTAACAAATAGATATTTTCAAAGATTTCGATATGCTTTTTAATTGCTGCATATTCCTCTTTTTCCTGATCAAGTGGTTTTTTGAAAGCTACAAATTTTTCGTTCCGACTTCGCTATAGTTTTTTTTTAAGGCGATGTTAAGACTGCAACTAAATCACTCAATTTATCTGTGTAAATGACAATAAAGTTTACGGGCGATGGCTTCCCATCTGAAATCCTTGATCGTCGTTAATCCATTTTGTATGAGAAATTCTTTTTTTGTCTCATCCGTCATAATACGGCTTATGGAAGCTGCCAATTGTTCTACATTGCCATAGGAATTAGCAGCCCGTTATAGTTATGGTGGATGATATCTATAGCCCCACCGGAATCCGTTGCGATAACGGGACATCCGCACGCCATGGCCTCTAAGAGGGTTATCCCGAAACCTTCGACAATGGAAGGCATAACATAGACGGTCGCTTCGTTGTATAATTGCTTGAGAGTCTCGCTATCTTTCCAACCCAAAAAAACAATATGTTTACGGATAGTCCTGTCTTGGATGAATGCCTTGATCTTCTTAAAATAAACGCCTTGACCGGCAACCCAAAGGTGAACAGTTGGGTGATCAGGAATAAGGAGTTCTACTGCATCGATCAGAAATTCCAGTCCTTTCCCTTTATAGAGTCTGCCAACGTATAAAATAATTTTTCTGTCATGAAAGTAATGCGATATTGGATAGAAAGTGTCGGAGTTGACACCATTTGGGACCACATGGATTTTGGAAGGAGGGATCCGGTAATCGCTTATCAGATTTTTTTTTACATAGCTTGAAACCGATAGAATTCGGTCGGCGATTTGATAGGTATATTTTTCCATGAGGCGCTAAGAGCCTTTTTGAAATTTTTCCGAATCGTCGATACTGAAAAATATAATTATTGGTATGTGTTGTAACGATAATTTTTGTCTTGAGTTTTCTTTAGCAAAAAAATCCCCCCGGATCCCGATTGTAAATGCACGATATCCAAATCGTATTTGCAAATCAAACGACGAATAAAAATATTTAAATAAAGGGAAAAGAGAACGTTTTTGCCTATTTTTTTGGATATCGTGCACAAAGGCCGATGATTGGGAAGATTGTTTTTGCAGGGAGAAAAGATTAGTAACTCTAAGTCTTTGAACTGTTTGAATTGTTCCTGAAGTTCATAAACATGTCGGCCAATTCCTCCTTCCCATGGGAAAAAATCGTATGTAAAAATACCGATGCGCATTTATCTTTATTTCCGATTGCAGTAATTATCATTAAGTATGGGGCGGGTGGACTCGCTGCGAAGATTTAGAAATTTTCGTATAACCGCCCGAATGTATACAGCCATCCAGAACCATGAGAAACCTGGGAGTTCATTTTTGAGCCTGGCCTTTCGTGCTTCTTTAAGAGTAGCGAGCTGATTTGCATTGGAAATGCCCCCAATTTGACACCCCATGGTTTTAAATCCTGTGTACAGCGCCTTTTTCTTTTTATTCTTGAGCTCACGAAGCAAAAACTCATAATCACCGGCAATTTTGAACGTCTGATCAAATCGGCCGTGTTCTTGAAAGAGACTTCGATGGTGCATCATCCCGGGATGTGGGAGGTGAAGTGGCATGCCGTATCGAATTTGCCAAGAAATATTTTCCCAGGGTTTTCCGAGAAGTCGGACGAGTTGTCCAGCTTCATTTACATGAACAACTTGACCGTAAACCAGTTTGATTCCGGATGCCATCGCCCGGTTTAAATGCGAAGCTATATTTTCAAGTGTTTGATTGTTATAAAAATAATCATCGGCTCCCACAAAGCAGATCCATTCTCCGGTAGCGTGATCTAAGGCTTTGTTCCACGCATGGTAAATCCCTTTGTCGGCTTCGGATTCCCAGTAGGCAATCTTATCATCGTTCTTTTTAAGAATATCAACGGTGCCATCTGTAGAACCACCATCGATTATAATCAATTCCTTGTAGGGATAGGTCTGGTTATTTACGCTTTCAATGCATCGTTCTAAAGACTCTTTGCCATTGAGTACTGCAACGATGATTGTGAAGAGGGGATTGCCGTCCTTTATATCCATATAATCATCTTCGTCTTTCAGTAGAAATAGCATTTTTATATAATGCTGTCTTTTTCGATGACAAAACACACCATGAGATTGCCTCCGGCTTTTATTTAAAGATCCCCATGTCGGCATATCACCCAGTCAATACAAGCGACCCGATCAGAGGTCTCAAATCCAGTGAAGAAGAACGATATCTTTCACGAAAAAATTTTTTACACGCCATTTATATTTAACATAGTAAATCATTTGTTTCTATTTATTGAATTGCATTTATAGGAGTATTCTGAACTTTCAATACGTATTTTATTATACGTTCAAAGCTCTTATTGAAGCCGGCCTGATCCATTTGAGAAGAACTGAGCCAACCCTCTTTGCGATAATTTCTTGCAGACGGAATCATCCAACCAAAGAAGCTTCATTGCATTCTTAATCTCACTGATGGATGCCGGATTAAAATAGAGTGCTGCGTCACCGAGTTGTTCCCGAATGCCATATATGTCTGAAACTGCCACTGGACATCCTACCGCAATTGCTTCCAATGGCGGTATGTTGGTAGGTCCAAAAAAAGTGGGCATAATCAAAGCTCGTCCTAGTTGGTATAGCTCCGAGATGTCAGAATCTGGGACGTAACCCAAAATTATTATATTATTAATTAATTTGAGCTTTTTAGCTAACGCGATTGTAGATTCATAACCATTTTTTTGTGAACCGACAAAGACAAATTTCAAATCTTTAATTTCAGGTTTTAGTGCAGCAAGTGCATAAAGAAGAGATTTATGATTTTTATGTTCCCAGAATTGGGCAGGGTAGAAGAAATATTTTTCTGGCAGTTTAGAGTATTTATATCTAGTATTCGATATAATGGTTTTATGAATATAGCTCGGAGCAGTAAATGGCAATACATGAATTTTAGTGGGATTTATCGGATAACATTCCAGCACATGTTTTTTCCCGACTTCTGAGTCTACTAAAATCCCTTGCGAAAAACGGCACATATTTCGATAATGCTTTTCACGAAATTTATATTGCTTTCGGATGGAGACCTCCGGAAACTTCCCTTCATAGCGGTGCATTAAGTCGTAAATTACACCGATAGAACAGACAGGAGTTAAATACGTCCATGAATCCTGGGTAGGGAAAATCCACAAGTGGCAGTTTTGTTTAATTATTTTTCGGACCATCGGGTGAAAAAAAGGTGAGTATTTGCGCCATAATTTCATAGGCAACATACCGCTTATTCTCATGCTACCAATCCGGCCCCATAAATTATAAGACAGTTTTAAAGACTTCAAACCTTTTTCATAGATTTTCTCAAGCCATAAATCATGCGTATAACCTACTACAACTTCGATCTCTTTTGTTTTGAGATCGGCCACCGCTTCGAGCATTGACTGACTATATTGAAAAGCACCACCGTCAATGGGCCTTGCAGTTAAAAAAAGTCCAATTTTGCAAATCATAATTTCCCTACAAAACATACATTCCAGGTGCCAAATCCTGGTTCAAGGCCAGTCATCCATTCAAAGAATTCAACAAGTTGAAATCCGGCTAATGAGAAAAACATTTCTATTTCCGGTTTAAAAAAATATCGCATCCGATGTGTCTCCTCAATTTTTTCAAAGCGACCATTCGCTTTTTTCTTCGACGAAAAACCGGTAATTTACTTCTACGATATTGGCATTGGCAATCATTTTAGGTTCGGCCACTCGAAGAATACGAAGCCGGTCATCTTCAAATCGTTTCTCTCTTACTTCGGGTTGTTCAGTCAGCACAGCCGGTCCATACCAGCAATCAAATAAGAATATGCCTCCTTTTTTCAAATGGGATTTGACTGCAGATAGAACAGCCATTATATCTTCATTCTTTGGAAGATAACAAATAACGTGAAATAATGAAATGACTGCATCATACGTATCCTCAAGTCGAATATCTCGGATATCTCCAATTGAAAAAGATAAACGGTGGGACAAGGAAGGATCAAGATTTCTTTTGTTTTTTTCAGCTCGGGAGAGCATCTCTTCGCTTGCATCAACCCCATGAATGGTATATCCATTTTGTATCAAGTGCATAGCATGTGCACCAGTTCCACAACCCAATTCCAGAATGGACTTAATTCCGTGCATACATTTTTGAAGAACTTCATTTACATGTTTTGCTTCCGCCTCATAGTCTTTATCTTTGTACAGCAAATCATAATAATTTGCATATCGACAAAATACACTCATGTTAACACCTTTCGGATGGCTTCTGTCACTAACATTATTTGCGCATCTGTAATTGCCAAACCACTTGGAATATAAAAACCGCGTCGCCCGATTCTCTCAGCATTTGGGTAATGCTCATTTTTGAAAAGCCCCCTTTTTTTAAAAACGGGTTGCAAATGCATCGGCCAAAAAAACGGGCGTGTTCCGATGTTATGCCGTGTTAATAGACGCATCGCCTCGATAGCGTCGAATGAAATTTTTTTTTCCAAAACAAGTCCATATACCCAGTAACTATTGCGAGCATACTCGGTCTCCTGCACTGGGATCTGGATTCCAGGTATGTCTGATAGTAGCTCAGAATAGCGCAGACCCATTTTACGTTTGCGACTTAAAAACTCGTTTAGTCTCTCTAGCTGGGCCAGACCAACGGCTGCCTGGAGATTACTCATCCGCATGTTCCAGCCCAACTTCTCGTGGACAAACCTCCTTTTGGCTTGGAAACAAAGATTGCGAAAAGATTGACATTTGGTCGCCAACTGGTCATTATCGGTTAATAACATTCCTCCTTCACCGGTAGTTACATGCTTATTTGCGTAAAAACTGAATGTGCTGATATCTCCGAAGCTTCCGCAGGGTATATTTCTGTATGTTAAACCGTGAGCCTCTGCAGCGTCTTCAATAATTGCTATCCCATATTTTTCAGAAAGATCAACCACTGGCTCCATATCTACCGGCAGACCATATATATGGACAACCATAATCGCTTTGGTTTTATCTGTAATTTTTTCTTCAATCTGATCGGTATCCATATTCCAGGTTTTTGAGTCACAATCGACAAGTACGGGTTTAGCGCCGGCACGGATAATCGAAGCCGCACAGGAAATGATTGTGAAGGTGGGTAATATGACCTCGTCGCCGGGACCAATATTCAACGCAGCGACTGCGATATCAATTGCGGCTGATCCATTGCACACGGCAATACCGTATTTTCGTTTCATCTTTCTGGAAAACTGCTGTTCGAATTTTTTGACAAATGGCCCTTCTGAGGAGATCCATCCCGTTTCAATGCACTTGATTAAGTAATCTTTTTCTTTGCCATCAAGAAGAGGCTCATTGACAGGAATTGTGTTCATTTCTATTTTATTACCTTAACTTGATTGTTTTCGATACCCTCTATATGGCTTTTGTCCAAATCGCCCGTATAAGGGCCTTGTTTAACTTCAATCATTTCGATTTCTTCAAGAACTTCAAAGCCGTGACCACCGGTTATAAGAAACAAGACATCTCCATGTTGCACAACTCTGCTCTCAAAATAATTTTCATTTTTATCATAAAAATCTATACGCAGCTTACCCTTTCTCAAAAATAATGTTTCTTGTGTATATAATACATTGCGAGGCACTGAATTGTGAATATGCGGCAGTATTATTTTACCTTTGGGATGATGCATGTAGGCTAATTGCTGAGAGTATTCATTAGGAGTAAAAAAATGTACGCCCTCTGCCTTAAAAGAATTTTTTATAATTATCGCATATAAGACGTTATTGAATTCTACGTTAATAATCACTTGATTTCCTTTCCTAATAGTTATCGTTTTTATACCATTTATCTAAATTTGCGTCGAGATAACTTTCGAGATTTTTAATTTCATCTGTATATTCTTTTCTTAGATCGTTTAATAATGGAGAAGGAGAATTGGGAATTTCCTTTTTTATGAAATCTTTTAAGAATTTTGGTATCTTGAGATGAGTTGTCTCAGAAATAAATCTGGCGATCTTATTTCTCAATATTTTTTGAAAACCAAATTTATAAACCTCTGAAGCATTATAAACTCTTAGGTTATTGGGCCTAAAATCGTCATCGACTTTCAGAAATAATAGCATTTCTTTGAAAACACTGAAAAAATTATTCTTAAAATCATCAAAAAAAAATACCTTGACACGGGTAAAATTTTCTTTATAAGCGATTATAGGTTTTAAATAATATCCGGCATTTTTATAATGAAAACCCCACCACCAATTTTTTAAAATTCTTTCTTTTTCCTGGAGAACCGCATCCTCAAATTTTAATTTCTCCAAATTGTTTTGAACATTATGCAGATAATGCGAAAAGGCTCTATCTGCAGGATTCCTAATAATGATAATAATTTTCGGATCTCCTAAATATTTCTTGATATTTGGAATAGTTTCTTCATAATAATATAAATAACTTACACTGGCTTCGCCTATCAGTTTTTCGTTTGAGACATGATCGAATAACTGTTTATAGGATTTCAAATCTTTTACCCATAAATTTTTTAGAAAAAAAATCGGTGTATTTATAAAACTTTCAAAGTCAAGGCCAGTTAAAAAATATGGCTCTTTATTCGGCGACATATATATTTCGGGATGTTCAGAAAGATAATGGTAGAGAGAAGTAGTCCCGCTGCGTCCTCCACTTACGATCAAAAAATTCGGTGTGTTATTCATATTTCCGCCTTTAACCTCAAAGTCAACTTTAAACTACGCTTTAATAAAGATTAGTTCCTGAATATTTTGAAATAATGCTATTTTGTTTGTTTTGGGGCACGCAATGATGAACAAAATTATAAAAAATAGGTAACAGATTGTAAAATACAGAATAAAGTCAGGCCAGTTTAATATTTTAATAGGAATATATTGGTTGAGAAAAAAGATAAAAAGTCCTCCGAGACTAACAACTACATACGGAATTAAAGATTTAAAGAAATCTTTAAAACGGAAAAATGTTTCTTGATACATTAAATAAATTAGCAAACAAGGTAATACTATAAGCCAATTAAAAACAGTTGGAATTATAACACCTATCATTCCTATTTTTATTGCAAGAGCATAACTGATAAATACATTGATAATACTATAAATTAATCTTATCCATCCAATTTCTTTCACCCTACCTTTGCTAATTAAAGAATGCAGATATATTTTAAAAGGGGCAGATATAATGAGAACAAGAATAAAAAGTCTTCCTGCGAGTACCGTCATTTCGTATCCGGAACCCACCCAGAGTCTGATGAAATCATCAAATAAAATGAATAAGCAAAGTAAAGGCGGGACTACTATTAGATTGTAAACGATAACGCCATGGGTATTCATTTTTCGGATGAATCGCATGTCTTTTCTTGCAAAAGCTCCTGACAGGTTTGGAAAAATAACGGCTAAGGGGATACTACTAAATTTATTAGATAAATCAAATGAGGTTTTTGCAATTTGGTAATATGTGACATAAGATGCGCCTAAAACTTTTTGTAGGATCAATTTGTCAGTTGTATACATTAAATGATCAGAAATTTGGTTGACAATCAGGAAAAGATTGAAATTTAAAGCCTTCTTCAAGTTTTTCAATCGTGGCCAACAAAACTTTATTTTAAAGGGAAGTCTTTTTATAGCGAAATAACCTTTTATAATCATTTGAGTCAACAAACCAGATTGTATAATAAAAAAATAGCTTACTAACGTACGATTGTAAGTGGTAACGTACCAATATGCTGTTACTAAGCTGGCAATCGAGATTAAATTTATCTTGTTGCTTAAATGAAATTGTTCTAAGCCGGATAAAATTCCGTCAATTATGGGATTCATAAATTGCAATAGTAGAAATATAGCAACAAGCTGGACGACGTCCTTCGTCAAGATTTGCAAACGAGATGGTACATTAAACCATTCTAAACCATAATAGGAAAAAATTAATAAAATAAGCGCTAATATCAGATGGAGTATGGCTGAGACAAATATAGTTAATGAGATCAATTCGCTAAGCTTTGTCAGTTCCCTGGTTGCAATTAAATCTGGCAGGAATCTCATTAAGGACATTGCAAATGCGAAGGAAAAAAAGTTAGCAATCAGTAAAATACTTAAAATATACGCATTAATTCCAAAAATTTCTTTGCCAAAATAATTTAAGACTAATGGCAGCAACAAAAAATTGGTTGATGCCTGTAAAAAAAGAAAGGTTAGATTGGATAAAGTGTTTTTGACTATAGTTTTTTTCCGGGACATTATAAAAATAGCTTTGCTAATTATATGATTAAAAATAACATACAACGTCTATTTTTTCGTTTGCCAAATCAATATGTTGGGAGATGTTTTTAGCTTTGGTTCAAATTCTTTAAACTCATCCCTGCTCAGAACAAGGGAACGAATTTTTCGTTTAATATATCGTTCAGTTTTTCTGCTCAAATCATTGAGGTGATATTGATCAATATTTCCGACAAGCAAAAGATCGATGATGCCCGGTGTCCTTACCTTCAGCATAATCGTCCAGCAGATAGGCACGTTCCAGATCGCCGAGCCGGGTAACGATGCCGTCGATCACCTGATCGATGCCCATAACCTTGCCGACCATGGATTTCAGTTCTGGAAACAATGGATGTTTTTGATTTGCTTTATAAAAAACCTGTCTACCGCTTTTTTTGGATGTGAGGAGTTTCGTTTTGGTCAGCTGGTTGAGCTCTTCTCGAACCGAATTTGTAGACACATTAAATTCTTTGGCCAATTCACGAAGGTATGACCGTGTAGCTTGGATTAAAGAAAAAACGGATGAGTAGTTTGATACGAGTTTTTGGATGAAATAAGTCACCTGTAAATAAATTTTCCATGATATAATTCCTTTATGAGTAGGTATTCTACTCATAAATGGAATATATTGTCAACTATTTTCTAAACCTTAAATGTTCGGTTCCAGGTTCAGGGTTTCCCAGTGAAATGGGCTTTGGCCTTTCACTACCGTGAATTTCACTGGGCAAGCAAAGTTCAAAGGTTATAATGTAGGGACAGGAGGTGTGTCGAGAGAAGGTGGGAAGGTGAGAAAGTGAGAAGAAAAGAGGATAGGGGAAACCACCCCGCCCGCCTCGCCTGAGCGAGAGCGATGGCGGGCAGGGGATGAACACCAATAAACACGATTTAAAATAATAATATTTATGTTCATTTGCGTCCATTTGCGGTTATCTGTTTTTCCGAAATCCTTGTCATTTGACAATACCATTGACAATATGATTATTTATATTATAAAATAGGATAAAAAATCATATCGGAGGAGGTTATGGGATATTCTCGATTAAGTATCACAGTGCCGGATGAATTGTTCGAAGAACTAAAAGCCATGGCAAAAAAGAGGAAAATAAAATTAAGTCACTTGGTGACGGATGCTATCCGGGAAAAAAATAACAGGTTGAAGGAAGAAGCCTTTGTTCAACAAGTTAATGAGTTTTTTTCGGATCAAGAGGTTCGAGTTGAGCAATCGCGCATTGCTGAAGATATTGCAAGGACCACCGATCTGAAAGAATTGCCATGGTAGTGCCTGTTCAAGGGGATGTTTATTGGGTGCGCTTCGGGCATTCCGGTGATTCCGGCCCATCCGGAAGACGTCCGGCAGTGGTAATTCAGAACGATCTGCTGAATCGAAGCAATATCAATACAACCATTGTATCGCTGATCACTTCAAACCTGAAACTTGCCGGCGTACCTGGAAATGTTCTGTTGAAAAAAGGTATTGCTAACCTTCCAAAATCCAGTGTTGTTGTGGTCAGTCAAATGGCAACTGTTGACAAATCGCGACTCGTGGAAAAGATGGGGACTCTCCCTATGAAATTGGTCGAAGAAATTGTAAACGGGTGCGGGAAGGTGATTAGCCTGCATATGTTTTGATGTCGATTTTAGGTAAAAGGTAAAATGATATAGATGCGATAACGAGATTAAAATGGAAAAAATTACACCCGACACCCACGACAAGTATATCAAAGGCTTGATGGACATCAGCAGAGCCATCACCTCGGATCTGTATCTGGAGGATATTCTCAAACTGATTGTGATGGTTACGGCCAAAGTGACAGGGGTTGAGATCTGTTCTTTGTGGCTCATTGACGAGACGGAGACGCCGAAAAAAATTCGGCTTAAGGCCACGCAAGCCATTGATCCTGATTACGTGAAAGATCGATCACTCAATATGGATGAAGGGGTTGTCGGTTTTGTGACCACCCATAAACAACCGCTGATTGTTAGAGATGTTTTGAAAGAACCCAGATTCAAAGAAAAAGAGATGGCCAAAAATCTTGGACTGGTGTCCATGGTGGGAGTGCCACTTCAGGTTCAGGATGAAAAAGTGATCGGTGTGCTCAATTGTTTTACGGCCAAACCTCATGACTTTTCCGAAACCGAGGTAAACCTGATAAAGACGGTGGCCAATCAGGCTGCCGCAGCCATCATTAACACGGAGTTAATGGTCAAAACCAAGGTTATCCAGGAAGAACTCGAGACCCGGAAGCTTGTGGAGCGGGCCAAAGAGGTTCTGATGCGCCGTCGAAAAATGGACGGGAACGATGCATTTCGATGGATTCAAAAACGAAGCATGGACTCACGAAAGTCCATGCGCCATGTGGCGGAAGCCATCTTGCTTTCAGAAGAATTTGAATAGAAGTGTCTCAAGTCTAAATAGGACACCAATTCCTGTGTTCGGAGCGCAGGGATATACACTACTCGATAATATTACATAATATTCTGATTGAAGGCTCGCTCCGCCTTGAATTTGAATCTGATTGAATTTTCATACTCGATGTTCTAATAAAAATCGGATAATTCCTGTAACCAATGAAATTAAATATCTTTTAAAAGACGGTTGGCAGGTGATTTCTCAATTTCATCATTCAGCGTTTTCAGCGATTCCGATAAATGTTTTAATTCATCTGTCTGTGCAATGGGGATATTATCAACACCTTTTTGCTCCAACGCTTCGATAACAGAGTTTATGGTAATCGCATTGATATCACGAGCCGGTTGATAGGACACTTTCTCGTTTATTTTGTCTTCGGTATCTGACAAAATGCCCGCCTCAACAAGTTCATATAGTATTTGTTGTACCAGACGGATCGGGATTTGAAGAATTTTCGATATGTTAATAGCCGACAAGGGGGGATCGGCTTTTAAAAATGTGAATATGATAAGACGTGAAATATGAAGTGAGAGTAATTTTTTAAATGCCGGGCTTATAGAGTGACGGTCCGGCTCAAAATCATAGGTATTCGCATATTGATGCGCGAATGAAATTTCCGCACCAAAAAGAACAATCAGCCAACTCAACTGAATCCATATTAAAAACAGCGGAAGTGCTGCGAAGCTTCCGTATATGGCATTATACCTCGCCATTCCTACCTGAAAAGCAATATAGGCCCATTGAGCAATTTGATATATGGTTCCGGCAATAACGCCCGCAATCAGCCCCGAAAAGAAATTAACCTTGGTATTGGGCATGAGTATATATATGAATATAAAAAGGATCCATATCAAACCATACGGTATAAATTTCAGCATGAAAAATATGACCGGGCTGAACATACCTATCAGCGAGACTTTTTGGGTGATTACTGTAATATGTGTGGTAATAAATACCGTAACACTGCTAGAAAGAATGAAGAGTATGGGAGAGATCAGCATGATCGAAAGATAGTCGCTGAATTTCCGCCCATAAGTGCGGGGGTATTTTACTTCCCAGATATCATTGAACGAACGCTCGATTTGACTCAAAAGATTAATCACGGACCATAAAAGAAATAGGACACCGACGCTGGCGATCATGTGGCCTTTTGTATTTTCGAGAAGTGAATTAGCAAATGAAACGACGCGATTCATTACCTCTTCCTGCCCATGAAATTTTTCCAACAACTGTTTTTCCAGAAGCTTTTGAAACCCAAAACCTTTGGCAATTCCAAAGGCCATGGCAACCACGGGAACAATGGAAAGTATGGAATAAAAAGTCAGTGCGGACGCATTTAACGAACATTTATCTTTAGCAAATCTACGAACCGCCAAAATAAGAATTCTGAGCTGTTTAATAAAAAAATATTTTGTTCGAGAAGTATCATTAAGTCGAATTCTCCATATATCGACCTTGATGAATTCGATTGTTTTCGCTTTTAAAGCAAGAATATCCATTGTTGATATTATCCTCCACTGTGTGTCGATAATTCTTATGGTTTTGCTGTCTTTACGCATCCACCAAAAGTTATACCTGAAACCTGCACAGACAATCTTGCAAAATTCAGGTTATAAAAGACGAACTGCATGTTCAATGGGAAAACCGGTTGCTATAATTTTATCGATAACCGAAACAATATCATAAGGTATGAATTTTACCTCGATGTTATCGTTCAATGAATCCCAGATAACGTATTTTGCACAATTATTGCCGTCTCTTGGCTGCCCCACACTTCCGATATTGATGATATACTGATGATCCCTGTCAAGGCTCGTGATACTCTCAGTTAGAGGTGCGCGGGTAACAATTTGGCCGTTAAAGTCGATGATTTCAAGACGGTGTGTATGCCCTAAAAAACAGATTCTTTCTTTCATTTGCTTGAAAGTTAGCAGCAGTTCATCTTCTGAAAATTGAAAAAGATACATGGCTGCCGAATCAGGCGGATAGCCGTGAACAAAACGGCATTCATAACGAATCAAGAATGGTTCTAATCCGGAAATGAAGTTTATGGTTTCTTCAGATAGCAATTCGATTGTTCTTAACAAGGATTTTCGGGCAAGGGGATTAAATAAAGATAGATAATTTTGATCGATCACGGCCAGTTCATGATTTCCCATAACCGTTGGAATATTATGATCTTTGAGCATGGCGACAACCTGTTCAGGCTCAGGACCGTAACCGATGTTGTCGCCCAGACAAATCGTATTGTCAATATTTGATTTCCCGATATCCATGAGAACCTGTTTGAATGCGTCCTGGTTTGCATGAATATCAGATATCACCGCTATTCTCATGACATCACCCTATCATTTTTATGATATCTTATCAATAAGATATATTCGTCCTGCACCCGTGTCATCACATCGTTGATTCAACCCTATCGTTGCATGAACAACACATCAGATTATATGTCAAATGGCTTGGAGAAAGGCTTAGCGTTGATTGCCGTAAGCTTCATAAGATCAAACCGTTGCCTATCATTCAAAACTATACATATTCTATACAATAACATTTACATTGACATTTACATTATGCTGTATTAATCAGAGATATCATATACGGTCACAGGTTCACGGTTCCAGGTTGAAGACCCCCTGTTTTTTAAGAAGTTAAGAAAGTTAGAACCTGCCCGCCATCGCGAGCCTGGGGCTCGTTCAGGCGAGGCGGGCGGGCGTAAGAAGGTTGGAAAGTCTGAGAAAATCCGACCCCTGGTCGCCTCTGGCGCCGCCGATCCGAAGGATTCCGGATTCCTGCGGAAAGGCGGGTAAACTTCTGATTTTCTCACCTTCCCACCTTCTGTCCCTGTATCGCAACCCTTGAACCCTGAACCTTGAACCTTTAAACCCGTGATAAGGAGATTTGCTCCATGCAACCAGAACTCTCTCCAAAACAGCAACGATTTTTTAATTATTTGGAACGTGAAATTATCAGAACCGGGAAAGCGCCCAGCTTGCGGCAGTCGGCAGTTGAGATGGGGGTGAGTCATGCGGCGATATCTCAGCTTATAACAGCGCTTGAGAAAAAAGGAATCCTCAGACGTGACGGTCGTTACAGCCGCACGATCCACCTGCTGAATCCCATCCGGAAAGCAGCAGGCATCATGCGGTGGCGGGAAGTGCCCATTGTGGGAGACATCGCTGCTGGATTACCATTGTATGCCCAGCAGGAATGGGGGGGGAGCGTTGTGATTGATTCAACCTTGTATCGCGGTCCAAATCTGTTTGCGCTTAAGATAAAAGGCGATTCGATGAGAGATGCCGCTATTTTGGATGGGGACCTGGTGATTTGTGAGCCGCGTCAGTTTGCCGAAGATGGTGAAATCGTTGTGGCCCTTATCAACCAGGAAGAGGCGACGGTCAAGCGTTTTTTTCGCAGAAAAAGACATATTGAACTGCGTCCTGAAAATCCTGCTTACGAGCCGGTCAGATATAATTTCAATGAGATCCTGATCCAGGGCAAGATCATCGGTGTTCAGAGATCCGAAAGCAGAAATTAGGAAAGAGAAATTAGAAAAGAGGAAGAGGGTAGGTGATAGAGGTCGAAGACGAGAAGGCAAGAGGTCGGAAGTCGGAGGACAGAAGACAGAGAACAGAAATTAGGAAAGAGAAAAGAGGAAATAGGCAGGGCCTGGGGCCGTTGGAGAGTGGCTTCCAGCTCGTATGAACTTACAGCTCGGAGAGAGGACCGGAGACTTCGTTCCCTTGAGGTTAGAGGCAGATTAATCAATCATCAATCAACAATCATAAATCCAAAATATGACGGCAATAACCCCTAAAGAACAAAAAGATCTCGAAACCTGCCAATTGTATGTGGGCACAAGTGGCTATTCCTATGCAGAATGGGTCGACGCCGGATTTTATCCCTCCGGCACAAAATCGGGCAAGATGTTACAACGATATGCCCGGTGTTTTTTGATTACCGAACTCAATTATACCTGGTATCAGATGCCCAAAGCCGAAGCCATTGAACGCCAACGCCAACAGGTTCCTCCGGGGTTTTTGTTCGCTGCCAAATTAACACGTACCCTGACCCATGAAATCGACCAGCAGCAATGGCGCGGTCAGGCGGTTCTTTATAGAGAGGGTATCGTTCCACTCGTTCAAGCCGGACAACTCGTCGCTGTGTTGATCCAGCTTTCCCCCTCGTTCCTTCGCACAACATCCAACCGAAAATACCTGGCAACTTTGCTCGACAAGCTTCATGGTTTGCCTTTGGCAATTGAGTTCCGACATCGTTCCTGGGCCAGCGATCGTGTGTTTTCTGAATTGGAGCGCCGTCAGGTGACCCTGGTGGGTGTCGATACACCGGATTTGCCGAACTTGTTTCCGGTTTTGGACGTGGTCACCAATCCGGATCTGTTTTATGTGCGTTTTCATGGCCGAAATGCCAAAGGTTGGCGTTCGGGGAACATGCAGTTTCAGTTTGATTACAGCTATTCTGACGATGAACTTTGTGCGTGGATCGAAAACAAGATTGAACCCATGAGCCGCCGGGCGCGTAAAGGCGTCATTTTTTTTAACAATCATGTTCGGGCTCAGGCGCCGGAGAATGCCCAAAGAATGGCAACGTTGCTAAAGGAGCGGGGATTGATGGTGGTCTGATATGCGCGAACGCTCCATCATCCATATCAATGTGGCTGATTTTGCCGTAGCCGTGGAGCGACTTGTAGATCGACGCCTGAAGGAACGTCCGGTGATCATCGCCCACGATACTGCGGTGCGGACAACAGTATATGACATGAGTGAGGAGGCTTACCAAAATGCTGTCCGTAAAGGAATGTCCCTGCGACGGGCACTTCGCTATTGTCGGGATGCCGTTGTGCTGCCGTTTCATCCTTTCCGTTACGAACGTGCAATGGTTCAGCTTTTAAAATGTGCATTGCCCTATTCGCCGTTGATCGAAAAAAGCGACCATGATGGACATTTGTTCATTGATGTCACCGGAACAGGGAGACTTTTTGGTCCGCCGCCTGACATCGCATGGCGCATCCGGAAGGCGATGCGCACCAATATGGGTTTTGATCCGATCTGGTCGGTTGCCCCCAACAAACTGGTGGCCAAAGTGGCAACACGTATGGTCAAACCAGTGGGTGAATATATTGTCGGGGCAGGTGAGGAAGCGTGTTTCATGAAACCCTTACCGATCCATCTTGTTCCCGGTGTCGAAAGGGAAGACCTGAAGTATTTCCGGGAATTCAATCTGACCCGAACCGGCCATGTGGCCAACCTGTCCATGGGACAACTCTATGTGATGTTTGGCAACCGCAGTCACGGTCTTTACAATGCCGTGCGTGGCATTGACCCGTCGCCGGTCTTGCCCGCGGGACAGGAACACCCCATGGTCAGTGTCGACCATACGTTTGGAAACGATACCAACACGGCGACATCGGTGGAAGGTGCATTGTTTCGGCTTGTCGAGAAGGCCGGTATTAACCTGCGTAAACGACAACTGACGGCAAGGCGGATCAGAATTGTTCTCGACTATTCCGACGGGAAACGGATGATCCGACAGACCACCGCCGATCCGGCGACGGCCAATGATTTTCGTTTGTTTGCTGTGGCGAAGACAGCTCTTAAAAGGGTCTGGAAACGCCGTGTGCGTATCCGTCATCTACGTTTGATTTGTCATCGCCTGACCTATCCCCCGGCACAAATGGCACTTTTTAGCGAACACGAACAAGAAAAAAAGAAAAGCGACAATCTGATTTTTGCCCTTGATTCGATTCGGAACCGTTTCGGTTTCAATGCAATTCATACGGCTGTTGGAGGCTGGAGGTTAGAGGTTGGAGGCAAAAACCAAGCTCAAAACTCAAGGCTCAAAGCAGGTCCTCAAACCTAATGCCACTTAAATCATCAATCTTCAATCATAAATCATCAATTCTAACATGGTTCCTTTGACCGTTCATTCATATTATTCGTTGATGTGGGGCACATGTTCTCCGGAAGAAATCTGTGCTGCTGCAAAAAAACGGGGGTATCGTCATCTTGCGCTTACGGATACCAACAATTTATACGGCCTGTGGCCCTTTTTAAAGAGCTGTAAGCGCGAGAATATAACCCCTATTGTCGGTGCGGAACTGACGGATCCCGAAACCGGATACCGAGCTGTTTGCCTTGTGAAAAACGATCGGGGCTTTCGTAACCTTTGTCGTATCATTACACGTCGTCATATTGATGCGGTGTTTGATCTAAAATCCGCTATCCTTAATCATGCCAGAGGACTGATAATCCTCACACAACATCCAGAACTTTTGACACAGTGGCATGAAGCCGGATTAACGGTTGCAGCGACGATTTCAGGCAAACCGAACGGCATGACCCTTCGATTGCGGAAGACGTCCCGGCATCTTGGAATTCCGATGCTGTTCACACCCGGAAGTTTTTTTACAGATCCGGATGATTTCAAGACACACCGAATGCTGCGGGCCATCGATTTGAACACCTCTCTTTCCCGATTAACGACAGAAGATACAGCGTCACCCAATGCATGGCTGGCATCGGCATCCGAGTATTCCAAACGTCTTGCCAACTGGCCGGACGTCGTTCGAGCCACCGAAGTCATTTCAGAACAGTTGGCATTCACCGGTCCTTGCCGTGGGCTTATTCTGCCGCCATGGACCGATATACAATCAAACAATGCCGATCAAGCACTGCGGAATGCCGCCTATAAAGGGGCGAGAAAACGATACGGAGACGATCTGTCTGAAACCGTTGTGGATCGCCTGGAGCATGAACTTCGTATCATTAAAAAGATGGGATTTTCATCATATTTTCTTGTGGTTCAGGATATCGTGTCGCGCAGCCCGCGTATTTGCGGTCGGGGAAGCGGTGCGGCATCACTGGTGGCGTACAGCCTGAAAATTACCAATGTCTGTCCCATCAAGCACAATTTGTATTTCGAACGGTTTTTGAACCCCGGGCGTTCAGATCCACCGGATATCGATATCGATTTTGCCTGGGATGAACGGGACAAGATTTTGCAGTCCGTATTAGAGCAATATAAAGGTCACGCTGCGCTGATCTGTAATCACGTCACTTTTCGACCGCGCATGGCCATACGGGAGGTGGCCAAGGTCTTCGGGCTTACCGAACAAGAGATTGGCCGTGTCACCAAACGTCTTCCATGGCTCTGGCGAGTGGATCACACGGAAGAAAATTTTTTTCAAAGGCTTAAACAATTGCCCGAGCTTTCTGAATTTGATTTTCCAGA
Organism: uncultured delta proteobacterium; assembly: GCA_963731025.1. Classification (GTDB taxonomy): domain Bacteria; phylum Desulfobacterota; class Desulfobacteria; order Desulfobacterales; family UBA11574; genus UBA11574. The sequence continues at coordinate 61,190 of CAVSVL010000022.1, read as the reverse complement.
ACCTTGGCCAAAGATTATTCACGCAGCTAAGCACATCATTGGCGTTCCACGCTACATTTCCGCTCATCCGGGTGGTGTGGTGGTTACCCCCGGGCCCATAGATAATTATGTTCCTGTTGAACTTGCCCCCAAAGGTGTTCCGATTATTCAGTGGGAAAAAGATGCTGCAGAAGAGAGCGGCCTGGTTAAGATCGATCTTCTCGGTAATCGCAGCCTGGGTGTTATCCGGGATGCCATTGCCAATCTTAAGGACAACCGTACGATATTTGACGAACAGTTCTGGGAGCCGGAAGATGATGTTGCTACACAGGCGAATGTGGCAAAAGGGAATACCATGGGTTGCTTTTACATCGAAAGCCCTGCCATGCGTATGTTACAAAAAAAGACAAAGGTCGGCGATTTTGAACATCTGGTGATCAACAGCAGTATTATACGGCCGGCGGCCAATGAATTTATCCGTGAATATGTCCGTCGCCTGCATGGCGGCAGATGGGAGCCGATTCATCCATTACTTTCGAACGTGCTTGAGGAAACCTATGGAATCATGGTCTATCAAGAGGATGTTTCCAAGACTGCTGTGGCAGTGGCCGGATTTTCACATGCTGACGCTGACGGCCTTCGCAAGATCATGTCCAAGAAAGATAAAATCCGAAAATTGGACGATTATCAAGCACGTTTTATTTCAGGTGCACAAGCAAAGGGGGTTCGTAAGGATCAGATTGAGGCCATATGGAACATGATGATGAGTTTCAGCGGTTATTCATTTTGTAAACCTCATAGTGCCAGTTATGCCCGGGTTTCTTTCCAGGCAGCCTACCTGAAGACCCATTATCCTGCAGAGTTCATGGCCGCTGTCATCAGCAACCAGGGCGGTTTTTACAGCACCTTTGCTTACGTGTCGGAAGCACGCCGAATGGGTGTGACAATTCTGCCCCCTGACGTAAACAACAGCGATATTCTTTGGAAAGGCTGTGATAAAATCATTCGGGTGGGGTTATCGTCCGTAAAGAATGTAAGTTCAGAAACATGTAAACGCATTGTTTCAGAGCGCAAAGAAAAACCTTATAACGACATGGTTGATTTCCTTGATCGAGTTCGGCCGGACACCGCTGAAGCACGCTCTCTAACGAACGCTGGCGCTTTTGACTTGCTTCATCCAAAAGAGGATCGCACTGCTCTGTTGTGGAAACTGGTCTGCTGGCAAAAATCCGGATCAAACCGATACGGGGCAGGGGATTTGTTTAATCAAAGGATAACAATTCCAAAACCGGCGTTTCCGCCGGAAAAGAAGAGAGAGCGTTTGCGGCAAGAATTTGCAGCCCTGGGTTTTTTATGCAATCGGCATCCTATGATGTTGTACGCCGATATATTAAAAAAACTAAAGACCGTCAAAGCTACGGACTTGCATCGCTTTATCGGTCGTCATGTCCGCATTGCCGGTTTGTTGATCACCGGAAAGGTTGTGCATACCAAGCATGGTGATTCCATGGAGTTTCTGACTTTTGAAGACGACACCGGGCTGATTGAAACGGTCTTTTTCCCCAAAGCCTACCGCCGCTTTTGTTCCATCCTGGATCGAAACCGCCCTTTTATCATTCATGGAAAGGTGGAAGAAGACTTTAGTGCCATTACCATGACCGTAAATCGGGTAGAGGTATTAGAAGCCATCTCAAAATAATCTTTTAGCCCAACCTCTGCGTTGAAGCCTCGTTCTAAATCCTCGACATACTTGAGTATGGGTGTCGGAGATCCCGTAGACAACGGGGCGGGTTAAAACTCGGCTCCGCCTTTTTATCCCGCCGGATTTTAGCGGGGGATCTTGAGCCAAAATCTTTATTTTGAGATGGCTTCTATATAAAGCGGGCTGAAATATATTTTTGTCTTCTATAAACCTCCGGAAGTGTCATCCAATTTAATACCTTCCGAATCCATTTCTAAATCTTTTCTGAGCTCTTTTCCGATCTCTATTAGCTTTGAATATATATCAAAGGAGTGGGTCATCATTTGCCGATTGTCTTCATGCAAATATTTTGCCGCTTTCTTTTTTTCCTCTTCTGCCACTTTCTCTATTTCATAAATGATGTCTTTATACCACATTTTTGACATCGGCAATTTAATACTGTAATCTTCTCTTTCCTCATTTAGGGAAAAATTAATTTCAACGGTTGGGTAATTGCCATCATAACTGATTTTCATTTCTGCCATGATTCTTCTCCTTTCCCAAGATTAACACACGATAGGGTTTAGCCTTTTGCACTTATCAATTTTTTTAATTTTTGGCAAATATTTTTTATTGACCTAATTTCAATAACTTATAATTCAAGTCTCGTATCCATCTTTAAGATGCTCCTTGAAATTATCATTTGCTTGACACGTTTACCGCATTATCTTACATTTCTTGTGCAATATGGATATTTTCAATTAAATCATTGCCAAATAGGAATAAAACATCATGGAACTTACATCTTTAAGTGCAATTTCTCCTGTTGACGGCCGTTATCGAAAAACTGTCGAAAAGTTGTCAGAATATTTTTCAGAAGGCGCATTGATAAAATATCGTGTTCGAGTTGAAGTTGAATATTTTATTGCATTATGCAATCTGCCGCTACCTCAACTGACAGATGTTGATAAGAACATGTTTGAAAACTTGAGGCGTCTTTATCAAAATTTTTCTCATGGAGATGCTCAAAAAATAAAAGACATCGAGCGAGTGACCAATCACGATGTTAAGGCGGTAGAATATTTTCTTAAAGAAGCATTTGATGGGATGGGATTGCATCGTTACAAAGAATTCATCCATTTTGGTTTAACCTCTCAGGATATTAATAACACAGCGATACCCTGTTCGTTAAAAGAAGCCTGGGCAGAAATTCTGGAACCGGTTCTGGAACAGATTGTAGCAGCACTCATTGAAAAAGCAAAACAATGGCAACAGGTTCCTATGCTGGCTCGAACCCATGGCCAGCCCGCCTCGCCCACAAGTCTGGGAAAAGAGCTTTATGTTTTTGTCGAGCGATTGATAAAACAAAAAGCCCTGTTAAAAACAATTCCATTTTCAGCAAAATTCGGTGGGGCAACCGGCAATTTCAACGCGCATTATGTTACCTATCCAAACATCGACTGGATTAAATTTGCAAATTATTTTGTGGAGGAAGTGCTGGGTCTTGAACGATCAAAAATGACGACTCAGATTGAGCATTATGATCATCTGGCCGCATTTTGTGATAACCTTAAAAGAATCAATACCATTCTCATTGATATGAATCGAGACCTATGGTCGTATGTCTCAATGAATTACTTCCTGCAAAAGATCAAAAAGAATGAAGTGGGATCTTCAACCATGCCCCACAAGGTCAATCCCATTGACTTCGAAAATTCAGAAGGAAATCTTGGAGTGGCAAATGCGATCTTCGCTCATCTCTCCTCAAAGCTCCCGATTTCACGACTGCAGAGAGACTTGACCGACTCAACGGTTACAAGAAATATCGGTATGCCGTTGGCCCATACTCTGATTGCGTTTAAATCATTGTTAAAAGGGCTGGACAAGTTGCTCTTAAATAATGAAGCGATTCAAAATGATTTGCAGAAAAACTGGGCGGTTGTGACCGAGGCGATTCAAACAATTTTGCGCAGGGAAGGATATCCGGAACCCTATGAAGCCTTGAAAGCATTGACACGGGTCCATTCACACATTGACCGCAACACAATTTCAGAATTTATAGAAAGTTTAGATGTTACACAAACCGTTAAGGACGAATTAAAAAAGATTTCGCCTGAAAATTACATGGGCTTTTACGATTTTTAACCAGTATATGAAAATTTTTGATCCTATCAACACGCCTCTCACAGGAACCAATCTCATCGAGGCAAGCGCAGGTACGGGTAAGACCTATACCATTGCCGGCCTCTTTTTAAGACTTATTCTCGAAAAACAATTAACGGTCAATCAGATACTGGTGGTAACGTTTACCACGGCTGCCACTGAAGAGCTTAAAGAAAGAATCCGCAACACACTTTTGGATGCAAAATCCGCTTTTTTAAAGGATTCGAGTAAAGATGTCTTCATCAACACCATTGTCAAAAAATATGACAATCGGACGTTAGCCATTCAATTGATTCAAGATGCGTTGATGGACTTTGACAATGCCGCGATCTTTACCATACACGGTTTTTGCCAGCGGATTCTTAATGAGAATGCTTTTGCAACACAGAGTTTGTTTGACACAGAACTCGTGGCGGATCCCACCAGCTTGACACGGGAAATTGTGGATGATTTCTGGAGAAAATATTTTTACAGTCTGCCCATGGAATTTATCAGTTATCTGCTAAATAAAATATCCGGACCAGAGTATTTTATAAGGCTTATGACAAAAAATCGAACAGCTGATGTAAAGGTTGTCCCAGAGATTGAAAAACCTGATTTGACAAGCCTTGATGACTTTAGATCGATGTTCAAAAGACTGCAAATTATTTGGCCAAACTCTCGCACTCGGGTGACACATTTGTTGAAAGATTCATCTCTTAGCGGATCAGTTTATGGCAGTTTGAAGACAACAACCATGCACTCGGGTGTTTCAAAAAGAGACCTGATGGTTGCTTCTATGATCGCATTAATGGACAAGTTTGTTGATGAAAAATCTGCCGGTTTTCCATTGTTTAAAGGTTTTGAAAAATTTACCGCAACCAAAATAGAAAATTCGACCCGGAAAAACTATAGCCCCCTTTCACATGAATATTTTGATATCTGTGATACATTTTACCACAAAGGCGTTTCCCTTGAATCTGAGATGGAAACCTATTTGATGTATTTTAAGACCCAGTGTTTCAAATTTACACGAGAACAGCTTTTGGTCAGAAAAAAACAAAATAACGTTCAATTCTATGACGACCTGTTAATAAAGCTTAAAATTGCACTCGAAGATAAAGGCGGAAGAAAGCTCGCTCAAATCATTCGGAAAAAATACAGTGCCGCCCTTGTTGATGAATTTCAGGACACGGATTCTTTTCAGTATATCATTTTTTCCCGGATTTTCGATTCAAAAAAGAGCACATTTTTTATGATCGGAGATCCAAAACAATCCATATACGGTTTCAGAGGAGCGGATATTTTTTCTTATATGAAAGCTGCTCGAAACACAGATTCAAAATATACATTGATAAAAAACTGGCGATCAAATCCCAATTTGATAACCGCAGTAAACACCATGTTTTCAAATATAAATAGACCGTTTGTCTTTGATAGGATTCAATTTGAAAAGGGTATCCCCGGAAATCAAATCAAATCGATGAATGAAAGATCTTTGCCGGCGTTGACATTATGGTATTTGGAAGCAAATAAAAAGACTAAAACACCGAAGCCATGGAGTAAAACCGAGTCTGTACCTTTCATCGCAAAGGCGGTTGCGAAAGAGATATCTTATCTTATTTCGAAAAATAAAAACAATCTTCCCCATTCCATAAATGCAAAAGATATTGCTGTTCTTGTAAGGACAAATCGACAGGCGCAAATCATAAAAACGCACCTGTCATTCAAAGGTATCCCATCGGTCCTTTATCTTACAGGAAACATATTCCATACCCATGAAGCAATGGAAATGGAAAGAATTCTGTTAAGCATTGCCGAACCCGGAAACGAAAAGGCATTTAATGCTGCGGTGGTAACCGATGCGCTCGGTGTTTTCGGAGAGGACCTCGATTCGGCCAGCGAGGAATCTTTCGGATTGGAAGCCAAATCCAGCAGGTTCAGAGAATATTTTCGCTTATGGACACGGTACGGTTTTATCCGGATGTTTCGACTGTTGATGGCTGAGGAAAAGCTCAGGGAACGCCTTTTGAGTTTTCCTGACGGTGAGAGGAGGCTGACCAATCACCTTCATTTGGCAGAAATTCTCCACCAGGAGTCGTCTGAGAAAAAGCTTGGTATCACTAGCCTGCTCAAATGGCTTTCAGAACAAAGAAACGCTCAAATGCCTGAATCCGAGACGCATCAACTTCGTCTTGAAAGCGATGATCAGGCCGTAAAAATTATCACCATTCACAAAAGCAAAGGTCTTGAGTTCCCTGTTGTGTTTTGCCCCTTTGCATGGGAGGGATCCTTAATTAAAGATCAAGAGATTCTGTTTCATAACTCGGACAAAAACGAAACCCTCTTCCTTGATCTTGGCTCAAAAGACTTCGGCGCACACCTTGCCATTGCTCAAAATGAACGCCTGGCAGAAAATCTGAGGTTGCTTTATGTTGCAATAACACGCGCGATACATAAATGCTATCTTGCGTGGGGCAGATTCAATACCGCTGAAACTTCTGCCATTGCCTATCTGTTACATTATAAAGGACAACCGGCGGATGTTTTAAAAGAAAATCTGCTGACATCCTTAAGAGACGATGTATTAGAAAAAAACGAAGAAGATTTGCTCGAAGATTTAAAAGAGCTGTCAACCCGGTCGAAAGGGTCAATAGATGTTGTTCCGCTACCGTTTGACGATACCATGAAACATTTGGCAGAAGAGAATAAAAAGGAAAAATTGTCTTGCAGACATTTTTCAGGAAAAATTGATACCACATGGAAAATTTCCAGTTTCTCACATCTTATATCACAACAGACACTGGATGCAGAACTTTTGGATCGTGACGTAACCAATGATTTGTATACCCTCAGAACGGAAAACGATTTGCATTTATTTACAACGGAAAACATTTTTTCATTTCCAAAAGGAACCCGGGCCGGGATATTTTTCCATGACATTTTTGAACATCTTGATTTTGCTCAAAGCTCTGAAGAAGAAAGAATAAAATTGATTTCAAGCAAATTAAAGGAATACAGATTTGAATCCAAATGGCAAAAACCTGTTAGTGCCATGGTGGACAATGTCCTTTCAATACCACTTTGCATAAAAAATACCACCTTGATGCTTTCTTCCGTTCACAGCCTCAACAGGGTCAATGAAATGGCGTTTTATTTTCCACTCAAACCGGTGTCGCCGAATCGACTCAGAAAAATATTTGCTGATTATGGGGGCATTGATCTTGTTCATGATTTCCCGGAAAGGCTCGATAAACTCAAGTTTTCTTTAACCAGAGGTTTTATGAAAGGGTACATCGATATGGTTTTTCATGACCAGGATCGATTTTGGTTGGTGGACTGGAAATCGAATTATTTAGGAAACTGCGTTGAAGACTATGGCAAAAATGTCTTGAACAATGTGATGAAGAAGGATTTTTACATTTTGCAGTATCATTTATATATTATTGCACTTTATCAATACCTTCAGATGAGAATACCTGATTTTAGCTATGAACGACATTTTGGCGGTATTTTTTACATCTTTATTAGGGGGGTGCGCCCGGACAAAGGCCCCGAATTCGGCATTTACAAAGATATTCCTGATAAAACTCTGGTTGATGCTCTTCTCAAGGCGCTGATATAAAATGAGCAAATATAATATAACCAATTTAATTGAAACAGGATATTTATCTGAAATAGACGTTCACTTTGGTAAGTTTATTACAGGTCTTGATAAAAAGGGTCATCCGGATGTTTTTATTGCAGCTGCTCTTGTCAGCAGGGCAACCGGCGACGGAGACGGATATCTTGACCTCGATTCGATAACTCGTAAACCAATCCTTTTGGACATTAATGGAGAAGATAGATTTAACAGTCCGAAACTTTCAGGGTGGTTAAAAACTTTAAGCCAAAGCCGGGCAGTGGGAAAACCCGGTGAATTCCGTCCTCTGATACTGGATGATAAAAACCGACTTTACCTTTATAGATATTGGGATTACGAAAACCGACTTTCAAGTGCCATCAAAAGCCGCATCAAGGAAGATATTCAGGGAATAGATATTTCCATTTTAAAGAACAGCCTGAACAGGCTTTTTACAAGTAATGGGACTGATCAATTCAATTGGCAAAAAGTGGCGGGGGTGATCGCTGCGTATAAAAAGTTTTGTGTCATTACCGGAGGTCCGGGAACCGGTAAAACGTTCACGACGGCAAAAATACTTGCACTTCTTCTGGAGCTATCCGGCAAAAATAGACCCAATATTTTACTTGCCGCTCCCACAGGAAAAGCAGCGGCAAGGATCAAAGAATCAATCAAAGCTGCAAAAAATACACTCAACTGCAGCGATGATATTATCGATGCCATACCTTCCGAAGCATACACGATCCACAGAATGCTGAAGACAATTCCCGGATCCCCATATTTTCTACCATAATGCTGAAAATCCTCTCACTGCCGATATCGTAGTGGTGGATGAAGTTTCAATGGTGGATCTTGCGCTAATGTCGAAACTCCTATCAGCTGTGAAGAATGATGCCAGAATCATACTCATTGGAGACAAGGATCAGCTTGCTTCAGTGGAAGCAGGTTTTGTAATGGCCGATATCTGTGACAAAGACAATATTCACTTATTTTCAGAATATTTTTACCAACAGTTTGAGAAGCTAACCCAGTGTAAAATGGAAGTCTCGAGCAAGCAACTTAAAGACAATCCGGGACTATATGACTGCATGGTTGTTCTAAAAAAGAGTTATCGATTTACAGATGCCAGTGGCATCGGGGAATGCAGCCGGGCTGTAAATAACGGCAAGCTTAATGAGACTTTCTCCATCCTTAAAAACCATCCGGATCAAATCCATTGGAAAAAGGTCTCAGGCCCTAACGATCTTTCAATCGCCCTGCCAAAAGAAGTCGTCAATGGATATTCAGATTATCTTAATTGCCGTGATCCTTATAGAGCACTTGAGCTTTTTAGTCGATTCAGAATACTCTGTGCGGTCAAATTTGGTACATCGGGTGTCATTGAAATAAACAGATTGGCAGAGGAAATATTAAACCAAAACGGCCTTATCGAACTCGATAATATATCGACCTATCCATGGTACAAAGGAAGACCTGTTCTGATTACGCGCAACGAATACAGTCTGGAACTTTTTAATGGAGATATCGGAATCACCATGCCTGAACCCGATTCAGAAAGCAAAGATTTGTATGTTTACTTTTCAGGCGTTTCCGGTAAACCCAGGCGGTTCCTTCCACATCGGCTTCCTGAACACGAAACAGCCTATGCAATGACGGTTCATAAAAGTCAGGGCTCAGAGTTTGAAACGGTCCTTCTTATTTTACCGAACCAAGATTATCCTGTATTAACCCGTGAACTGCTTTACACCGGATTTACCAGAGCCAAAAACCATATTTCAATTTGGGGCAGGGAAGAGATCATTAGAACCAGCATATTGCGTAAAATTAACCGTAATTCAGGGTTGAAGGATGCGTTGTGGGAAAATACAACATAGGCTAAACGGTCCAGAGTTCACGGTTCTATGTTGAATTCTGAGAAAAGCCGACCTTCTGATCTCTGGTCGCCTATTCGCAAGAGTCCGGAATCCTTCGGACCGGCACTGCCAAAAGCGGGTAAACTTTCCACCTTCCGGCTTTCTGTTTCTAATTTCAAAGACTTCCGGAAAACAGTGTGGTCAAGTAAAACTTTGAGATGGGATCGACATTCTCAAAAGTGTGCGACCCGTCTTGATTTTTTTTGGCCATTTCTTTCCGAATATCTGTGGCCAGGATTTTGCCAAGCTCCACTCCGAATTGATCAAAGGGATTACTGCCCCAGATAAACGCTTCAAAAACCGTTTTTGCTTCATAAAATGCAAGAAGACGACCGATGTTTTCAGGAGAAAGATCGTTTAATAGAATGGTTGATGACGGCCGATTTCCCGAAAATGATTTTGCGGGGTTTGCGTCTTCTTTTCCTTGGGCAAGGGCGAAGGGCTGTGCAATGAGATTTGACCAGAGCTCTTGATGGTTGGTTACGCCTTTGGATTGGTTCTGATACTGTTTAAAATAAGGATTAATGACACCGATAAAATCAATGGGAAAAGGCCTTCCCTGATGCGCCAGCTGAAAAAAAGAATGCTGCGCATTGGTGCCCGGTTCTCCAAAAATGATTCCTCCGGTTGGTTCATCCAGCAGGTTGCCTTTTTGGGTGACGGATTTGCCGTTACTTTCCATACTGAGTTGTTGGATATGTGCTGCAAGTTTGGAAAGAGGTGATGCATAGGGGATAATGGCTTGTGCCGGATAATCCAAGAAATTGTTATTCCAAACCGAAATTAAAGCTGCAACGAGTGGGATGTTTTCCCTTTCCGTTGCATGCCGGGCATGCAGATCCATTTCTTCAGCACCTTTTAAGAAGCGTTCAAACCGCTCATACCCAAGATATAGGCTCAACGGCACCCCGCCTACGGCAGAGGTGACGCTGTATCTCCCCCCGATGAAATCAAACATATGAAATGAGGAAAGGACCGGGTTGGCGGGGTCATCTCCGGGAGACCCTTTGCTTGTCACCGTTACAAAATGCTTGGTAGGATCAAGACCCTTGCCTTCAATAAAAGCGCGGACCTGATTCGTATTGGCCAAGGTTTCCGCCGTGGTATAGCTTTTTGAAATGACAATCCAAAGGGTTCTCTCAAGATCTATGATAGAGGCAATCTTTCCGAAGTTATGGATATCGACATTGGAAAGAAACATTATCTTCATGTTCTTGTCCGCAAGAAAATGGAGTGCATTGGCCACGAATTCGGTGCCAAGGTATGATCCTCCGATGCCGATAACAACCAGGGTATTAAATGGTTTTCCAGTGGATCCGACAATTTTTCCCTCATGAATGGCTGAAACGAATGTTTTAATGTCGTTTCGGACTTGGCGTATTGAAGGCATGATATCTTTACCGTCGACCAAAACAGGGTCATGGGAAAAATTTCTGACTGCCGTGTGAAGTGCTGGCCGATTTTCCGTAACATTGACTTTTTTTCCACTGACCATATCATCAAACCGCTGCTTTAACTTTCTAAATTCAGCCAATTCGATCAAGAGATCCATGGTTTTTTTATCGATTCTCTGGCGAGAAAAATCATAGAAAATGCCGGCAGCTTTTAAAGAACATTTTTCGAGGCGGCTGTTGTCCGTAAGCAGGTGTTTTAAATGTTTTTCAGGGAAATTCATAATATCGGCATGTTGAATCAACCGATTCCAGACCGGACTTTCATTTAGTTTAAATGTATTCATGCAGTCCTCCAAAAATGATCGAACTAGTGTCCGTCCGTAAATGGTCTTTTTGTCCAATGTCTGCGTTATGCTCAAAAAATAATCCTCGGAATATTAAACATATGCCTGCCTGTCCCGTAGGTCCGGCGGATCGTACTGGGATGGTTATTTTTTTCACATGCCTTGATCTTTAACAAAAATCCCCATTTATGGATGGACACGAATCAACTTCACCTCGAACAGGAGACAACCTCGGACAAAACCGTGTGTATCTTGTCCAGAATCTGGCAATCATCTTCACAACCGGGGAAATCCTTTCTATGTGCACACTTTTTACAAGGGCTTTTTGAAAGATACCCGATGTCAAAATCAAACCTGTATTTAACATTTCTAATGGGTGGATATATAATAAATTTGGAGCTCATAACAATTGAATATCACAATATCTCTATCTCCACAACAATAACTCAAACACAATCTTTTCTAAAAAAATCTACGTTTGCTAAATAGATAAGCGAGTTATAGAAGTAAAAAAACATTAAATAAACGTCTCGGAAATTCTACAATTGGTTGAAATTAATGATCTTTAAGTAGCTCCTGGTTTATGACACTTCCATGGAATGATAGAATGTTGGAATATTGGGAATAACGGCAAAAGTAAAACATAATACTTGCAAAAAAACTCCTTCAAACCCATTATTCCAGTGTTCCATCATTCCAATTGGGGGCGAAGCCCCTAAGTTCAATAGCGAACGAGATAAATTTTTTAAACCTAAGTTGAGCGATTTTTGCGAAGATATGTGCCGAAGTCTTGATGCAGAAAGATTTGCACAAACCGCCCCGAAAAGACACCGGGATCTTCGACAGGCATACCCGTGGATATGTCGAGGATTTTTGCAAAGCCTTTATGCGCAAGAGATCGGTGCAGATCGAGTAAAAAATCGCTCAATTTAGGTTAAAGTAAAATATTTCACAACCGCAATATCGCACAGCACCAATATAAAAAGGGATTGTTATTTTTTTATAGGTTTTGCATAAATTTATATTTTTGTGATATTTATTCTATGATATATGAACAAGTCTCATTATGGTTGTAATAGAAATTCGCGGGGGAAAAATGCGCATCGGTATAGGATATGACGTTCATCGATTGGTTGAAGGACGCAAGCTTGTATTGGGTGGGGTAACCATTCCTTTTGAAAAAGGCCTGCTTGGACATTCTGACGCCGATGTCCTTATTCATGCCGTATGTGACGCACTGCTGGGGGCAGCCGGTTTAGGTGATATTGGTTTGCATTTTCCGGATACCGATCCAGAGCTAAAAGATATCTCAAGCATGATCATTCTCTCAGAAACATATAACTTATTGAAAGGCAAAGGCTTTACGATTATCAATTTAGATTCAACCATTATGGCCGAAGCACCTAAAATTACGCCATTTAAAGCAACAATGCAAAAAAATATCGCAAGAACAATTGAAATTGAACCGGAGTGTGTTAATGTTAAAGCGACGACATTGGAAATGCTTGGAATGATGGGGAAGGGCGAGGGTATTGCCGCCTTATGCATCGCACTTATTGAATAAAATCGTAACTTAAAACCGTAAATTCAAGCTAAAACAAAACATACGGGAAGAATACAATGCCACTTCGCATTTTTAATACACTGAACCGAAAAAAAGAGGTTTTTAAGCCGTTATATCCCGGAAAAGTCCGAATGTATGTTTGCGGCCCCACTGTCTATGATTCTTGCCATATTGGGCATGCACGGTCTGTGGTCGTTTTTGATGTTATCGCACGATATCTGAAAGCAATAGGCTATGATGTGCTCTATGTCAGAAATTTCACGGATGTTGATGATAAAATCATCGACAAGGCAAACCAACTCGGTATTGACCCAACGGCAGTCGCGGAAAGATTCATCAAAGAATTTTATGAGGATATGGATGCCCTGAACGTTGAGAGAGCGACCATAGAGCCCAAAGCTACCGATCATATCACACAGATCATTCAATTCATTGATAAGTTAATAAAAGAAGAATTTGCATACCGGGTAGAAGGTGATGTGTATTTTTCCGTTGAAAGGTTCGAGGACTACGGGAAGCTTTCCGGTCGCAAATTGGACGAAATGGAAGCCGGCGCCAGAATCGATATCAATGAAAAAAAGAGCAACCCTTTTGATTTTGTGTTGTGGAAATCCGCCAAACCCGGTGAACCGCAATGGGAGAGTCCATGGGGCATGGGAAGGCCCGGATGGCACATAGAGTGTTCGGCCATGAGCAACGAATATCTTGGAGAAACCTTTGACATTCATGGTGGCGGGAAAGATTTGTGCTTTCCACATCATGAGAATGAAATCGCCCAATCGGAAAGTATTTCCGGAAAACCGTTTGTCAAATACTGGATACACAACGGCTTTGTAAATATCAATCAGGAAAAAATGTCGAAGTCGTTAGGCAATTTTTTGATGATTAAAGATATTTTGAAAACATATCATCCGGAAGTTGTGCGTCTTTTTCTTCTTTCCAATCATTATCGCAGTCCCGTTGACTTTACAGAAAAAGCAATGGACGAATCCCGCAAGAGACTTGATAAGATATATGCATTTTTTGCACGAGTCGAGGAGGAAATAGGACCTGTCTCAGACCAAAACATTGAGCTTGGAGATTGCTGGCAGCAATTTTGTGAGGCAATGGACGACGATTTCAATTCAGCGCTGGGCATCGGCATTATTTTTGATACGGTTCGAACGACCAATCGTTTGCTGGACCAGCATGCAAACAATGACTCAAACCAAATAAAGAAAACCGTACAATGCGCTCTGGCTGACATTCGGAAAACCGGCAACATTCTCGGGATACTACTTGAGAAACCCGCTGTATATTTTGATAAACAACAAACACAGGTCCTCGAACAAAAATCCGTTGATTCCACCATGATTGCAAAGATGGTTGAAGAAAGAAATGCAGCCAGAAGATCCAAGGATTGGAAAAAAGCAGATCAGATCAGAGATCAGCTTGCCGGCATGGATGTTATTTTGGAAGACCGGCCTGAAGGAACCGTGTGGAAAATCGACAATTAATGAATTCTTATCTGCCACAAAGGCACCAAGTCACAAAGAAAGAATAATAAATATATCATACCTAACACTATGCCTTCCTTTAAGTTGGTTTCAGATTTTACCCCAAAGGGCGATCAAAAAGATGCCATTCGTGCTTTAAGCAAAAGAATCCAGTCCGGCAAGAAGCACAGCGTTCTTTTGGGTGTCACCGGTTCAGGAAAAACATTTACAATGGCACATGTCATTGAAAGCGTCGACAAGCCTTCTCTGGTCATCGCTCCCAATAAAACTCTTGCCGCACAGCTTTATAATGAATTCAGAACCCTCTTTCCTGAAAATGCTGTGGAATACTTTGTGAGCTACTATGATTACTACCAACCCGAAGCCTACATCCCTTCGAGCGATACGTATATTCAAAAAGATTCTTCTATCAATGAAATGATCGACAAGCTTCGCCATTCGGCCACACGATCGGTATTGTCCCGCCGGGATGTAATTGTGGTGGCGAGCGTATCGTGCATATTCGGTCTCGGCGCTCCTGAAGAGTATTTGGCCATGCGTATTGACTTGGAAAAAAATATGGTGCTTGAACGGGATAGATTCCTTGCGGAACTGGTGGCCATTCATTACGAAAGAAACGATGTCGATTTTTATAGAGGGATTTTCAGGGTTAGGGGAGACCGCGTCGAAATTTTTCCGTCATATGAAGAAGACAATGCCCTTCGTATTGAATTTTTTGGAGACGAGTTAGAATCGATTTCCGAGATTGATCCTCTCAGGGGCATTGTCAAAAAACACTTGAACCGTATGACCATATATCCGGCCAGTCATTACGTGACCCAAAAAAAAATTCTCAAAAGAGCCGTTGAAACCATCACCACTGAATTGACACACAGGATCGATTATTTCAGGGATATTAATAAACTGATTGAGGCACAAAGAATTGAAGAAAGGACCAACTTTGACTTGGAAATGATGCAGGAACTGGGATACTGTAATGGCATCGAAAATTATTCCCGCCATCTAACCCAAAGAGCGACCGGAGAACCACCACCGACACTTTTGGATTATTTCCCAAATGATTTTTTGATGTTTACTGATGAAAGCCATATCACCATTCCCCAACTTCGAGCCATGTACAAAGGGGATAGATCGCGTAAAAGTACCCTTGTTGAATATGGATTCAGACTGCCTTCGGCACTGGATAACCGTCCATTGACTTTTGAAGAATTTGAGTCAAAAGTATCGCAGGTGGTTTATGTATCAGCCACGCCTTCCGATTATGAAATTTCAAAAACAAAAAATGAACTCGTCGAACAGATTGTGAGACCAACCGGGTTGATCGATCCCATGATCGAGGTGAGAAAAGCCAAATACCAGGTAGACGATCTATTGGAAGAAATTCAACAACGGTTGGAAAGAGATGAACGGGTGTTGGTCACCACACTGACAAAGCGTATGGCTGAAGACCTCACAGAGTATTATTCGGATATGGGGATAAAAGTTCAGTATCTTCATTCAGATATCCACACTCTGGAACGAATGGACATCATTCACAATTTAAGAAAAGGAGAGTTTGATGTGCTCATCGGAATCAATCTTCTTCGTGAAGGGCTCGACATTCCTGAGGTTTCGCTTGTGGCCATACTCGATGCCGACAAAGAAGGTTTTTTACGTTCAGCCCGGTCGCTGATCCAAACCTGCGGCCGTGCTTCCAGAAATGTCAGAGGACAAGTGATTATGTATGCCGATTTTGTGACCCGATCCATGCAACAGGCCATCGATGAAACAAACCGGCGCCGTACGATTCAAAAACGTTACAATAAACAGCATTCCATTACACCGACAAGCATAGAAAAAGAAATTACACCTGTCTTTGAGAGATTTGTCGAGTTTAATGATAAACCGAGAGACAGGGTGGCAGAAACACTTGCTCAATATGAATCTGAAGAAAATCTTGATGTCATCATCAGAAATCTTGAAAGAGAGATGAAACAAGCCGCAGAAGAGTTAGAGTTTGAAAGGGCTGCTGATATCCGGGATCAAATCCAAGCCATAAAAGAAATGATCGTCTTTGAACTTTGAATGTAAACATCCCGCCCCAGAGTACCGGGCTTTGGTTATCTTCAGGGGCATTCGCTTTGATGAAAGTTCATTCACTTATTGAAATCCCAAATCTCAAATCACAAATATCAAACAAGTCCCAATGACCAAAATGCGAAAATCCAAACAACGCCTCGATCTGAAAAGTTTGGGTCATTGAGTATTGGAATTTGAAATTTATTTGCAATTTGGTGCTTGGAACTTGTATTTTTAAATCATGACAGAAGAAAAAACTGAAATTACATCACCATCGTCCGTCGATCATCCAATCGCCGGCATCAGGGATAAGCTGAGCATGGTTTCTTCCCGGCCCGGTGTCTATCTCATGAAAGATGTCCATGGCAAAGTAATATATGTGGGTAAAGCTAGAATTCTGAAAAAACGATTGGCGTCATACTTTGCACGCATTGAGAAGAGCAGGTCACGACTGGATATGAAAACAGAAATTCTTATTCGAAACATATCGAACTTTGATACCATTATTACCGATAGCGAAAAAGAAGCCTTGATTCTCGAATCGAACCTTATCAAACGTTACAAGCCTCGTTACAATGTTATTTTAAAAGACGACAAAAGATACCCCTCTTTGCGGTTGGATATCAAAAATCCATATCCTAACCTTACCGTGGTCAGAAAAATTGCTAAAGACGGTGCGCTCTATTTCGGACCATTTTCTTCTTCAGGCGCTGTTCAAAAAACCCTCAAGATCATCCATAAAACGTTCAAACTCAGAAAATGTAAACAAAAAGATTTTAATCGTCGCACAAGACCCTGTCTCAACTATCAAATCGAATCATGCCTCGCACCATGCTGCCTTGATGTGGACAATAAAACCTATGATGACATTGTAAAAGAGGTTATTCTGTTTTTAAAGGGAAGAACTCCCGATCTGATTAAAAAAATAAAACAGGAGATGATTTCCGCTGCAAATGTGCATGATTATGAAAAAGCGGCGGTTTTAAGGGACAAAATGTTTGCACTTGAGCAGACGCTTGAAAAGCAAGTGGCGGTTACGAATGATTTTAAAGACAGGGACGTACTTGGAATTGCAAGATCTGATGAGAACTCTATAGTAACGCTTCTTTTCATCCGCAGCGGCTATCTTATTGGGACAAGAAATTTTAAATTTTCGGAAACAATGTCAACAAAATCAGAAATGATTGGTGCATTTATTCGACAATATTATGATACAACACGTTTTGTTCCCAAAGAGATTCTGGTTCCGGCACCACTTGAAGACGCAATTTTGACAGAAGAAATGCTCAGTAAAATCAAAGGGCAAAAGGTTAAGGTGTTGTCACCCAAACGGGGAGAAAAGGCCCGCCTGGTCAAGATGGCATGCCAAAATGCAAACAACAGCCTTCGAGAGTTCATTACCCAAGTATCGAAAGATACCCAACTTCTGCTTCGTCTCCAGCAGCGTTTGAAGATGGATAGATTACCGTTTCGGATTGAATGCTTTGATAATTCAAGCATTTCTGGGAAAGATGCTGTTTCCTGTATGGTTGTTTTTGAAAAAGGAAAGCCAAATAAATCTTTATATCGAAAATACAGACTCAAGACCGCTTTAGCAAAGGATGACTATGCCTGTATGGCTGAAGTCCTCAACAGAAGATATGGTAAAAAAGAAAAAACATCAGAACCGTATCCCGATATCCTCATGGTCGACGGTGGCAAAGGACAGCTAAACATTGCGGTTTCAGTCCTGACGTCTTTGGAACTGGAAAAAAAAATTCAACTCATCGGTATTGCAAAAAAAATTGAAGAAAAAGGGGAGATGCAGGACAAAATTTATAAACCCGGACAGGCCAATCCTGTAAATTTGGGAAGGGAAGGGGACCTGCTTCTATTTTTAGAAAGGATTAGAGATGAAGCCCATCGTTTTGCCATTTCGTTTCACCGTAAGCGGCGGAGCAAAACATTGATGCATTCTTCCCTTGATTCAATCCCGGGGGTGGGCAAAAAGAGAAAATCGATTCTTTTTAAGCATTTTAAGAGCGTAAAAAAAATCCGGGCAGCAACACTGGAAGAATTGAGCGCCCTGCCCGGTATCAGTTATAACATAGCGGAAAAGATTAAAAACAGCATAAATAGCGGGTAATCTTTTTCGCCGAGAAACAAAGTGGAAGTTGAATTATCCTAGTTTTATTAACAATTCTTTGAGCTCTTTCACTGCATCAGCTGATTTGTCAAGAGCGGCTTTCTCTTCATCTAATAATGTAATTTCGATAACTTCCTCAACACCGTTAGCACCCAATTTCACAGGGACCCCGATAAAAAGGTCATTATATCCGTATTCACCCTCAAGGTAGACTGCGCAGGGCAGGATTTTCTTTTTGTCTTTAAGAATCGATTCCGCCATTTCCACTGCAGCCGATGCGGGTGCATAAAAGGCACTTCCGGTTTTAAGAAGTCCGACAATTTCTGCACCGCCAGTGGCTGTTCTTTCCACAAGAGCGTTAATACGGTCTTGTGGAAGCAATTCTGTAATCGGAATACCGGCAACCGTGGAATAACGAGGTAACGGCACCATCGTATCTCCATGTCCGCCAAGAACAAATGCGGTTGTATTTTCCACGGAAACATTAAGTTCCATTGCAATAAAAGTCCTGAATCGGGCTGAATCAAGCACACCAGCCATGCCGATAACTCGGTTTTTAGGAAAACCGCTGGCTTCATAAGCAACATGGCACATGGCATCAAGGGGATTACTTACAATAATCAACACGGCATTCGGGGAAAGTTTCGAAACCTCTTGGGTAACATTTTTCATGATTTTTGCATTGGTGCTTAAAAGATCGTCCCGACTCATGCCCGGTTTTCTGGGGATGCCGGCAGTGATAATAACAATGTCAGAATTCGCTGAAGGCGCATAATCGTTGGTTCCTGTTGGATGGGCATCGTGCTTTTCAATGGGTGCAGCCTCAGCCAGATCAAGGGCTTTACCTTGGGGCAGCCCTTCAACAATATCCACCAGCACGACATCACACAACTCTTTTTCTGCCAGTCGCTGGGCTGCAGTGGCACCGACATTTCCGGCACCGACGACGGTTACTTTCTTGTCCATTATGATTCTCCTTTTTTATTAATGTATTTCCATATATTGATGAACGATAAAAAGGTTATTTCCAGCGTATTTCAAGTGATAAAATGGGAAAAATACGTTGTTTACAACGACCCAAAAGTGAACAAAATAATAATTTTGATAACATAACATCGAATGTTGTCAATATATTTATGAGATAATCTATATTTCTTGTTGTTGACATAATGTGTATGGCAGGATAAGAAATACGTGCAGCCATTTTAGACCTTTGAAATTATAATGATATAAAGGGAATGTGGTTCGAAACGCACAATTAAAAAAAATTTTATTTCATCATGTCACGGCGCCACAAATTTCTTCGAAATTTTTAAATGGAATAATTGAACAAAATGTAATAATATGTCATTGTATCAATAATTCATTTTCTTCGATTCATGAGAGAATATCCTTTCATGGTCATATCCTAAATATTTAAACTTTACCAATGTGGCTTGAGGTTCAACATGAATATTATAAAAAAGATAAAAACATTGTTAAAGGAAGCTGAACTCTATCATTCTCAGGGGTTATTGTATGAGGCGATAGCGAAATATAATGATGCAACCGAACTCATACAGAACAACGAACAACTCAAAAACAAACAAAATCTTCTTGAGGGAATTTCTAATAAAATTAATATCTTGAATAAAGATATTTCAAAGATCGAATTGGCACCAAAGAAACCTGAAGTCTCAGGAAATATACAAGATCTGATTAAAAAGATGTACGCGTTTTCACCCGATGTGGATGACGATGCAAAAGCAATAGAGGGCGCAGTGGCATTGGCAAAGTTCGGTCAGTTTAAAAGAGCGATATCAGACTTTAATGAACTTCTAAAAAAAGATTCGACCCGTATTGATGCTGCCAAGAATATCTTAAGATGTCATATGGCCCTTTATTCAATAGATAAAGCCATATCTCAGTATGAGGAATGGCTCCTAGACGATATATTTCCTCCTAACCAGTTGGATAAAATATATATTTTCTTTGAAAGTCTCTTGAAAAGTGAAGGCGTTGAACAAACGCTTCCAAAAACGAAAGAACAAGTGGATAAGGATAGGATAGCGGTATCCTTGGAAAAGGATCAGGTTCCGGTTACCGAACCAGAGGATGCCGGGTTGGAGAAGCATGAAGCTGAACCTGAGGGTGAAGTTGAAGTTGAATCTGAAGCCGAAAGCGAGGATGTTCTTGACGTCAATTCCATCGGTATATCTGTGGAAAGCGGCCCTCAAAAAGGTCATATATATGAATTTAAAGTCAGGTTCCAATTGGGAAAGGTTGTCAGCCTTCTCATTCCGAGCAGAGATAAAGATGTGATTGAAAACTTTAAAGTTGGATCTGAGATCCACGGTGTTCAATATTATTCTAACGTTGGCTTGTTTAAAGGATCAGGCTTAGTTTCTGCAGTAAAAGAAATCACAATCGGTCCTTTACGGGGAGATTTTTGCGTGGACATTGAGGTTGTGGTTCATTAGATAACAAAGGGCTTGAAAAATTCGAGAAAAATTAATAATATATTAATTTAATGTCATATTGTGATAATTTGACATGTCCAAATCCAATGATACGGGGCTGGTGTTATATGGCTATTTTAAATCTTAAGAAAAGACATATCGAGTGTAAAATCGTATATTACGGACCTGGAAGATGTGGTAAAACCACGAATATGGAACATATTTATAAAGCATATAAAAAACAAGTGACCGGTGAGATGGTTTCCATCGATACCGAAGGTGATCGGACCCTTTTCTTTGATTTTCTTCCCATGGGACTCGGTGAGATAAAAGGTTTTGATGTTAGGGTTCAAGTTTATACAGTTCCCGGTCAGGTTCAATACAGATCCACCCGAAAACTTGTATTAAAAGGGGTTGACGGTGTGATTTTTGTCGCCGACTCACTGGCAGTTCGGCGTGAAAAAAACATGCTGTCTTTGAAAGATTTACAATATAATTTAAAAGAATATGGAATCAACATTTTTAAAATTCCCCTTGTCATGCAGCACAACAAAAGAGATCTTGCCGGAGAAGGACTTCCTATTATGGCGGTCGAACAGATGGAAAGGGATTTAAACAGACAGCTTAAAGTACCTTCTTTTACAGCCAGCGCAATCACGGGTCAAGGAGTTGGAGTGACGTTAAAGGAATGCTTGAAGTTAACATTAATATCATTAAAAAAAGAAATGAAGTTGGGACAGTAAGTATTAAAAATGGGAAATTTCGTTCTTGCAGGTAATCTTAGTTTTCTGAGTCTCGCTGATATCTTACAATTCCTCGGTTCAAATACAAGCACAGGTGTTCTTTTCATTACAAGTAGATATACCCAAACCCAAGGGAAAATATATTTCGTCAAAGGTAACCCTATAAACGCATCGGCAGGATCATTGTTCGGGATAGATGCTTTGAACTCACTTTTTGGATGGGTTGAAGGAGAATTTGAGTTCAGAGACGAAAGTGTTTCTTGTGAAAAGATTATTAATAAAAGTCGCATGCAAATTATCCTTGACGCCTTAAGCATGCTCGACGATGGTCAAATAGAAAGGTTGGGTCCTGTGTCATTTTCTGAAAAATCACAATCTCCTGGAAGTTCATTCAAACTACCCATTATAAAGGGACCTCTCATCGATTATACGTATATCGTTGATGAGGAAGAGTTCCGTGCAAACAACAAGATCGTGACAGAAGGAAAACACGGTGGCTGGTTATGGGTCATCTTGGAAGGTGTTGCAGAAATTGTCAAAAAAATCCCAACAGGCCGCTTAAAGTTGCTCAAGATCGGTGAAGGCGCATTTATCGGAAGTTTTACTTCTTTCTTAATGTTAGAGGGAACCGTTCGAAGTGCGGCAATTTCAGCAGTAACCAATGTCCAGCTGGGCGTGCTCGACGCGCGTCGCCTTTCAGTTGACTTTTTACGTATGTCCAATTCTTTTAGAAACCTTGCCATAAGTCTTGATAAACGGATGAAACAGGTCACTGATATGGCCGTTGATGTCCATTTGAACAAGGTTCGGTTGGAAGATTATATAAACGTCAAGAATCAGGTGATTAACCAGGGAGATGGTGAAGAGAATTTGTTTGAAATAACCAAAGGGGTCGCACATATTGTTCGGCATACCGAATATGGATATGTGCCGCTTGCCAGTCTTTACCCAGGTGATTTTTTTGGTAATATGCCATTTCTTGATCTTGGACAAGAACCATTTAACGCCTCCGTTTTCGGCTCGAAGAACCTCGAGTTCAAGAAAATGTCACCGGACAGTTTTCAACAAGAATACAATCAGCTTCAGCCCACATTTAAAAACTTTATTGATCATCTTTCAACCTGTATATCGGTAACCTCCATGGTCACATGCGAATTTAATAAAAAATCCGGTCAGAAATAAACCTGGAATAATGATTTTTCAGCCAAAAGAAAATCGATTGCCCGCAAAACCATCTAAATTTGGGGGAAAACATGGCAATAGACGAAAGAAGACACCATCCAAGGATCGACGCACGCAATTTGATATCTTATAGTTGCATTGATGCGACTGAGAGTGTTGTCGCACAGGGAATGGGAAGAACCTTAAATGTCAGTGAAGACGGAATTTTACTGGAAACGCATGTTTCAATAGATCCGAAGTATACGGTAGAACTGGCAATTGGCCTTGAAGATGAACTGGTTAATATCAAGGGCAGTATTATTTTCTCCACACCCGGAAAAGATGAAAAGTTTGAAGCAGGAATAGAGTTCGTCGAAATTGATGACGCCACCATTGAAATTCTAAAAAAATATATTAAAGTATTTTCGGAACAATAAATCTTTAATATGATAAAAATTTTAGCTGGAAACTGTATCTGAATAAAGGATTTAATTGGATGGAACATTCTGTAAGCGAAACAAATTTAGAAGCGTTAAATCTAATAAAGAGAGGTAAAGTACGGGATATATACGATCTTGGTGATTATCTTTTGATGGTGGCCACAGATCGAATTTCCGCCTTTGATGTTGTCATGCCAAACCCGATTCCTGAAAAAGGAAAGATTCTAACTCAAATCTCCCTTTTTTGGTTCGAGATAATGAAGTCGGTTTTACCCAACCATGTGATCTCCGCTAATGTGGATGATTATCCTGAAATATGCAGACCTTATTCGGACATTCTTCGTTCAAGGAGCATGCTTGTAAAAAAAGCGGAACCACTGCCCATTGAGTGTATTGTAAGGGGCTATATATCCGGTTCCGGTTGGAATGATTACCAGATATCCGGTAATGTCTGCGGGATAAAACTTCCGGAAGATCTGAAAGAATCAGACAAGCTTCCTGAACCTGTATTTACACCGTCAACCAAAGCAGAGTCAGGTCTTCATGACGTTAATATCGATTTTGAACAAACCGTAGAAAAAATCGGAAAACCATTGGCCGAAAAAGTCAGAACACTCAGTCTCGAAATCTACAACAAAGGTGCCGATCTGGCATATAATAAGGGTATCATCATTGCGGATACAAAATTCGAGTTTGGCCTTTTGGATGACGACCTTATCCTGATCGATGAGATTTTGACACCGGATTCTTCAAGGTTCTGGCCCCGGTCATCCTATAAACCCGGGGGGACACAAAAAAGTTTTGATAAGCAATACCTCCGCGACTACCTGCTATCCATCAACTGGAACAAAACCCCCCCGGCGCCATCCCTGCCACAAAATGTAATTAATAATACACGCAATAAATATCTGGAAGCATTTCAGAAACTCACCGCAGCAACCCATGCGCTTTAAAGAAAAAATTGTCAATCTGTCCCAGATCGATTTCAGCAATGATGCTTTTCGTATCACTACCGAAAAGCAAGTGGATGATTTGATGCACTCAATAACCCATGTTGGGATACTGCATCTTCCATTGTTATTGAAAAATGATTCAACTTATACGATTATATGCGGTTTTCGCAGGGTTGAAGCCTGCCGACGCCTGAATTGGTCTAAACTTGAAGCGATGGTTCTCGACCCGGATACCATGAGGCTTAAATGTATTAAATATGCCATCACAGATAATGCTTTTCAAAGATCTTTGAACTTAATAGAAAAGTCAAGGTCCATCGAAATGATGTCTGACTTTTTTAAAGATATTAACAGGTTGTCCGAAGAACTGTCGCTGTTGGGCATCTCTGAACATCCATCAATGATCAAAAAGCTCAAAGGCCTTTGTCATCTTCCCGTACCGTTTCAAAACAGCATTCTTTCCAATACGATTTCCCTTCCCATAGTTTTGGAGCTATCTGGAATGTCAGAAGATGATGCAAAAGGTTTTATAAAACTTTTTAACAGCCTTAAATTGAGCCTCAATAAGCAAAGGGAAATTCTAACGTTGGTAAAAGAAATTGCCATGCGCGAGGAAAAACTTATCCTACAGGTTATAGATGAATCTCATCTGAAAAAAATAATGATGGATGAGAATCTTGATAAAAATCAAAAGACTCACAATATAAGGATATATTTAAAACAGCGGCGGTTTCCAACCATCGTTAACTCCGAAAAATCTTATGAAAAATATCATCAAAAATTGAATCTTGAAAGGGGATTTAAACTGATTCCGCCAACCAATTTTGAAAGTCAAACCTATACCTTGCAACTTAGTTTCAACAACACAACTCAACTCAAAGGCCTTAAAACTGCTTTTGACGCTCTTTTAAAAAACCCATACCTTAAACATATAATCCATGATGAGTTAAAATCAGTCTGAGTTTGGATTAAATATCAATGAATTATGTCACTATACCCAATGAATCATTTAAAATTCTTCTCAATCCCAATAAAAAGTAAATATATTTACTTGACTAAATAAAAAGCACCATTTATATAAAGCTTAATTAAATAAATATGGTTCAGGTAAATATGGGCATTAAGGAAAGGAAAGAACGGGAAAGAGGGAGAAGGCGACAGCAGATAATGGTTGCCGCAAAAAGAGTCTTTTCAAAAAAGAGCTTCAACAAGGCAACCATGGAAGATATTGCCAAGGAAGCAGAACTTAGCCCGGGTACGATTTACCTCTATTTCAAAAATAAAGAAGAGTTATTTGCTTCTCTATCGCTCAGAATTTTGCAATATATGAGCATCCGGCTGGAACATGTACACAACGAAAAGTATAAAGAGCCAAAAGAAAAATTAAAAGCACTCAAGGAAGCTCTATATGAAGTCTACGAGTTTGATCCGCTGGTGCTGATTAACATGTTCCATTTGCAATCCAGCGAAACGCTAAAAAATTTATCACCGCATCTGCTTACGGACATTAAGGATTTATCCAGACACTCATTCAGGTCCATGGCAAGAGTTTTTGAAGAAGGGATAGAAAAAGGAGAATTTATCGACAGGCATCCGGTGGCATTGGCCGATATTGTGTGGGCCTTATTTTCAGGTGTTGTTCTCTGGGAAGAAAGTAAAAAATTAATTGACAGTAAAAAAGATTTCTTAACTTCGACCCTTGAAATTGCATTTGAAATATTTAACCGAGGGATAGAAACATGCCCTGAAACAGCGAATTGAGACTCACCGGTTCTAAACAGATCGACTCAGGTATTAATGGTTTGGTTAATAACGGCCAAAACAAAAAAAAGCGGCTTATTTTAACAATTAACCGGAAAGGAGGTGATAATACAGATCGGCCATAAGAAGAGAAGATGCTGGTTTTTTTATTAATTGCAGAACGATCAGCAAAACAATCCTCTCTTGTAGTGGCTATGGTTTTTTTTAAACCGGAAATCTTAAGGATGCTTTATAGCCATTTAGCTAGGTAGCTGTGTTGGTCAATAAAAATGACACCTTAACTTTAAAAAGACGAATGAATTAAATTCGTAACTAGTTAAAAAGTGCCATAGAATCCAGCTAAAACGTATCTTGAGGACTCCGGTCATTAACCACATGTTTCTAACTTTAAGGAGGTGTATTAATGCCAAAGTATGCCAAAGGATATAACCAACCAGTAGATGCTCTTCCTGGACGAGCATGGGCTGTAATCTTAGCTGGTACGACCATCAATTTATGCTTGGGCTGCCTGTATGCGTGGTCTGTATGGGTCAAGTATCTCACAGACGACGTATACATGAAGGCCCATGGCTGGGTTGGCGCTCTCACCGCAGAGCAGGCTTCAAACCCGGCGTCATTGTGTATTTTAATCTTCGCTCTGCTCATGATTCCCGGCGGGAAAATCCAGGATAAATACGGACCCACAGTCGCCGGGTCCATCTCTGCCATCTTCATGGGTATAGGTATGATTATCGCTGCAACAGCTAATTCCTACGCCGGAATCCTGTGGGGATTTGGCGTCGGCGGCGGAATCGCCATGGGCATCGGTTATGCCGCTCCGGTCCCTGCAACACGGAGATGGGTCGGACCGCATCAGGTGGGTGTTATGATCGGCATTACGGTCGCAGGTTACGGTGGTGCGGCCTTTTACGTAGCGCCACTCATCAAGTGGCTTATTGTCAGTTATTCTCTCTCTACGTCATTCATGGTGCTGGGGATTGCCTACCTGATCGTTATCGGTATTGCCGCCCAAGTACTGGCATGGCCTGAAGAAGGATATGTGGCGCCTCAACCGCCTGAGACAGAAGCGACAAGAAAAGCTGCGGCATCTGTGGTTGACTGGAAGACCGGAGACATGATGGGGACATGGCAGTGCTATGCCCTGATCATTCTTTTCTGTCTGAACACTCAGGCCGGTCTTCTCATCATCGGCCACGCCGCCAAGATCGTTAAGCCCTTTCTGGCGCAAGGATTTATCCTGGTTGCTGCAGGCGGATTCATGAACGCTGCAGGACGGGTCGGGACAGGCAAGTACTCGGACATCATCGGCAGGGACAAGGCGTATATGCTCAATGCGTTTGTCGCAGCTCTCTGTCTCTTCGCGCTGCCAGCGATGATTGCGGCCAAATCGCTCTTTATGACGTTCACGGCTTGTATGATCGCCTACTGGGTTTACGGCGGCGGTCTTGCTCTGATGCCCTCATACACAGCTGATTTCTATGGGCCCAAGAACCTGGGCTTCAATTACGGAATCGTGTTCATCGGCTGGGGTCTGGGTGCCTTCATGCCCAAACTGGCAGGAAGAATCAGGGACGTCACCGGATCGTACGACATGGCATTCTATGTCGGAGGCATCCTTCTTCTAGTCGCTGTGGCGCTTGCCTTTATTACCAAAAAGCCCCAAAAGAGAGGTGCATAAGATCAGTTAGACTAGAACAGCAATACGTTAATTGAAAAAGGCGGAAAGGGGCTAAGACCTTTCCGCCTTTTTTAATGACAAACAATTGTGATGAATTCGTATTAATTCGTATTGAATGGCAACAGTTTAGCTACATGCTTGGCCAATTTGTCCGTTTTGTTGGCTGAGATCATAGACTTTTCAGGTTATGAGCTTATTGGGTTCCGGATGGTATGGGTTGGGAGATTATCAATGGTATTCGACAAACCGGGTTACAACGTCCAAAACCGGTGCAACCGTCTCTTTTAAAAACGGTATTCCCGACAAACGCTCAGCGATTACGAAAGCCAGGATAATGTAGGGTCCGATCCTTGAGTACATTCTCCAGACACGCTGATTCTGACCGGGCAACGCCAGGTAGATCAGCCTAGAACCTGCCAGGGGAGGAATAGGGAGTATATGGTAAGCGGTCACGGCCGCGCCCAGATGGAGTACGACCTCGACAACCCGGTCGGTCCAGAAGTATTGCTTTATGTAAGCAGCAGTGACCGCAATGGTCAGACTGGCAAAGGGGGCGACCAGCGAAATAATGAGCCATCCCAGCTTCTGATGCTTGAAGCCGATCTTTTGATCGTCTACTTGTTTGCCCCAGCCGAAGCCTCCCAAAAAAAAGACGATGGTCCCCACAATATCCAGGTTGCCGAAGGGATTGAATTCAAAATCGGCTTCTTCTCCGGCAGGCTTTACATTCGCGAAGCTTAAAGCGAAAAGTCGTGTAAAACCGGAACTGAAAGTGACGATGATGAGTATGGTAACACTGTAAAAGAGAATTTCTTCTGAATTAAATATCATTAAGGGCAAAACAAATCCTCCTATTTCTATATTGAGTTGATGCAAAGGTATAAGCACAACATGGGCATTTCGTGAAGATGGAGTATAGAGAAATAGGGTTTGTGTGTCAAACGAAAAGCTGACTGCCTAAGCTTCTGGAGATAATAACATATGGATCAGGCGCCGTATGAACCAAAAAGAGTTGTTTTAGTGATTGACAGCGATCAAACCAGATGTGGCAAGCTGACAAAGATTTTCAACGAGCACGGTTATCGAGTCTATACAGCCATAGATTTGAAAGGAGCCCGTCGAACGGTTGCAGAGAAAAAAATAATAGATGTGACGCTTTTGTCCTTGAAACGATTCGATCTTGGCTTTGAAAAGTTTATTAAAAACTTTAACTCTGGAAAACCGATAATTCTGATTTTTGAAAGCTTTTCCGAGGAGCTGGCAGCATCGGCATTGAAATCCGGTGCGGCAGATTTTCTCGATTGCCCCATTGATTCCAAAGAACTTATAAAGAGGGTCGGCGTGTACGCCCGTATGGAAAATGACGGCGATTATGCAAGGCTAAGAGAAGACGTATGCGCCCCACTGGAAAAGGCCGGCGACCCTCCCGGGTTTTGGAAAAGGCTTTTTCGAAATATATATCCTAAGTCAACTGAAGACAAACTTCTGAACCTTCGGTATGAAAAGGTGGAGAGACTAGGAATCGGAAGCTTTGGCGAGGTCTGGAAGGTCAAAGACGTAAAAAAAGACCCACCAGAAATTTTTGTTGCCAAAATTCCTCTGCATAAAAATTTAAACGCCAAGTTCGAAAAGGAGGCGCGGATATTAAGACATCTGGCCGGGCATGAAGGTGTGCCCAGGATTTTCGAGATGATCGACGTAATGGACAAAAAAGCACTGATTCAGGAGTTTATCGTTGGGAAGACACTTTACGAGGTGATTGAGCGGGATATCGAGGAAAAAGAGGTTGAGTCCGTCGTGATTCAGCTCACAGATGTGGTGGCCCATGCCCACGATCTAAGTGTCATTCATAGGGACATAAAGCCCGGAAATATAATGGTTAGACCAAACGGAACCATAAAACTCCTGGACTTCGGTGCAGCCAAGGAACTCAAGGAAAAAGAAATGTCCGCCACTGTTACGGGCTCCAGGCCTTACATGGCACCAGAACAAATTATGGGAAAAAGCCAGAGGTCCTCGGACGTCTGGGCTATTGGGGTGGTTATGTACGTGCTTTATACGGGGATGTTCCCTTTCTACCATGAAGTGGAGAAGGTACTTATGGACATTATTTTGAGGATTCCACCATCGCCACCGACTAAATTCAATAAAGCATTACATCATGAAGTTGAACGCATCATAATGAAATGCCTGGAAAAAGAACCTTTAAAGCGATACCCGAATGCAAAATTACTCAAGGAAGAGTTACTCGCCTCTATTCCCGATTATGGAAAAACGATATTGCCGCTCTATTAAACCAAACACTACTTGAGGCATTTATCTTGCTTTATCGGCATATACCGCCACATCCATCACCATTATGACAATGTCCAAGTCTGCACCGTGGCGATCTTTCATGAGTCCTTCGATCACCGCCCTGGGACTGAATCCTGCCTTCTTGAACATCGTCAGGGCTTCATAAGCCCTCAGAGGAAATTCAACCATAAGCTTCTCGATTCCAAATTCCTGGGCCAGGTCGACAAGTTCGTTGACCATCAGAGTTCCCAGCCCTTTTCCATGGAACTCCGGATCCACGACGATCCTGATGTTGGCCAGATGTTTCCTCCAGCCATAGGACACACGGTGAAGACTTGCATTGGCCACCACCTCGTCGTTTTTAAAGGCCAGAAGCGGAAACACACGATCATAATTCAATTGATCGAACCATTTGTCGAGAACTTTCGGGTCTGTGACATCGTTGCGCACGTACTGGAGCACCGAAGGGGTAAGCCGGCTAAAAAATTCTCCCAATCCTTTTCGGTCGGTCTTGATCATGGGCCTTAATAGAACAACAGTGCCGTCTTTTAGCCTTCCATGCTTTTTTAAGTCTTTCAGTTCAGTCATTTTATCACCTTTTAATGATATTTAGACCATCTGTCTAAGTTCCATCCAAAAGTCTTTTTGCTAAAAATTCAGGCAAGTTTGCTTTAGTTATTTTTTTAATCGTTGATGCCACATTATATTTTACCAGTTTATAGCTCACGGTATTGTTTTCGGTGTCAAATATAAAATAGGATGACCTGGGGTCTCCGTTTCGCGGCTGACCGACGCTTCCAGGGTTCAAAAGATAACGTTCATCGCCATTTAATCTGATCATTCCATTCAAAGGAATTTCAACCGGCGCCACTTTTCCTCGAACATCCATTCGCCAGACCTTTCTTTTATGGGTATGCCCGAACAGGCACACATTTGTCTGCCCCCAGACCCCCTTTTTCATCCTTTTTAGCGTGGCTCTGGCCTGAAAAGGGAGAGCGATGTAACTACTCGTATCATCAGGGGAACCATGGCAGGCAAGGCCGAAGGATAAGCGATGGTTTTTCTCCAAATCGTTTAAAAATTGGATATTTTCATGGGTGAGAATCTTTCTTGTCCAAAGGATGGCATTTCGGGCAAAGATATTGAAATTTTCGGCAAAAGCAAGATTGCATGCGGCTTGATCATGATTGCCAAAAATAGAATGCATTCCAATATCTCTGGCCAGATTGATACACTCATTGGGGCTTGCATTATACCCAACAATGTCCCCAAGATTCAGAATTCGGTCGACCTGGTTCTTAAAATCATTAACAACCGCCTGAAAAGCGTCTATATTTGCGTGAATATCTGAAAGAACGGCAACACGCACTATTGTCACCTCTACGACTTCAAGGACTTTTTTACCATATTCGGATGTGTAACTGGAATAAAAACCAATCGCTGTCTAAAATTGCAGATGATTATGTGTATAAAAGTTCCTTAAATTTTTTTCTGAGCCACTTGTTGACCATACCAACAATATACCAGCGTGCTACAAGTGGAATAAGAATGAGAGCATAGATGTACATATCTCCAGCCTTTAAGAAATTGAAAACAACCAACAGGCTGGTCATAATTAAGGCTATCGTAATATTTGAGACCAATCCGGCAAGTTCGTTGAGCTTTAGTGACATATATTCTTGCAGCTCTTCTTCAATCATTAAAACCTTCTTCCCTTTTCTTTGTATACGCAGTAGCATGCTTTCTAAGATCTCCTGAAGGATATTACACCTGATGAACCCGTAACATGCCTTGTTCATCAAGTGTTTTGTATCTATTTGTTTTGTGTTTTGTTTAAGAAACCGTGGACTCAAACAATTATCAATGGGTCGGCCGTGTGTCAAGAAACCTTTGAAAAATGCCCGCATTTTCCCATTATTGATAAAGTTCTTAAAGATTTGTTTTCATGCTTGACCCATAATATATGTTTTACTATCTATTAAAAAGATAATTTTCTAATTACATTCAATAAATGAAACCATTCATAGATTAAAAAATTATTCCCTTGTCCCTTTTAAAACTATATATCGATCAACAGGTACTCCAATCCCCCTTGGTAAATTCCATTCGATCACGTATCCCTAATGTACCGGTTTCAGTGGTTCATAGTTCAAAAGAGGTTTACAAATCGGTTTCATCGTCTGATGATCCGGTCCAAAAAGGCAAAACGATCTTATTTCTCACCCGAAATAACGGCGCTTTTATTAAACCATGTCCCGGAACACGATCATATACATGCTGCGGCTATCAAATTCTGAATATGGGCACATTTTGTACCATGGACTGTTCATATTGCATTCTGCAAGCCTATTTTCATCCACCCCTTTTGCAATATTTTGTCAATCACGATCAGCTTCTAATGGAGTTGGACCGTCTTTTTTTAAATAAAACCTTGACCAGAATCGGAACCGGTGAATTTACAGACAGCATGATTTGGGATAAGTGGACGGATCTTTCAGATCTGCTGGTACCTAAATTTTCAAAACAGTCCAGAGCCGTATTGGAACTTAAAACCAAAACAGTGAACGTAAAGACACTTAAAACACTTCACCACAATTACAAAACCATTGTGTCATGGTCTTTGAATACACCCCGTATTGTCAAAAATGAAGAACGCCATACGGCATCTATATCTGCCAGACTTCATGCTGCCGCAAAATGTGAGTCCTGGGGATATCCGATCGGCTTTCATTTTGACCCCTTGGTGATCTATGACGGGTGTGAAGAAGAATACGCGAGTGTTATTGATCAGATGTTTTCCCATGTATCTTCTGAAAATATTGTATGGATCAGCCTTGGCACGTTTCGCTTTGTACCGGCTCTAAAATCGATCATACAAAAACGTTTTCCAAAATCAAAGATCATTTACGGGGAATTTATATCCGGCCTTGATGGAAAAATGCGTTATTTTAAACCGTTAAGAATCGATCTGTATCGAAAGATAGTGTCATACATCAGGGACTATGCCCCTGATGTGACGATTTATTTATGTATGGAAGACGATGAAGTCTGGCAGAAGTCTCTTGGATATCTTCCTTCAGATTACGGCGGTTTGTCGAAAATATTGGATAAAAGTGCTGCAATGCACTGTGGTTTAGATACAAGTTAGTGTCCATCCATAAATGGCCCTTTTTGTCCTGCTCGGCGTTCTGCGGGTTTCCGGTGCGGCGTACAGACGTACGCCTCACCGCAAATCCTTGTTTCCTTGATCAGAACAAAAATTGCTCATTTCTGCATTGGACACCCATTGTGTCCATTTTGGATTTAGGATGGATACAAATTGTTTCCATCCGTTTGATAAAAAATAAAAAAATGATGCGAAAATATTTTCTCTATTTGCAGCTAATTTTCTTATCGGTCTTGTTATTCGGCAAAACCGCATTGGTACAGGAGTGGAACAAGGTAAAATGGATAAATGACGGAGATACCATTGTGCTCACTGATGGTCGGCATGTGCGTTATATCGGCATAAACGCACCCGAGATCGCCCATGACCATCACAAAGCAGAAGAATTTGGATATGCAGCAAAAAAAATCAATCAATCACTGCTTCGATCAAAAATGGTGAGATTGGAATTCGACAAAGAAAAATACGACCGTTATGGTCGATTGCTGGCATACATTTTTTTATTAGATGGTACTTTTATTAATAAAAAAATGATAGAAAAGGGCTATGCTTATGTGCTTCACCGAAGACCGAATGTAAAATACCATGGTGTATTGTTAAAAGCCCAAAGGGATGCCATGTCAAAGAACCAAGGAATGTGGCGTAATTGGAGTGAAAAGGAGGGCAAAGAATATTGGGGAAGTAAAAAGTCGAAACGGTTTCATTTAAAAACATGTCCATATGGAAAAAGAATAAAACACAGAAACAGGGTCATTTTTCCAAGAAAATGGGACGCATTTTGGTCTGGTTTTGCACCTTGCAAACAATGCATGAGAGGCGGAAATTAATCGCTTTCAGCGGCGTTAGGTTGGAGGAGCGCTTCGCTTTAGGTTTGAGGCATAACACCTCCAACGGCGAAGCCATTGCCTCCAACCGTGTAGCGCTTGTCTCTAACCTCAAGGGAACGAAGTTCCCGATCCTCCAACCTCTATCCTCCAACGGCCGCAGGCCTTATTCGTTGGCTTTGTTTAATTCTTCAACAATTTTTTGGGAGATTTGGGCAGGAACTTCGTCGTAATGTGAAAATTCCATGGTAAATATGCCCCGACCTCCTGTAATTGAATTTAAATCAGGTGCATAGGTTAAAAATTCAGCCATGGGTACCTGTGCTTTAACCACCTGATTTTTACCTTTGCTGTCCACACCAAGGACTCGACCACGTCTACTGTTAAGATCTCCCATGATGTCACCCATGTATTCATCCGGAGTAATAACTGAGACATTCATAATCGGTTCCAAAAGAACAGGGCCGGCATCTGCAGCCGCCTTTTTGAAAGCGAGAGAACCAGCGATTTTAAATGCCATTTCAGATGAATCTACCGCATGAAAAGAACCGTCATCGAGGATAACTTTAAAATCGACACACGGGGACCCTGCAAGAACTCCTTTTTGAGCCGATTCAATGACACCTTTTTCAACAGCCGGTATATACTGTCTGGGAATAGCACCCCCAACAATTTTGTTTTCGAACTCAAAACCTTTTCCTCTGGGAAGCGGTTCTACTTGAATCCAACAGTCACCAAACTGACCATGTCCTCCGGTCTGTTTTTTATGTTTTCCCTGAACCCTGACTTTTTTGGTAATGGTTTCTTTATAGGGAACTTTCGGTGTGTCCAACTGGACCTCCACGTTGAATTTCCTTTTTAGTTTTTCAGTTGTGACTTCAATATGAACCTGTCCAAGGCCGGATAACAGAATCTGTTTTGTTTCAGAATTGCGTGTAAGTTGCAGGGACATATCTTCTTCTAATAGTTTTGATAATGAGATGAATATCTTGTCTTCATCTCCTTTTGACTTGGCTTTTACAGCAAATGAAATCAAGGGCGGAAGGGGATCTGCACATTTAAATTTAACCTTTTGGCTGCTACTGCAAATGGTATCACCGGTGGTGGTCTCTTTGAGTTTGGCTACAGCAACAATTGCGCCGGGCCCGGCCTTGGTAATTTGTTTCTGTTCTTTTCCGGCAAGCCTTAAAAGCTGGTTATATCTTTCACTAGTATCCTTATTAACATTGTAGAAATTTCCGTCTGCCCCAAGTGTCCCTGAAACAATCCTGAAAATTGAAAGACGTCCGGCAAATGGATCGGCAACAGTTTTGAACACAAAACCGGAGAAGGGTGCATCGGGATCGGGTCGGCATTCTATTTCGCCATCTCCCGTTGCATCAGCAGCGATCCAGGGGCCTCGGTCCAGCGGTGAAGGCATGCAATGAATAATAAAATCCTGTAAGAGATCGACACCGATATTTTTTGTGACCGACCCACAAAGAACAGGAACAAATGAGCGTGAAAGGATACCTTTTTTTAAAGCGACCTTTATTTCATCATCTGACATCGGCTCTCCTTCAAGATACCTTTCCAGAAGCTCATCATCTGACTCGACAACATTTTCCACAAGAGCTTCTCGCTCTTCTGAAACCATATCCTGCATATCAGAGGGAATGTCAACTTTCTTTGCTTTGCCTTTGGTATCATAGGTATAAGCTTTCATGCTGATCAGATCGATGATGCCGTTAAAATTTTCTTCGGATCCTATGGGGATCTGTATGATCATCGGTTTCGGCTCAAAACATTCAGCAGCATCTTTGAAAGCGCGCATAAAATCCGCACGTTCTCTATCGAGTTTATTGATAAAAATAATACATGGTAATTTAAATGTTTCGGCAAAATCCCATGCCTGTTCGGTTTGAACTTTTACTCCGTCTACGGCATCCAGTACGATCACCGTACTGTCGGCAGCCTGCATGCAGCTCTTTGTGTCTGAAAAGAAATTTTGATCACCAGGTGTATCAATGAGACTAACGATGTGTTTTTTCCAGTTGAATTGATGGAATCCGCTGCTTAAGCTGATGTTGCGTTTAAGTTCTTCCGGCTCAAAATCCATTGCAGTGTTGCCGTCTTCAACGCGGCCAATTCTGTTAATGATACCTGCATTGAAAAGCATTGTTTCGGCCAGAGAAGTTTTACCCGCACCGCCGTGGGATGCAAAAGCAATGTTCCTTAAACTTTCTATTGTTTCGGCCATTTAATCTCCTCTCTGATAAAATTAAAAGGTGTAGATTTAGATACATAAAACAAATATTTTTATAGGTTTATTTATAAAAAATCAAGCTTAACTTTTAAATTTTAATGACATAAAAAACTCTCTGTTTCCTTTGGGCCCCAAGATGGGAGAGGGGATAACCCATTCGCAGAAAAGATATTTTTTTACAAAAAATTCAGATAGATTTGCGACGACTTCAGTATGAAGAGTCGGGTCACGCACTACGCCACCTTTTCCCACATTTTTTTTCCCTACCTCAAATTGGGGTTTGATCAATGCCAGAATTCCGGCACTTTTTTTCATATATTTTAATACATCGGGAACCACTATTTTAAGGGAAATAAAGGAAACATCTATGGTAACAAGATCTACGAGTTGCGGAAGGGTTTCAGACTGCATATGCCGTATGTTCATCCGTTCTATAACAACAACTCGAGGATTCTGCCTCAATTTCCAAGCCAGCTGTCCATAACCGACATCTACCGCATAAACACGGCCTGCTCCATGTTGTAAGAGACAGTCAGTGAAACCGCCCGTGGATGCACCCACATCGAGACACACAAAACCGTTGATATCGATTCCCAGGGTATGAAGCGCTTTTTCGAGTTTAAGCCCCCCTCTGCTGACATAGGGATGATCTTTTTCTTGAAGAACAATATCGTCCTCTGGAAAAACGAGTGTTCCGGGTTTATCCACAATCTGATTGTTCACCAGAACTTTCCCAGCCATAATAAGCGCTTGAGCGCGTTGGCGACTGTGCACAAACCCTTTCGCAAGCACAACTAAATCGAGTCTTTTTTTACTTGCAGGCATCAGGTGTCATTCATCAGTTTTTTCGCTGCGTTGAATATAGCGGACGCATCAACACCGTATTTAGACCTGAGAAAGTCCTGAGCTCCGTGTTCAACAAAGGTGTCCGGTATTCCGATGCATTTCAAGCGAAACCCTGTTATCTCCTGCTCGGCCAGATATTCTAAAACCGCACTTCCAAATCCTCCCTGACGAACGTTCTCTTCAACGGTGATAATTCTCGGAATTTTTCTGGAAAGGGTTCCTATCAAATCGACGTCAAGGGGTTTTACAAAACGACAATTTACAACCGTTGCAGAAATATTATGCTCTTTGAGCATCGTATGAGCTAAAAGCGCTTCGTTAACGGACCGACCGATGGCGAAGATAACAACATCATCTCCTTTTGCAAGCACTTCCCCTTTTCCGATGGGTAGGGGGATATCTTGATTTTCCAACGTGTTGCCCTCAGCAATTCCCCTGGGATATCGAATTGCAATGGGGCCATTATGGTCGATGGCTGTGGTCAGCATTCTGCAAAGCTCATTTTCGTCCTTTGGTGCCATGACTACCATGTTGGGAAGGCTTCTGAGATAAGATAAATCAAAAACACCATTATGAGTCGCTCCATCCTCACCGACAATTCCACCGCGGTCCACGGCAAAAATAACCGGGATCGCCTCAATACACACATCATGTAATATCTGGTCATAGGCGCGCTGCAAAAACGTTGAATATATGGCCACAACAGGCCTGAGTCCTTCTGTTGCCAATCCTGCTGCAAAAGTCACGGCGTGCTGCTCAGCGATTCCCACATCAAAAAACCGCTCCGGATAGGCATGTGCAAAATCCGAGAGACCTGTACCTTCGGGCATGGCAGCGGTCACCGCGATGATTCTAGGGTCTTTTGACGCCAATTTGAGCAACGTTTGTCCAAAGACATGCGTATATGTCGGAATCGTACAGTCTTCTTTTAGGCTTTCTCCAGTGTCAGCGTTAAAGCATCCAACACCATGAAAATATACCGGATTTTTTTCAGAAGGTGGGTATCCTTTGCCTTTTGTCGTTGTTACATGGAGAAGTACCGGTTCGTTTAGGCATTTGACATTATTAAGAATGTCGATGAGATGATCAAGGTTATGACCGTTAATAGGACCAAAATATTCAAAATTAAAGGCTTCAAACAACATGCCGGGAGTGATAAAGGTTTTAAAGGAATCTTTGGAACGTTTTGCAAATTGATAGATATCGTCTCCAAATTTCGGTAAAGATTTAAGAAAGTCTCCCACTTCCTTTTTAAAATCCTGTAAATATCTTGCTGAAAAGGTGCGGCTTAATAAAGAAGATACAGCACCCACATTGTGTGCAATGGACATATCGTTGTCGTTAAGTATAACGAGAATGTTTTTATTGATGTCTCCTGCCTGGTTAAGGCCCTCATAGGCAAGTCCTGCTGTCATGGAGCCGTCTCCTATAACGGCGATAACCTTTGAATTATCATTTTTCAAACGCTTGGCACATGCAATTCCAAGTCCTGCAGAGATTGAAGTGCTGCTGTGGCCGGTTGAAAATGCATCATAGGGACTTTCACTCATACGTGTAAACCCGCATATTCCATCATATTGACGCAAGGTGTGAAAGCGTTCTCTTCTTCCCGTCAGCAGCTTATGCGCATAAGACTGGTGTCCAACATCCCATATAATTTTATCATCAGGAGCGTTAAAGACATAGTGGATGGCAATAGCCAGTTCAACTGCGCCCAAACTTGGTGCAAGATGGCCGCCATTTTTAGATACCACGTCGATAATAATCTTCCGTATTTCCGATGCAAGAAGCGGCAGATCATTTTTAGACATTTTTTTTAAATCTTCAGGAGAATTAATTTTTTCAAGAAAGCTCAACGTATAATCCCTTATCTTTTTCTATCAACAATATAATATGCAATAGCCCGGAGCGGATGCGCTTTGTTATCAAAATAATCAAGTGCTTTCAAGGCATTGTTTACAAGTTTTTTTG
Organism: uncultured delta proteobacterium; assembly: GCA_963731025.1. Classification (GTDB taxonomy): domain Bacteria; phylum Desulfobacterota; class Desulfobacteria; order Desulfobacterales; family UBA11574; genus UBA11574. The sequence continues at coordinate 22,351 of CAVSVL010000022.1, read as the reverse complement.
CGAATTGCTTTGATTGCTCTATTCCAAGAAGGGCAGGGTAGGTGCTTTTACTCCGTGCTTGATCCGAACCTGCATCTTTACCCATAACATTTGGATCACCTTCAACATCCAACAAGTCATCGGTGACCTGGAATGCAATCCCGATATTTTTTGAATAAGTTTTAAGCTGTTGAATCTGATCAGGGTTCCCTTTACCTAAAATTGAACCAATCGTCACAGATGCTTCAATCAGGGCACCTGTTTTCAAGGCATGCATGTTCTCAAGGTCTTCTAAACAAAGCAAATGCCCTTCGCCGGCCATGTCCTGCATCTGTCCTTCAATCATTCCCTTATATCCGGCAGCTGTCGATAGGGTATGTATAACATTCATCCAATTTCGAACATGATTGTCTTGAACAAACTCTGTTGAAGAAAGCACCTCGAAAGCCAGGGTGAGCAGCGCATCTCCGGCAAGAATCGCTGTGGCTTCATCAAAGGCCACATGACATGTTGGCTGCCCCCTTCGTATGTCGTCGTTGTCCATTGCAGGAAGGTCATCATGGATTAGCGAATAGGTGTGAATCATTTCAAGGGCACAGGCAGCGTTGATAACATCTTGGCTCTGTCCTCCAACGGTTTCGGCAGCAGCGATACATAAAACCGGTCTTATGCGTTTTCCGCCTGCCATAAGTGAATACTTCATGGCTTTTACAATTTTACTTGAAGTATTCGCGAATGTCGAATCAAGTGCTTGGTTGATTTGTTTTCTTTTAGAAGAAAGGTATGAGTTTAGATCAAAACTATTCATCATCAGACTCGGTGTCCGAGATAAACGGTTTGTCAAAAATACGACCGTTCTGATCCTTTAGCAGAATGGTAACCCTTTTTTCAGTTTCATCGAGTTTTTCAGAACAAAATTTGGATAGCTGAACACCTTCTTCAAACTTTTTTATAGCTTTTTCAAGCGGCAAGTCTGTAGATTCAAGCTCCTGAACAATCTTTTCAAGTTTATTCATTGCTTTTTCAAAGGTCTGATTGGCCATGATGCTATTTCCTTTTTACCGAGCAAATAAATACACCTTTTGCAACCATTACTTCAAGATCCTGTCCAATGGACACCTCTTGGGGATCTCTGATAACGGCTGCATCCGGAATGGTTCTTGTGATACTGTATCCCCTTGCCAGAATCGCTGCAGGGCTTAAGGTGTGGAGTTTTGCTTCAAACTCCCTTAATATTGCCCGTTTTTTATTTAATAATATTTGTATATATATGTTAATGTTTGAATTAATAATATTAAGTTTATCTTTAAATAATCGTATCTGTATTGAAGGGTTGTTGGAGATAAGTCTTTCGCTACGCCACCAAAATCGTTCTTGATGTTTTAGAAAGCTGTTTTTAAACGATCTGTTAAGTCGACCCAGCATGTCATCGGTTTTTAGCCTTAAGTCTGTTAGTTTTCGGTTCGGATGAACCAGTCGATTCGACATTTCTTTTAAAACGGTTTGCAGATGTCCGAAATACCGTAAAAAGCGAGGGGTCAAAACTTCTGAAAGGTTCGTAATTTTCCGCGAAAGTTCTTTTTTTAAAGGAACGGCTATTTCAGCGGCGGCAGATGGTGTTGGGGCTCGAAAGTCTGCAACAAAATCTGTGATGCTAAAATCGGTTTCATGTCCAACTGCTGAAATTATCGGAATTTTAGACGCAAAAACAGCTCTGGCAACATCCTCTGAATTAAACGCATGAAAATCTTCCAATGAACCACCGCCTCTTGCTAAAATCGCGACATCTGAATCATGTCGGGCATTGATCATCTCAATGGCGGATATTATTTCGTTTTCAGCACCATACCCCTGAACTTTGACGGGTACAATTTCAAGATGAAGGTTTGAGAATCGACGATCCATAATTTTTAAAATGTCATGGACAACAGCTCCGGTGGGTGAGGTAATGATACTGATTTTTTGTGGCAAAAAGGGTAGGGGGTTTTTGTGTTTCTCATCAAATAACCCTTCATCTGCAAGACGTTTCTTTAGTTGTTCGAATGCCAGTTGGATGGCGCCTGTACCTTTGGGTTCAATATACTCAAAGATAATCTGATACGTTCCACGAGGCTCATAAACACTGATTCTACCAAGCCCCGCAATACTTATTCCGTCTTCAGGCATAAATTTTAAACTGCGATTTTGATTTCGAAACATTACCGCATTGATCTGAGCATGTTCATCTTTGACCGTAAAGTAAAAATGGCCGGAAGCCGGGATATTAAAGTTCGATATTTCACCGCAAATCCAGATAAATGGATAGGTTTTTTCAAGTATGCCTTTAATATCTGAAGTGAGCTCTGAAACCGTGTAGATTCGATGTTGATCCGTGTTCGAGGGGCCCGTGTAATGGATACTGGGGTATGGATTCATTAAATTTTAATATTTTCTTTTAATAATAATGCATTTATCCGGGAAACCGTAAAGTTGTCAACATAAAACAAAATGACTATCACAATTGATCATACCATTCAACATAAAATCTGAAACAAAGCAATATAAGCATATTTCGTTTTTAAAGGCGCGTAAAGGCCTTTGGCTTCTATGCCCGATTCTTTATAACGTCTGATAAGATATATTATGTAAACTTTTCGATACGTCGTAAATTCTTTTCCAGAGGGTAAAGACAAATAACCTCTTTCCCCCAGGAAAAGTTACAAGTGAGCTAAAGTTTGAAGTGATCTAAAGTTAAGGAGTCGCTACGCTCCGTACTAATGAAATCTCTTTAACATCTCACGCAAATACGGCACAATATAGATGTCTTCATGGGGCATTTTGCTGATACATGATAAAAGCATCTCATTTTTATCATTGATCGAACTGTGCTTATCCATGATAAAAAATGTATTGCCTTTTACTTTACAAAGCCCGCTTTTCACTTTTATACCGGTATGTCGGAAATTATGCTCTAACACCGAAACATTTAGTTTTTCTGCAAGTTCTTTAAGATCTTGATATAACTGATCAGGGTTCATGGCTATAAAAGACGCTTTTAATCTTGCAATGCAAAATTTGTGTGTTATATATGTTTAAACTTAACGGAAATAACATCCGGCACGTTTATAAAAGAATATGACATTGAGTAAATGTTATTAATATTGGGAGGTTAAGATGCAATCTGTTCCGCTTAAAACAGCGCGGGCCCAAGTACAAGTCAACGAATTTATTCGAAGTGTCTATAATTGGATGGCCATCGGTCTCGGTCTAACGGGCGTCGTCGCATTTTATGTATCAAACAGCGAAACGCTAATGAAACTGATCTTCGGAAATCAGATCATTTTTTTTGGACTGATCATCGGTGAACTTGTTCTTGTATTTACCATCAGCGCTAGAGTTCACAAAATGCAGGCGTCAACCGCGACCTCTTTGTTTGTGCTGTATGCAGCATTAAACGGAGCAACGCTTTCAGCAATATTTCTTATTTATACAAGTTCTTCAATAACCTCAACGTTTTTTATCTGCGCAGCAACATTTATTGCATCCAGTATTTATGGTATGGTGACTAAACGCGATCTGACTTCCATGGGACAATTCATGTTTATGGGGCTCATCGGAATTGTGATTGCATCGGTCGTAAACCTATTTGTACGCAGTTCCGGTATGAGTTTGGTTGTCAGTTATATCGGCGTTGTCGTTTTTGTGGGTCTCACCGCCTATGATACACAGAAGCTAAGAACCATGGCGCTGTCACAGCCGGCCGGCCTTGACAGCGGAATCGCCAGAAAGGGTGCGATATTAGGTGCTCTGACGTTGTATCTTGATTTTATAAACTTGTTTCTTATGCTGCTCAGGATATTAGGCAATAGAGACTAAAATTGAACATTTTGAAACCACTTCTATTTTTTGGTTGATGGGTTATCTTCCAACTTCCGACTTCTGATCTCTGGTCTTTTTTCCTCTTTCCTAATTCTTCTTATATTCTCTACGAGTATTGCTGCTCTATCCGTGTCGCCTGCTACTGATATCGCTTCTACTATCTGTTGTAGCGCTCCCTTTGCTTGTCCTTGCTCCTTGTTCTCCTTTTCAGTCTCTTTCTCCACTATCTCTTTGCCTTTGCGTTGAAGCTTTTTACGCCTCACATCCTAAATGTGTCCCATATTGCGGTTTTGGCCGTTTCAGTTCCGCCTCATCGTCTGCCGCTTCTTCTTTGCGGTTTGTGACCGTTGCGATTGCACCATATATACACTCGCCTCTCAGCCTGCTTCAGCTTCTTCTTCGCCTTCTTTCTCTTCACCTCCCTCTTTCCCTTTCTCTTTTTTCCCCTTTATTTCTTTTTACCTTTTTATTCTTATACCTCCTCCTCTCTTCCCCCTCCTCCTTTTCTTCTTTTTTCCTCCATCTTTTTCTTCTTTTCTTTTTTTTTCATCCCTTATCTCTCTTATCTCTTCTTCTTTTCCTCTCTCTTTCTTTTTTCTTCTTCCTCTCTTCTTTTTTCTTTCTCTTTTTCTTCTTCTTTTCTTTTCTTCTCCTCCCTTCCCTTCAGCCTCTGCCTCATCTCCCGCTCAAACCAGACATCCAGAACTTCATGCAGATAGATGTTGGCCAACAGCGGCGATATCACTCCCCCTTGAGGCGTTCCCTCTTTCGGATAGTGCAGCGCACCGTCTTTCATCACCCCTGCCTTAAGCCATTTCCCCAGCACTCTCGTAACTACACCATCTCGTACCCGTTTCTTGTAAAACTTCCGCAGATACCCATGCTTTACCTTGTCAAAGTAGCTTTTAATGTCTACCTCCAACACCCAACAGGCACTTCCCACTCTCTTGATCGCTTGCCACAATGCCTCCAACGCCTGCAACGCATTGCAGCCCTGCCTAAACCCTACTAGCAGTCTAGAAAATCCTGTTCATAAAGCGTTGCCAACAACATCACCACCGCACGCTGTAAGATCTTGTCCTCCAGCGTTGGATTCCAATCCGCCTTATCGCTCTCCCCCAATTTCCTTGGGTATATACTTCCGCTTGACCGGCGTTGCGCAGTATCTCTCTGACTTGAACCGCTCCAACAACGAGGAAAGATTTTTCTCCTAGTCCTCCTCGTATTGCGCGTCTTTCACTCCGTCCACCCCTGCTGCACCGTCTTTGCTCGTTTGCCTATAAGCTTCCCTTAGCCTCTCTCGATCAACGTATATAGGCAAGCGAGGTAAAGCCGTCGTCCGGCATCTGCTCCGCAAGTTTTGCTATCCGTTGCTGTTTCGTGTACACACTTTCAGATTCCAATGCATCCTCCTTGTTTCCCATCAACAGTTCCATGACCCAGCACGCCCTTTCCATTACTCCAGCTCTCCTCTGTACGTATTCGCCGTCCTCATCTGTACTATTGCCTGCTAAGACTCCCTGCTGTCATCCGAATGCGCTTCGTTGCCTCCGCACATCCGTACCATCGCTTCCTCTTTTCTCTTTCCTATATTTTGCCTATATTTTTCCGATATTTTTCTTTACCACATCCGCCAATTCTTGACAGTAACTTCTGGTTTTTTCTATGCTCGGCCCTTCAACCATGACTCTGCAAAGCGGTTCGGTGCCAGAATAACGTATTAGCACCCTGCCCTCATTATCCAGACGTCGTTCCACAGATATCATCGCATCTTTAATTTCAGGTACGGTCTCGATATCAGGTTTATGACGCACGTCGACATTAATGAGGATCTGTGGAAATACGGTCATTATTTTTCGAAGCTCTGATAATGGTTTTGATTCCGCTTGCATAATTTCAATCAATCTTAAAGCCGTAAGAATACCATCGCCAGTGGTATGGTGGTCTAAAAAAATCATATGGCCGGAGTCTTCACCTCCTAACACAGCTCCTAAAGACATCATTTTTTCCACAACACGACGATCTCCTACTTTGGACTCAATATGTTTTATTCCCATTTCTTTTAAGCAAAGGCGAAGACCCAGATTGCTCATGACCGTACTGACCACACAATTCTCTTTAAGGATCCCAATTTGTTTCATGTATTTTGCACAAATCGCAATTATCTGGTCACCGGTTGCAATACCTCCTGTTTCATCCACAGCAACAAGTCTGTCTCCGTCTCCGTCAAAGGCAAGGCCGATATCAGCCCCTTTATTCACAACAGTTTTTCTCAGTACTTCAGGATTCTGGGATCCACAGTTTTCATTAATGTTCTTTCCATCAGGGTGAACAAACAGTGCATCAACATCTGCACCAAACATGGTCAAAAGTTTTGGTGCTACGTCAAACGTCGCTCCGTTTGAACAGTCCATAACTATTTTCAGTCCTTTAAAAGTGTTCTTTTCCGGCAAAGTATGTTTCAGAAAATTCGCATAACTTTTTCCAGAGTCGGACATTGCATATACTCGGCCAGTGTCGTGATCCGCCGTTTTCGAAAGATCCAGGTCTTCATTCAAAACAATCTGTTCAATTTCAGCCTCCTTTTCATCAGAAGGCTTAAAGCCATCGCTTCTAAATATTTTTATGCCGTTGTCGTAAAATGGATTGTGGGATGCAGATATCACAATGCCGGCATTTGCGCCTGTTGAAGCGGTTATATAAGCAATTCCAGGTGTGGGTAGAATTCCGGCAAGATAAACATCAACCCCCATGGCAGCTACGCCAGATGCGATGGCATGTTCGAGCATATCGCCGGAAATACGTGTATCTTTCCCGATGACAATTTTTTGTCGGTCATTGTTGTGTTTCTTGAAAATTGACGCAACAGCCTTTCCAACCTTCATGGCCAATTCAGATGTCATTGGATATTCATTGGCAACGCCGCGTATTCCGTCTGTGCCGAACAGCTTGCCCATGATCACCTCAATTTATTATTACATTGAAAAAAAGGATAAGTGCAGACCGCGAATGAACACGAATAAACACGAATTAAAATAATAATATTTGTGTTCATTTGCGTCCATTTGCGGTTATGCTATCTTTCTAATCAGTATCATTTCAGCTTTTAAAAGATGGTATAATTTTTAGAACACCATCGACAATGTGATCGACAATGCCTTGAAGCCATCGGCTCCCGCGTTTTTTATCTTCGCTTTTAAGTTTTGTAATTACAGAAATATAATCCTTCCCTGTATTTATAATACCAAGTCGAATCGTTTCCAAAAACAGATCCTTCAGGTTTTCTTCGACCTCTATATTTTTCAACGAACTGAAATGGTCCTCCATTTCAGTCCATTTGTTGTAAAGCTCATTTTTTTGTTTCAAAATTTGAGGGGATGCATTTTCTTTCGCGAACTTTTGATATGCTTTTACAGAAGCCGGCATCTTTTGACTCAGTGTTTTTAACCGCCCTATTCTCTCATCGACTGCCATAGAAAGTTTTTCTTTTAAGGCGTTTAAAAGAGGCTCTGGAAAATCATCTGAAATAAATTGTGAACGAATATGGTTATACCATTGTTCAAGAGCCATCAGGTTTCCAATATATACGATGTTGTTGAACACAATCTTCTTAATCCCAGGATATATACCGAAAGTGAATGGAATGCTTCCGCTCTTTTTTATACTTTCAAAAACAAGATGCCCGGGTTGTATTTGATCTTTCCTGCATATCGTTCCAGCCGCTGTTATGGTTCCAAATTCCAGACGACACGGCCCTACGAGCCCCCCTTGCCCTCCGAGGAATATGGGTTTCTGGTTCAGCATAACACCTCGGGGCACATCACCGATGAGTGATGGCGTGGCTTTGTCTTGATTGGGCGTATAATTAAAATGTATATAAGAACTTCCGACTTCACTGTGGTCTTTCCGGCTTGTACCGCCGGACATCAAACAGTCGCAAAAATTGATCAAACTCCCCAGAGTAACAAATGGAAAAAGAATGGTCTGTTTCAGACCAACCGAGTGGGCAACACGTGATTCTTCTTCCATGATCGTTCCTTCCCGGACATTGGCACCTGATCCCAGACTCACTTTTTCCAGAAAAACAGCGTCTCTGAAAAACCCGCTTTTAAGTTCGACCTGAGGTCCAACCTGACAGTTATCGATGGTAACAGGTCCCTCATATCCCAGTTTGGTTTCTTTAAGTATCAGTGTTGAACTGCCAAAGATTTTGCAGCCGGAATAAATGACCACGCCTTCTCCTGAAATTTGGTCAATATTCACTTCAGGCCCAATTTCAACACTTTGAGGGTTGGGGATTTTAACACCTTTTTGCATCAGACTTTTCAATTTTTAACGCACTCTCACTTTTCATGATTGCTCTATATCATAAATTATAAAACAACAAAAGCCGTAACAATGAGTATCCATCATCACGGCTTTTAAAACCCCGATAAATATGCAATTAGTTAGTGTCCGTCCATAAATCATTGCTCGGAGTTCTTCTGTTTCAAGTGATCAAGTGCCTGCGCAAACGGTGACCACAAATAATCGCAGGCGATCAGAACATAAATTGTTGATATTCCGAGGATTGACTCTTTGAGCATAACGTAGAGATTGGGTAAAAAGACCATTTATGGATGGGCAATAGTTAAACGGACCGATATTCCGGCACCATCTCTTGAAGCTTTTCTTTAATCGTTTCTATTTTTTGGTCCTTGGCCATTTGAATCAAATTGTGTATATTACCGTTTAAAATCTGCAAATTGCAATCCATCCCCTTTAACACCATGATTTTTTCATGGCTGGTGGGAACAACATCTTCTCCTTCAATGATGAGTTCCTCGAATAGTTTTTCACCGGGTCTCAGGCCGATATATTCGATCTTGATGTCCACCTCTGGCTCAAATCCGGAAAATCGAATGAGATCCCTGGCCATATCAACGATTTTGATGGATGTACCCATGTCCAGTAAAAAAATCTCGCCCCCCTTGCCCATGGACCCTGCCTGCAAAATGAGCTGACATGCTTCAGGAATCGTCATGAAAAATCGAGTTACCTCAGGGTGTGTGACGGTAACGGGCCCACCTTTTTTGATTTGCTTTTTAAAAAGCGGAACCACACTGCCGACACTGCCGACCACATTGCCAAAACGAACCGTCATAAATTTTGTATGCGAAAGCCCACAACCGTTTTGGCTCTGTATCAACATTTCAGCGATTCGCTTGGAAGCTCCCATTACATTCGCCGGTCGCACAGCTTTGTCGGTAGAGACAAAAACAAAGCGTTCAATATTATATTTATTCGTAACTTCAACGAGGTTTGCTGTTCCTTTGATATTATTATCCACAGCCTTCCAGGGTTGAATTTCCAGCATGGGAACATGTTTATAGGCTGCGGCATGAAAAACAGTTTGGGGGTCGGTAAGCCTCAAAAGCCTTTTCAAGTTGCGTTTTATCCTGGACATCAGCCAATACAGGAATGGTTTTGATATCACCAAAATCCTGTTTGAGTTCATGGTTAATTTCGTACAAGGGCTTTCTGCCCTTTCAAACATTACAAGACTATCCGGCTGGAACCTGCAGATCTGCCTGCAAAGCTCAGAACCTATGGACCCCCCTGCCCCAGTAACCATAACGCACTGGTCTTTAAGATATGATCCTATTTTAACTTCATCCAACCTGATCACATCCCTCCCAAGAAGGTCACGGTAATCAACCTCTCGAATTGCATTCACCGTAACTTTTCCATTAATAAGTTCTCCAATACCGGGAATGGTTTTAAACTTGATTCCGCTTTCCCTGCAATGAGTTAGAATTTCTCGCATCTGTTCCGATGTCGCCGATGGAATTGCAATCAACGCCTCATCAGCATTGACTTTTTTTGCGATTCTTTTGATATCGCTGATTTGTCCCAAAACCTTAATGCCATGAATCATTTTTCCAATCTTGGTTAAATCATCATCAAGAAAACCAATCACCGTATACTGAAGTCGGTCGTTGTTGTGTATCTCCCTGTAAATTTTTTCGCCGCCATCGCCTGCTCCGATAATGAGAAGTCGTTTTGTTTCAGTCATTTTTTTGAAAAACATCGTCAAAACTTGGCGGGTCGGTATAGATGAAGTTTTGTCATTGTTAGTTCGTTCAAAATAAAGACGGATACAGAGCCTGTATCCGGAAATCAATAAGACAGTAAAACACCAGTCCATAATAAACACCGACCGTGGAAAACCGATGAATCTGGAATGGCTGAAGAGAATTAAACAGATAATAATCAGTGAGCTTACGCATGATGCCTTAATGATATTTAACAAATCGGCGATGCTGGTATAACGCCACATGCCTCGGTAGAGATCAAAAAAATAAAAACACCCAATTTTTACAATCAAAACAAAGGGCAGCATTTGATAACAGTAAAACCGAGTATGGCTGTGGAAGGCGGAAATCAAAGCGGATCAGGTAGGCCAAAAACAAGGAACCTGTCAACAGGAGAATATCAGCAAGCAAGACAATAAGAAAATTCTTGTATAATAGTCTGAACTTCATAGTTGTTTCTTCTGTTTTTTGAGGATGAATCGAGTTTTCAATTCCATGAGGGTGTGGTGAAATTTTGTAACTAGTGTCCATCCATAAATGAGGATTTTTGTTCAAGATCAAGGCATGCGAAAAAAATAACCACAGGCATATGTTTGATATTCCGAGGATTATTTTTTGAGCATAACCCCAGAGAAATAGGCTCCGCATTTCACAGGGCAGGCGCAGAGACTTGTCCGCCTCCGGCGGATTGGGCAAAAAGACCATTTATGGATGGACACTAACCAAATTGAGCGATTGTCATGGTTGTCGCTGGTAAAAGTTTTAAAATTTGAACCGCTCAGTTTAGTTTATTTGTCCCCTTAACTGTGGCCCAGTCCTGATCTTGCTACTGTCAACGCAAAGGGAGCCGATAAACCTGTCAATATTTGATGCACTCAGTTTAGGATATATCAAGAGGATACCATCTCCCGGGGTAAAATGTTCTCAAGTTCAGTACCAATTTCCTGACAAACCAGATCAAGTTCATAAGCTTGTTGAAGGTTCAACCAAATATTTGGACCGGTGCCAAACCACCTTCCGAGTCGAAGTGCCGTATCAGCGGTAATGGCTCTTTTACCTGCAATAATCTGGGAAATTCGGTTCGCCGGGACGTGTATAATCCTCGCCAGCTCAGTTGCATTTATGCCAAGTTCAGCAATTTCGTCGGCGAGAATTTCCCCTGGATGAATAGGTGTACGTGTCATTTTTAACTCCTTTTATATGAAAATAGCCACAGCCTCAAAAAAACACAGTCATTTTAATCAGGTAACGCTTTCTGACAAGAGCCGTTTTCATGACTGGTTTCGCTGCTAAGGCATGAAAATTAATGATAATCGGTAATTTCGACGTTGTACGGACCATCTTGGAGCCATTCAAAACATATTCGCCACTGGTCGTTGATGCGGATACTGTATTGACCCAAGCGGTCACCTCTCAACGCTTTGAAACGATTGCTCGGCAAGCGTTTTAAAGCTTCAAGTCTATCGGCAGCATCCAGCACCCTGAGACGTTTTTCGGCTTGACGAGCAAATGATTGGAAGACCGGGACTCGTTCGCCTTCAAAAAGCCGCCGGGTCCGCTTGTCTTTAAAACTTTGAATCATTAATTGATATTTTAATGATAATTATGCAGTACGTCAAGCGTATTATTTCAAAATAACCAATAACGAATAACACCTAATTGAGTTTTACTCAATTGTTGTTTAAGTACCACTTAGCTGTCTCTTTTAATCCTTGATCCATCGAAAGGGTGCGTGTCAGTCCAAATCACGTCGAACTTTTGAACTGCAAACCGGCCCAAGAGCCCGAATCCGAGCAGACCTGTAATAGCAGCAATTCCGTTGATTCCATCCATAAAATTATAAAAATTCGCAGTGCCCACAACAAAAATTACCAATAAGGGCATCAGGGTATATGCTGCAAATCCTCTTTGCTTTTCCATTAAAATTCCGATCATAAAATTTTCCTGCGAAAAACTGAAACAACAGACGTACTTTTGGCCTAATCTCTGAACGATCTCCCCAAAGACTGAACAAAGAGATGAAAACCGCCGGAATCCAAAAGCTTTTTGGAATGGACAAGACGATCGAACAAACAAAAAAAGCGGCCAGGATTCCTATCCCGCCGCCTTTTGGAGTAAGGGTTTTATGTGAGCTGCGCAAATTTGGTTTATCCAATAAGTGATAGCTTATATCCCATAGTTTGCGATAACTCCATGCCCTGCCCTCCAAGCAAAAATGATATTACATAAAGTATTAAATTCATTCTATACATAACTTCGCAGAATTCAGAAGTCAAAACAACAGATTTTATTCTTGACAAGACGTTGTGGAAAAAACCATAATAAGGGTAAAACATATTGTGGCCAACCAAGTATGCAAAGGGAGGCCTTTGGAAAATGTTCAATTTTGTTAAAAGCCAAAGAATACGAAAATTTTAACCACCCCAGTACGATCTGCCGGCCTGTTCCGATATTTTAACGGAGACCTACGGGGCAGGCAGGAATACATTGAGTATTTCAAGGATTAAAATTTGAGTATGATGCAAGGATTGGGAAAAAGGGGGTGTTTTGCAAAGGCCTCCAAAGGAGGATATTTATGCCCAATATAACTTTAAGTGTTGAAGACGACGTTATTAAAAAAGTTCGGAAAATTGCCGTAGATAGAAATACTACGCTGACTTCCATGGTGAGAGAATTTCTCCGTTCAGTAGCGGATAGTGACCGGCAGGAGCGAGAAAATATTGCGCATGCACTGTCAATGACTTTTAAGTCCTACAGCAAAGACATGGGCGAACGGCACTGGACAAGAGAGGATCTGCATGAAAGGCGCTGATTTTTTTGATACCAACATTTTGGTATATGCCTATGATAGCCATTTGCCGGATAAGCAACAAAAAGCACAGAACATTGTTCTCAGTGGCGTTAGAGAGGGAAACGGCGTTTTATCTACCCAAGTGCTTGGCGAATTTTTCATGGTTGTCACTAAAAAAATTAATAAGCCGCTATCTGTTAGTGATGCAAGGGACATCATCAAATATATGGGGCGCATGAAGGTTCAGGAGATTGATGTGCTCATAGTCGAACGGGCGCTTGATACCCTTGAGCAGTATAAAATATCGTATTGGGACGCTTTGATTATTGCAGCTGCGGAGAGAGCCCGGTGTAAACGTATCTTGTCAGAAGACCTTAATGCCGGACAGATATATCATGGAATAGAGATCACAAACCCGTTTTTCGATTAGAAATTATTGTCTCACGCAAAGGCGCAAAGACGCTAAGATTTTAAATCTATAACCCATTGACCACTCTTGAGATACCATCACGAATCAACTCATCGCCAAAATTGATCAGCAATCCCAGCCTCTTGTCTGCCAGCCTCAGGTAGGTCAACAACTGTTTTTTGCTCACCCTGTTAAATAAGATTTGAGCCTCTTTTTAAGGAACATCTTTCCTTGGTATGTTTTTAGATATTTTTCCCGCTTTGTTGCATCATCCTGACTTAAGCACGCCTCATAGTATATCAACTTCAAAGGTCGGCGATCTCTTGTTGATTCCACCTGACCCTTGGAATGCTTCTCAAATCTTAGCTTGAGGTTTTTCGTAAACCCGACATAGAATTTATCATCCTTCCCGCTTTGTAGAACATATGTATAGTACATCGTGGGCCCTCAAGCTATTTAACAGGGTAAACAGGAACCACATTTTCAACAGACTTGAGCTCTACAATGACTTTATCTTCTATAATCAGATCGGCCCTGAATCCCACATCGAACTTTATGTCATCATAAACTATGGCCACCGGCACCTGTCGTTTCACCCTTAACCCTCTCTTCCTCAACATATGCGCCAAAATAACCTCATACACCGATTCTAATAACCCCGGCCCCAGTCTTTTGTGAATTTGAAATGCTGTATCCACAATTATTTTCGCAATTTCATTCTCAGACATAATTTCTTTAAAGTATTTATTATCTTAGCGCCTTTGCGCCTTTGCGCGAGATATTTAATCTGCACCTGCCCCGTAGGTCCAGCAAATCATACTGGGAGCTCCCCGTGGAATTACCGGGACATGGCCGGAAGATGGCACTTGATTAGGTTCGGAAAATCTTGACAATATATCTTTTAAAGCTATAATTAAGCTATGTATGAATTGAAATACAGGCGGCAGGCCAGAAACTATCTGGCACGCCTGCCGCTAAAAATAAAATCGGCCATCGTGAATAATTTGCATGAACTTGCAGCAAATCCGGACAACCCCTCTCTTGATATTGACGTATTAAAGGGACGAAATGGTTTTCGTCTTAGGGTGGGGCAATACCGCATCATCTATACACGACAGGATGACCAATTAATAATAGAAGTAGTAAAAATCCGCCCGCGAGGCGACATTTACAAGAGGTAAATATGGAATACCAGACAATTAAGGAAAATGGAGAAATAAAGTTTGTGGTGCTACCCATCAAGTCATTCCAGGCCATTCTTGACCGCATAGAAGATGAATCCGATCTGCGTGATATTCGCGAGGCCAAGTCTGAACCGCTATATGATCAAATCGAATCGGAAGACTATATCTTTATGAACCCCGTCAAACGGGAGCGCCTTGAAAAAGGATGGACACAGATAGAACTTGCCTGTCGAATCGGTGTAAAACAGGCAACCGTGGCAAAATGGGAACGGGAAGGCGCTGTTTATCGCAAGGCAACCAGACAAAAGTTAGCAAAAGTGTTTGGAATAAGCGAGACAAGTTTCTCTTAAGAACTATAGCTTTTACCGGACTTTAAATTTGCATATAATTGAAAACAGGATCTTCGACATCCAAGCATTTTTACCCTGTTGAACCGAAGCCCCCTGACATCCCTGCCCCCTTGAACCGGGTTCCCTTCCAGGGGGGTTCCTCTTTCCTCTATTCTCTACCCTCTGACCCCCGAAAACCTTCGTGCAGAATTCTCTTGACGTAAAGAGAGCTTTGCACAACGAGAGCTTTGCACAACCTATAAAAAGATCATTAATTATGCATTATTAGTTGCAATTAAAGATAATATGTGTCATACTTTCCTAAAAAATCAATCAACTGGAGGATGGTATGGGCTTTAAAAAAATCAAAAAGGAATTCAGCTTTGCCCCGATGAAATTCGCTACGCTCCTCCTTTCAGGAATTTCATTGGGCAGGCCGACGTGGTGCTCGAAAGCTCAAAAAAGAACAATCGCAGCATTCAAAAAATGCGTCATCTCAACAAATCAATTAACTGGAACCGTGTCGAAGATGTCCTCATGAGCCATTATACTGTCGGCACTTCAAGAGTTTTTAAGGCGATTTCTTAAATATTTTTTCCCCATTCCAGACTTTAAATATCGTTCACGTTGCCTTGCATCATCTTCATTTAAACAAGCCTCATAATATATCAATTTCAGAGGTCTTCTGTTTTTGGTTGAATTTACTCTTCCAGCTATTATGTTCTTCAACTCGCCTTTTTAAATCGTTCGTCGAACCAGTATAGAAACTTACCATCTTTTTCACTTAATAGCGTATAAACGTAATGCATTGGTTTAATTTGTAACGGAACAAGACCACTTAAATTCCATCGGGACCTGGACTCAGATTAGGCTGTTAAAAATGATAATCCCCATTATGGTTTAAAAGAACATGCATCAGTTGATACCAACCATGGCTTCTTCCCGCCACTCTATCAACTCCGAATTAATTGTTTCAGATATTTAAAAGTCTTTTTCGATAGTTGCCCAATTTGGATCTGGTATACTTATGGTAGTCATAAATGCATCGGGTTCAAAGCTAATTTCCGTGGCGAGCATTTCTTGTGCTCCGACCTTCAGAGATTTAATTAGCTCCGATTTCGTCTTTTCCTGTGCATTGACACCCGGCAAATCGATTAGCCAACCAATCCACCAATTATCTACTTTTTTTATAACTGCTCTATATTTCATATTTTTACCTCACAAATGGAATTCCAAGATCTTTACAGATCTTTCGTGATAGCTCATCAACAATTTCATTATGCCTTGGGATTTGTGATTTAAGCTGGCCCTTCTGAAAAATAGTGTGCCTTCTTCCTTCACGTAATAATGAAGCACCGTGTGTCCTCAAATGTTTTATAAGTTGCTTCCTCTTCATTTTATTTTAATTCTATTTTCAAATCAAACAGGTTTTTGATTATGAATTTACTGTGTCGGATATCCTATGAAAAAGAGCGTAACAAGAAAATATTTACCCTGTGAAATCATGCTTTTTATGATATTTCTCTGGGGTCCAAGGTTCGTTATATCGCCTGCCCAGTGGAATTCCCTTAGGGATACGCTTTGCGTATTCCACCGGGTAAAAACAGTACTTCGGTCTCAGTCATCTTGCATGATCGGTGCTTTATCCCGTTAATTATTTTACACCAATTTTTCTTGCTTTTTTGGCCGTGAAGCTGGCTACGCCTTAAGTATCATATCATCTTCTTGAGTTTGAATATTTAACGGGACAGGCGAGCCAGATTTACAGACATCATGAAAAACAAATTCGATTGCTGGTGCCGCCAGGTTTACCCCGTTAAATGCGAAGCCTATTTATCTGGGGCAGCATTAATATCTCAAAAGGGTTGAAAATCCTGAGGGTCGCCACAGTATAGGGTGGATAGGTGCGCCCGGTGTACAAAAACCGTGTCGTTTACCTAAAACTCAGCCTCTCGCGGGCTAATATTCACCCTGATTATCGGGCTTTGATTATACTTTAAGAGTAAATTGTTGTAATTTTCACCTCGGTTTCTCAAAAAAATTGACAAAATTATAAAATCGGTAATCTAACCAATTTTTCAAACCTCTTTAGGGTCCAACGCCAACATCATTAAATCCGTTCTCGGATTCACAACGAGCGGTTTCAGCTAAACAATTGCAGGTCTGAGCGCCGTGCCTGTCATTGCATTTTCTCTTTCGTAATTTCTCGTGAAGTCGCTTGCCTCACTCTGTCCGCAATAGCCCAGGGATCAAGCCCATATAATCCCCTCAAATACTCTTGATCCCCCACCTCACAACAGAAGTCGCCGTCCAACCCGACTCGCAGCAGTGAAGCCCTTTCCCCATGCATTTCAGCCAAAATTTCAGCTACTGCCCCGCCCAATCCTCCATAAATACTATGTTCCTCAACTGTTACGATTAATCTTGATTCCTCCGCAAGGCTTTCAATAAGCCCGCGGTCAATAGGCCGCAAGGTATGCATGCTAAAAACAGATGTCCCGATACCTTTATTGTGTAATATCTCACGAGCGCTCATAACATTTGACAAAATGCCTCCGATGGATAGAATTGACACATCACCACCGGATTCAACAATGACACCCTTACCCAGAACAAATTCAGGTTCTTGATCGTACACCTTTGGCTCGCCGCCACGTCCCAGCCTCAAAAAACATGGCCCCTTATGTTCGTAGATAGCTCTTGTCGCAAGTATGGTTTCAACAGTATCTCCTGGAGCAACCACCGTCAAATTCGGAATAGCGCGCATGATTGCAAGGTCTTCGGTTGCATGGTGAGTCATGCCGAGCGGACCGTAGCAGAACCCCCCCCCGATACTGACTATCTTGACATCGGCATTATGGTAACAGACATCGTTTCGTATCTGCTCAAGACATCTAAACGTTGGGAAATTGCATATGGAATATGTAAAAGCTGTTTTCCCTTCGAGTGCCATACCGGTTGCAAGACCAGTCATATTCTGCTCGGCAACGCCGACATTCAGATACTGTTTAGGAAATTCACGGGCAAATTCGGTCAACACGCCGAATCCAAGGTCTCCTGTCAGCAGCATCACATTTTTGTCAGCGCGTGCAATCTCGGTCAGGGCAGTCACAAAAGCATCTCTCATTTTACCTTCCTTCCAGTTCAGCCATGGCCGCATCAAACTCTTTTCCCTGTGGCGTCCGATAGTGCCAGAGAACAGAATCTTCCATAAATGAAATGCCCTTCCCCTTGACTGTGTGCGCAATTACGCACACTGGCGAATCCCCATCCGCAGGAATGACATTTAGACAGACAGACAATTCTACATGATTATGGCCGTCAACTTCTTTTACATTCCATCCAAAGGCCCTCCATTTTTCAACAAATGGCTCCAAACCAAGGGTTTCTTTTACAGGAGCAAGGCTTTGAATCTTGTTGTAATCCACAATAGCGATTAAATTGGAAAGCTTATGATGACCGGCAAAAAGAATGGCCTCCCAGTTTGACCCTTCATCGCACTCCCCATCACTCATTAGAACAAAAACCCGATGCGCCTTGTCATCATGCCTGAACGCATATGCCATACCCGCGCCAACAGAAAGACCGTGTCCCAAAGAACCGGTTGAAAGCTCCACTCCCGGGATGCCGATATGCGAAACATGCCCGCATAACTTGCTTCCGTTTGCACAGTGCCCCTGAAGCCAATCCGTAGGGAAATAGCCGGTTTCAGCCAAGGCAGCGTATAAACCTGCGCCTGCATGCCCCTTGCTGAGTATAAATCGATCCCGATCAGGCCAATCCAATTCCTGTGGTCTTTTTCTTAATATCTTTCCGTATAAAACCGCCACAATGTCGGCAATAGAGAGAATCGAACCAATATGCGAGCTTTTCCCTAAATGAGTCATTATAACCGCATGTTTGCGAATGCTGAGTGCAAGTTTTTCTGTATCCATAAATTGTGACCCTGTTTTAAACATTCCTACAAAAGTTTCTTGCTGCATCTTGTAATGTCACCACCACATAATCTCTGTTATACGTTTCAGCCAATTCCTTCAGCGACATTAGATAACTCGCACAGCTTTACATAGTGCTCCTCGGAAAGCTTCCAACCTAATGCGCCAAAATTTTCCTTTACCTGAGCCGGGCGTTTTATTCCTGTCAATGCAATCGAAAATGGAATCCGGTCAAGAATCCAGCGAATCGCCAACTGCGACAATGTCTTATCTTTGTAATAAGGCAATATATTCCGCATATAGTCAACGATACGTAAATTTTGTGCTAATTTTTCGCCATGAAAATTGATATATACTTCTCGACTTCTTCGATCAATTTCAGAAAACTCAGTTGCGCTATCGTATTTTCCGCACAGAATACCCTGACCCAAACTTCCCCATGACAAAAAACAAAGTCCTGATTTCTCCTGGTTTGCATAGACAACAGTCTCAAACAGACGGTTTGCAAGACTGTATTCAAAACTAAAAGATGCCAGTCCATCCACAGGTTGTGTTATTCCGTGATCGGACAGATCGATATTCGTAACACCAAAAGCCCGAATTTTGCCGGAATTTCTCAATGACTGTAACTCACATAATGTCTCATCAATCGGTGTTTTATTGTCCATATAATGCAATTGATAAAGATCAATATAATCCGTCCCAAGTCGAGACAAGCTTTTGTTAACAGATCGGTTTATCCATTTTTTTGAATTATCAAAAAAAGTCCGGTCATTTTCTATGCGCACCCCAAACTTTGTCGCGATGATGGCTGATTCCCGTTTGCCTTTCAGAGCTTTTCCCAGCACAAGTTCAGATACTCCGAGCCCGTAAACATCTGCTGTGTCAAAAAACGTAATGCCGCGGTCTATTGCAGCATGAACTGCTTTGATCAATTCATGCTCATCAGTAGCACCCCAGCCATACTGGCCCATGGGGCAGCATCCAAAACCGATTCGCGACACTTTCAAGTCAAGGACAGGGAAATTAACATATTCTGGATGTACAATCATAACGCTTTCTTAAAAATCAAACAGAGGGTTTGCAAAATAAGCTTGAGATCTCCAAAGAATGTATGCTCCTTCACGTATTTTACGCGAAGTTCATTTTTTTTAGCGAGAACTGTCTCCTCAAAGGCACGATCAGCATTTCCAGCCCCGACAGCCTCATCAAGAGCTATAAACTTCATTGAGCTATAGTCCGTAATACCTGGGCGCACGCTCAAGATAATAAGTTCTTCGCCTTTGTATAAGTTCGTATATTGCGCCAGTTCAGGCCTCGGCCCCACTATACTCATATCACCTTTGATTACATTTAACACTTGAGGCAACTCATCCAATTTGTATCTCCTCAGAAAATTACCAATCCGAGTGATACGGGGATCTTTCAGCGCGGTAGTTCCGCCACCAATCTTTTCAGCATCAACCACCATTGTGCGAAACTTGAAGATTCTGAATGATTTCCGTCCAAGCCGGTGCGCCATCCTCTATAAATGACGGGCCCAGAGGAATCCAGTTTTATGGCTACTGCAGTAATGGCAAAAAATAAGAGTAAGAAGGGAAAGGACATCAAACAAGCGATAATATCAAAAATCCGTTTAGGACTAAGTGAAAAATTCATTCTTTGGAATCGCAGCTAATTCTTAAGCAATCAGACCTTGTTAAAATAACAACCGCCCCGCCCATCAAATTTAATGTCAGGGGCAAGATGCCTTTTTTGGATAAATTCATCTACCGCGCGTTTGCATCCGTAACAACTCTGGTAATCATCAACAATTATATATCCTCCAGAAATGACTTTGTCATATAGGTTTTCAAAACAACACTTTGTTGATTCATACCAGTCCCCATCAATGCGAAGTACTGCGATTTCCTGAAACTCCTTTTTTGTGGCAGGCACAGTGTCATCAAACCAGCCCTTGACGAATTCGATCTTGTCTCTTGGAAAATCGTTTTTATTAAACATAAGATGTTTGACTTCATCCAGCGTACCGAGACACGAGCCTTTCGGCAGAGGTCGCACATGATCACCAGTACCGTCACCCCATTCACAATTAAAATCCATCTCTGTTGGTTCAGGTAGTCCTTCGTATGAATCAAACAGCCAAAGTTTTCGCTGCATGCTTCCACATAAATTTTTATCAAACACAACAATTGCCATTAACGCAGCGCTGCCACCCCCGGCAACGCCTAATTCCACAATGTCTCCGGGGATATGTCTTTTACAAATATCGTTCACAGTTTTATAAGTCACTTCAAGCCCGCCCACACCCACAAGAGAATAGGGCATAATACGAAAGATGCTCTTCACCATGGCCCACTTGTCTTTGTAGCCAGGTATTCTATAATTCATAAGCCCTTTCAACAAATACAGCCAGCGGACGAATTCTTTGTACACAGGAAATGACACTTTATAAAAAGTATCAAAAACGTGTCCTGGCAATGTTTTTTCAAGCAACAACACAAAATTCTTAAATTGTTCTTAATAACAAGTTCAAAGCTGATATCTCTCATATTTATTCTCTGCTTTAATTAACATTTTTATATTCAACCAGACGCTCAATATGCCCGGCATATTCATCATAAATCTTGTCAGCATCCCCGTATCTTTCAAAAAAAACCAACGCATTTCTTGACATCTCATCATGAAGTCTTCGATCAGCAGCAAGTTGTTCAATGCACTGACAGAGCCCCTCCAGATCGCCCGGCTAATAATTGAGGCCAAACCCATGTTTATCAACCAATTCAGCCATTTCGCCTTCCAGTGAATTGATAAGGGGAAGCCCTGCAGATAAATATTCAAACGGCTTGTTGGGCATGGTATTTTGAACGCTTCTACAAGGCACCAAGCCCGCAAACCCCATTTTCAAAAGAGTATTGATCTCTTTTTCCTCTATCCACCCCAGCAGCACTACATTGTTCAACCCCGATGCCTTTCTGCTGATCATTTCATATTTTTCTCCAGCGCCGGCTATGATAAAACAAATATCTGTTCTGCCTGACTTGTTAAAACGTTTGGTCGCCTCCAGAATAAGTTCCAATTCATAAGAATCACCAAAAGTTCCGATAAAAATAAGCAGTTTTTGATCTTCTCTTCCCTTCATCCAGTCAGGAACACCTGAGCTTTTATTTCACTAACAAGGTTCCTCGCAGTTGCTGTTCTCTAGCCAAGATAAAATACTCTATCAAACACACTTTCAGGTTTTCCAATCTTGTCCAACCCCCATTTGAGATAACCTTTCGAGACAGCCACCAAAGCGTCGGCGTTTTTCAGCAAAAAAGATAGCCGTGCAAAATCCAACGCCAAGACTATCTTCCCTATACCATACAATCCCATGTTTTTAAAACGGTTTAGAAAAATATCAGGCCAGAGATCCCGTATATCAACAATAAACGGTATGTCATTCTTCCGCGCATAACGCGCTGCCTCATACGCCAGCAAATGATCCGGCATTGAGGCCACTATGATATCTGGTTTTGAAAATCGTTTGGATTGAATACGGAATTTCAAAGAGACAATCTGATAATTTAGATAACGTCTCAGGGAAATGTTTTTGCGGTATTTACAACCACTAAGAACTCTAACGGTATATCTTTCCGAAATATCAAAGTTCCTATCCTTCTTTGACACCATTTTTTTTTGTTGATGCTCAAAAGCACTCGCCCACCATAAAATTTTATGTCTCCGTTCCAGTAATTTATCCGCCAAAACAGCTGTACGCATCTTGCGAATTCGTTTCTTATTGGAAGAGGT
>CAVSVL010000021.1:0-151764 GCA_963731025.1 uncultured delta proteobacterium | reverse complement strand
AATAATGGGTTTAAACCTTATGTTGGGGAAAAAACTTAAACTTGCGCTCACATATTTATTCATGCTGATTTCAGCGAGTTTACCATTAGAAGTTTTAGGCTATCAGTATTCACCCCCTTTTAAATTATCCTCTATCTCTGCATTGCTCATGGATGCAAACAGTGGCCAAATCATATACAGTCAAAATCCTACCATCGCCTGCAACCGGCAAGTCTGGCAAAAGTAATGACGTTATTTTTGATTTTTGATGCTCTCCAACAAGGCGCTGTTCAGCTAACCGACGAGGTGGTGATTAGCAAAATGGTCACTCAAAAGGAAGGATCGACCATGTACCTTCATGAGGGTGAAAAGGTCGCCTTAGTTGAGCTGATAAAGGGCATTGCTGTTGTATCAGGTAACGATGCCTGCGTGGCCATAGCCGAAGGTGTATTCGGAAGCGAGCAGAATTTAGTGGACAAGATGAATCAAAAATTACGAGATTTAAAATTACAAAACACCCAATTTCAAACGGTTGACGGGTGGCCTGCTTCGGAACAATACACCACCGCTTATGATATGATGATGCTTGCTCATGCATACATTCAGGAGCATCCGGAAGCGCTTCAATATCATAAATTAAAGGAATTTACTCATGCAGACATTTTAATGCACAATCGCAACGGGCTCATTTTGCAAGACCCCTCTATAGACGGCCTCAAAACCGGCCATGTCGAGGAGGCCGGTTATCATCTGATTGCAACTGCTGAAAGAGAGAACCGGCGTTACATCGCTGTCATTATGGGAGCTGATACAATAGAGACCCGGGAAAAGGAGGCGATGCAATTACTCGATTTTGGATTCGACAATTTCATAACAGTGAAACTTTTTAGTAAAGATGACATATTATCGCATTTTTCAGTTTTAAGGGGCGTAAAAGGCAAAGTTGGTCTTAGACCCACTGAAGATGGGATCATCACGATTCCAACCGGTCAGAAAGAATTTATCTCCTATGAATTCGAGGCTCCCAATCAACAGGAAGCACCCATCAAAACAGATCAAAGGTTAGGCCAAGTTATAATTTCTTATCGAAAAGAAATTATAAAAAAGATACCGCTTGTTGCCAATGAAGATATACAACGGGCAAGTACAAAAATGCTGGTGATGCAATCAGTTAGATCGACTGTAGTTAGATACAAATATGTGTTGCTCATTATATTTATCCTTCTTTGCATGCTTGTGATGCTATATTTATACATCCGGAAATTTCGGCGCCGATCCGAGAAAATAGATCCAAAGCAAGCTGAAATCGTTAGACAACGGCTTGAAAAGATATTAAAATCAGATGAAACGAATAAAACCGACAGATAAGTATCGATCAAGAAACTAGAGGCCATCTCAAAATAATCTTTTGGCCCAACCTCGGTGTTGAAGCCTCGTTTTAAGTCCTCGACATACTTGAGTATGCCTTCGGCTTAAACCTCCTTCGCCTTGATCGGGTTGAACCAGAATCTTTATCTTGGCTCTGCCTCTTAATTCTTGAACCTCGAAATCACTAGTATACCTGTGGGTTAAACCTCGCTTTTTCAATGTTACCAAATCTTTATTTTGAGACGGCTTCTAATCAATATAGTTATAAAGTTTCATTTTTTGAAATATCCATTCGACCTTCCATTTTAACCACTTACTATTCTTTGTCGGATTCACCGTAAGCGGTCGGGGAATAACTGCGGCCAAACGGACCATCTCTTCTAAACTTAAGTTCTGAACACTTTTATTAAAATAATGTTGCGAAGCTGCTTCGACTCCGAATATTCCAGGACCGAGTTCAATCACATTTAAGTACAGATTGAAAATTCGGTCTTTCGACAACTCGGCTTCCAGACGTTTGGCAATAAAATATTCAATTATTTTTCTTAAAAAACTTTTTTCAGGAGAAAGAAAAAGATTTTTAGCTAATTGCTGTGTGATTGTACTGCCCCCGCGAACCAGTGTGCCCTCTTCTAAATTTTTTTTGATCGACTCTTTTAATTCCTCATAATCAATACCCTTATGTTCATAAAACGAAGCGTCTTCCGAGATTCGGACGGCTTTTTTTAATAAATCGGGAATGGCTTGAAAGCCGACCCAATTTTGTCTGATATGATATTTCTTACCTTGGGCTTCGGTTTGATTTTTGCGCAACTGCATGAGTGCTGTGATATTTGGATTGTTATATTTCAGGTACGTTACATCCGGAAGATTCAGATAGATGGAGAGCAAAAAACTCATGCACAGAATTACAACCGTAATGCTTGAATATATAGCGAAAGTTTTAAACCTCATTTTTTTCTATCTTAAATTCCTCTTGGATTTCATTCATATTCGATAGTATTAAGTTAGGTGCATATTATTCGAACATTTGAACTAGAAAGCTTCCGTCTTAACGCCACTTTATCTCGGGACATTTCTGAACGGCAACCTTTGATTTTTTATTTGAATTCATACTGCGCTGCCCCGAGAGACGGGATTTCCGTTGCACTCTAACCCCGAAGAGTCGGGATCTCCACTGCGTTCCGACAAGCAGCGGTGAATTCAAATTTAAATATTTCAACATATATCACTGGAACATCATGCTTTAGCCCGATCCTAATTTTACCCTAAAAAAGTTAAATCTCGTCAAAATATGTCAGCGTATTTTACAAATATTGTCAAATATTTTGTAAAGATATCAAACAATTTTGGCACATGATCTATCTTCTCTAAGTTAACCAACTGAAATTTAGTTGTTTTTTTATTTTTACGAAATAGTTCGTTATTTTGCATGATTTTTGCATAATAAAATGTATAGAAATTATTTTTTTAATCCAAAATTGGATAAATCTACTTGATGAAAGGGCAAACCCTCTGAAAAGCGGGGACGCAAAACCACGGGTCTAAGGCTTAAAAGCTACGACAGCCGGGTTGCCAAATAAGTTCAGAATTCCTCTAATTCGAAATATTAGGTATTTTGCTTGAACCATTAAACGGCGCCTTTCTCTTTAAGAAGTTATCCAATGCAAAGAGAAAGAGGCGTCTGTTATGGTCAGAATTTTAAGTAAATATCGGTTCAACTATTCTTTTCTTTTTTGGTTTATTCTCTTATCGTTAAACTTCCTGTTTTTCTTTAACCTCGGTGCTTCAGCAGCAACCCAGGTTTCGCTGGAATGGGCTCCGAACAGTGAACTTGATTTAGCCGGCTACAGGGTTTTTTACCGCGAGCAGAGCCAATCTTACGATTATGCAAATCCATCATGGGATGGAACAAACACCTATTGCACAATTTACGATCTGGATGAAACCAAAACATACTGTTTCGTGACAAGAGCATTCGATAGCGAAGGATTTGAGAGCGGAAATTCCAACGAGGTATGTCATGAACCGTTGGTCATACCTAACCAGGCACCGACGGCAGATGCGGGTCCGGATCAGACCGTTAGCGAAAGGCAGGCTGTCTTTCTGAACGGTTCGAACTCAACCGATCCGGATGACGGTATTGCATCTTATCACTGGAATCAAATTGGCGAGCCTGCTGTCAATCTCTCTGATCCAGATGTAAAGCAGCCGACCTTTACAGCACCCGATGTGAATTCTGGAGGCGCTGCTCTGACCTTCGAACTTACGGTTATAGATAACAATGGAAATCAAGGAAAAGATGTGTGTGCCGTAAACGTGACTTGGCAGAATGAACCGCCTCAAGCTGATGCAGGAAGTGACCTGACCGTGAATGAGGGTGTTGTGATTACCCTGGATGGATCTTCCTCCGTTGATATTGATGACGGTATTGCATCATATCTTTGGACCCAAACCGGCGGCACGGGAGTAACCCTGTCCGATCCGACATCTTTTCATCCGACCTTTAAGGCACCCGACGTAGGACCCGACGGCGCCTCCCTTAACTTCAATCTCACTGTAACTGATGCCGGAGGGCTGCAAAATACAGACTCGTGTATTGTAAATATTAGCTGGCAAAACGAACCACCAACTGCAATTGTTACTCCAGATTATACGGAGACTACAGAGGGAACGTTAGTTAAATTGGATGGTTCAGGTTCAACGGATGCTGATGATGGAGTTGCCTCATATCTTTGGTCCCAGGTCGAAGGAGACCCAGTCTCATTGTCAGACCCCAAATCAGCCGTAACGACGTTTACTGCGCCGAAAACGGACGCTCTAGGCAAAAATATCAAATTGAAATTGACGGTAAAAGACCATGGCGGGCTTCAAGGCACGGCCGATAGTTCTATTTTTGTCATTCAGAACGAGTTTCCGAATGATCCACCAGTTGCAGATTTCAGCTATGCAACACAGAAAAAATTGTTTTTATTCACTGACCATAGTACTGACAGTGATGGAACCATTGTGTCATGGTTTTGGGATTTTGGCGACGGAGAAACCAGTAACGATAAAAATCCGAACCATAGATATGTTAAGTTTGAAAATTACTCAGTCACTCTTACTATTACAGATGATAGAGGGGTAAGCAATTCTACATCGAAAAATATAACGGTTACGAAATAAAAAAAATAATAAAGCTATATTAAAGAAGACCTACCTTTGGGGCCAGTAATGGCCCCATTTTTTATGTATCGCCCATGGTGGATGCCCTATTACAGTTTTGATACTTGACTTCCGCCCTCTAATCCCTCCTGCAAAATTCTGTGATAACCTTCTGCTTCTATATCACCTATCACTTTTGTCCAAAAACGATTTTTCAGATGGCCATGAGTTATCATGCCTAAAGGATTTGTAAACCGTAACTTTTTTGGGAACCTGGAATGATGGAATGATGGAATATTGGGTTTTTCAAAAGGAACCATTATTCCAGTATTCCAATATAAGTTGGGCCGATTGCAAAAAAAATATTTATGCAGGTTTTATTGAGTATAAGGGCTCTCAAAATGATTTCCAAGGGCTTCTCGGAAATGAATTTTCTAAAGGGAATTGAGTATCAGATAGATTTCAAAAAACAGGTTATCAAATGGGTAAAGAATTAATATCGACATCTTCTTATCCACAATGACGTTTAAGATATTCTTCGTATTACTTTCACTACCTAAACATCATGTAATTTATTTCACAATTCCACTTCTTTCCCACCGTCATTCATTTAATTTTTTTAATTAATTTCTAAACAAATCAACAGGTTTTAGCGTATTATCCATCTCTTTTATCTTCTGGCATTATATTTGCTGTTTGTTATTGCAAACTCGGTATAGGCTGGAAAATATGAGACTGTCGAAAATTCTAATAGTTGTGTTGGGAAGTATTTTGTTCTTCTTCGGAAATGCTTATGCACTGGATCTTCATTATCGGGTGGATAAATATTCCTTGAACAATCGTTCTCTTCCTTTGGGCAAAAAGCAACCCGATGGTTATCTTCATTCTACTGTCACTAGCATGATTAACAGTTTTCCTTCGTTGATCAAGTTTAACGATTCCTACGGAAATAAGGAATCAAACGAAAATTTTAGTCGGGGCTCGATCTATATCCCTAATCAAAATATAGAAACCGGAAATGGCCGGATTGTA
This sequence comes from uncultured delta proteobacterium, assembly GCA_963731025.1. Lineage (GTDB taxonomy): Bacteria > Desulfobacterota > Desulfobacteria > Desulfobacterales > UBA11574 > UBA11574. The sequence goes on along the minus strand of CAVSVL010000021.1, from coordinate 146,238 downwards.
ACTGATACGGTACGTGACCATCTGATATCTCGACTGAAATCCCTGGCGGTAAAAAATAAAACAGATTCTAAGACTAATCTGATTTGCAATCCCGACTTACTGTTTGATTTTTATGTTTATCGAAAAATCAAACCTGTATGGGTGACAAAAGATAGTTTGAATAATAAAGCAAAAGTTTTCATAAAGACGATCATTGAAGCCGACCATGAAGGGCTCGATGCTTCCATCTATCATCGAGATGATATTTTGTCTTTGGTTAGGATTCTTGAACTCAACAATGTATTCGACGCGTTTGAGCCTGCAAAATACGCAGAACTCGAATTACTTTTAACGGATGCTTTTTTTTCATACGGATTTCATTTGTCAGAAGGGGTTGTTGAACCCAATCAAACCAATGTTGATTGGCACATAAAAAAACCGAATAAAAATCTGTTAGAAATTCTGCGAGCATCACTGCACAATGAGAAAATAGAAGAATTGGTTGATATATTGCAACCCCATCATTCAGGATATTTAAGACTGAAATCAGCATTATTAAAATATCAAAACATAAAAAAGTCCGGAGGCTGGCAGAATATTCCTGTAGGTCCAAAATTGCGAAAAGGCGACACTGAAAAACGTATTGCCGCTTTACGTTCACGACTCATCATTTCAGGCGATCTTTCAGACTCAACGAGCGGTGATGGGGAATATTTTGATGAAGCTCTGGAAAGTGGCGTCAAAAAATTCCAGGCCAGGAACGGCCTCAAAACTGACGGGGTTGTCGGATCAAATACCCTTTCAGCGTTAAATATTTCGGTGGAAGATCGTATCGGACAGATAAAATTGAATATGGAACGATGGCGGTGGCTTCCCCAAGACTTGGGAAAACGTTATATCTTGGTCAATACGGCCAATTTTGAACTCGATATCATTGAAAATGGACAAACCGTAACATCGACCCGGGCGATTGTAGGAAAGAAGAAACGCCCCACGCCTGCCTTGTCCAGAAAAATAACATACATGGAACTGAATCCCTATTGGAATATCCCCCATAAAATTGCCATAAATGATGTGCTGCCATGTATCAAAAAAGATTCAAATTATCTGAAGGATAAAAACATCCGGATATTCGAAAACTGGGAGGATGATGCTAAGGAAGTAAACCCTGAATCTATCGACTGGAATACGGTTACAAAAAAGAACTTTGGCTATAAGCTTCGCCAGGATCCGGCAAATTCGAATGCCCTTGGACGCGTAAAGTTTATTTTTCCAAATGAGTTCAGCATATATTTACATGACACACCGGCTCGAACATTATTCAATAAAACAAAACGCACTTTTAGCTCCGGTTGTATCCGCATTGAAAAACCCATGGAGCTGGCTGCTTACCTTCTGACAGACAATTCAAAATGGACTTACGAAAAATTAACGGCTGCTGTCGACAGTAAAAAGACCAGAACAATACTATTGTCAGACCCAATAAACATTCATATTCTTTACTGGACAGCCTGGGTAGATAAAAACGGTATTGTCAACTTTAGAGATGATATTTACGGAAGAGACCGTCAACTGAATATTGCGCTTAACGAAAAAATACATTCTCCAGAAGTTAGATATGGAAAAAAATCAGACACAAAATTCCTATCATTTCAGACACTGCCCGAGTCTAATCCGCCCATGGACGATATCAGCAAAATTGGATCATTGCTCGTCACCAATTCCATTCGTCGATAACTCCTCTTTAAGCCCTTTTTCATGCAACATTCAGACGATATACTGCTCGATTCCTTCTTTTAATTTGTCAAGCATTTGGCTGAATTTTTTTTCATCCGGCTCTAAGAGCGTGATTCTAAATCCCTGCATAGGGGTGTTAAAGGATGTCAGAGGAACCACACAGATTCCTGTTGCAGCCAAAAGATAGTAAACGAACCGTTTGTCCGGTTGAATATTCGGGTCGCCGGTAATTTCGTTCACCAGTTCACTCACCGCCCCGTTAGAAATGGGAAGTGTTTGAAGTTGATTCAACACACCGTCCTCAAAAGCCACACTCATATAAAACGCACCGTTGGTGGGGTTGACGATAACCCCGGGAATGTTTTTGAGCCGGTCATAGGCAATTTGTGAGAAGCGTTGATACCGTTGGCGCCGCTGTTCCAGATATGCCTGATATTGGGGGTGCTTTAAGATTTGGGGCAGTGCCTTTTGAGGCAACGTGGTGGAGCAGACTTCCACCATTTTAGCATCGAGAATGCTCTGTATATAGGATTTAAACTCAGAATCCCGGTGGACATTGTACACCTCCATCCAGCCGCAACGGGATCCGGGCCATGGAAGCTCCTTTGAAATCCCTTTCATCGAAATACCGGGAACGTCGCCGATGACGGCACCCAGTGGCTCGGTTTCGTTACCGTTAAACACCAGGTTCTGATAGATCTCATCGGCGATGATGAAGAGGTCATATTCCCTGGCGATCTCGACAATCTCCTTGATCAAGTTCACCGGATACACCGCGCCGGTGGGGTTGTCGGGGTTAATCAACAAAATACCGGCCACCGTAGGGTTGTATTTGACCCGACGGCGCAGTTCCTCAATGTCCGGAAACCAATAATTGTGAGGATCCAAAGGATAGCATACCGGAGGCAGTCCGGCATGGGCGGCTTCGGATGAAGAATGAGTGGTATAAGTCGGGGACGGCGTAATGACTCGGGCAGTTCGGTTTAGAAACCCGTAGGTTTTGGTAATAGCATCCCCGAGGCCGTTAAAAAAGATGATATCTTCCGCAGTAATTCGAGCGTTACCGTTATTGTTATTCAAGGACACCAAAAACTCTCGGGTTTCAAGAAGCCCCTGGGTCGGGCAGTAACCGTAACACATGTCCTCTCTGGCCAGTTCGGCAACAATTTCTTTCATCCAGACGGGAATCTTTTCACCTTTGGCAACAGGATCGCCGATATTCTCCAGATAAACGGGTACGCCCAGCTCCTGAAGCTTGTCAGCCACGCGTATGATGTTTCGAATTTCGTACGTCAGTTCTTCTGCCCCGATGTGGATAATATGGGTTCGCATAATATAATTCATCCTCCTTAGTTGAGACCTTTGCAAAACACCCTTTTTGTCCCATTTAATTTCAGGCTCAAATTATAATCCTCAAAATACTTATGTATTCCTGCGGTTAAAATTCTCGCACTTCCTCGAACTCGAACAAAAATTCATATTTTTCAATGGTCTCAGTTATCCCCGAAGGGAATTTACTTGCTTCTTATTTTTCAAGATATTTGTGTTTATTCGTGGTTATCCGTGGTTTCCCATATCCTCTTTCCTACCTTTGTCCTGGCCCATCGAAGATCCCGTATTTGCGGGGAATGAGCAGGTTTCAATTAACAATAAAAAAAGGGCTGCTTAAGGTTTGCAGCCCTGAAAGTTAAAAGGGCTGCGGTTTGAATGCCCGCAGCCCTGAATGATTTTTTGAGGAATCCGGCTATCCGCTCCTCTTCAGGACCACAGGCTGCCCGGCGGCAGCCGCCGCGGCAGCGCCGATCGCTCGACATATACTGAAAGTCCTGGAATTGGAAGCGAATATCATGGGTTTCCTTTCATTTTTTCCGGATGTTTAGCACATCTATCGGCATGTGTCACCAAAAAAATTAGCCGAATGAAAAAAAATATAAAAATGTGGGACGCGCAGCAGGTGTGGGCGCGGCCGGCGCCGGTGCGGCCACCATGACAAGAAAAACTATCGACTCAGGAAAGCCGGAACCGTTGTTTCGCCGTTTTGTTGAAAAATGTCTGCATGAAAAGGGATACGAAACCATCGGCTGGCAATAGACCAAAACTGCATCATTGACATTGCTTCGAACTTTGAAATGACTTTTGATTCAGTTATCGGTGGCCGTTCCTTATTTTAGCTCTTTGATGAAATTCCAGATCGAATTATGAACTTTCTCTGAATCCTGACCCAGAAGTATACCGTGACGGTCAAAGTTAAAAAGGATGTATGATTTATCTTCGGATCCAATACGATCAAATGCCTGTCTTGACCCACGGGGTCTCACTACGGGATCTTTCAGGGATTGAACGACAAGGGCCGGCATTCTTATGTCAGACAATTTATCATCCACAGCGTCCATAAGCCGTTCCAGCTCGAACACCCCGGAAACCGGGTTGCGAAAATAATTAATATGAGGGTTTTCAGGTTGGTTCTCTACGAATTCCTTTTTAACCCCATTGAGTCGAACCTTTTTCATCACCCGATTCCACACATCCACTGCCGGAACAAATCTTGATGAAAAATCTTGAAGTTTCATGGACGGGCAAACCGCAAAAACACCTTTGATATCCTGAACTCTTGCCGCCAGATCCATTGCCAACAAGGCTCCGGCCGAAAACCCACCCACTACAACCTGTTTACACAGATGGCTCATAATGGCATACCCTCTTTCAACACTAGCCACCCAGTCTTTATAGGATCTGATTGCCAGATCTTCAGGGGAAGTGCCGTGGCCCTTTAATCGGGGAACATAGACCCACAGCCCTTTGCGGCCCAGAACCTCGGCCAGTTCCTTCACCTCAAGAGGAGCGGCCATATACCCGTGAAGCAGAACCACACCGACATCACGGGACGCACCTTTAATCAGAAAAGGCTTTCCAATATCCTTTTCTTTTGTTTCTCCATCTATATAAAATTTTTTATAGTCCTGTTCAAATTCTTCAATCGCTTTTTTCATCAAGGTTCCGGCGATGTTCTTTTTCAGCCAGAACCTTGGCATCCAGGCATAACGCCTTATCCTTCGCTGGAGCTTTTTTAAGGTTTCCACTTCATTTGCGATAACTGCAACAGGATTATCAATGCGGATACGGTGAAAATCAAAAGGAGATATAAATTTCGAGTTGTCCTTTATAAGGCTATTGTTTTTGATTATGACAATTTTTTTTTCCTCGGCAACTTTGACAAAGTTTTTAAGCTTGTTGAAACGATCGTCTATCAATAGATGCGTCTGATCTAAATAAAGATCATCGTGGAGATATACCCCTATTTTATCAAGTTTGCCCGAAGCCACAAAAAATGCTCTTCGTCTCAGATCATACATATCGATTTTTTTAAACGGAATCTGCTTCAACAGAGATGCAAAAATGTGATCATGATTCACGGTGGTCATACTGTAGATGGCGGTCATATAGCGCTGCATAATCTTCAACGCCGATTTGTGCATCACCGGTTTCGAGGGAATCGGATCATCAAAACCGATGCTTCGCCGGGAAGAGATATCCCGTTTGATGGACGACTTTCTCATGAAACGCTTTATTTCAATGGGCCCTCCAAAACGAATATCCATATCGACCCCGGACATCAGCATGCTCCCTTCAGTCATAATCTCATCCAACATGCGATCCGAAAGATTATCCATCCAACGGGTCGCCAGCTTGCTGATAAGATTTTCATGAGCCCGGAGCGGATAATATGTCACGTTCACCGGTACAATATGCGTATTGTTGTTTAACACCGGTTCAATGGCGTCGATTCGAAAGCGATCCATCAGCCGTTGGACTTCGTCAGGAAATTCATTCAACAGGACATGTAATCGCTGGCGGTAGAATTCGGCCCTCAAGGCCAGTGTGGCGGCGCCGGTATGCGGCGGATGTTTCCCGCCGGCGTAGGAAATCATAAATCGTCCTTTTTCAACGATTTTTTTGCTTTTGACCATACGGCCTTCCGGAAAAATGATCCAATTGGCTTCGCCGGTGAGCAAACTCTTAATAATGAGAAGGTCCCGGTGAGGATTTTTTGTGGACACCGCACCGACCTTTTCGAGAAAAGCACCGAGCGTCCCTTTAAAAAATTGATAATCGGCCAGGGACCAAACCGGAATTTTTACCAATTTGTGAATATGATAAGGAAGGAGAAGCGTTTCGATCCGGGTAAAATGATTCACGACAAATATCACGGAACCTTTTGGGATGTTCTCCTTTCCGTGAATACGTATGTTGGCCTTGGAAAGTCCGGCCAATGTCTTGATGGCAAAACCCGTTGTTCGATACGCAAAAGGATTCATGGTCTGATTTAGCAGGGTGTCTATTTGGTTCCAAATTTCAGGTTGCAGTTGACAGATCAAGCAAATAAAATTAAATTAAACCTTTTTTAAATAAAAATAAAGGATTTTCGGAGGTTCACCGTGTATTCAAAAATACTCATTCTGCGCTTTCCCAAGACAGAAGTGGAAAAACCCATTGTTTGCTATCTTTCAAAGGATTTTGACTTGACCTTCAACATTCTCAATGCTTCCATACTCCCCAGAAAAGAAGGCGTGATGGTCTTAGAACTCGCCGGAAGCCGAAAAGACTTCAAGGAAGGCGTAAAATATCTCAAACATCGGGGTGTAAAGGTCCTGAATGCATCTCAGGAAATAAAGCGCATCCAAAAAAGATGTACCCATTGCGGTGCCTGCACCGCTGTCTGCCCGACCCACGCCCTTTGCATCAAACGGCCTGAAATGTCTGTAGACTTTGATCAGAAAAAATGCAGTGTGTGTGAATTGTGCGTAACGGCCTGTCCCACCCGGGCCATGGAAGTTCGTCCCTCAAACAAATCCTTTTTTTAAATGAAGCCGTTAACAGCCATTGCCGTCAGTGGGGGTATCGATTCTTTGATGGCGGCTCATCTTTTAAAGGAAAAAGGACACAACGTCGTCGGGGTTCATTTTGTTACAGGATATGAAGACCCTTTTCCCGATAACGGTCAAAGCGCCCATATAGCAGAATCCCATAAAATTTTTCCCATTGCAAAGCAGCTTGGAATCGATATTAAGGTCCTCGACTGCCGAATCGAGTTTAAAAAAAATGTCGTCGATTATTTTATTCAAACGTATCGGTCCGGACAAACCCCCAATCCCTGCATGGTGTGCAATCCTTTAATTAAATTCGGAACGGTCTTTAATTTTGCCCGTAAACTGGGTGCATCAACACTGGCAACCGGACATTATGCCAGAATAAAGGGAGACCGGCATGACAATTTTCATCTTTTTAAAGGCATTGATCCCAAAAAAGACCAGTCCTACTTTCTGGCCCGATTGACTCAGCAGCATCTGGCCGGCGCCCGATTTCCGCTTGGACATATGAAAAAATCTGACGTTATTCGACTGGCAGAGATGAAAGGTTTTAAACCCGTTAAAAAAACGGAAAGCCAGGACGTGTGCTTTATCAAAGGCAAAAACTATGGAAATTTCCTTGCCCGGCATGAGGGGTTTGAACCGAAACCCGGTTTGATTAAAGATGTCGATGGCAACATACTCGGAAAGCACAAAGGACTTCACCTTTTTACCATCGGTCAGCGTCGGGGAATCAACTGCCCGGCTTCCGAACCCTATTATGTCACCCAAATGGACACCCGACAGAACGTATTGACGGTGGGGTTTAAAAAAGATCTGTTCGCTCGTCGGTGCAATGTTGAAAATATTAACTGGATCCAAGAGCCTCCGAACCGACCGGTGGATGTTCATACCCGAGTCAGGTACCGCCACACGGCCGCTGCATCTATGCTGATCCCTGTTAACGATAAAACGGCGATGGTTCGCTTTGAAAAACCCCAGGAAGCCATCACTCCCGGCCAGTGTGCGGTATTTTACAAGGGTGACGAGGTTCTTGGCGGCGGGTGGATTAGTGCCCATCCATAAATGGCTTTTTTGCCCAATCCGCCGGAGGCGGACAAGTCTCTGCGCCTGCCCTGTGAAATGCGGAGCCTATTTCTCTGGGGTTATGCTTAAAAAATAATCCTCAGAATATCATTTATATGCCTGCGGTTATTTTTTTCGCATGCCTTAATCTTGAACAAAAATCCTCATTTCTGGATGGACACAGGTTGGAATTATGCTCGAGGTGTATCCATATCCAAAATTCAAAATAGGTTTTGGTCATTGAGTATTGATTGTTTTGACATAAAAAACAAAATTTGCATCTTGGCAACTACATCTAACTTAATTAGCACATATGAAAATACAAAAAGAAAATATAAGCCAGCATTCGTCACTAAACATTCAGAATCATTCTCTCAAATTTAGAATCACTACCCTGGGATGTAAAGTCAATCAATATGAATCGGATGCCATTGCTCAACGACTCAAAAATCTGGGCCATGTGCCGGCAGATGCCGATGATCCGGCAGATCTTTGCATTATCAATACCTGTACGGTCACTCAGAAAGCCTCCATGCAGTCAAGGCAGGCCGTTCGACAATTCATTCGATCCAACCCCCAGGCACAAATTGTCGTCACCGGATGTTATGCCCAGACCGAACCGGATGAATTAAAGAAAATAGACGGTGTACACCACATCATCGGCCATGGGGATAAACATAATCTCCCCGATATCGTCTTATCCCTGGAAAAAGGCTTTCCCTCTCCTTTTCTGATCCGGCAAAACATTTTACATGAACGCCATTTCAAGCAAACCCCTGTAACGGTCTTTGGAAACCGGACCCGGCCGTTTTTAAAAATCCAGGACGGATGTGACACCTTTTGCACTTACTGCATCGTTCCATACGCCCGGGGGCGCAGCCGCAGCATGCCCCAAAAAAACGTACTGAAAAACATCCATTGCTTAAAACAGGCCGGTTTTCACGAAGTGGTGTTGACCGGTGTGCACTTAGGGGCCTATGGGCTCGACCTATCACCTAAAACCAGTTTAACCGCCCTGTTAGATCACATTCGTCAATCGAATACCATGGATCGGGTGCGACTCAGTTCCATTGAACCCCATGAGCTGACCCAGGACATCATAAAGCTCGTGGCGGAAACAGGTAATTTTTGTGACCACTTTCACATTCCCTTGCAGAGTGGAGACGATCGAATCCTGGAGAGAATGCATCGGCCGTACACAAGCTCTTTTTTCAGGGATTTGGTTGTCAAAATTAAATCTCAATTACCGGATGCCGCCATTGGTGTCGACATCCTCATCGGATTTCCGGATGAAACCGAAAACGCCTTTGAAAACACCTATTCCCTCATTGAAACACTGCCGGTGACGTATCTGCACGTGTTTCCGTTTTCACCCCGTCCGGGAACACCGGCCGACAAATACTCACAAAAAGTGCCGCAAAAGATAATTAAGACACGATGTGAAAAGATGCGAAGACTCGGAAATGAAAAAAAATATGCCTTTTATAAGAAATTTACAGGAAAAACCGTTGAGGTTTTGATTGAAGGCAAAAGAGACAAGGCGACAGATTCATTAAAAGGAATCACATCCAACTATATTCCCGTTCACGTCGTCGGCAAAGACGATCTTTTCAACACACTGGTTCAGGTTAGCATTGAAAAGATCGAAAAGAACAACACGGTGTTTGGTGTACAATGTTAGTTCAGACATGTATAATACAAGTCATCTCTTTCTCACACAGTTAAAACTAACACGATGTTCAATTTCGCTTTATACGTATTTTTTTTAGATTGTTATTGCCCAATAGGAATGGACTCGAAGTCCACATCATTGGAAAGGAGTATAATTTATGGGAAAAATTTATGTGGGTTCTACCAATAAAGTAACGATAATCTGCCCCAAATGCGGATTAAAAAAAAATAAAATTGTATTTCAATTTAAGGATACTCATAAGCGGCTAAAGGCTAAATGTAAATGTGGCGAAGTTTTTCGGTTTACCCTGGATTTTCGAAAGTATTACCGTAAGAATGTCCAGCTTGCTGGTAAATACTTTGTCCAAGGGAAAGATGAAAAGGAAGAAATACTCATCGAAGACATTTCAAAGACCGGAATCAATTTTACAACTCTTAAGCCACATAATTTTTCCAAAGATGATTTAATTGAATTGAAATTTACTTTAGACAATACAATGAGAATGGAAGTTCGCACACGCGTTAAAATATTATGGATAAACGATCGTACGGTCGGTGCACAGTTTATTGATCCAAATTTGCTTGACAAGGATTTGGGGTTATATCTGATAAGATAATTTGTTCTGAACGATCGACCTGACACCAGAAAATATGAGATATATATTAACTACGGAATCCTGACAAGCATGGCACGAGATTGCAAAAGAGCGAAAACGACGTCCTTGATGGAAAGTTGCCATTTATGGGTGGACATTAACCGGCTGGTTCAAAGGCTGGGACATGTTTTCCACTCGGGCCAAGATATCGAATAAACCAATATATGGCCTGAAGATCCTCCTTGTCCATTGCATTGAGGATGGGGTGCGGCATCGGCGGCCTGCTTTTTAATGTCTTTGCCATTTCTATCCATTCCTCTTCTGTAAAGGCCCCGATTAAAAGCCGAAGATTTGATCCATAGGACGTTCCCAGGGGCCCGCGCCACCCGATGGTATCACCCGTCAACCATTTGCTCTCCGGAACGTTCCCTTTCGATTTTAAATAACCGGCAGTATGACAATCGTTGCATCCTAATTTTTTTACCAGAAAGCGCCCTTTATCTACCGATTTCATTTTAAAGTAAAACTCGGGTTTGTTTTTCAATGCTTTCGTTTTATCAGGCTTTGCACAATTCCAAAAAAAGAGCCCGGATAGGATAAGACTCGCAAGAATAATAGAGGTGAGTTTGAATTTCATTGGCTCGACTTCCTTTAAGTAGATGTGATTGTTATTATAATTTACCAATATTTATATTGGGCTTTGCGAATATCAATTGACCCAAACAACAGGCGTTACCTTGACATGGAAACTTTTATTAACTGTATCAAATTATTGTGATATTTTCAAACCTAAGTTTCAAACCGAAAATCTTTGAACATTATATTCAATCTGAAAATACCCTGCCCCTTACTTTCTATAATACTTTCAATGTTTTTAACGCTCTATATTCTTGTTCTTGAGGAAACAACGGATTTGATGTAAGCTGCCGGTATGGTCACCATCACCCCCACAATTGCAATTAATGAAAATGAGATCAAAATGAACTTTATCAGATCGTCAGGACCCGGAGGGCAGAATGTCAATAAAGTGGCTACGGCTGTTCAGCTTCGCTTTGATGTAAAAAACTCTCCGTCGCTTTCCGACGAGGTTCGCACCCGTTTGATCCGTCTTGCAAGCGATAAAATGACGAAAGACGGAATTCTCATTATTCAGGCCAGGCGGTTTCGAAAACAGGAACGCAACCGACAGGATGCCATGGATCGTCTGATAGAATTAATTCGAAAAGCATCTAAACCGCCTAAAGCGCATATAAAGCCAAAACCGACCAGAGCTTCAAAAGAACGCATACTGGCGGCAAAACGGCATAGAAGCAAATTAAAGAAGATGAGGCAATGGGTTTCAGGTTCTGAAGATTAACAACAAAATCGGCGCTTCGCCTGAGCGAGAGCAATAGCGGGAAGGCTTCACTTATTTCATGTCATGGCAATTACATCAGATCCTAAAAAGCATGATTTCTTTAGCATTATTCTCTTATCAGTGGTTTGGTTGGAGCTGTGATCTGTAGATGATATTTCAGGAATTGTAGTGATGATTTGAACCCAATACTCACGATTTTTAGGATCACGCTCATTCATCAACGAGGCAGACTCAAAAAAACCGGCAAACCGGATATAATTAAGACCACAATATATTGATTTCTCCTCCCTCAATCCATTCTGAAAAATGAGGCTTTATCCAAGTGTGATACTCATAAGGTATCAAATTCATTAAGGGATTTTATTGCTCAGCGATAAATTGCAGACATCCAAGATTGCTCCAACATTTGTGTATCGGAAATTACTTGAGGATAAAAACAGATCAGATTTGTGTAATCACCATAAGGTATCTGCACTTTGTCTCTTTTTCAGATGTGTCTATTGGACACAGAATATCTTCGCATGGTCGGATTTCTGCTCTATCACAGTAAGATGTAATCGGAATCTGCTACAGTTTTGTTGAAATATTAAAGGTTCTACATAAAAAAGGAGAGCCACAATATTTAGTATTGAGTACAAATTGAAAATAGAAAAGGATGCTTTATCAAGACCCATACCCGCTTGACCCATCGTTTTCTTTCTCACAAATGATTTTGAAAAAATTGTCCACAAGAAATGGGTTGAAAGTTTTGTCTTTTTCCTCTTTCAATATTTTATAAATGAGGTCTTGTGGTTTCGGCTCTGAATAGACGCGTCGGCTTCGAAGTGCGTCAAAGACATCGGATATGGCGATCATCTGACTAACGATATTGGTTTTCCATCCACTACCGAGGGAAGGATATCCGGTGCCGTCGAATCTGATGTGATGTTCAATGGCACCCAACACCGCCAGTTTTGGAATATTATCAATTCTTAAAAGGTATCGTGCTCCCTTTATAGTATGAGTTTCAATGACGAGTCTTTCTTCATCCGTCAATTTACCGGGCTTGTTTATTATTTCTTCCGGGATAAAAAGTTTGCCGACATCGTGTAGCATGGACGCCACACCAACCTGGTAAAGATGGTTTCCTTCGAAACCAAGAGCTTCCGCCTGTCCCATAGTTAAAATGCATACATTCACCACGTGGGTAAAGGTGTATTCATCGGAAGATTTTAAGGAAGCCATAAGTCCTAAAGGATTTATGCCATATGTAAAACCTTGAACAAAAGCCCTGATGATGTCATCAACACCCCGAATATCAATTCTTTTATACCGCCGTGCGGTATGATAGAGTTCTTTTATATCATCGAGATTTCCATCACGTATCTCATGAATCGGCTGTTTTCTTTCATTTTTATCCGTCACAGCCCTTTCATTGCCAGATACCGCTTCGGACTTTACCCTCAACTCGACTTTTCCGATTTTGATGCCCGGACGACGGCTGATTGGGTTGCCATTATTTCCTGCCAGTTCTCGAACAAATTGCTGGAAATCGCCTGCTCTCAAACCATGCGAAAACGTCAGCCGTTCAATGCCTCTATTTCGAAGCAGGCGACAAAAATTCACCAGATCAAGTCGTTCCACTGGAACTGGATTGTTGTTCACCACCATATCGTGTCCAACCAGCATCAGTGTCACCTCTGGCATAATACGCAAAAGACCCTTCAGTGTGTTGAAAGTGCTCAATAAGTAACGCTCTGCTTGAGGGTGGTCAGGAGCATAAAGGTGCATGTTGATCACCGTTGCGTTGAGACGGGTAATGAAATAATTTAATTCGGTATGGTCGTAAATGCTCGACATATAATCCTATTTGATTCCACAAAAAATGAAATTTTCATTCAGGTTCGGGAATGAATTTCATTTTTTTTCCGAATGCGTTGACATACAATCCGTATTTCCTTGTCTTTCGACTGATAACCGGTCTTTATTAATGGAATGACGGTTTTATAGGGATACCCCTCCAATGATTCGAAAAGCGCCTTTCTCATGCTAATCAGATCCTTTCGATACAATGGGAAGGATCTAACCTCAAGTTTTTCAAGATGTTCCACAGCAGATGAATCTCCTATTTGACCCAAGGCTGTAAAGATATTTTTATTCAAATGCAAATCGGATCTGAACACAGCAAACCTTTTGATTTTGGATATGAGATCTGGCACCACGTCCTGGATTTTGTATTGCCCGGCCCATTTAATAGCCCTGGAAGAGATGTTGTTGTGGATCGATTGAATGGCCTTTCTGAGATAAGGGATCGCTTCAGGAATTTCAAAGTGCAGAAACGTTTTTAGTGCCTGCATTTTAACAATCGAATCCGGATGGTCCAAAAATGGCCTGACGGAATCGGCAGCTTCTTTGGCTTCCATTTCCTGTAGTAAAAGAAACAGGTTGTTTATGATATGAGTTCTTGTATCGTCTAACCGTTTTTTGACCTCATCGATGCTCTCCTTTCGAAAATGATCGAGTACCCTATAAAAGGGGTCGTTCTCAACTGCCATCTCCCTTTCAGCTAAAATCGCGACGGTCTGCGGCACAATTTTTGTCCCCAGAGCGCGCAGAAACTTGTATGCATCACTGTCAACAGATGCTTGCATTTTGTTAACAACGCGAATCGCTTTGGTAATTAACTCCGGGTCCCTTAGTCTTTTTAGTGCTGATTCCGAAGCTGACCGAGTATCCGGTTCCGGCTTTTCTTTTTGATGCCTGTCAAATGTTTCTGCGATATTAAGAAGAATTGAAAATGCGCCAGACAATAGAAGTGACGGCACTGAATCCAGCAACTGTTCTGCATAATCTTCATATTCATTACTGTCGATATCCATCTCCAGAAATGCAATGATAACTCTAACGACCTGGATATCCAGGCGTGGTGAGGATATTGTCTCAAGATGTTCTTCCAAGGGAAAGGTTGTTTCTGAATCCAATTGAGAGCTGCCCGCAACTTGTTGCAACAGGGCATCGTATTCCGGAACAATGAAAGATTCGTGGTCTTCCCGCTTAAATAGATGCTGCAGTTTTTTCCGTGAGGGCTCGTAAGGGGATAAAGTGGAGTCCAGAACGGGACGCTCGGGTTGAGCCCCTTCAATATTTGCAATTTTATGAACCAGACTGAGCAGTGACGGCGATATTTCCTTTCCTTCTTCATTGGCCTGCTGTAACATATCGACAACAAATTTCTGTGCCAATCCCCTGAGAAATGTTTCTGTTTCAGGAATATTGCCTCGAGTGACGCAACGATTAAAGGTGACCGAGAGAAACTGACGTCTCAACTCCGGGCTCAACTCCTGCAGCAAGATGTTTAGATCCGTAAATTCTGATGCATCTCCCTCGTCGGACCTCTTTCTTCTGGAAGAAGTGTATCGAAGATGCTTGCTGACAATTCTGTCATATGTATCCAAAGCCGTCACATTGCCTATCTGGCCGGAATTCAATGCGTCGGCAAACTGCCCAGGGGACAAAGCATCGATATCGTCGACAGAAACATCCTCGCCGGACTGGGAGAGGGTGCTGGATAAAAAATGAGAAATAAAATCCTGCCAAATGATATCATCGTCCTCAGATTTTCTCTTGGTTGTTCCTCCTTCAGTTTGCTCTTCTTCAGTCAGATAGAACTGACTGTAATCAATGGTGCGTATAGAGATTTTTGCTAAAGACGCCGTCAACAAGACCTTTTCTATACCTCCAGCAGCCAACACTTCGCTTGGACGCTTCGAAATGGCACAAAAGAATTCCAGCAACGAATCCTTTCCTACCCCCTTCTCAAAGGTCAGCGAAGCAATGCCGTGGAGGCTCAATGCGATGGCAAATTCCTTAAAAACCGCATTATCCGGGTCCAGCAGGGAATCGCCAATCATAAGGGAATTCTTGGCAACCCCAAGGGTCAGCTCTGTGTGGATCGCCAGCGTTTTCAGAAGTGTCTGGTAGGCTTTTTCGATGTTTTGTTCTACCTGTTCATGGCCCAGCGGGTAAATCTGAACATTCTTCCTCGTGATGTTGAGTTCAAGCACGGTTTCGGCGATTTGTTTGGTGTCCAGTGGTGCAGACATTTTCTGATCATAAGGAACCACTGTTGAGTGGTCATTTTCTTTATTGTGCTTTCTATCCATGACCGTCAATCCGTTGAATTAACAGCAATATGATTAACAAAGCATAAATATCTTCCCAAAAACTACCATAATACCTATAAAATCGTCATAATTAATAAAAACCTTTAATTTTGTTTCTAATTCTTACAAATTTGGAACTTTGTTGTTCTGGTATGATTGGTGAACATTTACTCGGAGAGAATAGTTAGGGCGTTTTGAGGCAAGAGGTACGATGATAATTGTTTTATCAGACAAAGAGTTGTCATGATTGACAAAATTGTTGTGACATTGCGTCTAAATTATTTTAAAATTCGAGTTGCATCGGGACCAATCGGGTATCAATTTCTTCTTTTTCAGATTCTGTTATAGAAAACGCTATTTTTTTATAGATGTTCACAGCGTTGAGGTGATGAATTTATTGTGATTTCTGTTCAGCGCTGGATTCTTTCTCCTGCAGATCTCAAAGCTTTTTCTTAACAGCTCCTTTCCAATACCAATTCTTTGAAGATGTCCATCAACGAAAAAGAGAGATATGTGACGATTTCCTCACAATCTCAATCATCCCAACAATATTTTCTTGGGTCGCAGCCACCAAAACGAAGTTACCCTTTTGGCAACGTTTGGATAGACAATGAGGTTCTACATATTTCAGAAACTTTTGTATGTCCTGTTCCGAGTATTGGTGAGCCACAAATTCATTAAAAACACGAATGACTAAATCACAAGTCTCTTGTTCTTCCCCCGCCTGCATAAACCTATATTTAATCCAGTGTGTCATTTTACCTGTCCCCCTAACTTAAAATGTCGTTGGTATAATTTCAGATTAAGTTCAGGCTAAATACATTCTATTTTGAAATTGTCAAATCATCTCTGTCCAAGAATATGTTATTTTTTCAAATAAAAACTCAAATCTTTTCCATTAACTTTTGTTCCATTAAATTGTGCACCAACGTTGCGATTTTTGACCCATATTACCTTTGCAAGTCTACGAATTTCTGATCTCAGCGGGTTGTCAAGCTTAAATTTCACATCCAATATGTCATCTGTTGAAATTTGGTGTTGCCTCATAATTTCAAAACGGATTCCAGTTAGCGAAAGTTCCCTGATGATTACTTCTCCTTTTTCTCCGTTTTTTTGGACAATGTATTCACCAGGAAGCATAACTTTTTTTCGGTAATGCTTTCTATATTCGAGGGTAAAATCAAAACCCTCACTACATTTGCATTTTCCTTTCACCATGCATTTTGTATTCCTGAAATTCGTTGCATCTACATTTTTCTCAAATCCGCACTCGGGGCAGATAACATTTGCTCGATTGTTTTCATCTACATAGACTTTTTTCATTAGTTATCCTCGCTTTACCTGTTTCAACACAATATTCCAGTATAATTAGATGAAATTTTATCATTGTCTTGTATTTGCAAAAATCATGCAAAACTTTAATATAATTTTTAATAATTTATTGAATCGCTTAAATTACAAATAGTTAGTCTTAATATAGGATATCCCAAATCACAAGTATGTGATAAAAATGTGACAATTAATGACAAATTGTTGATATATTTCGATCAGTTTTGAATTCGTATGATTCAGTAAAAAGTGGAGAAAGAATAGGCGAGTCAAAATAGGAAATGCTGGGAATAAACAATTTATTTATTAAGAGTCGTCAAAATGTAGATTTCATGCCTGAACCTTTAATTGTCGAAAACGGAAGATTTCGAACCGAGACGACTCGGTGATGTTTTATCAGTATTTTAGCTTCAAACAATTAGCAGGCATTGTGATATCTTTAAAGACCTGGTCCTATTAAATTAAGTTCCGTTCAAGATAATTGAAGCATCAAATGAAATATCAGAAAAGAACCCAAAGCAGATCGTTCATGTACAGGAAGAATAATCCACAGATCAAAATCGCTATAATTGCCCCTAATTCTTCTTTTAATTTGTACCCGATAAAGACTATAGTTACTACAGCCAGCAAGATAAGAGCTATCGGTAAAATGTAATCAAAGGAGAATTCAGGTTGTATCTCCTGATGCTTAATAATTTTATATATTCCAAAAACATAATATTCACCGTGATTTTTATTTTTCATAATACGTGAATATTATATTCAGTCTTTTGAACCATCGCTAATGTTCCTTGACTGATCCATTCCGTCACAGGTTCAATCCAGTCTTTTCTCGGCCGGTAAAATAGGCCGTGACCTAATCCATTTTTTAACATTCATTTCCTTAAATGTGACTTCAGCTGAAACATTTTTTAATATCCTCCGACAGACATCACATTTCTGGTCGGAGACATCATAAATATGCAAGAAACGTCCTTGCATTGAATGAACTGACCGGTCGATAACCTTTCTATATCTATCCAGCACATGAGTTCCGTTATGGGTACAACCAGACATTAATACAAAGTTTATTCCTAAATCTTTCAATCTGGTCGAAACTAAAAGGGCAATGGCACTCCCTTTTGAAAATCCAACAACTGTAATTTGTTCAGGTGAAAGGCCGTAAGACAGAAGAATCTTGATTTGCCTTTCTATCTTTCCGGCATATTTGTCTAATTTTGTTCTTTCGGGTCTAACCTCGCTGATTACCACGAACCCTTGGTTTCTAAAGGATTTAACAATACCATGATAATCATAAATCCCGAAGCAACGATGCCTGCCATTTGGGCCACGCTTTTCTACGATCTTTCCGTGCAGGAAGAAAACATACCTTGCCGACGGATTGATAACCGATCGGTAGATTATAAGAAAATTTTTCCGTACAAAATTCAGAACCCATTAGCGGAATGTACCATCCTTAAACTTTATTCAAGTAATCTAATTTATTAAATAATATTGAACAAAATTAACGGAATTGTCCATTAAACGTCTTTTAGAACTAACTAACCATAATAATCTACAGCAAATATAATGCCAAACCGGATTTTAAAGAATAATGTTATGAATATTGAATAGTTATGTCAACTAAAAGGAAAGGGAGTTAGATTAATTTGGAGGATTATTTTTGAATTTGTGGAATAAATTTAACTATATCTATGAAATATTTTTCATACTTTTAGCAATTAAATCGCCAAAACCAAAATGACTTAAAGAGGAAAATTATGTTTTAAGTAAAAAACCAAATCCTTTTCATGCGATTTTGATCGATATACTTTGCGCCGACATTGCGATCGTTGATCCAAATTATTTTTACGAGTTCTCGGATTTCAGTTTTATTTGGGTTGTTCAATTTAAATTTCAACTCAACTGTATCATCTTTGGAAATATTATGTGGTTTAAGACTCGCAAATCGTATTCCGTTTGCTGAAATTTCTTCTATGAGTATTTCTCCCTTTTCAGCTTTTTCCTTGATAAGGTATTCACCACCAAGTCGGAAATTTTTTCGGTATGTTTGTCTAAATTCCAAGTTGAACCGAAAATGCTCACCACATGGGCATTTGCCCTTCATCTTTTTGTGAGTATCCCTAAAATACGCTACATCTGTATTTTTCTCGATTCCACATGTTGGACAAATTATCGTTACTCGATTCGTATCATCCACGTATACTGTCTTAACAAATTTATTTTCCACCTTTTTGATTGTCATCTTTTTTAAAGTTTTTTCATAATGGACATGACACTTGGCCATATATTTGTTAGTTGAAGACTTAGATAAAACACCACCCATTAATCCATTTTGATATCTTTTTCCGATTTGACATTATTCCTGCCAGAATTCTTTGCAAGATATAAAGCTTCGTCAGCCCTTTCCACAACTGAGATAGCAGTATCTCTTTCACGGATTTCCGACACGCCCATGCTTATAGTAATATTACCGATAGTTTGCCCAGTTTTTTTTATTTTGAGCCGTTTTTTAGATATTTCTTCCCTTATTTGATCCGCGACAACACATGCACTGTCCAGCGTTGTGTTCGGAAGGAGGATAATAAATTCTTCTCCTCCATATCGTGCTGAGAAATCTTTGCCTTTTAGATTTTTCTTTAAATTCGATCCGACAATGGATAAAACATCATCTCCGATATGATGACCATATTGATCGTTAAATTTCTTAAAAAAATCTATATCCATCATGACCACTGAAAAGAAATCCTCATTTTTTTTAAATATTTCATAAAGTTCTTTTATCTTCCTATCAAATGCTTTCCGGTTATTTAGTCCGGTGAGAGCATCCAACAAGACCTCTCTCTCTGTTTCTTCGAGTTGCTTACTTAAATTGTCAATCTGTGAAGTCGCTTCTTCAAGTTGTTGATTCAGTTGTTTGCTGGACTCAGCCATATCATTCGTGTCTTTTATTATATCCACAATAAAATGCTGAATTTGACTTAAGTCCTTGGTCTCATCCAATTTGGTAGAATATTCCTCCATTTTGACACTATAATTAGACGTAAGGTCACTTGTGGATAATGTTGCCTGAAAAATATTTTGAAATATCTTGTGGGTTTCCTTATGCACTTCCTGCAATATTTCTTTTTTATCGCCTTTTAGATACTCGGTATAAAGTCTTTCGTTTATCTCTTGGGAAAAGCTATTTTCGGAGGCAATTAACTCATCGATGCTGGCCTTCAGTTCTTGGTTGGAGCCAAGAAAATATTCAAACCATACATGATAATTTTCAGGTGTCAGCGGAATAGATCTCTCCGTAGTATTCAGGATTACATTTTTTGCAATTTCAGAGACGATCTTTGGAGAATCATCAGATGTTGCCATGTGGAACCCTTTCTTATAATCTTTCAGCGCAATTTTTCATCATAAACTTCTCAGAAACTGTTCTGCTTCTGTTTCCAATTCATAAATATCCGCCATAATTGAAATAAATTTGTCTGAAGATAGTTCAAGGATCTTTTCGGTTGCTTCATTTATCCTGTTTTTACAGGATTCGTTTAATCCACCTTCGGATAACGTTGCAAGAAGATTTCCAAGGGCAATGACTGTCTGAAAGTCTGATCTTGGCTTAGACATATGGGATAGATTATGAAATTCACATGCATCTTCAACTTTGCTGGGGAGCCTCCAATGATGACATAGCAAAGTCCCCAAGTAGGAACTGGCAGGTAGTTTATAATGTTGTTCTGCCTCTGAAAATAAACAACCGTTTTGTTTACAATACCGTTTCAGCTCTTTGTAATGCTCGGGGAAAAATTTAATATAGACCAACTTGCCGATATCATGGAGTATGGATGCGGTCCACAACTCTTCAGGATCCAGATAACTATAAAATTTCTTAGCCAGATACTTTGTGGTAAGAGCTGTAAAGAAAGAGTGGTACCAATAGTCATTAAGCTCTTTTTTTTCTTTGATTCCCATTGCATTAACTACACCGACAGAAATCACAACCCTCTGTATTACACTGAGTCCTAAATATGCAACAGCATACTTCACGTTTGAAGTGGTATTTGGAAGTGAGTAATATGCACTGTTTACAACCGCCAAGACCTGGGCAACGAGCGCTGAATCTCCGGACAGAATCTGTGCAATCATTGCACTGTCTGTTCCTTCGTCCTGCATCATTCCTTGAATACGTATTACTGCTTCAGGTAATGCCGGTAGGCTGCAATGCTCACGAAGAAATGTTTTCGGGTCGATCTCTATTGGTTTTAACATGCTTCCTTCTCTTCAACACCTTATTATTTATAAGTTATCGGCAATATTATTAAAATATTTAGAAAAACTTATGTTAGAATTTTATAAGAAGTCAAATCTGATCTTTGGTGTTATAATGTCTTTCTATGTATGGCAAAATAAAGAAATTCTGATGACCTTACAGAAATATTGAAGCGATAAAAGGAACGGAAATTATAGAATTTTTGATAGTACCTAATATATTCACAACAACCATTGATATCCCGGTATCATATTTTGCCGATGGTAGGATGAGTGAACCCTATCTATGACAATTATCGAAACGTCCCTGTTCAAAGACAAATTATGCTGTTAAATAAAAAACCAAATCTTGTTTAATGTGACTTTGATCAATGAAATGTGCTCCGATGGTTGCGATCAACGATCCATATTATTTTGACGAGTGTGTGGAGTTCCGTTTTTTTTGGATTGTCTAAAGTAAATTTCAAATCAACGGTGTCATTCTGGAAATATTATGTGGCTTAAGAGTTTCGAAAATCTGATTCCGGTCATTGAGATATCTTTGATGAGCACTTCTCCCTTTTCATCTTTCTCCTGGGACAAAATATTCACCAGAAAGCCTTACTTTTTTCTCGGTGATACCTTCGAAATTCCAAGTTCGACCCTAAAAACTTCGCCACATTTGCATTTAGCCTTTAGCCTTTTATGCGTATCTTTAAATTTAAATACATTGGTATTTTTTCTAATCCACATTTGGGGCAAGTTATAGTTACTTGATTGGTATGGCCTGCATAAATATTTGCATAAATTTATCCTCTAAAATGAATTAGTTACTCGTTATTCTTTATAGGCAAGATCAGTTCTACTCTGGAACATCAAGTCCTTGCGCACGAATTTCATTATAAAGACGAGTTTATCTATCGGCTTTATCATAGTAACTTGTGCAACCTGCTCGGGCCGATTTTAAAATAATATCTTTGTCGGTATTTGCTGAAGTCACAATTACCTTGGATTTGGCATACTCTCTTACCTCATATTGAGTTTCCAATTGTCTAATTTTTTTAAGGTCGTCAATGCCATCAATCTCAGGCATACATGATGTCTAAAAATATCAATTCATAGGGCTGATTATTTTCAATGGCTTTTTTAACAGCGGTAATGGCCTTATTGCCATTAACGGCAATATCAACCTCACCGATGGGTATGAAGAAATGAGTTTAATGTCTTCCTCGATGTAAGTTCATCTTCAACGAGTAATATCTTTATGAATTTATTTCCCACTTTTTTGATTGTCGTCTATTTTAAGTGTTTTTCATAACAGGTAGGGCATTTGGCTGTGTACTTGTCATTTGAAGACTTAAATAAAACACCACCCATGTAACCCAAACCCACTTGATGTGGGTGTTATCTCAATGGTTGTATCGCACACCGCAGTCTGAACATCTCTCTTTCAATACGATTGTCGATTTCTCCGGGTTGCTTCAAACATCTTTTTTAATATTTCAATCATTATGACTGCACCATTTAATAAAAGCACTATCTTTTCTAAGTGAAAATTATTCTGACATCCTTTGTTCTAATCTTCGATCAAGCCCGCTTCTTCTTTCCTTGCCAGATCTACGCTCGGGTATATGTGGGTATAAGAGAATTGTCGCCTATCAACCCCTGAGCGTCTACCACCATTATCAGGCAATACGTGTTTCATAATTTAAACTATTTTTTTTTAAGAATTTTTATAACAATCAATGTTATAAAATTAGACGATAGCACCATCAAGCGCTGTACAGTACATTCCGATACGGGTTCTATTGCAATTATAATATCGCCCCCAGCAACACTCATATGCTCTGGCATACTCTTTATTGTCCTGCATGAACCGTATTACCTTTTCACCGGTGTGAGGTCCTTTTTGGGTTATATTAGCTTTTGCAATAAAACTTGTTCCGCTTTTAGTTTTAAGTACTGACGACTCGATCTTCTCAAGCCAATTATATGCTTTTTGAAATTTGTGTTTAAGTTGGAGAGTTCCTTCGTGTGGCTCGAACATTTCCCACCTAATTCAAATATTGATATTTCAGGGTTGGTTTTAAACTGTGTTTATAAGTTTGATGTGGTTGTGTCAATATATTCTCTTTAATCAGGAAATTAACATTATTTAATGGCATATGTCACCTAATAATAACTGAAAATGACAACAACTTCTATGATATTTCGGCAACTGGGAAAATCATAGGTCTTTATTACTCCTGAAAAAATTTCGTGGATTATATATCCTTAAACATCAATTTAAGACTCATAATTTGTTAAAAAGTAAAGGATGCGATTATGTTTTTCATTATGGAATGTCAGCAAATAAATGGTGTTGATTTTAGAAATTATGAAAAATCCCATATATCGTGGCTCGTCCAAAGAATAAATAGTGAAGATATTTGAGAACATCCGATAAAAATAGAGGGTGTAAAAAACTTTGATACCTTGCAAAAAGTTCAAATATCTAATTATTCCAAACTGATGTGATACTATTAACCTATCTATCAACCAGATTCAATATTTTAATGAGAATCTGATCTTTTCCTTTACACCATATATTGTATAACTTTGATCCGATCTCTTTTTCACAATTATGAATATTCACATATCCATCTAAAAAATGAAAATATCATCAACCTCAAAAACCGGTGATAAGTCTGACAGATCAGAGCTTGTCCTGAATACTCCTATAACCGGTCACTAAGTCTGAACCATTCTAATATTCTGTTTCTGGAGGATGATATTTTTGAAATGAACAAATTGCAAATCAGTAACGGATATCTGAATAGTGTCAGATTTAGTTTGAACTAAATTTTTCGGATGCAAGATTGAATTTCAATTAATGAAAAAGAGATCAAACTGAACCTTACTAAATTGTCTGGACATAGAGGACAGATTTCACACTCGAATATGACTAAAAATAATTTTTTTAAATTATCAATACGTGAGAACACTTCATGAAATGACGTTTCCCAATGACCCACTGAGACAAAAAATGATCGGATAAAAGTCAATGAATTTGAAAAATATCTTGACGTCGCAACAATTCCATAGTAGATTTAAATTATTGATATCATTAATTTATACTAACATTAAATAGTCACTTTAAGTGGTACTTACATCCTCAATAAATAAGGAATAAACTTTCAATGCCATACGTTATTGGGACGAGCAATTGTGTCTCAATCGCGAAAAATTATAAATAATGGTAGCACCAAAAAAGGAGGTGCTTCGTGAACATGAAAATCGCATTGATTGACAACGATTATGTGGTTCAGGCAAAAACGGACTTAGCTCTGAATGAGAAAAATGAAACGTTCAGAAAGTTCCTTCAGGAGATGAAGGAAGAATTATTGCCCGGACAGACAGCTTACCTTGAAATTGAGGACTCCGAAAGCGATCCCATCACTTTTGAAATTTCTCGGTTTGGATGATTAACTGAATTCTCCTCTTTATCATTCTAAAGGCATTTGAGCGGCTATAATTTTATAATGAAAGCGATCAGGATAGTTGTGCCTTTTGTACCATGTCCCTGATCCGGCCTGTAATCCGTATCTGGTTTATCCGTGATGCTGACAGCGGGCCTTAGAAAAATTGAGGATGAATATGATATTCCGGACCCCATCGAAGAGGATATCTACAAAATGTCCAAAAAAGAAAAACGCCATCGGAAATACAAAGCCCGAAGCTCAAAATTCGAAAAAAATCTGATTTCGTAGCCGGATTTAACCGGCATCCGACCCCTTCATCCATCCCGCAATTCAATCCACCCGACCCTATCCTTTTATAAACCGGCCCTGTAAATATTATAACTTATTGTTTTATATAATTTATATTACTTTTAAAGCATAAATTATTTTTTTTGATATAGCAAACATCAGTTTAGTTAAAATTACACTTAATGGTTATTTTTATTTAAAATAAAAAATAACTTGACAAAATAGTAAGTAGTGCTAAAAAGTCAGACAATTAATTTAGCGTAGTTAATGTTTTGCACAACGGCGTGCGGAATCTTTCAAATATAAAAGACAAGGGCGTCTTTCCTCTTAAGGAAAGACGCCCTTTTTATTTTTAGCTTTAGCTAAGTTAAGCGATGTTCAAGTTTACCGCCCCAGAGAAATAGGCTTAGCATTTCACAGGGCAGGCAGATATGCAAGTTTGAGCGTAGCGAAATCCCGCTTTGCGGGAGAAGATGTTGTTTCGCTATAGTCGTCTATTCGGAACGGCATCTGACGCAGTAGATGCGGTGAAATTGGAAATCCCTTAGGGTTTCAAATTATTGGAATTCAAAAGGTCATAATACCTTAAAAATATGGTTAAATTACCCATTTCAAAAATTTGAAACGCTTAGCTTAGGTTGTAATAACTTTACATCAGAAAGGAGTGTTAAAGATGAGATTTTCAAAGAGTAATGACGTGCTGGGAACAACAAATCGAGGTAATGCTGCCGAGTCAGGTCTTTGCACACTTTGCCGCGCGGACTGTATGGGCAAATGTGAAACCTGGCTTTCCAGCCTCGTGGGGCGTAAGCTGCTTTACCCGAGAGATTTCGGAACCGTTACGGCTGGCGCTAACAACACCACCCATGTCGGTGTTTCTTACAATTCCTTGCGAATCCAAGGGTATGCATACGGCGCCCAAGGTTTGAACAAGGGCTTAAGCAGTGACGCTGATGACTGTATCTTTCCCAATGTAAACGTTGCCACCGAGTTTGGATATGAGACCAAAACCAAATCCCGGATGCCGCTGATGACAGGTGCACTTGGCTCTACCTTTATCGCCGAAAAATATTGGGATTCTTTTGCCATAGGGGGCTCCTTGATCGGCATACCGGTGGTTATCGGTGAAAATGTTGTGGGTGTGGACCGTCAATCGATCATTGGCACAGGCAAATCCAAAAGAGGAAAGATCAAAAGCGCCCCGGAGTTGGAACGTCGCATCGATATTTACCTCCGCTATCACGACGGCTACGGTGCAATTATCGTTCAGCTGAATGTTGAAGATACCCGTAACGGTGTTGCCGAGTTTGTCGCTGAAAAATACGGGAATAAGTGTATTATTGAGTTGAAATGGGGCCAGGGAGCCAAAGATATCGGCGGCGAAATTCAGGTCTCCAGCCTGGATTATGCCCAGTTCCTAAAAGAGAGGGGCTATGTTGTCGACCCTGATCCAACCAAGAAAGAAGTACAGCAGGCATTTAAAGAGGGAGCGATAAAATCCTTTGCCCGTCACAGTCGTTTGGGGGGTACCAACTTTGATACCGTTGCCGAAGTGCGTGAAGACTTCATGAAAAGTGTCGATTATCTCCGTAGCCTTGGTTTTGACCGTATATCCTTGAAAACCGGCTCCTATGGAATGGAAGAATTGGCAATGGCAATCAAGTTTGCAACCGAGGCCAAACTCGATCTTCTTACCATGGACGGTTCCGGAGGCGGCACCGGCATGAGTCCCTGGAATATGATGCAAAGCTGGGGAGTGCCCTCAATCAATCTCCATTCCAAAGCCTATGAATATGCAAGCATTCTGGCCGCAAAAGGCGAAAGGGTCGTCGATATGTCATTTGCCGGCGGATTTGGACTGGAAGACAGCATCTTCAAAGGATTGGCCTTAGGTGCTCCCTATACGAAACTCATCTGTATGGGCCGCGGGATCATGATCCCCGGATTCGTCGGCGCAAACATTGAAGGCGCTTTGAACCCGGAAAGAAAAGCAGCGGTTTTCGGCAATTGGGAAACGTTGCCCAAGAGCGTGAGTAGATTAGGTAACAGGGCTGAAGAAATTTTTGCTTCATATTTTGACGTGCAGAAAAAAATCGGTAAAAAAGAAATGAAAAACATTCCTTATGGTGCCATCGCCTTCTGGACCATGGCGGATAAGCTGGCATGCGGACTGCAACAACTCATGGCGGGTGCAAGAAAATTTTCGCTGAACCAAATTACTCGCAATGATATTTTTTCCGGCAACCGTGAAACTGCGATAGAAACCGGCATCCCCCACTGCACGGATGTCAATGATGAAGGTGCCAAAAAGATACTCAATTCCTAGCGTAACATTTACAACCTATAAAAAAGGCCTCTGGGAGTACTTGCTCCCTGGGGCCTTTTTTGTTAAATCTCAAACTTGGTTTTTATATCTGATTCTTAATCTTATTTTATTTTAAACCAAAGCAGCCTGGCCAGCTCAGGACCGGGGTTTTTCCATTGAGAGGGCATTTCAGTGGTCAGATAAATGGTATCACGTGCACAAACGGTATAATCCGTCTTGCCCAACTTCAATTGCAATTTTCCGGACAGCAAATATCCGATTTCTTCACCTTTATGGATAAAAAAGTGGGAAGAAAGGGTCTTGTTGGGCTGAATTTCGATAATGTGGGGTTCGACTTTGGCTTCGAAATCCACCGGAGTCAGAAGACTGCCATGGATGCTGTCTTGCGCCAGATCCGGGAATTTCATATCCACCGAGTCTCCGGAAGGAAAGATCACCCGATTTTTCACATCCGCCGGTTCCTGAAAAAAGGAGTTGATATCAACATCCAAAACTTCTGCTATCTTAAGAAGTGCCGGTAAAGACGGATATATCAAATCGCTTTCAACCTGAGAGATGGTGCTCGGTGTCACCCCAACGAGATTCGCCAATTCTGTCTGGGACAGGCCGCGTTTGGCGCGAAATTTTTTCAAGCGGACACCCAGATCAAACTGTCCCGTCGAACGCTTCTCCAAATCAAAGGAAATTTTCAGATCTTTACGCCAATAACTGAACGGTCGATTCAACGTATCCAGAATACGCTTTTCAGCTTTAAGAATTGTCAAGTACGTCTTTCCTCTTTTCACGGACAAATCAATCGCCACCTGGGCGATTTGATTGATTTGTGCTCTTAGACGTGGAGAATGAGCCCTTTTCTCGATAATCCAATACGCAATGGTATTGAGTTCATATAAACGAGGGCAGGAATGGGAATAAAAATTTATAATATGCTGTTCACCGCCCCAAAGTTCCTGCATACCGGTCAGACTTTCAAAAACAAACCGAACATCACCTTCAAGGGTCCCATGGATTCCATAGAGAGCTTCCATGACCTGATTCATCTGACGGGGTTCGTCCACTTTGACAACCTGGCAGGGCCATTCAAGTTTCTTTTTATCATAAAACTTTAGAAAGACTTCGGAACCTGCCCCTTTGCCATATGTAAAGCAGTCTAAAATGATGAGCTTTCGGTTATTGGCCAATGGTCCCAATTTTTCGATGAGATTTCGCGGAGAACGGTCAAAACTGGCGTAAATAAGCGGTTTGTTTTGGGCCTGAGACGCTTGAATGAAATTCAGACAAAAAACCGCAGCTAGACTGCCGGCATCGTCATGCCAGACCACATTATCCCCGATGTACAGTTCATCCAGGAGTTTGTCAAGTTGGTCAACTCCCGAAGTCACTCTAATTTTTTTTAGGCTCATCAGCTTTTCGCTTTCGTTGTCCGTAATATTTTATCAACCTCATCCTCTTAAACCATCGTTCCGAAGTGTCAAAAACGCATACAGGGGATTCAACTGCCGTCATGCGATGTTACAAGAATCATAGGAACAAACTCGTTATAATCCACGATAAATGAAAATTTCATGGGTGTCAATCAAATGAATCCCATATCAATCTTGTTCATCGCGACCTGAAATTATATAAGTAAAACTTATGGATTGAATTGTAATTTAATTTGTGCTAATATTTTTTTGTACATTTTAGACCAAAAGCGTTTTTTCAACCATTAATGTCAGCCGTATGTCCCTGTTTAAATCTCAAGGAGGTTTCTATGGAAAGCATTAAACCCGATTCTTCCCTTCGTGGTGAACCTGTTTCACAACCATCCTTTAACAAAATGAATCAAAAAGACGCATCTCATGTAGCAAAATATTTGGAAACCGTTAAATTCGATTCACCGAAAAATCCAATCGACGGCCTGCCTTGGATCATTGATGACCTTGCCTTTCCCAAGGGCACTGAATTTCGCGGTAAGTACAAAGGGTATTTCTACTATGGCGAAGTGAGCAGCGGTGCTTTGATGATGAATGGAAAGGAATTTTTATCGCCTTCCGCAGCAGCAATGACAATAACACGCAGCTCCGTAGACGGCTGGTTGTTCTGGGATTGTAAGCCGCCTGGGGCGTCTTCATGGATCAATATCCATACGCTCAAACAAATAAAATAACAAAAAGCTTTGAATCCTTCAAATAAGATTTTAACCCGATTTTCTCATGAATAAGCGAATCAAACCAAAAAGAAATCCGGGTTAGAAATAACTGCTTCCATCCCAGCAGTGAGTACATAATTTTTCCTTTGGCAGACCGATGGCGTCCACAAGGTGTTCAAGCTGTTGATATTTTAAGGATGTCAGTTGAAGCCGTTTACGAATTCGATCCACCATTGCCATATTCTTTTCCGAATTCGACATTGCATATTCGTGGAGATCGATATCCTCTGTACCTTCGAGTTCTTTTATCGCTTTTCGTCCGGCAAGATCGAGTGTGGATCGGGATGTGGAAAAATTAAGAAACTCACACGGATAAATCAGGGTCGGACAGGCCGGACGCATATGCACCTCCACTGCACCGAGATCGTATAATATCTGGATATTGTCCTGGAGCTGTGTCCCCCTGACAATGGAGTCTTCACAGAAAAGAATTCTATTTCCTTCGATCAGCTTCT
The DNA here is from genome assembly GCA_963731025.1 of uncultured delta proteobacterium. Classification (GTDB taxonomy): domain Bacteria; phylum Desulfobacterota; class Desulfobacteria; order Desulfobacterales; family UBA11574; genus UBA11574. The sequence continues at coordinate 116,534 of CAVSVL010000021.1, read as the reverse complement.
TAATGGGGATGAGTTTCATTTTCGCCACTAAATCTCTCGTGCTCTGGTCTTGGGGCATAAAACTTCTGGGCCATGTCGGCGTATATTTAGCAAACGGCCTGATGTATGGAATCTTTCTTGCATTTGCATAGCCAATGGCATGTCCGATACCGGAATCCGGAATTCCTGAAACATAATCGATTTCAACATCATCATTTCTGCTCAATGCCGAACCGCATCGATATCGCACGGCTTCAACATTAATTCCCTCGTAACTCGACGCGGGAAAACCATAATAAACCCAAAGAAATGCACAAAATTGCATGTTTTCTTGGGGTTTCTTTTTCTGTTCATATCCATCCGCCGTCATAAAAACAATTTCACCCGGCCCCAGGTATCGGTCCACTTCAAAACCCAAATTTGGAAATGCACATGTTTCTGAAGAAGCGGCGCAGGAATCATGCCTTTTGCCGATAATAATCGGCGTTCTTCCCAATTTGTCCCGTGCAGCATAAATGCCATTTTCCGTAAGCAGAAGCATGGAACACGAACCTTTGATCTTGTCCTGGGCGCTCTGAATGCCTTCTTCGAAAGAATCTTCATCACAAATGAGCGTTGCTGCGATTTCGGTGGGGCTTAAATCGCCACTGCTCGTTTCATAAAAATGGATTTTTTTTCGAAATGCCGAGTTGGCGAGCTCCTGTATGTTGTTTATCTTGCCAACAGTGACTATACCGAATCTTCCTAGATGAGATCCGAAAATCAACGGCTGAGCATCATAATCGCTGATAACGCCGATCCCTTTGCGGCCGTGCAACTTATGAAGATCTGTCTCAAATTTTGATCTGAAGTAATTGTTTTCAATATTATGAATGGAGCGGGAGAACCCTTTGGAATTTTTCGTGGCCAGCCCGCCCCGTTTTGTTCCTAGATGAGAATGATAATCCGTTCCATAAAATAGATCGTTGACACAATCGTTTTTTGAAACAACCCCAAACAACCCTCCCATGACCCCCCCCTCTTGTGATAGAATTTGAACAAGATAGCGCATTTCACGTCACCCGTGTCACCTTAACTCAAAATGCGCAAAAATATGTTGCCCTTCGCTATAGTTGTTCTTAATAGAAAATTCAACTATTAAGTGAAACTAATAAATTTATGACACAAATACATTTGTTGTTCTTAATAGAAAATAAATACATCCAATGACCCTCAAAAAAAGAAATAATTATTGACAACAAAAAACGCACTATATATATGTGCTGATTCATCAATTGGCCCTGACGCTTACAAGGTTGTACAACGTTTATTGAGGGCTCTGAAAAGACAAAGACGTCTTTAATCCATTGCAGGTTGGATAAAGACGTCTTTTTTTTGCATACTGCTTTCATATTCATCTTGTTGTATGGTATAAATAAATACCGGAAGGTTTTATAATTACAATATTTCTGACTTAATTTTTAAGAAGGTAAACATCAAGAACATGACTGAAAATTTTAAACCCAAAATAACGCTGTTCCATTGTATCAACGCATTTAACGACACTACCGAGATGTTTTTAACCGGCAAAGACACGTGTGAGATACAAACCGTCAAGATGGCTTGTTCCAGTATGGTTAAGGATGTTTTTTTGCTTCGAGCCTTTGAGGCCGGGGCTGACGGAGTGGTCGTACTGGTCTGCCCCGAAGGGCAGTGCCGGTTTTTAGAAGGCAACATCAGGGCAAAAAAACGCGTGGCATGGGTCCAAAATCTTCTGGATGAAATCGGACTTGACGGCCGACGTTTATCTTTGGGCAACATGGCTGCCGGAGACAACGCCGCAGCCGATCAAACAATAAATAATTTACTCAAAAATCTGGCCGAGGTGGGTCCAAACCCGGCCGTATGAATGGAGTCGATCAATGATAGTTGGAGAACAAAAACCCATAGCGGAAATCAAGGCGATCATCGCACCCTATAAGAAAATTCTCATTATGGGATGCGGCACCTGTGTAAAAACGTGTTTCGCCGGAGGTGAGGACGAGGTGGCGGTACTGGCATCCGCCTTAAGACTGGCCTGCAAAAAAGACGGCCAAGACATCGAGATTGAAGAAATCACCGTGGAACGTCAGTGTGAGGATGAATTCATCCAGGAAGGAGGGCCGGCCGTCTCCCGAAACGAAGGCGTGCTGTCCCTGGCCTGTGGTGCCGGTGTCCAGGCGCTGGCCAGACGGTTTGCCAAGACACCGGTGCTTCCGGGTGTCAACACCACCTTTATCGGTGTTCTGGAAAAACAGGGAGTGTTTACCGAGGAATGTTCGGGCTGTGGGAATTGCGGGCTCGCCGTATTCGGCGGCATTTGTCCGGTAACCCGCTGCGCAAAAAAACTCCTAAACGGCCCGTGCGGCGGATCACAGAACGGCAAATGCGAGGTCAATCCCGACACCGATTGTGCCTGGCAATTGATCATCGAACGGCTCAGGATATTGGGGCAAATGGATAACTTAAGAATCTATATTCCCCCCAAAAACTGGCAACCCAGCCTTTCTGGCGGCCCAAGAAAAATGGTAAGAGAGGATCATATGATATGAACGAAAAACCGATCAGCAAACTGCAGGAAATTTTAGCAAAAGGAGAATTTGCCGTTACCGCAGAATGCGGTCCGCCACGGGGTACGAATCCTGAGGTTATCCGTAAAAAAGGCGAGGTATTAAATGGATATGTGGATGCCGTTAATGTCACCGACAACCAGACCGCCATTGTGAGAATGTCCAGCATTGCGGCCAGTGCGCATCTTTTGCAGATGGGTCTTGAGCCGGTGATGCAGATGGTCGTCCGGGACCGAAATAGAATCGCATTGCAATCGGACATCATGGGGGCTTATTCCTTGGGTATCAGAAATATTTTATGCCTTTCGGGAGATCATCAGAGCTTCGGCAGCCAGCCGGATGCCTTGAATGTCTTCGATATCGACTCCATGAATCTCATCCGGACCGTTCAAGTCATGCGGGATGAAGGCAAGGATATGAGCGGTTTTGATTTGAATGATCCGCCGGCAATGTTCATCGGCGCCGCCGCCAATCCGTTTGCCGATCCTTTTGAATATCGCGTGATTCGCCTGGCCAAAAAAATCGATGCGGGAGCTGATTTCATTCAGACCCAGTGTATTTATAATATGGATCGCTTCAAGGAATGGATGAAAATGGCCAGAGAAGAAGGCCTGACCGAAAAGGTTCATATTCTTGGCGGCGTCACCCCTTTAAAATCTGCGGGAATGGCAAAATTTATGAACAACAAGGTGGCTGGAATGGATGTGCCCGAAGCGGTGATCGATCGGATGGCAGGCGTTCCCAAGGAAAAGGCGGTGAAAGAGGGCCTTAAAATATGTCTGGAAACCATTGCCGAACTTCGTGACATTGAAGGGGTGCATGGGGTTCATATCATGGCCATCGAATGGGAGGACATTGTTGGAGAAATCGTCGAATCGGCAGGTCTGATGCCAAGACCCTGACCATTAATTATTGATGATGGAAAAGCGATAATTGTTAGAACAGGGCATTTTATTGGCTCCTACTTCGACATTCACTATTCAAAATTCATCTTTCAAAATTCAAAATTTTAATACCAAGTTGGAGAGTTCTATGCCCAAGAAGTATCATATACCCATAAAAACCGCTGATCCAAGGCACCATCCCATCGGCAAGTATGCCACGGTGGAGTTCCGGGAAGACTGCGCCGGCAGTTGCAGAGAGTGCGTGAAAAAAAAATGCATCTACGGTATTTTCAAGGATAACTACCTTCACATGAGTACCATGGGCGAACCTGAATACCTGTATGCCTGCCACAGTTGTTTCCGTTGTGTTCAGGAATGCACAAGAGGCATTTTTTCCCGGGTGATAAATCCGGAATACCGTACCTTGGGGGACGAGTACTGGCGTCCCGATATCATTCACAGACTCTGGTATCAGGCCCATACCGGAAAAATTCCGGTGTCTGGGGCCGGTTATCGAGGGCCCTTCGTAGCCGAAGGTTTCGATTCCATGTGGACAGATATGTCTGAAATCGTCCGACCTACAAGGGACGGCATCCACGGACGGGAGTATATCAATACCTGTTTCGAAATCTCCCGAAGGATATCCCCCTTAAAATTTAATGACGACATGTCTTTGGCCTCAGAGGCACTTCCGATACTGGAGATTCCCATACCTTTAATATTACAATTGCCGGACAACCTGATAACCAACCCATCCCTTGTTGAGTCGGCGGCCAGGGCAGCTCAGGTTCTCGACACTTTCCTGATCATCCGGTCTGAAGATTATTCGGATACCCTTTTGCCGTATGCACGGAATCTGATTCCCAGTCTCACCGGTGCCAATGCCATGAATCATGAAACGCTCATACAGCAAAGTCGTACGGTTGAACTGGCTTTTGACAATGATATCGAAGATACCGTTCATCAAATCCGTAAAATAAAATCGGATATTATTCTGGTGATCCGCATCCCTCTGGATGTCAATGCGGCATCCCGTGCTTTAGAACTTTCGGCATTGGAAGTCGACACCCTCCATTTTTATGCAGATGATCACGGCAACGAACTGAATAGCGAACATCCCCGGTTTTTAAAGGAAATGATTCGCGAAGTTCACTTAGCACTCGTAAACGGTTTTGTCAGACAAAGAATCAACCTGGTATTTTCAGGTGGCATTGCCATGGCCGAACATATGGCCAAGGCGATCATTTGCGGCGCCGACGGCGTCATTGTGGATATCCCCTTGCTCATCGCTCTGGAATGCAGGTTGTGCTACCGCTGTCAAAAAGATCTGTCATGCCCTGCAAAAATTGACAACACCATCGATCCCCTTTGGAGCAGCCAGAGAATGATCAACCTCATGGGTGCGTGGCACAACCAGCTTATCGAAGTCATGGGCGCCATGGGAATTCGGGAGGCAAGACGCTTAAGAGGTGAAGTCGGCCGCTCCATGTGGTTCGAGGATCTTGAAATGGAAAGTTTCGGCCCCATATTCGGAAAAAGAAAAATAGCAGGATTAAAATAAATCATGAAAAAAAATAACAGTCACTTTCAATTCCCGAAAACCGTCCACGTACCGGATCGGTTTCGCAATCCCATCGGAAAGTACACCGTCCGGCGAAATTCTCGATGTACTTCATGCGGGTTGTGTGCAGAGCTGTGCCCGTATGGCGTACATCCGCGATATGACATCTACTCAAAACCATTACGCCCTAAAGATTACAAATGTATCGGCTTTAAATGCAAAGAAAACGATTTCTTCTGTATAGACCGGTGCCCGGAGCAGGCCCTGACGCTTCGGCGCAATCCAATTCTGGAAACATTAGGAGATTATCGCTGGACATCAGAGATGCTCATTGCCCACTGGGAAATGGCGGAAACCGCTAACCTCCCGGTTGTTGATCTGGAATACAACCTTGGCAACTCGGGTGGCGGTTTTGATAAAATCCGCTTCAAGATACCGAAACCGGATGACTACCTGAACCTCGGTGACGAGGACATCGACACCAGTATCATATTGAACAAACGCGGTGACGGCCGGCCGGAAGTGATCAACGGCATTCCCTGTTACGGCGGCGGCATGTCTTACGGCTCCACTGCACTGTCGGTCATGGTGGCCAGAGCACGCGCAGCGACATTGCTGAACACATTGACCTGCACCGGTGAAGGCGGTTACCCCCAGGAATTGGTCCCATATGCCGAGCATGTCATCACACAGGTTGCCACCGGTTTATTTGGTGTCAGAGAAGAAACCATTTTACATGCGCCCATGGTGGAATTCAAATATGCCCAGGGCGCCAAACCCGGATTGGGTGGCCACTTGCTGGGCGATAAGGTAACCCCCGAAGTTGCAGCCATGAGGGAAACAGTGGTGGGGAATGCCCTCTTTTCGCCGTTTCCGTTTCATAGCGTCTATTCTGTGGAAGATCATAAAAAGCATGTGGACTGGGTAAAGGAAATCAATCCACGCGTACTTGTGTCCGTCAAAGTTTCCACGCCAACGGATGTGGACATGGTGGCGGTGGGCAGCTATTATGCCGGCGCCCATGTCGTACATCTGGACGGCAGTTACGGCGGAACCGGTGCTGCACCGGATATTGCAAAAAAGAACATTGCCATGCCCATTGAGTACGCCATCCCCAAGGTGCATAATTTTTTAAAGGACGAAGGCGTTAGAGACAAAGTCTGCTTGATTGCCAGCGGTGGCATTCGTAATGCACTGGATGTGGCAAAGGCCATTGCACTGGGGGCGGACGGTGTGGTCATCGGGACTGCGGAACTGGTTGCCTTGGAATGTGTTCGATGCGGTCATTGCGAAAGCGGCCGGGGTTGTGCCCGAGGCATCGCAACCACGGATCATGAACTGGGTATCATGATTGGCGAAGATTGGGCCACCCAGCGAATTGTTAACATGTACACGGCCTGGCGGAAACAGTGGTGCGAAATTCTAAGACAATACGGCCTCAAAAGCATCAAAGAACTGGTGGGCAGATCCGATCTTCTGGTTCATCTCGATTATCTGGATGAAGAAGAAAGATCGAAATATCAACCGGCGCCTCAGGCGGAACTCATAATATGAGACCTTTGAAAAACATACCCTTTTGCCCAATTCCGGCGTTAGGCTCAAATTTTAATCCTTGAAATACTTCATGTAGTCTGCCTGCCCCGTAGGTCCGGCAGATCGTACTGGGGTGGTTAAAATTTTCGCCTGCCTTGGACTTGAACAAAATTGAACATTTTTCAAATGTCTCAATATATTCACTAAATAATAGAGCGGTAAGGAAATTATTATTGTAAACACTTATATGCCAGTCTCCGGCTCAGAGATAGAGGGAGCGGAATGGATCATCTTTTTTGAAAAGCGTGTACTGTTTGAGTGGTTTAGGGATCGTTAGAAAGAACAGACGCATACCGAAACATTTAAACAGCAAGAAAGTGTTTGTTTCAAGTTGAATCCATTGTTCTCATATTGATTTCTGTTCTTTCTTTACGATCCTTTAATCACGAGTTTACACGGTTTGAAAAAAAGCATTATCCATGAAGCGACTGAATAAATAAAAACACTTCGACTCATCAATTAACAAATAAAGGTATTAACAATGTGTTACGGTTTCGACTCAAAAATTAAAAATATACTGAAATCTCGGGCCCGTCTGCCCCATGGTGCAATCTCTTCTAAAAAGCCTGCTGAAGAGGGCGGATGCGGTGTTACCGGTTTTATCTCATCCATCCCGGTTCGGGGCCGCCATATTTATGAGCCGTCGGTTCAGATGCATAATCGCGGAAACGGCAAAGGCGGCGGTATCGCTGCTGTGGGGCTTTCCGCAGAACATTTGGGCGTTAGCCAGGACATCCTGGACACCCACTATCTGCTTCAAGTCGCCCTTCTTGATCCGGCTTCCCGGCCGGATGTAGAAGAATCGGCCATTAAACCCTTTATGGAAATTCATAAAGCCCAAAGAATCCCCACCCTTGATGACTACAGGGACGTCGAAGGTTTAGCGGTCAAGCCTCCGGATGTCTGGCGTTATTTTATACGGGTAAAACCGGATGTTCTGGACCGTTTTATTACGGAAAATTCCCTTCAGGATCTGGATTCTAAGCGAGCTGAAGATGAATTTATCTACCAGAACTCCTTTCGATTAAACCAGAAGTTTTATGCGTCTTTGGGAGAAAAGCAGGCCTTTGTTTTGTCCCACGGCCGCAATATGATGATCTTAAAAATCGTTGGGTATGCCGAGCAGGCCACCCAATACTACTGTATGGAAGATTTTAAAGCGCATGGATGGATTGCCCACCAGCGCTACCCTACCAAGGGACGGGTCTGGCATCCGGGCGGTGCACATCCTTTTAGCGGCTTGGATGAAGCGCTGGTCCACAACGGCGATTTTGCCAACTACCATGCGGTCAGCGAGTACTTAAAACAGCATAATATTTTTCCGCAGTTTCTAACAGATACCGAAGTCTCTGTTTTGCTCCTCGACCTGTTTAACCGAACGTTTGAGTATCCCATGGAGTATATCATTGAAGCCCTGGCGCCCACTTCTGAATACGATTTCGATCTGCTGCCGCCTGAAAAACAGCATGTTTATCGTTACATTCAGGCTGCCCATATCCATGCTTCTCCGGACGGTCCCTGGTTTTTTATCATTGCCCGAAACAATCCGTATAAAAATTATTTCCAGTTGATCGGCATTACGGATACCTCCATGTTGCGTCCCCAGGTATTTGCTCTGCAGGAAGGAGACGTTCAGATCGGCCTGATATGTTCGGAAAAACAGGCCATTGACGCCACGTTACAGAACCTTGCCGCCGAGGACAGCCGCTTTTGCCCCATTGCCGACAAATACTGGAATGCGCGCGGCGGAAGTGCCACCGATGGCGGTGCGTTTATTTTTACCGTCAAAGACGCCGGTAAGGGAGATGGATCTAAAGAACTGATCTGCACCAACAAATTCGGCGACGTTGTCAAGACGCCGGACCATCAGAAACCCTATAAAAGAACACCTGAACTTTTAGCACCGAAAAATGCCGAAGACATCACCCTGGCATTGAAAGACGGGCTGGTGCTTGATGACCTGTCTGATTTTAAGCGGGATTGCTGCCGGCAGATGATGGATTGGGATTACACATCCATCAGGTATTTTTCAAAAGAACTCGAAAAAATCGCTCAAAATAATGACAAGGACAAGTCTAAAGCCATAGAGATCCTGACCCATCTCATGGACCGGCGTTTTTCCACCGGAAACAAGAAGCGCAGCGCCATCTTGCAAATCATAAAAGAGAGTTTAACGTCTATTTTTGATGCATCGCCGGATTTGAACCAAAAGACATCCAGCCGATACCGTTACATTGATTGGGAAAAACGACAGTCATTACGTTCTCCTTTAAATAATGAAAAAATTTTGGTGATCAATGCCAGAGATTTCCAGCCTGAAGGAAAAGATTGTGACTCGCGTTTTTTAAGTGCGGCTTATAAACTTGGATGGAAACAATTCATTTGTTACGGGTATAAGGGACAACGCTTCTGCGGTTGCAGCCTGTCAAAAGATTCCGACGACGTAAGAATCGATGTCTATGACAGCTCCGGCGATTACCTGGCTTCGGGTATCGACGGGCTGGAAATATATGTTCACGGGAATGCCCAGGATCAACTGGGACAGATCATGAAGCGCGGCAAACTTGTCATTCATGGCGATGTGGGACAGACGTTCATGTATGGCGCCAAGGGCGGGGATGTGTATGTGCTGGGCAATGCGGCCGGTCGCCCGCTGATCAATGCCGTGGGACATCCCCGGGTGGTCATCAACGGCACCTGTCTCGATTATCTGGCGGAATCGTTTATGGCCGGCGATCCCTTGAAAGGTGGCGGGTTTATTATCCTTAACGGCATTGGGTTCGATGAAGATGCCAATATCATCGACCAGCCCACCCCTTATCCCGGTTCTAATCTCTTTTCTTTGGCTTCAGGGGGCGCTATCTACTTGAGAGATCCTGATCATAAAGTTGTGACCGACCAATTGAACGGTGGTGAGTTCGTTGCGCTGAGCCCTGCGGATTGGGAACTTATTTTGCCCTATCTGGAAGAAAACGAACGGCTTTTTGGCATTTCCATCGAAGATGATCTGTTAACGGTCAATGGTCACAAAAAAGATTATACCCAAGTTTATCGAAAAGTGCAGGCGGTGGCACTCGATGTCCTGGCCAAGGAATCTGTGGCAGCTGAAGAATGGGGCGAAGACTGGCAGGATGATGAGAATCTGAAATCCGCATAAGTTAAGAAAAAAGTGGATAACGACTTTATAAAACTTAGGTGCTTAACTCCATTTGGAATAATGGGGTAATGGAGTAATGGGATGATGGGTTTAAAGGTTTTTAACCATTTAAATAGGTACCTCCTCCCTTGTTCCCAATATTCCAGAACTCCAACAATCCATTCTTCCATACTGGCAGCTCAAACAGATTTCTATTAAAAGGCTTTTGATGTCAATAACTTATAGAATTTCCGAGACCTTGGTTAAAGGCCGGTAAATTTTACCGGCCTTGTTTTTTTATGATCCGGTCATATCTTATGATCCGATCAAATTTGGGTTGATTTGCTGATTCAATGTGTTAAGTGGAACTTGACCATTGAATTTGTCGAGATGATAGAATGCATGACCTTAGGTTTTCCAAACAAACCGATTTCAGTCACATCTGAAACGATAAATTTTAAAATACTATTCGCTTACAAGACTTTGAATGTTATCTTGGAACGGATATGTGATCAGGCGTGCAGTCATAAATTTCAATATTCCATACACCACACGACCATTGCCGGCGCCATGGCCATGTGTAAAGAAATTGTAGCGCTTAAGACAAAACGTCTTTCGGTGAAAACCATACAGGAGTATAATAATTCGTTCTAAAAAAGATTAGAAATAATATCTTAAACCGATTAATTAGGGAACCCTATGAATTACTCTGAGAAACCCCGTGAAGCCTGCGGGCTATTTGGTATTTACGGTCATCCTGAAGCTGCAAGACTGACTTACTTTGGTATGTATGCGCTTCAACACCGGGGACAGGAAAGTGCCGGAATTGCTGTTGCCAAAGATTACAATATTGTTGACCACAAGGGAATGGGCCTCGTTCCCGATGTTTTTGACGTGACCCACCTGGAACATTTGGACGGAGAAAGCGCCATCGGACATGTGCGCTATTCCACTACAGGGAGTTCGATTCTTGGCAATGCCCAGCCGTTTGTTGTCCATCACAAGAAAAAAGCGTATGCGATTGCCCATAACGGCAATCTTGTCAATGCGCATCATCTGAAAAAAGAACTCGAGGAAACGGGCTCCATTTTTCAGACCACCATGGACAGCGAGATATTTCTCCATTTCTTTGTTAAAAGCTTAAAATTGGGATTCGAAGGCGCTCTGGTGGAAACAGTATCGCGGCTTAAGGGGGCTTTTTCTTTTGTGATGCTGACCAGCAAAGGAGAAGTGGTCGGAATAAAGGATCCCTATGGTTTCCGCCCTTTATGCCTGGGAAAACTCAATGGCCATTATGTCCTGGCATCGGAAACATGTGCCCTGGATCTGGTCCAGGCAGAATTTATACGTGAGCTCGATCCCGGAGAAATCGTTATTATCAGTGAAGACGGTATCCAGAGCATCAAAATTCCGACGCCGCAAAGAAGAGCGTTTTGCATCTTTGAGTTCATCTATTTTTCAAGACCTGACAGCACCATCTATGGGCAGAATGTGTATTTAACCCGAAAGGCTCATGGGCGTCGGCTCGCTCAAGAGTCACCTGTGGATGCTGATCTGGTCATGCCCTTTCCCGACTCCGGAACGTATGCCGCTTTAGGCTATTCGGAAGCATCCGGAATCCCTTTTGAAATGGCCATGATCCGGAATCACTATGTTGGAAGAACATTTATCCAACCCACTCAGAGCATGCGTGATTTTGGCGTTCGAGTAAAATTAAATCCTGTAAAAAAACTTCTCGAAGGAAAAAATATCGTCATCATCGAAGATTCGATCATCAGAGGCACAACGGTAAAAACCCGAGTCAAAGCCCTTCGTGGGCTTGGTGTAAACCGAATCCATTTACGTGTGAGCGGCCCTCCCCATCGTTTTCCATGTCATTACGGAATCGATTTTTCCACAAGGGGAGAACTGATTGCAGCCAATATGTCTGTTGAAAAATTAAAAAATTTTCTCGGTCTCGACTCGTTGAATTACCTCAGCCTCGAAGGACTTTTAGGTTCAACCGGTATTGAGCATCCGGAAAACAACTTTTGCAAGGCATGTTTTGACGGCTGTTATCCGGTCAGTTTTGACGAGGATCTTTCCAAGCACTGTCTGGAATAATAGCCCCACTTTTTCATATGTTTTAGGCCAAGAGATACATACCAAACATGAAGAAAACCGTCGCCTTTTCTAAAAATGCCACCAATGTTTTTTTTCACATCCTGACCCATTGCAACCTCAAATGCAGGCATTGTTATATCAATAAAAAACAACATGGGAAAAACATGCTTCCCATAGAGACGATTAACGCTTGGCTCGAAGTATTTGCAGCAAAAAATAAACAAGCAAATGTCATCTTTTTGGGTGGAGAACCCACCCTTCATCCGGATCTCCCCGAAGCCGTTAACAAAGCCAAGTCTCTCGGCTACAGCTCAATTACTATTGATACCAATGGATATCTGTTTCATGACATTCTTTCCAAAGTCAGTCCGGATGTTATCGACTATTTCAGCTTCAGTCTGGATGGCGCCACTTCAAAAACAAACGATATGATCCGGGGAAAAGGATCATTTGACGCCTGTATCCAAGGCATTAAAAAAGCGGTTTTAAAAGGTTTTAGCACCAGCCTGATCTACACCGTAAGTACGATGAATATACATGAACTTGACAACATCGCTCCGCTTTTGAAGGATTTAAAGATTGACCGTTTTTTTATACAGGTCATCGGGATCAGAGGAAAATCCGTTGAAAGCAGACAGGATAAACTACAGGTTTCTCGAAATGATTGGTTGAAAATTGTCCCTGAGGCAGCCCAAAAAATCGCCCGTCTCGGCATTGTTGTCACCTACCCGAAAGTATTTTTGAGCCATAAAGAACCGTTTGAATGTGCCGGTCTGGTGGCGGACAACTATTTTATCTTCCCCAACGGCAGAGTATACCGCTGCCCGCTGTGTGAGGACTATCCGCTGCACAGTTTGGTATTTAAAGATAACGTACTGGCGAAAACCCCGAGGATCAATGAAAACGACCTTTTTACACTTAACATTCCTGAAGGGTGCGTGATGAACAAACTTTTTCAGCCGGAAAATCTGAGCTATGCCGCCAATGAGAGGCCCAAATTTAAAATCGCCTGCTGTATGTTAAAAGAAGAATTCCGAATGACTCTATAGTAAAAGATATACCCCACGCTATTTGAATATAAATTCAAATCTAAGATCCCTGAATTTTTCATTATAATTTCGACGATCCGTCAAAAATATGCCGCCTTATGCGTTACCCGCCTGCTGAAATTTTTGAGAATTACTACTCTCGTCATATGATATCATACAATCACAAGATGCCATGGTCGTATCACCAATAGAGCAAAACCATGGAAATGGTATTCTGCAGGGTCAGTTAATTTTCTTTTATTCTCTTTTCTCTTTTTTCTAATTCATTTATGTAGGATTTCTCAACCCGCTGATTATATTTTTCAACGTCCTCGTTGAAGCGCTTTTTTCTTCTTTCATAATCTTCTATTTTCTCATTAAACTTCAGTATAATTTGATTATATTTCTTGACGCGACTTTTTGATCTATATTTATTTTTGTTTTCTGCGATCTCTTTTTTTTCCGCCATCAGGGCACTGTATTCCGCTTCCAATTTTTCCTTTTCCTGGTCAAGACGTTTCTTGGTTTCAGAAAAATCATCCATGTCTTGTCCATTTTTTACCTGTTCTTTATCCAATATAGGCGGTTTCTTTTCGGTGTCCTGTTCATCTTTTTGCTGATCATACGGATCATCTTGAAACCCGGTATATTCATTAATGTCGGTTCGCTGATTTTCGGGAACGTTGGTCAAATCGTCCGTGTAATGTACGTTTCCGTCTTTATCAATGTATCTGTAATATTCTGCTGAAGCCGACACCGAAAACAACAACAGCAATAAGGATATTAACCAGCGTCCAAAATTCATAAGCTCGCCCTTTCTGTTATTTCGACATTATCAAGTTTTACCCGCAATGCACACGAAAAAGCTTTAACATGTTATATATTTTAATATTATTCATGCCAAAGGTCAATCTTTTATTGCCCGCCTCCCACGGATACTAAGTAAAATATTTTCTTTTAACTATATGTTAACACGAAACAGTCTATTAACAGACGATCTTTGCAACTTGATTGACATGCAATCTTCATTTATATATAATTGTTTAAGTTTTTCACCCCTAATTTTTAACAACCTTAATAACAGCAGCGAACCAGCAAAATTTTTAAGGTAAAATGAACGATATGGCGTCAATGTGAAACGAAAATATATAGTGCGAGGATTGTTCCTCTACTGGAGCAGGTGCTCGAGAATAATGCTGGAAAAGTAAAACTTGTTTTTAAAAATTTCCCTCTAAGAAGGCATAAATATGCTACAAAAGCCGCTATGGCAGCTCTTGCAGCCGACAAATACGGCAAGTTCTGGAAGTTCCATGATCAACTTTTTCTTGAATACAATAAATTGAACGATCTAAAGATCAAAGAGATTGCGCAAAATCTTGGGCTTAATGGTGAAGAATTTGAGAAAATGATGAAGAATCCTAAAATCTTGGCTAAAATACAGCAAGACATTCTGGACGGACGTCAGGCCGGTGTCACGGGAACCCCGACGGTATTTGTTAATGGTCGACGTTTGAGGGATTGGAGCCCGAACGGACTTCAGGTGTTAATCGACAAAGCGCTGGAAAAAATGTAACATTTTCGTCATTCTATTCAATGGGACCACCAATTTTAGTTCCCGGATCAATGCTCCGGTCTGATTGGGTTATTAGAACTGTTGATGTGGTTGGCTCGGTATGCAAGACGAGAAGCGATCCAAGAACAATAGGCGTCAAAAGGATATTCTCTTTGCTTTTCTTGTTGAGCTTTGCTTGTTCCTGAAAATATATACTGTATGACTGGCCGATCTCCACACCGTCTTGGTCACCTTTGTCGATGAATGCGACAGCATGATCCCCAATGTTTTTATCGCGCTCCTCAGATACAATGATTTTTCCATCCAAACCATTTTTACTTTGGGTCAGGGCAATTCTCGGTGACCGCTTTTTATACGGCATTAAAAGATCGTTCACAGCAATAGGCCGGTAGGATTTAACAACCCTGGCTAAAACATAAGCGGGTTCTTTTTTCGTAATTACAACAATTCCTGTCAGATAGTGCTGAGTCCCGATAAGTGCTTTTGTTTTTTCATCTACAATCGGCTTTAGCGCTCTATATACCGTATATTTGGTTCCCGGTTGAAGAGAATGATCAACATCTGGACGGACATAAACCAGATCCCCGGTACTGACCAATTTTTTATCATCTTTGACTTTGAAGATGGTTCCCTGTGGGGTAATGGCTTGTTTTTTGATGAATCCGATACTGTCAATGGGAGAATAGTAATAATACAACGTCTCCTTTGTCGTTTCTGGTTCTTTGGGTTGATTCTCCTCAACGTTCTTTTTAATAAAACTATCAACCCCTTTGTCATAAAAAAGGCGAATACGTTCACCCGGATAAATCCAGTGGGGATTGGAGATTTGACTGTTCTCGCTCCATAAATTTGGCCATAGCCATGGGTTATCAGAAAATCGAGTTGATAGGTCCCAGAGCGTGTCCCCTTTTTGGACGGTATAATAAAAACCTTCTTCATGTTCCACAGTTTCCACAGATTCCTGAGCAAAAAGATAAACTGGGAAAATCAGCATCGCAGCTAAAATACATAAGGCCGTCATTACCTGAAATTTTCTCTTATAAAGCATGAGACACTCCGAGTTTTTAATATTATTTTTTAATTAATTTAGGTATTATAACGCGGAAATTAGTAAGTTGTCAAGTTTTTCAATCTTTTTAGAAATAGAGATCATCAACAAAAAACCCCCATGCAAATAACGCATGAGGGTTTTTAAAGTTGGTGTTGACACGGACCGGGAGGATTACATCATTCCGCCCATTCCGCCCATTCCGCCCATTCCGCCCATTCCGCCACCCATTCCGCCACCGCCTCCGGGCATCATGTCGGCTTTTTCTTCGGGCTTATCTGCGACCATTGCTTCTGTGGTCAGCATCAATGAGGCAACGCTTCCGGCATTTTGCAGTGCAAAACGAACAACTTTGGTAGGATCGATGACACCGGCTTCAATAAGATCCTCATAGTTGTTGGTCTCGGCATTAAAACCAAAAGCACCGTCACCTTGTTTAACTTTATCAATTACCACGGAGCCTTCAAAACCGGCGTTGTTTGCAATTTGTCTCAAGGGCTCTTCGATAGCACGCAATACAACTTTTACACCCAATTTCTGGTCAGCTTTGATTTTGATTTTCTCCAGCACATCAATACAACGAACCAGCGCAACACCGCCTCCGGGAACGATCCCTTCTTCAACCGCAGCCCGCGTAGCATTCAATGCGTCTTCAACACGCGCCTTCTTTTCTTTCATCTCTATCTCTGTGGCAGCACCCACATTAATGACCGCTACACCTCCGATGAGTTTGGCCAATCTTTCCTGGAGTTTTTCACGGTCGTAATCTGAAGTTGTTTCATCAATCTGTGCGCGAATCTGCTTTACTCGACCTTCCAGTGCGGAACGTGAACCCGCCCCGTCAACGATGGTGGTGTTGTCTTTGTCGATGTTGATGCGTTTCGCTTGTCCGAGATCTGATATTGTCAAGTTCTCTAACTTTATTCCCAGATCTTCCGATACAACCTGTCCACCCGTCAAAATCGCGATATCCTCGAGCATGGCCTTTCGTCTGTCACCAAAACCCGGAGCCTTGACAGCTGCGACCTGAAGGGTCCCTCTCAGCTTGTTAACAACCAGTGTAGCAAGTGCTTCACCTTCCACGTCTTCAGCAATGATCATAAGGGGTTTGCCCATCTTTGCGATCTGTTCAAGAATTGGGAGCATGTCTTTCATGTTGCTGATCTTTTTTTCATTGATCAGGATATAAGGATCTTCCAAAGAAACAAGCATTTTATCCGGATCTGTCACAAAATATGGCGAAAGATAGCCGCGATCAAACTGCATACCTTCGACAACCTCAAGGGACGTCTCCATGGCTTTTGCTTCTTCAACGGTAATAACGCCCTCTTTGCCAACTTTATTCATGGCCTCGGCAATGATGTTTCCAATGGTTTCGTCATTGTTGGCAGAAATGGTGCCGACCTGGGCAATTTCACGCTGATCTTTCGTGGGTTTGCTGATCCTATGAAGTTCTTTGACCGCAACCTCAACCGCCTTGTCGATCCCGCGTTTGATGGCCATGGGATTGTTGCCGGCAGCAACAAGTTTCTGGCCTTCTTCGTATATCGCTCTTGCAAGCACTGTCGCCGTGGTGGTACCGTCACCAGCCATATCGCTGGTTTTGCTGGCAACCTCTTTCACCATCTGAGCACCCATATTTTCAAACTTGTCCGAAAGCTCGATTTCCTTGGCGACGGTTACACCGTCTTTTGTAATCGTGGGGGCTCCCCAGGATTTATCAATAATAACGTTTCTTCCTTTAGGGCCGAGTGTTACGACGACCGAATCTGCAAGTGCTCTCACTCCGTTAAGCATGGCTTCACGGGCTTTCACATTGTATTTTATTTCTTTAGCCATCTTGGTCTTTCCTCCGTTTCGTATATTGATTATTCGATTACGCAGAGAACTTCTTGTTCGCTCATGATCAAGTATTCTTCTCCCTCAACTTTTATCTCTTGACCACCATATTTCCCGAACAAAATCCGATCACCTACTTTAACTTCGAGGGGAACACGTACACCGTCGTTATTAAGTGCACCCTTTCCAACCGCAACAATTTTTCCTTCTGCCGGTTTCTCTTTGGCTGTGTCCGGAATGATAATTCCTCCCTTGGTCTTGGTCTCTTCCTCAACACGTTTTACCAAAATTCGATCATTTAACGGTCTGAGTTTCATTTTTCAATTTCTCCTTTTCTATTTTTACAAATTATTATGAATATAATCCTTAAATAACGAAAATTAGTCGAGAATTATATCCTAGTGTTTAATCGGCAGGTTTTTCTGACTTTTTGGTTTTTTTGCTCGGACTATCTGAGCTTTGGCTAGTTTCTTGTTTTCCTATATTTGAAGGCGTTGCCGAACTGCATGACTTGTTTGCATAGTCTGTTATATACCAACCCGTTCCCTTAAGGTGGAAACTGCTGTGAGAAATAAGTTTATGGAGTTTTCCGGAACATTGCTTGCATTTGACCAACGGTTTATCAGAAAATTTCTGAAACACTTCATCGATTCTCCCACATTTCGAACATTCATATTCATATATGGGCATTTTTGAAAACCTCCTGATGAACAAAAAAACAGTTCCCTGTAAAATAAATTTATTGTTATGCACTTCATTCGTAAATCACGCTTAATATATGCAATTTTTTATCATTGTCAAGGTATACCCGGCACTTTTTTTGAATTAAAATTTCCGCAAATCATCAATAGGTTTGCGCCATTTTTCATAAAACTTCAATACATTCTCCATCCCAAAAATATTTACAGACCGGAGTATGTCATGTGTGGTTTCATGGACATGAGCCTCTTCTGTCATCATTTCTTCATGAGATGCCTCAAAATTCCGAAGAAATTTGCTGAACCTCAGGATGTGAATGAGTTCATGAGCAACGATATAGAGGGTAAATGGAAAAAGTTCTATATCCGACGAATCTTTTATGGCTGCAAGGATCGCATGATCTTGAAGACATATTTTATAAAAATCATATGTTGACGACCCCAAGGATGAATTCTTTCGCCAGCCTGTATATCGAATAACTTGCGCAAACGGCCCGTGGACAATTTCTTCGGGAGAAAGATCGACCAGCGTTTTGATATCATATGCGCATGCATCGGACCACTGACTGGCTGACATTTTATAAAAGTTACTGACAAGTTCCTCAGCCATTGCCACACAATTATTTATAATGTTGATCTGATTCGTATTAAATTTGTTCAGTTTCTCCATAAGAATCATTATTCATCAAAAAAAATGTAGACATTGTTTTATTAATAATGTACTTAACATCTTTTATGAATAAAGAAAATACCGATTGGGGGTGATCTGTTGGGTAGTGTTGTAAAAAAACGAAGAAAGAAAATGAGAAAGCATAAACATAGAAAGCTGTTGGCACGCACACGCCATCAAAGAAGAAAGGGCAAATAAACTTTACCTATAATCTTCTATGCCTGTAAAAAAAGCACCCATTGATGAACGCAAACGCTCTCAAAGATCCCGGTGCTTTTTCTTTTCCTTTATTATGGTTTACCGGAATAACTTTTTAAGTATTTAAAAAACTCCGAGTCTGTTGAAAGCACAAGCGAGCTGTCTTTATCAAAGGCATCGCCGTAAAGTTCAAGTGTTTTGACGAATGAATAAAAATCAGGGTCGATGCCATAGGCGTTAGCGTATAGCTTCGTTGATTCGGCATCGGCCTTGCCTTTGATTGTCTGTGCCGTTCTGTAAGCTTCGGAGGTGATTCTCTTTAAATCCCTTTCCTTTTCACCCAGTATTTTTCGGGCTTCACCCTTTCCCTCTGATCTGAATTTTTCGGCGATCTGCTTCCGTTCCGCAATCATTCGGGCATACACCGAATCTCTAACCTGTTCTACATAGTTTATCCGTTTGATTTTCACATCAACCAGCTCAATACCGAACTTGGCCAGCTTCGGCTGGGCCTGCTCCATTATTTGCCTGGTAATCTTCTCCCGACCGGTTTCTATCTTATAGGATGGTTTTTCCTTGATGTCTTCAAGCCCAACTTCATAGGTATCCAGTTCTCGGTTGGAATTACGAACTGTTTCAATGAGCCTGTTTTCAGTAATAAGATTTCGCACCGCAGGATCAATAATGTCATCAAGCCTTCCCTGAGCACTTGTGGTGTTGTTGACCGTCTGAAAAAATGTTACGGGATTAACAATTCTCCATCTGGCAAATGCATCCACCCAGATATAGGTTTTATCCAGTGTTGGAATCTGGCCTGGATCACCATCCCATTCTAAAAGATTTTTAGGAAAATAAGTGGCGTTCTGAATAAAGGGAATCTTAAAATACAAACCAGGTTCCGTCTTCGGTTTGTCGACAACTTTTCCGAATTGAGTGACAACCACCTGCTCTGTTTCATCCACCACATATGCAGCGGTAAAAACGAAAAGAATCGCAACAACCGCAACAACGAGTATAACGAGTTTAGATTTCATTATTTAGCACCCTTTTGTTTGCCAAGATTTAGTAAGGGGAGGACATTTTTCTGATCTGAATCAATGATATATTTATCTCCAATTTTGGGGAAAAGGTCTTTTAAGGTTTCAAGATAGAGTCTCCTTTTGGTTACATCTTTGGCCTTTGCGTATTCTGCATAAAACGCTTTAAATCTGGCAGCATCACCTTTGGCCCGGTTAACCCGGTCCAGTGAATATCCTTCAGCAGCCTTTATGGTTCTTTCGGCTTCACCCTTGGCCGCAGGGATGGCTTTGTTATAATCCTCTTTGGCCTGATAGATCATTTTTTCTTTTTCCTGGGTGGCCTGGTTGACTTCGTTGAATGACGGTTGTACCGGACCGGGGACATTGGTCTTTTTCATTTCAATGGTTACAATGTTAATCCCGGAATCAGCGTTATCCATCTCCGCCTGCAAGACTTGCCTCGCTTCAACGGCGATCTCCTCCCGCTTACTGATCACTTCATTGATGCTCCTGTCACCGACAACAAGCCGCATAGCCGCTTCTGACATATCGATAAGGAGTTTTCGTATATCACGGACCTTAAACAAGAATTTGTACGGATCTTTTATTCGATACTGTACAATCCATGGTACCAAAGCCACATTTAAATCTCCGGTCAACATGAGGGCAACATTTGAGTTCTCACCGCCGGATAAGGTACGTCTAGTGGTATCTCCTGTCCGAAGAGAACGAAAGCCGAATTCCTCTTTATATACTCGGCGAACTTTGACTTTTGTCACCTTCTCGATTCCGGACGGCAGCTTGAAATTAAGGCCGGGTTGAGTGATGCGTACAAATTTCCCGAACCGCTGGACAACGCCGACTTCGTCCACCGCAACGGTATAGAACATGGACGAACCAAAAAATATAAGAACGAAAAGAAGAATTAAAAGAGGACCGCCGGGCAGTTTAAACTTTTTAAATTTTTCGACCAGGTCGTCCATTTTAGGAGGAACCATTCCTCCTTCCTTTCCTTCTTGCTGCTTTTTAAGTTTTTCCCAATCCCAATTCATAGACTTCTTTCCTGTTAATTTGTATTAAAATCCTTAAATCTCTTGTTAATTTAGGTTACCAATCCTTTCAAGTCAAGAAAAAACAATCGATATGGGAGTTGCCGCTTTTAAATGGTGATCATTGATTAATGCGTAGAAAATTTCTTTCGATCTCGTCTAATTGATTCTTGACAACCTAACCCATCACTTTATAGTTCCTTATATTATGGCAAAAAGTAAAAAAAATAGCGAATTTGTGCACATCAAGGATATTTTAGATGGTGTTTTAAAAACCTGTCGAAGTGATTGCGATGAGGAGCTGTCAAAGGTTTGGGGTCTGTGGGAAAGCGCTGTGGGAGATGTCATTGCAAAAAATACCAAGCCAGAGGCTTTCAAAGGGAAACTCCTTCTGGTACTTGTAAACAGTCCCCCATGGATGCACCAACTCCAATTTTTGAAAAAAGATATAATTAACAAGGTCAACCAGGCACTGGGGAAAGAATTGGTACAAGATATAAAATTCAAAATCGGACCCGTATAGTTAAGATGAAATCACTGACCACAGATTCCTTCTTTAACGGTTGCATACAGGTTAAGCAGAATCGGTCCGGCTATCGTTTTTCTATAGATGCTGTTTTACTGGCCTGGCATGCTGATCCGGGCCCAAATGATACCATCCTCGACTTGGGTACAGGTTGTGGTATTATTCCCATGATACTGGCGTATCGACATCCCGAAGTCAAAATTTACGGTATCGAGGTGCAGACGGAACTTGCCGATATCGCGAACCTCAATATTACAGAAAATGGTATGGAAAATCAAATTACCATTTTTTGCAGGGATATGAAAACACTAAAACATGAGAATACTTCAGGGCCCGTGGATCTGGTCATCAGTAACCCGCCCTTCAGAAAGTCAAAATCCGGCAGGATCAACCCGAATCAGCAGCGTGCAATTGCACGCCATGAAATTAAGACGACGCTTTACGATGTCGTTGAAACTGCACGCAGGATGTTAAAAACTTCAGGAAGGTTTGTCATGGTCTTCCCTGCCGGACGTCTGACGGATATTCTTACCCAAATGCGCGCTTTAGGAGTAGAACCCAAGTCGGTTCGAATGGTACATTCAGAAAAAAACACAGAGGCAAAAATGATTCTCGTTGAAGGAAAAAAGGGCGGACGTTCAGGGCTAAAGATCGATTCGCCCCTGATTATTTATCAGGAGAACGGTTCTTATTCCGATGAGGTTGAACAAATATTTAAGCCTTAACGCTCTTTAAGGTGATCCGTTTTCAAGAAGCTATTTAGTGTCCGTCCATAAATTTGGACAAAAAGACTATTTATGGACGGAGACTGTTCATCACCTGGCCGGTTATGACTTTTGGGAAAAAATAGGTGGCCTTACGAGGCATAATCAGACCTGAATTGGCAATATCGCGTACCTGCTGGATTTTTGTAGGATTCAGTATAAAAGCAATGTCATGTTTTCCGGCGAACACTGCATCTATGGCTTCTTCAGAAATGCTCGAATAAGCGATCAACCGCTCATTATCAAGCCTGGCTTGATCAAAACCCAACACCTCCATAAAAATTAGACGGGTCAACACTGTCACATCGATATTTCTGAGCACTTCCGGCAATTCATCACCAAACATGTTTTCCATAACGTCGGGTTTGAGTATTAACAGGTAAAGTTCCGAACAATCTTTCATACAAACACCGATACAATGCTTTGAAGCATTCGATTTTAGAATCGAGATAAATTGAGACAGATTTTCTTTGTGGTGTTTATCATTGTAAGGAAGTGTTATGATGTCAAAATAATCTTTCGTTTTGTGAATCAGCGATCTTCTTGTTTCGACCGGAACTTCATTTAACAAGCGGTGTGCGGGAAGAATGATAAGTCCTGGATCTTCCATACTGCAAAGATACATCATGACGTAATTTGCCGGGTGATTGCCGTTAAATTTAGACGTGCGGGCGGACAACCAATCTCTGTAATTAAGCGCCGTCTCGTAGCGATGGTGTCCATCAGCAATAAAAATTTGTTTATCCTTTAGGGCATCGGAAATATATCGGTGAACCGAATGATCGGTAATTCGCCACAGCTTGTGCTTTTGTCCGGCATTGTCCGTAAAAACGATATCCGCTGATTTGTCGTTGACCGCATCCTTTAGTTTATTATAAATGCGGTTTTCTTCATCGGAAAATAAAGAAAATATTGGGCTGAAATTGGCATGGCATGTTTTCATCAACTCGAGCCGTTCCGATTTTACCTTGGAAAAGGTTTTTTCATGCGGTAAAACAATACCCTTTTCAAATGGCTCAAGGCGAATCAGGGCAATCAAACCATAACGTGTCACGCGATTCCCGTCAGCGAGAAATTCCATTGAGGTCAGGTAAAGTGCCGGTTCTTGGTCTAACAAAATGATGTCATCTGAAAACCATCTGTTCAGACAGTCCGCCGCTCTGGTGTAGCGGTTGTCTGTAGGTGTATCATTTTCAGTAATTCTACCCAAAGTCAACCGAATGATATTCTGGGGATGACGTTCATGAAATCGAATCTGCTCCTGTTCTGAAATAACGTCAAAAGGAGGGGCCGTAACATCTGCCAGATTGTGGATCTTACGGGTGTTATAGAGAATTCCCCTAAAAGGGATGACTTCAGCCATGTTTAACAACTCCTTTTTATTATATTATTCTTACCTATTAAAACAAAAGAGAACAGATACTATAAAGGATTCTGTTATTCAAGGAATAAAATAAGATTATTGACATGCCCTATTAAAAAAGTATATTGAACCTAACTTGGATTTTAAAATTTAAAGATGCTGGAGAGGTGGCCGAGCGGCTTAAGGCCCCGCTCTCGAAAAGCGGTATCCTGTCAAAAACGGGATCGTGGGTTCGAATCCCACCCTCTCCGCCAGAGTACAGTATCTTAAGAAATTGATATCAACCCCAATTTTACGGAGAGATGTCCGAGCTGGCTGAAGGAGCACGACTGGAAATCGTGTGTGCTGTCAAAAGCGGCACCGAGGGTTCGAATCCCTCTCTCTCCGCCATATTAAAACCAGATAGCGCATCGATAAGGAATTTTTATATGTCCTATCTTGTACTCGCGCGTAAATACCGTCCCCAAACATTTGATGAGGTCGTAAAACAGGATCATATCACACGCACGTTAACCAACGCTATTTCAGCGGATCGTGTCACCCATGCCATCCTGTTTTCAGGCCCTAGAGGAACTGGAAAAACCACGGTTGCGCGAATATTGGCCAAGTCCATGAATTGTAAAAACGGCCCTGCACCGGTTCCATGCAATGACTGTAGGTCCTGCAGAGAGATCACCGCAGGGAATGCCGCAGATGTGTTCGAAATTGACGGCGCTTCCAATAACAGTGTTGATCAAATCAGGGATCTTCGTGAAAATGTCAAGTATATGCCCTCCCACAGTCTTTATAAGATATATATTATAGACGAAGTTCACATGCTCAGCATTGCCGCCTTTAATGCGCTTTTGAAGACATTGGAGGAACCACCGTCCCATGTCATGTTCATCTTTGCGACCACAGAACCTAAGAAAATCCCCATAACCATACTTTCAAGATGCCAGCGACACGATTTCAGACGTATTGATGTTGAATCGATTTCCAAACATATGAAAAGAATTTGCGGCAAAGAAGATGTCGGCATCGACGTTGAAAGTTTAGGATTAATCGCACGTGAAGCAAACGGAAGCATGAGAGACGGTTTGAGCCTTCTGGATCAGGTCATGTCCTGTGCACAAGGTACGATTGACCATGACCAGGTTCTGGATATACTTGGCGTCATCGATCGAGACATTATTTTTGATATATCAAGCGCAGTTTTAAAGGGAGATATCACGAAAATTCTCGATATTCTGGACGAGGTGTATCGCGCAGGCCATGATATGAAAAAACTGTATACCGATTTGATCGAACATTTCAGAAATTTACTCATTGTCAAGATGGGGAAAAAGACGCATAAACTGGTAGATATCCCTTCGTATGAAATAGACTTGATGGTTGATCAGACAAAGAACGTCTCAAAAACATTTTTGAATCAACTTTTTGATTTACTCTTTAAAGAGGAACCGATTATAGAACATTCTTCACGATCAAAGCTTGCAATTGAGATGGTATTCATCAGGATGTTTCAGATAAAACCTGCCCTGCCCATTGACATTCTTATCGAAAAACTCGATCATCTTAAAAAAGATTTCGATGAATCTCTGCATACTTTTACAGGTAAGACCAACAAGTCCTCACAAGCAACCTCCGGCCCGGTAACAGGAACAGCAGAATCAACAGAGACGTTTACCCCATGCCATATAACGCCGGTAGATCATGATGACATTTTGGATAATAAATGGGAAAAGCTGTTGTCAATATTTTTGGAAAAACACCCATCCCTTGCCACCAACCTGAAAGATTCCAAAATGAAAGAACTGACTGACAATCAACTGGAAATCGAAGTCAATGGAAACGATTTTAATATCAATATGGTCAGGAAAGAAAAAAATATCGGCATTATTAAAAAGGTATGCCGTGACTTTTTCGGAAAAAAGATAGACGTAATTATACGCACAAAAAAAATAACGGAAAATAAACATCAACGACAAAATAGCCGGAAGGTCCGTTTAAAACAAGAAGCCTTAAGCCACCCTCTGGTTACCGATACATTGGAGATTTTTAACGGTAAAATTGTTGATGTTAAGATTTTATAGGAGGTATTCCAATGAAAGGCTTGGGAAAGATGATGAAGCAGGCCCAGCAGCTTCAGTCTAAAATGTTTAAATTACAAGAAGAATTGGCTGAAAAAACAGTTGAAACGAGCTCCGGCGGCGGAATGGTAAAGGTTGTCGCCAACGGCAAACAACAACTGGTATCCATTCAAATAGAACAAGAAGTCGTGGACCCGGATGATGTGGAAATGCTTCAGGACTTGATATTGGCCGCCGTAAATGATGCATTAACCAAAGCACAGGATATGGTCTCCGGAGAAATGAACAAGCTTACCGGGGGTATGAACATACCGGGACTGATGTAGTTAGTGTCCATCTATAAATGGCCTTTTTGCCCAATCTCTTCGTTATGCTCAAAAAATAATCCTCGGAATATAATACACATATGCCTGTGGTTATTTTTTTCGCATGCCTTTTTATCCCGGTATTTCCAACGGGAGATCTTGAACAAAAATCTTCATTTATAGATGGACACTATTTAATTATTTTAAATTTTTTATCGTCTATTCACTTTTAACTCTTTACTATTTGCTAATATTATGAGTCATTATCCATCATCTGTTTTGAAATTGATCAAAAACCTTTCAAGACTGCCGGGAATCGGAGAAAAGACCGCTGAGCGGCTTGCGATGCACATCCTTCGTGCGCCTCGCAGGGAAGCTGAACAGCTTTCCCACAGCATTATCGAGATCAAAGAAAATGTCAAACGCTGTTCCATGTGTTTTGCGCTCAGCGACACGGCGATCTGTAACATTTGCAGTAACCCGGCAAGAACCGCTTCAATCTTGTGTGTCGTCGAGCAACCGGCCGATATGGTAGCTATTGAAAAATCCGGTTCATTCGACGGACTTTATCATATCCTGGAAGGCGCACTCTCTCCAATGGACGGTATTGGACCTGATAACATCAGGATCAAAGAACTTGTTACAAGGATTTCCCAAGGAAAGATCAAAGAAGTCATTCTTGCCACAAGCACAAATATTGAAGGGGAAACCACAGCCGCTTACATTGCAGAACAACTGGAAAATCATGCCGTCAAAACAACTCGAATCGCATCGGGGGTCCCCATTGGCGGTGAGCTGAAATATGTTGATCAGGTTACCATGAAAAAAGCAATGGAGACCCGGCATGCCATATAACAATTTAAAATCAGAAGATATTTTTAAATGCCAGAAATGTGGTGATTGCTGTAAGGGATATGGAGGGACTTTTATCACCGAAAAAGAAACCGAGACCATCGCCGCTCACATTCATATGGATTTTGATACATTTGTTGAGAATTACTGTCAGATTTCAGGGGGGAAGAGGATTCTTGCACAAGCCGGGGATATGTACTGCATATTCTGGGACGGGCTGTGTACCATTCATCCGGTTAAACCCCGTATGTGTAAAACCTGGCCTTTTATAGAAAGCATCCTTGTTGATACCGGCAACTGGACCATCATGGCGTCGCTATGTCCGGGTATTCGAACGGATGTGTCCGACAGAATAATAAAAAAATGTGTGGCCAAAGAACTTTCAAAAAATTTATGACAACTTCCAGTCTTTTACATCTGATAGTTGATAAATATTTTTTTCCTCCCCGTCAGAAATTATTTTACGAAGAACATTCCTTTCTTCAAGGTCTTTCAGGCATTCGATTAGTAACGCTTCGGTACCGTTCCACATGCTGGATAGATTCTTCGTAGAGATTACCGTGTTATTGTCCGAGAGGTTACAGCATATCAGGTATACTGAAACCGTCTCCACCGATAGGTCCAAATTGAAAATTTCCTGGTTCATGGCCGGGGTCTGGTTTTGCGAATCCATAAGAGCTCCTTGATCTTAGTCTCGGTCATAGCTTTAAATATTTAATGTCAATCTTCTTTGTGCTTTTTTATATCAAAAATATAAGTGTATATCATCAAAAATCAATAAAAAGGATTATATGATCGGCGTATTCGATTCGGGAATCGGTGGGCTCACCGTTGTCAGATCTCTGATGGAGCGGCTTTCCGGCTATGACATTGTCTATTTTGGTGATACGGCGCGTACACCATACGGAACCAAGAGCGCTGAAACCGTTATAGGTTATTCTCTTGAAAATATTGAGTTTCTTTTAAAACACGGCGCAAAAATTGTTGTCATGGCATGCAATACCGCCTCCAGTGTCGCTTCTCATCGTGTGGCTGAAACTTTCGATATTCCGATATTCGAAGTGGTAACGCCGGCAACGGAACAAGCTGTTAACCGTTCCGGAAACTTGTCCGTAGGGGTCATTGGAACACGGGCGACGATAAAAAGTGGTATTTACGAAAAAAAAATAAAGGCGCTGAAACCGGTGGCAAAGGTCTATTCCGTTGCCTGTCCCCTTCTGGTTCCTTTGGTGGAAGAAGGATGGCTGAAGAAACCTGAAACCATGATGATCATTAAAAAATATCTGCATCCTTTAAAAACCAGACAGATAGATACGCTGATTCTGGGATGCACCCATTATCCGTTATTAAAAGATAAGATCCAAAGAAAAATCGGGAAAAAAGTGACCATCATAGACTCTTCGATTGCAGTTGCGGAAAAGGTTAAATCTTTTTTGGATACACACCCGGAAGTTGACCATTTGTTGGGAAAGAATGACGCGTTTAAGCTTTTTGTTTCAGATATCACCGAGCAGTTTGAAAAGACAGCCAGGATCACGCTTAAACGAAAAGTATTTCTTGAACATATAAAACTGTAAAGGCCATCGGTTCGTTAAGGATTCGGTCTTATCTCAATAATTAAGCTGCTTTATCAAAAATGAATCTCCCTTCTCTAAAAGTTCCATGAAAATAGGGCCGTTGTTTTCTTCCCAAACCCCTTTTTGGGATTGGTAACGGGTAAAAAATCTCCCCCGAATCATAAGGTTTCCGCTGCCGGTCTGTTTGGAAAAAGACATCAGTTCAATCCGGTAGGTAAGAGATTCCACGCCCCCCATATTTTTTCGGTAGTCCGGCAAAAGTTCATGAAAAGGCGTGTTGTTTTCAGTGGCATCCGAAGTAAAAAAAGTAATAAGTTTGTCGAGATCTTTATTTGTATAGGCCTGGCAGTAGCCGTCTAAAAAGGTTTTCAGCCGACTTAATTCGTTTTTCTGTCGATTAATATTTTCTTCAGACGTTTTTTGTCCCATTTCCTTTTCCGATTCGGTCAAGGGGGGAGTAACATCCGTTTCACCCACTTTCTTCACCCCAAGTTCAGACGCGGCAGCCGTCAACGTGTCTTTACCGGCGGCATCTGACACCGCTTTTTCTTTCAACTCATCCGTTTTTTGTTCGACATCGTCCTTTGGAGTTCCTTCGACGTTGGGGCTGTCAAGCGTCTGCTTTTCGGGCACTGAGGCATTAGCAGTGGGTACTGATATTTCTTTGGAAGTTTGGGATGGGATTGTTTCTTCTGCCATACCGGCATGTACCGTGTCATCTACGGCAACAGTGTTTGTTTTGCCGGCAACCAGCTGCTTTTTTACGGGTTTTTCATCTTTTAATAGATTGGCTTCCGATTCTGACGGTATCTCCTCATTTCTTTGAGTCACATCGGGTAAAGCGTCCGTTGATTGGGCGTTTACACTTTCCGGTTGAACCGGAGAAGTTGATTTGGGTATTTTTTGTGCTTCCGGAGCTACAACTTGCGCTTTGGCTGTTTGATCTGCCGGTTTCGACATTTGAGGTACGAGAATTTCTCTCGAATGGATCGGTTTCTTCTGGACCCGTTTTATGGTTTTCGTTTTCTTTTGGCCGGCTTGATAGTAAAAATAACTGCCCATAAAGATGACCAGTGCTAATCCGGCAATGAATAAAGAAATTGTTTTGACAGGATGTGGGGTTCTTTTTTTCTCAACCTTCGCCGTTATCGACGTAACCGGTTTAATGGGTATTTTTGCTTTCTCTTCGAATCTAATACCTGATCTTGCTGAAGGTTCTTCAAAAACACCCGATTTTATGATTTTGATTTTTTTAATATATTCACGCAACATCTCAATTTCGTTAATGATGCGTGCTTGTTTCGTGAAACTCAGCTCTTCTTTGCGCTTTTCAATCTTTTTTAGCGCTTTTAAGCCGTAGTCTATTCCTTGCATGAGTTGATCATTTTCGTCCAGATTCGCATCGGGAATACCGATCAAGTCAATCATCTGTTCCTTGGAGTAACCCAAAAGCACGAAATGAAATACCAATTTCAACCGTTCACGGTCATACCGGTTGTATACACGTCGTTTAAATTTGGAAGCCCTGGGGGATATAAGCCCATTTTCCTCACAAAAACGGATATGACTCTTTTTGACATCCAACTCTTTAGCAAGATCAGATATGGTAAAATAGCTGTTGGATTGACCCATTCGTATCACCCATATTCCAACCTAGATTGAAATTACTTGAGTTTAAGAACCTCGTATATTCCGAACACGTTGCTTAGATATTCGATAAATTTATAGAATTATAGAACAAATACGTTTTTTTGTCAAAATAAAACAGGCTGAACACACAGGGCCATTGCTGTTGATTTCGGTGCAGCGAAGCGACGGCATATTTCTTTTTAACGGGTATCCGATTGTTCTCGGACTTACAGCCTTTCCATCAAATCGAACAACAACCGAACACCAAATCCTGTACCGCCCACCCCGCAATATGAAGATTCTTTTTTGGCATATGCAGGCCCTGCAATATCAATATGTGCCCACAAAGTATCTTTTACAAATTCCGAAAGGAACAATGCAGCGGTAATCGCCCCGCCATAACGCGTGCTGCCGACATTATTCAAATCCGCAAAATCGCTTTTTATCAGTTCTTTATAATCCTCGGGCATTGGCATCCGCCAGCATCTCTCATGGGTTTTTTGACCGGACAAAAATATATTTTCCGCCAATTTATCATCAAAAGAGAACGTGCCGGCGATCTTTTCACCCAAAGCCACAACACAGGCTCCGGTCAGGGTTGCCAAATCAATCAAGGTTTGTGGTTTATATTTCTCGATGGTATAAGAGATGGCGTCAATCAATATCAATCTGCCCTCAGCATCTGTATTGCCGATTTCAACAGTTTTGCCGTCATAACTTTTTATAATATCTCCCGGTCGGAAAGCAGCGCCGGAAGGCATATTTTCAACAATAGGAATGACTCCGACAAGATTAAGTCTTAATTTAAGCCGCGCTGCGGTAATCAGCGTTGCTGCTACGGCAGCGGCACCGGACATATCCATCTTCATATCCGCAAGAGAGGCTGTAGGTTTCAGGTTTATACCGCCGGAATCAAACGTCACCCCTTTCCCAACAAAAGCGATTGTTTTTTTGGCTTTTACCGGATTGTGCTCCAAAATAACCATGTTCGGCTTGTTACTGCTGCCGGCTGCAACCGCCAGCAGGGAGTCGAGTTTCTTTTGTTTCAGTTCTTTTTCACCCAAAACAATGACCTTGAGATTCTCTTTTTTGGCTATCCTTGCAATAGATTGTGCAAAAAGCTCCGGTTTCTTGTCATTGGGTGGCAGACTGACCCATTCTCTTGCAAGAATGGTTCCCTGGCAAACCGTTGAAATTCGTGAAGGCAATCTTCGATATTTTTTTGAATCATGAGATGTAACAAGAAAATCGATGCGCTTGAGCGGCTGAAGCTTTTTTTCTTTCTTATATTTGTCAAAAAGATGATTCCCGAGAAAGGTGCCTTCCATCATTGCCCCGAGAATATCCTGCATATCCATTTTGAGCTTCGCAGCCAAAGGCACGGCGATTAAAACCTCTGAAAGTTCTTTTTTAATCACGCCTTTTACAGCCTTACCAGCCATGCTTCGCAATGATTCCATATCGACTTTTTCAAGTTTACCGAGTCCTAAAAATATAATGATTTGAGCGTTTACGCCGGATCGGTTGTATAAAATAACCTCATCGTCTTTATCGCCTTTAAACGCTTTAACCTTTTTCGCACGCCTGATAAGAGACAGTATCGTTTTATCTTCGTGAATATTCTTGTCTTCGCAAACGGGGATAACCAGTGCTTCTATCTTTTCTTTTATAAGATCGGCAGATTTTAAATGTATCATTTACTGTTTCTCCTTTCCTTCGAAGATGCGGATCCTTTTCCATTGAAGTTCTGATATTATATACAAAAATTATACTGTCAATGAGAATATCGGTTTATACGGACATGTCGAATAACAATGGGCCATTCAATGACGTTTCTTGATCTGCTTGACATTATGAGTGTTTGCCTGTATTGATCAGTTAAAATTACCCTATTCAATTAATGGAGGAAAGCTATGGCAGGTATCAATAAAGTTATCCTGGTCGGTCGTTTGGGGAGTGATCCTGAAGTTCGGTATACACCAGACGGCACTGCTGTTGCCAATTTCAGCGTCGCTACGTCCGATGAATGGTCCGATAAAGCAACGGGGGAAAAAAAAGAGAGAACCGAATGGCATCGTATCGTTGCCTGGCGAAAACTGGGTGAAATTTGTGGTGAATATCTCTCCAAAGGACGGCAGGTTTATGTGGAAGGCAAGCTACAAACCAGATCATGGGAAAAAGACGGCATTACGCGTTACAGTACCGAGATCGTTGCATCTGATGTTCAGTTTTTAGGCGGCCGAAACACCGCTGATACATACAGATCGTCGGACGCTGCTCCATCTCGAGGATATGAGGAACCGCAACCCACAGACAGGCAGGATGATGACATTCCTTTTTGAGCCTTCCCTGAAATCATGACGATTCTGTCATATTGCTTGGCAGGCTTATATCAGGTAAGACATTGAACCTAGATAAATTAAGACTCTTTTTTTTCCTCGAGCTTGTCAGGCTCTTTTTTCTCGGACTCCGTAGTGGCGCCTTTGAAATTCCTTATGGCTTTGCCCATTCCTGCCCCTATTTCCGGAAGTTTGCCGGCACCAAAAATGATAAGGATAATTACAAGTATAATGATAAGTTCCGGCATTCCAATTCCAAACATATATTCCTCCTATTTGTTAGGCCCGGTGTCCTTTAGTTCATCCAAAAGCTGCCTAAATTCTTTTGACTTTAAATAACTGTTGATGACACCCTGATAATCGATCCATTTTCTCCACAATTCAATCCATATTTCATTGTGCCAGTAATATTCCGAATTTCCCCTTCCTTTAAGTCGTTCGATGTAATCGGCATATTCCTCGGCACAGCTCTCACAAAAACGGTAGGGAGTCCGAAGGACGTTGATGGCTCTTTGTTGACGTTGTTCTTCCGGTTGGATCTGGGTACCGCATTTTTCGCATTTAAAAGCGCACTGCATACATTGAAATACTTTCTGGACAGCCAGAATTTTCCGCTTTTTTATGATTTCAGCTTTTTTTTCTTTTGTGTGCTTAAGTTTATTATCAAGCTGGATGATATTCGTCATGATATAAAACTCCTTTTATATCCCATTCTTTGCCCATCCTCTATAAGAAATATGGTGCAAAAAGTAATTTATAATAACACCTGTATATATGTGTGTCAATTCAATACGGATTAGGGACCAGGCACTTTTTAGAAAATCATTTTGTGGTCCTTGAAATGTGAAGCGTGCCGTGTTAGAAAGGATGATCACCCGAGTTTCAAACCTTTAATTTGAATCAACAGACCGGAAAAATTTAAAAAAAGAAAGGAGCCGGATTCATGACTAAAAAATTCCTGGGCAATGGTCTTCCGGTTTTGATCGGGAGCCTTCCTTTACGTGATCATGCCGAAGGTGTTGAGATAGTCTTTGAATACACGCCCGAAGTTCCGCTATGGATTCAACTTCCCGCATACAGAGAAGAAGGAATGGTCGCCCAATTTCAGCCGGGATTTCCGGGCCTTACTTTGAAAACGGACAAAACTTTTATCGACACATCTGCCCCATCTTTTGATGATGATATCCTTAATTTTTACGAAGAGTATATGGCTGTCAGCGAGGGAGAATCGGACATAGAAGATTCCATATTTGCCATAAAACCTGATGTTGCCCGTGGCTTTTTTTCATTTGTTGAGCATCTTAACTCCCTATCGGATCATCCGTATGCAATTAAAGGACAAATAACCGGGCCCATAACTTTTGGGCTGGGATTAACGGACCAGAATGGGAAAGCGATCTTCTATGACGAACAGTTGAGGGATATCGCGGTAAAGCTTTTGGCTCAAAAAGCCAGATGGCAGGTAAAAAAACTTTTAAGCTTCGAATCTCCGGTCATTATATTTTTTGACGAACCGGCCCTTGCCGGCTTTGGATCTTCTGCGATGATCAGTGTATCCCGTGATGAAGTGGCAACCTGTTTTAAGGAGGTCGTCGGGGCTGTTCATGAAGAAGGCGGCCTTGCCGGTATCCACGTCTGCGCCAACGCCGACTGGTCTTTGATTTTAGAGTCTGACGCAGATATCATCAGCTTCGATGCCTATTCATTTTTCGACAAGTTAATGCTCTACCCGGATCATTTGAAGCAATTTATTGAATCCGGAGGAATACTGGCTTGGGGGATTGTGCCGACTTTAAACAGCGATGATATTGAAGAAGCAACCGTGGAATCACTGGTTACACGATGGGAAGCGCAATCCACGGCATTAGAGGCACTTGGTTTTGACAAGGCTGCAATACTGGCTCAGACCTTCATCACCCCTGCTTGTGGAACCGGTTCACTGCCTCTTGATCTTGCAAATAAAGTGCTTGCTTTAACAAGACAAGTCTCGGATACACTGAGAAAGAAATTTGGGTTCGGAACTTAATTACATATCTGATTTATAAAATTCCTCCGGTTCTGTCATGGCATCCGGTTTTTTGGTGTATTCGGTGGGAACCGTTCCTTCCTTGAAGCATTCAAAAATTGTTTTTTTAGATTCAGGGATGGGCAACAGTCCGGTTTCAGCATCGATTTTAGAAAAGACAACACCCTCAGGTACCTGGAAGACCCTGACAGGCTTGTCAGCCAATAGTCTTTGCATAAAGCCTACCCATATAGGGCTCGCCGCCCTGGACCCGGTTTCTCCTTTTCCGAGGGAGTTCTCTTCATCATAACCGACCCATGTCCCTGTATTATAACGAGGTGTGTACCCCACAAACCAGGCATCATGAAGATTATTTGTCGTGCCGGTCTTGCCTGCCACCGGTCTTTTTAATGCCTTCACCCGATGCCCGGTACCATGCTTGACAACCCCTTCGAGAAGACTGGTCATGATATAAGCGGTATTCTGTTCGATTACCTTTCTTCTAACAGGATTGCCTTCTTCTATAACATTCCCATCCCTGTCTAAAATTTTTGTAATAAAAACAGGTTCCACCAGATAGCCCAGGTTGTTAAAAACTGAATATGCCTTGACAAGCTCGAGCAAAGATACCCCGGAAGATCCCAGTGCAATGGAAAGATCTCTGTTCATATTTGATGTGATTCCAAGTTTTTTAGCATAATCGATGGCATAACCAATGCCGATATCTTGTAAAATCTTTATGGTCACGACATTACGTGATTTGGCAAGCGCATCCCTAAAAATAGTGGGGCCATAAAATTTTTCTTTGTAGTTCCTGGGTTTCCAGGTAAAATCATGTTTCGTATCCTCATAAACAATGGGTGAATCAATGATCATCGTTGCCGGCGTGTATCCTTTGTCAAGGGCTGCTGCGTAGATGATCGGCTTAAATGCGGAACCCGGCTGACGTCTTGACTGAATCGCCCGGTTAAACTGGCTCTCTCTGAAATCTTTGCCGCCTATCATCACCTTAACATTTCCGGTTTCCGACTCAATACACAAAAGGGCTGCTTGAACCTTTGGAACCTGTTCCAGAGACAGCCACCATCGATCTGTATCGAATATTTTATTTTTTACACGAACCTGTATAACGTCACCGACCTTTAACACCTCTTTGACGTGGTTAACGCGGGTTTCATAATAGGCGACTTCGGGATCCGGCTTTCTTGCCCAGCGCATATCGTCAATTCTGATAACGCCCAGTGTGCTTCCCATGCGAACGACAACCGTATCGTTCTTGTCATTAATCTCTATCACAACGCCCTTTACAATTTTCCCTTCCTCAAGGGGTGCCTCCTCCAACTCGAGCTGGAGTTCCGTTGAAAACGATTCGATCTCTTCCGGCTTAAGATGTTTAATCGGTCCTCTGTACCCCTCTCGTTTGTCAAGGGCATACAATCCCTTTCTAATTTCTTCCCGTGCCATTTTCTGCATCTCGATGTTGACAGCAGAATAAATCTTGAGACCTTCATTGTACAGCACGTCTTCACCGTATTTATTTAAAATGTAACGTCTGATATGCTCTGTGTAGACAGGGACTTCTTCGATATACAGGTTTCTCCTGGGCTTAATATCAAGCACTGTATTGATCGCTTCCGTGGCCTGAATGTTGGTAATAAAACCTTCCTCAACCATTCGGTTCAAAACGTAAATTTGACGTTGTTTTGCCCTTTCCGGATACTTAAAGGGAGAGTATCTGCTCGGCGCTTGGGGCAGACCGGCCAGGATAGCACATTCTGCCAGGTTTAATTCGTTGGCTGATTTTCCAAAATAATTCTCGGAAGCCGCTTCCACGCCATATGCACCATGTCCCAAATAAATCTGATTCAAATATAAATAGAGAATTTCATCTTTGGTAAATTTCTTATCAATGCGATATGCAAGGATCGCTTCTTTTATCTTGCGAGTATAGCTTCTTTCAGGTGTTAAAAGAAATGACTTTGTAACCTGCTGGGTAATTGTACTTCCGCCCTGGATGATGGCTCCTGCCTCGATATTTTTATAAAATGCTCTGAATATACTTAGAATATCTATCCCTTGGTGTTTATAAAACCTCGCATCCTCCGCAGCAACAAACGCTTTTTTTAGCATTTCGGGCATTTGGGACAACGGAAGCAGAACTCTCCGTTCTTTAAAAAATTCAGCAATTTTCCGGTTGTCGTCTGAATACACCGTTGTGATGATGGGTGGACGATAATCCTCCAGGGAAGATATTTTGGGAAGATTATTGCTTAAGTATAAATAAGCGCCCGAAATTCCTATTGAGCCGATAATAATAACAATAAAAAATACGAGCAAAAACCATCTGAAAATCTTTGGGAAAAAGCCTTTTTGGTTTTTTCTGGCTCGTTTTTCGAGTATTTTAGAAGTGCTTTTAGTTTTTGGCATAACTTAACCATTTTAATCGATAAGAGATTCGTAAACCATTTTTTTCCGTTGGTGCATCAATCGCTATATTAACAAATATCATTTCTTTAAGCAAGATACACAGATATTCCAAAAAAGAATTTGACATTATTATACAAAATAGATAATTTTTCAAGTTTTAAGCGCTTCATTTTAAAATATTTGTTTTTTTGATAATCCTCTTAAAAGAAAAGATAATGCTATGGTTAAACTCAATTTTGACAAAATGGGCGGTTTGATACCGGCCATCGTTCAGGACCATAAAACCGGGGAGATATTGATGTTGGCATTTATGAACAAAGATGCTTGGGAAGCAACACTCACCTCCGGTAAAGCAACCTATTACAGTCGAACCAGACAGACACTTTGGATAAAAGGAAACACATCCGGCAACCTTCAAATTGTAAAAGAAATACGGATCGACTGTGACGATGATACGGTGCTGCTGAAAGTCGAACAGGTCGGTGGGGCTGCCTGTCACACCGGATATAAGAGCTGTTTTTATAAAATGGTTGACGGAGAATCCATTCGTATCATTGGAAAGCCGGTATTTAATCCCGAGGAGGTATATAACAAATGACAACGCCTTTGAAACTGGGGATTCCCAAGGGAAGCCTCCAAAATGCAACCATAGACCTGTTCAGGCGATCAGGATGGAAAATTAATGTCAATGGAAGAAGTTATTTCCCGGAAATCAATGATGATACCATCGAGTGCGCACTGTGCAGAGCCCAGGAAATGTCCTGGCATGTTGAAAACGGGACACTTGATGCCGGTCTGACAGGTAAAGACTGGATTGCTGAAAACAATTCCGATGTGCATGTCATTACGGATCTGATCTATTCCAAGGTGAGTGCAAGGCCTGCACGTTGGGTATTGGCCGTAACCCACGACTCTTCTATTAAAACCATCGAGGATCTCGAGGGCAAAAAAATATCTACAGAACTTGTTAAATTTACAAAAAACTATTTTTCTGAAAGAAATATCAATGTAAACGTCGAATTTTCATGGGGCGCCACAGAAGCAAAAGTCGTTTCCGGCCTAGCCGATGCCATCGTAGAAGTTACGGAAACGGAAAGCACCATTAAAGCGCATGGTTTGAAAATTATCCACGAACTAATGAAGACAAATACACAACTCATCGTCAATCACAAGGCTTGGAAAAACCAAGAAAAAAGAGAAAAACTGGAGCAGATTGCTCTGTTGCTGAAAGGTGCGCTCGTTGCTGAAAAACTGGTGGGCCTTAAAATGAACATTCCGGAAAAATATCTTGAAAATATTGTATCCCTTTTGCCGAGTCTCAATGCACCCACCGTTGCCCCGCTCTACAATTCAGACTGGTTTTCCGTGGAAACGGTGGTGGATACCAGCATTGTGAGAGATCTTATTCCGAAGCTGTTAAAGCATGGCGCAGAAGGAATTATCGAATATCCTCTCAATAAAGTCGTCTAAGGTAAACACATGATCTCAAATCGAACCAAGGAAATGACGCCGTTTATCGTTATGGACGTTCTTGAGAAAGCCCACGAAATGGAACGTCGGGGTATTCACGTCGTTCATCTGGAAGTGGGCGAGCCTGATTTCGACACGCCCAGGTGTATTAAAGAGGCCGCCTGCAAGGCTCTGGACAACGGACATACCCATTATACGCACAGTCTGGGAATGCTTGAACTTCGAGAGGCTATTTGCAAACATTATTTCAAGACATATCGAGTATCCGTTGATCCCGATCAAATCGTTATATCATCGGGAACGTCCCCTGCTATGTTTGTGATGTTTTCCGCACTTCTGGAAAGAGGAGACCAGGTCATCATTTCAGATCCCCATTATGCCTGTTACCCGAATTTTATCAAATTCGTCCAAGGTGAACCGGTACTTGTGCCCGTTTTCCAGGAAGATGGATTTCAATACAAACCGGAAGACATTGAGAAAAAAATTACCCGAAAAACAAGGGGAATATTTATCAACTCACCATCCAATCCCACTGGAAACCTGCTGTCCCAAGAACGAATGGCCGCCATCGCTGATCTGGCTTCAGGCCCGGATTCACCCTACATCATATCGGACGAAATTTACCATGGTCTGGTGTATGAGGGAAAAGAACATTCCATACTGGAATTTACTCAAAAGGCATTTGTTTTTAACGGCTTTTCAAAGCTTTATGCCATGACGGGTTTGAGACTTGGATACATGATCGCTCCAAAACATTTCATTCGATCCATCCAGAAGGTTATGCAAAACTTTTTTATCTCTGCAAATGCCATGGTTCAGGTCGCCGGAATTGCAGCACTCACGGAAGCTGAAAAAGATATTTTAGAAATGAAGAGAATATACAACGAGCGCCGAGTATACATGATCCAAC
Source organism: uncultured delta proteobacterium (assembly GCA_963731025.1). Taxonomy (GTDB): domain Bacteria; phylum Desulfobacterota; class Desulfobacteria; order Desulfobacterales; family UBA11574; genus UBA11574. The sequence continues at coordinate 77,329 of CAVSVL010000021.1, read as the reverse complement.
GGGTTAAAGCGATGGGGCTCGGAATTACCGTAGAGCCGACCGGGGCGTTCTATGTATTTGCCAATGCAAAACACATCTCAAACGATTCATATGCGCTCGCATTTGATATTCTTGAAAAAGCCCATGTAGGGGTATCACCCGGTATCGATTTTGGAAAAAATGGGGAAGGTTATCTTCGATTTTCATATGCAACCTCCATGGAAAACATTACCGAGGGAATGAATAGACTTGAGAATTATCTAAAGATGAAACAGGACTTATGATTAAATGCTCAAAGCATAACAAGTTGAACTTTGGGGCTTTCCTCAAAGTGGAATAATGGCTCCTTTTCAAAAAAATTCAATATTCTCTCCGAGCCGGAGGCCATCATTCCAGATTTCCAATGGCACTACGGTCTACAAATCCATTAGGTCTGATAGCTCATGACCATCTAAAAGATCGTCTTTAGACAAGAGTAAAATTCATCATGATCATCAAATCAGCGGAATTCGTTAAAAGTGCCGTCAAGCCGGCCCAGTACCCTTCTGCGGCTTTACCGGAAATCGCTTTTACCGGGCGTTCCAATGTGGGTAAGTCTTCCCTGATCAATACCCTTGTCAACCGCAAACATCTGGTTAAAACCAGTTCCACACCCGGTCGTACCCAGCTGATTAATTTTTTTATGATAAACAACACCATTTCATTTGTGGACCTTCCGGGATTCGGATACGCTAAGGTTCCGGATTCCATAAAAAAAACATGGGGTCCGATGATTGAAACCTACCTTTCAACAAGAAAAACATTAAAAGGGGTTGTCCTTATCATGGATATTCGCCGCATCCCCGGAATGCAGGAACTCAATTTTATCGAATGGCTCCATTATTTCAATATTCCCAGTATTCTAATTTTGACAAAGAGCGACAAACTGTCTAAAATGAAACAACAGAACCAACACCTGGCAATCGCTAAAGCCCTCAGTGTAAACAAAGAGGAACTGACCCTGTTTTCCGCCAAATCACGCATGGGAAAAGATCATGTATGGGATTCTATTGAACGGTTGATCGGTTATTAATCATAATAAATTTCTCTCGGCCGGCTGCATAAAAGGCATTTTAAAAGAGCTTTTAGGCACTTAGTTATTTTTTTTGTATTTTGCGGCAACACTCTTTTGTATCTATTTATGGTTAATTGTGCTAGTGAAAATTCCAAATAACAAATCACAAATGACAAGCAAATACCAATAACCAAAATCCAAAAGAACAAACCAGTAGATGATCTTGAAGAAAGGCAAACGAATTGAAAAAGATATTTTCATCAATACTGGAAAAATTCAAACAGGTTAGTTCTTTAGTATTTGGAGCTTGTAGTTTGGAATTTATTTGAAGTTTGGTGCTTGTGATTTGTTATTTCTTTCCGAGCCGTAGGATCTACAAGCCGGAGGCCAGTTTATCCGGGTTAGGTATAACGTGTCAAACATGCAGGATAAATTCAAGAATTTCAGATCCGGATTCGTTGCCATTGTCGGTGCACCGAATGTGGGGAAATCAACGCTTTTAAACCAGATGATGGGTGAAAAAATTTCTATCACATCTAAAAAGCCGCAAACCACACGGAACCGAATATTGGGTGTGGTTCATCGTCCTTCTTCCCAGTTTATTTTCATCGATACACCGGGAATCCACAAAGCAAAACGCCCTTTAAATATTCGAATTGTGGACGCAGCGCTTTCAGCACTCGGGAATGTGGATATCGTCCTGATTATTATGGATGTGGCAAATCCGGATACTGAGTCCGAAACGTTTATTGTAAAAAAACTTGAACAAATAAGACAACCGGTAATTCTTGTTCTGAACAAAATAGACCTTGTTAAGAAAACCGACCTTCTTGCCGTCATGGACAAATGGACAAAGGTATATCCATTTGAGGCCATCATACCGGTTTCTGCTATATTGGGGAACCAAATCGATGAACTCGTTGCAGCCATGGAACCGCTGTTGCCGGAAGGTCCCCCTTATTATCCTGAAAATACCATCACGGATATGCCGGAACGCTTTATTGCCGCTGAAATGATCCGTGAAAAAGTTTTTCGTCTTACCGGCCAGGAAATACCCTACTCCACGGCGGTCACTATAACTTCATTTTCCGAAGAAAAAGATGGTGTTCTTGTAAAAATCAACGCCACCATTCATGTCGAACGTAGTTCGCAAAAAGGCATGATCATCGGAAAAAACGGAAGCAAGCTAAAAATGATCGGCACGGAAGCTCGAAAAGAAATCGAACGGATGGTGGGTGCCAAAGTCTACCTGAAGCTTTTTGTAAGGGTCCATAAGAACTGGAGCAAGGACACAAAAGCCCTTCGAAGATTTGGCTACTGATGATTTTATCCTATCACCCCTGCTTTGAAGCTGATAAAAATCGTCTCTGTGCCGGACGGAAGCCCGGAACTGACGATCTCGCGGCAATGTTGGCGGCCGATGCCGTCATCCTCCCTCAGGGGTGCTACGAATCCCTCTACACGATGGCGCGCAATAATTGTAAACATGTCTTTCCCAATTTTGATGCCAAATTCAAATACAAAGGAAAGATCGGTCAGGCACGGCTTTTTCAAAACATCAACGCAGCGCATCCCAAAACCGAAATTCATCTGGATATGGATGCGTTTTCAAAGCATTATGGAGGTTTTCCGGAAAAACCGAGCTTTGACTTTCCATTTGTATTCAAATTTGACTGGGGCGGGGATGGGGATCACGTTTATCTGATACAATCGGTTGAAAATTTTTCAAACGTGCTACAAATCGCCAGAAAATATGAAACCAGCGGACAAAAGGGATTTATCATTCAAGAATATATACCTGCGAACAACCGGTCGCTCAGGGTGGTTGTCATCGGACGGACAATCGTTTCTTACTGGCGGATTCAGCGCAATACAGATCATTTTTTGTCAAATGTCGCAAAAGGAGCGATGATTGATTATGACACCGACCATGACCTGCAAAAAACAGCCATCACGTCTGTAAAAAATTTTTGCAGTCAAACCCGGATCAATCTTGCCGGTTTTGATATCCTTTTTTCATCCAAAAAAAAAGTTGCGACACCGCTTTTTTTAGAGATAAACTATTTTTTTGGCAGGCAGGGGCTCGGTGGATCTGACAATTTTTATGACATACTAACCAAAGAAATCATGAAATGGATCGAAAGTCTCGGCTTGTCTCTTCATCAAATAAAATACTGATAAATGGAACCTTTTGCCTACAATCTGACAGAAGAAGAAATGAACAGGGAACGGCGCAAGGCAAGAGAACTCAGAAACTCCCAGTGGTGGAAGCGCCGCTGTGCCAAAGGCACCTGTCACTACTGCGGCCGCCCTGCCGCTCCCAAAGAACTGACCATGGATCATATCGTGCCCATCTCCCGGGGTGGCCGAAGCACAAAAGGCAACGTCGTTGCGGCCTGCAAGGAATGCAACAATGCCAAAAGGCACTTTCTTCCAATGGAATGGGAACAGTACTTAAAAAACGTCAAAATTAAATGAGGGGGCGCGGAGTTTTCCTAAATCGTCGCTCCATGGATAATCTTTTTTTAAACCGCATGAACTCGCGGCAAGGGATCGTAAAGAAAAAACAAGAAACTATCTTTGAAATATCAATAGATTCTCTGCACTATTTTTAAATTCTTCCAAAGATACGATTTCGGTATGCGTCTGTTTTTTCTAACGATCCCTAAGCCACTCAGACAGCATCCGATTTAAAAAAAGATCATCAATTCCGCTAATTGTTAAGGGTTTAGAAAAAAACTTACCGCCCCCTCAAACAACTAAAAACAAAGAGGTTCAATATTATGCGAATTCTCACCCGACCGGACTTTGACGGCGTTGTATGCGCAGCGCTGCTTTATGAAGCGGAAAATATAACAGAACCGGTGAAATGGGTTGAACCCAATGATATGCAAAGGGGCCTGGTGGATGTTCGACACGGGGATATCATCGCAAACCTTCCATATGATGACCGCTGCACGCTCTGGTTTGACCATCATCATACCAACAAAATCGACACACCGTTTAATGGTGCGTTCAAGATCGCCCCTTCGGCGGCCGGCGTTATTTTTGACTATTATAAAAGCAGATTTGAATACGATTACACTGAATTAATTACTGCGACAGATAAAATCGATTCTGCGGATTTATCTATGGATGAAGTCCTTTATCCTGAAAATTACGGTGTTGTATTGCTCTCCATGACGGTTTTGGGGCGTGATGAATATGACGACGGCTATTGGAACCGGCTGGTTCATCTGTTCAGAAAATCTAAAATCGATCAAGTCCTCAAAGATCCCGAAGTCAAAGCACGATGTGATGCAGCTGTTGAAAAGAATAAAATCTATAAAGACATTTTAAAAAAACACACGATACTCAACGAACACGTATCGATTACGGATTTTCGTGTCTTCGACAAGATGCCCACCGGCAATCGTTTTTTGGTCTACTCACTGTTTCCCGAAGCAGTGGTGAGCGTTAAAATTCGCTACGATGATAAAAATAAACAACGGGTTGCCGTAAGCGCTGGGCACAGCATCTTTAATCGAAATTGCAAGGTGAATGTCGGCGTGATGCTTTCGGCGTTTGAAGGGGGCGGGCACCGTGCTGCTGCTTCGTGCCGGTTCGACGCCGAAAAGGCGGATGATTATATCCCAAAAATTATCGATATTTTATTGAAGAATGAGGATAATGAAGATTGAAAGGTTGAGACTGGGCAGGAACAAGAAGGTGAGAAGATTAGAAGATTAGAAGGTTGGGAAATTAATTTGATTACGGAGGATTTGTGATCCTTCTCAATTTGTGTGGATTCGAGTTCATTCGTGGTAAGATTTGGATTTAAATTTTCGCCAGATTTTTAAGGTTCGTAATCGTTTCCCACGAAAAGGGTTCCTGTTGACAGGGGAGTATGGCATTGTTCGTGAACACCGGATCTGACTCCAGATCATAGCGTGATGAAGCCACCGCACTGGGCCACAGCACGGTGTGAGGTATCGGCGTGTAATAGGCCAGGACAGGTGTTACGTTGTTTTGCCGGACGATGTTGATTGAATTCTCGATGGACGCCATGTCTTGTCCGGGCAGACCTGCCAGCAGATATGCACCGATCATGTTCCGATCAAAACCCGCGTCTCTTAACCATCTCACCGCCTGTTTAAATTCTTCGGCCGTTACCTTTTTGTCCAATTCTTGTCTGGCATCAAACGCTGCAGTTTCGAGTCCGAGGCGGAGTGTTTTGAAACCGGCCAGAAACATCAATTGGGCGGCTTGTCTTGAAATTCCCCGGATATGAACCGCATTGGGTGTATGAAAGCGGATGCTGAGACCTGAATTGATGATCCCTTCGAATATGGGGATGGCATGCGCTTCTGCATCCACCAGGAGCGCATCGTCATAAAATATAAAATCTTCTACCTTATATTTTTCATACCAGTACTTGATCTCGTCTATCACAGATTCCGGGCTGCGCACCATCCTTTTTGGATTTAAAAAATGGGATGCACAATATTGACAGGTAAAGGGGCAGCCTTTGGATGTCAGCAACGGCACGTAGGATATCTTTTTCTGAAGATCAAAGGCAGGATAAGGATACGCGTCAAGATCCGAAGGATTACATTTCAGGGAAACCAAATAACCGGTATGTTCGCCGACCCTCTCGAGAATATATTCCTCGCCGGCGCCTGTTTCGATCCGATCGGCGCCCGAATGACGCCGGGCATGTTCCCGACAGAGAGTGGCGTATATCCCCCCCAATACAATGGTCACTTCCGGAAAAATCTCTCTTACCACCGCGATGGTCTCTTGTACGCCGGGATACCAATACGTCATCATAGACGTCATGAGCACAAGATCAGGCGGCTCTATGGCAAGAAGATCTTCTTTGAGCCACGCTTTCCGGATGCCGTATCTGGAAAAATGCCTTGGAATATCGGCGAGTCCGGGATGTTTTGGGATTCGGGTCTTCAGATACGGTCCCCTGCCGAATCTGGCATACGGATCGGAGGGCGTTGCCTGGGGATGAAAGCGGTCCAGACAGTCGATATAGGATATGTTGAAACCATGACACCGCAATATCGATGCCAGCGACAGAAGTCCTATGGGTTTGGCCCAAAAATCATAGGCGGCAAAATCATGGATCCAGGGATTGATCAAAAGGATATGGGGAGTGTCGGATTTCACAACGGATAAAGTTCCTGAATCTTGCACGAGTCGGGTGATCAATCACAATCATCCGTTGGAAAATATTCCATGGACGTTTTCTTGAGTTCTTCGCGGCTAAAAAGAAGCGTGTAGTTATCGATGGCTGTTTCTGCGGAAATATTGCGGGCAATTTCCCGGCAGGAGTCCTCATCTTTGGCATGGACCATCGTGTAAAGATTGTATGGCCAATCGTCTTTGGGAGCTCTCCGGTAGCAATGGGAAACCGCACGAAAAGCGGCCATCTTTTCACCCACGGTATCGATATCCTTCTCATCAACCTGCCATGCCACCATGGCATTGGCTTCATATCCGGATTTTTGATGGCGAAGGGTTGCCCCAAAACGCCGAATAACCCCTTTATCACAAAGATTCTTCAGGCTTTTTAGGAGCAGTTCCTCAGAAATTCCCAAATTTTCGGCAATTTCCAAATACGGCCTCTCGGTGATCGGGATATCTCCCTGGATTGAGGCGATGATTTTTTTATCCAGTTCGGTCAACATAGAGCGATTTAAAGGGTTGCGTCAGAAAAAGTCAAGAAGTTTTCTTTTCAGGAAACAGCTTAAGGATCTCTTTTTCCGAAGCCTTGCATATCCCCCGTTCAGTGATAAAACCGGTCACCAGCCTGGCGGGCGTCACATCAAAAGCAAAATTTGCGGCCGGACTCGCAGCAGGCGTAATCAGAACATCTATTGTCTTTCCCTGGTCCATACCTTGAATATATCGCACTTCATCCGGATTGCGTGTTTCGATGGGAATCTCTTTTATCCCATCTCTTAGCGTCCAGTCGAATGTACTGGATGGAAGGGCCACATAAAAAGGGATATTGTTGTCCCGGGCCGCAAGGGCCTTAAGGTAGGTCCCGATTTTATTGGCAACATCTCCGGTATATGTGGTTCTGTCGGTCCCGGTGATCACCATATCCACCATTTCGTGCTGCATGAGGTGACCGCCGGCATTGTCGGTGATCACCGTGTGACGAATGCCGTGCTTGCCCAGTTCCCACGCCGTCAGTCTTGCACCCTGGTTTAAAGGTCGGGTTTCGTCAACCCATACATGGATATCGATCCCTCTATCATATGCTGCATACATCGGCGCCGTGGCCGTACCGTATTCAATACAGGCCAGCCACCCGGCATTACAATGGGTCAGCAGGTGAACGGTTTCGCCTTTTTTTCTGCGGCTGATGTCTTCGATTAAACTGACGCCGTATTCCCCAATCTTTCGGCAGTTTTCAGCTTCATCCTCGGCAATTCTTTCAGCTTCTTTTCGGGCAACATCGATCTTTTCTGAAGTACCCGATACGCTGAACACCGCGGACAACACCTTGTCCACACCCCAGGCAAGATTCACCGCCGTTGGCCTGGCTGATTTCAACCTGCTGCATTCCGCGTTCAGATAATCGTTATCAATGGTTTTAGACGGCGAATTCAATGTCGCAAGATATACACCATACGCCCCTGTTACACCGATCAGCGGCGCCCCTCTGACAAACATATCTTTGATGGCCATGATAATGTCATCAACGGTCTTAAGATCGGCAATGACAAATTTATGCGGAAGAAGTCTCTGATCGATGATTTTTACTGTTTTTAAATCTTCATCCAACCAAATAGGTCTCAAGTCTTTTCCGTCTACTTTCATCTTATAACCTCTATTTAGTGCCTGAACCAAAACCGTCTTTTTCGCCAACATCTGCGTCGGACTCAAATTTTAATCCTCGAAATACTATCAGTATTCCTGTGGATAAAATTTTCGTCTTCCTTGATCTTAACGAAAAATCATAGTTTTTGTTCGGGCACTATTAAATTGAGAAGTCGGGGAGTTTTTCTCCTAAATCCTTAAATATAGCGGAATGGATGATTTTTTTTTAAAATCGGATGCTGTCTGAGTGGCTTAGGGATCGTTAGAAAAAACAGGCGCATACCGAAATCGTATCTTTAAACAAATTTTAAAATTGTGAAGAAAACCTATTAATATTTCAGAGATAGTTTCCAGTTTTTTCTTTACGATCCCTTGCCGCGAGTTCATGCGGTTTAAAAATAAATTATCCATGTAGCGGCTGTTTAGAAAAAACTCCCCGACCCCTGATTTAAGTTGTGCTAAATTGAATTCACTTCAAAACGAGCGCAACATGCATTTAAGAATTGAGCAGATATTATTGTGAATATCACAGAATCACATCGATTTAAAGTCGATATTAACAAGGTGACAGGCTGAGTTGTTTCTTTCCCCATTCCGCCAAGTTTTTATATGGGCCGTCGAATCCGTCTTCTTCTTCGAACTCTCCGGTATCCGGATCAATGGCGACAAATGGAACTTTTGTGTATCGGGCTGCGAACAGATCTCCTTTCCCGTCGCCGATAAATACACTGGATGCAGAATCGATTTGAAATTCACCTAAGAGCCGGGCCAGTGATTCGGTTTTTGGCCAGTCCCCTCCTCCGCGAATGATGTCAAGCAAAAAGTCGAGTTTTTGAGCTCTTAGAATGTCGTTTAATTCCACCAGTGGTGTATTTGAAAGCGCGATCCGGGTAATCTTCAGTCTCCCAAGGGCCGCCAGAACGTCAGTGCACCCTTCGGTCAAGGGCGCTCCGGTCATGGATTGACGGGTTAAATCTATCAGCTTTTCCCAAAAATATGCAAATTCATTTTCTCCGAGAGGATCTCCAAAAAAATGTGCCTGAACGTTACGTATTTTGCTTCCCCGGTCAATTCCGGTGAGTGTAAGATAAAACTCGGCAATGCGCTTTTGCATGATCGGGTCATCGGAAAAGGCCTTTCCCATGGCTTTGGCATTGGCCTGATTTGAATCAATCAGCACCCCGTTCACATCAAAAATGCATACCTTGATCTTTTTGAGATCCATGCCTTTAATACCTTCCCAATAAAATAAATTCAGTCATAACAAAATTCTAACCACTGGGATAATTGCATTCAATATTCCCTTGACTTTCTTTATACAAGTCTTAATTTTTTTTATACAACAATTGATTCAATGCGGTGTCAGATTCAAACTATTTTGAATGATAACGTGAAAAACATTAATTAATGAGGTGACCTTATGAAAAATATATGCATCGTTGAACGGATATCAAAAGCGGGAATCGGGTTATTTTTCCTTTTCATCACAGCGGGTTTCCTATTGAGCGGTGTCACGGTCCTGCCGCTGTTCGGATTTTTGCTGGCGGTACCGGCATTGCTTGCTTCGATATATTTCTTTTCCGTCCATCTGAATAGGAGTTGTGAAATCAAGGTTGAGTAAAAGCCTTTGCGACGCGCTTTATTGAAATTCTCAGCTTTTTGATGGGATTCGGCAGCGACCCGAGCGCCATCGATGCCTTTGTGGGGCCATTCGAAGCGTTTAAATATCAGTTTTTGAAAACCCTCAATAAAGAGAAAATGATGAGTGATTGGATTGCTTTTGAAAATGCAACATATCTGGTTGATCAGGCATTTTTAGTGGCGGACGACAATACTGCTGCTTTGCTTGAAAAAACGTCCATCGAGGTGTATACCGGCAGGGACGGTAAAAAACGGTTAAAAGGCAGCGGCCTTGTTCAAAATATGCTGATGGTAGAGCTTTTGGAAGAAAATGACGACCTGGATTTAATTCTGGATTTAGGGGAAAACTATAAATACCTCATGAAAGCACCAAGGATTACCGGCGGAAAAGTCTTTTCACCGAATACAAAATCTTTTATTCAGTTCGATCCCATTGCTCCATGGAACAAAATTTCCGAGTCAGAATTCACGAAACTGACAAACGGCTTCAAACTGTTATAACCCTCATCACCAATTTACGATCATGGAATTAAAAAATTTGTTCCGGCCAACTGCTTCAAATTTTTTTAGCAATATTCATCGTGCCTCTGAAAAATATCCGTTTATTTGATACAAAGCGGTTGATGAAAGTCAATTGTTTTTTTAACCATCAAGCGGGTTGTCTTAAAATTCTTTATTTATCCTCCATTCTTTGAGAATATTTCTTCAACTTCTTCTACAATTAACGGTTTATAAAAGTCATCACCCACAAACTCAACCTTTCGGTTTCCATTTGAAAAATCGATCTCCATTGAACAATCGAATTTTCGAGATGCTGCCTTGACGATTCTTGCCAAAACTTCAATGTTTGTGTCTTCGAATCTAATCGGAATTTTATTTGACATCTGCCTCCCAACACTACTAATTTTTTTCATCATCCACCGCAATAGTTGTCATGATGTTCATATTTTTGTTTCTTGTGGATGCTCTTGCAAGAGACATGCCACATTGTTACGCCAATGCTTGTCCTTTATATAGATTGATGCTTTCAGATCTCTCTTTTTGGATAAACCGTTTTTGAATAACATCGTATCTATTTGTTTTTAATGTTTTTACTTAAACTTTCTGATGTTTTATGAAAAATGTTTTTCAGGATAAAAAAGAGGGTATTTTGTGGTGAGGTTGAATGTGAAATCGGAGGGGAAACGTGGATCATGGGATAGGGATTTTGGGTTTTGGTGGGAACTGTTTGCTTTTAAAAGAAAACCTTTCCGTCAAATTATTAACATGCAAACTTAAAAAAATGACGTCCGTTCTTCGTTAATTTTACCTCAATCGAGCGAAAGCCGAGGATGCCTCAAATATAGGGCATTCTCGACTTTCGCTCATTTAGATATTATTCTCATTCTTCCATCCGGTTACCAATGATTATTGTGGCAAGGCCACAGTCATTCCTTTTTTAATACCTTGTCCGTTCAGAACTTTGCATATGGAAAGTTTCTCTTTGACTTTCACTACCCGAATGGTCCCCACTTTCTCAAGGCTCTGATCTAATACTTCTCCGGTGTCGGGGTCTCTTAAAGTTTCTGATTTCCCCACATCAAAGGTCTGCCCCATGGTAACACCTTCTCTGGTTCCGCGGTTGATATAAACCTTCCCTTTTTTAGCTAAAATTATGGTCCCTGTCCAGGGGATGCTCTCCAATTTGGATGTTAAAAATCCTACCCCTTCATCAACGGCCATTTCCATAGCCTTTCCGGCATTTGTCTTTTTAAACCCCCCGACATTACCACTGAATCCCCCCTTGCTGAGGCCCAATGAGAGCCCTGTCTTCGAGACCTTCCCATAACACTTTTTAGAGGCCATGACCTGGCCGGTACTGGAGTCGACAATATACATAACAACATTGATCTCGGCCTCACTTGCACTGCCTCCAATTCTGAACCCCTTGTAACCGAATCCGCCTTTACCGCTCTGTGTAGTATCGGAAAAATGGGTAATATCTCCCTTAACCAAAAGCTGTGCCGGTGTCATCTGGCCGGTTACAACTTTTTTACCGCCACCGGCGGCTCTTCCGCTCGCAGCAAAGTCTTGCTCCTGCATGGCCTCACGCCTCATATCCTTTTCACCCAAAACGATAAATTTTCCTGTCTGATTCAGGCTATCGGTAAGAACCGCGCCCCAGGCATCACCAAGACTCCAACTTCCTCTCCAATTGGATCGATTCTGAAATTTGGCCACACTTATGGAGTAGCGCAAGCCCCCTTCAGCGGCAATGCATTCTCCAAAAGGTAATATGATCATGGAAAACAGAACCAACACAGACAATATGCCAAGACCTCTTTTCATTTTGCCCTCCTAATATTTATTCTTTCCCATTAAGAAAAAGACTTAACAACGCCGCACGGGCACTTAGGTTGATTTCAGATATAAACTAAAACATTGTTGCTGTCAACGAGGGTAATTTGGCTATGATAATGCTGAATAAGAAAAATTTTATATTGATTGGCAGATAAAAGCAGGGAAGACAAATAGCTAAAAATCATCATCCTCATCATAACCGTCTTCATAATCCGGATATTGTTCTGGCGAATCTCCAACTTTTTTTGTAATTTTGGGATATCCCTTTGAGCCGGATGCATCTTCAATTTTTAAAACACTTAATTCATGCCACCAATCATCCCCAAAATCAAAAAGATAGTAGAATTTATCCTTTTCATATAATTTTAAATCCCGAATTTTCGTCTTTTCAGCGTTGTATCTTTTCTTGTGTGCGAAACCGATAAGATCTTCCAGGTTCATCGGGTGAGTTATTTCAGGAAAGTCGTAGATTTTTCCCGTACTTTTTATCGCTTTTCCCGTCAGAAAGAACGAATAAAGGTGTTCATCATACCTGTCAAATGCCTCAAAAATGGAACCATGCAAATCAGCTAAGCTCTGATTCTCGAGAATTTCGATATTTCTATAGGTTCTTTTGTTATAAAAAAGAGCTACTTTAATACAATAAACTTTCAATTTGATGTCCTTTCAAATCCGAATTTTAATGACGCCCAAAAGTTAAAGGTGGTGTGATGATGACCATTTCCAAACAAAAATTGCGATATATACCCAGGATATTATGAAAGCGAATCCTCCAAAAGGCGTAATCATGCCTAACCATCGAGTATCAGTTATGCTCAATATGTAAAGGCTCCCTGAAAATAATAGGATACCGATAAACATCATCCATCCTGCGATCTTAAGATATTTTTCAGGTTTAAAATATATTGTCAGCAACCCGACAATCAACAATCCCAGAGAATGATAAAAATGATATTGAACTGCTGTCCGGAATACGGAAAGCATAGCTTCAGAAATTTTGGTTTTCAGAAAATGTGCGCCAAATGCTCCCATCGTCACTGCTGCAGCCGCATTAATGCTGCCTAAAATCAAAAATAGTTTGGACATCTTTAGTATTTTTCCTATTTTAAACCTAAGCTGGGTGTTTCAAATTTTAAAAGGGGATAAAATATCCCTTATCATACCAGCTGCCTGATGAGATCCATTTGGATTGTGCCGCTTGGTGCGGGAAACATTCAATAATTGAGAAACTTTCCCAAGCCACTTGCCGGCCTTAAAATCCTCATCACCGATACGAATTCCTTTCATCTTTTTTTCAATAAACTCAACCAGTTTATCCGTTTCACGAAAATTCGATCGAGGCACATAACCAAAAGGCACCCCGGCCTGATAGACTTCGGCAATGGTGCTGTATCCGGCCTTGCCGACCACGGCATCCGCGGTGTTAATCAGATCCGAATGAATAAAACCGGAACGGTACGGCAGAAGAATTAAATTGTCATGCTTTTCAGGGGATTCACTGCCGCCGGGGATAACGAAACAAATCTCCGGCTCAGCTGTGAGGTTTTTCAAAAACCGGTATTTTTCCCGAACCCCGCCGGTGGTCAGCAAAACGAGTTTCTTTTCTTGCGGTATGCCAAGTTTCTCTCTTACCCCAACGGATGACCGCCGAACGTTTCGGCTGATGGGGTCCGTTGTCATATCAACAGACTGCGGATTGCACACCGGAGAGGCCTGGATGTGATAGTCGGCCGCTTGGTATATTTTTCGAAAAAAATCCACATAGCGGGGGATACGGGCATCGGCTTGTATGAAATCTTCATAAATCCAGTCCCACGTGAAGTTTTCTATTAGAATGGAAGGAATCCCTGCTTCTTTTGCAATGGAAATCCCGATGGGAGAAATATCACAGACGACCAGGCGACATGCCCGTTGTTTTAAAAAATCGGCTGTATCCGAAACCAATGCAGGATCAAAAGGGATAAATCGGTCCAACGCTTCAATGGTTTCTTCCAGATCATGCAAAAAAGGTGTCTTCTGAACAAGCCCAATGTCTGTCACAAATTTGTGGTATTCAAACTGAACGGACAATGAATCCGCAAAAAACCATTCGGGGACAGTGGTAAAGATGTCAAATGAAACTAAAGGAACGGTTTCACTAACAGCGTCCATTATCGCTGACGCTCGGGCCGCATGGCCAAAGCCATGGGGAGTTATAAAATAGGCAATACGATGCATTGTGAAAATAGGAATAAAATTTTGTAGAGATATTATGAAACGCCTGCGCAGCGATAAGCAAGACGGGCGTTAATAAACAAAATGTCTCATGGAAACTTTTATGAGATATTTGGAATAGCAATGTCCATCCATGAATTTAAATGACCATTTATGGATGGACACGAAGTACTATAAGCCATCTCAAAATAAAGATTTTGGTTCAAGATCAAGGCGGAACCGAGTTTTAACCCGCAGGCATACTCAAGTATGTCGAGGATTTAAAACGAGGTTCCAACGCCGAGATTGGGCCAAAAGATTATTTTAAGATAGCTTCTATTCACCTCCCCCGCCAACGACAAAACCACTCGGCCCCAAACCGGTGGAAGACGCTGTTCCCGCAATATTGGCAAGGTATGAGCTGCCCAGTTCCTTTATATGGTTGCTGATGCTGTCAAAATAGTTAAAATGAATCTGCTCCTCATCAATGACAGACTCAAAAAGCTTCATACTTGTGCTGTCTCCATTGTCCCGGCAAACCAAAAGGAATTGATTGTAAGTGTCGATGGTGTCATCCTCGAGCACTGCATCAAAAGGAAAGATACCCTCGATTTTCTGTCCTTTCTTGACCTTTCCATCGGGTTCGGTGGTCGGCTCACCGCCCAGCTCCTTGATCCGCTCTGCAAACATCTCGGCATGACGCATTTCGTCAATGGCAATGAGCTTGACCTTGCCGGCCAATTCGCCATAATCCATGTCATCCAGGTTATAGTGCTGGTTCATGTATTGAGTGATGGCAAGCAATTCCATAGACCGTGCTTTGTTTAAAACCTCAATCACTTTTTTCCGTCTTTGTTCTTTTGATTTTTTATCCATGTCTTTCCTCCTTTGAATGTGGAAGTTAGATTCGAGTCCTAGCGTTTGTTTTTAAATAAAATGTTTATTGTGATGCCGACCTGCTTTCAAGTAACTTTAGTTTTTGTTTCAACTCTTTTTCCTGTTTCCAACGTTCTGTTACATCCCGTATAATTGCGGCGGTACCGATAATTTCGTTCCGTTGGTTTCGAACAAGCACGATGGTAAATTCAACCGATATGCTCGTGCCATCCTTTCGTATTGCCGGAACTTTAAGAAGCTCCTTGCCATACCGGGTTTTACCGGTGTTCATGACCTTTTGATAACCGTCCCAATGCCGCTGACGTAATTTTTCGGGGACAATGAGATCTAAGCTTTTACCCCGAACTTCCTCTTTTGTATAGCCAAAAATTGCCTCGGCCCCTGAATTCCACAAATCGATTATCCCCTCTCGATCCGCAAACAGGATGGCATCTTGAGAATTTTCGATGATCTGACGGTAGGTTATTTCGGTATTAGACATTATGGTCCCCTCCTTTTTATCCTGCTAAATTTCTAAACCTGAGTCCATGTTCGAAGGTTGCGTCTCCCGAGTAACGATATCAGCGGAGTGGCTTGGTCGATGTTTTTTTGTGAGCAAATCCCCATGAAAATGACAGCCCGAATACTTCCGCACCGCCAACCCGGACCGCAGCAAGAAAAGCAGAGGCGGTCCATTCATTCATACCCGCTTTGGTTATAAGATTGCTGTAAAATTGTTCATCAACCCGTTTTCTCTCGGCTTTATTTCCAAGTTCACCGTAACCGTAGCAAAGATCGTGGGGCAAGCAGCATTTATAGGTGATATCCTTCCAGTCACAGCCGGTAAATAGGCCCATTAATTCATCCGGCAAACCCGAACATCCGTCGAACTTCCAGTCCTTATAGCTTTCCGGATCGGATTCAATACGTTCAACCAGATAATCGAGACTAAAGTACCGGCACAATTGCAATGCTTCTTTTGTGCTTATTGTATCACCGATTTTTGGTAAATTCATTCTTCTCTCCCGGTTTCTAAAACGTATTTTAGAAGTGCGCTCCTACCGCCCTTGGAGTTAGCTCAAGAATTAATATAGGTCATCAGATTCGTGTGCTCTCAATTACGTATCCGAAACTTGCTCCCTTTTCATATATCACCATACGACACAGAATCTTTTGATGAAAAAAATCATGCGATCTATTGCAAGTATCGGCAACCGAATTGCAACAGGATTCGCCCGTCGGGCTACATGGTTGTGAGGCCATCTCATTGCCTTGATGGTCGTCCACGCCAAGCCGCCAAGCAATTCAGCCGCGTAGCCCGGTCGGGTGCAAGCCGCTTGGCGGGGTTTGTGTTTATTGATCGACCCCAAACATCTGAGGAGTCCCTTTTCTTCAAGCTCTGGAATCTAGAGATTCTGCTAGCGCTTTGAGCAAGCGGCTGCCGTCACCCTGCCAAGCACTACCATGCATGCAAGCGAGCGTCGTTGGGTTGGTTGCCGCCAGGCTATCAATCAGTGAATGAACATTCTTTGTATGCGAATAGTAGTCCATCTGCTTTCGGAAAGCCTCACTCGATTCAAGGATGTCCGCAGAAGTAAGAGGAGTAAGATCGGCGCCACCTTGTGTGAACAGATCGCCACACAGAAGCGTGCTGGTCTTTTCCTCCATTAGGTACCCACACTCCCATGCATGGGGAAGGTGCGGTGTGTCGAACCAGCGAACGATATGACTGCCGAGTGAGAGCGTTTCGCCATCAGCGAGAACGCGCGCCGGCTTGTCGAAGCAGTCACCATTGATCATTGAATTTACCTGACCGCATAATGGCACCGCATTGGGAGCGAAGCTTAAGAACTTATTCAAGGAACCGCATTCGTCTGACTCAAAGTGCGAGAAGGCGATGAATCGCAGATCCTTGACGTCTATAACGCTCGAGATTGCCTCCTGCACCAGCGATTGCATTCTCCTTGGTCCTGTGTGAAACAGCAACGGTTGATCGCCTATTACCAAATACTGGTTGAATGAGAAACCTCCAGGGATTTCGCTAACTGGAGTGCTGATCCGATAGATTCCCTCGGCAATCTCATCCACACGAGTTCCGGCCTGTTTGTTGGTCACGCCCATAATAGACTCCTTTCAAAGATGAAATAGAATAACACGTTAGAAAACAACACTTGCACGCATTCCCTCTTATTGCAGATTGATTTCCTGAAGCTTCAATTTCCGAAAAGTAAGGGTTTATAACCGAAATCAACCTCTTGATTTCTATCCAGTATTTAGGTTACAAACAATTTAGCAGACATTGTGATATCTGTAAAGATTTTAGGCTTAAAATTTCTGCCATACATTGCAGATATTCGTAACGACTATCTTCAGAACCAACGGTCTGCTACTTAGCATGCGAGGGCGTGGCCAACGTCATGCCATGACGCCGGAAGACCTCCATCATCTTCGCAGGATCGGGCGGACCGCCCTTGGCAGCACCGATTACTTCGGCAGATTCGCGGAAGTACGCGGGGCCCATTATAGCTGGGGTTATGATGACGAGCTGCTTTACATCCTCGCTGCCGAGGTTATCGAAGCGGTGAACTGCACCTCGAGGGATACATAGCGCCTGCCCTGGACCAACCTCAATGGGCTTACCGTCAACCGTCCAGGTAAGGACACCCTCGATACCATAGAGAATCTCCTCGTAGGCGTCATTCTTGTGGGCCGGCGCCATCAGTTTCTGTCCTACGGGGACGAAAAATTCGAACACTGAATCATTGCCGTTGGAATCGTCGCTCGTGAGCAGGAAGCGGATCCTTAACGGGCCAATCTTGATGGTTTCTTCTGACGGATTGACTTTGATTATACGCTGTTGCATAATTGTATCCTCCTTTGAATAAATTTATACAATATTTCCGAGATTTGCACCCTCAATAGTGTAAGGTAAGCAGAATCTCTTTCGTGTTCCAGCAGACATTACGATATCTGTTCTCTTGAAATAGGTCTCTATTCAGAACACGATATAGGATTAAGTGGATAACGCTACTGATGGCCGGTGATAAGATGGGTCAGGAGTAGGTTGAAACGTTCATAAGAGTTGAACTGAATAGGATTTAAAACCTATTTGTATGAAAATATATATCAAATTATCAAAGTCAATGGAGATGGATTAAAATATGGCAGGTTTAATCGGGGGAGAGATATGCTGTGCATGAGGATATCTTGCCATGAGGTGAAATCCATTAAAACCAATAGATATCAAACTCTGATTATTTTTAAGGTATCCAATCCCATATTTCGTGCATCGGTTACTTTGAATCCCTTGGAGGTATCTTGATTAACGCAGCGCCTGACTATCGGGCACTATTCTCAGCTCGTCTGCGCCCAGGCGCATGTTAGAATGTATTCGTTCGTTTACAGCTGATCTTTCCGTGTATGAAACCTTAATGTATTGTCTATCAGACTGATAACCTCTAATTTTTTCAGGTTTTTCTTTGCAATGCTTTTAGTCACTTGGTCACAACCGTTACAGAAAAACAAAATGAATAATACGAGTATCGTCCTTCTTATAGATTTCATATTTGAATAGAACAATATTCTTAATTTTGGGCATCCAACATTAATATTGAGTACCTGCCGCTATTTATTCTTTGTTGATGAGTTCTCAATTTTTATTGGTAGCGAATCAGGACTATAATGTGATCTCATTATTCTCCACTGTTCAATTCTTTTTTTTCTTAATTTAATAGGATCTTTCCTGACATTAGATTTTACATTATAGCCATTTTTTAATTTCATGCTTAAATTTTTTTCTCTATCCGCTGCAGCTGCCTGATACTGTGCTTTTGTAATGACATTGCCATCAAAGTCAAAATAAATTGTAACACCAGACTACAAATGTTGGTTGATAAAACAAAGCAAAAAAAAGGATAGCGAAAAAATTGATTAATAGTGTGTTTTTCATAATTGTCACCTCAATTTTTTATGAATATTTTATTTCCAGAATAATTAACCATTTTCTGATCAATATCTGTGATAGTAATAAATCATAACGTTATTCAAACAACATCTATATTGAGATTATTTCAGTAATTTTTCGAGGTTAAAGGCAGACATCTTCACATTAAGCTGCTCATGTAAAATACGATTGAGGTACAATATGTGGACATTTTAAGAAGCAAAGGCGAGGGTTTTTTTGGATTAATCGACATCGCAAATCGGCTTGCCGTCAAAAGAAACATTTTGCATGCACAGATCAGGCGAGTTTTTGCTTGATTTCGTTGTCCTGCCAAGTGCTTCAGCCATTGCCCTGACATGATGTGGGGCTCCTCCACAGCAGATACCAATGTAATTTATGCCCATATCCTTTGCCTTAACTGCAAATTCAGCCATTTCAAACCTGGTATGCAAGAAAGGGTCAAGAGCGACAGGGAACGCGCACGAAGTACTGCCTTCCTCCTGCAGCTTCTGAAAATACGGCTGTTTTTCCGTAGTTCTGTAAGGAACCGGCTGAGCAGCCGTAAAGCATTTAACAGACTCTCTGACGTGTTTAAGATGCCGGTATATCGTATTTGGCCCTCTGCCGCAATTGAGGCCGACAATATCTGCGCCGCTGTTCTCCAATATTTTGCACGCATCCCCCCAAGTATAGCCGTCACGGCTCCTCTCCAGTATCGGGGTATAGGTAATCATTGAAGGGAGTCCGGCTTTGCGTATTACGTCCAGAGCGATCAATGCTTCTCCAACATAATCCAGTGTTTCAGCTATAATGAAGTCCGCACCCTCCTCGAGTGCCCACTGGACTTGCTCTTCGAACATGTGTCGAACAATTTTCTCTGATTTTTCCGGCTGGGTATGATCATATTTCCACGACTCACTGAGGTTGCCCGCAACAAGCGCATTTCCTTCCTTGGCGATCTCTTTTGCCAACCTTACCGCGGTTCTGTTCAATTCCTCAAGCTGCATCTCACGGCCCACGGCCTTCATTTTGTCGCGATGGGCATAATAGGTAAAGGCAACCATAACTTCTGCTCCGGCTATCAGGAACTCCCTGTGGAGTTCCTTTACCGCATCCGGAAAATCAAGAACCACTTCGGGGACGAATGGACCGGCTTTAAGGTAGCCTCTTCTCTCCAGTTCGAAAAGATACCCCTCAGCTCCCAGAACAACGTCCTTCTTTAATCTTTCAAGAATTCCTTCGCTATTTTCCATTGATACTCCTTAAAATTTGTCAGGATACGGATAATATAAGACCCATTTAACCAATTTAAGCAAGAGGTAACGGTCTTTCTGTTTATAAAGTGAAAAGTCAATCCTGGAATGTTTTTTTCATATATTTATGATCATATGTATCATATCCAACGATTAATTCCTCCCCTTTTTCAATTTTTCTTGTCGTAAAGAAATGACGCCCTTCACGGGTTAGAAGATTTGGATTATCAGAATGATTCACAAAAAATGAAATGTCCATCCCGTCTAAACCATGTTCCGGAATGTTTACGGTATTGTCCTTCTCAATGACAAAAAAATCGTCTATCATTTTTAATATATTTTTATCCAGGTCTCCGAGTTCATCCATGGAAAATCGCAACCATCTTTGATCAAGTGTTCCGGAAAATGGATTTGTATTCTCTGGTATATCTCTAACAGCAAAAACACCTATCCCTGATATCGAAGAAACTTTGAGTCTGCAATAAGTCCTTTTTATTTTTTCGAGGATATCTTTTTTTAATTTATCCATAGTCATTTTTCTCCGCCAGAAAGACATGGGGGTCGCATCTTAAATATTAATTATTGCCTTCCGGATTCTGTTGACTTGCCTTTTCAATTTGCGATTTTTTTCAATATTCTGATAAATTAAACCATGCCTGACGGTAATACCCGCCCCGGATATGCCAAAGTAGCGTCCCAAAGCGACACCGCCTTTCCGACATATTCTAAAAACTTTTCCCGGTCCCTAACGCTCTTAAAAATATCCGAACCGGCGTTTCCTCGGTGCATCACGTGATAAAAAGCACCGGGATATTCTATTCTTAATGGTCTTGCCATCCGAATGATACCTGATTGACTGGTCGCGGAATTAATGCTCCGCAAGGAAATTCTCACATATCTTTTCCCTTTATCCGAAACAAATAATCCCGTCAATAATTAATAATTAAGATGCGACCCCCATGTCTTTCCATTCTCACGCTGCTTTTTTGCGTCATGCGCATTAACACTGGCAACAAGCCAGCCTTTGCAACGTAAAGTGCTGACAAAGTTTTTCGCAAATGAATTGGCATCTTCACCACCAAAGAAAACGTGCTTCTTTTTTATACCACGCCGGCGGCAAGAACGCGTTACTTGATCATCAATATACGCTATGCCGTCTGGAGTGTTCTTCACCGAAAACGGTTTTCGCAGGATATCACCGTGTCCGTTGCAAAACATCACCAAATGATCTTTTTTAGCATAATCCATCGGTACGCACATCACTTTTTCGCTGCTTCCAGCCTCCTCAAAAAGATGAAGTAGCTCTTGACTTTGGTTCTGATAAATGTTTCGTTTTTTCATAGGTGAAACTCCTTTCGTTTCTGCAGCTGCTTCATTGCAGACTGCCCATTAATTATGCCACAGGCGAAAGCCAGATGGCTCATTAAACAGGGGAGTTTCACCTTTATTTGTATAGAATAGATAATTTGAGGAAAATTTAAGACTTGAAATCCCCTATAGATAGCGTTGGGGAGGCTCCGCGAGCTACACCCTACGGGCTCGCTCGCCCCCCCAACATCTACCTATAGGAAAGGTACCAGGTATCACAAGTCTGCTCTATGTTAGAAAAATATCCAGGTTTCAGCAAAGTAGCAAAACCACAACAAGCGGGGTCATTTTACATGCTTTTTGACTTGCCTTGCTCTGCAGTGATGGAATCGAGTCCCCAATATAGCGAAACGACATCTTCCTTGTATCTGCGGTAAACTTGAAAATCGCTCAACTTAGGTGATAGTTAGCACTCGTTTAGCACGCTTAATTTTGAATGCCAAAATTCTCCTAATCCCTAATCCCTGCCCTGTATTCTCATTCCTCTGATCTCTTCCTTTTGGATCACGTCAGGGCTAACAGTATTTTAGCCAGACGATTTCCTTGATCAGCCCCAGATTGAAAACGGGGGCGCAACCAGGCATCGATGCCAAATTTGCGGCCAGTAGGAATTGCAAGGAAGATCAGTCCTAGGGTGGCAAGCATTCCATAGGTCCAATACCATTCACCAGGGGCGTAACCTACGCCAATGTAAAGATTGATCGCCTGAAGTAAACCCGCCAGACCTCCCAACCGCGTAAACAACCCAAGAATCAAAGATATTGCAACAAACGCTTCCATCAGAAAAATGATCCATCCAATCCACGAGAGATTGGGGACAACCAAGCTTTTCACAAGGGACGCCTGCAGTGGCCACTTTGAATAAAGAGTCATCATGCCGACCCAATCGCAAAGACCAGACGTACGCATATGAATATCCGTGGTAACTGCAAAATTCGATGGGCAACCAAAAGTGGGTGGCAGCTTCCACAGAAGCTGATCAAACCACAAGTAACCGATGACCAGCCGAGAAATCAACATCCCCACCTGGCCCAGTTTATCAATTTCAGTATTTTCAGACTTAATTAGCGTCTTCATCAGAACCTCCATTTTTAAACATGAACTTGTTGAACAAAAAATGCTTTCTCAGAAGGCTTATTATCCTGGCCGGCACGCTGCAAATAAGACAGCCATGACAGCCATACTGTTCCGGGAAGAAAAAGGTGCAAGATTTGGACATATTGCAGTAAATCAAAAGATTGGTCCAGGTTGTGATATCGTATTATGGTATCTCAGAAATTTCAGGCCCTTGATAGTTTTCTTTTAGTCGGGTACGCACACTTTATATTAAAAGTGCGCTCGTGGCGCACTTGCAGATATCGCAAAAATGATGGGAGAATCCTTTTATCCGTCAAAGGCTGCTATCGCTTCCTTGGCGATCTCATCACCCCATTCCTGTACAAAATGCCCGGCGTTGGGATGTTCATATGGTTCGGGGCAGTTCCGTATATCATTGCGAAGTGCCTGCATCACCGGAGGCCCGAGCACCGGGTCCTTCATCCCGATAGCCATAAACACCAATCCCTCCCACTTGTTGCGGAGCCACCCACGTGCTCTTCGTGACAATTCCGCCCCGGGTGCATCCTGCCGATCAGGAACCATTTCAGGGAATTGACGAACGCCAGCTTTATAATGGATGTCAGGGAATGGAGCGTCGTAAGCTGCACATTCTGCTTCTGACAGATGTGAACACGTTAATTTTAGTAGTCTACCAGCTGACATATCAGGGTTTTTTCTGACCCAGGCACGCCACTCGAGAAACCCTTTGGAAAGTTGAACGTCTCCGGTGCCGAGAGTTGTATTCATAATTAGTAGACGGGAAAATATATCTGTCATGTCCATAGGCAGAGTGAGCCCGAGAATCCCACCCCAATCCTGACATACAAGAGTGATATTTTTAAGTTCTAAATGTTCAATAAACGAAATGAGCATGTTGCGATGAAAGTCGAAAGTATAAACCTTTTCATCCATCGGCTTATCCGAACGTCCGAAACCAAAAAAGTCTGGAGCTACCGCCCGATACCCCGCTTCCGTGAAAATGGGGATCATCTTACGATAAAGGTAACCCCACGTCGGTTCGCCGTGAAGGCACAAAAATGTGTGGTCAGCATTTTTTGGGCCTTCGTCCACATAATGCAATCGCAAGCCTCCAAATCCTTTCAAATCGTCTACGTAAACAGGGTCAAAAGGAAAATCGGGGAGATTTATAAATCGCTGCTCTGGAGTTCTTAAAACCTTTGTCATGGTAACACCTCCTCTTAAAATATGAAGCATAATTTATGATATCCCACCAGCTCGGTATGAAAAAAAAATCATTTTATGGCAAACTGTAATAAAAATTCGATGAGCATTTCTTCTAAGGCATCCCAATAAGACTTCTCAATATGACATTAAGCACCTCTTTAAGGTATAATTATTTTGAGCGCATTAATAGTATGTGAAGGATCAGGTCTGATGGTGTAATCGGGGCTTACCTCAGCATACTGGATCATTTGTTCCTTATCAATAATATACCTGGCAGACATCGGTAGTCGCCAGGAATCATCATTATTGTATTTCGCAAGATCAATACCGAACTGTAAATAAACTTTTTTTAGGTCTTCCGGAACGGTGTGAACCAATCCGTATTTTTCCGTCGTTTGATTACCGGGATCACTCAATATTTCCATACTAAGCTTCTTATTTTCGACAAAAGCTCGCGAATGTTCCTCAGTCTGGGGTGAAATCATCAGAAGGGATGCGCCTAAGGACTTAATTTCCATATAAGCTTGCTCTAGGGCTTCCAGCTCCAAATTGCAGTACGGTCACCATCGACCACGGTAAAAGCCGAGAACGACAGGACCTACAGAAAGCTTTTCTTTCAAATTAACAATATTGCCGTTTATATCATTCAAACTGAAATCAGGTGCTTTGTCTCTCTTTTTAACAATGTGGTCCATAATCCCGGATTTGACCAAATCCTCTGTAGCTCGATGCATAATATCAAGAACCTCTTTGGGTGCAGAAGCTTCAGTTTTCTTCTTTTGGGCATCCAGTTTTTGTTGTAAGTTCATAAAAGACTCCTTTTTTGGATTCGGATATTGTTAATTTATTTTAGAATAAAGCCCGGCAACCATAAGTACCGGGCTTTAGTCATAATTAACTGACGTTCTGATTACTATTCCTTTTTATCTTTTTCCGCCTCCTCTTTTAGAATGACTTCTTTACCACACAAATCACACTTGCCGTCTTCTGTGATGCAAGGCTGCTTGGGTGCCTCTCCACCACAAATGCCGCATTTAACCATAAACGATCACCTCCTTTCAAACGATTTTCGGTTATTACGCCTGCAGATCTGCCAGCTACATAAGCGTTTGTTCTCCTAACTTGAAGGCAATTTCTTTGCCTAATGTTTCAGCTTGCTTCCAGGTTTCCGTTTGATCTTCGACATTGCTGAACTTATCCGGTGTGACCTCAGTATCGTCTCCAAATATCCATGGTAAAGCACTCATCGGACATGATTCGCCATATCCACAAACCATGCATTCAGGATTGCCGATGACTTTTAGTTGACCCAATACATTCATACCTTCAAGTTTTAGAGCATTTGCAATTTGGTCGCTCGTCTCTTCAAGGCCTGGAGCTCCACGCCCAATTCCGGTAGTAACAACAACGGCAAGCTTGCCTCGATTCAAACCATTCTGGTGCCGCAGAGAAAATAATCTTTCAAGAAAAGCTTTGGTAAATCCATCAACAGCTCCATAAGGACAGTAACCCCCGACAACAATTGCTCCTGCCTTGCGAACCTTTTTTGCAAGTTCAGGGAAATCATCTTTTACTTTGCAAATATTATCTTTTTTACATTCAAGACAGACAATACAAGGTCGCACATTAATTTTACTAAGTTTAACTAACTCTGTTGATAGACCGCTACTTTCAAGTACTGTTTGGATTAGACGATCCGTGTTACTGTTTTTAATAGGACTGCCTGAAATTCCGATAATTTGAGGTTGCATAGCAACTGCTCCTTTCCTGCTTTTTAATTTTGCTCTCATAATAACAATATATGGAATATTTTCTGTAGCAACTGTTACAATCTCGATTATTTTTTTCTAATCCCAAAGAATTGATTTAAAACAGCATAATAAAAGGGAAGGAATATCATATTCGAGGATATAGGAAGGTCGACCGATTGAATATCAATAATTAAGCGTTACGCGTAACTAATCGGCACCAGAATTGTTAATAAAAAATTCAGCTAAGCAATTTTTAAAGAGGGCAGGATGAGTTTTTTATCCACATGAATAATTTTACCGGCACTTTTAAGTGCCTTCATGGCTCGGGTAATGCTAACCCGATGAGCGCCGGTCAGGAAGCTCAAGTCTTCATGAGTTAATGGGAATTGGATAACTGTTCCTTGAGAACTCATTGTTCCATGCTCTTTAGCGACACTTGAAAGAACACGATAGAGACGGTCTTCAATATTCGTAACAGCAAGGCTCCCAACACGGCCGGTCAGCCACGAAATCCTTTCACTCAGGTTTTTAATTATCTGAAGCCCAACATTTGGATGCTTTAATATAATCTGTTCAAATTGGTTTCTGCTAAATCCGCAAGTTAACGTATCTTCCAGACAGTATGCACCTACAGGATATTCACCTTCTTCTGAAAACATGTTTTCACCGACGAAATCACCGGCTTTACGAATATCGAGGGTAAGCTCATTGCCGTCTTCAAGAACCTTGGTTAGCTTTACGCGTCCGCCTTTGATGAGAAACATTTCGTCAGCCGGATCACCTTGTAAAAACAACGCTTGGCCTTTTTCCGATTTTTTTCTCAAAGCATCACTGCTGAGTGCTTTAACCTCTTCTAATTCAAGGTTCTCGAATATCCAAAGTTGGCCGATACAGGTTGGAGAAAGTTCGATGTCCTTTCCGGCAATTTGTTCACATAGACAAACCATTTTTATCCTTTATGATTTTTATATTTTAAATTATACAAAATGTTATACAGATATCATATGAAACCAATCTTGTCTGTAGCAACTGATACAAAGTTATTTCCAAGTGATCATTTGAATTGAGTTTTGAATCGGCGGAGTATGACATCTTGCAAAGAAAAACAAATATCGCTGAACTTTGATATATTAAGATTACCTTATAATAATCGGATTTGTCAAAGACAGTGTTTCTGTCCGAAATAAAAATCAGACCTGAATTGTGATATTGTATTACGGTATCTCAGAAATCTCAGGTGCTTGATATTGGGACGAAATTGCAGAGTATCGCAACCGATGCTCTGAGAAATGGGATTGATGATATCACAAGTCTGGCGGCCTTCAATATTTTGAATACCCTTTATTCGCCGTTGTTTAGCGACAGGTCAACTCCAAGGTTTTGCCAATCAGATCTTATAGCGTTCGTGGGCCCGGTCTGCTATTCGATCAAGGTCGATATCTACATCTTTTTCATGTGAGACCAAGTCAAGTCGGTATTTTAAAGAACGTTTGCCTGGATTCGTTGGCTCATAAGTCCTTAACACCCCCAGAACAGTAATGCTGTCGAATTCAGCGAAGATGTGTTCCTTTCCATAGTCTATTTTTTTTCTTTTCATTTCTCCAGTAAGCCGGTTGTCCACCATTTCAAAAGAGAAAGTGCTGAATTCGCCAAATTTCCCGATCCCCAACATTCTAATCAATCCAGTCAAACTGTTTTCTTTATAACGCGTATCATGACAAACCACCACATAAGGCGAATATAGCACTGTTCCGTCTGCTGATTTGAAGACTTCCTGAGCCGTATCAAGTTTTGCCGCAAAGGTTTTCAAACCCTTTCTGGACAGGTTAAATTCCGCCTTGCAATAAGCGAAATACATGTGGGGATCAGTTAAACCGATGGAGACACACGTGCTGATTCGTGTTCTCGCTCCGTAGGGGGGATCAATGTAGCTCGGACAGTGACTGCGGATAATGTCGTTGGAATCGATATCGATAGGGATCATGCGACCAATTTTTCTTTTACGTTTAAATGCTGCTGCTTTTAAGGTGTAAATGCGTCGTGCGGCTCTCGTAAAAAATCCGCTGTCTAAATTGATGCTGTTAGCCAGTCCATCCGGAAACATCAGAGTGGCATTGTCGTATTTCATACACGCGCGAATCTTTTCCCGAAAACCAGCTTCGTTCAGCGTTCCAGAGGGTTCATAAGATATCTGCTTCTCGTCCACATCCTGATAGATCAACCCACCTGGAATGAAGATCGCGCCCTTGTTGTCTAACTTGCCGGTAGCTCCCTCCTCATTGATATCAGGAAGCTGACCCTTCTGGAACAAGAACAGCATTCGCCAGAGAGTATCCGTTCTGATTGCAATGAGTTCTTTGAGCAAGACGCTTTCTAAAATCGCTTTTTTCGATAACATGGTTTCTTTCTCTTCATCATTGGTTTGTTGGCAGTGGTCGGACTGGACATGAAGAAGGAGACAGACGATTATTCAACCCCTCTGTTCGACCCAATGCCTATACTCATCAGACTTGTCAAAAAAGGTATTATCTAAGGACGCATACAAAGGATTGATTTTATTATATTTAAACGATACGAAAATCGTATCATATTATCTTTTTGATTTCAACAGGTTGGCCAAATAACAGTATAACAACCATTATCGTTTGGTGATGCGGTATCGAAGTATCACCGAAAAATCAGTCACTTGATACTTGTTCGTGATTGCAGGTATCTGCACCAAGGGGGAAGCGTGGATCCGTCTGACAGATCCGAGCTTGCCCCTGATTTGTACATCTTCAATTTTAAATAGGAAAATCCTTTTTGGAAGTTTGCCTATTTTGCAATTCTGTAAAGAATAGGATATATGTACTAAGTAAGATTCGGTTTTCGGTTATATTTATCAAGAAATCACACGAATCGGTTAGGTTCGTTTTTTTTGGGAAAGCCAAAACATAATTGCCCGCCACTCAAATTCCTTTTCCGTGCACACTTTCTATCTATTCCAATCTTTATATAAAATCACCGGCTCTTAATGTTTCCGCTGCCGGTGTTCGAGATATTCTTTGAACTACCGTTATGTGCTTGGATTGTAGAAAATAAATAGCATGCCTTATGTGGACGATGGATAACGAGTAGTTATTCAACACTTAGATGTTCAACCTCCAATCTTTATCAAACCTTTACTCAATTGTTAAACCATCTTTATAAACAATGAATATAGTCAGATAAAAGTTTGATAAGTCAGTAATAAACAGAAAGAAGTTTGTTCTTCTACATCAGCAATGCACTTGAGAGAAGTATCGACCGTCTTCGCGAAATTAAAAAAAGAATTTCCAAATTTTGAATTAGCGTAAGAAAGGAGGTGAGTCTTAAAATCGTGGTTTTTGATTCAATGAAGGTAAGGTAGGTAAATGTTTTCAAATTGAGTTTTTTACATGACATTTTAAGGAGGTTCAACATGCGATTAAAAACTTTACTTTTGGCTATTTCACTTTTGTTTTTTACATCAGCAGGATTGGCTATGGCAAAGAGGCAGGATTCCCCAGGTGCCGTATATACGATGACCAACGCGAGTGGTGGTAATCAAGTGCTCGCATTCAGCCGTTCAGCTGATGGATCTTTAACTCCTGCCGGCACTTTTTCGACCGAAGGATCGGGTACCGATGGGGGTCTCGGCAACCAGGGAGGTTTGATTCTCAGCCCAGACAATCAGTGGTTGTACGTCGTGAATGCCGGCAGCGATACTATATCGGTTTTTAAGGTCAAACCTAACTCTCTGGAGCTCGTGGACTCTTTTGATTCGGGAGGGACACAGCCGGTTAGCCTCACCGTCGACGGGGACTTACTTTATGTGCTGAATGCGGGAGGAGTTGTTGGTAATATCACCGGTTTTATGATCGAGCCGGATGGGGTGCTGCAGCCTCTGGCAGGTTCAACACAGCCGCTGAGCGGACCTGGCGCTTCGCCTGCTCAGATCGAGTTCAGCACCGACGGCAATGTACTGGTGGTGACAGAAAAGGGCACCTCTAAAATCGATACATATGTCCTCGATGACGACGGGCTTGCAGGTCCTCCCAAGACATTCACATCAGAGGGAACCACGCCGTTTGGCTTTTCCTTCGGCAAGCGAAACCAGCTGTACGTCTCCGAGGCCGGCACCAGTTCAGCCTCGTCATATCAGGTTTATCCGGATGGCTATCTTGAGGTAATAAGTGCCACAGTCCCGATCATCAACCAGGCTGGAGTCTGCTGGCTGGTGGGCACAAAAAATGGCCGCTACGCATATACCACCAATGCCGTATCCGGCACCATTGGGGTCCTCAATATCGATAGAGACGGCACCCTTTTTCTGCTGGATATCGCCAAGGCGATTGGCGGTGTCATTGACGAAGCGCTCTCTAATAACAGCCGCTATCTCTATGCGTTGAGCTCAAGTAATAAAACTATTTTAGGTTTTCAGGTGGGCTCCGACGGTGGGCTCACGCAAATTCAGTCCACGATTCTTTCATCAGGTGCAAATGGTCTGGCTGCTTTCTGATCGCGCTTTATATCTCATGATTAGTGATGCGTCCTGTTATCATGCAGCATCATAGAGAAACCCGAAAAATGCAGGCAAATGGGAAAAGCTCAGAACAATTCTCGACTGATTTTAAGCTGCGGTTTATTCATGAGCCGCTCATTCTCAATGGGCGGCTCGACTTTAAGAAAACAATTTATTATAAAATTGTATTTGAACGCTTCTCAAAAAAATGCGACTAACAAACGAATATAAAAAGAGCCAAACAATGCGAAATCGACGCAAATTTATTAAAATGATTATAGGGTTTATAAGCGGGATTGGACTGCTATTCAGTCCGGTCACCAATGGAATCCGAGTTGTTTTCGCAAAGGCAAAAAAAATAGTCCTGCCGAAAGGAACTCGGATGGACATACTTATCAATAAAAACCCGGCTAATTTGGACACACGAAATTTAGATCTGACACCTGTGGAAGCTTTCGAAACCATGGGGTTGCATAATCACCATGTTAATCTGAATAAATGGAAGCTTGAAATAGGTGGTCACGTTCGGCGATCATTGAAACTTACATACAGTGAAATTCTTGAAATGCCATCCATTGAAAAAAATGTTCTTTTAATTTGTCCGGGGGTTTTTGCCTATCACGCGCACTGGAAAGGTATTTCTGTTGCCAAGTTATTAGAAATGGCTCAGATGATCTCGGGTGTATCGCATGTATTTTTCAGCGGTCCGGATGGAACGGATGAAAAGACCGAAAGATTCCCCATAGAGGATATCCTTTCAGACAAAGTGTTTTTGGCGTACATCGTAAATGGCAGGGTATTGCCCAAAAAACACGGATTTCCCTTACGGGTTGTGGCCACAGACTATTATGGTGGTGACTGGGTGAAATATGTATACAGAATCACTGCAAACACGTCATGATTTGATGGCGTTACCACGTTAACGCATTTTTAAAGACAACAACACAATGGAGGATATTCCGAAATAAGCAAAAACATGCCAGGAAACCGTAAAATAGGAGGGTGCCTGTAGGGAGGAAAAGAAATGAAAACTGCTGCATCGATATCTGGATTATGCGCCTTATTCATTATAATATCGTTCATCATAGCTCCGACTCAAGCATTGGCCAAATCTTCCATCAATAAAAATTGGAAAGGCTTAGCCATTAAGGGGTATGACCCGGTTGCCTATTTTACCTTGGGCAAAGCGGTTGAGGGTAAAAAAGAGTTCGAATATAAATGGCAGGATGCTATATGGCGTTTTGTGAATAAAGATCATTTAAATCTTTTTAAATCAGATCCCAAAAAATACGCTCCACAATATGGCGGTTACTGAGCATATGCAGTTGCGATGGGGACCACCGCAGATATCGATCCAGTTGGAGGCTGGAAAATCGTAAATGGTAGGTTGTATTTGAATTACAGCCGGGCGGTACAAAAGAAATGGGAAAAGGATATCCCCGGCTACATCAAGAAGGCGGATAAAAACTGGCCGGATGTTTTGAATTAATGGCATTGGGTTCGATATGGACCATTCATATTTATTTTTAGTGACAACACCATGAAAGCTTTTAACGCCAACAATACTGCAACTTCCGATAAAATATGAATAACCAGGAAAAAATTTCGTCGAATAAAGTCAATCCCCAAATTTGGGTTCAAGAATATCGTGATTCTCTTTATAAATATGCGCTTAATCAACTGCGAGATGCTGATCTGGCTGAAGAAAGTATTCAAGAAACTTTTTTGGCTGCCTTGCAATCACGTAAAAACTTCCAAGGTTTGGCCTCTGAAAAAACATGGTTAATTAGTATTCTAAAAAGAAAGATTTGCGATCATTTCAGAAGAATCAGCCGAGACAGACAATTTGATTTTATCTCCTCTTATGATGTCTTTGATAGCAAGAGAATGCCTGCTGTGGATTCTTTTGTTTGGTTTTCCGATCCTTCAATGGTTTATGAGCAAAAGGAATTCTTAAAGATTATGATGATTGCTTTATCGGAATTACCAAGTCGGTTGGCACTGGTTTTTATCCTTCTCAAAGTAGCAGACATGAGAAGTCAAGAAGTTTGTGAATTCATGGACATCAGTATTTGCAATCTCTATGTGATGATACACCGTGCTCGAAAGCGTTTAGAATACTTCTTGCAATTGAAGTGGCTCTTTTAATTGATGAAATTTTGCTAAAAAATTATGGTGATAACTTGCAAGTACCTAATCTTACATGAGATTGAGATACGTTATAGAGGTATCTCGAAAATAATGCTCATTGAATTGCTATGACAACCCGCTCTAAAATTCTTTTTTATGCATGCCAAATTGCTGTGATATATTCAACTCCAGGTGGCAGGTGATGATGTGATATCCATTCGTGATCGCAGCTTTTGCATTAGTTGCGATTACTAATCGGTATCAGCCAAAGACAAAACCCCGCCTCTCTATGTGAGAAATGGGGTTCTTTTTACCATCAAATGCTCTCCCTTTTTTTAAGGTTAAAGCAACTAATTCAAATCATATGTTTTTTCGCACGTTTAACCTAAACTGTCAAGGATATTAAATAAATGGGTTTTTCTCCAATATAATTGGAGATGATCTATTTTTAGAAGTGGTTTCAAAACCTCCCCTCAGGCCCAATTCCTGTGTTGAATCGAGGGATTCAATACTCGAAATATTAAATATATTCCTGCGTTTGAATCCCTCAGTTCGCCTTGATTTTGAACCTGATTGAAGGTTTTGAAACCACTTCTAGTTAATACAATTTTATACATAGTGAAGGTTGACTCCCATTTTGGCAAACAGGATGTCAAGATCTTCCATTGCCTTTGCCTGATGCTCTTTTACCGCCTCCTGAAACCGGTACCAGTGCGTCTTTTCTTTATCCACGCCCTTTTTCCAATAAAGCTTGTCACGTAACATGGCGAACATTGAAAGCACTCCGTTTTCAGGGTCCTTTAACCCCCGAACTTTTATGTCTATGGCATCTTTAAACCATTCGGATTCGTCAAAGTCACCCAGCCACGGCGCCAGTTCCCTGTAACGGTTTATGCGATCTTCACGTCCATAGTTGTAACTTCCGGAAAATGACTCCCCCATGGCATTGATCAATTGACTGCATAATGTTTTCCACCCGGTATTCGCCTTTCTCTTCATTTGCTTATTATAATTTTGATATTTCCCGTAAATTTTTTTAGCAGCATCGAGGAAACGTTCCGTATTGTCAATTCCATCATTAACAAGACGCGCATCTTCCCACCGATGAGCGGGCCAATCCGGATGATGCTCGGCATTGGCATGCCCGATATCGGGCTTTACATCCAGACTTATATCATTGAAAAAGTCATACCAGCCAACGAAATTCTGATGAGCCCATGTGTCGGCATATGCATGGGTGGCGATCCCTATACGATAGAGTCTCGTATCTTTAGAAGCCTTGAAGGACAAATCGATCATCTTATTGGCTATGTCATTATCAGGGGTTGTGTTTAATAAATGCATTTTCCCATCGCATCGGCATGCCCTTTCATCCATAGGTTCTCCAGGCACAAAGTGAAAAACAGGGTATATCCTCATCAATTTTCTTTTGGGTTTCAAAATATTCATCGTCTGTGAGATATAGTTTTCATATGCTTCACCGTCTGACTTATTTTCTACTTTTAAACATACATCATTTTCATCAACATATTCTGAAGCCGTTGCAATAGTTCTAGCTGCATCGTCACTGAAGCCTGCTGCTTTTGCAATTATTCCTGTCATGTAATAATGAAATTCCGTATCCATGATATCCACCTTCATGTACTGCACCAACCGGCTGATCAACCGACGCTTCAGATTAATAATCAGTTCCTAAAATAGAACAGTCGATTCGAACATTATTGTTTAGATCTGGTACATCATCTTGAGTGAGTATTTAAGAATTGCGCAAAGAAGACGCTAAGGATTTTTTTGACTTCCATCAAAAGCTATTTTGGCGATGTTATAAACCTTCTCTGTCAGTGTGGGTGAATCGTTTGCAAGCGAATTGAGCTCATCAGAGATATCAATAAGTTTGGCAATCGCACTATCTCTTTCTTGGGCATGCTGTTTTTCGGAAAACTCAAGAATGAACATATCGATTTTTCTTTTTATGCTTCCATACTTTGCCCCGGCAGCTTTATGTTTTTCTGCACGATTGCCAAAGCTTAAGAATGCTTGCAGTGCAGCTAGTATCGCGGTAATAAGGGCAATCGCCCCAGTCGCGAATTTAATCCTAACGTCAACATTTTCGCTTAATGTCGCAAAAACCGATGTTGCCACGATGGACGACAGGGCAACATTGGGGATTCCGATTTGCCGGTTGCGTTTCGCTGCAATCTCTGCGGCTCTATAATGGGCCAAACCGTTTCGCCCGGCGCTCATCCAGTATTCTTGAGCTTTTTTAAGGACATCCTTCATGATTTCTCTCCTAATATAATTTTTTATGGATGCATGCCGATTAAAATTCGAATCTTGTCTTCAATATTTCAGAAATATTTTCTGGAAAGTAGAATTCAGTGTTTAATAATGCACAATAATTTGTGCATTCTTGCCCTAAAATCCGAAAAACTTCGAGTTAAAGAAATATTTTTGCAACACATGTGCCAAAAAGATTTTTCTCTTAAAACCAGCAGGATTCGAGGAGAGTTTTCTTATCTTGGAGTTTGCACAACACCTTTATTTAAATGAGATTTCAAACGGTCATGTTTGGGTGTGCAGATATTTCGAAACGCATGAATTGGATAATATGGGAAATCGGAGGAGCGATAAGAAAATTGAAAGTGCACAGAAAATCGTGCATTGATGCACATTTTTCTGTGCATAGGGTTTTTATCCCGAGGTTGCTAAACAAGAGTGCAAGATTCATTTGCATTGATTAAAATTTTAATCATGAACTATCCTATTGCAGGTACGATCAAATATGACACTTCGTTTTTTTGAATGGAATAGATATCTTTTAAACGATCTCGACTTGATATTTACTGTTCGAGTTGGATATCTTTCAATTTAACAGATTTCATGTTAAGACAAGAAAGTAACAGGGTATAATTTTTGTGATACGATATTACCGTATCTCATTTTTAGTGAAAATAGATACTTGCAGGATATCTCAGGTCTTAAAAGGCATGATTTCTATGGAGTATTATTCTCGTATCAAAGGATCGGATACAGCAGTTCGTGATGCGTACTATTTCATGAACGGAAAGGATATTATCTTTGTGTTTCAATGTCATCAAAGATGAGACGATACCTTGGTGTTCCATCCTGCTATAAAATTAATTTTCTGATCAGGCGTCATTTTCATCTTGACTCCGGGGAAGGAGGTAAAATTGAGGCGGATATTATTGGGGAGCATTTTTTTAGTCGTTTTATCAATTCTTTTTCTCACATTTTTTCCCGGCAACGCGAATGCGATTCCGGCATTTGCAAGAAAATACAAAACATCCTGCGTGTTATGCCATGCCCCGTTTCCCAGACTGACCGCAATGGGGGAATCATTCAGAATGAACGGGTACAAACTCCCAGAGGCGGATGAAATTTATGTGAAAGAACAGCCTGTATCCATGGGCGCCGAGGCTTACAAGAAAGTTTTCCCCGAGGCGATTTGGCCGTCCACTATTCCGGGAATGCCGCCCCTTTCCATTCGGGCTATTGGAGATGTGAATTACCACCCCTACGGGACACAAACAAATCGCAGCGATTTCAATTTTCCATCAGAGGTGTCGCTCCTCGGCGCAGGCGCATTTGGTGAAGATTTTGCTTTTTATGCACAATTAGAATTTGAAAAGGAAGAGGATGATTCGACCACGACAACGCCTCTGGCATGGCTGATGTGGGAGAACCTTTTTTCAAAGATTGTCGGGGAACATCATTTTAACATCAAAGCGGGCAATGTGGGCAGGCAAACGATTGCTTTGCCGAATACAAGGAATGAAAACAGCTTTACTGTAGAAGACTACCTTTACGTTACCGAGCTTGGTCTGGATAACGAACCCGGTTTTCAAGCGAACGGGTTTGGCCGGCATTGGCGCTATGGTGTCGGTGTCGTGGAGGCAGATCGGGACAACAGCGAAAAGGATATGTATGCGAGCTTTGCCTTGAAATTCGGAGGACTTGGATATGACGGTTCCGGAAGCAAATCTGAGGCGGGTGGAGTTGGCACTACCCCATCGGGATACTGGCGGGATGATTCGGTTCTTTTCGGATTTTTTGCTTACAGAGGCTATCTCGGCGTGAATGCCGATACATTTGATCGGATCGGGGGGGATGTTCGCCTCAATTATAAGAATCTTTCTCTGGCCGGTGGATACATAAACGGCAACAATGACCAGACCGATGAGGAAAAGGATATCTGGTTTGCCGAAACAGAGTATTTTGTTTATCCATGGATGGTACCATATCTAAGATATGAAAACCTTTCCGTAAAAAATGTCGATAACAAAGACCAGGCGAGATTTATCGTGGGTTCGACGATGCTCCTACGGGCAAATATCAGGGTCAATTTGGAAGGGAGGATTTATACGACGAATGAGGTTACTGAAGCAGCCGGAGGCGAGAAAAAGGATGACGATCAGATGGCCTTCCGATTGGATTGGGCGTTTTAGAAAAGGGCAGTCATCCGAAACGGTTTGCCGAAACGCCATCATTGGAAACCGGACAAATGGACCGAGGTATTTGGAAAATTGGACTTTATTCAAATTGCATATATAGCAGAGATAAAAGGAGGGGTAGGCATGATGAGAACCATGAAAAAAATATTTATGTTCGGATTATTGTGGGGTGGTGCGTTGCTCATTTTTTCACTCGATTTTGCCGTTCAGGCACCGCAGGTTAAAGCCGGAGAACAGGGAGGAACGATCAGGGGGGTGGTTGATTCCCCATATGTCAGACGGTATCAGGCGTTGGTTTACATTGACCACGTGAACGGAAAGTTTCCGCCTCCCAAGGAAAATCCCCATATGAGTCAGAAAGGCATGGTTTTTCTGCCTCACGTCCTTCCGGTTCTAAAAGGTTCCACGGTTGACTTTACCAATGATGATACCGTGGACCATAATGTGTTTTCGCCCCCCGGCTCGGCAACACCCTTTAACCTCGGAATATACGGCACAGGTGTCAAAAAGACCGAACTCTTTAATAATCTGGGAGAGGTTCCCCTTCTTTGCATTATCCATCCGGAAATGAGCGCTTATGTGGTTGTTTTACAGAATCCCTATTTTTCTCTGACCGACAATATAGGAGATTTTGAAATAAAGAATGTACCGCCGGGAACTTATCAGTTGAAAGTCTGGAACGAAAAACTCAAGACAGTTTCACAGCCGGTGACGGTGGAGGCGGGGAAAACCACAACCGTGGAATTCAAGGGGCTGACCAGGAGATAACCATCGTATAAGAAATATTTCATTGGAGGATTTTTATGACCGTAAAAAGACGAGCAGGGCTGGTGTTTGTCATTATTCTGACCTGCCTGTTTTCTTTTCCATGCTTTGCAGATGAAATCCTGTTTCAGAATCAAAAGGGTTCTCAGACCGGCATCGTTGTCGGAGAGGATGATCAGAGTGTGACGATACGGTTTCCGAAGGAGGCGATAAAGTCCGTATCCAGAAGCGGGAACGAACATTCGACGCCTCTTTCAGGCAAGGTTATCTGGGAAGAAGGAGAGGATTATTTGATACTGAAAATTCCGCGTCGCAGTATCCAGGTCGTTCCACAGAAGACCCGGGCAGGGACGCTTCCGATGGAACAGGAAGCAACCGCTCCCAGTCTTTCCCAGGGGAATGAAAAGGCGATCCGGTCTGAAGCACCACCTGAGAAAATCGGAAAAGCTGAAACCGGACACATCTCCGGTTTTCCGGCGAACATGAATGCCCATCAGAAGTTGCTAAAGGAAGAGATGGGCAGCGTGGAAGGGGTGATCATCTGGCAGGGAAAACCACTGAAAAACCGTAAAGTGAAGATCGTTCTCGAAAGGTACACGGGGTTTTCCTGTGGCAGCCCTCAAGACATGGTTTTCGGCAGATAAAGAAAAATCTTCGCAGGACGAAATTGTCCTGAAAACACAGACAGATTCCCGGGGGCGTTATGTTTTTCATGAAGCTCCCCCGGGCTATTATCGGCTGTACTGGATGCCGGATATAGATACGGGGTGGATCCGTCGACTTCGGGAAAAACCGGACATTGAAGTCATTTCCGGGAACCAGACCGTCGAGAATGTCCCGGAGAAAAAGAAATAAACAAGCTTGCAAATGGCCGGGAACTGGTTCTATGTCGGAAGAGAAAATATAATAACATAAGAAAACTTAAGGAGACGATCATGCGAGTTAGAGTTGCAGCTTTTATCGGTCCGGTACTTACTGGAATCTTTATCATCTTCATGGCGCTTCTCGTGTCTGCGGATAATGGGAAGCCCAGGGACAGTCAATCTGCCGGCCAGTCCGGAGTGAGCGACAAGCAAATCGTCGAACCTGGTGGTGTTGTAACCCCCGTTCGTGGTCCCAGTTGGCTCAAGCAAATGGGAATCTTCGACATCAGGGGCACGGCGATGGGAGAAATGGGAGGCTATGATCCGCCGCCCCCATCACCTCGGAAAGAACCGGAATTTCCAGTGGAAACGGCACGCTCGGGCGGTCGCATGGGGATGGGTATGGGGGGAATGATGGGACGATCATATTCCAACGACCGACTCAGTCCCTCTGAAGTGAAAAAACTGATGGGTGAGCAGTTTTTCCTCGCCGGTATAGATCTGTTCCGTCTGAATTGCCGGTCATGCCACGGACCGAACGGCAATGGGGCTCCGCCTGAAATCAACTCCCTCATTGGTCCGTTTCAGGGAACATCACCCGCTATTCTTGAAAAACGGATGAAGAAATTGGGCCGTCCGATCGGTGAGGATCTGGCAAAACAACTTGCAGCGCAAGCGGAGGAAAGCATCCGTCAGCGGCTTCAAAAAGGGGGCAAAAAAATGCCTCCTTTCAGGCATCTTGATCGAGAAGAAGTCAATGCCTTGTTAAAGTATCTAAAGGCGCACGTTGGCGCCCCTGAATCGCAGGGGAAAGAAATTCTTGTTAAGCAATCCGTTTCCCGTGTGGGCGAACACCTGGTGAAAGGAACCTGCCATATCTGTCATCCCGCTGCGGGTCCCGGAAGGGGGCGCATGGGGATGATGCAAGGAACTATCCCATCACTGGCCAGTTTCCCCTGGGAGCAGTCGATGCAAAGCGTTGTCTGGCAGGTTGAGCTGGGATCGAGAATGATGATGATGGGCGGTCAGAGAATGCCGGCATATCCTTATATCACGACGGAAGAAGCCGCTGCATCTTATCTTTACCTGATGCAGTACCCGCCATACTACTAAAGACCTGTACCTTTGAGATACACTTTTCGTCCCCCGCTGTCGGGCCGGAGCCATAGATTAAGGCCGATTTGTAAATGAATCATTTATGACGGAACCAAAACCATTCTGAAAAGCAGACGCCGCCAACAGGCAGATGGTAATTTAATAATACTTCCATTACTAACATTTTTCGCTTGTGCACATGGGCCATACAATGGTCCTATGGGCAATTGGGGACATATGATGGGATACGGTTTTGGAGGAGGATTTATGTGGTTAATAGTTCTGGTTTTAGTCGGTGTTGTTATTTATTTTTTGTTTCAGGTTTCAAAATCAAAAGGCTCCGATGGTTCGATCATTGAAACACCTTTAGATATCTTGAAGTAGCGTTATACAAAGCCGGTGATACCTGGAATATTTTTATTGATAAATCAGATAGACATCATATATTGGAGAGAATTTGTTCCCATAACCGAATGTGGTTGCATGGTTTTTTCTCGATACTATAATCCTGTTTTATGCAATTAAATAGAAACCACTTGTTGCAAATTACAGGTAGAAGGAAAATACCGGTACATGAGCACAAAAAAAAGTATTACAATACCATCCGTGTCTCATTCCCACGACAAATCCCTTGAAGAGGTTCATAGTACCGTCAAGACTCAGCATCCCAGGTTATGGAAGCGAATATTTGCTTTTGCAGGCCCAGCCTACCTCGTTAGTGTGGGCTACATGGACCCGGGCAACTGGGCAACCGATCTGGAAGGAGGCTCACGCTTCGGCTATGCGCTGATCTGGGTAATCCTGATGTCGAACATGATGGCGATACTCGTGCAAACCTTGGCGGCTCGGCTCGGAATTGTCACCGGCAAGGACCTTGCGCAAGCCTGCCGATCAGAATATTCAAAATCGGCATCATTTGTGCTTTGGATCCTGTGCGAAATCGCAATTGCTGCCTGCGATCTCGCGGAGGTGTTGGGTACCATCCTCGGGTTGAATCTTCTCTTCGGCCTTCCCCTGCTCTGGGGCGCGCTCGTCACCCTGTTCGATACGTTCCTGCTGCTTGCGATCCAGAAATTAGGGATCCGTAAGATGGAAGCCTTCATTCTGTCGCTGATCAGCGTCATTGCCGGTGGCTTCATTGTCGAGCTGTTTCTGGCGAAGCCGGATTGGGGCGCTGCTGCAGCCGGGCTGGTCCCTTCCCTTCCAGTAGGGTCGCTATATATCATTATCGGGATCATTGGAGCTACCGTGATGCCGCACAATCTTTACCTGCACTCTTCCCTGGTGCAGACGCGCCAGGTATCGCGGATGGCTGATTCGAAAGCGCAGGCTTGCAAGTATAACCTTCTCGATTCCGCCATCGCGTTGAATGCGGCCTTTTTTGTCAACTCCGCGATCCTCATCCTTGCAGCGGCCGTGTTTTATCGACATGGGATTGTCGTAACCGAGATTCAGCAGGCCCATAAGTTGCTCGAACAACTTCTTGGTACCCAGGCTGCTCCCATCGCTTTCGGACTGGCACTGCTTGCGGCCGGTCAAAGCTCCACTTTGACAGGCACGCTGGCCGGGCAAATCGTGATGGAAGGGTTTGTCAGGATTCGGCTAAGACCCTATATTCGAAGACTGATCACGCGTTCTATCGCTCTGGTGCCGGCAGTGGTGGTCATTTCGATCTCAGGGGATCAGGGCACCTACAAACTGTTGATTCTCAGTCAGGTGATTCTCAGCTTACAGTTGCCGTTTGCCATCGTTCCGCTGGTACATTTTACGAATGATAAGCTGAAGATGGGGTCCTTTGCCAGCAAATTGTGGGTGAAGGTGTTGGCTTGGATTACCTCCGCCATCATCATCGTGCTGAACGGCAAATTGGTGTTTGACCAGATCATGGAATGGCTCCAGGGCGGCGCTCCAATGATTGTATCAATTCTGGCCATTGGCATCGCGGCTGCGGTTTCATTGTTCCTCGTTTACATATTAATACTTCCGTTGATTCGCGGGGAAAAGGGCTGGAAAGAAGAGAAAGTCACCGGAACCTCGATAACTATCGAAAGGATTGAAACACAACGCTTGAAGCATATTGCAGCAGCCCTGGGGCGGGATG
Source organism: uncultured delta proteobacterium (assembly GCA_963731025.1). Taxonomy (GTDB): domain Bacteria; phylum Desulfobacterota; class Desulfobacteria; order Desulfobacterales; family UBA11574; genus UBA11574. The sequence goes on along the minus strand of CAVSVL010000021.1, from coordinate 35,881 downwards.
ACGGCGATGCTGCAATTGTCAGTCGGGCCCTATCTTTGGCAAAGGCAGAAAAAGCGATGCTGACCCTTATCCATGTGGTCGATTCCGCTCCATCACAAGTCTATAGCAAAGATGTATATGACGAACACACGCGTGAGGATGAACAATACCTGCTGGATATTGCTGAGGAGGTGCGCTCTACGGGGGTTGTGGTGGAGATCGCGCTCCCCCATGGCGACCCCTCCAAGGAACTTATCAAATATGCTGCATCGCACAAAGTAGATATGTTGGTCATGGGGTCTCACGGGCACCGCTTGCTGGGAGACCTTCTTTGGGGACAAACCGTCGCTCCGGTGCGTCACCAGGTGAAGATCCCGGTGTTAGTCGTACGATAAATAAAATTTATGTAATATTTAAATTAGCCTTTTTAAAAATGGGGCGGAGATATTCGAGGCTTTCCCGGCCAGCCGATTCCGGTGTGTCCACATAGGGGTAGAGTTCCAGGCTGATGTCGCCCCGGTATTTCAGCTTTGCCATGGTCTTGAAGATATCGAGAAACCGAATTACGCCATGCCCGGCAATGAGATGATTGTGAACCCTGGTCGCGGCAATGTCTTCGATATGCACATGTCCCACATATTCAAAAAGCGCTTCAAAGGCCTCTGCCGGGTCCTCGCCGGCACAAAAAAAATGCCCGATATCAAAGTTCAGCCCTACCATCTGTGACCGAACATCCTTGATAAAAGGCTTGAACTCTTTCGTGTTTTCCATCAACAGGTCCGGCTCGGGTTCCACCAGGATTTTTACGTTCAGTTCTTCAGCTAAAGGGATCACCTGTTCGAGCCCTTTGTGGAACAAACTCATGGCATCTTTGCGTGACAGGCTGTTCAAGGGGCCGCCGGGCGGGATGGAAATATTGTTGCATTCCAGTTCTTTTGCAACTTTCAGGCAGTCAAGGGTATGTTGAATGCGAATGTCCCGGCGTTCTTTTTCCGGCTCGATCCAGGAAGGAAGATAGGTATCGCCAACGGCAAAAAGCGTAAAGCTGTTCAAGTTGGTGACTTTCATATCGTGTGTCTCAAGAATTTTTTTGATGCGAGTCAGATTCGTTGCTTGAAAGTCCGGCGGATAAAGATGGGGGCGGTCACCCATGATTTCAACGCCGCGAAAACCCAAGGCAGCGATTTTTTCCAAAGATTCATCAAGAGAGAATTTAACAAAGGCGTTGGTGGAGTAGCCGAATATCATAAGTATTTCCTTGAGGCCTTTGAAAAAAACTCCTTTTTGCCCAATTTCTGCGTCAGGCTCAAATTTCAATCCTCGAAATACTCAATGTATGTCTGTGGTTAAAATTTTCGCCTTCTTTGAACTTAAACAAAAATAAGCATTTTTCAAAGGCCTCTTGTTTTTGAGATTTCTAAAAAATCATTTTTTATATTTTGATGATACCATCAAACTTTAGACATTTTAGCAGCGAAAGATCACCGCCATGTGTTTTGGCGGACTTGTCCGCTGATGCACTGTGGCGGATTAGTTCACTTTAGCCTACTTGTAACAAGACACTTTTCGTCACATTCTTTTTCTAGCGTCCGAAGGCGATTGACCTGGTCTTGAAAACTCAGCGGGGGATTCTCACCAATGGGTTTTTTGAAATAAAATCCCAGTTCCGGAACAGACCCGGAGCATCCCGCCATTTTCAGTGCCGCCATCCATCGGGCCAGATCCAGAACCATGGGCGCGGCTAAAATGGAATCCCGGCCCTGAATATTCAAGCGAAGACTCATGGGCAGGTCAAACAATCCGCAAAAATCGACCACATCCCAGGCTTCCTTGGCATCACCCCGGGGCGGGTAATAATCGATATGGACCTTGTGGGTAGGCTCCTGGTAATGCTCCCCCACGGAGTACCCCAAAATCTCATCCAGCAGTTCGGTTTTGTTGGCCACCTTGCCGGCAGCCCGATCAGGATCCATAAGATTTTTCCCATCCGCATTGCCCAGAATGTTGAGGCTGTACCAGCCATCCACATAAAGACTTCGGGCTTTCAACGCCGAGGCCAGAACCACTTTAAAATAGGTCTGTCCGGTCTTGCCGTCGCGTCCGGATATGGGAATCCGGTGTTCAATCGCCTTTTGAACGACAACAGGAATCTCCAGACGATTGGGTGAAAAGTTCACCACCGGAATTTCAGAGATAATGGCTGCCAATACATAGGCCAGATCCGGAAAATTCTCAGGGGCCACCTCAGCATAGAGGTCGTCCACATGTTTAACCTGATCAAGGTTGCAGCGGGTGCACGCCGGCAACAGGTTGATCATCACCGGCAGGGCATCGGCATACTGTTCTTTGAGGTCTTGGATGTCCTTCGTAAGATGCGCCACCTGACCTTTGAGATCCAAATTCTGCGGCGGTGATGGAAGAATGGGGGTTTTATAGAGAGCTTTCTCAATTGGTTTCAATAAGTTATCCGTCAACACCCCGTGATTTTTGATGCTATCGACAAGTGTCGCTGATTGCGCATCCCAGCCTGCCATGAAAATACTTTCGGGAGGGCCCAGGTAAACAAAACTGTTTCGGGTGATCAGGCTGGGCAGAATGACATCGGGATTTTTTTGCATGGCGGCAACAGCGGCTGCCACGGTAGAGCCTACTGCACCTTTTGCGCCGGCAATCATCAACAGCAGCGATTTCGGTTTGGAATCTTTGGAATTTATCATCGATAAACCTTAATTTTACCTTGATTGAGCAAAAACGTTCAATTGAGAGGTATCGGATTTCAAGTGTCAGAAAACTAAATCAAAGTTTTATGTCTGCGGTAGCCTTCATACATAAAAACAGCCACAATAGCAAGTCAATAACATCTCTTTAATCGCCTGTTTTCATGAATCACCTGTCAGTAGCCGGATATGCACGGCAATATTATTATCATGCCAAATATCAAACCTCGAATTTCAAATGAATGTCATCGGAAATGCTTCGATCCCACCGGTTATAAAGACCTTTTCGGATTCGACCGTGGGTCATGGATCGATCCAGCTTCAGCCACAAGGCATGATAGAGATAGGCGAATCCCAATCCATACAAAACAAGTAGCCGCACAACATCTATGGTAAACAGAAACGGTACGTTCAACCAAATCTCTTTGCCGTGAAGATCCTGATTCAGCCAGGGAAAGATATGATTTTTGCCTAAAAAGAGAATCAAAAAAGACCGAAGGAAACCGGGAAAAAGGCGGGACTCGGCAAGGTTGGACAAAGGGCCGCTCCACCGGGCTTTGGCCATATGCATTACCCCGGAAAACAAAAAGCCCCCTTGAGCAATAGCCGACCATAGCAAAACATCAATCAAATACGCCTGTCAGGCCTTTTCAGGATGTCGGACCGCAAGACCGAGAACAAAGGCGACAAAACCCATCTCCACCAGCGATAGGCAAATCAGAAACGCCGGCTTTTTTTGAAAAAGATCTTTTTTGTTAGGGTTCGATGGCATATTTATTCTGTTTTTTCCTCACTGCCCCATAACGGGCCGCGGCCGAAACGTTCAAACCACCATTCCTCTGCCGAAAGATAGTTGCTGACCTCTTTTTTTGAAAATGAAAATTCGTAGTTTTTGCAGTAATTATTGATGAGCCTGTAAGCGGCAATGATTCGGACGGTCATTTCTTTGCAAGTCTCTTTGTCGACTTTACACCGATCCGGATGCCATTTCTGGATCAATTCTCTGTATTGCGACTTGATATCTTCCATGGTCGCACGTTCAGGCAAATCCAGCAACATGCGAGCTGCATCGATCTCTTCAAACAAGCCCATTAGAAGCCACCTTTACCTCGACGCCCTTAGTTTGAAAAATCAGAGCACATAAACAACACAGATGATAAAAAAAGGTTTGGTAAAGAAAAAGAACCACTTAAGAACAGTGGGTTCTTTTTGAAGTGTTCCGTATTATATCGGCACGGAATAATTTTTGTCAAGTTGGGAAATATCATGGGCCGCATTAGAACCTATCTCAAAAATAAGATTAGGGTCCAGGAATAGCAAGTTGAGCTTTGCGAAATCCCGAGAATCGGGGGCGTTAAACGGTTTAAAAGTGGAGCATACACGTAGTATGTGAGCATTTTGAACCGTTTAACAACACAGCCATGGGCGCTTAGATTGTTTTTGAGATAGGTTCTAGACTCTTTTAAGCCCAAATCCCATCCATATATAAGAACTTTCCGGTGTAAGCGCTGCCGTCGTGCCATACACCTTCACCTGCTCTACGACGATAAATCCCCTTTGAGCAAGTTCCTTCTCCATAAACCCGGCAAGGGCGTCGTCGAAACCGGAGACCACCAGCAAGTCGCCCTTTAGAGGCAACAGGCGGCGGTAGTGATCGAACATTTCCATATGCGTGGGCGCCTGGAGGTTCGCCAGGATCAAGTTGAATTGACTCGAAACAGCATCTACCGATCCAAGAAAGAATTTGAACCGATCTTCCATCTGATTTAAGGCTGAATTTTGCTTGATCGCCGGTATGGACCCGATCCAAATGTCGCACCCTATTACGGTCCCACCGTTTTTTAAAGCCGCCGCAAGCCCTAATACTCCTGAGCCACATCCGATGTCCAGAATTCGGGCGTCTTTTTTAATCTCCAATCGATTCAAAATGGTCAGCGCTGCTTTTGTCGAGGGATGAGCCGGGGGAAATGAACGGGGTGACTTCAAAACCAGGCAGTCTTCTCCCATTTTAGGCCTTCTGATACTGTAGGGGGATCGGATGACCAACTTCCCGATGCGATAGAACATGTGTTATGACCAATCTTGCAATTTAATCATTCAATGAAAGCTCAAAAAGAACAAACGTGCCTACTCTTCTTCCATTTGGGCAAGACACGCCATAAAATCATCGGCAAATTTGGACTGGATCGTTTCTTCCTGTCCAAATTCCGAGACATCTGTGGCCACATTTCGTTTAACCCCGTATTCAACATCCCAGCCTTTGGCTTTGAGCATCTCGATCAGTTGTTCCGCCTGTTCTTTCGTAGCATTGTCGTCAATGTTTTGTTCAGCAATAAAAAATTTCATATCATTTTCCTTTGGTTAGATTTTTTGTTTGACAATCTATATAACAAATTAACATCAATGGGGCAACAGGTCGTTGATCATTTAGAAGCCGTCAAAAGGAAAGAGAAATGGGGAAAGAGAAAATAGATTAAGGGAAGCCTCGGACAATCACGAAAAAATACAAATATTTTTCTATTTTCTAAAAAACGAAAAAGCGATATGTCTTGAAAACTCCCCTATAAACTGATTGTATTGATTCTAAAAAGGAGGATGAAAATGAACGACCGTTATTATATTTTTCCGGTGGGCATTATCAATAAAGAGAATGAAAATGTCCGGATTGAAATTGACGAGGCATATCGTGACGCACTTCTGGGATTGGATGATTTTTCTCACATTACCGTCCTTTACTGGTTTCATGAAAATGATACCCTCGAGAAAAGAAACACCATGCAGGTGCATCCGAGAAAAGACAAACAAAATCCATTACGTGGCGTATTTGCCACCCACTCACCCTTAAGGCCCAATCTGATTGCGCTGACTATTTGTAAAATACTGTCCATAAAGGATACCACCATTTTTATCGAGAAAATCGATGCACGCAACGGAACTCCGGTTATCGACATTAAATGTTATATCCCCAGCAGTGAGTTGGGGTCCGACATTAGGTTGCCGGACTGGGTGTAGGTTAGAGATAACACTTTAGTCTTTTGAAAACATTACCGCTTCAGGTATGATTAAATTTTTGGCTGAAAGAACTCGTGGATAATGGCAACAGAACTTTCAGGACAAATCGAGAGAATTACTTACACCAATGAAGAAAACGGTTATACCATTGCCAGGGTTAAGGTCTATGGGCAGCGGGACCTAATAACCGTTGTGGGCTATTTGATGTCACCGGTTCCCGGCGAGGTTCTTAACCTGAAAGGTGAATGGATCAATCATCCCAAGTTCGGTGAACAGTTTAAGGTGGTGGAATACAAAACAACGATTCCGGCAACGGTTTTCGGAATTAAAAAATATCTGGGTTCCGGACTCATCAAGGGGCTGGGACCGGTCATCGCCGGCCGAATCGTCAAAAAGTTCGGGGAAAAAACACTGGATATTATTGAAAATGACATCGAAAAACTGACCATGGTTGAAGGTATTGGCGAGAAACGCATTGCCATGATCCAAGATGCATGGGACGAACAAAAAGAGATTCGCGATGTCATGATGTTTCTCCAATCCCACGGGGTCAGTTCCGGATATGCAACAAAAATATTTAAACAGTATAAAAATCGATCCATCGCCGTGGTCACCGAAAATCCCTATCGCCTGGCAATGGATATTTTCGGCATCGGGTTTGTGATTGCCGACAGCATTGCAGATAAGCTCGGGTTTTCCAGAAGTTCACCTTTGAGGATTGAAGCCGGCATTATCTATGTCCTCCACCAGCTTTCAGATGAGGGCCACGTTTTTTACCCGTATGAATATCTTGTGAAGAAGAGTCGGGAAACACTGGATGTTGATAGAGATACCGTAACACAGGCCCTCGGCAATCTCGCAATGGATAAAAGAATCGTTCTTGAAGATTTAAATGAGAGCATCGACGAATTTAAAGAAAACAACAAAGGGGTCTATCTGGCCAAGTTTCATCTCTGTGAAACCAGCATCGCAACGCGATTGAAGATATTGTCCACCACCCCAAAATCCATCCGAACCGTCAATGCGGAAAACGCTCTCGAATGGGTCCAGGGGCAACTGGATATCCGTCTGGCGGAAAATCAGGCCAACGCCGTACAATGTGCCCTTGAAAATAAGATCATGGTCATTACCGGCGGTCCGGGCACCGGTAAAACCACCATCATCAATGCGATCTTAAAAATCTTTTCCCGACTCAAGGTGAAAACATGTTTAGCCGCGCCAACAGGAAGAGCGGCAAAACGGATGAGTGAAACCACGGGTCATGAGGCGAGGACCATCCATCGTCTTTTGGAGTACAGTTTTGCCAAAGGGGGGTTTCAAAAAAACGAGGAAAAGCCCCTCGACTGCGACCTGCTCATCCTGGATGAGGCTTCCATGATCGACACCATACTGATGCACCATTTAATAAAGGCTGTCCCGATCTTGGCGACGGTTATCCTGGTCGGGGATGTCAACCAGTTGCCGTCAGTCGGGGCGGGTAATGTTCTTAATGATATTATAGCATCCGGTGCCATTCCTGTTGTGGAGCTGAACGAAATCTTTCGCCAGGCCAGAGAAAGTCGGATTATTGTCAATGCCCATAAAATCAACAGCGGAATTCTGCCGACATTTGAAGACGATGTGCCGGGTAACGATTTTTATTTCATCCACCAGGAAGATCCTGAAAAAGTTCTGGAAATCATCCTGGAATTGACCAAAGAACGTATCCCCAAACGTTTCGGGCTGGACTCGGTTAACGACATTCAGGTGTTGACCCCCATGCACAAAGGCGTGGTCGGGGCCGGCAATCTCAACACGGAACTTCAAAAAAGTCTGAATCCTTTTCAGGAGGAAATCACTCGGGGAAACCGCAATTTCAGGATAAACGATAAAGTCATGCAGATACGTAACAACTATGACAAGGAGGTGTTCAACGGAGATATCGGCAGGATTACCCGCATACGGCCGGACGAAGATGAGATTACGGTAATGTTTGACAACAGTGAGGTCCCTTATGCGTTTTACGAACTGGATGAATTGGTGCTGGCATATGCCGTTTCCGTACACAAGTCACAGGGATCGGAATATCCGGCCGTAGTAGTTCCTGTTCTCACCCAGCACTATATGCTTCTCCAGCGAAACCTGATCTATACCGCCGTTACAAGAGGTCGCGACTTGGTGGTTATGGTCGGCACGCGAAAAGCACTCGCCATGGGCGTAAACAACGATAAAACGAAAAGACGGTTTACAAATCTTAGATACAGAATGACCTGAAACGCCGTGAGGTGTTAAGACTTGCTGGAAGTAATCGTCTGAAAAGAACTAATTTTCTGTTTCACCTTACGGCTCTTGCATTTCGCGCATTGAAACTTTTTCTTTTCATACTCTGAATTTTTCATCATCAGGGTAAAGGGCTTTTTACATTTTTCGCAAATGAATTCGTAAGTCGGCCTCGTAAACCCTTTTTTATATATAATGTCCTTTAACGCTGAAGATTATAAATGTTCCTTGTTTCTATGGCAGGGCAAAACATTGAATTCTTCTATTATCTCAGTTGATTTTGTTTTACTATAGTTTCTTTTTACGTTCTTTAACCTCTTCTTTTTTATATCGAGAATCTAATAGTTTAGTAACTTTATCTGTAATGTCTATTTCTTTTGGAGAATAAAGGGTACCACTAGTATTTTTAATTAAAAGATAACCTTCCTTTTTTCCTACTTCAGCGATAATTTCTTCAATAATTTGGGTTATGTTTTTTAATCTTTTTATTTCTTCTTTGTTAAAATCATTTTGATATTTTTCCTTTAGTTTCTCAGCATCGTAAATTTTAATTCTTAATTCACGGGTTTTTTTGTCAAATTTTTCCCTATTTGCCACCGAAAGGGTTTCCTTTGATAAAGATAGCTTCTCAACTTCCTTTTGCAGCTTTTGAATGTCCTTCCCTTTAGCTTCAAGATCAGCGGAAAAGCCGGCATGGAGTTTATTGAGTTCATTTGTCATTTGTTTACCAAGCAATGATGTATCAAGAACTTTTTGAGTATCTACAACACCTATTTTGACAATATCTGCACCATATGAAGGCATGATAAAAGCAATAATGATGAAAAAATGAACTAAAAAACACAATTTTAAATTATGCATCTTTATTCTCCTAAATTAATTGATGTTCCTTTAATTTTTAATCTGTAATAGAGCAGAAATTCGACATGTATGGCCGACTCAAGCAGAGCGATGACGTCTTCAGTAGATATGTCCTGATAGTCTTTCGCCACCTTTCGCAAATCAGGGACTTTAACGCCGATAAATACATCTCCCTCACCATATTCGCCGGGACCGGTCTTGAAAAACCGTTGAAGAACCCTGGCCTTTTCCTGGCTTGAAAGCTGCTTCAACTTCTTTTTTATCTTATGAACCGGCATGATATTAAAACCGAAAAATGGACCCCTTATATTTTTTTTATGTCACTTTATTCAGTAAAATAAAAAAGTGTTCATATCACAAAAGCAAAATAACGTGTAAATTTTCGTGCCTTCTCAATTTCGTGTTTTCGTGATTGAATTTAATTGGGGTCGGAAAGTTTTTCTTCTAAGCGTCTCCCAAACCCCTACGAATTTGGGAGACGCTCAGAAGGTTTAAGCGGCAAAACGGAAGGCTTTTTCAGCGGCATTACGCATTTCGTCGGGCGTGAACGGTTTGGGAAGGTAATCCACCGCACCCATCCTCGAGGCTTCCACGGCGGTTTCGATACTGGCATACCCGGTAATAATAATGACCATGGTTTCAGGTCGCCGGTCACGAATCGCTTTTAGAAGATCCAGGCCGTTAACTTCCGGAATTTTTAAATCCAGCACAACCAGCGCATACGCTTTTTGTTCGATCTTTTCAAGGGCCTCGGCTTTGGTAACGGCCTGATCCACGTGAAAATCTTTCTTTGAGAGTATTTTACGAACGTTGTTATTGACGGCAACCTCATCATCGATCACCAAAATTTCCGCCCGGACGGCTTTTTGAGGAAAATCAATGACATCCGCTGAAACTTCGGATGTTTGAGCCATCATTTGTGCAACATTCTTTTTAAGTTCTTCATACGGTATGTACGATATACCTTCATGCTGCATGTTCAACACATATTCGGGACCGGTTATGGATGCCACTTCTTCATAGTTAAAGGGATAATCGATACCAATCAATTTTTCAGAATCGAAGCCTTTTGCTTTGGCCATCTTTTTCTTTCTGGCTTTCAATTGCGGGCATTCACCGGTTTTATTTCCGCCTTTACAGGTATTTCCCAGCTTTTTAAATATATCGCATACCATATTTCCAAGGTTGCAATAACCTTCCAGGGTTTCCGGGGCAGCTTCGACCACCGGCATGTCTGAAGGTCCGAGCTTGTCTACAAAGTCATCACCTGCATATTTTGCAACCTCTTCCCTGTCAAAGGGAATATCGATATCGATAATCTCTCTTTCCTTTTCCGTGGTGGGCGCCTCAATGAGTTTACCGGACAACGCCAGTTCAACCGTCGATCTCAACTCATCAGGAGTAAACGGTTTTGAAACATAGTCCAGGGCTCCCAGTCTAATGGCTTTTACCGCTGTATCGGTGGAAGCATAGGCAGTCATCATCACCGCTTTTGTTAACGGCCATTCCTTTTTGACAAGCTTTAAAAATTCAAGGCCGTTCATTCCCGGCATCACAATATCGGAGATGAGAAGTGCGAATGAACTTTTGGCCATCTTTTCCAGGGCTTCTTTGGCACTGGTGGCGTGTATGACCTCATAATCATTTTTGGAAAGGATTTTCTCCACATTTTGACAGATTTGTTTTTCATCATCGACCACCATTATTTTTGCTGCTGTTGCCATTTTGTCCTCCTTAATAAATTTTCTATTCAATTATTTTTTAATCTGTTTTTGTTGCTGTATGATGTTTTGCTTTTTTTAATTGCATGATGTGTGCCAAAAAAGTTTATCTGAGTTATTATATTGATATTATTCATTTTAATTAGAATATGGACCTTTGGACAAAGGTAACGTGTATAAATTAAATATACTTTTAAACATGAAACAATAAAACACATTTTAAACGGAATCGACGTATATGCCGATGTTGACATCTTTTGAATAAAATTTCACAATTATTTGAATTTACGTTAAATAAATCTATAATGACAAATGGTTCGTACGGGTAGGCACACGCTTTTCAGAGGTTTTTAAAGAAATTCCGAAGGTTGTATAATTAAAATATACAGGGTATATTTTAATTACACTCAAGTTTCAAACCCCTAATTTTCAAGCAACGTCGAAAAATTGATGCGACTGAGTATTTGCAATTGGAATTTTGGAATACTGGAAATGTGGGAATGGGAATTCGGATGCCAAATTTTTATTTGTAAATTAAGTAGTGCCCGAACGAAAAATAGGATTTTTCGTTAAGATCAAGGAAGACGAAAATTTTAACCGCAGGAATACTGGTAGTATTTCGAGGATTAAAATTTGAGTCTGACACAGATATTGGCGAAAAAGACAGTTTTCGTTCGGGCACTAAGCATCCGGTTTGGCGGATCTTGGAAGTGTGACCTGGTGCTTTTTCATTAGCGACTGGAAGTTGGTTCTTTGAAGCCCCACTTTCCGGGCGGCCTGGGTGACATTCCAGTCATTTTTCATCAATGCATTCATCACGAAATTCTTCTCGACGTTAAGTACTGCTTTCTGTCGAATTTCTTTTTTGACGCGTTTAAGTTCATCATTGGTTTCAGGAACATGATCGATCAGTTCTTCAATACCGGCCATCTCTCCCAAAAGCGGAAGTTCTTTAGGGCTTATTTTGTCTTTTTCACACAAAATAACCGCCCGCTCAATAATATTTTTCAGCTGCCTGACGTTTCCAGGCCAATCATATGCCGTCAAACGTGCCACGGTCTCATCATCAAACCCGATGATTTTTTTCTCGAATTCAAGACAAAAATGTTGTAGAAAATGATAGGAAATGGACAAGATATCCGCTTTTCTTTCTCTTAAAGGGGGAATAAAAATCGGATATACAAAAATGCGATAATAAAAATCTTGTCTGAAAGAACCCGCTTCAACCATTTCTTCAAGATTTTGATTGGTGGCAAAAATCAATCGGACATCCACTTTTTGGATCTTGGTGCTCCCTAAGGGCAGAAACTCTCGATTCTCTAAAAACCTCAACAATTTGCTCTGAACACCCAGACTTATATTGCTGATTTCGTCCAGAAACACGGTGCCGTTATTTGCCAGTTTGAATATTCCGTCCTTGTCATTGCGTGCATCCGTAAACGCGCCTTTGGTATAACCGAAAAGCTCGCTTTCCAGAAGGGTATCTGACAAAGTTCCGCAATCTACGGCAAAAAATACCTTGTCTTTTCTATCGCTATTGGCATGGATCGCCCTTGAGATCAGTTCTTTACCGGTTCCGCTTTCCCCGTAAACAAGAACCGTCGCGTCGGTGGGAGCCACTTTTTGAACCATGGAAATGACCTTTTTGATTTTCGGGCTTTCTCCGATGAGCTGATGGGAAACCGATTTTCTGCGCTTTTTTTGTTCCAAATGTTTTCGATTTTCAAGCAGCATCTCTCTTTGAATCAGGGCCTGTCGAACAACCGCGCGCAGTTCGTGCGGCGTAAACGGTTTCGGGAGGTAATCAAAGGCGCCCATCTTCATGACTTCGACGGCCGAAGAAACACTGGCATAGCCGGTGATAACGATGACCATGGTTTCCGGATAAGACGATTTCAATCGTCGGAGAACTTCCATACCGCCCACGTTACTCATTTTTAAATCAGTGACCACCACATCGAACATGGTGTCGTCCACCATTTTTAACGCGTCATATCCATTGAGGGCATATTGGACGTCATAATCCATTTTAGAGAGTATTTTGACGCAGTTTCGGCAAATCGCAGGCTCATCATCGATGATGAGGATAAGAGGATTATGACGGGTCATCTTGATTTCCTTGGTTATGCGGGAGCCTGATGGTAAACGTCGTACCCTGACCCGGCCGGCTCTGAACCTTGATGTCGCCGCCGTGCCGTCCGATGATGCCGTGTGTAATGGCCAAACCAAGGCCGGTTCCAATTTCCCGGGTGGTAAAAAAAGGTTCAAAAATTTTATCTATCGTCTCGTCGCCAATCCCTTTGCCCGTATCGCTCACCTTTATGCTCACAATTTGATTGTCCGGCGAAAAGGCCGTTGAAACTGTTATCTTATCTCCGGGTTCAGTGGCATCGGTGGCATTGAGGATAAGATTGATGAGCGCCTGTTGAATCTGTTCTTTATCCAGAAGCAATTTCGGAACCTTATCGGAAAGCGTTTCTAAAATTTGTACATCCTTGAATTCAGCCTGTTTACGGGTTAACCGGACACATCCGGTAATGATGTCATTGATGTTGTGATACTTTTTAGCCGGTTTTGTCTGACGGGCAAAATCGAGAAGACTGGCAACAATCTTGCGACAGCGAAGCGCTTCATTGGTGATGGTTCCCAGTTCCTCATACATGGGATTTTTCGAATCGATATCCTCCTGGATCAACATGGCTGTAGTCAGAATGGTGGTGAGCGGGTTGTTTATTTCATGCGCAACGCCGGCGGACAATCGGCCGATGGAAGCCAGTTTATCCTGTTGCATCATCGCCTGCCGGGTGTTGATATCCGCCGTAATATCCCGGGAAAGTTCGATGGCGCCGATGATCTCACCGTTTTCAAAAAGCGGGTACGCGGAGATTGAATAATAGACATTCTTATTATCCTTGTCTTTGTGGATATGGGTTTCCGTTGTCGGCTTCCGGGTCGTCAGTGTTTCCTCAAGGGGACATTTATGATCTTCACCGGTACATGGCACCGATAGCCTGTGGGTAATTTCATAGCAGTATCTACCCACAGCCTCTTTTCGCTCCAAGCCCAATTTGTTAAGAAGGGTTTCGTTGATATCCAGAATCCGGTAGTCAGACCCGATGATCATCACATCTTCTTGAATCAGCTCATTGATGAAAACATCATACATGGCCCTGTTACGATCATACTCCTTTAGTTTTTCCCGCATTTGAATTTTTTCAAAGGCCCTTTGAAGCGCCATCTCCAACGCATCATCATTAATCGGTTTTGTAATAAAATCGGTTGCTTCATTTTTTAAACTTTTAATGGCAAGCTCCAAATCCCCGTGGCCGGTCAGCATAATCACTTCTGTTTCCGGATTTTTACTTTTGATTTTTCGAAGCAGCTCAATGCCGTCGATGCCGGGCATTTTGATATCGGTAATCACCACCGGAATATCATTATCATTCAAAATCTTGAGGGCTTGTGTGCTATTTTCAGCGGTCAGAACATTATACCCGGTATCGGACAAGGAAATATCCAAAACCTCCCGGAGATCGGTCTCGTCATCAACCAGTAAAATTGTTTTTTTCATTGTTTTGGTTCCTTTGCGGGGAAAGTGATGCGAAAGCAAGTCTCCCCTTGTTCGTTCATGGTCACCTTGATGTCTCCTTGGCAGTCTTTGATAATTCCATAACTGATTGAAAGGCCCAGACCGGTTCCTTTGCCCACCGCCTTGGTTGTGAAAAAAGGCTCAAATAATTTATCGGCGATATCTTCTGAAACCCCTACGCCGGTGTCTCTGACCTCAACAACCACCGTATTTTCCTCTAATGTCGTTTTAAGTGTAATCTTTTTCAGACCCATGGCAGGCGCCGGAGACCACCACTTTTCCTCTATGGCATCTCTGGCATTTAAAAGAAGGTTGATAAACACCTGTTCCAACCGGCTGGGATCTGCCATGATGGTCGGCAAGTTTTGTTCGATATTCCAGGCCACATCAATACCTCTGACTTTGAGCTGTTGACTGAAGATATCAAAGGCTCTTTTCAGTATGTCATTGATCTGAACCTCAGCCAACACCACATCCGATTTTCTGGCGAACTGCCTCATATGACTGATAATGTTTGCGCTGCGATTCACATTGCGATCGATCTTCTCAAGCATGGTATAAAGGTCTTTGTCTTCGATAATTTCATTGCCGTTTATTTTTTTTAAACAAAAGTTGCTTGCGGTTTTAATCACAGAAAGGGGTTGGCTCAATTCGTGGGCAATACCGGTGGCCATTTCTCCCAGCGTGGCCATTTTTCCGGCATGAATGAGCTGCTGTTCGGCTTCAAGCCGTTTGGTGATATCGCTGGTGGTCACCAGAAGCACTTTTTGCCCCAGGTATTCCGACGGTGACACCCGGATGGCCGCAAAAAGTGTTTTACCGTCTTTGTCGATATGTTTCGCCCGGTTGACGTAGGCGGATGTCATGATTTTAAAGGCATAATGATCCTTTTCCTCATCCAGAAACAAATCCAGAAAGGATCTCCCGGTTATTTCATCCTTTTCATATCCATACACGTCTTTGACGCTTTTATTACAGTCGAGTATTTCAAGCGTATTCATGTTCAATACAAAAACAGCGTTCGGAATGTTATTGAAAATGGCATAATATTTTCTTTCGGATTTTTCGAGCCGCTCTTCAAGCTGCTTCATGCGGGTAATATCGAGGCACACTTCCATAACCGAAACGACATTTCCCCGGGCATCCTGAATGGGCGATGTCCTGGAAAGCCAGTACGTGGTATTGCCGTTTTTGTCCATGCCGGTTTCCTGGCCGTAATGAGATCGTCCGTCCTTGAATGTCTTTTCCACCGGACAAACCTCACATTTTTCATCACGCTTCTTATACACACTGAAACAGAAATCTCCAGGAGTTGGATTAAACGTTTCTTCAAATTCTTTGTTGTAGCTCACCAGTCGATAGTTTTTGTCCTGAATGGTAACCAAACAGGGTACCAGTTCAAAGAGATTCTGGTATTCGTCTCTTTGTTTTTTTAGTTGGGCCTGCTTTGAGGCAATTCTTTTGCCCATCTTGTTAATGGCCACAAAGAGTTGTCCCATTTCGTCATTTTGATTGATGTCGATATTGCTTAAATACTCGCCCCTGGCAATAAGATTGCTGGCATCGATCAACTTTTTTATGGGCTGATTGACAAATTTCAACACAAAGACAAAAATAATGGCCGAGGTTACCAGAAAAGCAAAAACAGCCAGGGCAATGATTCCGTTTTCAAGAAACGCAATGTCGCTATCCGTCTGTTCAAGGGATACAACCACATCCAGCGCCCCCAGAATCTTCTTTCCTTCGGGATGCACATGGCAGGAATCGGATGAACAGCCGGTTTCATTTCGGATCGGGCTGATAATCCCTAATAGACGATGGCCCTGAGAAGAATAAAACGTCCTGGCTTTTTGTGACAAATCGAGTTCTGCCAGAGGCGGTTCTTTCCGGTGGCACACATCACAGGCCTCTGCTTTTATATTGGTCATCAAATCGATTTCCGAGGGACGGTTCGAGAATTTTATTTGTCCTTTTTTGTTATATATCCGAATCGTATCGATTTCTTTTTGCTTGCTGATATTGTTAATAATATGATTGATGTCTTCTCTTGAATTCAACATCATGGCATAATGGGCGCCAAGAATAATGGTATTGCTCAACCTGTCGGTTCCCACCATGATATCTTTCATGATCTTTTGGGTCTGGTATTTAATATTGAAATAGGCCCATGTGGATATGCTCAAAAGCAAGGTCAGACCCACGGATAGAATCAGTTTTGAAACCAGATTGAAACGAAGATGTTGAAATGGCTTGGGCATGGTATGGCTCTTTAGGCACTTTTTTCTGATTATTAAATACTTATTAGCATCGCCATATTTTTTTTTCAACAGTCGGTATAAGAAGATTAGAAAAACGCCAAAGTTAACTCTAAATGATTCGGATGGAAACGATTTGCTTTTCCGGATACGGCACTAAAATCCCAAATCACAATACTCAAATTACAAACAATATCGAAATTACAAATTCAAATGACCAAAACTTTTTATCTATTATTGAATGTATAGCCGTCATTCTATCTGTTTTGAATTTCGGTCATTGAGATTTGTTTGGAATTTGAATTTTGGTGCTTGGAACTTTCATGATTTTCACAAGATAGTAACTTTATTTATTTTAAGCAATTACTTGTTTAAGTGGCCTGGCACTGTTTTGACGCCGTCTATATGTTCCTGCTGATGGAAGGCAGGAGTATTGGTTTCTTTTGTCGAAAATGGATAATCAGTATTCCGGCAACAATCAACAGCATGGCGATAAGGATGTTTACGGTGATCGGTTCTCCTAAGATCAGCCCCCCCAGCAAAACGCCGGTGACAGGCATAATAAAAATAAAAGAATGCAACGCCACGGCACCGTATTTTTGCAGCAAACTGTTCCAAACCACAAAACCAAAAGATGCCGTGACTAAACTCTGATACACCATGGCACCGATAATCTTGCCATTAATAAAGGTAATCATAGGGTGATCCCACAACATACCTCCCAGAAAGAATAAAGGCACCGAAAAAACCATTGGAAAGAGTGCAATTTGAAACGGCTGAAATGCGGATATAATCCGTTTGGTATAAACCGCATTACAGGCCCAGAGAAAAGCAGCCGTCAGGATCATTGTATCCCCTGTATTAAAATCGCTCGTAACCCCTTTTTTCTCCAAAAATACAAAAGCAACCCCGGCAAATCCCATTAGGACGCCCATGATTTTTCGCCTGGTAATCTGATCGCCGGGAATAAAAAAATGTGCCAGAAACAGGGTAAAAAAAGGCTGGAAATTTGCAAGCAGGGTTCCACGAGACGCATTGCTTTTGCTAAGACCGAGATAGAAAAGAGATAATTGAATGGTAAAAACAATAGAGATCACAAAAAGTTGAAGGATCTGTTCTTTTTTAATTTTAAAAGATCGTCCGGTAATTGTTGCCCATAAAAAAATGGTTATTGATGCAACGCCGAACCTGATGCCTGCCGTGGTAAAGACACCGATACCTTCAAGACTGATTTTAATGGCCACGGCATTGGCACCGAAGAGCATGCAGATAAACACCGTAAAGGTGGCAGCCCAAAAAGAAAGGTCTTTATTTTGATATGCAGCGTCGGTCATCAATCTGCTTCTATTCGAATCGTTTCGCCCGGATGGGGTACAATTGCCGGAAAACCTTCATTTTGCAAATGATGTGCAAATGCAAGGGACTGATCCTCTTCGCCATGAACAACGGCGATCTGTTTGATTTTCAAATTCGATTCTTTGAGAAAACGAAGCATTTCGTTCTTATCGCCATGTGCGGAAAAGCCGTCAAGTTTTTCGACATGGGCTTTTAGCGGGTATGTTTTGTTTAAAAATTTTAATAACGGTGGTGAACCTTTTCGCCCTGATTTTTCATATTCGAGGCCTTGTTCGAGAATGCGCCGACCCAGCGTGTGTTGAGCCATATAGCCGACAATGAGAATCGTATGACGGGGGTTGTGGATTTTATGGCGCAAATGATGCAGGACACGGCCGGCTTCACACATCCCCGATGCCGCAATGACGATATGCGGTTTTTCTTCACGGTTCAGCGCCATGGATTCTTCCACTGAGCCCACAAAATGAACTTGATCAAAGAAAAACGGATTTTGGCCTTTTTCTAAAAAGGCTTCATGGGTTTCATCATCATATACTTCCGGATGTTCTCCAAAGACCCGGGTAATATTGGTGGCCAGAGGGCTGTCCACATATACCGGAACCCGCCGGACGTCGCCTTCATTATACAATTCGTGAATGAGATATAACAGCTCCTGGGTACGCCCATAGGCAAAGGCCGGTATAATCACCGTTCCATTCCGCTTAAAAGTTTCGGAAAAAATCTTTTTAAGCCTGGGCTTTAAATCCTCTAATGGTTCATGCCGGCGGTCGCCGTAAGTGCTTTCCATAATCATCAGATCCACATCAAGATCATCGTTTAAGAAAGAAAGGGCGGGATTTTTTATGATCGGCTTGTTAAACCTGCCGATATCGCCGGTATAACAGATGACATATTGTCTACCGTTTTCCCGGAATTTAAGGATGGATATGGCGGATCCCAGAATATGGCCGGCCTCATAGAATGTGCAGGTGGCGTCGTTTCCGATAGTTGCCGTGGAACGATAAGGATATCCTTCAAAAGCATCAAGAGCATGTTCTGCATCTTCCATGCTGTAAAGCGGCATCACCGCTTCCAGATGATATTTTTCAATAACTTCATTTATTTTTTCTATGTCCAGCTGTTGGCCTTTCTTTTTCAAAAGTTTTTTTATGTCGTTGAGTTCTCTTTTCGAAATATTTTTCTTGGAAACGGACGTGTTACCCTCTGACAAAAAAGATCGAACGGTTTTATAATTCAAATAACTTGCATCAGATTCCTGGATATGTGCTGAATCCCGCAAGAGGTACTCACATGCATCAGCGGTCACCCGCGTACAGATGATTCGGCCCCTGAAGTTACTTTTTGTCAAAATGGGAATTCGACCCGAGTGATCGATATGGGCATGTGAAAGCACGACATTTGTAAGAGTTGCCGGATCAACCGGAATGGTTCGGTTTTTTTCATTGGTTTCTTTCCGACGGCCCTGAAACATCCCACAGTCGAGTAAAATACGATTGTCTCCGGTTTCGATCAGGTGCATTGATCCTGTAACTTCGCGAACGGCACCATAAAAGGTAATTTGCATGTCAGGGTTATCCTTTCTGGTTAGTGTCCATCCAGAAATGGTCTTTTTGCCCAATCTCTGCGTTATGTTCAAAAAATAATCCTCGGAATATTAAACATATACCTGCGGTTATTTTTTTCGCATGCCTTGATATTGAACAAAAATCCTCATTTCTGAATGGACACTGGTTAATAAATTTGGTTCTTCTCTAACTTAGCTTGAGAAGAGGGTTTGAGGATTCAGGCTTGAATCCTTTCAAAATCATCAACTCTTTTGGAGATGGCCCACTTGCTTTACCCTAATTAACAACAACTATTCGGGAGATGATCCTTATTTTCTAATTATTGTACGATTTTTGAAAGGGGTTTCTCCTCACCCAGTTTGTATCCTCTTTCTTTAATTATTTTGTTAAGCTGGTTAATCCGCTTCAGATTTTCCGGATGCGATGCAAAGTAATGGCCGAATTTTCCAGGGTCCTGTTCTTTGGGGATCTTTTCAAAAAAATCCGTTGCACCGGCGACGTTACCATACGCGCAATTTAATAGTTCGAGCGCAAATTCGTCTGCACGGGTTTCCTGGTTTCGGGAAAAGCTCAACTCCGTAATATTCAACGCATGGGCCAACATCTTGCTGATATTACTGTCTGTACCAAATAAAAAAGTTGAGATTGTTATAAACACAAAAGCTCTTCCCACACCACGAAGATGATCCCGGTTGGCATAATGGCCCATCTCATGAGCAAAAACAAATGCCAATTCGTTTTCAGATGTCATCTTGCCCAAAAGTCCTGTAAAAACGATAATATGACCACCTGGCAGGGCCAATGCATTGACCGATGAAGCGTTTCGCACATGAACTTTGAACAGGTACGGCAGTTTCGTACAACGTTTCTGAAGGTTCTCCACGAGTGCTTGGACATAGCCTTTCCATTCCGAATCGATATCTTCGGCATCTAAGGATCGAATAAAGAGTTCTGACATTTTTGTTTCAAGAGCGGTTGAAATCCTCGGTACAATCAGATCTACCGCAAACCCCAGTAGGATATAAATTGCGATGACAATACCGAGCAAACAGAGGGTGAGGACGAAAAATTCCCGTAACATAGAGGTTGGCGTCACATTGACATTCGATTTCGGTAACCGGGGCGTATATTTCATCTACTGGTCCACGGTCAGGGCAGTCCCGTAAGCGATGGCCTCTAAACATCCCACACCCTTTTTATTGGCATTTCTGCCAATGGTGGATATTTCGATGCGGACATTGACAATGATCTTTGAATCACCGGCCATTTCCTTCATGCGAAGGAGCGCTTCCCGGCGTGCCCGGTCAATGAGGCTTTCGTATGACTTGACGGTCCCTCCGAAGATATTGCGAAGTGATGCGGTAAATCGTTTAAAATAATCAATGGAAATGACGGCACTGCCGTACACCAATTCAGCAGCTTGGATCTTATCATCAGGATAGTTGACTGTTTTTATGGTCACGGCAGGCAAATTAATGAACATTTTTTCACGGTGATCGATGGAACGGTAGTGGTATCGTTCTGCAAAGGTGCCCGCCAGATAACCGACTGCAATCAGAGTGATGAAAAATAATAAATTATACACCGACAATCTCCTTCTACTCAACAGAAACGGCTGTTCCATATGCATATAACTCAGCAGCCCCTTGGGCAACCGATGAGGTTGAAAATCTCACATTAATGACGGCATTGGCGCCGAGTTGCCGCGCCTGATCAACCATTCGGTCCAATGCCTGCTGACGGGATTCCTGTAAAAGCTGTGTGTACCCTTTTAGCTCCCCGCCCACCAGATTTTTAAGACTCGCCATTATATCTCTTCCCACATGCTTGGCCCGGATGGTACTTCCGGATACCAACCCGAAATGCTCGACAATATTTTTCCCTGGAACCGTTTCAATATTGGTGATGATCATTTTTCCTCCATGGTTTTGCCGTTATGGCGGTAAAGCGCAAAGCAGCCAACCCGCTAAGAACCCAAGTTTCACACTCGAATATCGTCAAAGAGCTTTAAAAGTGAAAAAATTCTAAATAATATTATTGCCTGCCAAAAAAAAACACTGACACTCACTTTTTTCATTGAATTTTTTTTAATTATTTAGCATAAGTATTTTCTTATTTCAATATGGTCCGTTTTCAGTTAAAAAGGCGGCGGAAACATTTTTATCGTTTGGCATTATTCATGAAGCGATTTGAAAAATAAAAACACCCCGACCCCTGAATTTAATATATTGTTTATAAAAAGATCTTAATAAAGTTTAATTTATTGTTTCTATGAGGAGGAAGAGGATGTACAGAATACGAGTGGCGGTATTGTGTTTGGTAATTGTTTTTGTTTTTGGAATGGCGTTTAATGTTGCCGGACAGAATAAAAACGATACAAAAGAAGCCGTTAAGGATATGTGCGTTCCCATGGGCGTCATTGTGCTGAAACCCGATCCATCGGTAAAACAAGAGAAATCTTCGGTCAAATTCAATCATTCCAAACATTTTACCTATGATTGCCGAACATGCCATCACAAATGGGAAGGTAACGCCAAAATCTCCAACTGCACAACATCAAATTGTCACGATCTTTTGAAAGCTCCAAAAAACCCGACAAAATATCTGGCTTATACAAAAGATGGAATAAAATATTACAAATATGCCTATCACGAAAATTGCATCGGGTGTCATAAAGAAATAAAAGTCAAGCAGGATAAAATGGAAATGTCATACAAAGCACCGAAAATAGAGAAAGAAATTGTTCCGACCAGTTGTAACGAGTGTCATCCGAAAGAATAATATTGACCGTATCAAATAACCCATTTTATTTGCTCCGTGAGACTTTTTTAAGATCTGTGACGTTTTCAATTCCCGAGGGTCTCAATTTGTCAGGCTATGAATCGGGGCGGGAATACGTCCGGCAAGTCTGATAAAAGGATTTGCCCCTTCGGCATTGTTCACCGGAACAATGATAGATTCACCCAAGAGCCCTCCGAAAAAAGCCCGCTCCCCCGCTCTTTTTCCAGGAACCGGGATCAGACGGGCGGCAGTGGTTTTTTTATTGATGACCCCGATCGCCATTTCATCTGCAATGATTGCCGAAATGGTATCTTCAGAAGTGTTTCCGGGAATAGCAACCATATCCAGACCTACGGAACAAACGCTGGTTAAGGCTTCAAGCTTTTCAAGGGAAAGGTAGCCGTCTTCGGCAGCTTTGCCGATATTGAGATCCTCACTCACCGGAATAAATGCACCGCTCAATCCCCCGACATGTGAACTGGCAAATGCACCCCCCTTTTTAACGGCATCATTTAGAAGCGCCAGAGCAGCCGTCGTTCCTGGAACACCGATGCTTCGAAGGCCCAGGCTTTGGAATATTTCGCCTACACTGTCTCCGACATTGGGCGTAGGGGCAAGCGAAAGGTCCACCACACCAAAACAGATATTCAGATTTTCAGCCACTTCTCTGCCGATCAATTCTCCTACCCGCGTTACTTTATAGGATGTTCGTTTAATAATTTCAGAAATACGCCCCAGATCCAGATTCTCTTCGGATTTAAGGGCGCGATCGATGGCTTTTTTTACAACACCCGGGCCGCTGACACCGACATTGATGACGGCATCAGGTTCACCGACACCAAGATAAGCGCCGGCCATAAACGGGATGTCCTGGGGAATGTTGGCGAAAACACAAAGCTTGGCACAGGCGATACCATCTTTTTGTGCGCTTAACTCTGCGGCATTCTTGATGGTTTGGCCCATCCGCAGGACAGCATCCATGTTGATACCGGCCAGGGTCGATGCAACATTTACAGATGCGCAAACCCGTTTTGTTTCGGCAAGTGCCTGGGGAATTGCGCGGATCAGCGTCCGATCTCCTCTGGCCATACCTTTTTCCACAAGTGCTGTAAACCCGCCGATAAAATCAACATCGACTTCTTCGGCAGCCCTGTCGAGCAGTTTGGCGATTTCAATGAGCTGTGACGTAGAAAAAGGGGCGCCCACCACAGCAATAGGACTCACGGCAATTCTTTTGTTAACCACCGGGATGCCATATTTATCTCCCACCTGATCACAAACCCTTACAAGATTTTTGGCAAGGGTTGTAATTCTTTTCATGATGTTGTCTTTAAGCGTCTTCAAATCATTAGCGGCGCAATCCAGCAGATTGACGCCCAATGTCACCGTACGAACATCCAAATGTTCGTTTTGAAGCATTTCAAGTGTTGAAATGATTTCTCTGTCCGTTAACATGTCCTGCCTCTTATAGTAAATCGGATTAGATTCTGTTGATGGCCCTAAAAATGTTTCGGTGCTGAATGCTGATATTCAGCACGAGTTCTTGGGCCCGGTTTCTCAGATCTTCATAAAATTTTTTCTGGTCGATATGGGTCGGAATGTCGACCTCATAAATCATGATGTTTTTTTCAGGATCGTCTCCGCCTTCAAAAGCAGCTTGCAGGTTCGTAACATTTGCGCCGTATCGGGCGATCACTTCGGTGATACCGGCAACGAGTCCTTTGCTGTCCGGTCCTTTGGTCACGATAATAAATGGCTCGCTTTCATCAAAAGGATAATCGCCCTTGTCATATTCAACATATTTTACATACACATGCTGTTTAAGCGGTGTCAGCGCTTTTTCCAATTGCAAGCAAAGATCTTGGGCAGATCGATCTGCCGGTATTGAAGCGATGAATATACCCGAAAATTCCGACTGCAAAATGGTCTGGCTGACATTTTCAATATTACAATCGGCTTGATATAAAACCCTTGTAATCGCGGCGATAATTCCCGGACGGTCCTGTCCGAGCACTGAGACAACAATTTTTTTCATGATGCGGTTTCCTGTTTTTCCATGGCTCAATCATACCTCTTTTGGTATGTTGAATCCGAATTTCTGTAAGGGGTGCCATGAAAACTTAAAACTTGTATATGGCTTCATCGTTGTGATAAATAATGGATCGGTCATGGCGTTTTTACTCAAACTTCTCATCCTTAATTTTCAACAACGCCGCTAAAGCGCAACCGTCCGGGGAAACAGGGTGTCAAAAAATAGAAATATAACGTCTTTCATGAGAGAAAACAAGACGATTTTCGTCATCATTTCAGTTGTTCTTTTTTTGCTTGAACTCGAGATTTTTGCGCTCGCCGCCATGAAGTCCGGTCGGAAATCCTGGTTGCAGGTGATGGACGCCAAGGGGAATGTCATCTATGAAACAGACGGCAAAAATCTCAGCGAGTTCAACAAATACTATTTTGAAAAAACATTCGGTCCCTTTGAACAATACCAGGTCAAACTCGTAACCAAGGACCTCCCTTTCCCGTTCAGAGCATGGTTTGCATCGGCTGTGGGAATACCTGTTGCGGCCTTTCTTTTATTTGCTTTTATCGTGCGTGCATATCAGTCCCTTTTTTTAAAGGAAGAAAAAATCACTGATGAAACGGATTCAAAAAGAACGGAATATGAATACCGATTCGAAAAGATCATCGCTGCAATCAGCAGGTTTAATATTTTTATCATAGGGTTTCTTGTTTTCCTTGCCGTCTTTTTATACTGGGTTATTCCCAACCTGCTCGTCTATATCGGACGGACAGGTACAGAAACAATTATGCAATATAAATGGGCATTTTTGGCTGTGGGCATTGTTTTCCTGTGCCTGTTTATATGGATCATTTATTTAAGGTATCTTTTGGCCAAAAAAACCATTGACCGTCAGGCTGAAATCGACAAATATCGCCTCCGGTTGGAATACAACAACATCGATGATCGTCCCCCTCAACTGACATACGAACAGGAAGGTACACCCGACACTTAAACCGAGCGATTGTAGAATCTGCATCGTTATGAAACATTTGCAGTAGCAGACGGAGGTTTATCCCGCTTAATATAGCGGGGCTGCATGTCTCATGCTCCCGATAGCGGGATTTCGCTTCGCTCAACTTGCTTACCTCCCCGAAAGGCGGGATCTTAGACCGGCAAACTCAACAACCGCTCAATTTAAGTGAAGTACCATTTGATTTTTGCGCAACCTATCATCTTTTAAGTTATTTCCATTCATTTTAAAGGGATTTCTATCTAAAATCGTTCCAAAAATCTATTTTGCCTTGACATTTGGTTTGTCCTTTGAGATGAGGATATTTGATTGTTTTTTAGTATCGGGGACATGTTGGTTTTGCGGGTCGATTTCGCTCTAAAGGACCTTTCCCTTTTGCTGGCGTAACGACCTGAAGCTTAGGTCAAAACTGAAAGGATTTAGAAGGAGGTCAGAGTTATGGCAGATGGGATCGTAAAGTGGTTTAGTGACAAAAAGGGATTTGGATTCATCGAGCAGGAAGACGGAACAGACATTTTTGTCCATTATTCATCCATCACTATGGATGGATTCAAAACCCTTGCCGAAGGAGAAAGGGTAACGTTTGACGTGGAAGAGAGCGATCGGGGACCCGCGGCCAAGAACGTCAGAAAAGCTTAACTTTTTCAAAAACCATGGTATTAAAGGCATTTCATTGAAACAAGAATGAGGTGCCTTTTTCATTTTTCATCAAACTTACTGATAATTTTTCCGATTTCTTCCTCTATGTAGGATACGACAATTCGGGCTTTTTCAGTTGATATGGTTTCGATATCTGCTGATAGTCTCTCAATGTCTTCTTCATCGATCCCGGTGGTCATATTCACCAAAAAAGGGTCGACTTCGCCATTATCGAGCAAGAATCCGCACGCGCCGACTGCCCCCAAAAACTCATCCTTAACAAAAATTGGAACAATGATCTTGACCAGTCCTGCATCACATTCTTCCACCAGACTCTTTTGGGTCTGTTTTGCCTGGATTGCAAGGTTCATGTGAGCCACTGCACAGATATAGCTCTGGCCCTTATCGGTGGCCTTTATGGCAGGGCACAGCCGGTTCGCCCAATTTTTATAATCGGTAATTCTGATGCCGTCGATATTGAATATATTGGCATCGAGGCCGGATCTACGGTTGATTTCCTTTTCGAATTCCTTCCATTTTTCAAGCGGTAAAAGGTCGGTCAGTTCCATGGTGAATCGTTCCTTTTTTAAGTAAATAATTCAAGCCCATCTTAGCTCCCGCCACACGGGGGAGGACCAGACTTTGGTAACCTCCAGAAGGGGATTGCCTTATTAAATGTTCATCCGTGGTTTCCTCTATCCTCTTTCCTCTTTTTTTCCTCTTTTCTCTTCTCTTTCCTATTTCCTCTTTCCGGCTTATGCTGAAGCCATTTTTCAAGCCTTAAAAGCCCCTCTTCCATCGAAATTTCAGGCGTGTATCCCAAATCTTTTTTTGCTGCACTGATATCGAACCAGTGGGCGGTGGAAAGTTCATCGGCCAAAAACCGTGTCATCCGGGGTTCGCCGCTGATCTTAAACGTTTTATAGAAAAATTCTAAAGCAGCGCCGATCATCCATGCTGTGTTGCGGGATATCGAACGCCGAACTGGGGCCAGACCGGCTGATTTTAAAATATTGTCGACCATCTCCCACAGCAGAACGGGGGCATCCTGACTGATAAAATAAACCCTGCCGGAAAGGTGTTGGTTTTGTTTCAATCTGTCAGCAGCTTGAATATGAGCATCTGCGGCGTTATCGATATAGATGGTGTCCACCAGATTTCTGCCGTTTCCCACCCTGACCAGGCGGTTTGCCCGTTCAATAATTCTGGGAACCAGATGATTGTCCTGCGGACCCCATATCAAGTGAGGCCTCAAAACGATCGTCTTTAATCCTTGTTCGGCGGCCGCTATGACAAACTGTTCGGCCATGGCCTTTGTCTTCGGGTAATGGGCATGATATTTTTCAGGATAGGGAACAGACTCGTCAACCCCTTCCATATTAGCACCGTCAAAAACAACACTGGGGGAACTGGTATAAACAAGCCGTGAAACATTATGTTGTTTACAGGCGGCGATCACGTTCTGAGTCCCGATGACATTGGTCCGGTAGTACGTTATATAATCTCCCCATACGCCGGGTTTTGCCGCAACGTGAAATACGAGATCGACTTCCCGGCATGCCTGTTCGACAGCGGTTTTATCACTGATGTCTCCCTGGATCTGTTCAACCCCTATTGCCGCAAGCTCCGGATAAAAGCGCCGTGAAAAGCTTTTGACACGGTCACCGTTTTCCATCAGTTGTCTGACGATGGCACCTCCCAAAAATCCACCGCCGCCAGTGACGAGAACCTGATCGGAAGCCTTGGCATTTATGGATTCATTGTTTTGCATTTAACGTCTTGATTTTTTTTATTGGACACAGATGAACACAGATTGGTAAGAGTTTTAAATTGGGGGAAAAGCCCCTTAATTCAATATTATCTGTGCATATCTGTGAAAATCTGTGTCCTATTTAACTTTGCCGTGATTTCTTTCCAGCCCATAGTGCAAGCTTTTCACGGAAAATTTTTGAGTTGTGTCGAATGTCCACGGGAAAAGACTTGTGAAATAATATGATTTTAATATCCTTTGTCAATTCATTCTGCTGTGCGAGCTCAAAAAGCTCATTTTTTATCGTCTTTTTGTTTAAGCGATGGCGACGTTGTTTCAGTTCGATGCATATGACCGGTGTTTGTTGATCGCGGCTACCGATTCCAACAAGGGCACTTCGAAACACTTGTGGGTGATTGTTGAAGACGGCTTCACACGGTATGGTAAACAGGGTATTCTCTTTCGTCTTCACACGATGGCTTTTCCGTCCGCAGAACCAGATCCTCCCCTTTGAATCCTTCCATCCCACATCTCCCATTCGATGCCAAAAAGAACCTTTGTCTTCGATCTTGGCCATTGCGTCGGCTTCAGGATTTTCAAAGTATTGCCGGGTCACGAGATCGCCCTTTACCGTTATCTCACCCATTTCACCCTCTTCGACCACAAGATCATCCGACCATTTTTGGATAGGATCATCACTGATTTTAATGATGCGGATCTTTAGATCGTTAATGGGTCGTCCGATGCATATCCCGTAGCCCTTTTCACTGAATTGTCGGGTTTCTGCAAGGATCTCATCGTTGGTGATGGATAGGATGGGTACTGCTTCGGTGGCACCGTAAGGTGTATGAATCCGGGCATCTTCACCGAGCAAAAACGTAAATTGTTCGATAATCGATGGCAATACCGGCGCACCGGCGGAAATGACCCGTTTCAGGGACGGCAGTACAATATGTCTCTTTTTTCCGTATGCTCCCACACGATTCAACAGCGCCGGAGAAGCGAACATGCTGGTAACGCCCTGATTCAGAATGGCTTCGATTATTTTTTTCGGGTTTACCCGGGCAGGTTTGGTGGGGTCCATGTCCGGAATGACGGAGGTGATCCCCAACGGCGGCCAAAACAACGCAAAAAGCGGAAATGTGGAAAGATCGATTTCTTCCATGGACAAGCCAAGATGGGTTTTTATATGACGCAACTGTGCGTCGAAGTTACCGTGAGTGTATACTGCGCCCTTGGCAGGACCTGTACTGCCGGTGGTAAACAATATGGCGGCAATATCATTTCCCCGGGTCTTGGCTGTCGAGTATGGTTTCCACGGCACCTGACGTATCTGATTCAGGGTAAAACCCTTCCAGAACCATCGCCTGCCCACCGTTATCCAGACCCGGACGGTTTTGAAAAATCTGGGATAAAATGTTCGAATCACATGGGCCGGTGGAATACCGATAAACGCTTCAGGACGGCCTTCTTTAAAGCATTCGACCATTCGGCGAATCCCCATGCCCGGGTCCACGACCACCGGAACAGCCCCGATTTTGAACAGGGCAAACATAATCATAAAAAATTCCAGGCTGGGTTTGACCATTAGGATGGTTCGGGTTCCGCGGGTGATTCCGGCGTTTTCCATGCCGTGGGCCAGACAGTCAGATTCTCGATCCAGTTGCAAAAACGTCAAATGAGAATACATCACCCGGCCGGAGTTATCCCGGCCTGAAGGATAGACCACCGCCCGTTTGTACGGTACGATTTCAACCGTTTTTTTCAAATAAGATGCGATATTGACGATACGACTCTCTTTTTCGTGGTTATTTAGGCTCATCTTTTCGAATCGTTTCCAATTCTATCGCTTTGATAATTTATCAAAATTGTCGGTGCAGAATTCGGGGGTTAAGCTACAATAACTATCAACGGTTGTAAAGATGCTTTATTATCGTACATGTTCACGGGGTGTGCCTCCCTGTGTAACGATATTGGCGGAGTGACTTCGTCATTTCAATGACTTAGCAGTGGGGGAGACCGAGGCTCCCGCATGTTTTTCGCGGGAGAACACGGAGGGGGCAGGAATGCCACCGCTGCTAAGTCATTGAAATGACCAGACACGTAGACGCCGGAGTGAAACAGGGAGGCACACCCCGTGAACATGTACTCATTATCATCCCATGAACACACACAAATAATCAGTGAACCTCCAGAAAATTCTTAACCATGGGAACAATTTTGTCTGCCGCATCTTCAAGAACATAATGGCCCGCATCTTTGAATGTTTTTACTTTTGCACCAGGAAAACGTCGCTGCCACTCCAAAAGAAAATCCATGTCGAACACAAAATCGTGTTCACCCCATAAAATGAGCATGGGGATGTGCTTCAATCGATATAGGTTGTCATCCACATATTTTGCAAGGCTGTAGCTCGGATCTTCTTTTCGGACAGGAATATCCTGAACGAACTTTAATGTTGCGATTCTGTTGTTCCAGCTATTGTAAGGCGCAATAAGGCCCGATTTTACATCTTTTTCAAGGCCTTTGTAAGAAGCCATGAAAAGCGCACCACAGGCGAAAACATTAAAGCCGAGCACGGCCAATACAGCAAACGGCTTGATATTTCGTATCAGCCGAAGTCTTATGGGGAGTGCTTTTCCCTCCGGTAACAGAAAGGCTGCGGTATTCATGATGACCAACCGGTGAATCCTTTCAGGATGTCTCAAAGCATATGCCATGCCGATCATTCCCCCCCAATCGTGGAGAACCAGCGTTATATGTTGGTGTATCCCCAAGGTGTCGAGAAGATTCTCCAGGTTGTCAACATGACTCTTCAGGCGATAATCATAGTGATCGATATCCGGTTTGTCCGACAGACCGCACCCTATGTGGTCCGGCGCAATGGTTCGATATTGTGATGACAGGCCTTTAACCAGGTTACGAAAATAAAACGACCAGGTGGGATTTCCGTGAAGCATGACTACCGGGTCCCCCGCACCCTGGTCAAGGAAGTGATAATTCAAACCGTTTATTTTTATGTAATGGGATTTAAACGGGTAAAGATGGCGAAATGAAGAAATATCTATGTGTTTGGTCTTATTTAACATCAGGCTCATTGGGAAATATCGCTGCGAATCCGTTGCTTCGGACAGAATATCGATACTCCTGAATCTTGCACGCGTCGGAGGATTTTATATGCAAGGCACTTAAGGGTGAAGCCATAGTGAGCTATTGCGAGCCCTTAATAACACAGCAGATGAAAGCCTCCGGCTCGTGCAAGATTCAGGATGTTATTCATCAAGCTTAAACAGCTTTCGAGTAACGTCGAGATAAACGGATTTGTCCTGGTGCCGCCCGTTGCCTTTTAACAGCATCGTGGGATCATGAAGTATTTTATTGACCATTGCCTCTGTCATTCTGTTGATGGCCATGATGTCGTCATCCGAGAGATGCTTTACGGTATTGAGCGTTCTGTTTAATTCTCCTTTTGCGATGTCTTCGATCTTTTTTCTCAATTCAACAATCGTCGGTACGACATTCAGATTTTCGTACCAGTTCCGGAAGCTGATCACAGCCTCATCAACAATTCTTTCTCCTTTTATTGCTTCCTTGTTTCGATCATTGACATTTTCATCAACAATTCCTTTGAGGTCATCAATATCATAAACATATGTATTGGTCAGCCGGTTGATTTCCGGATCGATATCACGAGGAACGGCAATGTCGATAAAGAAAAGGGGGCGATTACGACGCTGGCGTATGCTTCCTTTGACATGATTTCGTGTCACCACGTAATCGGGAGAACCGGTTGAGCTGATGATGATATCCACCTTCTGTAAAGCGCTCTCGATTTCATCGAACCGAATCGCCTGTCCCTTAAATTTCCTGGCCAGGTCAACACCGCTCTCAAAGGTTCTGTTGGCAACCAGGATATCCTCCGCCCTGTTTCGAATCAGGTGTTCCACCGCCAGTTCCGCCATTTCACCGGCGCCGATAAGCAGCACTTTTTTTCCTTCAAAATCCCCGAAAATTTTTCGACCCAGTTCAATGGCCGCATAACTGATGGACACTGCATGATCTCCGATTCCGGTCTCCGTCCGAATCCGTTTGGCCACGAAAAAAGTCCGATGGAGTAATTTGTTTAAAAGAACACCGGAAGTCTTCGTTATGGTGGCCATTTGATAGGATTCTTTTATCTGTCCCAGGATCTGTGGCTCTCCCACCACCATGGAATCGAGGCTGGCGGCAACCCTGAACACATGCCGGACGGCATCATCACCTTCATGAATATAGAGGGATTTTTCAAATTCGGAAACCGGAAGTTGCTTTAATTCGGAAAGAAAATCTTTAACAGCCATCACCGCATTGGTTTTGTCCTGAACAATCATGAGAACTTCCACACGATTACAAGTGGAAAAAAGCATCACTTCACTGATAGACTCAAGTTCCTGAAACGCTTTTAAGGCAACGGCAGTCTCATCCTTTGAGATGGCAATGCACTCTCTCAATGCTACCGGCGCTGTTTTATGATTCAATCCCAGTAATACGATGTCTAACATATTTCTTAATACTTGAATTTATAAACGTGATTGTATGATTTAAATTTGAAATAGGACACATAGCGCCCCATTTACATTCGGGTAAATTCTCCGTGATGTCCCGTTAAGAAAAAGTTCACCCCTAAAAACGTAAATAAGATGACAGCAAAACCGATGATGGCCATAATTGCGGCCCGGCGTCCCCGCCATCCAACCGTCAGACGCTGGTGAAGAAGGGCGGCATACAGGATCCAGGTAATGCCGGACCAAACTTCTTTGGGATCCCAGCTCCAGAACCTTCCCCAGACCGATTTGGCATATATCAATCCGATGATCAGTCCAAACGTCAGCATGGTAAAACCGGTGACGATGCATGCATATCCGGTATGGTCCAAGAGCTCCAAAGATGGAAGGCGCTTGAAGAAAAAACCGCGATGTTTGGATTTAATGGCATTTTCCTGGAGAAGATACAAGAGTCCCGCGCCGCAGGCCAGGGCCAATGCCGCTTCGCCGATAAAAATCGCAACGACATGCGTAACAAGCCAAAAATTGTTTAGCAGGTTACTGGTTTCTCTCGGGACATCCGGCAACCGGAAGGCAAAGAGCATCACAAAGGTAATGAGGGGAGCGGCATAAACGCCTAAAATCTTAAGACCGAACTTGTACTGAAACAGTAGAAAAACACCGGCAATGGTCCAGCCTGCCAATGAGAGCGTTTCATGAAGATTCGTGACAGGAAATTGTCCGGCCTGGATAAATCGGAATCCTATTTCCGTTGTATGGCATAAAAAACCGGCGGCCAAGAAATAAAAACCGGTTTTCTGAAGATAATCTTTCTGAATAAAAAGATACAAAAGGTATCCGATGGTGCTCAACAGATAACATGTAATGACCAGAAGAAATAGAGGTTCCACTTATTCTATCCTTTGTGAATCTATCGATACATCCCCATTAATATTTTGAATTCATACCCTTCACCCAAGACTTCAAGAAGCAATGAATTAATATTTTCCGTGTCACCGTCTTTTAGCATTTGAACGAGATCCCTTTCGATCAATTGCTCAAAAAGATGCTTATGTGCCTCGGGCTCATGGTCTTGGCTTAAAAGTTTTTTTCGGATCGCGCCCATCAGATTCAAAAATTCTGCATATTCATCCCCGAATTCCTTTTCAAGATGTTTACGCAGTTTTTTAGCAAACGCAGGACTTTGCCCTGACGTCGATATGGCAATAATTAAATCACCCCGGTTTACAATAGACGGAAGGATGAAATTACATGCTTTAGGACGATCCGCGATATTGCACAATAAGCCCCGGCGTTCCGCCTCAGCATGTATGTTAAAGTTCAACTCCTGGTTATCGGTTGCGCCGATGACCAGAAATCGATCATCAAGATCAGCGGTTTGAAAAGACCTTTCTTCAAGTTTTATGACACCGTTCTTTGAAAGTTCTTTCAACTTTTCGGTGGCAGCAGTGCTGACAACCGTAACATTTGCACCACATGCCAGCAGCATCAAAACCTTGCGGGTACCCACAGATCCGCCGCCGATCACCAGACAATTTCTATTCTTTATATCAAGATATACGGGATAATATCTCATGTCTCAGAAATCTTTATTTATTGATGTTATTGATCTTCACTTTCAGCTTCGCCCAACAAGAAGGAGCCTCAGGTATGATTAAATTTTTGGCTGGAAGCTGTTTGAGTGGATTAGGGATCGTTTTGAAAGAACCATCGACGATTTAGCGTTATGGATGAAACCCCCTTTAAAGCATAGATCTCTATTAATTGCCCGGGAAGGTTCTTTCATTACGAGCCCTTATTCACGAGTTCTTTCAGCAAAAAATTTAATCATACCTGAGGCGATCAATTGTCAAATTTCTATTTCCATCAGATCCTCTGCGAGAATTAATGGGCCGGAATACGTTTTGCGACACTCTTTTTTCACATCCACCAGATCGCATTCAGGATAAAAATGCGTCAGAACCAGTTTGCGAACATTTGCCCTCTTGGCAATTTCACCGGCCAGAGAAGGCGTCAGATGCCCTTTTACCTTCAATTCATCAGGAAGCGCAGACTCACAGATTAAAAGATCTGCATCTTTGGAAAGCATCACCAGATTATCTGAAAAGTCCGTATCACCGGAATAGACGACAGATGCCCCGCCCGGACCGGTGATTCGGTATGCAATGCTCTCCGGGTTGTGTTCCACCGGAAGCGTTTCCACCTTAAAATCATCAAACCGGCGCATGTCATGATGGGTATTGTCAAGTTCAATCATATTCAAAAAATCGGAATCGAGTTCGATCCAATGGCCATAAACCAATTTTAAGTTTTCATAAAACGTTAATAATCCGTTTCCAGCCACCAATGTCAACGGCTTTTTACGGCGGCTCCCGTCAGGGTATTTATTGGAAAACAAAAACGGAACCAATTCACTGGTATGATCCGGATGAAAATGGCTGTAAAAAAGAAAGGAAACATCGTAAATTTCAACGCCGGCTTCCAGGAGCCTTCGCATGGTGCCGGTTCCGGAATCAAAAAGCAGGATGTTGTCACCTGTTCTCATGAGCACGGAACACGAACTTCTTTTAAGCGAGGGGACACATGTGCCGGAGCCGAGGATGGTGACAGACAGCTTGTTATGATTCGAGATCATTTCTTTCCTGCTCTTTTTTCAACCCGATTGATGATCCATCTTAAAAGCTTTTTCTCATTTTCATAATCGATCTCGTCCTTCAGCTTTTCAAGGGGAATTTCAGCACGTGCCGAACTCTTATGACCACCGGCGGAACCGAGTTCACCGAAACTCTTTTTGGCAACTTTTCCTGCATCTTTACGAAACCCATCGTTTCTGAAAACAACGATTAGATTATGGTTGTATAATCCGGATACGATGCTCCAGTCCACCGAGCTGATCTTGATGAAAAAATCTGCCAGCAATACACAGACATCCGGATTGACCACCGGTCCGAAATGCGAAAACAAGCGCCCTTTTCGAATACGCTTATTTTCCAGGGCGACCTTGAAATATTTTAGAAAATCGAGCCTCAATTCCGACCGTTCAATCTTGTTGACAATGTTGAGATTGGCATGACGGTAAAGAAATTGGAAGGCCCTGATGTCTTCGATTAAGGTTTGCCGGATAAAGTTGTTCGTATCCGTCTTTATGGCATAAAACAGACCGGTGGCAAGCTTGGTCGAAGGCTGGATATTTGCGGCCCTTAAATATTCGGTCATGATGCTGGCAGTGGCGCCGTATTTGGGGCGAATGTCCAAAAATCGTGCGTGAACAACCGTTTCAGGATGATGGTCGACAATGACATCTATCGAAAAACGAGAAAACAACTCATTGTGTTCCGGCTGGGAATCCACCATCACAAAACGGGAAAAACAATCTTTTACAATATCTTTAACCGGAACGAGGTTAACACCCAACAGCCGGATCATAGCGATGTTGTCCGGACGTTTAATCACATTGATATTAGATATGGTCACACCAGCGACCTTTCGCCAAAGCAACCGTTTAACCGCCATGGCGCTGGCAATGGCATCCGGATCGGCATTAATCACAATGAGAACATGATCATCGTGAGCAAACTGATCATAAAACCGTCTTAATTTTTCGGTGTTCGATATTGCCATTCAACAGACCTCGCTAAATTTATTAGAATATATTACAAATTAAGTTTATGCAATAATACATTTCTCTTTTTAGAAATCGTTGGAATTTGCAACAAATTTATTTATCTGCTTGACAGCTTAGATTATTATCTGCTAATTGACTAACGGTTTTAAATCAGCACAACCTGTCTATTTAGATATGTTTCAGCAAATCAGGT
>CAVSVL010000020.1:0-67356 GCA_963731025.1 uncultured delta proteobacterium | reverse complement strand
GTTTGTTAAATCGCTCCATGGATAATGCTTTTTTTTAAACCGTGTAAACTCATGGTTAAAGGATCGTAAAGAAAGAACAGATATCAATATCATAACAATGGGCTTGTCTTGAAACAAACAACTTCTGTTCAATAAATATTTCGGTATTCGTCTGTTCTTTCTAACGATCCCTAAACCACTCAGACAGTACACGCTTTTTCAAAAAAGATTATCCATTCCGCTCTCCGAGGCGTAGGCGCTACGAGCCGGAGGCTCTTACACCAAAGTGAAACGGAAGAGCACACCTCGTGAATTCGTTTTAGTTTAAATAACAACGGGATAATAGTTTCATGATTAAGATAAAAACACAGAAGATATATGACAGCGAAGTCACAGTCCCGGGTTCGAAGAGTTTCACGCATCGGATTCTCATTGCCGCCGCCCTTTCAGATGGGGTTTGCACCATCGCAAACGGTCTTAGGAGCGAAGATACACTCCTTACCTTGGGTGCGTTAAAACAAATGGGCATTGTCATAGAGGTGTGGGATGACCGGATTGTCGTGCACGGGGATAAGGGGATATTGAAGCCGTGTCACGATCCGGTGTACCTTGGAAATTCCGGGACGTCAATGCGTCTTTTAACCGCCGTGGCATCTTTGGGGCAGGGGCATTATACTCTTGCCGGAATAAAGCGGATGGAGGAACGGCCGCTCCAGGATCTTTTGGATGGACTTGGCCAGATGGGAGTGACCGCTTTCTCGATAAACAACACGGGATGTCCTCCCGTTGAAGTCAAGGGGGGAAATGTTGCAGGCGGCAGTGTGAGACTGAGATGCGGCGTCAGCAGCCAGTTTCTTTCTGCATTACTTCTCATTGCACCTTACACTCAAAACGGGGTTGAAATAAACATCATCGAGGGACCGGTATCAAAACCTTATGTGGACATGACGGTAGATGTTATGGAAGAACTTGGCGTAGACGTCAAACGTAATGGATACGAGCAATTCAAAGTTGCCGGAGGGCAGATATACACAGCAGGATCATATAAAGTGGAACCCGACTGCTCTCAGGCAGGATATTTTTGGGCTGCTGCCGCCATTACCGGTTCAAAGATTAAAGTAAAGGGGACAACACATAAAACACGGCAGGGTGATGTTCGTTTAACCCAACTTTTTGAAAACATGGGGTGTAAAATCAACCACGAAATCGACGGCATTTCGGTCACCGGCGGATCCCTAAAGGCCATAACAGCCGATATGGCGGATATGCCGGATATGGTGCCGACACTGGCAGTGGTTGCTTCATTTGCCGACGGAACAACGGTGATTAAAAATGTGGGCCATCTTAAAGCAAAGGAGAGTGACCGCTTGGGCTCTGTGGTCAATGAACTCTCCAAAATGGGAATCGAAGCAAGCTGCAGCGATACGGGGTTGATCATTAAAGGCGGACGCCCGAAAGGCATTGAAATCGATACATACGGGGATCATCGCATGGCCATGAGTTTCGCCCTTGCCGGCCTAAAAGTTCCGGGAATTATCATTAAGGATGAAAAATGTGTTGAAAAGTCATTTCCCAATTTCTGGAATGTGTTTGAAGGGCTGTATAGCAGATGAACATTTTTTTGATTGGATACCGATGTACCGGAAAGACAACTGTGGGCCGATCCCTTGCCAAACGCCTCGAACGGTTATTTTTTGATACGGATTTGGAGCTGGTGAAAGAACAAGGAATAAAAATATCAGAAATCGTGAACAAAAAGGGATGGGCAGCCTTTCGTGATATAGAAAAACGGGTGATTCAATGCGTATGTGAACGTGACAATCAAGTGGTGGCCACAGGAGGTGGTGCTGTTCTGGATGAAGAAAATGTAAAACGAATGAAAGAAAGGGGTCTGCTTGTCTGGTTAAGGGCTGATATCAAAACCATCGAGAAACGGATCATCAAAGATAACACGACCCAGGATTTTCGGCCGGCATTAACTTCCAAAGGATCGGTTGACGAGATCCGGGAAATGCTTCTTGCACGAAATCCGTTTTATGAAAGAGCCATGGATTTCTTTGTGGATACGGATTTCATGGACATAGAAGCGGTTAGTGATACGATCATTCAGAATTTAAAGAAAATAGAATCCAAGAAAATAAATAACTTTTAAAAGCCATTTCAAGTTTTTATTCTTTAAGTTTCTTACCTAAATGAGGGTTCGGGGAGTTTTTCTATGTCATCGCTTCATGGATAATCTTTTTTTAAACCGCATGAACTTGTGGCAAGGCATCGTAAAGAAAGAACAGGAAACTGTCTTTGCAATATCAATAGGTTCGATGCAATATTTTTAAAATTCTTTTAAAGATACGATTTCGGCATACGCCTGTTCTTTCTAACGATTCCTAAGCCACTCAAACAGCATCCGATTTAAAAAAAGATCATCCATTCCGCTATATTCAAGGAATTTGAAGAAAAACTCTCCGAGGGCTCATCTAAATAGACCTTTTATTGCCACTTGTTCTTTTAAAAAAAACAAAGAAAAACAGATAGCCTGAAAGTGCGAAAAAAACGACATCCCACAAGATGCTTTCGATGCTGATGGTACTTCCCCTGGTGGTTGAAAAACATCCGCAATTGACATCCAGACCTCTCGCCAAATTAAAACATAATGCTCCGATATACACGACAAGCAGGGTATTACACCATATTACCGTTCCCGGCATCCAGAATCCCATAATCAAAAAGATACCCATCAGCATTTCAAGCCATGGCAGAAAAATAGCGGTTACATTGATGAGTCCGTCCGGAAGCATCTGGTAATTATAAATGACTTCGGCAAATGCTTTGGGGTGTAAGATTTTGTCATAACCGGCGTATATAAATATCACTCCAAGAATCAATCGTACACCATGGTATAAAACGCGAGAGAGATGTTTTCTTTTTTTCGGCATTTTTGTTTTCTATATTTATGACAATTTTTTTATAAATCAAAATCAATTTGAATCTTCCTTATCTACAGGAAGACCGGCGTTCTGCCACTTTGTCCAGCCGTTAACAAGTATCCTGACATCGGTAAACCCCATATCGAGCAGAAAATTTGCCAGATCATGACTCAGCCTGCAGGTTTTTCCGTCACAATAGGTAATAATGGGTGTGTTGACGGATATATCTTTTGTGACCTCCATAAACCGCTGGTCAACTTCATGCCACGGAAGACTGCGAGCACTTCTGATATGACCTTTTTCATAATCATCCGTCGGGCGGGCATCAATAAAAATGGCTGATTTCTTTAAATACAGGTTTTTTGCTTCGACAAGAGATATGTCCAGCCGTTCACCAGAGGGAGACATCAGGCGGGCTTCCATGGACCAGTCCTCAAACAGCGGTAACCGGTTGTTTCGAAACTGATTGATCGAAATTCCGAGAAAAATGGCCAGAGTAAAGATGGCCGCGCACTGCCAAACCGATTGCATAAGTAGTTGCTCGAGGGTTTTTGATGTTTTTTCATGAAATTGTTCGAACATTTCGAATGGTTCTCCTGTTTTTGAAAAACATGCATTACATCTACCATAAAAGTCAATGTCAATATGATTGCCCGTAGTTTAGGTCAGCGCCTGATCAAAATCATCGATCAGGTCTTCGGTGGTTTCCAGCCCCACGGAAAGTCGAATCAGACGGTCGGAGATGCCGGCAGCTTTGCGTTCCGCGGGAGATAGGCCCGAATGAGACGTGGTTGCCGGGCGGGTGATCAGCGTTTCAACACCGCCGAGACTCGGTGCACTGATAGGGAGCCGAGTGCGTGCAATAAAATTGTCTGCGGCTGCCACATTTCCTTTGATTTCAAAACTGAGCATTCCGCTGAAACCATCCAACAATTCCTGAGCCGGATGGTATCCGGTACAGGTATCCAATCCCGGATAATTGACGGTTTCTACGGCTGGATGGGCTGAGAGAAATTTGGCGATAGCCAGCGCACTTTCATTCTGGTGTTTCATTCGAACAGCCAGCGTTTTCAACCCCCGGTGGAGAAGAAAACAGGCATGTGGATCCAAAGACCCGCCGAGATGAATGAGTTTATGGGCAATTTTGTGAATCAAATCTTTACGCCCGATAACGGCGCCGGCCACAATATCGGAATGGCCGTTGAGATATTTAGTGCAGCTATGCAACGACAGATCAAATCCCCATTCTGCCGGACGGAAGTTGATGGGGCTGGCAAAGGTATTGTCGATCATGGAAATCAATCCATGGTTTCGGGCAAACGCTACCACCGCTTTTAGATCCGCCACCGCCATCAAAGGGTTGGTGATGGTTTCCACATAAATGGCCCGTGTGTCGGGCTTTAATTGTTTGGCCCATGTATCGGGATTGTTTCCATCAATAGAATCAACAGTTACTCCCAGGATTTTGAAGTCCGAGTTGATGAAGTCGAGGGTACCGCCATACAGGCAGTCCTGGACCAGAAAATGGTCTCCCGGCGATAACAGGGCCAAAAGAGTGGTTGAAATAGCGGCCATACCGCTGGCAGTGACCAGAGCGGCGTCGGCATTTTCAAGGGCCGCCAGTTTTTGATGCAGGGCCACGTGGTTCGGGGTATTGTTCATGCGGATGTATTTGAGCTTGTCATAATGGTCTTGGCCGCCATATTGAAAGGTTGATGATTGAAATATCGGCAGGGTAACCGCTCCTTCTATCCGGGGTTTAGGTTCCCCTGCATGAATCAGTTTGGTTTCGATGTGCATGGGCTGCTGAGTCATAATGATAATCCCCCTTTCTATTGTCCATCCATTATGGATGGGCACTATCTGACTTAATTGACTTAGACCTTCATCTCCTTAGCAATTTTTCCTCCGCCGAAATTGAAGCTTCACCGTTTAAAACCGCCGACCGACCTTCATAGAGTCTTCATAAAAGTGATGTATAAATTCATAAAAGTGTTGTATAAATAACGGTCTTTAAGAGAAAATCCAATCTATCACAGTATCTCACATGTTTTTATGAGACATTATTAAGTCATGGAAAACGTATTATCAAGAAAATTCAACTTATTGATACTCGTTTTCTTTTTATTGTTCTATATCTTCCCTTTAGGGTTCCGGCCGATCTTTATTTATTCGTTACACGTTAGTATCATAGAGGCTGACATGAAAATTCTTGTGGTGGATGACGAGCCCGATTTGCTTGAGCACCTTCGGGAAACACTCACAAGCCAAAAATATGATGTGGACACGGCTGATAATGGAGAATCGGCTCTGGATAAACTGTTCGATAATCTTTATGATCTCATCATTCTTGATATAATGCTTCCAAAAGTCGACGGACTTGTGATTTTAAGGGAAATCCGAAAGGCAAATATCGAAACCCCGGTCCTTATGCTGACGGCGAAAGGGACTGTAGAAGATAAAATTAAAGGACTTGATTACGGTGCTGATGATTATCTTGCAAAACCCTTTGCAGTAGCGGAACTTATGGCCAGGATTCGGTCTCTGTTCAGGCGAACTTCCGACCATAGAAATCCGCTGCTGACCATTAGCGATGTTTCACTGAATACTAAAACACGCCAGGTCAGCAAGAAGGACATAACAGTGGAACTAACGCCCAAAGAATTCTCAATTCTTGAATTTCTTTTATATAACCAAAACCGGGTGGTTTCCAGATTTACCCTGGCGGAACATGTCTGGGGAGACGAATTCGATCCATTTACCATGTCAAATTTCATCGACGTTCATATTAAAAATTTGAGACGGAAAATTGACGATTCGGACAAAAAGATTATCCGGACCATCCGTGGAATAGGGTTTATCATCGAGGATGAAAAGGAGTGAAGATCCGCTATAAAATAACCTTGTGGATTGCAGGGGCCGGAGTTCTGGCAAGCCTTGTATTCTCCGTGATCGTCTTTCGGGAAATGATAGAACAGCCTTACAGATTAATCGATAAGGATCTTGATTCCATGGCAGGAACGGTTGTCAGTCTTTTTGAAACGACGATAAACCCATCTGAAGACGCTGTTCAAAAAGAATTCCCTTTTGATACAGGACGTTACTGGATCAAGATATATGATGATCGCATGAATGTTTTATATGAGTCAAAGCTGACACGGTATACAGACCTTCCGTTTAAACACACAAATCAGCCTTATATGGTAGAAAGAATTATTCCTCGAGAACGTATAGCTCTGGACCAGGATAGCAAAAACGAGGTGGCTTTTCGAATAAAAATTTTCAATAACAGGCTTCGAAATCAACCCTGCAAGGTTCTAGTAGGCAAGCCAGTGGAAAAACTGGAAGATGAAATCGTCGATTTGGTTCAGGGAATTGCAACTGGATTGATCGCTACCACGTTATTCCTGATCGTTTTAAGTTATTATATTTCCGGAAAAATTTTAAAACCGATCAACGTGATTAACCAAATGGCTCGAGACATTAATGACAGGTCTTTAGACCAGCGGATACCGCTGGGTAAAAGCATAGACGAACTGTATGAGCTTTCCGAATCTCTTAACCGCATGTTTGATCGTCTGCAGTATTCATTTGCCATGCAAAAACAGTTTGTTGCCGATGCTTCCCATGAGCTGAAGACTCCTATTACCTTATTGTCTCTCTTTATGGAGGATGCAATCCGCCTGAATAAATTGCCGGAAACATTCAGGCCTCGGCTAATTCGACAACACGATATTTTACAACGGATGCGACGTCTTGTAAAAGATCTGCTTGATCTTTCGGCACTGGAAATAAAAGAGAGTATAGATGTTGAGGAATTTAGTTTGTCTGAGTTGGCAAAATCGGTTCATGAAGATTTTGTCGAGGTGTTCGAGGCCAGGCAGATTGATGTGTCAATTCATATACCGGAGGGACTTTGTATCATGGGAGAAAGAGATTCCCTACAGCGCGTCCTGATTAATCTTGTTGACAATGCCATTAAATACAACGTTGACGGCGGCAAAATAGACATAACTGCCGAAGCAAAACACGACAAGGTTTATCTGTCTGTTTTTAACACCGGCAGCGGAATTCATGAAAAAGATATCGATCGGGTGTTTGAGCAGTTCTACAGAGTGGAGAAATCAAGATCTTCTCAATATGGCGGCTCAGGGCTCGGCCTAACTATTGTCAAACGGATTATCGAGCTTCACCGAGGTAATATCACCATCGAAAGTGAGCCCGAAGCCTGGACCCGGATAAATATCCATCTGCCAAATCAAGTCGGTTCTCTCTCAAGAAAATAATTTAAAAAAACGTACGTGTTCAGGGGGTACGCTCCCCCGTTTCACTCCGACGTCTACGTGTCTGGTCATTTCAAAGACTTGGCAGCGGTGGCATTCCTTCCCCCTCAGCGTTCTCCCGCAAAAAACATGCGGGAGCCGCGGTTTCCCCCACTGCTAAGTTATTGAAATGACGAAGCCACTTCGCCAATATCGTTTCACGGGGAAGCGTACCCCCTGAACACGTACAAAAAAACTTCTCTCGTATTCGTTTTCTTCATTATTCCTTCACCGAGGCACCTATATATTAAACATAGCAAATTTCGATACGTAAAAGGTAGACGGAGGATGTGATGAAAGTTATTGAAATTAAGTCTTTGAAAAAGTCTTTTGATGGAAAGAAGGTACTGAAAGGCACCTCTATGACGGTATACCATGGTGACATTTACGGTTTTCTGGGTCCCAACGGTTCCGGCAAGACGACTACCTTACGGGTATTATTAGGAATTCTATATCCTGATGGAGGAAAAGTGGCCGTCCTGAATATGGACCCTTCTTTGGATGGAGAACGATTGAGACAACGTATAAATGTCTTGCCGGAGTCTCACGGGTTCTACGGATGGATGCAGGCCGAGGAGTATCTGCGATTTTTTGGGCAATTGTATGGGTTACAACTTACCACCGCAGATTGTCGCAATCATCTCGAGCAGGTGGGACTGGACCCTGCCGAC
This sequence comes from uncultured delta proteobacterium, assembly GCA_963731025.1. Taxonomy (GTDB): domain Bacteria; phylum Desulfobacterota; class Desulfobacteria; order Desulfobacterales; family UBA11574; genus UBA11574. Next base: position 59,460 of record CAVSVL010000020.1, on the reverse strand, counting down.
CGGCGTTCGATCCGGACCTTTTCCAGGGGTATGAAACAGCGCTTAGGGATTGCCCGGTCATTACTCAATGATCCGGAAATCCTTTTTCTGGACGAACCGACCAATGGTCTTGATCCCAAGGGAAGAAGGGAAATCCATGATCTTTTGCTTAAGTTCAACCGTGAAAAAGAAATGACGATCATTATTTCCACCCATATCCTGGATGATGTGGAGCGTCTTTGTAATCGTATCGCAATTTTACATAATTCCAAGATCCAATATGAGGGCCCTCTTTTTGCACCGGTAGTTGGAAAATCCATCCGCTATCGGCTTCATTTGGCGGATGGTAAAAATATACCAACCACATGGAACGTTCCGGGCATTTCATGTCAGGAAAAAAAGGGGCAATGGGTAACCTGCGAGATAAAAAACATTCACCCGGATAAAGCCTTAAGTTTATTGGTTCAGAAGCAAATACCGATTACAGAAGCGATACAGGTTAATAGCGGACTTGAATCCATGTATTTAAACTTTACAGCACAAGGAAAAGAGTGATGAGACATTTTAAAACTTTGGTTGGGAAAGAGTGTATTGAAGAAATTATTTCATCTCGAGGCGCAGCACTTTATATTGTAGGGTGCGGAGTTTTGAGTGTCTTTTCGCTTTTGCTCGTCAGCAATACGGAATTGAGTCTTTTAGATAATGCCCAGGCTGTCTATATGATGTCGGCGATAATCATTGCCTTAGCCCTCTTGATTGCCGTTATCCGGGGTAGTGACGGGTTTGCCGGAGAACGTGAACGCGAGACTCTTGAAACATTATTAATCACACCTGTCAGTCCTAATGAGGTTGCCATTGCCAAATTAATGGGCCTAATTTTTTCGTGGTTGATCGTGTTTGTTCTTTCTATTCCTTATTTGTGGGCCGTAGGAAGCACAGGTCAAAACCTCATTTCGGCAATTATATATCTTTTCATTGCCGGGACGTTGCTCGTCGTAATTTTCGGTGGTTTTACGCTGGCGTTGTCTGCCCGGATGAAAACGTTGAAAGGTACTCTGTCCATCGGACTTACCGCTTTTTTATTGTCCGGGAGTCCTATCCTTTTAGGACCGTCGTTGCGGCAAAGCACTGTCGGCCGATTCGTCGATCTGATCAATCCCTTTGCCAATGCTTTGAACATGCTTGACAGTGTGGTTGTGGACAGCCTTGGTGTTTTGTTTCAAATAATACCCCTTGCCATCCTGGTCTCCTACACCACTGCCGCCATATGGGTTCTGTCCATGGCGACAAAGAGGGTGGAATTATGAAGATATATGTTGTTTTGTGTATTGGCTTTATGATGGCCATGCTATTTGTTGTAGCAGGGAATAGCTATGCTGATGGAACTCCATTTATCCAGGTTTCCATACAAGACCCGACAGGCGGTTTGAAAATTGGAGACAGGCCGGTTTTTAAGGGAGTTGTGAAAAACTCGGGACAGCGTAATTTACAGGGTTTGGTGGTTTATCTGTCTCTGGTGTCTTTGAAGCCCGGACATGAGCACCCTGTGGATCTGGAAGACTGGTCTGCACAGAAGGCTGTTCGTATCGATCAATTGGTGCCCGGTGAAACAAACCGGCAAGACTGGCCTATGCGACTGATCCAGGCCGGCCGGTTTGGTGTGGCCCTGACCGTTGTGGATCCTCTCGAGAACCGACTGATTGTGAGCGATCTGGTGTCTTTTAAGATACAGCCCAAGCCCACGGTTGCATCAGGCCGTATTTTGGCTGTTGCCATTGGGGAGCCACTATTACTCCTGATTTTCTTTGGATTGCTCCACTGGATACACACTAGATCTCGACGTTTAATAAACCTTAACGTTGCATAAAAAAACATGACGGAGATTGTATAACCAAGGGTAAAGGCCGTTTGGATCTAAGAAATATTATATGAAAGGAGGTTGTAAATATGAAAAGAATCATAATTGTCACCAGCATTGCCCTGACTGTTCTCATTGTCTTGGGGGGAATCACGGTGAGCGCTCAACAAACAGCACGGGTTAAGAATGTGAATAAACATAAAGGGTTCGTCTATATTGATGAAGGAAAGGATGTTGGATTTGTAATTGGAGCTCAAGTGTGCATCTACTCATCTTCAGGTGAAGTTATTGATTGTGGCATAGTTCGAGAGACTATGGAATCCCACCATGCCATGGTAATGGTTAACAAGGAGAAGTCTCACCATATTAGGGATGGAATGGAAGCAAGGCTCGTAGTTGAGAAAAAAGAAAAAGCAGATACAAAAGAAAGGAAATAGCTGATCGTCTTCAAGAATTGTTGGCCATTAACGCGGTGGATAGATTTTAAAATATCGTTTGCAGGTGCCAGTAATTAGAATGGGAACGCCAGGTAAACATATGCGACATCAGTATACTAACATCCTTTTGTTTCTAACTGTCTTAACAATTGTTATGAGTGGATGTGCAACTTACCACAAATTGCCGTTGGATCAGAGTACTGTTTCTGAAAGTCTCAAACCTCCGAGCATTGAAACCATTCGGATCAAGGCGAAATCGATTCAGCATCCCATCTTGAAACCGGTCGAGTTCGATATCCGTGACGGCCTGTCACCGGATGAGGCGGCGATTCTGGCCGTACTCGCCAACCCAAATCTTCGGGCCATTCGGGACCATAAAGGAACTGCGGCAGCACAGCTTTTGCAGGCCGGCATTCTACCCAACCCGCAACTTTCCTATAATCTGGATGTACCCACAGGCGGAAATACACAAGACACCGTCAATGCGTTTGGTTTTGGCCTGGGCTGGGACATTACTTCGCTGATTACTCATGGCGTAAAACTGGATATGGCTCGAAGTCATGCCCAATCGGTTGATCTTGATATCGCCTGGCAGGAATGGCAAGTTGCCCAGGCAGCAAGATTAAACGTATACCGGTTGATATTTACCGAAAAGCAATTGCTCCTGGCAAGAAACATTGTGAAACAACACAAAAAAAATCTTACCGTTGTCCAGCGAGGATTCTCTATGGGAGTGGTAACCGTCTTGGATTTAAACGCTGCAAAAGCCGCCTACCAACAGGCCCGGAACAGCGTTTTAATACTTGAACAAGAACACGAGAACGAGCGACATGCGTTGAATCAGACCCTCGGTATTCCGCCGGACAACAAAGTGTTACTCCAACGAGATGTCAGGCTTCCCCTCTGGAAGCGTCTCCCAACAACCCAAAAAATTATGGACGGATTCGATAATCGAAGGCTCGATCTTCTGGCGTTAAAAAAGGGATATGAGAGTCAGGAAGCACAGGTGAGAGCAGCAATACTTTCACAATTTCCTAAAATAAATATAAGCCTGAATCATATTAGAGATACAGGAAATGTGATCACCACCGGTTTCGCCACCACAATTGACCTGCCTTTCTTTGACCGGAATCAGGGACAGATTGCCGTGGAACGGGCCGGCCGGAAACAACTTTTTGATGAGTATATTGCCCGTATCTTCGAATCACATTCAAAAGTTGCAACCATTTTGGGTGATATGGAATCCCTAAAAAAGCAGATTGAATCGGCTGAACTGTCACTTCAGATATCATCCAGCCTGCTCGCGACTTACAAAAAAGCCCTGGAAGAAGGCAACGCAGATATCCTTGTTTACAACGATACACGAAATGAAGTGGACAACTGGCAACTGAAAATTCTCCAGTTAAAGCGAGATTTATCGGACATGGGGATTGCCCTTGAAATCGTCGCCGGAGAATACATCGGACAAACAGGTGCCGGCGGAAAGGATGTGGATCATGATTAAATCCTAACGTTACAATAAATCAGATCCTGGAATATGGCACAGGAGAAAAAATTAGAATGAAACGAACGAAATGGATCATTATCATCATCACAATGAGCACAATTGCACTGGCAGTGGGATACTTTCTGTTGTTCGTAAAGCCCGCCGAACATCCGGCTGCAAGTAATCTTTTAAAACAGAGTCCGGTAGCAAAAGTACGAGTGGCTCCCATTCAACAAGAGACGATAACGGAAACCATTACCGCTTATGGAATGGTTGCTCCAGCTCCAGGAGCAGTAAAGACTGTATCGATTCGGTTTGAAAGCAGGGTTCGCCATATATCGGTCAGTGAGGGGCAGAGGATCTCAAAGGGTGATGTTCTCTTGGAAATCGATCCCAGTCCTGATGCAAAACTCCAAATGGAGGAGGCGCGAAGGGCTTATAAATCAGCCTCACAAAAGCTTAAAAAAGTACAGGAGCGATTTAATCTCAAGCTGGCAACGAGAGGAGAACTCCTGACAGCCGAAGATGTTTTACAGCAAGCGCGGCAACGATTGAAAAATCTTGAGCAGAGTGGGGTTGGAAAAGTAAGACAAATCCGTTCTACGGGTTCGGAAATTGTTTATAAGGTGCATGTGAATCAAGGATCTGTGATACCGGGCAACAGTCCTTTTTTAGAAATTGTACCACAAGACCGAATAGAGGTGCATTTGAATGTCGAACAGGACGATGTTGAGCGCTTGAAGCTGGGACAGCCCGTCTTAGTGTCGTCGGTGAACATATCTCAGTCTCCTGAGGTCACGGGCAAAATCCGCACCATCTCTCAATCGGTCAATCCGGTCACCCGCCTGGTGAACATTTTTGTATCCTTGCCAATTTCCAGCGGATACCTTCTGGGAGGGTATGTTCGCGGGAAAATAATCATCGCTTCCAAAAAAACGCTGGTTGTACCCAGGGATGCTGTATTGCCGGAAGATGGTCATTACGTTCTTTTCACTATCAAGAATGGCCGGGCTCAGAAATTCATTGTAAAGCCAGGGCTGGAAAACCATCGCAGAGTTGAAGTTATGGATAAAGACCTGAAACCGGGAGATTTAGTGGTAATTCAAGGTAATTATGAGCTAAAGGATGGCATGTCGGTTCAGGCGGAGGCGCTTAAATGAGCTTCACAGACTGGATGCAAAGACACCGTCGCTCGATTCTGTTTCTTATCGTTGTTCTGGCCATGGGCGGACTGGCCGGCAGTTTGAAGCTTCCGGTAGCCCTTTTCCCCCACGTTAATTTCCCTCGCGTGGTGGTGAATCTGGATGCCGGTGATCGTCCGGCAGAACAGATGGCTATTGAGGTCACCTGGCCCGTGGAAGAGGCGGTTCGAGCTGTGCCCGGAGTTCGAAATGTTCGCTCGATCACCAGTCGAGGAAGCGCTGAGATCTCTATAAATTTTGACTGGGGCGCCAACATGGTTGCTGCTACCCTTCAGGTGGAGTCTGCCATTAGCCAGGTTTTATCCGGGTTGCCCCAGGGAACCACATTCCAGGTGCGCCGTATGGATCCGACGGTGATGCCGGTGCTGGCTTATAGCATAACCTCTGATATTCATTCGCTGGTGGAGTTGCAGGATATTGCATTGTACCAATTGAGGCCCTTGCTATCGACCGTAAAAGGAGTTGCCAAAGTCAGTGTACAGGGAGGTGCCCAGTGAAGAATACCAGGTGGTTGTGGACCCTGCGCGTCTTGCCTCCTATGGTCTTTCATTGAATGATGTGGCAAAAGCTGTTTCGGGCGCCAATGTCATTACGGCTGTGGGTAAGATTGAGGATCATTATAAACTCTATCTGACGATTTCCGACACGCGATTTCACGACCTGGATCAGATCCGGGAGACTATCCTTCGCTCAGGGGAAAATGGTCTGGTGCGTCTGGATGATATTGCCACGGTGAGCAGGGGCACGGTGCCGCAGTGGACCCGGGCGACCGCCGACGGTCATGATGCCGTGCTTTTTCAGATTTATCAACAACCCGGCGGCAATACAGTGCAGATTGCCAGAGAGATAAAAAATAAACTTGCCGAATTCCGTCCCAACTTGCCGAAAGGGATCAGGATCGCCAACTGGTACGACCAGAGTCAATTGATTGTTGCTTCAGTACACAGTGTACGGGATGCCATTATCATCGGGGTATTGTTTGCTGTCTTTGTTCTGTGGCTTTTTTTGCGAAATATCAAAATGACCTTCATTGCCGCCGTAACGGTTCCCTGTGTCGTGGCCGCCACCATCCTGCTGCTCTATGCGCTGCATATGAGTTTTAATATCATGACCCTGGGGGGCATGGCAGCCGCGATAGCACTTATCATAGACGATATGATTGTGATGCAGGAACAGATCGTTCGCGGATTGCGAAGTGGTGTCGGTGAACATCATGCTCGTGTGATGAAGGCCGTACAAGAGTTCACGCGACCGCTTGCCGGTTCATCCGCCTCCACCATCATTATATTTACTCCCATGGCTTTTTTGTCCGGAGTCACCGGAGCTTTTTTCAAGTCCCTCTCCTTGACCATGGCATCCAGTCTTATTATCTCCTTTTTCGTAGCGTGGCTGGCCGTACCTCTGCTTGCAGATCATCTTCTTAATAAAAAGGATGCCGACCGCGAGGAAGACGGCACATTGACCCGGATATTTCATCGATCTTACGAAGCAGTCATGAAACCTGTCCTGGCCCGTCCCAGTCTGGTTATGCTGATGATTGTTCCTTTAATTACAATCGGCTGGTTTTCATACAAGCATCTGGGATCAGGATTTATGCCCAAAATGGATGAAGGCGGATTCATCCTTGATTATCGTTCTTTTCCCGGAACCTCGCTCAAAGAAACAGATCGTTTGCTGCGTCAGGTTGAGAGCATTTTACAGCAAACCCCTGATGTTCAAACTTACTCCCGCCGTACAGGATTTGCGCTTGGCGGGACCTTGAGCGAAGCGAATGAGGGTGATTTTTTCGTACGGCTGAAATCTTTTCCCCGGCGGCCCATCGAGACCGTTATGGATGATGTTCGAAATCGAATCGAACACTCGGTTCCAGGGCTCCAAATCGAGATGGCCCTTTTGATGGAAGACCTTATCGGGGATCTAACATCCGCCCCTCAGCCCATCGAGATCAAGCTTTTTTCCGATGATGGCGGATTACTCATGAACCTGGGACCACAAGTGGCTGCAGCCATCCGAAAAATCCCCGGCGTGGTCGATGTAAAAGACGGCATTGTGCTGGCCGGAGACGCACTGGATATCCGGGTGAATCGGGATAAAGCCTCCCTGGAAGGGGTGACTCCGGAGGAGGTAACACAGACGTTATCCGATTTTTTGACCGGTGCTGTCACTACCCGGATACAGCAGGGCCCTAAGATGATCGGGGTGCGGGTGCGTATTCCCGATGACGTGCGTGCCAGAGTTTCAGACATCCTGAACCTTCGTTTTCGTGCTCCGGATGGACATCTCTTTCCCCTCAAACGCGTCGCGACGCTCAAGGCCGTTACCGGGCAGCCTCAGATCATGCGGGACGATCTGAAAAGGATGATTGCCGTAACAGGGCGAATCAGCGGCCGCGACATGGGTTCGGTTATCCGGGACGTCAAGTCGGTCCTTAACAAACCGGGATTGATACCAAAAGGCGTATATCAAACCCTCGGCGGCCTTTATGCACAGCAGCGGATCGCCTTCACAGGACTCATCGCCGTCCTTGTTTCCGCAGTCATTCTGGTGTTTCTTCTTCTGCTCTTTTTGTATGAACGCTTTCATGTCGCCGTCACCATACTGATAACCACACTTCTTGCCTTGACAGCGGTTTTTATAGGGCTTTATGTAACCGGCACAGAAATTAACATCTCATCCATGATGGGAATGACCATGATTGTGGGAATTGTTACGGAAGTGGCCATTTTCTATTTTTCGGAATATCGTACGCTACCAGGTGAACTTGAGAGAGAGGAAGCGCTCATTCAGGCCGGAAAGAACCGCATGCGCCCCATTGCCATGACGACTTTTGCGGCAATTCTGGCTTTACTGCCTCTTGCCATGGGTATCGGGCAAGGTTCCGCTATGCAAAAACCACTGGCGATTGCCATCATTTCCGGTTTGATGGTACAGTTACCGCTGGTATTGATCGCACTCCCTGTTTTTCTAAGACTTTTTCACCCGCTTCTCTCGGTAAGTTTGGAATTATTCCGGCAGGTTCTCCGGCATTTCGTGCAGAACATGTCGCTTTCGATTCAAGTTACAATGTTTAAGAAACCGTTAATTATTGAACATATTCAAAATTTTATTTTCTTCACGCTTTCTTCAGAATATCATTGTATGATTTAATTCAATCGTTTAGGAAATGTATCTGAAAAAAAAATACAGTCGAATTAAAGCTAAGAGGTTGAAATTAAATTATAGAAGCTGTATGACAATGTCCATGAGAAAAGAGTTTTTGCCATTTTCACGCCCGAGCATTACCGAAGCGGATATCGATGCTGTCGGTGAGGTCCTTCGTTCCGGATGGATTACCACCGGTTCGAAAAATGCCGAATTTGAAGAAAAATTCTGCGAGTATACCGGCTGTGCGAGAGCGGTGGCGTTGTCTTCGGCAACCGCGGGAATGCATCTTGCTTTGAAGGCCCTGAAAATAGGCTCCGGTGATGAGGTGATTACCCCATCCATGACATGGGTTTCCACAGTGAACCTCATTGTTCTGAGCGGTGCAACACCTGTTTTTGTGGATATCGACCGAGACACCTTGATGGTCACAGCGGATTTGATTCAAGAGCACCTGTCAGCAAATACCAGACTCATCATTCCGGTTCATTTTGCCGGTGCACCGGTTGATATGGCCCCTGTGCGAAAGCTTGCAGATGGCCATAATATTGCCATCATCGAAGATGCTGCCCATGCCGTCGGCACCGAATATCATGGTGAAAAAATCGGCAAAAACCACACTTCGATATTTTCCTTTCACCCCATTAAAAATATTACCTCGGGTGAAGGCGGTATGTTTTGTTCAGATGATCTTGACCTGGTCGATCAGATTCGTCGGCTAAAATTTCATGGACTGGGTGTTGATGCCTTTGATCGAAGGACACAGGGGAGATCTCCCCAGGCCGAGGTGTTGGAACCCGGTTTTAAATATAACCTGCCGGATATTCTGGCGGTTCTCGGAATTCAGCAGCTGGCCAGAGTTGAAAAATTTAATGATAAACGAATGCAACTGGCCATGCATTATCGAGAAAGATTGACAGAAGTTGAAGAACTTCGACCTCTGAAAGTACCGGCCTATTCCCATAAACATTCATGGCACTTGTTTATTGTTCGTTTAGATATTGAAAAATCGAAACTTAGTCGAAACGATTTCATGGGAGAACTCAAAAAGAGAAATATCGGGACCGGCATTCATTTTCTTGCCGCGCACCAACAGAAATATTATCAGGAAACAATGAAAATTCCATCAGGCATGTTGCCCAATACGGAATGGAATTCCGAACGTATATGCTCTTTGCCGCTTTTTCCACAAATGACTTACGAAGATGTGGATGACGTTGTCGATACCATAAAGGATATTTTGAAATCATGAGCGCCCGAACATCACTGTCAGTTGTTATTCCGGTATTTAACGAAGAAGAAAATCTGGATGAACTCATTCGGCGTTGTCTCTTGGCTTGTGATCGAACAGGATGTCTTTTTGAAATTATCCTGGTTGACGATGGAAGCTCGGACGGTTCTGCCGAAAAAATCGATCCTGCAGCAAAACATAATTCCGGCAAAGTGGTGGGGGTTTTTTTAAACAGAAATTACGGACAGCATGCAGCGGTTATTGCCGGATTTAAGCAATCTAAAGGTGATATTATCATTACATTGGATGCCGATCTGCAAAACCCGCCTGAAGAAATTCCACGACTGGTCGACGCCATGGATAAAGGGTATGATGTGGTGGGAAGCGTAAGAACGCAACGACAGGATACGCTTTTTCGAAAGGATGGCCTCCGCCATTATCAATAAAGCGGTTCAAAAATCGACCGGTGTCATGATGCATGACTATGGCTGCATGTTACGCGCCTATCGCAGACATATTGTTGAGGCGATGCTGATGTGTAAGGAACACAGCACCTTTATACCGATTCTTGCCAACAGTTTTGCCCGGATTACCACTGAGATTCCGGTGTCAAGCATGAAGCGCGCAAACAAGGTCAGTCGAAATACAGTCTAATGAAGCTTGTGATGCTGCATTTTGACCTGTTAACCAGCATGACAACCTTCCCGCTGCGGCTGTTGAGCATCATCGGCGGGATGATCTCATCAGCCGGCATCGGCTTTGGTTTGTTCCTTTTACTGATGCGCATCTATTACGGGGCTGAATGGGCGGCTGAAGGTGTTTTTACCCTTTTTGCGATTTTATTTATCTTTGTTGGTGCCCAATTCATTGCAATGGGACTTCTTGGAGAGTATATTGGCAGGGTTTACCATGATGTGAGAGCCCGTCCCCGTTACTTCGTACAGCGGGTTTCCGGGGAACGTAAAATTAATAGCGAAATAGATACAAAAGGACAAAAATGAAAGCAATCGTATTGGCCTATCACAACATCGGATGTGTTGGAATTGAAGCCCTTCTGAAAAACGGATTCGAGATCGCAGCGGTTTTCACACATAAGGACAACCCGGATGAAAATATATGGTTTGAGTCTGTGGCCGAACTTGCATCAAGCCATGAGATTCCTGTATTTTCGCCGGAAGATATCAATCATCCCATTTGGATGAAAAAAATTAAAAAAATTGCTCCGGATATTCTTTTTTCTTTTTATTATCGCAATATGGTCAATTCAAACATTCTAAATATTCCGCCGTCGGGTTGTCTGAACCTGCATGGTTCTCTTTTGCCGAAATATCGTGGGAGATGTCCCATTAACTGGGTTCTGGTCAATGGTGAGACAGAAACCGGCGTTACGCTGCATTACATGACTCCCAAAGCAGATGACGGCGATATCGTGATTCAGAAAAAAATTTTAATATCGGATACAGATACGGCCCGAACGCTTCATGATAAAGCCGTAAAAGCTGCGACCGGTATGCTAAACGAAATTTTGCCGCAACTTAAAGAAGGAACGGCACCCCGAACACCTCAAGACCATTCCCTTGCCACGTATTTTGGCGCCCGTGGCCCGGAAGATGGCAAAATTGACTGGAGTCAAGATGCAAATGACATCAGAAATCTTGTCAGAGCAGTATCCCGGCCCTATCCCGGAGCGTTCAGCTACATGGGTCATCGCAAATGCATTTTCTGGTCAGTGAGTGTTGTGAATGAAAGCGGTGGTATACCCGGAACTGTTCTTTCAGTTGATCCGTTTGTGATCGCCTGTGGTAAAAACGCTTTAAGGGTGGATTTTGGCCAACCCGAAGGTGAATTATATATGAGCGGAAGACAGCTCGCAGCGGAAATGCACTTTGTTTCAGGGATGAGATTCGATGAGCCGTCTATATGCCGTATTGAACCCATGCGAAAGAAGCAGGTACTTATTCTGGGGGTCGATGGATTCATCGGGAACCATCTCAGTGAAAGGCTTTTGAACAGTGGAAAGTATGAGGTCCATGGAATGGACCTTGGATCAACTTCGATTCAAAGGCTGCGGGATCGGTCTGGATTTCATTTTTCCGAAGGGGATATTTCGATCCATCGCGAATGGATTGAGTATCATGTCAGAAAGTGTGATATCGTGATCCCGCTGGTTGCCATTGCAACACCTATTGAATATACCCGCAATCCTATAAAGGTTTTTGAACTCGATTTTGAAGAAAATCTTCGCATTGTTCGATACTGTGTTAAATACGGAAAGCGCATCATATTTCCATCCACTTCGGAAGTCTACGGCATGTGTGATGAACAGGAATTCAATGAAGACAACTCCCGGTTGATTCTGGGGCCCATCCGAAAGCAGCGGTGGATTTATTCATGCTGCAAACAGATGCTTGATCGGGTCATTTGGGCTTATGGTGCACAAGAAGGTTTACAATTCACTTTGTTTCGACCTTTCAATTGGATCGGTCCCCGGCTCGATAGTCTGGAATCTGCACGTATCGGCAGTTCCCGGGCGATCACCCAGTTGATACTCAACCTGGCTGAAGGGACGCCGATTCAGCTCGTTGACGGCGGCAACCAGAAACGCTGCTTTACGGATGTGAAAGACGGTGTTGAATGCCTTTACAGGATTATCGAAAATAACGAAGGCTGTTGTGACGGTAAAATTATCAATATCGGCAATCCTGACAGTGAAGCCAGCATCAAAGAGTTGGCCGAAATCCTCGTCAAAAAATTCCACCAGCATCCGCTATACAAACAATTTCCCCCCTTTGCCGGGATTCGAGAGATGGAAAGCAAGACCTTTTACGGGTCCGGATATGAGGACGTTCAGCACAGAAAACCGAGTATCGAAAATGCGCGGCGTCTTTTAAAGTGGACACCGAAAATCGATATCGAGCAATCGGTTGAAGAAACCCTCGATTTTTTTCTAAAAGAAGCGGTCAGAACCGGAGAATGCGGCATTGGCCGACCGCATGATATGTAGTCTGAGACGATGAATCCATGATAATCGGCTTGCGTATTGATGTTGATACCTTCAGAGGCACCAAAACCGGTGTGCCGAATCTTTGCAAAATACTTGCAGAGCACAACTTGAATGCTTCATTCTTTTTTTCCGTAGGACCCGACAATATGGGGCGCCATCTGTGGCGCCTGTTGCGCCCCGCTTTTTTTATGAAAATGCTGCGTTCAAAAGCAGCCAGTCTTTATGGATGGGATATTCTTTTAAAGGGAACCTTTTTTCAAGGGCCGTTGATCGGCGAAAGGCTGGCCGAGGTTATCGCTATGGTTCCAAACAATGGGCATGAGATCGGTTTGCATGCCTGGGATCATTTTCACTGGCAAGTCCATATCGACACCATGGATCGGCAGACCATCAGACGTTCTTTAGAAAAAGGATATGATCAACTGATGCGGATTACGGGAAAACCGCCGATTTGCTCGGCGGTGCCTGCATGGAAATGCAACAACAAGGTCCTTTTAGAAAAAGAGAGGCTTCATTTTAACTATAACAGCGATTGCAGGGGAAGGAGTATTTTTTACCCGGTCATCGACGGGGAACCGTTGTCCCAACCCCAGATTCCCGTAACATTGCCAACCTATGACGAAGTCATCGGACATAAAGGCGTTTCTGCCGAAAATTACAACGACTATATTTTTTCGCTGATGAAACCGGAAGACTTGAATGTTTTGACAATTCACGCCGAGGTTGAGGGCATCTCTTGTGCGAAAATGTTTGATCAGTTTTTAAAGAAGGCTCGTGCAAAAGGGATATCCTTTGTTCCTCTGGGCTCATTTCTTAAGGAAAACATTCCCGTCGGTAATTCTTCCATTGTGCCTGGAAAGATTAGTGGCCGTGAGGGATGGATTTCGATTCAGGTGTAAAATAGTATATGAGAAAATCGTATATTGTCATCATCGGGATTTTTTTACTCCTTTATATCTTACCGCTTGGGATTCGACCCATTATTATCCCTGATGAATCGCGCTATGCTGAAATCCCCCGTGAGATGATCGCTTCAGGCGACTGGATTGTTCCGAGGCTCAACGGACTGAGATATTTTGAAAAACCTGTGATGGGATACTGGCTGAATGCATTATCCATCAAATTGTTCGGAGAAAATGCCTTTGCCGTTCGTTTTCCATCAGCAGCGGCCACAGGTCTTTCGGCATTTATGGTTTTTTTGCTCATTCGCCGATTTTCAGGAGGAACTACCGCTGCAACTCAGGCCGCGCTGATATTTCTGACTTCGTTTATCGTATTTGGCATTGGAACGTTCAATATCTTGGACAGCATGCTGGCCATGTTTGTGACCGCTTCGATGACATCATTTTTTTTCGCCTATAATGCCGATTCTTCCAAAAAGAACGTTTTTTTATTGCTGTTCGGTATGTTTTGCGCACTTGCATTCCTTACAAAGGGTTTTCTGGCCTTTGCAATTCCGGTGATGGCCATTGTACCGTTTATGATCTGGGAAGGTCGTTTCAAATCGTTATTTATCATTTGCTGGCTGCCGATAATTGCAGCAATTTTGTTCGTGATACCTTGGGCTGTAATGGTTCACTTCAAGGCGCCTGATTTCTGGAACTTCTTTGTTTTCAACGAACATATCAAGCGGTTTTTGTCTTCCGGGGCACAGCACCATGAATCGTTTTGGTATTATCTTTATTGGTTCCCCGCAGCTGCGCTTCCATGGACATGCCTCTTTCCTGCGGCGATATTGGGGTTAAAAAAAACCGGGATTAAGGCATCGATAACCCGTTTTGCCATATGCTGGTTCTTTTTTCCTTTTCTATTTTTTTCCGTCTCAAAAGGCAAAATTCTGACTTACATCCTCCCCTGTTTTCCTCCTTTTGCGATGCTTATGTCCATCGGGCTAAAAAAATATTTCGAAACAGGAGGAAAAAAATTGTTTTCCGTTGCTGTTTGGTCCCTTGCAATGCTCGTGGTGATCATAGCGGTGGCGTTAATAGGGGTTCAAAGCATTGGGTTTAAGGGATTCAAACCTTATGATCAAACATGGAAGGGGGGCTTGGGAGTTATCGGATTTGTGATGTTTGCATTTCTTTTAATCTCTGCGGTCAGGGTCTCAAACAGCAAAACAAAACTCATGCTTGTCGGTTGCTCGCCATTGCTTTTATTATTAGGATCCAATTTCATTCTGCCGGACCTGACCCTTGAACACAAAGCTCCGGGAACATTCCTGCTGAAAAACGCACATAAAATTAAGACATACACCATTCTCGTGTCAGATGAAGATCCCATGGGAGCGGTTTGCTGGTTTTACAAGCGAGATGATGTGTATCTTCTTGAGGGGGGCGGCGAAGTGTCCTATGGACTGAATTATGAAGACGCGAAATTTCGTTCACTCAATCTGAAACAATTTAAAGATCTCCTCCTTCAAAACGCTGGAAAAGGACGTGTGGTGCTTATTGCGAAGTCCAGAAAATATATGAGATGGAAACAAAACCTGCCCAAACCGTTATATGAAGACAGTAACGGAAAAGGGGGGTATGTATTTGTTCAATATTAAATCTGAATCTTGCATGAAAAGTTGAGCCTGATAAAGAAGTTGGACAAAAAGGGAAATTTTGCAAAGGTTTCCTATATCAGGCAGAATAAGCAGCATAATACATTCTGATGAAACTTGCATGGCTTTCAAAAGCGATTTCCGGTAATTCATTATAATGAAAGCGAGCCGCGTCATTTGCGTCGTCGCCGGCGATAAGATTCCCGGAATAGCTTTTAACCAGATATCCCACCATAAGTACGGTATGGTACAGGGCGCTGGGGTTGGATGAGACACCAAGGAGCATATCGATCCTACCGGCCAGTCCGGTTTCTTCCTTAAGTTCTCGTAAGGCTGCCTGTTCAGGTGTTTCACCCAGCTCCATAAATCCGCCGGGAAGACACCAGAATCCTTTTTTGGGCGCTACACTGCGTTTGACAAGCAACACCCTGTCTTTAGTGTCCACAACAACCAAACATGTGGCTGGTATAGGGTTTTCATAGATGGGCTCATTGCAGCGGTTGCAATACCGGCGAAGGGCTCCTTCACAAAACTTTTCGACGAGTCCGGTTCCACAATATGGACAATACCTTTTTTCCCTCATCATTAATCGTCGAAATCTCCTCCCGGGCCCTTATCTGAATCAATTTTCGTTGCTCGCCGGATAATTTTTTCAGAAGTCCATTCATCGGGGTCTTCAATTCGGCTTGCTTTTGGACCCGGATCATAAGTTCCAGCCTCAAGGATGGCGTTAATGGCAAGGGGTGCCGTGTCTTTGGCGTTGAAAACATTTACAAGCATGTTATAAATAAATTCTTCAACCCGTTTGATCATCCTTTCCCTGACTGCTTGAGGTTGCCCCATCAGCTTGTTTTCAAAGGGGAGGTTGAGTTTCTTATAATTTCCCCCCTTAATGCCTTTGGATTCAGCATAGGCCTTCATTTCTTGCCACATTTCTTCGGTGACCCCCTGATCTTTAACTTTAATAAAGTTGCCATCCTTGTCAAGCATGGCATTGCCGAAGTCATTGACCTCGAGACCCCAGGAGATCATTTGCAGGGCTGTGGCCACATTTGCTTTGGTTGTCCTGGTTTTAGCCGCTATTTCCCTCAGCCTGTCAGAACTGTTTCCGGAAGTGCCGTGTTGCGCGCCTGAAATCTGGTATTTTGTCAGGGCCTGGTGGATTTCAGCGGTTAAATCAACCTGTATGCCCTGTCCACTCGCCTCGATACCGTGAGTTGTTCCATTGTTTAGGGCGATCCAATCCGGGAAAATATTGTGGGCGTTGAGTCCCTGAATAAGAAACAAGGCTTCCTCAACGGTTGAGAGACCCTCTTTTCCTTTAATTTCACCCACCTCGGTTTCAAGCCCTGCCCATTTAGGAACAAAAGGGTTCAGCGATAGGTTGGCCAGCAGGTTCTGATCATCGGGCAGATGCGATGCATCAATGGCAATGGAGGTCATCCCTGCTTCAAACAGTGTCGGGATTTCGATCTTGGCTGCATCGACATCCTGCTCTTTTTTGATACCATAATGGTCGGCATGGATTGCCACAGGAACTGTAAGGTTCAATTCATTGCATACTGCATCGACCTGTCTGGCAATATTCCAATAATTGACCGCACAATAAGCACCGGCGCCACCTTCAGACCTGGCAATTTCTATAATGATGACGGCATTCGCCCTTTGGGCAGCCTTAAGAGCGCCTCGAATAACAAAATTGTTACGGCCGTTGGCAGCCATGGCGATGGCTTTACCCTTAGTGAGCATCGCTCGATCAATAAACTTTCCGCTGACGATCAGGGCCTTTGAGTTGGGAAACAATTTTACCACGTTGGGTGGACGGCCAATTTTCAGTGCTTCTTCAAAATCCGTTGACATACCGGTTCTGTTTTTAGACATGGTTTAACCTCCTTCTGATAGGATGTGTTTGCGGAGCCTTCTCGCCCCGTTTCATTCTGGTGCCTGTGTGTTTGGTCCCAAACTTATCCTTCTTAAATATCAAAATCTATTGATCTGACATCATGTAATATTTCGAGAATTTCCGCTTTGGATGAAACCGGGGCCCAGATTGCACCCCAGCCTTTTTGAAACTGAAATAAACCATCATAAGCCGTATCATGAAATGATCGAATCTGATGAGGGATATCGTGTTCATTCAGGATAGAATCGATAAGCTGCGCCTCTACGATATTTTCCAAGATGGCTATATTTACAAATTCCTGATCGTATTTTTCATCCATATCTTAATCTAAGCATGTTATGTGCGAATTCAGTCATACCTTTAAGTTGCATCATCATTATTTTTACCGGAATCTGAAATTTAGTCAATTATAAAAAACAGTTTAATGCTCTGGCGTTAAAATGGATGTGGAATGAATTACATGTTTTTTATGAAGTTTTTTTCATATATCCTTACATGTTTTTTATGAAAAATTTAAAATTACTTGTAATTATTGTATTATATGACATTTTGGGTTCGGCATGGCTTTTGCTTATAAGGTGGCGATGACAGGAATTGCTAAACACCTCCGTAATGCCATAAACTTTGCATTTACAGGTGAATATTTCTCCAAAAGTTGATAGGTCAATATTACTACATATTGTAGTTTAATATGTCTTGACACACAATATTTTGGTTGTTACGATCGAAAATCAAAAAACTTTGCCGACATCAGTGAGTGCATTTCTGTGCCGCTTTTCGGATTAAAACTAGAGAGCGGATTTAGCTGCGGTTGCAGAGCAATTTTCAATCTTGCAGTTAGGTCTAAATTTTTAAAAGGCCTGTTGGGTGAATAAAGATTAACGAGGAATACTTGGATTTGATAATATCATCATCTAACGCCTTGCCGAAATAACATATTGAGCTTATGGATAGCGACAACAAAATTACTGAATTAAATCCTTCAGATCCAAACGGGGAACGTGACACAAAAGGAAAGGAGATTCGCAAAAAACACTTAATTAATAAGCTGAATTACATCAATTTTCAAGATGGTACCGTCCTGGTAAATTTTAAACATGTCAAATACGACCACACTGTTTCCCTTCGAGCCAAACCGCAACCATGCCTTGGAGAGGAGTTAAAATGTCTTTGGATTGAGACGGATAATATTTCTCAACAGTTGTCATCCTATAAATTCCAAGAAGTCGTTATACCCAACGGTAAAAAAATAATATTGGTAAAATCCGATGAGATCAATATTGATGAAACGGGGTTTCGGCTTGTTTTACCGGACACGTGTTGGGAAACCAGTCCGCGGAAAATGAGACGGCATTCATGCAAAGGCGTCAAGGTTCAGTTGATTCAGAACAGTGCTTCTTTTAACGGGGTTCTCATCGATTTTAGTACGGCTTCCTTTCGTGTTGAAATCACTGCAAATCCTCCCCAGACATTTCAATGGATTGATCCTGATGTCCAGGTGGATCTGATCTTTTCCGACGACAACGAGATTCTCTATTCAGGAGAATGTAGAATACTCAAACAGACTGGCGGTCATAAAACGAGAAGTTATGTTCTTGAACCGGCAAGATATCAGATCCAAAGGTTTAAACCCAAAGAGTTCCGAAACGTCCGCCAGAAACTGGTTCCATCACCAAGTATCATCTTCAAGCATCCGTTTACAGAAAAGATGGCCAACCTGAAAGTTGTTGACCTGTCGGGTTCCGGTTTTTCCGTGGAGGAAGATAGGAATAACGCTGTTCTTTTGCCCGGCATGATCATCTCTGAACTGGAATTGAACTTTGCAAGTAACTTCAGCGTCAAATGTAAGGCCCAGACTCTCTATAGACAACTCATGGGAAAAGAAAAGGACAGCAATTGGGTGAAATGCGGCATGACCATCCTCGATATGAGTATCGAAGACCACGGCAGACTTTTGGCATTACTCCATCATGCAAAAGACGACCATTCATATATTTGCAACAAAGTTAATATGGACGATCTCTGGGACTTCTTTTTTGAATCAGGTTTCATTTATCCAAAAAAATATGCATTTCTTGAGGCAAACAAAGAAAAAATCAAATCGATTTACAAAAAGCTCTATACTCAAGATCAGAAGATTGCCAGGCATTTTATATACCAGGAAAAAGGTCGAATTCAAGGGCATGTTGCCATGATCCGTTTTTATGAAAATGCCTGGATGATTCATCACCATGCCGCACGCAAACCGGGTATTCAAAAAAGTGGAGTAGCCGTGCTGGACCAGATCGGTCGCTTTTCGAATGCTTCCCATAGTCTCTATTCTTTACATATGGATTATTTATTTTGTTATTTTAGGCCGGAAAACAAGTTTCCCAACCGTGTCTTTGGAGGAGTAGCAAAAGAAATAAAGAATCCAAAAGCGTCATCCCTTAATACGTTTGCTTATTTTCATTATAAAAAAGGATCAAATCGTGAATTACATTTTCCTGAACCGTGGAAACTAATTAAAGCCGAGTCTGAAGATTTAATTGAGCTTGAAAAGTATTATGAGCATAAATCCGGGGGGTTAATGTTGGATGCACTGGACATGAAGTCCGTGATGATGGACTGCGATGACCTATCGAAAGAATATCAAAAGCTTGGCTTTAAAAAGGAAAAATATCTATTTTCACTGAAAAACAATGTCCATCTCAAGGCAATTTTCATGGCAAGTATTTCAGATGTGGGACTTAACATGTCAGACCTCACCAACTGCATCAAGGTGTTTGTCCTGGATTCAAATGGTTTGTCAAAGGATATTTTATACTTAACGCTTTCTTTTCTTTCAGCAAAATATGATCAGGATGAAATACCAGTAATGATTTATCCCGTTAGCTACACAGAAATACAATCTATACCCTATGAGAAACTGTATCGATTTTGGGTGTTAAACACACAATATGGAGATCAATATTTTAGGTGTCTTAAGGGTTTGTTTAATGAGCTAAGTTCTTGAAAGGTATCTTAAAGGCCAAAAATATACAGCTTTTACACGTGGGAAAAATGATCTGTTAAGTTTCGGGTTTAACCCCTCTGCAGGAAATTAAGGGGGTATAGGTAAACCTTCTGGGATCGGAAAAAAAACGTATGAATTCCTCAAAAAATTCTTCATATCCTCCTTTGTATTCTTTAAACTCATATCCCAACCTTTTTACGGCAATTTCCAGCTTCTTGGTCCAGTTGAAGGCGTCTATTTCATTCAATTCTCCAAAAATTAGATGATGGGGCGCCAAGCTCACATCTATATCCTGGTAGCCGAGGTCATAAAGAAAAGAATAAAGCTTGATTCCCACATAAGGATCAAAATCAGTATTTTTTTCCAATGCCTTCGTTAATCCGTAAAATGTTTTTTTAAGCCTATCTAGAGAGCCCGAAATGATTCAGGCAGTTATAGTCCAGATCAATAAGGCAGAGTATCCCCCCGGGTTTCAGAATGCGGGATATATTTTTGACGATGTCAAAACTTTTAGATTTGATGATACTCGAGAACGAAATCGGACCCAAATAAAATCGAACATCCCCATATCATCCAAAGGGTCACGGATATCTCTGAGAATATATTTTATTCCCTTTTTATTGTAGTGTTTTTTTGCGTATTTAATTCGATCTTCAGCGATATCGACCCCGACCACTTCACCATTCGGTTGAACCAGCTTATGAAGATAGAAGGGTTGTTTTCCCGGAACCAAAACCCAAATCGGCAACGCGCATGCCCGGTTTTATACCGGCCCACAGGGCCTGTTTTTCAACGGTCTTGGCATCTGTTTTCAAATCAAGACGAAGCGTTTCTTCGTCACTTTCCATTAAATAACCACGATGATTCATATTTGAAATTTTCATATTTTTTATTAAATCAGAATTGATTAACGCCTAATAAATGTCTCAATGGCGTTCTTTGTCGGTACGAATTTTTTCTTTAAATTGATGTTTTTATATTTTCGGTAATTTTCGGAATTTCTGAACGCTTTACAATAGGAAGCATTGAACTTATATGCAATGATGGTTGCGATCAAGCTTTTTGTGTCAAAAAGTGTATAAAAAGTTCTCTTTAAGGTTTCCCAAAAGCTAAAATAGAATTTCTCTTTTATGCAAGCATACTCTTGTAAACCTCTTCAATAGACATTTGGTTAGGATTGAAAGTGCAATCTTGAGAAACGATAGTCATTCCAAGCTTTGGGAAAATCCTGTTTAAAAAGTCTTTTTTCTCTTTGTAGCATTTCCCTAAGTTGTGTGCCGGGTAAAGGAGTTGGTTTGGTGATCTGCAAGAACATCTATGTGGGAAGATTTTATAAATTTCAGTGTGGAATGGAACATCAGAAGGATCGTCTTCATCGCTGCCCAAGACGAAGGCGCCGAGAAAAGCAATTCCTTCTTTACGAATTCTGTTGATCAATTCTTTGATATCGATTTTGTTGAAGTCTCTTAAGATTGATACTTTTTCCATATGATTGAAGGGTTTTGGGATTTATACTCTCCATACCGATAAAGACAATTTTTAACCCCGGCTCTGGATGCAAGTCGAATAAGCTCAGGGTCTTCTCCGAAAAGGATGGAGGACTGAGCAAAAAAAATCTTTTTTATGCCTTTTTCCAGGATTCGTAAAAAAAAGTTGCGGGTCCATTCCAGATCCTGCTTTCCATGTCCTATAATATTATCATCGGTCAACAATATTTTTTTTTGCGGTATTTGTTCGAGTTCCTCTATGACTGCATCTAAAGGACGTCTCCGAAAACGCCGTCCATTGAAAGCAGTAACAGAACAAAAAGTGCAGTTCATGGGACATCCGCGGGAGGTCTGAATGCTGCCCCATTGATAGTAAGGATTTCGGAGGATATCCCGGCGAGGAAATGGCAAATTTTCAAGGTCTGTCCACGTCCCCTTTGTATTGCTTTTGCAACTTCCCGGCTTCAAAATCTTCGAGAACTTTTGGCCAGATGCTTTCGGCTTCTCCAATAACAACTGCATCACAATAGTTGGCAGCTTCTTCCGGCATCATGGATACATGGATGCCGCCCATAACAGTGGGAATGCCCTTTTTTCGGTAGATCTGGAGCGATTTGATATGCACGATAAACCGAAGCCGTATAGGCTGTAATACCCACAATATCAGCTTCTCGGTATTCAAAGGGCTCGATATTTTCATCAAGGACTTCTATATGATAATGATTCGGCGTCACTGCGGCTAAGTATGGCAAATTCAACGGCGGCCAAGCAGTAGCACGAATGTTGCCAAGTCCTTTTTGCGTGTTTGAAGGGTTGATCAATAATAGGCGTGGCATGTATTATCCTTACTTATTTAATTCACCAGCTAAATATGCTGGCAAATGTTTGTCTTGAGTGAAGCAGTATGAAATCAGAAATACCTATGAATATTTATTTGTCCAATTCATCCCGTATAACCTGTCCTATTTTATCCAACAGATAAGGCTTTCTTACATATGCGGTTGCACCCAATCTTTGAGCTTCTTTAACACGATCTGTTTCAGAATAACCGCTGGCGATAATGGCTTTTTGGTTGGGATGTATTTCGAGAATTTTTTTGTACGTATCGAGTCCGTCGATCCCGGGCTCCATGATCATATCCAGCACCAGAAGATCTGCTGAATGATGCTTCATGTACTCAACAGCCTCTTCGCCGCTCGAAACAGAAACAACGGAATATCCCAATTTCGTTAACATTTCAGAGGCAATTTTTCTTTGATCTTCCACATCGTCCACCACTAAGATTGATTCTCCCTTTGCCATAATATCTTCTATGGATAGTAGCGGGGCATCACGGGTCAGTTCTTGTCTGATAACTGGAAAATAGAGTGTAAATTCGGTTCCTTTGCCACTAGCGCTTTTTACGTCAATATATCCTTTATGATCTTTTACGGTTCCCCAAACAACCGCCATTCCCAATCCTGTTCCGCTTTTTCCCATAACCTTTTTGGTGTAAAAAGGTTCAAATATTCTTTCTAAATCTTCTGAAGGAATACCGATACCAGTGTCACGAACGCTAAGGGTAACATAATCTCCTTGTTTTATTTTGTCATATCCGTTTAATGATTTGTCGATATATCGATTATTGGTTGATAAAATTATTTCTCCCACATCAGAGATTGCTTCAGCAGAATTTGTAACTAAATTCATGATCGTTTTGGATAGATGGATAGGAGAGCCTAAAATATTCAACAGATCTGTTTCAAAATCTGTTTTTATATGAACATTCGGATGGTAGATTTTTAAGTTTTCAAATTCAGGACTTTTCAAGTATTCAGAAATAATTGAATTTAAATTGACGACTTTCGTTGTGACAACCCCTCTTCTTGCCAGGGTCAACAAATCCTGAACAATCGCAGCAGCTCTTTCTCCCGCCTTTTGTATAGTTAAAATCGGTTTTCTTAACGGGCTGTCCTGGGGAATATCCATTAATAAAAGTTCAGGGTAACTGACAATGCCGGACAGGATATTATTAAGATCATGTGCCACTCCACCGGCAAGAGTTCCGATGGCTTCCATTTTTTGTGCTCTCTGGAGCCGAACTTCCAAATCCCTTTTTCTTGTTCTGCACGTTTGAGTTCGGTAATGTCCGTACCGATGCAGAGAATCTCTATAATATTTCCATTACTATCGAAAATAGGCCTGTAAGTCCATGCAATCCAGACTTTTTTACCGTTTCTGAGCACACTTTCATTTTCATTAATAATCGGCTTTTCAGGTGTGTGTTTGAGAAGCGACAACAGGTTATCAAGATATGTTTTTGTTGATTCTGTATTCGGGAAAATCGTACCTTCCAAACTTTTCCCAAGGATCTCATCTTCAGTATAACCAAAAAATTTTTGGGCGAACTCATTAAAAAAAGTGATGTTTCCTTCGATATCTCTTCGCATGATAATGCTGTTGGCGTTTTCGACAAGTTCGCGGTACTTTTTTTCACTTTCCTGGATTTTTTGAAATGACATGGCATTGTTTATGCCGACGGCTGTTTGTGAGGCAACACCCATTAATAAGTTCATGTCACTGGTTGTAAGCGGTCTTTTTGACTCGAGATTGTCCACAGCAAGTATGCCCAGTGATTCATTTTCATAGACAATAGGCACACATATCAGTGACTGCGAATCCATGTCTTTAGCGAACTCAAGACTTCTTTTTGAGAGTTTTTTTTCAATTTCAGAAATGTCATTCACCAGAAATGGTTTTTGATTTTTAAAAGCTACCACGAACACGCCTTTGGATTCAGGGTTGTCAAGATGAAATTCTGTTTGTTGTAGAAATTCCTCTTTTTCCTGGGTGTAACCGTATCCAGCAGTGTAATAGAGACGGGTTTTATCGCTATTGGCAAGCATGATCATACCGCGGTCAAAATCCATATGAATTCTCCATAATATTGACTACAGTTTTGATGAGTTTATCAATATCTAAAATCGAAGAAGTGGCTTTACCCATTTCTTGAATAAGTAATGCATTATTGTGGCGAATATTCATTTCAGCTATAAGATCTTTGGCCGCATCACCCTGAGTTTCGAACGGTTTTTGACCAACTCTTTTTTTTCAAGATACTCGGAAAGAAATGCTATACTCAGGGTAATAAGTGAACAGAGAATCACCAGAATTCCCCAGGTCATGGAGGGTAAAACAAAGAAAAGACCTATAGAGATAGACAATTGATGAATCAGTAGAGAATAATTTCGAATCCGTTTCCAAATAAGAGACGCCGTTTTTTTCCATGTAATGATGTAACTGGCAGGCATCATCTCCTTTATGAAAACACAAAGGATGTTCAACATTGGCGAAGCTTATCTGTAAATAAGCTTTGCTACGGATTCAAAAATACCGATGCGATTTTCACATTGATAAGGTTTTTCATTTACACCTGGATTAGGTGTGGAAATAATTTCGACCTTGTTGTGCCCCAATTTTTTTGCTTTGATATTAGCGGCACGGCTCATGATAGGATAAAGTTTCGCCATTAAGAGATAAACAGTTGTCAGGCTCATTAATCCTAATGATATATTGTTTTACAGGCCCCATTCCTTTATGTGATGTTGTATAACGTCCTGCCTCTCTGGCGATTTTTGGATTGCCTGTTTTTTTAACCAGGATTTCCTGAAAACGGTCGGTCTGATCCTGGCTGAACCAGTGAGCCTGATCTTCTACCTCATATCTGGTCATCCCCGCATATTCTAAGATAGAATCAATATCCAGATCAGGATAACTGTTCTTGATATATTCTAGATATGTCTTCGTGATTCTGCTGCTATAAAGAGGTGTTGTGTCGGACACTTGTCCGATTTCTTTTTGGCTTTGATTCTTAGGCATTAACTGTCTATCCAATTTCCAGAAATCGTGGCCCCATTGGTTGATTGAATTTGGAGGTTTGAAACAAAGGGTTTTATTTTTTCAAACGAAGATTACAAAAGAGCTGGGTTTATGTCAAGCGAAGACTGGCCAAGCCAAGGCAGGGAGTGAATCGAAAAAACATAATTTGACGTTTAAAAATTCCTTTTTTTTAAAAGCGTTCGATCAGTTTATCAATGAGATACGTACTCTCCCGCATTGCCTGCTCACTAAACGGTCCGAACCATTTCGCGATTTTATTAAATTCAGCAAGAAATGCTTCTTTGTCACCCTTTTCGATCATATCAAGATTATTTGTCAAAGACTCGAGGTATTCTCTTAAAAGGGTACACCGTTCAGGTGATGCGAATATAATTTCTGAATAAAGGGATGGATCCTGAGCAAAAAGACGACCCACCATTCCGAGTTCAAGGCGATATATGGGGCTGGAAAACTCCAACGTCCGCGGCAAATCGATCTGTTTGCGACGGAGAAATTGACCAAAAGCAAAAGTTGCAAAATGCCGAACCGTTTGGACAATGGACATGATTTTATCATGTTCATTGGCATCGACTCTTAGTATAATGCTTCCCCAGGCGCTGAACTGATCGATCAGCCATTGACAGCCGGCGCTGTCCCTGCCTGGAGTCACCACGACAATCTGTTTGTCCATGGTTGATGTGGTCGGACCAAAAAGTGGGTGCAATCCGATGACCGGGCCCTGATGCGCCTTGAGCATGGCATTTAAAGGATTTCCTTTTATGCTGGTGATATCCGCTAAAACACAATCTGCGGGCAGATGAGGGCCGATTCTTTCGGCCACTGAGACGGTCAGCTCAATGGGAACACTGATAATTGCCAGTTCGATACCCTGACAAAGTCGATCTGCATCCGGCCAATCCTTATGGTCCAGGATACGCACCTGGTACCCGGCATGCGCAAACCATTGGTGAAAATATTGTCCCATACTCCCCAGACCTCCGATGATAAGGATGGACGCTCCGGCTCGGACTCCTTTCTGAGCCATCTGGGCGGTTTGTTCTGCCCTTGACTGGCGAAGGATACGGCGGTAAATCTCTTCAACGTAATCCGGGTCAAGACCGGCCTTAGATCCCTGGTTACGACGTTGAGAGATCAGGTTTTCTTCCCTTGCAGGGTGATAAACCGGAATATTGTGTGCTTTTTTGAGCTGAACGACGCGTTCGACTTCAGCCTGGCGTTTGGAAAGCAGAGAAACGATTTGTTGATCGATGGCGTCGAGTTGCAGTCTCAGGTGTTCGAGTTCCTGATCAACGTTGTGTTTTGGATTTTGGTTTTTCATGATTTTTATGATAATATCTTGTTGTGGTTAAGGGCCCTGATAAAATTTATCAGTTATCAAAGGTTGTGGTTTATAACATTATATAAGGCTCTTGGCAAGGATAAGTGAAGGATTCAGGTTATGCTTGCCTTTGTCGTAAAATAAGGGTAAACATCAAGTGATTATGAAACCGATTAAAATAGTTATGCTTATAATGGTAGCCCTTTTTTTAGGGGCATGCGCGATAAAGCCGGTTCCCGAAAAGACGGGTCCTGGATATCAACTTTTTTCACAGGCTGAAAAGATGGCGCAGGCAAAGTCTTACGAAAAAGCATTGGCTCACTTTAGGGAATACCTCGAACGATTCCCTGATGCTCCTCTGGCCGATGCCGCTTTAATGAAAATGGGATCAATTCATATGATTCTCGGAGATTTTGAACAGGCACGCCGCATCTATCAACGCCTGCTCGACGAATATCCAGGCAGTCATTTCATATCCGATGCTTGGTTTGAAATACTTGTCACGTATTACAAACAAGGAGAATATGGCAACGTCATCGAACAGGCACTGCATTTTTTAAAACAAGAGCCCTCCAGGGTCTACATTCTCAGAACGTATGTGTTGCTTGGCGACACATACAAGGCCATGAGTTCTCCAAAAGACGCTGTCAATTACTATATCATGGCACTAAGAAAATCAAAAGATCCGGAAAAGGACAGTATTGTCAAGAAGTTGAAAGACGCTGTCTCGGGTCTTGAGATTGAAGATATTATAACTCTTTTTAACCAGGTGAAAGATGAAGCCCTAAAAGGGTATCTTATGTTTCAGCTCGGGCTTAACTATGCCGAGGAAGAAAGATATGATGAAGCCCTGAAAGTTTTAGCGGCTTTTATAGAAAAATTTCCGGAACACGAAAATGTGCAGCAGGCAAAGCGTCTCATTGCTGCAATCAATAAAAAGTCTGTTTACAGCCATTACACCATAGGATGTTTACTCCCCTTAAGCGGTCCTTATAAAATATACGGCAACGGGGCATTAAAAGGTGTTCAACTCGCTTTCAACCAATTTAATACCGGAAACCGCCAGCCTCCCATCAAGATAATTGTTAAGGATACGGCATCTGATCCGGTTAAAGCTGCTGTCGCGGTGAAGGAACTGTTCGAAGAAAACGTTGCCGCTATCATCGGGCCGGTGGTTACGTCCGGTTCAGCTGCCAAAGAGGCACAACATTATGGAATACCGATAATTACTTTGACACAGAAAGATAATATTCCCGAAATCGGAGAATATGTTTTTAGAAATTTTATTACACCCGGCATGCAGGTTAAGGCTCTGGTGTCTTATGCTGTTGAGGAGCTTGGCCTTAAAAGTTATGCGATCCTTTATCCTGATGAAAAGTATGGAAAAACTTTTATGAACCTTTTTTGGGATGAGGTCGTTGCGCATGAAGGCAGAGTTGTCGGTGTTGAATCGTATAGACCCGATGGGACCGATTTTGGCGATCCCATTAAAAAGCTGGTGGGTTTATATTATAAAGTTCCTGAAGGACTCAAAAATATCGATCAAACAGCGAGTGAAAATGAAACCGGTGAAACAAAAGCAGAAAATATCGTAGGAACCCTTCTTTCGCCATTGGATGAAGAACCTGAAGGCTGGAATATGAAAGAAAATGAAGGACCGGAGGCCATCGTCGATTTTGATGCCGTCTTTATTCCCGATGCGCCTAAGAAATCAGGCCTTATTATCCCGCAGCTCGCTTTTTACGATGTTAAGGATACCTATCTTTTTGGAACCAATCTATGGCATTCAGACAGTCTGATCGATATGACTTTCAAACATGCTCAGGGCGCCATCATGCCGGATGGATTTTTTGCCGAGAGCAGGTCGAAAAATGTCAAACAATTTATCGACAGTTATGATAAAACTTTTCACCAGAAGCCGGGATTTATAGAAGCAGTGGCTTATGATACCGCTTTGATACTGTTTCAAACGGTTAGCCGGCCCGATGTGCGATTTAGAAGTGTGCTTAAAAATGAACTCAGGCGACTTGAAGGTTTTCAGGGAGTCACCGGCCTAACATCTTTTGATAGCAATGGAGACGCCATTAAAAATCTCTATCTTCTCCAAATAAGAGGTCAACGTTTTGTAGAGCTGGAGCAACGTTAAGTGTATGAATTTCGCTTATAAAGCGTATAATTTTCTTAACATAATATTATTCTTAATTGTATTCCCGCCTTTCTGGTTTTACACTCGCCTGACCGGTCGTTTCAGCGATGGCTTAGGTCAGCGCTTCGGTTTTTACCCCAAGCCTCTTGTCAACGCTATTTCCGGTTCTCCAAGAATATGGATTCATGCAGCCTCGGTGGGAGAGGTGAACACGGCGGTGACAATTATAGAATCTCTGAAACGATTAATGCCGGATTGTGCCATCATCCTCTCAACAACAACAAAACACGGTCAATCCTGGGCCAGGGAAAGATTTGGCCCAGAGACAACATATATTTATGCACCACTTGATTTTTTCGTGTCTGTTCGCAAAGCACTCTTAGCGATTCGGCCGGATATCCTGGTCTGTCTTGAGACCGAAATTTGGCCGAACTGGCTGTTGGCGGCCCGCAGAATGGGCGCAAAAATTGCCCTGGTAAATGGAAGAATTTCTGATAGATCCATAAATGGATATTTAAAGATTCGGTTTTTAATTCAAGAGGCTTTAAATCAAATTGAAGCCTTTAGCGTGATTCGGGAAGAAGATGCCCAGCGATTGATGATGCTGGGCGTTCCCAAAAAGAAAATAGAGATTAACGGAAACGCAAAGTATGATCTTTTGCTGCAACAGGCCTTCCCCTCTCTTAAGGGTAAAAATGAAAAGCTATACAACCTAAAAGGGAATGAACCGGTATTGGTTGCCGGCAGCACCCGGGGGTCAGAGCACGAGATCATAGTGAATGTTTATGAAAAAATCCTTCAAACCCTGCCGGAAACGCTGCTGATTATCGCACCGAGACATGTTGAAAAAATTCAACATATTATCGATATAGTTAAAGCAAAAGGACTTTCATATCAATTAAAAACCGAAATTGATAAAGAAGGCTGTTCAAGGACAGCCTCCGTCGTAATCATTAACACCATCGGGGATCTGCAATCCACTTACAGTATCGCTTCAGTTGTTTTTTGTGGTGGGAGCTTAGAGCCTTTGGGGGGGCAGAATGTTCTCGAAGCGGCTGTGTGGGGCAAACCCGTATTCTATGGGCCTTCAATGGAAGATTTCCTGGATGCCAAGGCCCTTCTCGATAATACGGGCGGCGGTATACAGGTCAAAGACGATCGGGAATTGGCTGAAAAAATGCTATATTATCTGACACATCCCGATGAGGCGGATGCTGTCGGCAAATTGG
This sequence comes from uncultured delta proteobacterium, assembly GCA_963731025.1. Taxonomy (GTDB): domain Bacteria; phylum Desulfobacterota; class Desulfobacteria; order Desulfobacterales; family UBA11574; genus UBA11574. The sequence continues at coordinate 29,620 of CAVSVL010000020.1, read as the reverse complement.
CGAAAGAAGCGGTCATGTTAAACAAGGGGTCTGCTGATAAACATTCGGCTGTCATCCATCGATTGCTTCATCTTTCATCCGCAAAATCAGAGATGGATCAATCGTTTTTAAGTGATCCCTGACCCGTTGCCCCAAGAACACCAAGCCATAATTTCTCTCTGGGGTCAATTTTTTTTCTCTTTCCTGCCGAAGCGCTCATGGGGATATGAACAAAATGATTATTCCAGCGGCCAACCAGTAGTTTTGTCTTGCCTGCCATGCCCGCATGGACCGCATCACGCCCCAAAAAACTACAGAAAACGTTGTCATTAGCGTTTGCAGGAAGGCTCCTTATCATGTAACTGGGATCGATATATTTTAGAGATACATCGATGTCTTTGGCATGAAAGTAGGATATTATGGTATCTTTAAGAAACAGGCCAATGTCTTTAAGCCTGATGTTTCCGGATTCATCCCGTTCAGTGGTTCCATTTTCAAAATATTTTTGACCGGCACCTTCTGCCACTACGATCACAGCATGTCCTCTTTGGTTCAGCCGTTTTTCAAGGGCAGCCAAGAAGCCATTCGGCCCTTTAAGGTCAAAATCCACTTCCGGTATCAATACAAAATTTACATCCTGTTGCGCCAGTGTGGCGGTCGCTGCGATGAAGCCCGAATGCCTTCCCATTAGTTTAATAAGACCGATTCCATTGGGATATGCGGAGGATTCGTTATGTGCGCTTCTAATGGCCTGGGTTGCAACATCCACTGCGGTATCAAAACCAAAAGAACGAGAAACCAGGTGAATATCATTGTCGATGGTTTTTGGAATTCCGATGACACTGATTTTCAGACCTCTTTCGGTGATGGCATCTGCGATCTTTGTAGCGGCCATGAGCGTTCCGTCACCACCGACCATAAACAGGATGCCGATGTTCATCCGTTCAATGGAGTCGACAATTTCGTCTATGGGTTGAGGGCCTCTTGATGATCCTAAGATCGAGCCGCCCATTTCGTGTATATTGGCAACAATTTCCGGTTTGAGGTCCATAATATCATGCATGTATTTGGGAATGAAACCTTGAAGGCCGTATTTAAAGCCGAATATATTTTTAACGCCATAACCGTAGAAAAGCTCCAGAACAATGGCCCGAATGATGTCGTTTAAACCCGGGCATAGCCCACCGCAGGTTACTATTCCGCACCTGAGCTTGCTCGGATCGAAATATAATTTCTCTCTGGGGCCGGCCATCTCAAAAGCAGGCAAGCTCTGCCCCTCTTGGATCATCTCGTTAATGTGGTTTAAGTCTACGTCCATCACAACCTTGTCCGTATCATTTACGAAACTTCGTCTGAGTTCACCCTTTTCCCCTCTTTTGATCGGAGATGGCACTCTAAGGGGACCAAGGGTTGGAATCGTGGTGTCAACAACCTCAAATTTCATGATATCCTCTGTCTGTATACTTGTTTCTCGGAATTTACATGCCTATTTATCCCGCTGGTTTTATGCGGGGGAATTTGAAGCGTCTTACTTTGCCGTATAATTTTGACTTTTTATGAGTTCGTCAAAATTAGGTTCCGTTGAATTTAAATTCGCCTTTACCTAAAATGTCATGCAGGTGAATAATCCCCTGAACTTTTCCTTTAACGTTTGTTATGGGGAGTACCGTAATCTGGTGTTTCTCCATCATGTTCAGGGCATCATAGGCCGGAGAATTCAGTGTGACGGTTCGTGGATTTTTTGTCATAACATCCGCAACGGTTAAATCAACAATAGATTTTTTATCGGCGATCAGACGTCTTAAATCACCATCGGTAATGATGCCGGCAAGTGTTTTATCTGATCTAATAACGAGAGTTACCCCCAATTCCAGCCGATTGATTTCCTTTACGGCATCTTCCAGAGAGGTTCCTTCAGGAACCTGTGGAACACAAGTGCCCGTCAGCATCATGTCTTGAACGTCACTTGAAAGTCGCTGCCCCAATATACCTCCGGGATGGATCTTTTTGAAATCGCTTGATTTGAAATGTTTTTTGTTAATCAGGGTAACGGCAAGGGCGTCTCCCATAGCAAGCAGAGCGGTTGAACTGGCGGTGGGTGCAAGGCCCATGGGGCAGGCTTCCCTTTCCACGCCAACATCGATGATGATGTCACTGTGTTTCGCCAGAGTCGACGTTTTGTTCCCAGTAAAGGCAATAGTGGTGCATCCGATTTTTTGTATACTGGGGATGAGTGAATTCAGCTCATCGGTTTCTCCACTATTGGAAAGCGCGATGAATATATCATCCGAATCCACCATTCCGAGATCGCCATGCATGGCCTCGGCAGGATGCAAAAAAAGAGACCGTGTTCCGGTGCTGTTTAAGGTGGCGACAATTTTTCGACCCACCAGGCCGGATTTGCCGATGCCGCTGATGATCAATCTTCCTTTGGAACGACAGATAAGCTCCACCATCTTAGGAAAGTTGTCATCAATTCGGTCTACAAGCTTCAGAATCCCTTCAGCTTCTATTTTTAAAACCTCTATGGCTTCTTTGATAATCATGTAGAATGTATTTCCTTTACTCACATTATTTTATTCGCAATACAATAAAAATGTGTATCTTGTTAAATTTTTAGAAAATATCTTACAGGACAATATGCAACTTTTAAATAAAAAATCAAGAGCTCTTTTACAAGAGCTCTTTTATTCGGATATAAAAAAAATGTAAAATTATGGTTGACAAGCTTTGTTTGCCTGTTTATATTGCGCGAAATTTTTGAGTTTTGTTAAAAAGGCCGGGAATACGTACCCTGGCCTTTTTTTTAATTTCTTTCTGAAGGGGGGTGATTCCGATGGTTTGTTCAACAGTTAGAAAAGGTTTTGAGTGCCCTTTTATGACGGCTAAGGGGTGTTCCTATAATGGCGGAATTTGCCACGAGGTTGTAGAGCGGTGTAATGGCTGCAATCGAAGCGCCGAGTTCTCATCCAAATGGTATTGCACAGCATGCCCTGATCCTTCGATTAAATGGAAAACCGGGGACTGCAATTTTGCTTCACATGTTACCAAAACCTCCGCTGCCTCGAATGGAAAACTTAATCCGCTCAAAGCATCCAAGAGAGGAAACAGGTAATGACTCTTTTGATCTTAAAATAAACCCCGCTCGCTAATCGAGCGGGGTTTATAGCCGTATAAAATTTCAACCTATGCTTATGTATAGTTCTCATCTCCCCGATTTTTCAAGCTCTTTTCACTTGACATCATTCATGTCAGCGCGATAAAACTCATCAATAACTCATGTTTCACACCCTTAATTTTAAGCAGCATTAATTAATCAGTGTAGGACGGAAAAATATTTAAGGTAAAAAATATATAGTCGAAGGTTAAACTCGAAGCGCCAGCATGAGCTTGGCTTAGATATAAAGAAGATATAACACATAGATATCCAAAGGAGGTCAAATTCATGAATCCCATTGCTCAAGCCCTCAACCAAAACATCGAAAAAGGCAATCCATATCTTATGGAAATGCTGTCTGTTATGGGAAAGAACCTTTTTTTCCCCAAGGGGATTTTGAGTCAAAGTGCTGAGGCCAAGGAAAAAGCGCATAAATTAAATGCCACCATCGGTATTGCCACTGAGAAGGGGAGAACCATGTACTTCCCTTCTGTGATGGATTCCATTTGCAACATCCGGCCCAAAGCATCGATAACCTATGCACCATCCTTTGGAATTCCAGCACTACGAAAGGCCTGGCAAGATTCTTTATTTGCTAAAAATCCGTTGCTTTCCGGTAAAATCATCAGCCTTCCTGTGACGACATGCGGTATTACGCATGCCATCAGCATGTTTGCGGACATGTGGTTAGACCCGGGTGATGTGGTCGTTTTTCCTGATATGATGTGGGGAAACTATAACATGATCTTAAATGTCAAAAAAGGAGCGGTCATTACCCACTATCCTTTATTTACTGCAAGCGGTGGATTTAATCTGGCAGCTTTTGATAAAACTCTCCGAGCCGAAGCTGAAAAACATGATAAAATTTCCGTCATGCTTAACTTTCCCAACAATCCCACCGGATACTCGGTGACCAAAGAAGAAGGGGAAAACATCGTCGAGATCCTTACCGCCATTGCCGAAGCGGGTACGAATGTTATCGCAGTTACCGATGATTCATATTTTGGGCTATTCTATGAAGACCATATTCTTAAAGAATCCCTTTTTGCAAGTCTTTGTGATCAGCATCCCAGATTACTTGCTGTTAAACTTGATGGTGCTACAAAGGAGAACTTTGTGTGGGGTTTGAGAGTCGGGTTTATTACTTACGGATGTCCTATAAAAGGCGATCCGATGCCGGTATATGATGCGCTGGAAAAAAAGACGGCCGGAAGCATCAGGGGATCCATCTCCAATGCCTCTCATCTGGGTCAGACCATTGTATTAAAATCCATGCAGGGAGATAACTTCACAGCAGAAAAAGAAGAGAAATTCGAAATACTTCAAAACAGGGCCAGATGCGTGAAAAAAGTACTATCAGATTCAAAGTACGAAAAAGCCTGGGATGTTTATCCTTTTAATTCCGGTTATTTTATGTGTATCCGGCTCAAGACCGTTAACGCAGAGATACTCAGACTTCACCTTCTAGAAAAATACGGTGTGGGGCTTATCTCCATTGGGGATAAGGATCTGAGAATCGCGTTTTCCTGCCTGGAAGAAAGTGAAATACCGGAACTTTTCAATATTATTCTACAAGGAATTCAAGATATTGAATGATACGGGAGTTAACGTCTTGTTAAAAATTTAGTTGAATTTCGTACCTGAATATTGCTAAAAAGTCTTCTTGTCCGCCAAGGCCGTGTGGCGGATGAAACAGCAGGCCAAATAATTATTAAGGTTACCAATATATGATGAGATCAGTAGATCTGTGGCACTTTTAAGCCGTTTTAAAAAGATTTTCGTATCCACTTCCGACAAAGAGTCTTACGTCGATATCGCTCTTGCCGGCAAATGGACCTTTAACTTTATACTCATCGGTATTATCGCAGGGCTTGGCTCCGTCGTTTTTCACTACCTGTGTCAGATCGGCGCGCATTATTTTATGGATTTTCTTGCGGGTTATCGGCCTCCGGTAGCGGCTGGTGAGCATCAACTAATGCCGCCTACCAACAAACTGTTTAATCCCTTTATTCTTCTATTTCTCCCGGCATTTGGGGGTCTTCTGAGCGGATGGCTGGTGTATACCTATGCACCGGAGGCTGAAGGTCACGGGACCGACGCTGCCATCGACGCTTACCATAGAAAGGGCGGCTTCATTCGAGGCCGGGTTCCGATTATCAAGACCATTGCCTCGGCGCTTACCCTGACTACGGGTGGTTCAGGCGGACGGGAAGGCCCCATTGCTCAGATCGGGGCAGGATTTGGATCCTATCTGGCAACCGTATTGAAACTGTCGGAACGTGAGCGTAGAATCATGGTGGCTGCAGGGGTCGGCGCAGGAATCGGCAGCATCTTTCGTGCACCCCTGGCCGGAGCGCTTTTTGCCGCTGAGGTGCTGTATCGTGACCCGGAGTTTGAATCTGAGGTGCTCATACCGGCGGGCATCTCTTCGGTGGTGGCCTACTGCCTGTTCTGTCTGATAAACGGATGGGGATCTTTATTCGAATCACCGGATTTTGTATTCCAAAATCCCTTGGAATTGGGACCCTATCTGGTACTTTCACTCGTCCTTGTCGTTGTCGGAGTTTTATACATCAAATGCTTTTATGGGGTCGTAAATATTTTTAAAGCCATCAAGATTCCCAATCACCTAAAACCCGCCATCGGCGGACTGTGCACCGGCGTGGTCGGTTTTTTCTTACCTCAGACCCTGGAGTTTGGGTATGGATTTGCACAAAAAGCCATATACAATGAACTCACCATTCCATTTTTATTTTTTCTTGCTATCGGCAAAATAATTACAACATCATTTTCCATCGGATCCGGAGGCAGCGGCGGTGTTTTCGGTCCTTCCATTGTCATCGGTGGCGCCATGGGGGGTGTTATGGGGAAGATATTTCATCAGATCATACCGGGTGTGGTTACTGAACCCGGCGCCTTTGTTATCGTGGGCATGGCCGGTTTCTTTGCGGCGGTTTCAAATGCACCGATTTCGACCATCATATTTATCAGTGAAATGACCAATTCGTATCATTTGCTCCTTCCCAGCCTTCTGGTCTGTTCCGTATCTTATCTGGCAACACGAAAATGGACCATCTATGAAAAGCAGGCTAAGAATAAAGTTGATTCTCCGGCCCATGCAGGTGATTTTTTTGTGGATATTTTGCAGGCAATACGGATCAAGGATCTTATGCATCTGATAAAAAAGGTGGAAGTGATTCCCCAGGACATGAAATTCGGAGATTTCAGGAAGTTTTTTCCTCAAACAATGCAGCATTATTTCCCGGTAGTGGATCAGTTTAATAGACTGGTGGGGATATTCTCCAGCACGGATATCAGGGCCGTGCTCTTTTCTATAGGAATCGGAGATCTTGTGGTGATGAATGATGTTGCGACTTCTGACATAATACTGACGACACCTTCGGAAGACTTAAATTCCGTATTACAAAAATTTACCATTAAAAATATCGACAGCCTCCCTGTGGTCAGCGACGAGGATCATGGTATCCTTATCGGGATGCTGAACCGCAGAGAAGTTATTGCATATTACAATGAGCAGATACAACGGGTGAAAAACAAAACTTGACGGCTTCGTAAAAAGTCCAACTTCTGCGTTGCGCTGCATTCCTCGTCATTGCAGCGTACGATAAGTACGCCTCATTCCTCGGAATTGGCGCGCCTTTTTATCCCGCTGATTTTAGCGGGGGAATTTGAAGCTTTTTACGAAGCCGTCGAATTTTAACTTGTCAATATTTTACTTCAATTAAAAACAGTCCGTGTGCCGGGGCAGTGATCCCTGCGAGGTTGCGATTTTTTGAGACAAGTATCTGCTTAAAATCATCGGGTGTAATTTTACCAAGACCGACATCCACTATTGTTCCCACAATGTTGCGTACCATAAATTTTAAGAATCCGTCACCTTCTATTCTTAGGACAAGGTAATCATCGTCTGTTTTTACGAAATCAGCGTTTATAATACACCGAATCGAGGAAGCCCTGGGACTTCCCGATCCCTCGAACGCCTTGAAGTCATGGCTGCCGATGATACCGCAAAGCGCTTCTTTCATGGCACCCAGGTCGAGTTTTTTCCGGATATGCCAGCCGTACTGACGCGAGATAGCGGCAGGGAGTAATCGATTCAAAATTCTGTAATGATACACTTTGCTTTTGACATCATATCTGGCGTGGAACTTTTCCGGAACCACTTTGCAGGAAGTTATGACAATATCTTCCGGCAAAAGGCTGTTGAGTCCTTTTAGAAAAGCTTCGGGAGTCAACGATGTGGCGCATCGAAAATTTGCTGTCTGGTTCAAGGCATGCACACCGGCGTCAGTTCTGCCTGAGCCGGTCACGGTAACGGTATCTCCTGTCATGGTCATCAGTGCATTTTCGATTTCTCCCTGAATGGTTCGATCCTCGGCCTGTCGCTGCCAGCCGTGATAGGCGCTGCCATCGTATTCAATGGTGATTTTAAAGTTTGGCATGAGACATTCGGATTAGAGCCTGTTACAGGGTATATTCCCAAGCTGACGTTCGAAGAATTCATCCATCGAATCTGCGAATTGACTGATCGGATATTCAACGTCACATGACCTGCAACGCAGATAAACCCGTCGTCACGATTTTTGAATCACCAGCCGGTCGTTGCATTCGGGGCATCGAGGATGTCGTTTATTCATATATTACCTCTTTAAGGTATTGTTTCACCTAAAGTTTTGAATGCAGATTGACAATATTGTACTATTCTGTCAAATAAAATATAAAATTTAACCATCTAACATAAAAGTTATAGGGGAAAATAACAATGGGAATTATCATGTGCCCCGGTTTTGAGGCTGCCGGTATTGCCGCCGGTCTCAAGAAAAAAAACAAAAAGGATCTCGGCCTCATCTTTTCCAAGGTACCGGCAAATGTTGCCGGTATGTTTACACGGAACCGGGTGAAGGCAGCGCCGGTAATTCTTGACATAGAACGGATAAAGTCGGGCGTTTGTCAGGCGATTATTGTTAACAGCGGAAATGCCAATTGCTGTACCGGTGAACAGGGCATTCGTGATGCCGAAACCATGGCAAGTTTATCCGCATCTGAACTCGGGATTTCAAAAGATCTGGTGCTTGTGGCTTCCACAGGTGTGATTGGGGAGCCGTTGCCCATAAAGAAGATTAAAACAGCCATCCCTGACCTTGTCGGATCCCTTCAACCGGAGGGGATTCCTGATTTGGCCAAATCGATCATGACCACGGATACGGTTCCCAAAATGGTTTCAGGGCAGGGGGTTGTGGAAGGAAAATCTTTTATTGTTACCGGTGTTGCCAAAGGCGCCGGAATGATCCGGCCGGACATGGCAACCATGCTCTGTTTTATCTGTACCGATGTAAACGCAACGCCGGAAGTCTTAAAAGAGGCTTTGGTTTCCGCAACAGAACGGTCTTTTAACCGGATTACAATTGATGGAGATACCAGCACCAATGATACGGTGCTGATGATGGCAAACGGTTTGTCCGGTGCGGTTATTGAGAACCCCGGCCATAAAGAAATTTTTCAAAAGGTTATAGACCGGATTTTTTTGGATCTGGCTAAACAGTTGGTCAGAGACGGAGAAGGCGTGACAAAGCTGGTTGAAATCATGGTTCAAGGAGCGGCTTCGGATTCGGATGCCATAAAGGTTGCAGATACGGTTGCCCATTCTCCGCTGGTGAAAACGGCATTTTTCGGTGAGGACGCCAATTGGGGACGGATTATCGGCGCTGTCGGAAGAGCCGGTGTTGATATTGATCCGGATCGGATTGATCTTTATTTTGACGATGTACAAATGGTTAAGGCCGGCATGGGTTGCGGAAAATCCGTTGAGGCCGAGGCCACAGAAGTTCTCAAAAAATCTGAATTTACGGTGGCCGTTCACTTAAATATGGGGCAGGGTTTTGGGTCCATGATTACGTGCGATTTTTCCATAGACTATGTTAAGATTAATGCAGATTATAGATCCTAATTTATTTTTTCATTGAAAACCTGACCCTCTGGGCTAGGTTAGAGATGGATGCTACTCCCTTGACAGTTTTGTGTCTAAAAATACAAATTACAAGCACCAAATTACAGATAAATCTCAAATTCCAATATTCAATGACCAAAACCTTCTAGGACGAGATCTTGTTTGGATTTTCGAATTTCGGTCATTGGGGTTTGTTTGATATTTGGGATTTGATATTTGGAATTTCAATAAATCAATGAACATCCAACAAAGCAAATCCCCTCTGGGGATAACCTAAGCCTGATTCTCTGGGCCAGGATTTTACAAATACATGTCTTTGATGCGTTTACAAAAATTTTTGTCAAAAGCCGGTATTTGTTCAAGAAGAAAGGGCGAGGAATATATTAAAGCCGGGTTTGTGCGTGTAAACAACACGGTTGTTACGGAGTTGGGCACAAAAATAGATCCCGTAAATGATCGGGTAGAATTTAAGGATAAGGTTGTCACGCCGGAAAACGGTCTTGTATATATCGCGCTGAACAAACCAGAAGGATATGTGACAAGCTGCAGTCAACCGGGAGAAAAAATTGTGCTTGACCTTATTGATATTCCACAGCGTATTTATCCCATCGGCAGGCTTGACAAGGATTCGAGCGGACTTTTAATTCTCACCAATGACGGAGATCTTCATCACAGGCTTTTGCATCCCTCTTTTGATCATGAAAAGGAATACGACGTCATCGTATCAAGTCCCATAACAGATGGAGCACTGAAAAATATTGCCGGGGGTATGCCAATGATGGGGACCAAAACAAGGCCTGCAAAGATCATCAGACTTTCTTCCAAACGTTTTCGAATCGTGCTCAAAGAAGGTAAAAACAGACAGATAAGACGCATGGTTCGAAAAGTGGGAAATCATGTTACAAGATTAAAACGGTTGAGAATTTCAAACATAAAGCTCAAAGGGCTTGAAGAGGGGACATGGCGCTATTTGACGGAAAAAGAAAAGAGGGCGCTGACAACTTGATGGAAGCGGTTATTTTTGATCAACGAATGAGAGAATTTGTATCAATTTCTAAGCAGTTATAACACCTGAACCAACTATTAGGAAACATGAGTTGACATGGGTATGATGATAGATTAAAAATTAACATGCAATGAAGCATAAATCTATTTCAACGTCAAAGATGTTAAATTCCGGAAAGTAGCGTGAGCAAAGTCAATCTTCCAAATGTAAAGATAGCCGTGATCGATGGTGACCTGTTGGTTCGGGATTTTGTATCCACTGTTTTAATGTATTGTGTGAACAGGGATGTTTTATCGTTCGATAACGGCATGGCGGCATGGCGGTATTTAGAGGGTGCTGACGGCCCTGACCTCATTATTTCAGAAGTTGATGTGTCCGGCTTGAACGGATTTGAACTCCTTGCCAAGTTCAAAGAGAAGCATCCAACCAAAAAGTTCCTTCTAATGTCGGCTAACCCCGACGATGAACAAATCGCCAAGGATTCAGGGGCAGATGCCTTTCTTGCCAAACCTGTGAGTGTCAATGATCTTTTTAGGGTTGTGGAAGAATTTATTGTATGAAGCGAGAAAGGATCTCTTTAAACATTCTTATTCCCCGACAAACTCACCAGCCTCAAATCTGCCCCTCATCTTTTTTCCGTTAGGTGACGTCAGTGTTCCTTTTCCATGGCACTTGTTGTTCTTGAATTGTCCCACATATTTGAGGCCGTTTGAACGAACAAGAACCCCATGGCCGTTCATCATATTGTCCTTAAATTCACCCACATATTTTTCACCGCCAGGGGATGTGAGTGTGCCCTTCCCATCCATTTTACCATTTTTAAAATGGCCGACATATTTATCTCCATTTGAATAGATATAGGTTCCATTTCCATTTGTACAGTCTCCATGGGTACATCCACCAAAAGCATTCAAAGGAAACAAACAGAATATCAATAATAATGCTGCTGTTAAAAATCTCATTTTTTACACCCCCATTTTTGTCTTATGCGTCATCCTGCCTCAATCGGTATAATGACAATGCTCACTCTTCGGTTCACAGCGTCATTTGAAGATATGGGTTGTGATTCGCCGTAACCGACGGTCTGTATTCTTGCCGGATCTACGCCCCGCTGCACCAATGCATTTTTGACGGCCATGGCCCTTTTTTCGGACAAAATTTGATTGTAAGCTTCAGATCCTTTTGAGTCGGTATGGCCTTCCACTCGAATCGTCGTTTGTGAGTATTTATTTAAGATACGGGCAACCCTGTCCATCTCTTGGTATGCACCGGGTTTGAGCGTTGAAGAATCGAAGTCGAACATCACTTCGGATTTGAACGTGGCAGTCAAAACATTCTGTGTTCTCTGAATACTCGCGGCTTCGCTTTGGGCCATAGCCGCTCTCAGATCCTGTTCCTGCCGGTCCATATATGCACCGATTTGATTGCCGGAAATCCCCCCGACGGCAGCACCGATCCCTGCTCCGAGAATTGTCGCTGTTGTATTTCTCCCGATGGCTTGTCCCAGAAGTGCGCCGGCGGCAGCACCAAGCAAAGCGCCTGTTTTTGTGCCGCTTTCCTGTTGGGTGGGGCCTGCGCAGGAAAACATAAATGTCACAAGAATTAGACTGACAAGTATTTTAATTGTTCTTTTCATTATAGCGCTCCTTTTACACGATGTTATTTTATGTAAACAATATTATACCAATGTTAGTTTTATTGTCAAGAAGTCGGGTATTCCGTAAACGTCTCAAAAGTTCTAAAAATTGCTGCAAAAAACTTAAGCGCTTCACCCCAATTAAAATAATGGGATAAGGGTAAACTTTTTTAGTATTTCAGCGTCTATAGGTATAAGACTCCTGAAGTTAAAAAAGGATTACTTGCACGGAAAGAAAAATTAATATAAATATAGGTCAGACAGCAAAACCGATGTTGCTTGATGTTGCTTATTGATGGATATGTTCAATGACTTCCGAGATTAGCATGACAATTGGAGATTGGCTTTTGCATGGTAATGCAGCGAGAGCGGTAAACAGAGAAGAGCGAAACTCAAAGGCCAAAAGGGAAGAGTCCTCAATGTCATTGAAAGATGTAGAATTGGTTGCCCGGGCGCAGGATGGTGACCAGACGGCCTTTGAAGTTCTGGTGAGACAGTATCAGGGAAAAGCCTATGCAATCGCTTATAATATGTGCTCCGGTGATAGTGAAGATGCCCGGGAACTTACCCAAGAGGCTTTTTTGCGTGCTTTTCGGAGTTTGAAAAACTTTCGTGGAAAGTCGTCTTTTTATACCTGGTTTTATCGCATTCTCATAAATACTTGTTTAGACAGTCGGCGGCGACGTAGCAAATGGGACGGGGTATTTTCCTTTTGGCGTCGGGATAGACGTGAAAAAGCATCGTCGGGTGATATGAATGCGGAATATCGGGATCCGAAGGAATATTCAAATCCCATGGCTGCACTAAACAATAAGCAACTTGCACAGGAGATCAGGCAAGCTTTGGCGTCTCTCCCGGAGAAACAGCGTGTGGTTTTTCAAATGAAAGTGCTTCATGGAATGCGGATACGTGAAATTGCTGAAATCATGGGATCGGCAGAAGGGACGGTCAAAAGCCATCTCTTTCGGGCAACGCACTTTATGAGACAAGCTTTACAGGAATGGGCTCAACCATAGGAGGTGAGGGGATGAAACATTGTCGTGAATGGCAAGAGACACTATGGTTGGACGTGCATGGTGAGTTGTCTCCACAAGTACGTTTGAAGTGGGAAAAGCATCTTGAAGGATGCAGACCCTGCTATCAGGAACGAACACAGTTACTTCACCTGTTGACACATGTGAATGAAACCGTGCCCGAACCGTCCCTTTCTCATGAAGACGACAGCGCTCTTTATAATGCCATTACAGAGAAGCTGAAAGAGGAACACCACCGCCGAAAAACCAGACGACGAAAGTCGTTTTTCGAAGGGTATATTAAGCCCGTTTATGCCTTGGCTGCATGCTGTCTGTTGATTGTGGTTTTTGGATGGTTCGGCTTAAAAGAATTACAACAAACCACCCGTATCGAAACTGTCTCCGATCTCGGGGGAAAAGAACAATTGATTGCTACAGAAATGGATCTGCTTGAAAACCTAAAACTATTAGAAGAGATGGATACCCTCGAGAAACTGGATCGGGTGATGGGGAAAAAAGAAACCAAGATATAAGGGCATTTAGAGTCAGGATGGGGTTATTTTCGGGCATTTCGGAAGATCTATTTATATTAAAGATGATGAAACATAACTATCGGTCATTAAAAGAATTTAAACTCTACGTCACTGTTTTAACACTGATGATGTTGATTCTTATCTCTTTTCCTGCGTTAAGTTGGAGCGGGTCAAACGGATCAAACAGAGGTGTTTGCTTTCAGGACGCACAAACATACGATCAAAAATTGCAAAAGAGACATCGGAATGCTTTTAACTTTCCGGATAAACATTGGTTTTACGCACCTTCAAACAGGAGAAACTCCTGTTTACTTCTGTCAAAAAATTACAGAAAAAGATACGACCGCCTGTCTCCTGAAGAAAAAACGATGCTCAAAAGAAGATATCAAGAGTGGGAGTCATTGCCTGAGTATAAACAACAAATGTTACGTCGTCGAATGAAGAAGTACCAACAGCTTCCCCCCGGGAGCGAGAGCGGTTTAAACAAAGGCATCGGCAATTGCAACAACTTCCGCCGGATGAGCGCCATAACATCCGGGAAAAGCTTCAAAAATGGGACAGGTTGTCCCCTGAAGAGAAAGAACAGATCCGTCAACGGTTTCGAGGTCAATAAAGCATGGCATTAAAAGGGAAGGGCAGTTTTTGAAAGATACGGTCTATCTACTTCAATAAACGTTTTTCAGATGGATCAAAGGTGGTTCAGAATAAAATTAGCACGCGCCTTGACTGAATCGAGAGGGACAACAATAATTTCATAGCCCAGCATCCGATAACTCTCCTTTAACAGACCCTCTATCCTTGATGCCGTTTTGTCGTTTTCTGATCGAACAGGATCTTTTTCAAACGGGATTCTGACAAAGAAAAAAATGTTTTTATACCGCCAAAGTTTACTCTTTTGGATCGCATCGTCAGGATCTAATCCTTCCAAGATGTAATATCCGATACTGTCCGGCACCGCCCGATCCAGAAAAACGGTTTTATCTTTTAAAAGAGACTGTTCAATCGCGATCTTTTTGTACAGAATGTGACGTTCGAACGATAAAATATCGGCTTTGATCCGGGCAATGGTTTCTCCATTTTGTAATCTTTCATCAATATATGCCCGGGCAACTTCATGCACTACCGGGTAGCCGAGCTTTTCCAGTTCACGGATGACGGCGGTTTTCCCGGAGCATGGCGCGCCGGTGATCACATGCCAGTTTGTCTGTTGCATAAAATGCTCCTAAAATGGAGACTGTCCTTGAAAAATAGCAAAAACAATTTAATATAATAACGAAAATCCAAAATTTTCAATGATAACTTGTTTGAATCCAGATGAACACAGATTATAATGGTTTTTAAATATTATAAAAGAAAAATACGATCTCTTTAAATCTGTGAAAATCTGTGTCCAATTTTATTAATATTATGAGATACGAAGGTCCAATTTACAGGCCTCCCAGCGAGGCCGATTCTCTTTTGATACAGGTCACCGTCGGTTGCCCGCACAATAAATGCACGTTTTGTATGGTCTATAAAAACGGTCTCAGGTATAAAGTCCGTGATGTGAAGGATATCAAGGCAGATATTTTAAAGGCCCGTGATATCTATGGAGACCATGTTCGAACCCTGTTTCTACCGGCAGGAAATACCATTGCCATGAAAACAGAGGACCTTTGTGAAATTCTTATTTTTGCAAAAGAAACATTCTCCACTTTAGAGCGGATAACAGTGTACGGGTCTTCCCAGTATATCCATAAAAAAGGTCCGAAGGAACTGAAGCATCTGGCAGATGCAGGCTTGTCAAGAATACATGTCGGTCTCGAATCCGGCGACGATATTATCCTGAAGCGGATCAAAAAAGGGACATCCAGTAAAGAGCAGATTGAAGCCGGCAGATGGGTCATGGATGCGGGCATGGAGTTGAGTCTCTATGTTATTTTGGGGATCGGCGGCAAGGACCGGACAGGCTCCCATGCCCGAGAGACGGCCAAAGTATTAAACGAGATTGTGCCTGATTTTATTCGGCTTCGCACGTTTGTGCCAAAGATCAACACTCCGCTTTTAGAGGAAATTCAGAATGGTTCTTTTCGAATGTTAAGCCCCCATGAAGTTTTGCAGGAAACGGCATTGCTGATAAAGGAGCTTCAATCGTCGTCCTTTCTTACCAGCGATCATTATACCAACTATATTAATCTGGAGGGAAAACTTCCGGAAGGAAAAAAGAGGTTGCTTGATAAAATTAATATTGCCCTGAAAAAGGATGAAGCGTCATTTCGTCCCTTTTTCATCGGCACAGAATGAAGCACCTATGGCAATAAAATTCAACTACAAACGCTGCCACCGTATGCATGTACTTGAATCAATTTTGAAACGTTTTACAAAACCTGCACGCACTTCAACTACATATTTGACCGGTCCTTTAGACCTGTAGCGTTGGTTTGACATAGGGGTTGTGGATTCGACGACGTTGACGATGCACCCATCTGCTCCTATAAAGATGATGTCAAGAGGAATCGGCGTATTTTTCATCCAAAACTTCCGGGGTTCTATACGTTCGAAAACGAATAACATCCCGCTGCTATCGTCCAGAGCGCTACGTCCCATAAGCCCCTTCATTTGAGTTTCAGGTGTATCCGCGATTTCAATAGCAATTGATGCCTTTATCGACGCGTCCGGGTAGACAAAATCAAGAATCCCATCCTTACGAAACCAAGAGGGTGGCTGGTTAACCTGAAGTGTCTGATTGGGCAAGGTACAAGCCGAGAAGATCGATGTTTCCAAAATTAAAAATATCAAAACCATCCAATAGTGTTGTTTGTTGAATGCTGATCCCATACAGACATTGTAACAAATCATATGAAATCATCAAGGACAAAGGCACTCTCTATGCATTCAAAATCTGGCGCTACGGCTTAGATTCTATCTGTGTTCAACCAAATTCTTTTTTTAGGAAACAAGAAAAGCTATCATTGATTATTTCTTCTTCGTATTTTTGCGAGAATGACCTTTAGTGTTTACTCAACACTTTTTGTCTTGACTGCGTTTACACTATTTTTATTTCGTAGCTTTTTCAAATCAGCATTGCCCAGCATGCTGTTGATTCAATATAGAAAAACCTTTCCTCGAAGGGGAAATATAAAACAAGTGAATATTTTCTCAAAAAATCCGATTATCGCCATATTATTTCGGCATCATTTCTGAGCGGCAGTCTGTGATATTTAAATTTCGGATAACCGACCATCATTGCCCCGAAGTTAACATTTCCCTCAGGAAATCCCAATTCTTGTTGCATTGGCGGCCACAAGGTTGCTGCTGTATTAAAATAACCGGCCCAGCATGTCCCAAGATCAAAAGACGGAGCCGCCAGTTCCAAATATGTTAAGGCAATGGTGCAGGCAGCAGTAGCTGTCCGATCGTCTTTATGAGCATGGGTAACGATCACATGGGGTGCATTTCTGCATATGATGTCATTTCCTTTTTCCCAAAGAGAAACAACTCGATTCAGATGCATGGCAGCAACAAGCGGAGAATCTTCTTTAATTAAGTGGCGCATCCAATCGATCACAAACCCAGCCATCCGTTGGACATCATCCCTTTCATATATCACCAGCCATTTGACTGGTTGAAAGTTGTGTCCAGAAGGGGCAAATCTTGCGACATTAATTAATTGCGTCAGAATCTCTTGCTCCACCTGCTTCTTCTTGTAATTCCTTATGGATCTTCGATAACGTAAAAAGTGCTCGACTTGTTCCGGGCCAAATAACCAATCGACATTTACGGGTTGACACTCTTCCGGTTTCATAATTGCGTGAGACATGGCACCGTGCGGACAAACAGCCACACAATGTCCACATTTGATACACAGTTTGTTTCCACCATCTATGAGGGAGGGGAATGCATCTTTGTCTTTAAATTCAATGATACCCATAGGGCATGCTTCAGAACAAATACCATCACGTTTGCATTTCTCTTGATCTACGGTCAACAGGCTCATAATTTTATCCTTATTTTGATAGGTTATTCGGATGGACTTCAATTTTATTCGTTATGCGTGTTCAGGGCTTTCCCGATATTTACTCCTCATCTTCTGGATAAAACGTAAAATTTGTGGTTGATTTTTTGACAAAGAATTTTAGAAAGTTGACCTCCTTTATTTCTTCCAAATTAATTGTCGGACGATCGGCATTTTCATTGAATACGGTATCCCTTAAATTACGATTTTGATGAATTAAGATGATGGCTTTTTTTTCAGCCTCTTGCGGGTTCTTTGCTCTTACAAATGTCGTGGCATAAAACCCAAACTTTTTGAGTTCACCGTCAAAATTGAGGAGAAAATTCTCCCCATGGAGTTTAACCTTGAAACTTCTCATCAAATTTTATTTTCCGGTATTAGACAGTAAATTTATTTCTGTTACATATACGATTAAAGTGAAATAGGCAAACCCCAAAAAAGGATATGCCCTTATTGAAAAACGATATCACACGATTTTTATTATAGAAAGGATAAGTGTTTTTTTAATATTTAAAATATGTTGCCAAGGATATTACAAAAAATATTACATTGTGGCGGGTAAGCCTTCTTGTTGACATTCACGGTTTTAATTGAGATAAATCACATATAATTCCAACCCATTATGAATTAAAGGACAAGAACAATGAATGATAGCCGGTTGGTTTATTCAACAGAATCAGGCCGTATCTGTCCTTCCTGCGGACAACCAACTACGCGGTGTACCTGCAAAAAGAAAAAAACCGTTAAGAAACAATCAATATACCCGAATGATGGAATTGTAAGAATTAAAAGGGAGGTCAAAGGCCGGAAAGGGAAAACAATAACAGCTGTTGTTGGTGTCCCGCTCAATGATAAAAAACTACAGCAATTTGCTAAAACATTGAAACGTCTTTGCGGGACTGGCGGTACAGTAAAGGATGGTGTTATCATTATCCAGGGGGATCACAGAGACACGCTTCTAAAAGAGATCAAGCAGCAAGGATACACTGTAAAGCTTGCCGGTGGTTAAGCTTCCCTAAATGCCGTTATTATACCCGGTGCACATTTATTTTTTCTTTGGCATAGTATGCAGGTGACCGGAATATTAGATGCACGTGCACCAGAGAAGCTTTAAAAGGCGTCTAATAGTATTTTAATAAGATTTTGCTAATTTCACCTTCCTAATATGAATTTTATGATGATCAGTATCCGGATCTTCAATTGAATTAGATAACATCTACCGTCAAGCGTTTGACGGATATTCATTCATAAAAGAAGAGAACATGTCTTGCAGGCATGGGTGAGGCGGGGAAGGGTACTACCATGATGAAAAATAAGGTGGCACAATAGTGGGATGAGAATGGGCTTGGGGTTTGTCCTAAGCAACAAAACAAATATTATAGTATAATATTTGTTTCTTCAAACACCAAGACGCTGTGCGAAGTAACACCGCTTATTTCTACCCGTCAGTCTTGAACGTTTTCGGAAAATCGTTCTCTTGATTCTTTTACCGCATCAAGAATGTCTTTTGTCGTCGCTTTGGTTTTAATGCCCGGAACATCAAACGGTGATTTTGGACTTTTTCTAAAAATGATTGAAAAAGTTTCCCCGCCTCTCCTTTTTATAATAACTTCTTCAGTTCGGGCGATATTAAGCACATCTGCAAGACGCTGTCTTGCTTCAGAATAGGTATATACTTTCATGATATTTACTCCAAAATTGTAATTCCCATTTCCCTGGCAATCCTTTTCATGCCATAATCGAGAGTAAGCAACGGGCTTCGAAGGCTGTCGGCACATTCTAAAAAATAGGCATCATAGGCGTATATGTTAAATTTTATCGCGATTTTTAAAGCGGATTTAATGTTGATACTCCGTAAATCAACAGGTATACGTTGCACGATTTCCCATGATGAGGCCACTTCATCTGCCTGTAAAGCATTTTTTTTCATCATTGCAGTCAATGCGTTACCGATCTCAAAAGGCAACACTTCGGGTGCTACTAAATCACAGCTTTCAGTCAATCGTATGATTAACTCTTTTTCCGGTTCATTTAAAGCAACAGCAATAAACGTATTTGTATCTGCAATAATGTTCATGGGTACAATTGTACGTGTTTGGGTCGTCTTTGTCAAGCTTAATGTATGATATAGAGGAAAAATAATGGGACGCAAGAAAATTGGAATAACCTCTTTAAGGTCGGCCTTTGAATATTAGAATATCGAGTTGCCAGATGTTCCTTTAATGGAAAGAGCGGAAGAATGGGGAATATCAATCGTGCGCAAGAAAGTGAAGTGATTAAGAGGATCTACAAGAACTCCAAATGGTTCTTCATTGCTTCTTTGGTGGTACGTTGAAGCAGGCGTAACAATTTTGACATCGTTTCTCTGAATGGAAGTTGTTTTGAAACAATGATCCCCCAGTGTTCTTGTTGGCTTTTTGCATGCTGGTTGTGGAGGATAACAAAATCTTTCACATTGAAAGTAAAAAGACATCGTTCTTGCTGAATAGCAAATAGAAGCTGGTTTGAATCAGACAGGCCTTTCCGATCCAGTTCTTGTGTATGAATGACATCATATCCTCTTTTCCGCAAGGCATGTGCCAACCCTGAATGTACATCCTCGTCCAAAAATAGTTCGATTTTCATTCGTTCGGGGCTTTCTGACTAGGGTGCAACACAATCTGTGATTTCCAGAACTCCACATCTGAAGATTTAGCCAGATCTGAGTCAACCTCCTCTTGATGGTCAAAATAGTATGCCAAAGCTGAATGGACCTGTGAGGGTTTTAAATGGGGCAAAGTTGTTAAGATTTCGTCAGCGCTCATCCCCATTTGATAATATCCGGCAATACATCTGACGGTGATTCGAGTCCCAACAATAATAGGTTTTCCATCGGCGATTTCAGGGTCAGATCCAATGTGGGGATATGTTTTCGCTTGTAATGCTAAAGGCATAATATTCCCCTTTCTTTTTTTATCACATCAAAACAACTTCTTGTTTTTAGGAAAAAACAAATCTAAATCAATTAGTTTAGAATTATAAGAAAATTTGGAGCTTTGGTCAAGGGGCAATTAGGTTCAAAATCCATCACTGGCTTCAACCACTTTAATGTCATCTGCACAGGCTCCACCTGCAAGATTTAACAAGATCAAGGATAAAACGACCTGACTATCTGTCCAACCCTGTCCCCCCTTCTCGAACTTTTAAATGCTTTTAGATCGATTTGCTTATCCGCAACATTTTTTATATTTTATTCCACTACCACAAGGACATGGATCATTACGACCGATTTTTTCAGACTGAGCAGGTTTGGGTGGATTAAGCAACTTTTCAAGATCCGAGATATCTTCCGGCTTGTCCGATTCAATGCCTAAAATGAACGTCCATCCATTTTTATCAAATATGGAAGATATTTCCTCAGCCCTATGTTCATTCTGAACACGTACTATTGCCGGTTTTTTTTCTGTTCCTAATTTTGCCATGATTAAAATGCGATTCCTTGTCTTTTGTAATGTTCAATTCCACATTAGAGAAGACGGCCTAATAGCTCTAGTTCATTAGAATTTAAGTCGTAGTTGAAAATAGGGTTGGAAACCGAATTTTTATAAAAATAAAAAAGGACATAGAATATTCTCTAAGTCCTTGTTATTATTTTGGTAGCGGGGGCTGGATTCGAACCAACGACCTTCGGGTTATGAGCCCGACGAGCTACCAGACTGCTCCACCCCGCATCAATGAGTCACAAACGTACCTTATAATTAATTATTGTAACTATGTCAAGGTTTATTAGGTTTTTCAGAAAGGGAAAATATTAGGGTTTTGAAGGATTTAATAACGAAATAATTAAACGCCTTATGCGTTTTATTTCGTTGCTGCCCCCGTTTTTCTCATTTTTAGATCTAAGCAAAAGCCGCTTGGTTCTGCTGGTGTGCCCGGATATGATTTCAATGGATGACTTGGAGATTTTGAGCCATTTTGCCAAGTGTTGAACACACATCTTGTTGGCAGCACCATCCACAGGCGGTGCCGTAAGCTTGATTTTCAGGGCATCACCATGCTGTCCGGCGATCATGTTTTTCGAGGATCGAGGCTGAACAAATACTTTGAGTATGATTCCGTTACTATTTTTGCGTATAAACGGCATTTTTACCAAGAACACTAATCCTGTTCGCTGTGTTTGATGGTATCGATGATGCGGGTGGAGGAAATATCTTCGGTTACGGGAATCAAAACCACCTTTCCCCCCAGCGCTTCCACACGTTCTCGGCCGAAAACTTGTGTGGTGCTGTAGTTGGAACCCTTGGTCAGCACATCCGGTTGTATGATTTCGATCAGCTTGATGAGTTCCTGAGAGGAAAAAACGACCACATAATCGACAGCGTCAAGGGCGCTCAAGATCCTGACCCGTTCTTTTGCATTGAGTACCGGCCTTCCCGATCCTTTCAAGACTTTCACGGATTCATCATCATCGATGGCAACGATAAGGATGTCTCCCAGTTGTTTTGATGCAGAAAAAAGCATGATATGGCCGGCATGCAAAAGATCAAAGCAGCCGTTGGTCAGTACCAGTTGTTTTCCTTTTTTCTTGAGGTCTTTTACGAGGGCCGGAAGTTCGGATAAATCTTTGAATTTGGAAGGCAGGCGTTGGTTATCAACTGTTGCAGTTCCACCTTTTCCCGTGACTATTTTCAAAGCCCAATTAAGTTCCTGCTTTGAAACCGTTGCAGTGCCGACTTTGCCCACGACGATTCCAGCGGCGGCATTGGCAATAGCCACGCTGTTTTGAATGGAAGCCCCCGATGCAACGGCTATCCCAAATACCGCAAGAACCGTATCGCCTGCTCCTGAAACATCGAAAACCTGACGTGCCTCAGCCTTGACTCGAAAGGGCGTTTTGTTTTTTTCAAAAAGAACCATTCCGTCTTTACCGCATGTGATCAGAAGATTATCGAGGCTAATGTTTTCAAGAATCTTGTTTGCCGCTTTTTCGAGACTCGATTCGTCATTGATTTCCACACCCGAGGCAAGGGCGGCTTCTTTTTTGTTGGGTGTGAGAAGCGATACGCCCGAATATTTTGAAAAATCGATTCCTTTCGGATCCACGATGATCATCTTTTTGTGTTTTTTCGCAGATGCAGTTACCTTGGAAAGCAAGTCTTTGGTTATAAGTCCCTTGCCATAGTCTGACATCAAAACCACATCGATATCGGGCATTTTATCTTCTATGACGCGTGTTATTTTTTTCTGTGTCGGTCCTGATATGTCTTGTATCTTTTCTCTGTCGATTCTAAGTACCTGTTGATTTGCGTGATTTGCAGCAATAATTCTGGTTTTCTGGGTAGTGGTGCGACCGGACTCTTTAATAATTCCTTCGGTATCGACGTCGAGTTCGTTGAATCGTTCGAGAAGGAGCTGTCCGTTTCGGCCGGTGCCGATTACGCCTACTACTGATACTTTTGCACCCAGTGCCACAGCATTGTTGACAACATTGCCGGCGCCTCCCAGAGTAAAATCTTCTTTTTGAATGGCGACCACCTGAACCGGCGCTTCAGGGGATATCCGGTCAACTTCACCCCAGAGGTATTCATCGAGCATTAAGTCCCCTATAACCAGGAGACGGCATTGATCAAAATTTGAAATGTCAATCAGCATCTGAGTTCTCGGCAATACTGTTCGTTAAAAACTTGGGAGGTCGCACCACACGACCGCTGTTGTCTACACATGCATGCTTTGTATATCCGGTGGCAAGGAGTTTTTCGTGGTTTTCGCTGAATACTTTATAATCGAATTTCATTCCCACTCTGTAGCGCGTATCGATAGACGTTTCGATAACCAAAATGTCGTCATATTGTGAAGGAGAACTAAACTTGCAATGCATCTCGGATAAAGGAAGAAAAATGCCTTTTGACTCTATGGATTTGTAAGGAATCCCCATGGACCTGAACATTTCGGAGCGACCGACCTCAAACCATCTGAAGTAGTTGGCATGATAAACAAAGCCCATTTTATCCGTGTCACCGTATCTTACCCGACATGTGGTTTTATGTGTCAGCATGTTTATTTTGAACTGTTGTTTGACAGGATATTTTCAATAACACTTTTCAGTTCTTCATAACTGAATGTTACCGGGAATTCCGGGAACTCATTTTTGACATTATCCGGCGGATTAAAAAGAATACCGTTATCCGCTTCTTTGAGCATGGTAATGTCATTATATGAATCGCCCATAGCGATGGTGTTGTAGTTCAGGGCTTTTAACGAAATCACCGCTTCCCGCTTAGCGTCTTTTTGTCGCAGAATATAATCCGAGATAAACCCGTCGGGTTCTATGGATAGGGTGTGACAGAAAAGTGTCGGCCAACCCAGCTTTTCCATCAAAGGGCGTGCAAACTGATCAAAGGTATCGGAAACAACAATGATCTGCGTGTGAGATCTGATCCAGTTTAAAAATTCCACGGCACCATCAAGAGGGTTCATTGTGGCGATGACCGCTTTAATATCATCAATTTTAAGATTGTTCTCATCAAGAATTGATAGACGTCTTTTCATTAATACATCATAATCAGCAATATCACGTGTTGTCAGCCGGAGCTCTTCAATGCCTGTTTTTTCTGCGACGTTGATCCAAATCTCCGGGACAAAAACCCCTTCCAGGTCGGAACAAACAATATTCATATAACCTCACAATTATCAAGTTAGGGGCTTCGCCCCAATTGGCCTCCGCCCTTATGGCCTAAGCCCCGGAGGGAATGATGGAATACTGGAATATTGAAATAATGGGGTCTGGGGTAATGCAATGTTGGATTAATAGTAAAATTTGTGTAGACGATAACATTAAAAATGGATCATATCCTTTTAAAAACCAAACTTCCAACATTCCACCATTCCATTTTTCCGTATTCAGGGCAAGCGTTAGGCCACATTTCAAAAATGCACTAAATTTTTCCCGTAACCTAAAACTTCAAAACCATTCAGTCTTCTCCATTTTCATCTTCAATTCGAATAAGCACCGGTGGATCGCTGACCACATCGAGGCTGTAAATATCGGACAAAGCGTCTTGTACATCCGCTTCCCTGGCAAGATGGGTGAGCATAACAATGGGAACCGCCCCCTTGGTCTGTCTTCCTTTTTGGTGTACAGATTTGAGGCTAATATCATAGTTACCCAGAATTCCGGATATTTTTGACAGAACGCCGGGCCGATCCAGAGCGGAAAATCGGAAATAATAATGTACGCGTAGGTCTTCCATGGGACGTATCGGGATTTTGCGAATATGATCCATCTGGTAAGACAGCGACGGTACTCTTCCGGTTGAACCCGATAATATGTTGCGGGCAAGATCAATCACATCACCCACCACTGCGCTGGCAGTAGGCATCATCCCTGCACCGAATCCGTACAGCATCATGTCACCGATGGCATCACCGGAAATGGTGACGGCATTGAGAACCCCGCTGACGCCGGAGAGAGGATTGGAAAAAGGGATCATCGTCGGATGAACTCTGGCTTCAATGGCATTGCCGGAATCCTTGGTAATGGCAAGGAGTTTGATCATGTAGCCGAACTGCCCGGCAAACTCGATGTCCATGGGGGTAATTTTTGAAATTCCTTCGATGTAGATATCGTTAAAATTGATTTCCATGCCATAAGCTAAAGACGTCAAAATGGCCAGTTTGTGGGCAGCGTCGATGCCTTCAATGTCCAGTGTCGGATCTGCTTCGGCAAATCCTTCCTTCTGAGCTTTAGCGAGCACATCTTCGAAACTGCTGCCGTCTTCTGTGCTCTGGGACAGGATGTAGTTACAGGTTCCGTTGAGGATCCCTGCCATGGATTTTATGTGATTTCCAGCCAGAGACTCCCGCAGGGACTTGATGATGGGCATGCAGCCTCCCACACTGGCTTCAAAGGCAAGATCTACACCGTGTTCCATGGCGGATTTAAAAATAAGGTTGCCGTGAACGGCCAAAAGGGCTTTGTTTCCAGTGACGACGGGTTTGCCGTTATGGATGGCTTTCAAAATAAGATCTTTGGCAATTCCTTCGCCGCCGATCATTTCGATGATAATATCAATGTCAGGATCATCCACTACTGTAAATGCATCGGGGATCATCACCCCGTCATTAAATTGTATGCCGCGATCTGTTTTTAAGTCAATGTCGGCAATATGTTTCAGGTTCAGAACAGCGCCAAGCCGAGAAATAATCAGATCTTTGTTTTCAATCAAAATTTTTGCAACGCCCGTACCCACTGTTCCGCAGCCGAGCAAACCCACATTGATTGTTCTCATAGTGTTTCCCATTTTGTTTACGATCAATTAGGGTTACATGATCTTTCGAATACCCCTTATAGCCTGGTTGATACGCATATTATTTTCTATCAAGGCAAACCGCACGTATTCATCTCCGTACTCGCCAAATCCCAGACCCGGTGCAACTGCTACGCCGGCTTCATTGATAAGCATTTTTGCAAATTCTACGGATCCCATTTCTATGAATTTATCCGGAATTTTACCCCATACAAACATGGTCGCTTTGGGGCTTTCTATTTCCCATCCCACGCGATGGAGGCCGGATATCAGGGCATCTCTCCGCTCTTTATAGGTGTCGCAGATTTCTTTGACGCACTCCTGGGGTCCGTTTAAGGCAATGATGGATGCAATCTGAATCGGCTGAAAAATTCCGTAATCCAGATAACTTTTTATCCTTCGAAGCGCGCCCACGACCTCTTTGTTACCCACGCAGAAACCCACCCGCCAGCCCGGCATGCTGTAACTTTTGGAGAGTGAAAAAAATTCCACGCCCACGTCTTTGGCGCCTTTGACCTGAAGAAAACTGGGGGGCTTATAACCGTCAAACGCGAGGTCTGCATAGGCAAAGTCATGAACGATCATGATGTCGTGCTCTTTGGCATAATCTACGATATTTTCAAAAAACTCGATATCTACGACTTCTGTGGTCGGGTTGTGCGGGTAGCTGATAATTAAAACTTTTGGCCGCGGCCAGGTCTGCCGTGTGGCGTGCATCAGATTATCGAAAAAATCGTGGCCGGGACCCACGGG
Organism: uncultured delta proteobacterium; assembly: GCA_963731025.1. Lineage (GTDB taxonomy): Bacteria > Desulfobacterota > Desulfobacteria > Desulfobacterales > UBA11574 > UBA11574. The sequence goes on along the minus strand of CAVSVL010000020.1, from coordinate 3,296 downwards.
TATCCCCCTGACATCTCCTCCGGATATAATTGCAGAGTAAGGGTGGATAGGGTAGGTTGGGTTCGGCGTGAACACCACATCTCCGGGGCGAATGGTAACAAGAATGAGATGGGATATTCCTTCTTTGGCACCGATAGTGGCGATGGCTTCGGTGTCAGGATCGATGTCGACGTCATATCTGCGTTTATACCAGCTTGAAATCGCCATTCTCAGCTTGGTAATTCCCATGGATGCAGAATATCGATGATTTTGCGGTTTTTGGGCGGCCTCGGTCAGTTTGTCCACAATGTGCTGTGGTGTGCCGATGTCGGGATTCCCCATTCCGAGGTCAATAATATCCTTTCCGGCGTGTCTGGCCTCCATTTTAATCTGGTTAACGGTTGCAAATACATACGGTGGAAGTCGATCGAGCCTGGCAAAAGTTTTCATAAAAATAACCTCATAGTGTTCATGAATTTATAAAAGGCCGAATTCAATGGGTTGAACATTCAATTTGCTTTTTATTTACAATACTAAGCATCTCATGTCAAAAAATTTGTTTTGACTTTTAAATGAACACGAATTAATTTTTTGTTTTAGACCCTAACGTTGCAAAAGTCGAGGATGGCGTATATCCGAGGCGTCAAGGGTGAAGCTGTAGTCTCGTCTACCGCGAACCCTTGACAACAAAGGAGATGCGGTATCATCGACTTTCCCAACGGGTAAATAATACGGCGAATTTAAAACCCTTTGAGAAATGCACTATATGGGAATTTCAGCAATTGGTTCGGAAAACTGCCAAGAATCTTGAATAATAATGTTTTTTTATCAATACTCGACGTATTATTTATGCAACGATAGGGTGAACATTGATCGCCGATCACTATAAAAGGGATAAACATGACAAAACCACTGACGTATGCGGATGCAGGAGTAGATATTGATAAAGCCGACGAATTTGTCGGAAGCATTAAAAAAATTGCCAAACAGACCTTCAGATCCGGCGTTATCAGCGAAATCGGGGGATTCGGCGGGATGTTTTCACTCAACACTTCCAGCATGGAAAGTCCGGTTCTCGTGAGTTCCACAGATGGTGTCGGCACCAAGCTCAAAATCGCTTTTATGATGGAAAAACATGATACCATCGGCATTGATCTTGTTGCCATGTGTGTGAATGATATCGTCGTTCAGGGTGCAAAACCGCTGTTTTTCCTCGATTATCTCTCTATGGGAAAACTTGAGACCAAAACCGCTACGGATGTCATCACAGGTATCGGTGAAGGCTGCCGGATGGCCAAATGTGCCCTTATTGGCGGGGAAACCGCTGAAATGCCGGGGTTCTATAAAGATAATGAATATGATCTTGCCGGTTTTGTAGTGGGTCTTGTTGACGACGATAATATCATCGACGGCTCGGGAATTCATGTCGGTGATCAACTCATTGGAATTTCGTCCAGCGGACTTCACAGCAATGGATATTCCCTGGTTCGAAAGGTCTGCTTTGAGGTTCTCGGATTGAAGATCGACACGTATGTTCCGGAACTCGGCCGAACCATCGGTGAAGAACTTCTTACTCCGACACGGATATACTCTGAGACCATTCACAGCATTATCAAAGATCTGTCTATTTTTGGACTTGCCCATATTACCGGTGGCGGAATTACGGATAATATCATCCGCGTTATTCCGGAAGGTTGTAATGTTATCTTGCGCAAAAACAGTTGGGAGGTACCGCCTGTATTTCCATATTTGCAGCAGGCCGGCAATATATCGGAACAAGAAATGATGCGGACGTTTAACAATGGTATCGGTCTGGTCGCCGTTGTTCATGAAAACAGTGCCCAGGAGATTCTGGATCGTCTCATTGCCATGAAAGAGAATGCTTTTTTTATCGGAGAGGTTGTGGAACGAAAGGGGACGGAAGACCGGGTTCAGTGGGTGTGAGAACAGATAATGAAACTGAAAATCGAACATACCGACAATAAGCGGGGCATTCTAAATATCAAAAACCCATTCTTAAAGCTGATGAAATGGGTGGCGAGCGCACAGAAAGGAAAAACCGTCTGCAAAGGCTGAGCAGTGAAAAAAGCCGGTGCCGGGAGTGCAACGAAAAAAACAGAGAAAAAATGATAATACTCGGCATTGAAACGTCCTGCGATGAAACCGCTGCCGCTGTTGTTGCTGACGGTAAAAGCATACTATCTTCCGTTATATCATCCCAGATTGCCGTTCATCATCCCTACGGCGGGGTTGTGCCCGAGCTGGCTTCAAGGAAACATATCGAGGCGATTGCACCGGTGGTCAACACGGCGTTGTCCGATGCCGCTATTGCTTCAAAAGCCCTTGATGCCGTTGCGGTGACCCGAGGCCCCGGGCTCGTGGGGGCATTGCTGGTGGGATTCTGCTTTGCAAAGGCATTTTCATTTGCCCTGGAAATTCCCTGGGTGGGCATCAATCACCTTGAAGGTCATATCAATTCCGTGTTTTTGGAACCAGATCCGCCGCCATTTCCTTTTGTGGCACTTCTTGCCTCCGGCGGACATACCAGCATCTACCATGTCACTTCTCACACCAGATATGAACTTATGGGACAGACAAGAGACGATGCTGCCGGAGAAGCCTATGATAAAGTGGCCAAAATGCTCGGCCTCGGCTATCCGGGCGGTGCTGTCATCGACCGGCTCGCTAAAAAAGGAGCGCCTGACAATGTTGCCTTTCCCAGACCCTTTATCGATAAATCAACCTTTGATTTTAGTTTCAGCGGACTTAAAACCGCTGTAAGACGATATATTGAGATTCATGGTGATGATCACTTGCACCGAATTCCCGATATTGTGGCCGGGTTTCAAGAGGCAGTGGTGGATGTTTTGACATATAAAATTGTTCATGCCGCAATGGTCAAAGGATGCGACCATATTGCCATGGTAGGCGGTGTGGCTGCAAACCACCGGTTGCGGGAAAAGATCAGGCATGATGCCGAACTCAAAGGGTTGACGGTTCATATTCCATCTGTCGAGCTTTGCGGCGATAATGCCGCGATGATTGCCGCCATCGGATACCACTATTTAAAAAATGGTGTCGTGTCCGGTTTTGGAGATGATGTGTTTTCGAGGATAAAGATATAATAGGGTTATTACGGGACTCGCTTTCCCGATCCTTGCGTGAACGCTCCGAACGATACCTTTGACTTTTTTGTGCCAAAAGGGGAATAATACGGACGAATTCGTCAAAACCCGAGCAAAAAAACGGGATATTCAGGCTAAAGGAACAGAGACAGTTGAAAATAATAATCGTTGGTGCCGGTGAAGTCGGGTTTC
>CAVSVL010000019.1:0-18277 GCA_963731025.1 uncultured delta proteobacterium | reverse complement strand
TCTCCAACATATATGCGATGTAAAAACACGCAGAATTGATAATGTGGCTGATGAAAAGGCAAATGGGGGCCACGTTTAGCATTTGATTCCACAGGTCTTAAACGTACAATTTTGGGTGCAAAATAACAGGCCTAAGGATTATTTTTAAGAAATTACATTTTGCTTAAAAGGTCCTTTTTGGGCCCAAAAAGAGTCGTTTAAGACGATTTTAAGGCCTGTTTTAGACCTCTTTTGCCGTTATTTTAGTTGGTTATCGTGGTCCGACCCCAATTTGATTTCCAATTCCTGCTTTCAGCCCTCTGACTCCCTGACCTCTGAACGTGGGAATAATCTCATTTCATATCCGATGGCAATGGGCATAGGGATAGCGTAAAGGCATCATCTTCATGGGCTGTGATTCGCTGCCATCCCAGGGTTTGCAGATGTTCATGTGCTTTTTCGGTCTCTTCAACAGATACGAGATAGGCCACCTCGTCTTCATTGCGAAATTGTGTCGAATCCCCTATTGGAAATTGCCGGCCATTGCGCCGCACTGCCAAAGGAATACCGGCGTTGTCTCTAAGAAACGGATCCCCGGAAGCATTCTTTATCTCTTCTTCTGTATCCAGAGCTTTTCCCTGGGCCTGCCATCGTTCCAGTTTTACCATCCCTTTACGAATACGAACAGACCAAAAGTCTACGTCACGCGGACTGCCGAACATTACCTGGGATCCGGTTTTATGGACCATATCCGGTGTAACCCTTTCCTTTTGGTATTGGAGGGTCATGAATAGATGGCGAAGCTTGGCCTCCTCTCTGACTTTCTGAATGAACAACAGATTCACCTCTTCGTTACTGGTGATGGCCATGGCACCGGCCCGGGTATCGATCTCCGCTCTTAACAAATAATGGGTTTTCAGTCCGTTTCCGAAGATGACCCGGGTGCAGTCCTGTTCAGCAGCCTGGCATACATCCGGATTTGCGTCGATGCAAATCACTTCCTCGTTGTTTTCAAGCAGGATCTTGGCGGTTGCCCGTGCCAGTTCGTTGGCACCCAAGATGATCCATCCCGAGTTGCTGGGTCGCCGCAGATCCAGAATTTTAGCGAACAGGCCGCCGGTCAATCCGGCGGATAGAACCGTTACGGTGATCACCATAAACACCAGAGCCCGAAGTTCGTTGCCGCCGGCGATGCCATAAGTGTTCAACTGAACAGCGAACAGGGAGGCTATGGCAGCTGCAACGATCCCCCTCGGTCCAATCCAACCGATAAAACATCTTTCGCGCCAGTTGAGTTTGGTTCCAAATGTGCCGACAAACACATTCAACGGCCTGACCACGAACATGAGAACCAAAACCGTAACGATGCCGGGAAGCCCCAGCGCATAAACCTCATCCAGCCGGACATCCGCAGCCAACAGGATGAACAGCATTCCGATGAGCATCACGGTGAGGGCTTCCTTAAATTCAACCAGTTCTCTCTGGATATGAGTTTGAAAATTTCCGAAAACGACACCGGCCACAGTCACTGCCACGATCCCGCTTTCGGGAAGGAGGACATTGGCTCCCTGAAACATGGCCAGGATCAGGCACAGGGTGAAGACGTTTTCGGTCCCTTCGGGAACGACGTTGCGACGCTTTAACAGTATTACCAACAGCAGGCCGCCTAAAAATCCAAGCAGTGTGCCGAACCCGAGACGGGTGACGATCATAACAGCCATAGCTATGGGCCCGGCCTTGGGACTGAGCGCTATTTCCAGTGCTACCATGGCCACCACAGCGCCCACCGCGTCGATCAACACCCCTTCTGCCTCTAAAACGACACTGACATTACGTTTGACTTTAAAGCGCCTGAGAAGCGGATTGATGACCGTGGGTCCGGTCACCATGACCAACGTACCGAATAAAATAGAGGTCCGCCAGTCCCAACCGAACAACCATCGTGCGGTTAGCATACCACCGGCAACGGTCACTGCCCCTCCGATGGTAATCATCTGTTGAATGGCGCGCCTTTCGCGCTTTAAGCGCTGAATTTTCAAGTTCAGACCGCCTTCGAATAAGATAACCGCCACGGCAAACCCGGTGATAATGCCAAGGGCGGAGCCCAAAGTATCGGGTCGAATAACGCCGCTGACGTCCGGTCCCAAGAGGACGCCGGTTATTAGCAACAAAACAATACCGGGAACGCGCAAATGATGGGCCAGCGACTGAGCAAGAATCCCCGCCGCCAACCCTAAAGCGATAGTCAATGCTGGATTGGAAAAAGTTAGATGTTCCACTGGATAATGGTCAACGAGTTGTTTATTATTTGGTTTGGATAGATCAGAACCATGTGTTCCTGTTATTGGAGTAAACCATATTTCATGTCGGGTCAATTCCTTTTGGGAAAATCGATATTCCGGTGGCCCAACATGCGATCAAAGATTTTGACAATTTAGATGGTTGTGAGCTATTTTAATAGATCACCGTAACATCATTTTGGCAGAGGAATAAAGAAATGGCAAAGGTCAGTATTATTAAGGCCACATATTCAGATCCTAAGATTGAACCCCTCCTTGCGCCCCTTGGGGGGATAAAGCAGTTTGTAAAAAAGAACGAGAAAGTCCTTCTCAAGATTAATCTATTATCCGCCAAGGAGCCGGAAAAAGCCGTGACCACGCACCCTGAGTTTGTAAGGGCTGTTGCTAAGGCTGTGAAAGAAGCAGGAGGAAAACCGTATATTGGAGACTCCCCTGCAGGAACTTTTACCAAAAGAAATCTCAAAAAAGCATATGAACGTTCAGGACTCGAAAATTTGGCAAAAGAAGAAGAGATTCCTCTGAACTTTGATACCAGCGCCAAGAAACTTGATGTTCCCAACGGCAAACGGTTGCGACGGTCTCCCATCTGTAATTATGCGTTAAATGCCGATAAGGTCATTGCGCTGCCGAAACTCAAAACCCACTCCTTTCAGTATATGACGCTGGCCTGTAAGATCATGTATGGCGTCGTTCCCGGTCTTACCAAGGCTAAATATCACGCTCGGTTTCCAAGCCGACTCAGTTTTGCGGACGTGATGCTGGATGTTCTTACCATCGTAAAGCCACACTTATTTATCATGGACGGTATAATGGGAATGGAGGGTCAGGGACCTGGAAGCGGAGATCCCGTAAAAATGGATTTGGTTATAGCGTCAACAGATCATGTGGCTATGGATATTTCAGTATGCAAAATTTTGGGTGTCGAGCCTGTCGGTATACCGGCACTAAAAAGGGCTAAAATTCGCGGTTTATGGCCTGAGAGGATTGATTATCCCATCCGGAGACCCGAGGATGTTGCCTATAAAGGATTCAGACTACCCAACACGGCCGATCACCTATTAACCGGCAAAAAACCTCCAAGAAAAAGCCCCGTTATTACGGATAAATGCACAGCGTGTGGGGATTGCGAGCGCATTTGTCCTAAGCATGCAGTCAAAGTGTTAGGCCGGATGGCAGAGGTAACCTATTCAAAGTGCATAAGGTGTTTCTGCTGCCATGAGGTCTGTCCTGAAGATGCCATCATGTTGCGCAGTGTGAAGTTAAATTGAAATAATAAAGCTTTCAATCGATATCCTTGTTCCTTGCTTGTCGGAGTGAAACGGAGATCCCGATCTATCGGGGACCCCTGATTTATCCCTCCGACAACCTTTTTCAAGTGCCAGACATTCAGCCCTTGCCACCAGGCGCCTGGTGGCGTATTCTACTATACAACCGGGAGGTGAAAATATGGCAACTGCAACAGTACGTATTCCCGAAAAAAAAGGGATATCCTTAAAGTCATTGCAAGTATTGAAAAAAGAGAAATGAAAGAAATTCTCGACGAACTCATTGACGAATATATAGCGCGTCACAAAGAGACCCTGGACATTCTCTCAAAGCCGGGATGGGTAGACATTATAGAAAAGGGAAAAGCGGAAATAACACAAGGAATCCAAGGGAAATCTCTTGATGAACTGGAAGATTGAGGTCAAACCGACGGCAGAAAAGTATTACTTGAAACTTGACAAAAAAACCCGAACAAGAATGAAGGAAGCTCTGCGGGAACTGGAAAATACTGACGAACCCCTGTTACACCCTAACGTCAGAGCGCTGACCTGAAAACTTCGAGGAGATTTTCGTCTTAGAGTAGGGAAATACAGGATTCTTTTTACACCACATATCCAAAAAAAGATACTCTATTTTTTTGCCATAATACCCCGTGGAGATGCTTACTGATAATTCCTTTTATGAAAATTAAACCGCCAAGTATATAAATAAAATTTTTGAAAATCCCAGTTTTTGACGTGGTTGATATTTTCATCTTATGGCAGATATTTGCAGGCTATGATAACAATTCAAAATATATTTTATCGTAAAATTTCATCTAATACACATTTAAAATGATCCAACTGAAGCGGTTCAATATCAATAGGAACCTGAGCAAGGTCAAAAAATATTAAAATTTCATCATTTGTTATTGGATCTACCCCCGAGTCAAGAAGAAGTATTCTGTCATATCTTCCCAGATTAATTCTGACATCCACTTCGTCCCATCCCAACGCTTCCATGATGCGAGGCCAGGCTCTGATCCAGCCAGGTGTCATGATCATGGTGCGGTTCTCTTCAAGTTGTTTTACATTTTCTCCGCAAAAAGCTTCTATGCAGTTCTTCACCGGCGCAATGCCGGCACCGAATCGTTTTACCAACCGATTAATCTCAGGGTGGCAACCACTGCCAAAAAAAACCTGCACTTCTGTCCCGCCCGCCTGGCATTCCCCAAGTATTTTTGTGAGCTTTGCTTCCAAACGGGGAAGATCTGCGTGCAAGCCCGCATCTATCCAAATAATTTCAGGCCCGCCGTCTGCCGGCAAACAAGCTTGAAGCTCCTTTTCAAAAATGCTGCAAGCGATCATAACCTTATACTTTTTCGAGTCAGACATTGCCCGATAGATCAAATCCTCTTTATTCAAAATAAAAATATGAGCACCTGAAAGCAAAAAATTGGCTTTTTCAGGTGCTCAACAAACAAAAAACTAACCGGACTATTCTTTCTTATCTTTTTCCGCCTCTTCTTTAAGAATGACTTCTTTTCCACACAGATCACACTTGCCATCTTCTGTGATACAGGGCTGCTTGGGCGCCTCGCCGCCACAGATTCCGCATTTAACCATATCGGATCACCTCCTTTCAAGCGATTTTAGGAACAATACGTCAACCAAATCAAACAACTACATACGCAACTGTTCCCCCAGCTTACGGGCAATTTCTTTGCCTAATATTTTGGCTTGCTCCCAGGTTTCCGTTTGATCTTCGACATTACAGAATTTATCCGAGGTCACTTGGGTATCATCCCCAAAAATCCAGGGCAAAGCACTCATCGGGCATGATTCGCCGTATCCGCAAACCATGCATTCAGGGTTACCGATGACCTTTAGTTGACCCAACACATCCATACCTTCAAGCTTTAGAGCATGTGCAATTTGGTTGCCGGCCTCTTCAAGACCGGGAGCGCCACGCCCGATTCCAGTAGTTACAACAACTGCAAGTTTGCCTCGATTCAAACCATTTTGGTGCCGCAGTGAAAATAATCTTTCAAGAAAAGCCTTGCTAAACCCATCAACAGCTCCATAAGGAGAATAGCCTCCAACGACAATGGCACCTGCCTTGCGAACCTTTTCTGCTATCTCGGGGAAATCATCTTTGACCTTGCAAATATTATCCTTTTTACACCCAAGGCAGGCAATGCAAGGTCGCACATTAATTTTACTGAGCTTAATAAACTCTGTTGACAGGCCGCTGCTTTCAAGCACTGCCTGAATAAGCCTGTCTGTGTTGCTGTTTTTAATCGGGCTGCCTGAAATTCCGATAATCTGAGGTTTCATAACCATTATTCCTTTTTTGTTTATTACCTGAAACTTGCAAGCGTAAAGTTTGCCGCATATGCAAGGCCCAAGGCATGCAGCCGTAGTGTACTACTGCAAATGTCCTGCAACGCAGCAGATGCAGCAAAATCGGCATTCCCGAAGGGCAGACAATCTTGAAGTAATAATGAAAGAATTTTTATAATGCCAAACAGATTAAAAGAGACCGTCACTTAATCAAATGTAATTGTTTGATAAAGCTGTATTATATTTAAAGTTTCAAAATTGTCTGTGCAAGATTCGGGTATTAATTTTACCTCTATAATAGACAAGGTATGAAACCGTGTCTGTAGCAACTGTTACATTACGGACTATTATATTAAATCCAAAGGAATTGATTTTAAAAAAACGGGGATATTCTATTCAAGAATAACTAAGTGATGATCAAGGGTGAAGGGGGGAGGTATCCGGCGGCTGAATTATCAGGAAATTATGTTACTGGAAGCCATCTCAACATAAAGATTTTGGTTAGCTTCTAAGCAATTTCCAAAGAGGGCAGAATGAGTTTTTTATCTTCATGAATAATTTTACCGGCATTTTTAAGGGCCTTCATAGCGCGGGTGATGCTGACTCGGTGAGCTCCGGTCAAAAAGCTCAGATCTTCATGAGTTAAAGGAAATTGAATAACGGTTCCTTTAGACCCCATTGTCCCATGCTCTTTGGCAACACTTGCAAGGACACGGTAAAGGCGGTCTTCAATATTCGTTACTGCAAGGCTCCCAACACGGCTGGTCAGCCACGAAATCCTTTCACTCAGGTTTTTAATTATCTGAAGCCCAACATTGGGATGCTTCAAAATAATCTGTTCAAATTGTTTTCTACTAAACCCGCAAGTTAACGTATCTTCCAGGCAGTATGCACTTACAGGGTATTCACCCTCTTCTGAAAACATATTTTCGCCGACAAAATCACCGGCTTTACGAATGTCGAGGGTAAGCTCGTTGCCGTCTTCAAGAACCTTGGTAAGTTTTATTCGTCCGCCTTTGATGAGAAACATTTCGTCCGCGGAGTCACCTTGTAAAAACAACGATTGACCTTTTATCAATTTATTTCTCAACGCTTCACCGCTAAGCGCTTTGACCTCCTCTGGATCAAGATTTTCGAATATCCAAAGATGGCCGATGCAGGTTGGAGACAGTTCGATGTCCTTACCGGCGATTTTTTCACATAGACAAGCCATTTTTTATCCTTTTTGATGATTTGGATTTTAGATTATGCCAAATGTTAAATTGATATCACGTGAAATCGGTCTCGTCTGTAGCAACTGATACAAAGTTATTTGCAAGTGAACATGAGAATCAAGAAAACCATCTTTTTATGCATACCATATTGTTGTGATATACTCAATTTCAAGTGGGCAGGCGATTCTGTGATATCCATTCCCGATTTCTGCCATCTCACCTTCAAACCTTTTTATCCGCCGATGTCCTGTGGCGGGTTAGTCACTTATGATCCTTCATCCTTAATCCTCTGCCCTTTACCCCCTGCAGAGCAAGGACTGCGGCCCATCAGCCGGAAGGGAGGGCGGGTCGGACCTTTATCACCGACGCTTTGCGGATGTGAACCGTTCCCGGTTTCGCGCCTTTGGGCTTGGTGACAAAGCGGGCCCGGGTGCAGGAAACAGCGATAACGCCACCGTTTCTGGCTTTGCTGTGGTATGCAGAGACAGCCGCGGCCATTTCCAGTGTCTTCCGGTCCGGATCATGGCCGGGTTTTGACCGTAAAATGACGTGACTGCCGGACATGCCGCGCACGTGAAACCACCAGTCGTCTGGACCGGCGATCTTGAGACTCAGCCGGTCGTTGTCCGCGTCAGTCTTGCCGGCCATCACCGTCCAGTCTCCGGGCAACGTATAGGTCCACACACTAAGCGGTTTAGACGCGTATCTGTTTTCGTCCTTTTTCATCGATAGGAATGCTCCTCTAAAGCAAGGGTCGTTTATCCCGGATCGTGCATTATGAATTTCGGGAAGACTCTTTAATGGATTTAAAAGCAAGGGCTCTTTTGTAAAACTGACGAAAATATGACGACTCGCGAGGCGTATGTCAAGCCGGCTTTTTCCGTAAGCCGGATTCGGCTGCACTGTTAATTTGAATTCACATGTCTTAAACATACAATTTTGAGTGCAAAATAACAGATCTAAGGATTATTTTTGAAATACGATTTAGATTAAAAGGTTCTTTTGGAGGGTCAAAAAGAGTCGTTTAAGAGATTTTAGGGCCTGTTTTATTCTTCATTTGCTGTTATTATAGTTGGTTGCTGTGGTCAGACCCCAAAGGCATCTGTCGGTTCACCGTTCACTATTTCCTGTTCACCATTCTCTGTCCCTCCCTCAACCCAAATGCCAAAGCATCCTCTTTTAAAGAAATATATATATTTTTATTTAATAATGTAACCAAACCCCCTGGTCATCGTTATATAGGTATAAAAACAGTCTGAACCTACCGAGAAGGATGATTGGAGAAAGGAGGTGAAAAAAGACTATAGTGATGATAGAGGGAGGCTCCATTCCACCCGAAAAGAAAGATGTAAAATTATAAATAGATTAAAGATGTATAAAAAATCTTACACATTTTATTAACTTTTAAGTAGCAGAAAGGGAATGAAACGATGAAAAAAATTTTTAAGATCGGTTGCTTGATTATGGTGTTGGGACTTTTAAGTCTTCCTGCGTGGAGCTCAGATAACGCCGGCATGGGTACAGATAGTCAATTAATCCTCGCTCATAATGGCCACGGCGACGGCACTGGTGACGGCCCGATCGACGGCGATGGCGACTGCGACGGTGACGGACCGTGGTGGGATGGGTCGATGAGCCAACATAATTTGTTGCTCGCTCACAATGGCCACGGCGACGGTACCGGTGACGGCCCGATCGACGGCGATGGCGACTGCGACGGTGACGGACCGTGGTGGGATGGGTCGATGAGCCAACATAATTTGTTGCTCGCTCACAATGGCCACGGCGACGGTACCGGTGACGGCCCGATCGACGGCGATGGCGACTGCGACGGTGACGGACCGTGGTGGGACATCTAAATAAGTATAGATATTCTGTTCCTCGATAACAGAGTCTACAGCCAAGGCAATGCTGATGATCCTGAAAACGGCAACAGGTTTCGGCCTTGGTGAATTTTAATTGGAGCCACAATAAGAAAAGGAAGGGTCATGATTACTGTCAACCCAATTGACAGCACCACTTTTGAAGTAATTGTTAAGGATAATTCCACGACAACTCACAAAGTTACCGTTACACCATCATATTATGAGAAGCTGACAAATAAACGCGTAACATCTGAGGTGCTGGTGGAACGATCTTTTGAATTTCTTCTCCAACGAGAGAGCAATACCAGCATCCTTCGAAGCTTCGAGCTTTCAGAAATCAGCCGGCATTTCCCGGAATATGAAAAAACGATTCAGGAAATGTTGAATTAATTTCAATGAACATAGATGATCTGACATCGGTCCTCCGACCTCCTACACCTGACCCCTGGTATCCGTCCTTCCCTATTTCCTATTTTCTAATTCCTGCTTTTAGCCCTTTGCCCTCTTTCCTCTTTCCTCTTTTCTAATCCCTGCTTTTAGCCCTTTGCCCTCTTTCCTCTTTCCTCTTTTCTAATCCCTGCTTTCAGTCCTCTGACCTCTCACCTTCAGACCTTCTTACCTTCTATCCTTTCGCCTCTGACCTCCGACCTCCGACTTTTTATCCGCCGATCTTTGTCGCGGACTGACTTATCTTTCCTATTTCCTCTTTCCCCTTTGCCCTTTACCTCCTGACTTCTGACTCCTGAATTCTGACCTCAGTCCTTTTTTTTCCTTGATTTTATTTGATATTTTTGCTTATTAGAAAGACCGAATAATAATAGTTCTTCAATTTCTTCATAAAATTTTAAAAAATCGCTTTTCCTTAACTTCAACTATAACCATTTGATATGCATAAATTTGTTGCATATCTTTTTCATATCTAAAACAACGGAATTCAGGATAGACAAAATTGAAGTAATTTCAATAGATCTGTAAAGAAAGACCATGAAAGTTTTCCTTATTCTGGCGCCCATCTTTGTGTTGATTGGGCTTTGGTTGCTCATATACTCAAGGCGTAGAAGTCGTCTCCTTAAAGGGTTTGGCGGGAAGAGGGGTTTTTTTTACCGCCATGAGGATGACGGAACACTGGAACAGGCACTCAATCACGCATTTGCTTTGACGGCCCCTCTGGGTCGTGATTTCTCAAGAATTAAAGACATCGTTAAAGATAACGGTATCTGTCTCTTTCGGGTTACAGAGGCTTTGGATTTGAGCTATTACGGCATGCCGCAAAATACACATTTCGGCCGGATAGCCGTTTTTTTCGAAACAAAAAAGGATTTGGAATTATTCTTTCTGGTAAAGAATGCACAGGAATTCAATCACATTATTCCGAAGAATGTACACCAGATTTCCATTGACCCTATCTTCATTAAGCTAAAGCAATCAATTAATGAAAATCCACCACCCCATACACTCTCTGTGACACTCATGCGTGGCAAGTTTTTGGCATATCTTGAGCCCATGCTGACGGGTTCTGAGAAAGAGGGCGATTTAAACTACCTTTTTGAACTGGCGAAGATTGTAAAACGTACCTTATGAAGAAATAAGATTATGTGCTACGCAATATATATAGCCTCGGATAAACCCCTCAAAACAATTCATTGGGATGAAAAAAATAGAAAACTAAATGTGAACAAAATAGATCCAAAGGATGAAATAATAAAGAAGATATTCTCAAAACCACATATTTATTACATTGGCTCTCATTTGAAATGTGGATGTGGTTTTTTTTATGAGTCGTCTCTTGCGCCAAACTGTGATGAGAAGGAAGTGGCAAAACAGGTAAAACAATCCCAGGAAGAATTGAAAAAATACATAAAGCAGTCACTCGGCAAATCCAAAGAGATAGAGCTTTATGTGAGTTGGGAAGGGGAAAAAGAAAAAGGCCCCCTAAAAACCATCCGTTTAACGGATAAGGATATCAAAAGACAATTCAATCTCGAGGAAAGGTATTTTTATATAATAAAAAAATGAGAGTGAAATCGTTCGACAAATTATCAGGCATTTTGATCGTTCTCTCATTTGCATATACATTTGTGGTTGCCATAACCCAATGGGATTGGTTCCCTAATAAAGATGATTGGGGACAAATCGCAGATATTCCTTCGAATCTAATAAATTATATTGCACTGCTGCTGCCTTGGACCATTCTCCTCATCTATCTCTTAGCAAGAAGATTATATTTTAAAAAGCCGTTCAAATAAAAATCCGAACAACAATTCATTGATAATTACCAAAAAATATTTGGAGTCCACAATAAGAAAAGGAAGGGTCATGATTACTGTTAACCCAATCGATGGTACCAAGTTTGAGGTTATTGTTAAGGATAACTCTACAACAACTCACAAAGTTACCGTTACACCATCATATTATGAGAAGCTGACAAATAAACGCGTAACATCTGAGGTGCTGGTGGAACGATCTTTTGAATTTCTTCTCCAACGAGAGAGCAATACCAGCATCCTTCGAAGCTTCGAGCTTTCAGAAATCAGCCGGCATTTCCCGGAATATGAAAAAACGATTCAGGAAATGTTGAATTAATTTCAATGAACATAGATGATCTGACATCGGTCCTCCGACCTCCAACACCTGACCCCTGGTATCCGTCCTTCCCTATTTCCTATTTTCTAATTCCTGCTTTTAGCCCTTTGCCCTCTTTCCTCTTTCCTCTTTTCTAATCCCTGCTTTCAGTCCTCTGACCTCTCACCTTCAGACCTTCTTACCTTCTATCCTTTCGCCTCTGACCTCCGACCTCCGACTTTTTATCCGCCGATCTTTGTCGCGGACTGACTTATCTTTCCTATTTCCTCTTTCCCCTTTGCCCTTTACCTCCTGACTTCTGACTCCTGAATTCTGACCTCAGTCCTTTTTTTTCCTTGATTTTATTTGATTTTTTTTTGCTTATTAACAAAACCGAACAAAAAAGGTTTTATAATTTCTTCATGATACTCTGAAAAGCGTTCCTCTTCTGCTTCAATTATAACCACCTGATATGAGAGCATTTATGCCACATCTTTTTCTTATCGAATAGATACACATGCACAGTTTTATGTGCATTCATGCCCAGAGAACTGTGCATTTCTGACATATAAAAATTTGTATTTATAAGAAATTATCGCGGGGCTTTTCCCTTTTTATGCGTAAGCCTTTTTGGCGCTTACTTTTAAATTTTGTGATTCAGAATATATATTTTAATCAACAGAATTCAGGATAGATAGGAATCGTGGTATTTTCAATAGATCACAACCAATGCCAGATGTGAAATAACGATTAGGTATTCCAACATCGGCAACAGGCCATGTAATTGTAGGATATCTGAAAAATGACCTTGGATTGATATTTACAGTTTGAGTTTGATATCTATCGGTTTTAATGGATTTCATGCGATGGCAAGATATTGCAAGTTTGATTTCAGTTATAAATTTTGGATCATCTCCAAATTAGTTGGAGAAGAAAGGGTAAAATGGTGGGTAAGCGATTAAAACAAAATGGACATCCGGTACCTCGAAAAGGTATTAGGTTTATCTGCGAAGGTAAACTATATCCAAAGGAGGCCTGCGATGTCCGTACCTACTATAGCACCATACTTTCCCTTTCGTCGAATCAAAATTGTAAAACAGTCTCTTCTTTCCGATATCAGCGAAGCTCGAGTCCATGTAGAACCCGACAAGCGATTTCATCCCATCTGTCATTGTTGCGGGAAAAAGGTCACAGCAACTCACAGCTGGACCCAACGCACGATACGGGATCTGAACTTGGCTGCAACACGGGTGTGGATAACCTGTCGATATCGGAAGCTCTTTTGTTCTCAATGTCGCCATATCAGTATAGAGAATTTAGATTTGTTTCATCCTTACTTACGGGTAACCCATCGTCTGGCGCTTTACATTCATCAGCTATGTCAGTTCATGACGGTAAGCGAAGTTGCCAAACATGTGAAACTGGACTGGAAAACCGTTAAAAATATTGATAAATATCATTTAGAAGCCAAATACGGTCAACCCAATTACAATAATCTGAAAATTTTAGCCGTAGACGAAATCGCCATACGAAAAGGGCATAATTACCTGACCGTGGTTTTGGATTATCTAAGCGGCCGGATCGTTTATATTGGTAAAGATCGCAAAGCCAAAACATTAAAAAGATTCTTTAACCAGATGAAAGTGAAACAAAGAAAATCCATTGAAGCCGTTGCCATGGACATGTGGGATCCTTTCATCAATGCCGTTAAAAAAAAATACCTCAAGCGAAAATTGTGTTCGATTTATTCCATGTTGTGGCCCAGTTCAGCAAGGTTATCGATAAGGTTCGAAACCGTGAGTATCGTAAGGCCTCAAAGGAAGATAAATCCGTTTTTAAAGGATCTAAATACCTGTTGTTGAAGAACCGTAAGAATGTTCGGCTTAAACGACACCGTGACCAACTGAAACAGCTGCTCGAGTTAAATGAGATCATCAACACGGTAATGATTTTGAAAGATCAACTCAAACACATTTGGTCATATCGTTCGAGAACCTGGGCCGATAAAGCAATCGACAATTGGTGCGCTTTGGCGAGATCTCTAAATATCCGGGTCCTGAACAACTTTTGTAAAATGTTAAACCGCCATCGTTATGGCATTCTAAATCATTGTGAATATCCCATCCATACTGGAAAACTGGAGGGGGTTAACAATAAGATAAAGGTCATCAAGCGTAAAGCATATGGGTTCCATGATCTACGCTACTTTACGCTGAAAATATATCAAGCTTTCTCCAACTAATCGGGAGAAGAACCTAAATTTTCAACTTTCTGAAATGCACAATAAAGGCACGGAATCTTGAACTATTATGTTATCTAACATGAAGTCATTTCAAAAAAATATGTAATTCCTATAAAAATGATGAGATACTGAAACAAAATATTGACACCATAATAGAAATCAGAAAGGTCTAAAATGCCTTTAGTTAAAAGATAAATAATGAACGACAAGACTGAAAAACTAAGCTACATTGTAAGCCGCATTATAGATGGTTCTGTTACGGTCGATTCTGTTGCAGAGTTTAATAACCTACTCAAGGCTTTTCCAAAAGATCCGTGGCTCCATAGGTTCTTTGCCGACCTTTTGAAACGAGAAAAATCATTTTATGCTGCTGCCGATGCATATGGGACAGCTGCTGAGCTATTTATCGAAGCAGATATGATCTTGCAAGCTCTTGTATCCAAAATCTTTGAATGGCAAATCCTTAAACCTTCCTATAATGAGGATCAGGCCTTCTACTCATCTCTTCGAGGTAACAGGTCCAAAAACACGGGGGTGCAGAATTTTTTTATAAAGATGACAGATCCTGAAATGATGGCTTTTATGAGCACGTTGATTCTCCGGCACTTTCCTGCAGGCAGCATGTTGAAAAGATTTGGCGATGAAGAGAATGACCTCTATTTTGTTGTGTTTGGCGCTCTGGAAGAAACTATTTACCATCGTTTGGAGAAGGAAGGAAGCGTCCAAAAGAAATCAACAAAAACCTTGGTTGAAAACGACTTTTTTGGTGAGATTTATCCGTTTGAGGAAGAAAATGTGTCTCAATCAGATATCGAAACCATTACTCGTGTTGAATTTGCAATAATTTCTAGATCAGGGCTAATGGCGATTTGCAAAAAATATCCTAATGTTAAGATTCTTGTCAATGCCCTGTATCAGAGCCGTTCAGTATTTGATGAGGAAAGATTTTCAAGCATAACCCGTAAAACAGTCAGACGTCAGCTACCAACACAGATAAATATTAAAATATTTGGTGATGAACAGAGCAACGCTCCTTTGAACTTTAGTGGATTCACAGAAAATATTTCATTGGGTGGGGCAAGTGTTGTTTTGGGTGCAAATTATGACACCGATTATTACGGAAGCTTGGTTGGAAAACAGGTTCAAATTCAAATATATTTAGCCATCGCCTTTGTTAGTCTCTCTATTTTAGGTACTACCGTTTGGAGTAAGGAAATTTTTCTCGAAGGGGAAAAAAGCAAGATGTTGGGCATCCAATTTGAAGATATGACCGCTAAAGATCGCAGGCTGCTGCTGGGCTATCATTATGGATATGAGAATGAACATGACCTGATCTGGAGTTTGTCGAGCTCACTTATGGAAAAGTAGAGCTTAATACACCAGAAGATCATGATATCTGTATGTGAATTGTTGTTGTGAATGGATGATAGACCGGCAAGTAAACACAAGTTTGATTCCGGTTCGAAATCCTCATTTTTTGATTTGAAAATATAGTTACACGATCATAAATCATATCTTTTATTTCTCTCTGGTTTAATACAAGCAGGAATCAGAGAAGTCCTTTTCACCACCGAACACCTATCCCGTGGGATTAAATTATGTAAAATACTTCATATATTTTATGAAATTTAACCCATAATTTCATATATTTTGATATGAACCAACACTGCATATAAAATCTTTCATCTTATGTAACCATCTAATTTTATTGAAATCTAAACAACTTATGACGCAACCAATTGAATTTGCATGATTTTTGCATAATTTTTTGCTGGTAGTTAAGAAACAGCTTCTCTTATGCACGTGCATCTTAAGTTTTCGATAAGATATATAATTATATCAATTAATAAGCATCGAGTTAATAACGGCATTTAAAGAAGTTGTTTCAATTAGGGTTTTAAGCCATTGAATCTTTAACTACCAACCTCCTGCAGCCCCTGGGTAAATGTAGACCCAGGGGCTATTATCAAAAACATTTTAAAAACAAACTAGATTCTGAATTTTGTGATTCGCACATTACTATTTGCCATGCCAGCTGTTGAAAAGGAGGTACGATATTGGCATCTAATTTCAAAATTTTTTCCTTTAAAAATAAAGACAGCATCCACTTGAGATTGTCTGGTGATTTTGATGGAGGCTCTGCACACGAATTAATCAATACTTTAATTGAACAAGGTGTCGGTATTTGGGACATCTATATAGACACTAATAACCTGAAAACGATCCATCCATTTGGTATAGATGTATTTCAAAAGAATCTCAATGGTATCAAAAAGCAATTAAAAAACCTTATCTATGTTGGAGCAAATAAACATCAAATTGCACCAGATTAGGAGGATTGCTGATCATGAAAGTAGTACTTAGCTTATTATTTGTCATTGCAGTAATAGCAGCCATTTTAGTGCTTTGTGTATGGTTAATGCTTTACAGTGCAAGTGCAGACTATTACCCCGATATAAAGGACTTATGATACGCTCAAAAAGTACGAAAAGAAATCCAAGAAATAGAGATGTCAAAACAACATCCAGAATGTCCTGTGTTTAATCACAGGAACTGCAAAGAGATTGATAACCGGAAAGTCTGTGCTATTGTACGTAAAGATAAAAAGTGTCTTAGGAAGCTTCCGAAGTCGGTAAAGAAGGCTAAAAAATAACTCGTAACCGAGGGTTGCCATGGACTGAATATCAAGACCCCATTTCTCATAGAGGTGGGGTTTTGTTGTTGTGTTGAACCGATCAGATATCACAACGCTTGCTAAATTGTTTGTAGCCCAAATACTGGCAAGATATTCCAAGTTTGATTTCGGTTCGAAATCTTTACTTTTTAGAAATAAAAAGTACAGGCACGAAACCTTCCATCCACTAACTGGGTTCATAAATATCCTTATGTTGTGTTTCCTAACTTAGAGAAGATACTCCTCATGGTAGAAATGAAAATTGGTCATAGTGGAAAATATCCATATGTTAAAATTAACTTTTCCCCGAATGAGGAAGGCGAGATTAGCACTAAATTACCCATGTCAAAAATGTGGTATAAAGACCTCATTTACGAAATAGAAAAAGTTGCGGAAGAAGAAAAAAAGAAATCAGAAAAATATTTACATGAAGATAACAGAAAACTAATGATCCAATCTTTTGATATGTATTCAAAATTAATGGAAATAAGTAATGAGCTTAGAAGAGATATGGAGATGGGGAACGGAGCTGTTGAACATAAGCGGGTAGATGAGTCGCTGCTGAAGCGCGAGGAACGACTGCGATTGTCATTGGCCAGTTCCGGGATAAGTTTTTGGGAATGGTTTCCTGAAAACGGTCGTATCAATTTCGATAACCGGTGGGCGAGAGTTTTAGGTTTTGAACCTGGAGAAAGGGCTTTTGATTTTCAATGGTGGGAAGAGAGTATCCATCCTGATTGTAAACCTGTATTTGAAAAGGCCTTGAATGATTATCTTGAAGGTAGATATTCAGTATATGAATTGGAATACCAGATTAAAACCAAGACAGGTGATTGGAAATGGATTTGGACTGCCGGTGAATGCGTCGAATGGGATAAAAATAAAAACCCCGTTCGTTTTCTCGGTACCCATAAAGATATCACCGAACGCAAGCAGACAGAGGATGCTTTAAAGATTTCTATAGAAAATTTATTGGAGGAGTATAATCAAAGAAAAATTTTGTCAAAAAGGCTTATCGACCTTCTGGAAAAAGATCGTCATGATATCGCTATGGAGTTTCACGACAATATTTGTCAAATTTTAACCTCACTCAAAATAAACCTTGAAATTATCGATGACAAATTAAAGCCCACTGGTACCGAGTTGGGAGCTATGATAAAGGCCGCCAGAAAAAGAGCGAAGCAGGCCATAGTGGATCTTAATATTATCGCTCAAGGGTTAATGCCCAGCATATTAGATGCTTTGGGTTTGGTGCCTTCTATTCGTACGCTATTTAGTGAATTTAGGGAGCATACGGATATTAAGATCAATTTTTTCAATCGAAATGTTGAGAAACGATTTGATAAGGAAAAGGAGCTTGCCATTTACCGCATCGTACAGGAGGCATTAAATAATATTATTAAACATGCCGAGGCTAAAAATGTTTCTGTGAATCTGTTAAAGAAAGGTAACGTGCTTTCTCTCAGTGTGGAAGATGATGGGGTTGGTTTTGATCAGGACAAGGCAATGAAGATATCGAAAGGGAAAGGGCCGTTGGGACTCGTTATTATGCGAGAAAGGGCAATGCAACTCGATGGAGAGTTGACCATAGAATCAAAGATGGGTAAAGGAACGCATTTGTTGGCGGAGATACCGATTTAAGACTCGAGGACCTCCTTATTTTATCGTGTGCAATTAATAGACATTGTTTGAAAACCATTCACTTTATTGCTGCTTAAAAATAAGGGCTTGCAGATGCATGTTTCAATAGGCGGGTAGTCAATGATAATTATCCCATTCTTGAACGCCAAACATTCTGAAAAACTCACCAATACCGTTAATATTATTGATCCAGATTTTTACTTTAAAAGCTCC
>CAVSVL010000018.1:0-85326 GCA_963731025.1 uncultured delta proteobacterium | reverse complement strand
ATTTTCATCCTCAATCCGTATAATCACCGGTCGGTCACTGACCACGTCAAGGTCGTAAATATCTGACAAAGCCTTTTGTACATCGGCTTCTCTGGCAAGATGGGTGAGCATGACAATGGGAACCGCATCCTTGGTCCCTCTTCCCTTTTGATGTACGAACTTGATACTAATATCATAATCGCCTAGAATTCCGGATATCTTTGACAAAACTCCGGGCTGGTCCAACGCGGAAAATCTGAAATAATAATGTACTTGTGTTTCTTCCATGGGAAGGATCGGAATTTTGCGAATATGACCCATCTGATAGGATAATAACGGCACTCTTCCCGTTGAGCCCGATAAAAGATTTCGGGCAAGATCGACAACATCCCCCACAACGGCGCTGGCGGTGGGCATCATTCCTGCACCATATCCATACAGCATCATGTCTCCGATGGCATCGCCGGAAATTGTAATCGCATTGAGGACGCCGTTAACACCCGAGAGGGGATTGGAAAAAGGGATCATGGTGGGATGGACCCTGGCTTCAATGGCACCCCCGGTATCCTTGGTAATGGCAAGGAGCTTGATTCTGTAACCGAACTGTCCGGCGAACTCGATATCCATGGGGGTAATTTTTGAAATTCCTTCGATGTAAATATCGTTAAAATTGATTTCCATGCCATAAGCTAAGGAGGTCAGAATGGCCAGTTTGTGGGCAGCGTCGATACCTTCAATATCCAGTGTCGGATCTGCTTCGGCAAACCCTTTTTTCTGGGCTTCCGCGAGCACATCTTCAAAATTGCTGCCGTCTTCAGTACTTTGGGACAGGATGTAGTTACAGGTTCCGTTGAGGATTCCTGCCATTGATTTAATATGATTTCCAGCCAGAGATTCCCGCAAGGACTTGATGATGGGCATGCAGCCCCCCACACTGGCTTCAAAGGCTAGATCTACACCGCGTTCAATGGCGGTTCTGAAAATATGGTTACCGTGAACGGCCAAGAGGGCCTTATTTGCAGTGACAACCGGTTTGCCGTTATGAATGGCTTTTAAAATAAGATCTTTGGCAATTCCTTTGCCGCCGATCATTTCGATAACAATATCAATGTCAGGATCATCGACCACTTTAAACGCATCGCTGATAAAGACACCTTCGTCCAACCGGATACCGCGGTCCGTTTTCTGATCAATGTCAGCCACGTACTTCAGGTTCAAAACAGCGCCAACACGGGAAAGGATCAACTCTTTGTTTTCAATCAGAATCCTCGCAACGCCTGTCCCCACCGTTCCGCAGCCGAGCAAACCCACATGGATTGTTCTCATAGTGTTTCCGATCAATTAGAGTTACAGGATTTTTCGAATGCCCCTTATGGCTTGGTTGATGCGCATATTGTTTTCTATCAAGGCAAACCGAACGTATTCATCTCCGTACTCGCCAAATCCCAGACCCGGTGAAACCGCCACGCCGGCTTCATTAATGAGCATTTTTGCAAATTCTACGGAGCCCATTTCTATGTATTTATCCGGAATTCTACCCCATACAAACATGGTTGCTTTGGGGCTTTCTATTTCCCATCCCACCCGCTGGAGTCCGGATATCAGGGCATCTCTCCGTGTTTTATAGGTGTCGCAGATTTCTTTGACGCACTCTTGCGGCCCGTTTAAAGCAATAATGGATGCTATCTGAATCGGTTGGAAAATTCCATAATCCAGATAACTTTTTATCCTCCTAAGGGCGCCCACGATCTCTTTGTTGCCCACACAGAAGCCCACCCGCCAGCCCGGCATGCTGTAACTCTTTGAAAGTGAAAAGAATTCCACACCCACATCCTTGGCACCTTTGACCTGAAGAAAACTGGGCGGCTCATAGCCGTCAAACGATAGATCCGCATAGGCAAAATCGTGGACGATCATGATATCGTGTTCTTTGGCATAATCCACAATTTTTTCAAAAAATTCGATATCAACGACTTCTGTGGTCGGGTTATGCGGGTAACTGATAATCAAAACCTTGGGCCTCGGCCAGGTCTGTCGTGTGGCGCTCATCAGATTTTCGAAAAAATTATGGCCCGGTCCGACGGGTATCCCTCTGACGTCACCGCCGGAAATAATCGCGGAATAGGGGTGGATCGGGTAGGTTGGATTCGGGGTGAACACGACATCTCCAGGGCGAATGGTTACAAGGATAAGATGGGATATCCCTTCTTTGGCGCCGATGGTGGCGATGGCTTCGGAGTCAGGATCGATGTCGACGTCATATCTGCGTTTATACCAGCTTGAAATCGCCATTCTCAACTTGGTAATTCCCATGGAAGCAGAATATCGATGATTCTGCGATTTTTGGGCGGCCTCGGTCAGTTTATCTACAATGTGTTGTGGTGTGCCGATGTCGGGATTTCCCATTCCAAGGTCGACAATATCCATCCCTGCGTGTCTGGCATCCATTTTTATTTTGTTGACGCTGGCAAATACATACGGTGGAAGACGATCGAGCCTGGCAAAAGTTTTCATAACCATACCCTCTTTAAAGAAATTGTTTTAAAAATTTAAAGGCAAGTTTTGCATCTTTATTTACAATACAAAGTATTTTATGTCAAAAAATTTGTTTTGACTTTTAAATGAACACGAATTAATTTTCTATTTTAACGGTGATCGTCGAACCATTTAAAAGGGATAAACATGACAAAACCAATGACGTATGCGGATGCAGGAGTAGATATTGATAAGGCCGACGAATTTGTCGGAAGTATTAAAAAAATTGCCAAACAGACCTTCAGATCAGGCGTTATCAGCGAAATCGGGGGATTCGGCGGGATGTTTTCACTTAACATGGCCAGCATGGAAAGTCCGGTCCTCGTGAGTTCCACAGATGGTGTTGGAACTAAACTCAAAATCGCTTTTATGATGGGAAAACACGATACTATCGGCATTGATCTTGTTGCCATGTGTGTGAATGATATCATTGTTCAGGGTGCGAAACCACTGTTTTTCCTCGATTACCTCTCCATGGGAAAACTTGAAACCAAAACCGCTACGGATGTCATTACCGGTATCGGAGAAGGATGCCGGATGGCCAAGTGTGCTCTTATCGGCGGTGAAACTGCAGAAATGCCGGGTTTCTATAAAGATAATGAGTATGATCTTGCGGGTTTTGTGGTTGGTCTTGTTGAAAACGACAAAATTATCGACGGCTCGGAAATTCATGTCGGCGATCAAATCATCGGAATTTCGTCCAGTGGGCTTCACAGCAATGGATATTCGCTGGTACGAAAAGTCTGCTTTGATGTTCTCGGATTGGAGATTGACACGTATGTAACGGAACTCGGCCGAACCATCGGTGAAGAACTTCTTACTCCGACCCGTATATACTCCGAGACCATTCACAGCATTATCAAAGATTTGCCTATTTTCGGTCTTGCCCATATTACCGGCGGAGGAATTACAGATAATATTATTCGAGTTATTCCGGAAGGTTGTAATGTTGTCTTGCGTAAAAACAGTTGGGAGGTACCGCCTGTATTTACATATTTGCAGCAGGCCGGCAATATATCGGAAAAAGAAATGATGCGAACGTTTAACAATGGAATCGGCCTGATTGCTGTTGTTCATGAAAAGAGTGCCCAGGAAATTCTGGATCGTCTCATCGCGATGAAAGAGAATGCTTTTTTTATTGGAGAGGTTACGGAACGAAAGGGGACGGAAGAGCGGGTTCAGTGGGTGTGAAAATCGAACATACCGACAATAAACGAGGCGTTTTAAATATTAAAAACCCATTCTTAAAGCTGATGAAATGGGTTGAGAAAGCACAGAAAGGAAAAACCGTCTGCAAAGGCTGAGCAGCAAAAAACACCGGTGCCGGGAGCGCAACGGAAAAAATAAAGCAGAAATGATAATCCTCGGCATTGAAACATCCTGCGATGAAACCGCTTCGGCTGTTGTTGTTGGCGGTAAAAAAATACTATCTTCCATTATATCGTCCCAGACCGACATACATCATCCTTACGGCGGCGTTGTGCCTGAGCTGGCTTCGAGGAAGCATATTGAAGCGATTGCACCGGTGGTCAACAAGGCATTGTCTGATGCAGGTATTGATTCAAAATCCCTTGATGCCGTTGCGGTAACCCATGGGCCCGGACTCATAGGTGCATTGCTGGTGGGATTCTGCTTTGCAAAAGCGTTTTCATTTGCACTTGAAATCCCATGGGTGGGTATCAATCACCTTGAAGGCCATATCAATTCGGTATTCCTGGAATCTGATCCACCGCCTTTTCCCTTTGTAGCACTTCTTGCCTCCGGCGGACATACCAGTATCTACCATGTCACTTCTCACACCAGATATGAACTTATGGGACAGACAAGAGATGATGCTGCCGGAGAAGCCTATGATAAGGTGGCCAAAATGCTTGGCCTCGGCTATCCGGGGGGTGCTGAAATCGACCGGCTCGCCAAAAAAGGAGAACCTGAAAATATTTCCTTTCCCAGGCCGTTTATAGATAAATCAACCTTTGATTTTAGTTTCAGTGGACTTAAAACCGCTGTAAGGCGATATATCCAGATTCATAATGATGACTACTTGCACCGGATCCCGGATATTGCGGCTGGATTTCAAGAGGCAGTGGTGGATGTTTTGTCTTATAAAATTGTTCATGCTGCAATGGCCAAAGGATGCGACCATGTTGCCTTGGTGGGGGGTGTGGCTGCAAACCACCGTTTGAGGGAAAAAATCAGGCATGATGCCAAAAGCAAAGGGCTGGCGGTTCATATTCCTTCTGTCGAGCTTTGCGGTGATAATGCCGCCATGATTGCCGCCATCGGCTACCACTATTTAAAAAATGGTGTTTCATCCGACTTTGGGGATGATGTTTTTTCAAGAGTCAAAAGGTAAATTATATTGGAAGGTTTTGAATCGCTCAATTTAGGTTTCATAAATTACAGAATTAATAAATAACCGTCAATTTGATCCATGGGAATTTCTAAATCCATATTCCGGTCTCCAGCTCGTATCGTTTTAATTGGATTCGCACTCCTGATTTCCATCGGGACGATCCTGCTAATGCTTCCCGTTGCTTCCACGCATGAACACATTGGGTTTGTAAACGCGCTTTTTACTTCAACTTCTGCGGTATGTGTTACCGGTCTTACGGTTGTTGATACGGGAAACGCCTTTAGCTTATTCGGACAAGCTGTTATTCTAATGCTGATTCAAGTCGGGGGTCTTGGTATCATGACCATGTCGACACTATTCCTCATGCTGGCAGGGCGAAGACCCGGTCTAACCGGTCAGATTTTGGTGCAGGATACCTTTACGCATTCCCGGGAACGAAGAATTTCAGGCATACTCAAGGATGTCGTCCTTTTTACCTGTGCGATTGAAGGGCTTGGCATAGTCCTCTTGTTTTTCTGTTTTCTTCCGGGTAATAACGTACAAAGATCGCTGTACTTGGCCATATTTCACTCGATCAGTGCCTTCTGCAATGCCGGCTTTTCCGTGTTTTCAGATAGTTTTGTCTCATACAGGGGAAACTGGGTGCTGAACCTGGTGGTCTGTTTTTTAATTGTTGCCGGCGGTCTCGGGTTTCTGGTGCTGTTTGAACTGAAACAAAAGTTTTTCTTTCAGCACAGCACATTGTCACGACTCAGCCTGCATTCAAAGCTCGTGCTGTCGACCACGGCCATTTTGATTCTTACGGGTGCGCTTTTAATCCTTGGTATGGAGTGGAAAAATACCCTGGAACCGCTTTCAATTCCCGACCGGTTTTTGGGGGCTCTTTTTCAATCTATTACCGCCAGGACAACCGGATTCAACACGGTGGCCATTGGAAATATGGCCAACGAAACGCTTTTCTTGATAATGTTGCTGATGTTTATCGGTGCATCTCCGGGCTCGTGCGGAGGGGGTGTTAAGACCACCAGTTTTGCAACTCTCGTAATGCTGGGGGTTTCCCGTTTTCGCGGACAGGACCGTCCCCAGTTGTTCAAACGAAGCATATCGGCTGCCAGTATCGGAAAGGCTGTCAGTGTTATCATGCTCAGTGCCATGGTGATCTGCGTCGGTATCATGCTCCTTTTGATGACTGAACTTGGAGGTGCGGGGCATCCGGAGAGCCGGGGGAAATTCTTGGAGTTACTTTTTGAGGTGGTCAGCGCTTTCGGCACCGTGGGGCTTTCCACAGGAATAACCGCGGGACTCTCTGTGATAGGCAAAGTCATTGTGTCCGGTATAATGTTTGTGGGACGTTTGGGACCGTTGGTGGTGGGTGTGGCTTTAAGCCGAGATACCATATCCCGTTATTATTATGCGGAAGAAAATATTATGGTTGGATGAGGTAAAACATGAAACAGTTCGCTATCATTGGACTTGGAAATTTTGGGTATTATCTGGCCACACACCTTTATGAAAAAGGACATGACGTACTGGCCATCGATAAAGATCCCAACCTGGTTCAGAAAATCAAAGACCATGTGACGCATGCTGTGGTGGCAGACGCTACAGACAGTAAAACCATGGATTCCCTCTCGATTCATGAAATGGACGCTTCCGTGGTCTGCATCGGTACGGACCTCGGCGCTTCGATTCACACTACGCTGATCCTGAAGGATATCGGGGCCCGGCAGGTATATGCCAAGGCAATTACAGAAACTCATGGCAGAATACTCCGTAAAGTCGGCGCCCAGGAAATTTTATTCCCTGAAAAAGACCTGGCCATATCTTTGTCCGAGCGATTGCACAATCCGAGCCTTCTGGATTATTTACCCTTTTTTGAAGGGTACTCAATCATTGAACTGAAGCCTAAAGAGAGTTTTTTAGGAAAGGAACTGAAAGAGCTTGATCTCATCAACAAGTACGGTGTTCAGGTGATTGCGATTAAAAAAGTGGCTTCAGGAAAGCTATTCATGATCCCAACCGGAAAGCATGTTTTGAAGGGAGACGAGGTGATGATTCTTTTAGGGCCAAACGATGGCCTTGACTTACTTCGACAAAAATAGGAATAATATGGTTAAATTCGCAACACGTCGAATTCACAATTCATAAGGGCTGATGTTTTTAGAATTAGCTGTTTTTATATTTTAAAATAGCCACCGTGCGGCATGTATTTTAGGGTAGATTGGAATCCTGAATGAGCGAAAGTCGAGGATGCCCTATGTTCGAGGCATCAAGGGCGAAGTCGTAGTCGTCTACTGCGAGCCCTTGATAACGAAAGAACATGGCGGTATCATCGGCTTTCCTGAAAGGTAAACAAAATAGGATTTTTTTATCAATTTATATCTCATTTATAGAAACGTTACGAAAATACATCTGAATTTACTAAAATGACTATAAATCAAAAACATAAAACATTTTTCCTGTTTTGTTTACGATCATTTGGGGTGGAATTTTGGGGTATCAATGGGAAATGATATAAAATCTAAAACGGTTCCGAAGCCAACTCCGGAGGAATTGTTTTTCGGGCATGCCCCCAAAAAACGGTTGAATCAATGGCTGGCCACCGGGATCTGCGGGAACGATATTTCCTCTTCCTGTTTGTATGTATCTGCCATCGCTGCGGTTTTTGCCGGAGTTCTTGCGCCGGTGGTTCTGCTGGCGGTTGTTTTTCTATTGTATCTGTATAAGAAAGTATATACCGAAGTGGTGGAAGCCCTTCCGCTAAACGGCGGAACCTATAACTGCCTTCTCAACAGCACGTCCAAATTTGCCGCTGCGCTGGCGGCCTGCATGACCATCCTTTCTTATATTGCTACAGCGGTGATTTCTTCTAAAACCGCTGTTGAGTATTTGCATTCGATATTTCCAACAATTAACGTTATTGAGGGTACGATCCTTGTTCTTGGCATCTTTGCGGTACTGGCCATCATCGGGATCACCGAATCCGCGGTGGTCGCCTTAGCGATCTTTATTTTTCACATTTCCACATTGACGGTCTTTTGTGTTTTTGGGTTTATCAGCATACCTTCGGATTTTCACATTTTCAAAGGAAACCTTGCCACATTACCCATGGGACAAGATCTTTTGATCGCGGTCTGTTTGGGATTTTCTGCTGCTTTGCTGGGCATCAGCGGGTTTGAAAGTTCGGCAAATTTTGTTGAAGAGCAGGATGTGGGTGTTTTCCGTAAGACCTTGCGCAATATGTTGATTACCGTGGCCGTATTTAACCCCTTAATTTCCGTTTTATCCCTGAATCTGTTACCTCTGGAAGAAATTATTTCCAACAAAGATTATCTCCTTTCTGAGATGGCCCATCTCATGGGCGGTGATACTTTAACGTTGATTGTCGTTATTGATGCCGCTGCCGTGCTTTCGGGGGCGGTTTTGACGAGTTTTGTGGGGGTTACCGGGTTGGTTCAGCGGATGGCCCTGGATCAGTGTTTGCCCCAATTTTTGTTGAAAAAAAACCGAAGGGGAACTTCACATCGCATTATTATCAGCTTTTTTATCCTCTGTTCATCAATTCTTCTGGTTACAAAGGGGAGCCTGCTTTCTCTGGCAGGGGTCTATACCATTTCCTTTTTAGGCGTTATGACCCTTTTTGGCATCGGGAACATCCTTTTAAAAATAAGACGAAAAGAACTTAAACGAACTTATCGGGCCGGATGGGTCACCATTTTTGTTGCCATCATCGCCACTACTTTGGGCATGATCGGAAATGTGGTTATTGATTATAAGAACCTCTTGTTTTTCATGCAGTACTTTATTCCAACGGTATTTCTGGTTGTTCTCATGTATCTTCGCATTCCCATATTGAGAGGTGTATTGCAGGTGTTGAATAACCTCATGACCCGAATTTTACTCTGGCGAACCAGCATTATCGATAATATCACTGCAATAACCGAACAGAGGGTAATTCTCTTTACCCGTGGCGGAAATCTTGCCAGATTGAATACGGCGTTTATGTACATCATCAAGAACGAATCGAGTAGATCGGTGATTATTTTACACCTCTATAATCATCCGGAACACAATAAAGAGCAGGATATTCAGGACAGCCTGGATACACTCAAAGAAATATATCCCACATTGAAATCGAGTCTGGTGGTTCGTAAAGAAAAATTCAGTTCAGAAATCGTTGATGCAGTGTCCAAAGAATTCGGGGTTCAAATAAACAATATTTTTATCGGAGCACCCGAAGAAAAGCATTCGTTTTCCATTCAGGACCTGGGCGGTGTCCGCGTAATTTTCTAAACCGGAAATTAGAAATTTTCCAATAAAAATGACACTCCTTTTTTAGGAGACAAATTATACCTGCGTTCAATGAAAGCGGTTTACTCCTAAAGGAGCAAAGACAATTGAAAGTAATAATCGTTGGTGCCGGTGAAGTCGGGTTTCACATTGCAAGCCATCTGGCCCGAGAAAACAAAGATGTTGTGGTGATTGACAAGGATCCCGCTGCCATTCGCCGTGTTTCTGATAATATTGATGTTCAGGTCGTCATCGGGTCCGGAAGCAGCCCTGTGGTTTTAAAGGAAGCCGGTATCAAAGAGGCAGAGATACTCCTTGCAGTCACGGACAGCGATGATACCAATCTTGGAGCATGCCTGGTTTCAAACCTGATTTCTCCGTCAACAAAAAAATTGGCCCGCATCCGGCATGCGGACTATGATGAATATCACGAGGCCTTCAGTGAGCATGCACCACATATCGACACGCTAATCAACCCGGATATCGAGGTTGTAAAGACCATCGAAATGCTCATGAATGTGCCGGGTGCTGTGGAAGTGGGTGAGTTTGCCGATGGTCGTGTTATATTTGTTGGGATACGTTTGGACAAGTCGGCACGGCTGGTCGGTATCAGTCTTTCCGAGATTTTTGCTAAAACCGGAAAGCAAAGCCCGCTGATTGCTGCCGTGGTCCGAGACGAAGAACTCATTATCCCCAGAGGAAATCACAAGCTTGAAGCAGAAGATCTGATTTATTTTATCAGTGAAAAAGATAAATTTAGAGACTCTCTGTCGATTTTTGATAAACATGTCGAACCTATTGATCGAGTTCTGATTGTCGGTGGAGGTGGCATTGGATACAGACTGGCCGCACTGCTCGAGAAAAATTCTGTTTACACCAAAATAATCGAAAAGAATCCGGATCGGTGCATTGAGCTTGCCGAAAAGCTTAACAAGGCTGTCGTGCTTCATGGTGACGGTTCAGACCAAGAACTGCTGAAAGTAGAGAATATCCAGGATATGGGTGTTGTGGTTACCCTCACGAACGATGAGGAAACCAATATCATCACTTCGCTTCTTGCCAAACGGATGGGAGCACCCAAAATAATAACAAAGATCAGCAAGTTCAGCTATCTCCCTTTGATGTCGATGATCGGTCTGGAGCAGGTTGTAAGCCCGAGACTTTCTGCCATAAATACCATTTTGCAGCACATACGGCGAGGCAAGGTGCTTTCATCCAGATCAATTAAAGATGAACAGGCTGAAGTCATGGAGGCTGTAGCTCTGGAAACTTCAGACATCGTCGGTAAACCCATAAAGGAAATCTCCATTCCAAAAGGGGCCCTGGTAACGGGCATCATCCGAAATGATATAGTGATTATCCCCACCGGTAAAAGCGTCATCGAGCCCAATGACAGGATCATCATTTTTGCAAAAAAACAAGCCATCCCCGAAGTCGAAAAAATCCTTGCGGTAAAACTGGAGTTTTTTTAAATGCGATGGTCTTTTATTCTGAATATTATCGGAATGTTAATTTTGTTTTTGGGGATATGTATGATATTTCCCCTGCTTTTCGGTCTTTATTACAAGGATCAAAGTGTTCTTCCGCTGATGAAATCAATGGTGATAACCATCGCTTCCGGCGCCGCATTAATTATTTGTTTCAGGGGTGTAAAGGTACCTTATATCAGCCATCGTGAAGGAATGGCAATTGTGGCCGTTGGGTGGACGGCCATCGGGTTTTTCGGCGCATTCCCGTTTTATCTGGGACCTGAAGTCGAAACATTCGTGGATGCGTTTTTTGAATCTGTTTCCGGATTTACCACCACCGGATCTTCGATTTTAACGAATATAGAGGCTGTATCAAAAGGACTTCTTTTCTGGCGAAGCTTTATCCAGTGGCTGGGGGGAATGGGAATCATCGTTTTATCCGTGGCGATCCTTCCTTTTTTGGGTGTCGGGGGGATGCAGCTCTATAAGGCAGAAGTCCCGAGTCCTGTTCCTGACAAGCTTAAGCCACGCATCAGGGATACCGCTGAGGTCCTCTGGAAAGTGTACGCGCTTTTTTCTCTGTTGCAGGTCTTTTTTTTTGATAATCGGGGGAATGGATCTTTATGATGCCCTGTGTCATGCCTTCACAACCATGCCCACCGGCGGGTTTTCAACTAAAAATGCGTCTATCGCCCATTACGACAGTATATATATTGATTCGGTTATCATCTTTTTTATGCTTATGGCTGGAATAAACTTTTCGCTTCACTACCAGTTTCTAAGAGGAAAACCCCTTGCATTCTGGCGGGACTCGGAGTGTCGTTTTTTTATCGGTGCTGTTATTTTGCTGATTGTCGTTGTGACGTTCAATGTTTATGGGTCTGTATACGATACCATCGGCAGAGCCTTCCGCTATGGTGCATTCCAGGTGGTTTCCATTGTTACTACAACAGGTTATGCCACAGCCGATTACGAACTTTGGCCTCCCATGTCCCAGGTTATTTTAATATTATGTATGTTTTTGGGGGCATCGGCAGGTTCCACCGGTGGTGGAATAAAATATCTCCGTGTCATGCTTTATCTTAAATACTGCTATAAAGAACTTTTTTTGCTTATCCATCCCAGAGCGATCAAACATATTAAAATCGGCGGCGTGTCTGTTCCCGAAGATGTTGTTCGGAGCGTATTAGGATTTATGGGCCTTTATGTGGGACTGTTTGCTTTTTCCACCGTGCTGATTGCGGCTATGGGGGTTGATTTTATTACCTCACTTGCTTCGGTTGCAGCCACTCTCGGAAATATAGGCCCCGGCCTGGGGATGGTGGGGCCTGTAGACAACTTTGCCCTGATACCCAATCCGGGCAAATGGGTACTCATATGGTGCATGCTCCTGGGAAGGCTTGAGATATATACGATGATTATTCTTTTTGTTCCTGGAATTCTGGCGAAAATAAATTTTCTACAATTATTGATGGGAACATGAAAATACAAACGATTATATGGGTTATTCTTTTGATATTTTTATCTGGTTCCGGGTTTTCTCAGGGCAACAGAAACAATACCACCATTGAGTTGGAGTCGGAAGGTGTATGCCTGTTTAAAAAAGGTGACTCAAAACAAATCACGAAAAGATCGGCACGCTTCAACGCAAAAAAAACGGCTATTGAGTTGGCCGGGAAATATTTTAAAAGAAAAAAACTTGTTGAGCCATATGAACATAAAAAGGATGAGATCTATAGCATATTGGCGGATGAAATAAATGAAGACATTATAAAGGAAACATGGACATCAACCGGTGACATTTCTAAATATGTTGTTCGAATCAGGGTTAAAATTACTCCTGTAGATTTCATCAGGGCTGAAATTTTAAACTTAGAATATGAAAAAAAGGAAGCAAAAATATGGCCCGAGAAAACAAAGATGTTGTGGTGATTGACAAGGATCCCGCTGCCATTCGCCGTGTTTCTGATAATATTGATGTTCAGGTGGTCATCGGGTCCGGAAGCAGTCCTGTGGTTTTAAAGGAAGCCGGTATCAAAGAGGCAGAGATACTCCTTGCAGTCACGGATAGCGATGATACCAATCTTGGCGCATGCCTGGTTTCAGACCTGATTTCTTCAGCAACAAAAAAATTGGCCCGCATCCGGCATGCGGACTATGATGAATATCACGAGGCCTTCAGGGAGCATGCACCACATATCGACACGCTAATCAACCCGGATATCGAGGTGGTAAAGACCATCGAAATGCTCATGAATGTGCCGGGTGCTGTGGAAGTGGGTGAGTTTGCCGATGGTCGTGTTATATTTGTTGGGATACGTTTGGACAAGTCGGCACGGCTGGTCGGTATCGGTCTTTCCGAGATTTTTGCCAAAACCGGAAAGCAAAGCCCGCTGATTGCTGCCGTGGTCCGAGACGAAGAGCTCATTATCCCCAGAGGAAATCACAAACTTGAAGCAGAAGATCTGATTTATTTTATCAGTGAAAAAGATAAGTTTAGAGACTCTCTGTCGATTTTTGATAAACATGTCGAACCCATTAATCGCGTTCTGATTGTCGGTGGAGGTGGCATTGGATACAGACTGGCCGCGCTGCTCGAAAAAAATTCTGTTTACACCAAAATCATCGAAAAGAATTCGGATCGGTGCATTGAGCTTGCCGAGAAGCTTAACAAGGCTGTGGTGCTTCATGGTGACGGTTCAGATCAAGAACTGCTGAAAGTAGAGAATATCCAGGATATGGATGTTGTGGTTACCCTCACGAACGATGAGGAAACCAATATCATCACTTCGCTTCTTGCCAAACGGATGGGAGCACCCAAAATAATAACAAAGATCAGCAAGTTCAGCTATCTTCCTTTGATGTCGATGATCGGTCTGGAGCAGGTTGTGAGCCCGAGACT
This sequence comes from uncultured delta proteobacterium, assembly GCA_963731025.1. GTDB lineage: Bacteria > Desulfobacterota > Desulfobacteria > Desulfobacterales > UBA11574 > UBA11574. The sequence continues at coordinate 71,798 of CAVSVL010000018.1, read as the reverse complement.
TTCTGCCATAAATACTATTTTACAGCACATACGCCGGGGCAAGGTGCTTTCATCCAGATCAATTAAAGATGAACAGGCTGAAGTCATGGAGGCTGTAGCTCTGGAAACCTCAGACATCGTCGGTAAACCCATAAAGGAAATCTCCATTCCAAAAGGGGCACTGGTAACGGGCATCATCCGAAATGATACGGTGATTATCCCCACCGGTAAAAGCGTCATCGAGCCCAATGACAGGATCATCATTTTTGCAAAAAAACAAGCCATCCCCGAAGTCGAAAAAATCCTTGCGGTAAAACTGGAGTTTTTTTAAATGCGATGGTCTTTTATTCTGAATATTATCGGAATGTTAGTTTTGTTTTTGGGGATATGCATGATATTTCCCCTGCTTTTCGGTCTTTATTACAAAGATCAAAGTGTTCTTCCGCTGATGAAATCAATGGTGCTAACCATCGCTTCCGGCGCCACATTAATCATTTGTTTCAGGGGGGTAAAGGTACCTTATATCAGCCATCGTGAAGGAATGGCAATTGTGGCCGTTGGGTGGACGGCCATCGGGTTTTTCGGCGCATTCCCCTTTTATCTGGGACCTGAAGTCGAAACATTCGTGGATGCATTTTTTGAATCTGTTTCAGGATTTACCACCACCGGATCTACGATTTTAACGGATATAGAGGCGGTATCAAAAGGACTCCTCTTCTGGCGAAGCTTTATCCAGTGGCTGGGGGGAATGGGAATCATCGTTTTATCCGTGGCGATCCTTCCTTTTTTGGGTGTTGGAGGGATGCAGCTCTATAAGGCAGAAGTCCCGAGTCCCGTACCTGACAAGCTTAAGCCACGCATCAGGGATACCGCCAAGGTCCTCTGGAAAGTGTATGCGCTTTTTTCTCTGTTGCAGGTCTTTTTTTTGATAATCGGGGGAATGGATCTTTATGATGCCCTGTGTCATGCCTTCACAACCATGCCCACCGGCGGGTTTTCAACTAAAAATGCGTCTATCGCCCATTACGACAGTATATATATTGATTCGGTCATCATCTTTTTTATGCTTATGGCTGGAATAAACTTTTCGCTTCACTACCAGTTTCTAAGAGGAAAACCCCTTGCATTCTGGCGGGACTCGGAGTGTCGTTTTTTCATCGGTGCTGTTATTTTGCTGATTGTCGTTGTGACGTTCAATGTTTATGGGTCTGTATACGATACCATCGGCAGAGCCTTCCGCTATGGTGCATTCCAGGTGGTTTCCATTGTTACTACAACAGGTTATGCCACCGCCGATTACGAACTATGGCCAGCCATGTCCCAGGTTATTTTGATATTATGTATGTTTTTGGGGGCATCGGCAGGGTCCACCGGTGGGGGAATGAAATGTCTCCGTGTCATGCTCTATCTAAAATACTGCTATAAAGAACTTTTTTTGCTCATCCATCCCAGAGCGATCAAACATATCAAAATCGGCGGCGTGTCTGTTCCCGAAGATGTTGTTCGGAGCGTACTGGGATTTATGGGCCTTTATGTGGGACTGTTTGCTTTTTCCACCGTGCTGATTGCGGCTATGGGGGTTGATTTTATTACCTCACTTGCTTCGGTTGCAGCCACCCTCGGAAATATAGGCCCCGGCTTGGGCATGGTGGGGCCGGTGGACAACTTTGCCTTGATACCCAATCTGGGCAAATGGGTACTCATATGGTGTATGCTCTTGGGAAGACTTGAGATATATACGATCATTATTCTTTTCGTACCGGAATTCTGGCGAAAATAGAATCTATTTATGGATGGGAACATGAAAATACGAACGATGATGTGGGTTGTTTTTTTGATATTTTTGTCTGGTTCGGGATTTTCTCAGGACAACAGAAACAATACCACCATTGAGTTGGAGTCGGAAGGGGCGTGCCTGTTTAAAAAAGGTGACTCAAAACAAATCACGAAAAAATTGGCACGCTTCAACGCAAAAAAAACGGCTGTTGCGTTGGCCGGGAAATATTTTAAAAGAAAACAACTTGTTCAGCCATATGAACATAAAAAGGATGAGATCTATTGTATATTGGCGGATGAAATAAATGAAGACATTATAAAGGAAACATGGACATCAACCGGCGAAATTTCTAAATATTTTGTTCGAATCAGAGTGAAAATTACCCCTGTAGATTTTATCAGGGCTGAAATTCTAAACTTAGAATATGAAAAAGAGGAGGCAAAAATAACGCTGCGTAAAAAGATGGAACCGACGATTGGCAAGAAAATCGAACCCGGCCATGATTTAGCGCATGCATATAGACTTTTGAGAAAGGCACAATGGAGGGCAGCTGTAATATATCTCGATCGGCTTGAAATGAAATATCCGAATTTGGGCGAAATTCACCTGGCCAAGTCTATTGCGTATTATGCCATGCATGAGATTGAAGCAGTGAAAACATCTTTAGAACATGCATGCAGGTTGGGGACTGAGGAAGCCTGTGATGATCTTAAAAAAATAAAGCGGCTGCAAGAATTTAAGTTTGATTTATAACCGTATCTATTCAATAGCACTTCGTTTGATAACACCATACCGGAATTTTATCTTCCGAGGAAAATAAAAAAGCCCCTGGGGGTACCAGGGGCTGGAGAAAGGAGGCTAGGTAAGACTAAACGGTTATTTCATTTTACCTAACAGACTTATTTTAATGCCACAATGTGATATGTCAAGGCCTTTTGGGCGAAAAATCCACAGGAAAAACCCACACGCCCCAAAAGAGTGTAACTGCCAGATATAAAGGAAATCGAAAAGAAACGACAAAAGGGCAGGGCACATATCGATTTCAAGCAAGAGAGTTTAATAGAGGATGTTCCTGTTAAACCCTTTATTTTTAAGGTGGTGCCGAAGGCCGGACTTGAACCGGCACGGATCTCTCCACTACCCCCTCAAGATAGCGTGTCTACCAAATTCCACCACTTCGGCACATGGATCATGGAGAACTCATAAAAAATGAGTTCAGGAAGTTTTAAGGCCTTATTCTGCTTGAGCAGGTTTTGCAGGCTGCGGTGCTTCCGGGCTCGGTTGAGGAATTTTCTCCGGTGTAGCCGGCGCGGCCTGCTGCTCTATGGGTGCCTTTTTATCCAACATAATGGAATTTGTGGTACGATGGCCTGATAAGTAAGCTAGGCCCAGGGAAGTTAACATAAAAATGACGGCTGCCGCCGTTGTTAATTTTCCCAAAAACGTTGAAGAGCCGGTACTGCCGAAAAGCGTCTGACTGGAGCCTCCGCCAAAAGCAGCCCCCATATCTGCCCCTTTCCCGGTCTGAAGCAGAATAATCAAAATAAGGGCGATGCAAACAATCGTGTGTATGATAACTAAAAATGTTGACATAAGCTGAGCGTTTCAAACTTTTAAAATGGTTAATTTAACAATATTTTTAAGGTTTTCTGACATTTTGAATTTCAATAATTTGAAACCCTTCGGGATTTCCAATTTCATCGCATCTACTGCGTCAGATGCCGTTCCGCATAGACGACTATAGCGGAACAACATCTTCCTTGTATCTGCGGCAAACTTGAAAATCGCTCAACTTAGGTTTTACTAAACTAAGTGTTTCAAATTTAAAATTGAACGATTTTGCTGAATGTTTCCGGGTCAAGGCTTGCACCGCCTACCAGTGCCCCATCAACATCAGGCATTGACATAAGTTCCTCGATATTATTCGGTTTAACGCTACCTCCATATAGGATTCTTATAGATTTGGCAAGCATATTTCCGAAATTTGTTTCAAGCGTCGTGCGCAAGAAATTATGAACTTCCTGGGCTTGATCAGTGGTTGCCGTTTTTCCGGTCCCAATGGCCCATACCGGTTCATATGCAATGACCAGTGTTTTCAGATCATCGTGAGAAAAGCCCTCTAACCCATTTTTTACCTGTTTGTCAAGCACTGAAAAAGTTTCGTTTAATTCCCGCTCTTTTTCAGATTCTCCCACACACATCACCGGTATTAACCCGTAAGTGACAGATGATTTTACTTTCTTATTAACGGATTCGTCGGTTTCTCCGAAATATTGACGTCGCTCGGAGTGCCCGATGATGGCATACCGGCAACCGGCTGAAACAAGCATGGATGAAGATATCTCACCGGTATATGCACCTTCAGTCTCCCAATAAAGATTCTGTGCGCCCAGAGATATACAGGTCCCTTTCACCACATCTGAAACCTGCGCCAGTGCGGTAAACGGCGGCGCAATCATGACATCAACATCGACGGACGTCGATACAAGCTTTACAAGATGTTTTGCCGTTTCAACAGCCTCGGAGCACGTTTTAAACATCTTCCAGTTGCCGGCGATCAAAGGTCTGCGTTTGTCCATTTAGTAATCTCCATCAATGTTCGGTTCAAGGTTCAGGGTTCAAAGTTCAAGGGTTGTAACATATTGACATTGCCTACATTTAAACTTGGCACTCGTATAGGCCACTTTCACCCATTGGGTGAAATAGTATTTTTGTCCCTCGGAATAAATCACCTCTTAAGCGTGCACTGGTTAGGGCTTTTCAACCTGGAACCGTGAACATTGAACGCTAAACCTATCTTTATAATTGTGCCGCAATCATGGCCGCCAAATCCACCATCCTGTTTGAATATCCGGTCTCATTGTCATACCAGGACAGGACCTTGACCATGTTGTCAACGACATACGTTGTCGGTCCATCGACAATTGAGGACAAAGTTGATCCATTATAATCGGAGGATACCAGCGGAAGATCACTATATCCAAGAATACCCGCAAGTGATTTTTCCGAAGCCTCTTTCAGAGCTGAATTTACATCAGCAACCGAGACCCCTGTTTTTTCTAAAGTTGCAACAAAGTCGACAATGGACACATTCGGTGTGGGGACGCGAATGGCGAGGCCATTGAGTTTTCCGGAAAGTTCAGGCAGCACCAGAGCCACAGCCTTGGCTGCGCCTGTGGTCGTTGGAATCATGTTCATGGCAGCGGCTCGGGCTCTCCGAAGATCCTTATGAGGGAAATCGAGCAATCGCTGATCGCCCGTGTAAGAGTGTATGGTTGTCATTAAGCCGCTTTTAATTCCAAAATTTTCCAAAAGCACCTTGGCCATCGGTGCAAGACAATTCGTTGTACAAGAGGCGTTTGATATAATATTATGATTTTTAGGATCATACTGGTTTGAGTTGACACCCATGACAATGGTAATATCCGGTTTCTGTGCAGGTGCCGATATGATCACCTTCCGAGCACCGGCGGTAAGATGTTTTGAAGCGGTTTCATGGTCTCTGAAAAGACCGGTGCATTCCGCAACAATGTCCACATTATGATCTTTCCAGGCGAGGGCGGCGGGATCTTTTATTGATGTCACTGCAACCGACCTTCCACCAACTTCTATTGCGTCTTCTTTTGCAACCACTTCCGTCTCCAGACGACCGTGAACAGAATCGTAAGCAAGAAGATGGGCCATTGTGGCTGAATCCATAAGATCATTAATGGCCACAACCTCAAGTTCAGCGTGATTGATTGAAGCCCTGAAAACAAGGCGTCCTATTCTACCAAAACCGTTTATAGCTACTTTTACGCTCATATTGTCTCCTCCAAGATTACCGGCTTATTCCCGTTTATTTCCTTTTAAAATTCCGCTGGCAAGTGAAATACTTTTTTTCCCAAACGCTTCGAGATGTTCAGCGAGTTCGCAAAGATCCATTTCCTTTTTTTGAAAATCTGCGGCTTTAATCAAAATAGGAAGATTAACGCCGGATATGACTTCCACTTTTCCTTCTTCAAGAAATGAATAACTCAAGTTGGAAGGTGTGCCACCAAACATATCTGTGAGGATCAGAATCCCTTTATTACGGTCAACCTCTTTAATTCCTTTAGAAATTTTTTTGCGCAGTTTATCTACATTTTCTTTCAAATTGATGGAAACAGAGACCATGGTATCGGGTCGAGTTCCGAGGATGAATTCAGCGGCATCAATAAGGGCATCTCCAAGCTGACTGTGTGTTACAATAACGATACCTACCATAATGCTCCTTCTAAAGATCGATGTCACGATGTGTGACCATGATCTTTCTGTCTGGTTTTTTTATATGTGTTGATATGGCTTCGGCAATGACCACCGAACGATGCCTGCCTCCGGTACAACCGACGCCAATGGTTAAATAGGCTTTGCCTTCTTTTTCGTACAATGGAATTAAATAGTCAAGAAAATCCAGATATTTTTTTAAAAACGTTCGGGTGTCGTCGTTGTTTAAGACATAGTTCTGAACTTTTTCGGCTTTTCCGTCTAACGCTTTGAGATCAGCAACAAAATATGGATTTGAAAGAAAACGAACATCCATGATGAGGCTGGCATCCGAAGGGACGCCATACTTAAAACCGAATGACAGTATATTGATACTCATCGGAGCAGAATCTTTGCTCTGTAGAGCGATATCCCGAATAACAGATTTCAGTTTGTGAACATTGTAATGGGAAGTGTTAATAATATTATCGGCAACGGTTTTAAGCGTTTTTAACTGCTCCTGTTCTGCACGAATTCCCTCTAAAAGGCTTCTGCCTTGGGACAGGGGGTGATGTCTACGTGTCTGACTGTAGCGCTCTAATAGAATGTTTTCGTCAGCCTCGAGAAAAAGGATTTTAAGTTTATACCCTTTTTCCTTGAGTGACTCAAAGATTAATGGGTACATGGAAAGAAAGCCTTTCTCCCGAACATCCATCACAAATCCCAGCCCGGCGAATTCCGAATCATTCTGAATCGGTAGTTCCACAAATTTTGGGAGAAGTGCTACCGGCATGTTGTCGACACAATAGAAACCCGTGTCTTCCAATGCTGCAATTGCACAGCTCTTACCCGATCCGGAAAGTCCCGTAATAATGAATATGGTTAATTTTTTCACTTTTAATTAAGGGTGGGGTTTAAAACTCTTCTTCCTCCTCTTCTTTAATAATTGAGTAAATCTCATCTCTGGTGTTTGCATGAAGCAGTTTTTCTTTGAAAGGGTCATTTTTTAAAATTCTCGATATTCGTGCGAGAAGCTTTAAATGAAGGCCGGTTGAATTTTCCGGAGTGATTAGAAGAAAAAAAATATGGGCGGGCAGGCCGTCCATAGAATCAAAATCAACGCCTTTTCGGCTGAGGCCAAAACCGAGAATCAGTGAATCAAGATCTTTCACTTTGCCATGAGGAATTCCAATGCCTTCACCGATTCCGGTGCTGCCAAGCCGTTCCCTTTCCATCAGCACTTTTACGAGTTCTTCATGGTTTACGCCTGAAATATCGGCCACAGGAAGGACAAGTTCTTCGAGGACTCCTTTTTTATCAACGGCTTTCAAATCAGCAAGAATTGCTTCTTTGGGCAAAACATCAAGAATCTTCATTTCATTGACACCGATAATAGATCATCTAAATTTTGTGTTGGAGACCAAAGTTGTGCCCAATATAAGATGTTTGGATGGACAATAAAGAAAAATCGATATTCAAGATTCAGGTATTAGCTTCTGGGTTGAATCAGACCGTAGTTACCGTCTTTACGCCGATAGAGAACATTGACCCGATTGCTTCTGGCATCTGTAAAAACAAGAAAATTATCGTTTACAAGGCTCATTTGCATAATCGCTTCTTCCACATCCATAGGCTTATATTCGATATTTCTAACGATGACCTGTCGAGTGGACTCATCTTCCATAGAGGGTGTGTCTTCAACAATATTTCCCTTTGTATTGGATTTTGATCCGCTTCTATATTTCCTTATTTTTTCTTTGTTTTTCTTTATTTGTTTTTCAAGCTTATCCAGGGCAATATCTATGGCTGAATACATATCGCCGGTTACTTCTTTGCCATAAATGTTCAGCCGGTCACCGATGATGTTGATCTCGGCCATATGACGAAATTTTTCCACTGAAAGGACAACATTTGCTTCAGCAGGGTTGTATAAATATTTGTCAAAGCGATCCAGTTTTTCTCCGACATATGATTTCAAGTTTTCAGAGGGATCAATATTTTTAAATGTCACCGATGTTTGCATGCGTAAAACCTCCCTAAAATTCTTTGCGTTTGTTCGATGGTAATACTCTCATCATTTCACGATATTTGGCTACGGTTCTTCGAGCAATACTAATATTTGACTCTTTTAGAAGTCTCGATATTTTATCATCGCTGTACGGTTTTTTTGGATTTTCACTTTCGATAATCTGTCTTATTTTTTCTTGAACACTGGCAGATGCAATCGCTTCGCCTTGAACCCGCTGGATAGAACTGTTGAAAAAATATTTCAATTCGAAAATACCTCGCGGTGTATGGACATATTTGTTGGTTGTTACCCTGCTGATGGTCGATTCGTGCATTCCGATGTCTTCCGCAACATCTCTCAATACCATGGGTTTCAAGTGGGCGATGCCTTTTTCAAAAAAACTTCGCTGAAACGTCAGTATACTTTCCATCACTTTATAAATGGTTTTTTGCCGTTGATGAATGCTTCGGATGAGCCATGTGGCAGACCTCATCTTTTCCTGGATATATTCCTTTGCATCGTCGGAAAAGGTTCCGCCATCCTTGAAGGCGTTTTTATAAAAATTGTTAACGTGCAGTCTTGGCATCCCATCATCGTTGACCAGTATGACAAACTCATTTTCCAGTTTGTAAACAAAAACATCGGGATTAATATATTGGGCTTCTTCTTCGGAAAATTCTCTGCCGGGTCTCGGTTCTAAGCCTTTGATCACTTTTACGGCCGTAATGATATCTTCGATGCTTATTTTTAGAGATTTTGCGATGGCCCTATAGTTTTTATTTTCCAGATGATTGAGATGATTTTCGATAATTTTGATCACGATGGAATCGTCAAGATTAAAATAACGTGCCTGTATGAGCAGACATTCTCTTAAGTCTCTTGCGCACACACCCGTGGGATCAAAGGTTTGCATCAGGGCTAAAATTTCTTCAATTTTTTCAGGATCAGAACCGCTCATAGCGGCGAGATTTTCGATGGACGCATCCAGATAACCATCTTCATTTAGATTGCCGACGATAAGACTTCCGATTTTTTCTTCCTCCAGGGTCGGAGATGTCATAAGAAGCTGCCAAAGCAAATGATCACGCAAAGATTCCTTGTGGGCGATAAAAGATTCGAAATCCGGTGAATCTCTTCTTTCGATCTCGAAATGGGTTTTACCCGAGGAACTGAATTCATTGATATAATTGTCCCAATCGATATCATCACGGATTTTTTCCTCTATCGTGACCTCTTCTGTTGAGGATGAATCGGTAGATGCTTTATCAGACTGTTCATCAGGCGATTTTTCAACAGCAACTTCATGAATTTCCTCTTCAAGTGTCGGATTATCCTCGAGCTCTTTTCGAATCGTATTCAAAAGCTCAATTCTTGACAGCTGCAAAAGCTTGATTGCCATCTGAAGCTGAGGGGTCATGATCAGCTGCTGCGTTAATTTTAACTGTTGTCGTAATTCAAGGGCCATTTTATAATTTAAACTCGTTTCCTAAGTATATCCGCCGGGCAGTTTTGCTTGATACAATCTTTTCCGGAGACCCGGATTCGATAATCTTGCCATCATTTAATATATATGCCTTGTCACAGGCTTGAAGTGTCTCTCTCACATTATGATCCGAGATAAGAATACCAATCCCTCTATTTTTAAGATGTTCGATGATGTTTTTGATGTCGATTACCGCCAATGGGTCTATGCCTGCAAAAGGTTCATCAAGAAGAATAAATGAAGGATTTGTGGCCAGTGCGCGTGTAATTTCAAGCCGCCGCCTTTCCCCACCTGAGAGTTGATTGGCTTTTTGGTTCATCAGATGTTTTATTCCGAGTTCATCAAGGAGCATATCTGCCCGTTCTTTCTGCTCTAACTTTGAAATAGACAAGGTTTCAAGAATTGCCATGATATTTTGTTTGACAGTCAGTTTTTTAAATACCGACGTCTCTTGGGGAAGATATCCTACGCCCCGGCGTGCTCTCAGATACATAGGATACGTCGTTATGTCTTCTTCACCAAGAAATACGTGTCCTTTATCGGGCTTTATCATTCCAATGGTCATATAAAAAGTCGTGGTTTTGCCCGCGCCGTTTGGGCCGAGGAGGCCGACAACGCTGTTGTTTTTTATTTTCATGTTAACGGAATTTACAACCTGTCTCCCATTATATATTTTGACCAAATTTTCAAGAGACAATGTTGCCAATTATTTTTTACCCTTTTTCCCCGAATAAAACACGGCTTCCACTCGTTTTTTATTTCCACTTTCAACGTTAATGCGTCCGTTTGTTCTGTAAATTGTTATTTTTTCACCGGAAATGGAATCATTTTCACTTATGATCTTTGAATCGTTTCCGGACAATACAAGCACCATGGTTTCTGTATTGTATACGGCATGATGAGCAGTTGCAACCTTGTTGTCAAATTTTATTTCAACGTTCCCATTGGCGACGATTTTATGTATTGATTCTTCATTTACAGAAAGAGGTCCTTTGTTGGCAATGTTTTTTTTATAAAAAATTTTAAGCCTATCTGAAGTTATAACGGTATCGGCCTGGGTCGCCTTTACATTCCCGATAAATTCGGCATATCCGGCTTTGTTGTCAGAGATCAGCCTGTCTGATGTAATATGAATGGCTTCGTTTTTGTCGGGACTCTTTTGTTTCGGATTACGCACTGCATCGTTGGCATACGCCATGTGTATTAACAAGCAAAAGATGATTGAACAAAACACAGCCAAATATCGTAATGCTTTGAAATAATGTTGATTAAAGTATGAAGTGTTCACTAAAAGTTCCTTTGACTTTTCCTTCAAACAACGCCTTATTGGTGTTTAAATTTAATGACATGGAATCGGCAACAAGCTCAAATGAGTCTCCTGTAATGTTAACCGGAACTTTTGAAAAAATGATTTGCTGGTCATGTTTGTAATATAGATTCTCACATCTTAGTTTGTAATCCTTATTTCTTACAACAACATTACCATGTATTTCCATATCGTTGGAATCTGTTTTCAAAATTCCTTGATTTGCTGTTATATAAACCTTGGTCTCATCTTTCAGATAAAATGTAACAGAAATGTCTTTGAAAATTGCCTGCCTATCTTTATCCATATAATCTGCAGAGGCGGCATCCATACTCCATTCCTTTCTGCCATTTCGGGTAGCAGTTTGATGCGCCTTGCCAATAGAAATATTTGCTTTGTTTTCACTGATGGAGACAGACGTGTCGTTTTTTCCTAAAAAATGACGATATTGCAAAAAAACGACCAGAATGACAACAAATATTAGAAAAATCAGAGAAGTCAGAAAAAATTTCAACTTTTTCTGATACGTGTTTTTTATAAATTTCATGCTAAAAATGTTCCAGAATGTCTTCCCATAGACCTTTAGCCTTTAATATCGCCTCACAAGCTTCTCTTACAGCCCCGTTCCCACCTTTTGCAGATGTTACCATATCCGCATTGTCAATGATCGAAGGATGCGCATCTCCGACGGCAATTGAAAGCCCTATCATTTTCATCAATGCTAAATCCGGCAGATCATCGCCGATAAAGGCAACTTCTTCAGCAGATGCACCGGTTTGATCCAACAGTGCATCAAGCACATCGACTTTATTGCCGATACCGTCATAAATAAGGTCAATACCCAGATCTTTACATCGACTATAAAGCGCGTTTGAGCGTCTGCCGGTCACGATACCCAGATGAATTCCCGCCTCCATAAGAAGTCTTATGCCGAGGCCGTCCTTTACGTTAAAGACTTTTGTCTCTGCACCGTTATCATTATAAATTATTTTGCCGTCGGTGAGAACGCCGTCAACATCAAGAAGAAGAAGCTTGATCTTTTTAAGTTTGTTTAACACCATTTAATTAAACGTTTCGAAAACTCTACAACACAATGAAATCACTATTTTATTAATGAAATTCTGTTCATGCCATCGACATGGAAGAATGGAATGTTGGAATACTGGAATATTGGGAATAAGAGCGGAAATAAACAATTTAAATTGTCAAAAAATCCTTCAAACCCATCATTCCGTTGCGCCATTTCTGGTGAATCCCCTAACTTGCACTCATATGGTAATCTCTATTAATTTATCGTAATTTTATGGGATAAACTTTAGTTTACTTTTAAGTTGCATCCTAAACCGCACAAAATTTAGCCAAACAACGCCTTTCGAATCGCTTGAAGCTGAGAAAGCAGTCCATATAAGGTATCAAGCTTCAATGAGTTCGGGCCGTCACACAATGCGTTGTCGGGGTCGGGGTGAACTTCCATAAATACGCCGTCTACACCGGCAGCCACGGCCGCACTGGCGAGCGTCGATGCAAATTCACGTTGTCCCCCGGAACTTTTGCCTGCCCCGCCGGGAAGCTGGATGCTGTGCGTTGCATCAAATATCACCGGCCAACCAATATCCTGCATTATTTTTATGCCGCGAAAATCGACCACCAGGTTGTTATATCCAAACATTGTTCCCCGTTCTGTCAGCAGAATCTGGTTGTTTCCGGTAGCAGTCACCTTTTCCACAACATTTTTTATATCCCAAGGGGCAAGAAATTGTCCTTTCTTAATATTGAGCGGCTTTCCGGTTTTGGCAACTTCTTTGACAAAGTCAGTTTGTCTGCACAAAAAAGCAGGAATCTGAATGACATCCAAAACACTTGCCGCATCGGCAATTTCGGATATCCTGTGAACATCCGAAATGATCGCCAGATCGAGTTCCGATTTGATCCGGCCCAAGATTTTGAGCCCATCCGATAATCCGGGTCCTCTGAAGGAATTAATAGATGTTCGGTTCGCTTTGTCATAAGATGCTTTAAAGATAAAAGGGATATTCAATCGGGCGGTTAACTCTTTTAGAAATGATGCTGTTTGAAACGTCGTTTCATAATTTTCTATAACACAAGGTCCTGAAATCAAAACCAGTTGGGATCCTTGTCCGATCGAGATATTACCTATTTTAACAATATTACCCATTGTTTCCATATCCCTTTAAAAATCCTCATTTATGGATGGACACGAGTTAACCTGCAAGTTTTATACTCAAATCGTATGTTGATCTAATTAAAATTGTCAATCTTTGTCATTTTGTACTCTAATCTATGAATATTTATCGTGCATATGGGTAAAAGTCAAGAAACGAAAAAAGGAAAACAGTCCTTGATTACTGTCTTTTTTACTGTTATTATCAAAAATTTATAAAACAGAAAGGATATCTTTAACCTATTGAAAACTATTAAAAAAACCATAAAGTCAAGGTTTATCCTGATCGTCTGTGCCATGGTTTTATTGCCTGCTGCATGGATCGTTGTGGGAAAGCTTGAAGGTAAAAAGCCTTCTATCCTTATAGAGCCTCCATTGGAGTATATTGGCAGGACCCAAACACTTTCTGTTACCGTATCTGACCCTCAAAGCGGTGTACGAAAACTATGGATCGGACTTGTTAAAGACGGCAAAGAAACGGTTTTGTTTCAGAAGCATTTGCCCTCTGCAGGAATTATTAGTGGTGGAGAAAAGCACGAGGCATCCTTTAACATCAAAATTGAGCCTGAGAGTCTGGGAATTACCGACGGTAAGGCGATGTTGAGAATGGTTGCAACGGATTTTTCCTGGCGGAGTTGGCTTAGCGGAAACACAACATATTTGGAAAAGGATGTCATCATCGATACAAAGCCTCCTGATCTGGATGTTCTCACCAAAATCCACAATGTGAGTCAGGGGGGGACCGGTCTTGTTATTTACAGGCTGTCTGAACCATGCCTGAATAGCGGTGTAATTGTGGGAGAGAATTTTTTCCCTGGATATACGGGATATTTTAAGAATAAGAATGTGTTTATGGCTTTTTTCGCGCTGAATTACAAGCAGGGGCCGGGTACCCATATCTTTGTCAGGGCAACCGATTTTGCCGGTAATAACGCCAAGGCAGGGTTCCCGTATTATATTAAAAAAAGAAGTTTCAAAAAGGTTGTCATTAAAATTCCAGATAAATTTCTGAATTGGAAGATGCCGGAATTTAATATTGATGTCGCCCCTGATTCCGAAACACCCATGGTCGACAAGTTTCTTAAGGTTAATCGTGAGCTTCGGAATTCCAATGGAAAACAACTGTTAGAGATTGTTAGCGAAACAGACAAGAAACTATATTGGAGGGGTGCATTCTTGAGGCTTCCCCATTCAGCCAGAAAAGCCAATTTCGCCGATCATCGTAACTATCAATATAAAGATCACGTCATCGATCAACAGGTCCACCTGGGCATTGATCTGGCCTCGGTTGCACACTCACCGGTTCCGTCCTCAAACAGCGGGAAGGTTGTCTTCACCGGACATCTTGGTATTTACGGGAAAACAGTGGTCATAGATCATGGCTTTGGCGTGTTCAGTACGTATTCACATTTAAGCGCTTTTAGCGTCAAACAGGGACAGATGGTATCGAAAGGTGAAACTATCGGCCGTACCGGAAGTACGGGACTTGCAGGCGGAGATCACCTTCATTTTGGAATAATGGTTCATAATACCTTTGTGAATCCCGTTGAGTGGTGGGATGCGACATGGATAAAGAATAATATTTCAACAAAAATAGAAACCGTAAAATCTTTATATTAAAATGAAAAAACATAAAATAAATAAGTCGTACCAGGAAATTAATGAGAGGATCAGAACCGGAAAGGTTGTGGTTGTAACCGCCGAGGAGATCATAGATATTGTCAAAGAAGAAGGACCGGTTGAGGCGGCAAGACGTGTAGACGTTGTTACGACCGGCACATTTGCACCAATGTGTTCATCGGGTGCATTTTTAAACTTCGGACACTCCGTTCCGAGGATAAAAGCATCAAAAGTATGGTTAAACAATGTATCGGCATATGCCGGCATTGCTGCGGTAGATTGCTATATTGGCGCTACGGAGCCTTGTGAGGATGATCCGTTGAACAAGGTCTATCCGGGTGAATTTAACTATGGCGGAGGACATGTTATTCAAGATCTGGTGGCAGGAAAGAAGGTCTATTTAAAGGCCGATGCCTACGGAACAGACTGCTATCCGGGAAGGATGGTTGAAAAGGAAATTTCATTGCGAAAACTTCCCAACGCCGTGCTCTGTAACCCTCGAAACGGATATCAAAACTATAACTGTGCCGTGAATCTTACGAATAAAACGGTCTACACTTACATGGGCGCTTTAAAACCCAGAGCTGCCAATGCAAATTATTGCTCGGCCGGACAACTCAGCCCGCTTTTTAATGATCCCTATTATAAGACCATCGGCCTGGGTACTAGTAATTTTCCTCGGTGGCGCAGAAGGATATGTCACCTGGTCCGGCACGCAACACAACCCACGGGTTGAGAGAACAAAAAAGGGGGCTCCCAAGACACCTGCCGGTACGCTGTGGGTTATGGGAGATCTCAAAAAAATGAAACCAAAATGGCTCATGGGTGTGAGTCTCCAAGGTTACGGATGTTCACTTGCTATAGGGCTGGGCATTCCTATTCCCATACTTAACGAAGAGATTGTACAATACACCGCGGTATCGGACGAGGAACTTTTTACCCAGATTGTCGACTACGGGCATGATTATGCAAACGGCATTTCAAAAAGCTACGGCCAGGTCAGCTACGCGGAACTTAAGAGCGGCCATATTAAATTTAGAGGAGAAGAAATACCCACGGCTCCTCTGTCCAGCATCGTAAGAGCACGTGAAATTGCCGAAATGTTGAAAGGGTGGATTTTAAAGGGTAAATTTTTAATCGGAGAACCGCAGTTTACATTGCCAATCCGGTGATAGGTAATAGAACAGGTAATAGGTTATAGGTTATAGGTGATAGCTTATAGGTAAAAGATGTTGATTCCTGGGGCATCTTATTCTGTCAATCCATTACCTATTACCCATAACCCATGACCTCTAACCTGGTTTTTCTTATGTCGAAGACCATCCGAACGTTCATAGCCATTGAAATTCCGGGGAACATTATTTTCAAAATCCGTGAACTTCAGGAAGGCATAAAAGTTTATGGTCTTAAAATTAGATGGGTTCGGTCCGAAAATATTCATCTGACCTTAAAATTTTTAGGAGAGGTTGAAGCGGTTAAAATCAGTGAGATTGCTGAGGCCATATCTAAAACCGTGAAAGGATATACACCGATATCTCTTAAGGCAAAAGGTATTGGTGTTTTTCCGAGTATAAAACGTCCCCGCGTCTTATGGGTTGGGCTTACAGGTCAACTCGAAGTCTTGGTGAGGCTGCAAAAAACACTGGATGAAAATTTAAAACTGCTTGGTTTCCCCGGGGAGAAAAGGCCTTTCAAGAGCCACCTCACCATGGGACGTATAAAAGAAAGAATCGATGTGAAAAAGTTCGGTGATGCACTGATGGCATTTAGACGTTTTGAATCCGAAACATTTACTGCCGGCCAACTCGTCTTGTACAAAAGCGAATTGAAGCCGTCAGGGGCTGTTTACACAAGGTTGGCGGAAGCATCATTCAGGTAATATTTCAAATTTCGCACCATTTATTGTTGAGCTCTATGGGAGTTTTTCTAGAATTGTCGCTACATGGATAATCTTTTTTTAAATCGCGTTTAAGCCACTCAAACAGCACCCGTTTTAAAATAAAAATCATCCATTCCGCTCTACATAGCGTAGGCTCTATCCACGGCTTGTAAGCCCTATGACCCAGAAGCGGAGCAGAAGGCTAATATAAAAAAATTTAAAAAAACGCCCCTGAAAATAATGGGTAAAAAATTCGAGTAATGAAAGAAAGAAAACTGTTTTTCAAAGGTCTCACCAGTGAACGATCGGAGGAAACAATGAGTATTTCACCGGACAAAGAAAAAGCAGTCAATGCCGCCATGGTTCAAATAGAACGGCAGTTCGGCAAGGGTTCTATTATGAAGCTTGGCAGCAGCACGGTTGTCGATGTGCCGGTCATATCAACCGGATCTCTCGCGTTAAATAAAGCACTGGGTATCGGTGGACTTCCCAGAGGCAGGGTAATTGAAATTTATGGTCCTGAATCTTCCGGAAAAACCACACTTGCGCTTCACGCGGTTGCAGAAGCCCAGAGGCAGGGTGGTGTTGTCGCTTTTATTGACGCGGAGCACGCTTTAGATACTTCCTATGCCAGAAAACTCGGGGTCAATTGCGACGATTTGTTGGTGGCTCAACCGGATACAGGGGAACAGGCACTCGAAATTGCGGATATGCTTGTGCGGAGCGGGGCATTGGATATCATCGTGATTGACTCTGTTGCCGCACTTGTTCCCAGGGCTGAGATAGAAGGCGAAATGGGAGATTCCCACATGGGACTTCAGGCCAGGCTCATGTCTCAGGCGTTGAGGAAATTAACCGGTACCATCAGCAAGACGAAAACCTCAGTGATTTTTATTAATCAGATTCGCATGAAAATCGGTGTTGTATTCGGAAATCCTGAGACAACGACCGGCGGTAATGCCCTGAAATTCTATGCTTCAGTCAGACTCGACATCCGCCGCATCGGATCGATAAAGGATGGTCAGGAGATTGTGGGTAACCGAACCCGAGTACGTGTCGTAAAGAATAAAATGGCGCCACCTTTCACCGAGGCTGAATTTGACATCCTGTATGGAGAGGGAATATCACAGACGGCGGATCTCATCGACACCGGTGTTATGACCGGTATCGTCGAGAAAAGCGGTTCATGGTATTCGTATGATGGAGAAAGGGTGGGGCAGGGCCGTCGGAACGCACAAAATTTTCTCAAAGATAATCCGGATATTTACAATTCAGTATTAGACAAAGTCAATGAAGCATTGGGTTTCTCGAAAAAAAAACATGAAGGCACTGAAGGTGATTCGTGAATCGATAGGTTCTACAATTCTGAAACGGAGTAAAGCATGACGGGCAACGAAGTTCGAAAAAAATTTCTTGATTATTTTGAAAAACATACCCATCAGATCGTGAGGAGTTCATCTCTCGTTCCTTCTGACGATCCGACACTTTTATTCGTTAATGCCGGTATGGTCCAATTTAAGCGCGCTTTTTTAGGGGAAGAGAAAAGAAATTATGTCAGGGCGGCGACATCCCAGAAGTGTGTCCGGGCAGGAGGAAAACATAACGATTTGGAAAACGTTGGTTACACTGCCAGACACCATACGTTTTTCGAGATGCTGGGCAATTTTTCCTTTGGGGATTATTTTAAGGAAAAGGCCATCGATTTCGGATGGGATCTGCTGACGAACGGCTATGGACTGCCCGAAGAAAAATTGTGGGTTTCCATTTATCTTGACGATGACGAGGCCCATGAGCTCTGGCACAAAAACATTGGGGTACCGGAAGAAAAGATTTTGCGCTTTGGTGAAGAGGACAATTTCTGGGCCATGGGTGATACCGGTCCCTGCGGACCCTGTAGCGAAATTCACATGGATCGCGGAGAGGAATACGGTTGCGACCGGCCGGATTGTGGCGTCGGCTGCGAATGCGACCGCTTTTTAGAGATCTGGAATCTGGTGTTTATGCAGTTTAATCGCGAAGCCTCCGGCAAGATGGACCCGCTTCCCAAACCGAGCATCGACACCGGTATGGGTTTGGAACGACTGGTTGCCCTGATTCAGGATGTGCCCACCAATTATGACATCGACCTGATCCGGCCCATCATGCAAAGGGTCGAAGAACTTGCCGAAACGAAACTGGGCAAAGCGTTGGAATCGGATGTGGCCATGAAGGTCATTGCCGATCATAGCCGGGCGGCTGCCTTTTTGATCGGAGACGGCATCCTGCCTGCCAACGAGGGACGCGGCTATGTGCTGCGACGGATCATGCGCCGGGCCATCCGTTATGGCCGCAACATCGGTCTAACCGATCCGTTTTTACATAAAACCGCAGAAGTCGTATTTGACATTATGAGGCCTGCCTATCCCGATCTTATTGATGCCAAAGCCTTTATCACCAATGTTATCCAAAACGAAGAAGTCCGATTTTCAGAAACCCTGGATCACGGTCTTAAAATCCTGAACGACGGTTTGGCAAATCTGAAAGCCAAAGGCCAGAAACAGGTGCCGGGCGAACTGATATTCAAACTCTACGACACTTACGGGTTTCCGGTGGATATTGTCCAGGATGTGGTCAGGGATGAGAACCTGGATCTGGATATGGACGGCTATGATCAGGCCATGAAGGCGCAGCGTGCCAAGTCCAGAACGGTGGCGGCGTTCACCGAAATCAGCGAGGCATACAAAAATATTTCGGCAGAAGGCATCATGCCCGAGTTTGTCGGTTATGATACGACAACCTGTGAATCCAAGGTTCTTCTTCTGGTTCAAGGGGGTCTGGAAGTTGAAGAAGCAGTAAGCGGCCAGAGCGTTGAAGTCGTCACTGAAGCAACACCCTTTTACGGTGAAGCCGGCGGTCAGGTCGGCGACAGCGGCAAAATTACCGGCCCGGATTTTGAGATGAAAGTTGATGACACGATCAAAGATCCCACCGGAATTATTATACACAAAGGCAGCATGGTTTCAGGAAGCATTCAAAAAGGACAGAATGTGACCCTGACGGTCGACAAGACTACCCGTCGCGCAACCGAGTGCAATCATACGGCCACCCATTTGCTTCATTTTGCCCTGCGAAAAGTTCTGGGTGACCATGTCAAGCAAGCCGGTTCTTTGGTGGCGTCGGACAGGTTCCGTTTCGACTTCACCCACTTTTCCCAGACCACAGCTAAAGAGCTGGCAGAGATTGAAACCATCGTTAATGAGCGGATACGTGCCAACGTACCGGTTGAGACCGTGGAGATGGAGGCCGAGGAAGCTTTCAAATCCGGTGCCACCGCCCTTTTTGAAGAAAAATACGGCGATCGTGTCCGGCTGGTTTCTTTAGAAGAATTCAGCAGGGAGCTGTGCGGCGGAACCCATACAGGGGCCACCGGGAACATCGGTCTTTTCAAAATCGTCGAGGAATCGAGCGTGGCTTCCGGCATTCGTAGAATCGAAGCTTTGACCGGCGAGGCAGCCTTGGCGCACATCCAAAAAACCGACGGGCTTTTAAACGAAACCGCCCGCATGCTCAAAGAGCGATCTGACATCGTACCTCAAAGGGTCGAAAAAATGCTGACCCATCAGAAAGCCCTTGAAAAGGAAATCGATCGTTTGAAAGCAAGGGTCGCCTCCGAAGCGGTTGATGACATCGAGGCGGACGTCAAAACCATAAACAAGGTCAAGGTACTGGCCAAAAAGGTTGCGGTGGATCAGCCGGCGGCTTTGAGGGATCTGGCCGACAGGTTCAAGGACAAAATACAGTCGGGCATCGTGGTCCTGGGAAGTGCCGCCGGCAATAAAGCCATGCTGATCGTCATTGTGTCCAAAGACCTGACCGACCGGTTTCATGCCGGAAAGATCGTCAAGCAGGTTGCGGCCGTTGTCGGCGGCGGTGGCGGCGGCAGGCCGGATATGGCCCAGGCCGGTGGAAGCAAACCGGAGAAACTGGATGCAGCCCTTGAAAAAGTCTATGAGATTGTAGAGCTAAACACCCTTTAGTACATCAATCATTGAAAAAACTTGTCCCCGTGCACCTTCAGCCACTTTTTTATCAAGATAAATCAGTGCGTCAAGGGTTCCCTGGGCATAGACATCTCGACCGTTGACATTGTGTGTAAATTCGAATCGGACCGTTTTGTCTTCCGAATCAAGACGGTAAGTGTGCCATCCATGGCCTTCAAGGTATCTTTCGGGGATATCCCAGACGGTTTTCTGTATATCGGGATCCCGTTCTTTTTTAATATCTTTTTCAGCAAAGACCAATCCCAGGCTGGTAAAATACCGGACCATCGCCTTTGCGGTTCCACTGGTGTCTGCCTTTCCTTTCTGATGACTTTCTTTGATCTCGAGAGAATATCCTTTGAAAAGATCCGGGAACGTGTTGGCTGCATATTCCATCATGGCTTGAAAACCAACAATTTGCTTGGCCATATTCGGAGCAATGACCCCGGGAATTGAAGATTTTCGGACCGTCTCCTCAAGGCCCTGACGATCTCCGCCCGTTGTGCCCATGACAAAAGGAAGTCCATGTCGGCAATAAAATTCAGCGTTGCTGTTGACTGCCGAAGGATGGGTATAGTCCACGCTCAAAAACAGACCTTCTTTATCCTTTATGGCTAAAACAGATTGATCCCTGTCTTGGGGCTGAATCAGATCAAAGGAAACAGAATCGATGATGGTTTCGGTGTCGGTGATTTCCGCCCCGGTCAGCGATTGTGTAATCAATTCAAACCGGTTGTTTTCAAGGGCGTGTTTCGCAACATTGGCCGCCATATTTCCTGGCAATCCGTTTACCATGAGTTTTATACGGTTCATCGCGCACCTCCTATTTCTTTTACAATCGATGTTAGATTTGGAAATTCCGTATCTCCAAAAGAAGAAAGATTATGCTTTAATGATTTTATAGCATTTGGGATATATTTTTCAAAGTAAGTTTTTTTCTTTATTCGGCTCAGAAAACCAAAGGCCCCCAAAATTTGCAGATTGCGGGTGATGGCGCAGTATTGATAACAGGAAAGAAACTTGTCCGGGTCGATACGGATAGCCGATGAAAGCGTTTTGACGCCGAATTCCAACAGGATTTCTTGAACGGACCGGGATAAATTAACATAGGGATCGATGAGTAAGGAAGCAAGATCGTATTGGATCGGACCCAGACGTCCACCCTGAAAGTCAATAAAATAAAATCGGTGGTTTTTTACCATGATGTTTCTGGATTGCAGGTCACGGTGCATGAACCCATTAATGGAAAATTTCAATGCCTTGTCTGCGAGAGATCTGCATTCATCTTCAATATCTTTAAAACGTGTATCCATTTCCAAATAGCCCTTTAAAAAAGCATCGACAAAATAACGGCATTCCTTTTCGATGATGAGGTCTTTGGTATAATAGGCGGTCTGATAGGTCCAGGCCGGATCAAAATCCTTGCTTCCGTCCATGGAGAGTTTTCCGATGTGCTCTATGAGCAATTTATAATGGGTGATGATGTTGTCCTGATCATCAGTGTTTTTTACGAGTGTCTGGAGGCTTATATCTCCTAAGTCTTCCATGAACACATGGCCGGAAAACGTATCATAAGTATAAATTTGCGGTACGGGTATGCCTCGGTTGTGCAGGTGAAGACCGATGGCAACAAAAGCGTCTGTTTCACCGGTTGAATCATCTTGCCTGATGCCGTGATCCGCCATCACAAGGGATCGATTTTCACAGGTTATGCGGTACCATTTCCTATCTGATCCGTCCCCGTAAAGCTCGGTTCGGACAATGTTATCGCCCACTATTCCGGGAAAAGCCTGTTTGAAAGCTTCGGGAGCCATTTTATCGAAAACCGTCCGTTTGTATCTTTCGGGGGTCCCGAGATCATTCCAGTAGTGGTGTTTTGTAATATACGCGCATATTTTTTTGTTTTGCGATAGAAGTTTTTTATAACCATCGATAATGCTAAAAAAGGCATTATCAGGGATTAGCTCGAGCAATTCCGGGTTCAGAACCTGTATCCCGGTAAAAGTGAGTCTTTTATATTCTTCAAACGCAAAAGATTTTGAACCATTGGGTGCAGAATCATAAGCGTCGGTGATGGAAAAACGCCCATCAAAATCTTGAATAAAATCGTCTTTATCTAAAGTTACGGTGTTAAACTCCGGGTCGTTGTGCAGAACCAGCGTTACGGAATGACCATGATTTAAGTGAAATTCATAAACACTTTTAAAATCTATATCTGTAACAATGTCACTGTTTATGACCATAAAAGGGGTATTATCCCAGAAATCGGCTACGTTCTTTATGGCACCTCCTGTTCCGAGAATGTCGGGTTCATAACGGGTTGTGACCGGAACCGGATATTTTTTTACAGCCAGGTAAGCATCTATCTTTTGATGCAGATGATGTGTGTTGACGATAATTGCTTTACAATCAGCATCTATCAGGTTGGAAATCATGATATCCAGCAGTGGACGGTTCGAAATGGTAAACAGCGGTTTGGGGGTATTTTCAGAATAGGGCCTGAGTCTTGACGCAAGGCCCGCGGCCAGGATGAGTGCCTTCATATTAGATGGTATACGGTGATTAGTGAATAGTGAACAGTAAATAGTAAACAGTAAAGATTAAAGGGTAACTACTCGAGTTTCGCACCCAATTTTTTAGTCTGCCACATCAAAGGCAGTTCAGGTATTTATGAATTCCGTCGGCATAGAATAATATTTTTTCGTTATCATTTGATCCCTTTACGCCATTGTAGGTAAAAAATTCTATCCCGTTGTTGTAATTGATTATGGAAAGCGCTTCCTTTCGTTCGATTTCCTTCTTTTTGTACATATGATTTCCGATGGTTTCGATTTTTTTCAGTCGTTCTTTGGCTTTAATGGAATTTTGAGGATATTTCATAAAATAGTTCAAGACAATCCAGTATGATTCAAAATAAGGTTTCAGAAATCTTGAAAAAAGTTGAAGTTTTCTAAAACCGAAAGACGTCAGGTTGTAAGTGTCAGGCAATTTGGGATGCGGCATTAAAATGGCTTCGTCAATAAAAGCCTTGAGGTTTTTTCGCACAAAATATTCAGGTGTCTTGTCGACGTCATATGCGAACTCATATTTAAAGAGATACTGAAGAAAATTGTAGTCGTCGTGCAGGTCAGACGCTGAGAACTGGAAAGCATCTTTAACGAGTATGGAAAGAGCGGCAATGGCTGCCGGAACGAAAAAGGAGATACAGTTATTTTTGTAATATTCAAGGTTTGGGCGTTTGTTTTCATTGATTTTGAATAACGCGTCGGTGAGCAGATCGCCCGGGTCTTTGGTAATCTTGTCTATAAATTTTCTTTGCACATAAATGTCAAGCACACGCTCTATGGTATTAACGGGGTCTAATATAAGAGTGTCCGCCAGTTTGGCTTTTTGAGATAAAAGGTAGTTCATATATGTTTCAATGTGTGACATGAGATGATCAAAAGAAAAACTTTTTTTGGCACAGTTGAGAGCAGCAGCGGCAACAAGGGCGTGGGGCGTCACAACTGAAACATTATTAATGGCGTTAATAACCCTGTGCCCTAAATTACGGCAGAGAATGTTAAACTCTTTGGCCGGCATATTTTCAATGGGTGTACCGTATTGAAGCAAAAGGTCTTTAAGAGATAAGGGATCATGAAACTGTATATAGATTCTTCCATATCGTTTATTTAAAAATTTTCTTGCTTTGATCACTTGCATAAAATTCTCGGGCTGCTTTTCTTTTCCCTCGATTTCGTGAAGGTATGAGCTCTCTTCTAACACCCTGTCGTAACCGATAAAAATCGGAGAAAAGATCAAATCTTCACAAGCTCCGTTTTTATAAGCATTGAGAAGAATCGAGAGAAGCCCGAGTTTGGGAAGGATTAATTTACCGGTTCTGCTTCGGCCGCCCTCGATGAAAAATTCAATATTAAATCCTTCAGCGAGTAAATTGTAAATATATTCTGAAAAAACTTTTGAATAGAGTACCGCGCCTCTGAATGTCCGCCGAATAAAAAAGGCGCCACCCCATCTGAATAGCGGGCCCATCGGCCAGAAAGAGAGATTTTTTCCCGCAGCCACGTGTGGGCATGGCATGTTATTATTATACAAAAGACAAGAAAGTATCAGATAATCGATGTGACTTTTGTGACAGGGAATAAAAATCACAGGCCCCTCTTTGGACATGTTTTTTACACGATTCAGGCCATCCTCGTTGATCGTAACCCCGTCAAACAAGGTATTCAGGAACCAGTTTAATATCATGGATGCCAGTTTGATAACGATAATATTGTAGTTGGCAGCTATCTCATCAAGAAAAGCACTTGCTTCTTTTTGTACTTTTTGAATCGGGATACTTCGGGCTTGTGAATGGTGTTCCATAAAATTTTGGAGTCGTTCATTTGTCAGGATATTTTCCTTCATTTCTAGTCTTGATTTTAAAACCGGTCCTGTGATGCTTTGTCGGTGTCGATTGATTTTAGACAACAGTATTCGCCTTAATGCGAGAGCCTGATAATCGATATTTCTTTTTTGGTTTTCTTCAAGACTAAGAAAAGTTTTGAGGTTGATCGGTTCGGATGTTTCCACAAACACTTTGCCCGGATTCTTAAAAAGCATGAACAGGCGTCTCATTTTCCCGGGGTTTTCTTTGGTGCCTAAGAAAAAATCGATGATGCTCGGCATCGAACGATGGGGATTTTTATCGAAAAACATCAGCTTTGGGACAAGAAAAATAGGACGATCGATGGATTGTTGCATTTTGATAAGAAATTGGACCGGGTCTGTTTTTGCTTTTATAAACCTTCGATGGAAACCTCCCTGTTCAACCAGCGACAGGAGTGCCGACCGCCCATTTAAAAGTTCCTTTTGAAAATATCCTCTTTGGTAAGGATCCGGCAGTCTGAAGTTAAGGAAAAAGTACTTGATGTGCGAAAATACGATCTTCCAAATGCGCGATACCGGCTGCCAGAATACCACTCTATAGTCGAAACCGATTTGAGGAAATGGAAGACGATCCTGCTTATAACGCGTGTAATAAAAAAGATACCTGAAGTAACTTTTGTACTTGGTGACATAGACGACAATACCCTCTTTGTGGAGACTATTTAAATCAAGGGTCTGTTCCCTGATAACCTTTACGCCGGAAAAGAAAAGTTTGAGGATAAAGCTTGATAACGTTCCGATATTATCAGGAAGCTGACAAAAATAATGATCATAATCGTCCTGAGCTTTTGGATCGATATCTTCTTTTGTTATTTCCGCATATTTTTTCTGTTTTGATTTAATCCATTTTAGCATGGTAACGTTCCAATATGGCCGAATGACGAATGAGAAAGTTATGATGAAAATGGTAGACTAAAATACAAAAATTTACAAATATAAATATTTACAAATACAAATTTTGGATGTAACTTTTATAAAAATTATCTTGTTGAAGCAGGATAAGGCAATGCTCAGAAAAAATAACGGTGTCGTTATAAAGATTCTTGTTTAGCAAATTTAAGCTTGCGTTACAAAATAAGTTGTGATAGTTTTCAAAATCTTAATCTTCTATTAACAACTATACGTATTTACATGATATCTTATTCTGGTCCGAGTGTTTTTTGCCAGCACAAATAACGTCTGTACGGTTTCAAGAAAAGCGCATAATTACAAACAAGCCGATTTACATTTTAATTTAAATTAAAGGAGGATGATTTTTTATGAAAACATTAATTGGTGGGGCGGTCGGAGCTGTACTGGGTCTCATTGGCATGTCCATATGGTGGAAGCCCTTTTTGCAACTTTTGGCCGGTGCTATCCCGGTGATGCTACTTCTTGGCGGTGGTTTGGCTCTTTATCTGGGTTTTGACGAACTTAAAGATTCCTGGAAGAAAGAGGATACAACAGTTGACACTCCGGTCAACACTGACGAAACCGAAGAGTACAAAAAGGAAATTGATGATCTGAAAAAGGAAATTGAAACTTTAAAAGCTGACAAAGAATAGGATAAAGAGTTGCCTCTCGGTTACGGATTTTTCTTGTGGGCAAAATTCTAAAAAACCAAAATATGCAGTACGTTTAAACGTACGCAAAAAAGTTATTTTATTGCCAGGTCTATCGACCACCGACAAACGGTGGACGTTGTTTTGGCCTTTTCAGAAAATCTTTATAAGCGCCTTGCAGATATGAGCGGGCGCTTATTGTTTTTCATCCCGTTGTTTTTATTGGAAATTGCAGGTATTGCATCATTTGATATTGGCTTTTTTGATGGCAGAAGTTGCGAGAAAATCGGCTCTTTCATTTCCTTCGATACCGGCATGCCCTTTTACCTTGACGAGTTTCAAATCATTAAATTTTGAAATAATTTTCTTGATGGATTCTATGATGTCCTGATTTTTTCTTGCCTTCCATCCTTGAGTCAGGACGCCGTACGCATATTTGCTGTCTGTAAAGATCCGTACCGGAAAATCCGGGTTTTTTACAGCCATCAGACCCGATCGGATGGCTTCGAGCTCTGCCATGTTGTTGGTGGTAATGCCGATATATCTTGATATCTCTTTTTCATGTTTGCCAAAACGCAAAACAACGCCGATTCCCGACGGACCGGGATTTCCCGAAGATGCCCCGTCCGTGTAAATCGTTATGGCATCATCACAAGATGTTTCAACCAAAACTGTTGTATCGGATGTTGTTTTCGTATCTGTTTGTTTCGGCGATTTTTGGGTTGATTTTTTTCCTTTTTCGGTTTTTTCCTTTTTTGGTAAAGAATCAATGGGCATTATATTTTTCAAAAGGACCCGATATTCGTAATCCTGATCGAGTTGATATCTGATCAGCACCTTGCCGTTTTCGGTTATCGGTTTTTGATTTTGGTCTGTTGCCACCCAGACTTTGTTTTTTTTGAAAACCATCCGTTTCCAGTTGATGTTGTCATGTGTCATTGGTCACCGGTTGTCACGTGTCGGGTTTCAGATCTCCGGTTTTGCCCCCGGCTCCCTATTCTTTCTTTACGATCCCTTGCCGCGAGTTCACGGGTTTTAAAAAAAGATTATCCATGGAGCGACTATTTAGAAAAACTCCCCGACCCCTTATCTATTTAAGTATAAAGATGAAACCTTCGGCTTTTTTCCGCGAATGTCTCCAGATCCTTAAGCCATGATTTTTCTATGGCGTATATATCATCTAAGCTTTCGATACGCTGTCGTATTTTTTTATCCCCAATGATAAGGTCTATGGGCAGTTTTTCAAATTCATATTCGTACGGTGTTCGCTTCCACTGAAACATATCTTTGTGATGAAAGATGACGGCATGGAGAAGTTTAAGGGTCGTGATGTATGGCTTGAATTCATGCGGATCTGTTATGTGAAGTTGAAATCCATTGCATGCCGAGCCGCTCCATTTATTGAATGTCGGTTCAAATACAACCGGTCTGAGTATGATGCCCGGGAGTACGTTTCCGCCCAGCGTGGACAGCAAGCGTTTTGTATTAAAAAACGGGGCGCCGAATATTTCAAATGGCAGGGTGACGCCCCTGCCTTCTGAAACATTGGTGCCTTCCCACAATACTTGCCCGGGATAAACTATAGCCGTTACAGGCGATGGCATGTTGGGTGATGGCGGTATCCATGGCAGGCCCGTGTCCTTAAAAAACATATCTCTTTTCCATCCCTGCATGGGGATAACATCGAGATCGCACCCGATATCGAAATCCGTGTTAAACAAGAGGGAAAGTTCGCCTATGGTCAGTCCGTGGCGCATGGGGATGGGATATCTTCCGACAAATGAAACGCATTCAGGTGTCAAAAGATTCCCTTCTATCATGCGACCATTTACAGGATTCGGCCGATCGAGGACCACCACTTTTTTGCCGAATTTCTTTGCAGCTTCAAGGCAATACGACATCGTATAAATAAATGTGTAAACACGTGTGCCAACATCCTGGAGATCGATAATGAGGATATCGATGGGATCCAACATTTTTTTATCAGGAATGCGTGTTTTACCATAAAGACTAAAAACAGGAATTTTAAAGAAGGGGTGGATCGTATCATCCGACTCGATCATGTTATCTTGTTTTTCCGAAAAAAATCCATGCTGGGGCGAATACAATGCCTTAAGTTGATCCGGAAATCTCCGATGAATCAGTTCGCCGGCATGACAAAAATTTTGATCAACCGAGGCTGGATTGCACAGAAGTCCGATGCGATTATTGGAGATCCACTTTGGAGGAGATGTTATAAAATTTTCAAGACCTGTTTGAACGTGTAACATATCTCGAGATATCTATGTATCTGAATAAGGGGTTGTCTCTTAAATTTCTATTTTTACATATAAAAATTGATTGATGTCAAGTTGAATCTATGGGGCGGTCAAAGCAACCATGTTTAAGCCCCGATAGTGATAGAACCCTATTTGTGGATGGACGCGAGTTAGAACCAAATTAATTTAGAGATCGGGGAGTTTTTCTAAACAACCCGCTCCATGGATAATCTTTTTTTTAACCGCATGAACTCGCAGCAAGGGATCATAAAGAAAAAACAGGAAACTATCTTTTAAATATCAATAGGTTCTCTGCATCATTTTAAAATTTTTTTAAAGCTACAATTTCAGTATGCGCCTGTTTTTTCTAACGATCCCTAAGCCACTCGGACAGCATCCGATTTAAAAAAAGATCATCCATTCCGCTCTCCAAGGCGTAGGCTCTACGAGCCGGAGGCTAATATTCAAGGATTTAGGAGAAAAACTCCCTGGTCCCTCAATTAATTAAAGGTTCTCCAGATTTTGACTCCAATGTGCTATTGCGTATTTATTATGTAATTAAAGAGAGCTAAAATGTATTGATTTCATGTTAAAATCTGATATAAATGTTATCGAATTGCAGTTAGAAGACCGGCTGACATGCCTAAGACAACGATATCACTTATAATATTTTCAACTTTTGATATTAATGAGACGAATAAGATTTGCAAGCATATACTTGTTTACATTGGCGGTGTTGTTCTTTATTTTAGGAGCGTATAAAGAATGGCATACACTGTCGCTGATTAGCGGACTGAAAACCACCCCACCGGACTATCCTCAGGGCCTTTATCTTCTGTATTTCCTGGTCGGTTTTTTAGCCCTTTGTGCAATTTATTTTGCAGAGAAGATGGAGGTTAAGGTCCTTTCCTCAATCAACGATGTCCTCCATGAAGAGATCGCCATGAGAAATCGTATGGAGAAAGCGTTGAGGGAAAGCGAAAAAAAAAATAAGGATCTTTATGCGGAAGCTAAAAAGGCAGAAGAACTTTACCATTCTTTTTTTCGATGCAGCGCTGACGCCATTGTTACCTATGATCTGGACGGAAAGATCGAATATATAAGCCCTTCGTTTAGCGAGATATTTGGATGGACATTAGAGGAAATGAAAGGCAAGCAGATACCGTTTGACCCTGAATTCAAAAAAGAATCTATTTCGGCTGTTATTCAGGATCTTGTGGAACACGGAACACCGTGTAATGGTTTTGAGGCCAAATGCCGCACGAAAGACAGACGTTTGGTAGATGTCAGCGTAAGTGCCTCGCGCCATAATGACCATGAGGAAAAATCTATGGGCACACTTTTTATTCTTCGTGATATTTCGGAGAAGAAAAAGATTGAAGCCCAGTTGCAATATATCGAAAGGATGGAAGCTATTGGAACACTGGCCGGAGGAATTGCACATGATTTCAATAATCTGATGATGGGGATGCTTGGGAATATCTCTCTGACGTTGTATGATATCGGGTCCGATGATCCCAATTACGAGCGGTTAAAAACCGTTGAAAGGCTGATTCAAAGTGGTTCCGAGCTGACGAGCAAACTTCTTGGATTTGCAAGAAAAGGAAAATATGAGTTAAGATCCATAGATTTAAACAAAGTCATAAAGGAAAGTTCTGCTGCATTCGGCAGGACAAGAAAGGAGATTGTCATTTTCACGGACCTTGCTGAAGATCTGTTCTCGGTAAAGGCGGATGGATCTCAAATTGAACAGGTTCTCATCAATCTTTTTATCAATGCCTCCGATGCCATGCCGGGAGGAGGAGATCTGCTTCTGCAAACTGCTAATGTTACGCAGAAAGAAATGAAAGACAAGCCTTATACTCCCAAACCCGGCCAATATGTTATGATAAAAGTAAAAGACAACGGTACGGGAATGGACCCAAAAACCATCACACGCATTTTCCAACCGTTTTTTACCACCAAGGAAATGGGATTGGGTTCTGGACTTGGGCTGGCATCTGCATATGGAATCGTCAAAGGACATGGCGGATATATCGATGTTGAATCCGAAAAAGGACATGGATCGGTTTTTAGTATTTATATCCCCGCATCAGAGGCGTTGATTCAAAAAGATCCGATCGTTAACGAGTGCATCGAAGAGGGAGATGAAACCATCTTGCTGGTGGACGATGAAGAGATGATCATTGATGTTGGTGTCCAGTTGTTGGAAAAAATTGGATACACCGTCCTAGAAGCCAGAGGCGGTAAAGAGGCGATTCAGATATATCAAAAGAACAAGGATCATATTGATATGATTATTTTAGATATGATTATGCCCGATATGGGAGGCAGCGAGGTCTATGATACGATAAAGGCAATCGATCCTGAAATTAAGGTTCTTCTTTCAAGTGGCTACAGTGTTGAAGGACAGGCAACGGAAATATTGAAAAAGGGATGTAACGGTTTTATTCAAAAGCCCTTTACCATAAAAAGGCTATCAAAAAAAATCAGAGAAGTTTTAAACAAAAACGTATCGCCTAAGAATGAAAAAATTTAAATAGCTCTTCTCAACTTCGTTTGGAAAAGATCTTTGCTTTGCTCGGATTGCTAAAAGGTATTCAGACAAAGATGAATAAAAAACGGATTGAATAGTTGTATAACTTACCGAAAACGAAGCGATTTGTTTTAATTAACTTGAATTGGTGGTTGACTTTCCACAAAGGTTATGTTTCATTTTAATAAAAAGTTAAATTATCATTCAAAATTCAGTTATTAGCAGGAGCTTTGAATCTATGAAATTTTATGTGAAAACCTTGGGTATTGTCGGAATATGTCTGTTTTTGTTGTCCACAGCAGTACTGGCTGAAACAAAGCATTATATTAACGACAACATGAAAATAACCATGCGGACGGGACCTGCAACAGACCGAAAAATAATTGCTTTGCTCAGTGTCGGACAAGAGGTGGAAGTTCTGAAAGCTGAAAATGAGTGGTCTCTGGTACGATTACTTAACGGCAAGGAAGGCTGGGTGATCAGCCGGTTTATTACCGATCAAACCCCGGAAAGTATCCAATTGGAAGCATTAAAGAAAAGCCACAGTGCGCTGCAGACCAAAGCCGCAGCACTCATGGAAGAAAACAACGCACTCAAAGACGAAAATAAAACTCTCGGCACTAATCTTAACACCAGTGAAACAAAACAAAAGAGCTTAAGCAAATCTTACGAAACCCTCAAAAAAGAGTCCAGACAATTCTTGGATTTACAAGCAAAATATAAAGAATCAACTTCTAAACTCGCGGCGCAGACTCAAAAAGCTGAAAAATATGAGGACGAGTTGACAAAACTGCTTTGGAACAAAAATATCAAGTGGTTTTTAAGTGGCGCCGGTGTGCTTATTCTTGGATTTATCATTGGTTTTAGTACAAAACGCCAACGGCGGCATTCATCTTTACTATAAATTGCCTGCAAAATTCAGGATTGAACTAAAAAAATTCTTTCGGTCTGCGACTTTAAAAATTTATTAGTCACATTCGGATAAAAAATTTGAGATTGTTTATCCTTTTTTACCGCGCTCATCGTGGGAAAGAAAATCCAAAACGTTTAACATTCCAACATTCCAACATCCCAATATTCCATTGCTCTCTCCGAGGCGTAGGCTCTACAAGCCGGAGGCCATTATTCAATCAAAATTCACCTTCGATAAAAATCACTTTTAACACAAATGATAAAGAAAAAACGATCCATAAATATATTCTTTAAACGGCTCCTTAAGTGGTATCTGCCGACCGTTGTCCTCATATGCGGCATTATGCTGTTGTATTGCTGGTATCTTTCCATTCAAATAGATAAAAGATTTTCAGGCCGGCGATGGAGTATACCTTCCAAAGTATATTCAGATACGACAATACTTTACCCTGGACAAAAAACAAATCGTACACTTTTTAATGAAAAACTGCGCCGCTTGGGGTACCGGGAAGTTGCCCATAAGCCGGTGAATAAGGGTGAGCTCAATCAGTCCGCATCATTTATACAACTTTATCTTCACGATTTTATCGTCCCGTCGAGATACAAAGAAGGCATTCCTGTACAGATCAGATTTGATGAAAATAGCATAGAATCGATAACCAATTTAAATACAGGTCAGGCGCTTCCCATTTTGGAGCTTGAGCCGGAAGAGGTCATGCTGTTTTTCGGCCCTCACCGAGAACGACGGCAACTTGTTTCCATAGATCAAGTTCCTCAGCATGTCATCCATGCTGTTTTGGCTGCAGAAGATCATCGGTTCTACACACACAAAGGGTTGGACCCAAAGGGAATTTTGCGGGCAATTTTCACGAACCTCCGCCATGCGTCCATTCGTCAAGGGGGATCAACCATCACCCAGCAATTGGCTAAAAATTATTTTCTTACACCCAAGAGGACGTTTATTCGAAAATTAAAAGAGCTTTTCATGTCTCTTACCATTGAGGTGATGTATGAAAAGAACGAAATACTCGAAATTTATCTCAATGAAATCTATCTGGGGCAGAAAGCCTCAGAAGCGATAAACGGTATCGGTGAAGCGTCTTTTTTCTATTTTGGCAAACCTGTGAGCAACCTTTCCCTGGCTGAATCCGCGACTCTGGCCGGCCTTATCAGGGGACCCAATCATTATTCTCCTTATATTGATAAAAACCGTTGTCAAAAACGGAGAAATACGGTGCTGAACGCCATGTATGAGCAGGGATGGATTTCAGATGAAGAACTGAAAATAGCCTTGCCTTTGCCTGTTGAAGCAATTGGGTATTCGTCTTACGGTAAAAAAGCGCCTTATTTTATGGACTACCTGTCTGAACAGTTGACATTGCTGTATTCTCCTGAAGATTTATCCAGTCTTGGATTGTCGATTTATACAACCCTGGACACCCAGGTCCAAATGGCTGCGGAAAACGCGCTGAAAAGAGGCCTGGATTCGCTGGAGAAGTCAAACCCGGAGTTGCACCGTACAGATCCTCAAAAACAACTGCAAGGCGCTGTTATTGTCATGCAGCCGAAAACCGGTTATGTCTTGGCCATGGTCGGGGGTCGTAATTACAGTGCAAGCCAGTTCAATCGAATTACCCAGGCACGGCGACAACCCGGTAGTGCATTCAAGCCTTTAGTATACTTGAGTGGATTGGATAAATTCACCCCGGCCTCCATTCTTTCCAATGAATCCAGAATTTATGAAATTGATGGGAAGGAATGGATGCCCCAGAACTATGAACCGATGACCGAAGAACACGTGCGGATGAGAAATGCTTTGGCAAAATCCATGAATTTGGCAACGGTTGATCTGGCCATGCAAGTGGGGATAGATCATATCATTAGCACGGTGAGCAAGTTCGGGTTTTCGACCCCTTTAAAACCATATCCCTCCCTTGCGTTGGGATCCTTTGAGGTAATACCTTTAGAGCTGGCGCGTGCGTATTGTCCTTTTGCGGCAGATGGTGTATTGTCTTATCCGTTGGCTTTAAAAGAGGTCTTGGATGAGAATGATGTCGTTATGGAACGGAGACACATGAGTATCAAGCAGGTGACAACACCTGAAAAAGCCTTTATTATGAGTTCATTGTTACAAAGTGTGGTGGAGAATGGCACCGCAAGTTCGTTAAAAGACATGGGAATAACTTTTCCGGTTGCCGCCAAAACCGGTACCACCAACGATTATAGAGATGCCTGGTTTGTAGGATACACGCCGGACATTCTGGCGTTGATATGGGTAGGATTCGATGATGGCGCTCCTATTTACGCTTCAGGCTCGAAAGCTGCATTGCCGATTTGGGCCGGTCTCATGAATGCCTTGCCCCAATATGTGTCGGGGGGGTGGTTCAGGATGCCGCCGGGAGTGGTCAAACGGGTTGTCTGTTCAGAAAGCGGACAACTGGCTGTAGAAGACAGATGCCCTCATCCAATAGAAGAATATTTTCTGGCGGATCATGTACCCGCAGATTATTGCCGAATTCACGGGGGTGGAGATTCATTTGGAAGGATCATGGATGGGATTAAAGATTTTTTTAATTAGGTTTAAGATGGTTATCGTCACTTGCATATTCGGATTCTCAGTGGTCCTTTCAGGGTGCGCCCCTTCTGCTATGAAGTCCTCGCCGGAGGGCTACCGGGGAACGTCTCGAGAGGCTGGTGAGTTCGAGGAGAATACCGAAAAACCCGTTCTCAGCCCACGTGCCCTTGCCGCTTTACAGCTCACCGAACAGGGGCGGATGTTTTTAGAAAAGAATCAGCCTGATAATGCCATCGGAATACTGGAAAGGGCTTTAAACCTCAATCCAAATAATGGCCGCAATTACTATTATTTGGCTGAAGCCTGGCTTATGAAATGGAATATTGGGCAGGCCACGGAATTCAATCGCCTGGCGGAAATCTATCTTAAAGACGACAGTGAGTGGTTAAATCGTGTCATATTGCAAAGGAAACGGATTAAAGAACAAAGTCAGTAATGTATATTTGTTTATAATTATTACTCTTTTATTGGTATGCCGGTATTTAAAACGCTGAGTTTGGGATTGACATGAAACGGGAATTAACATATCATTATTCAAATTTTTCATCCCAATATGGCAAAAAAGCCTTTGAAACGGCGGGCCGAAATCAATTTTTTAAGGCAAATTATTTCATCGGGACATGAATATAACAAGATTTATTTTCCCAAAAAGGGGGGATCTCATGCTCAAGAAATCAAGAAAAGCGAATGCCGAGCCTAACGTCTCCACCAGTCCGGTCACAATGGTTGATCGAACAATTATCGGAGATCAAATTTATATAGAGGGCACGATTCGCGGTGAGGAGGATCTGCTTATTGAGGGGTCGGTCAAGGGAAGTATTGAAATGAAAGCCCATCATTTAACGGTAGGTTCAAAGGGGCAGGTCGAAGCTGAAGTTCGTGCTGCAAATGTCACTATCAGCGGCAAATTGGAGGGAAACATTAACGCGACCGGCAGGGTGGAGATAACAAAGGCGGCTGACTTTAACGGAGAGATCAAAGCAAAGAGTATCTCCGTAGAAGACGGAGCCTATCTTAAAGCGGTCATCGAGATGGAACGCGAACCGACGCAAAAAGCCGTTCCGTTAGGAAAGCCAAACGAAAAAGCATCCTCTGAATCGACAAAAGAACCATTTGTTATCGCCGGCAAAGACAGCAAGGGGAGTTGATCATTGGCTGCTTCCGCTACAAATCTGAATCAAAAGGATCTGAACCAATACATTGGATTGGAGGGTTACACCAGCAACGCCTTGAAGCTTTTTATGAAACATCTTGATCAACAGCCTCAGAGCAGATTGTTGGATGTTGGTCCGGTATGTCAGGAAAATATCAGGTTTTTTGCCGGCAGAGTTTGGAAACACTATGTTTGTGACATGTTCATCCGGCTGGACCGGTATATTAGAAAGAGCGAGCCCGCTTATCAAATCTGGAAGGAACTCGACTATCATCATGAAAGTTTCGATGGAATATTGGTGTGGGAATTAGCAGACCGCCTGGATGAACAGGATGTTAACCGGCTGGTAACCTTGTGCCACTCCATGTTAAAACCAGGGGGAATGGCGGTGGTTATGGTTATGGGTGATCAGGTCGCATCATCTGAGACAAGGTCCTTTGTTATGGGCCAAAACTATCGAATTTACTTGCGACCCCAGCCTCATCTGGACCTGCCGTTACGGGGGCGCCAAAACAGAGACGTATTGTCTATGATGTCACCGTTTATTCCGGCCAAATCCTTTATTTGCCGTCCTGGTTTTATGGAATTCCTCTTCCAGCGCGAATAATCCAACCGGGTCCGAATCTTGGGACACTATTTAGGTCTTGGTTTAACAACATACCTTATTCTTACCCTATCTTTTGAACCCGGGGCAATTTTCAAGGAAGCAGGGGTGAGGGCCAGATTCGCCCATATTGTTCCAGTTCCCTTTAAATTGTCCAAGGGAACCTTTTCCGTGAATAGGGTCGATATATTTCCCAAAATCCGTTTACCTCCGATAATTTCAATTTTATCCGGGTCTATCTCTACTTTTGAAAGAATTAATCCTTTCGGTAGTTCCCCAACCCAGTCGACCTGCAAAGGAATTTCTTTTTTAATGGTTTCATCAAGGGTTACTTCTATGACAGATGGAATCACCTTTCTTAAAAAAATTCCGGGTGGCAAGGTAATGCTATCCTGTGTGATGGAAAAAACATTTCGACCGACAACGGCATTACCAAGGTCCAACTTTACTTGAATCTGTTCGGGTTGAATCGATTTTATCAGAGCACCCGATCCTCCCAAATTAAGGCGAACGGCATTAACAGATGCATCTACGATTTCAAAGCCGGGGTTTCGGTTTGTATATTCTACAGGGATTTCAAGGGTAATCAGGGTATCCAAACCTTTTGAGAAGCTGAACCAGATTCCGGTGACAAAAAAGACGGAAATTATCGCCGCTATGCTCATTTTAAATTTTTCTTTTTGTTGGTAAACGTTCTCATCTTCATGTATCCCCATGTGTTCTTGCAATATTTTCGTAAACATTGCGTTATTGGTGATATCCATGATTTTGGAATCTTTGGCCACAACCACTTTTCCGGTCTCTTCGGATACGACAACAACCAAAGCGTCTGTTGTCTCGGACAAACCGAGGGCAGCCCGGTGACGGGTTCCGTAACGTGGCGGGAGATCGCTTTTGTACGATAAAGGAAGAATAACGCCGACCTTGGCAATTCGATCCTCATCTATGATGATGGCGCCGTCATGGACCGGATTGTCTCCCCAGAAAATACTAGTGATCATCTCCTTGGAAATTAAACCCCGCAAGGGTATGCCGCCCTGAACGACATCATCCAAATTTTCCTTCGACGGCAGGACGATCAAGGCGCCGATGTGCCGTTTGGACAATGCTTTTACACTTTCAACAATGATTTGTATCGTTGTTGGAACACTTTTTTGGGGAAATCCCCATAGAATGGCCTTTAAATTCTTTGCCTGGAGAACACTTCGTATTTCATTCCGAAACACAATAATGATAATGAGTGTGACAACTGCTAGAATACCCTGCATTACCCAACTGGTTAAAATGAGGCCGAAAAATACAGCGATGCGCTGGATAATCCAGAGCAGGGCAATGCCGGTGAGCACCCTGAAAACATAGGTTTCCCTAACAAGCACATAGAGACGAAACAGAATGTAGCTGTTTAACAGGATATCGATGACATCTTGCCAGCGAATGAATTCTAAAAAAGGCATAAAACAAATTCCAGTTCCATCAGTCGGTGATGCTGAATCTCAAAATACGAAGAAGATTGCCTTTTTGGTCGGAAATTTCAACGCGCCATGGGCCCTTGTCGGTTTCTCGAAGTTGTATACTGCTGTAAGTTCCCCAGCGAGGCGGTTGAAGTGTTAACCGCTTTGTTGTACTGAGGTCATCTCTGTGAAACCATTTGTGGTATACAAACGTTTTTTCGGGAACCGGATCAAATGAGGTAAAACAGGAGACCTTTCCAATCGTTATGGAAAAAACAACCGCTGGGTTTTGGGGTGTAAAATCTTTAATTTCTTCACACATTATAGCCTGATCCAGGGTCAACTTTTTTTGAACGGTATTGGATTTTAGATTTTGGATGTTTTGCGAAAACGACCCATGAGAGGAAAGAAGATCTACACAAAGCATCACAAAAAGGACGATGACAAATCTAAATTTGATGTTCATTATATTCGACCTTCCGGTTATTAAAGAACCCGAATAAGTGATAACAGTTGCTCGGGTGTTATGAATCTTTGCATTACGATTAACAGTTTTCAATACTATCTGAAATCTATAATTTAGCAAGGAAAAATATCTGTTACCAATGGATCCGTTCTCTGGCTGGGTCACAAAAAAGAGCGCAAGGATATATCCGGCGTGACCCTTTTGCCAAGGATGTCTTCATGGATCACCCATCGACATTTTACTTTTCTGCCAGGCTCGATAAAAAGCCATTTATTCTTAAAAGCCACATGGGGCAGATAATAGGAATGCTTAAAGGATTTGAAAAATAAAATCGTATTGTGATCTTATCAATTTAAGGTTGGCACAAAATTTGCTTTTAAAGTAAATCAAATGGAATCAAGCTTCATGCTTTTTTGATTCCCACCTCCTTTAAACCCTGTTAGGTCGTCGCTGCTTAACAGGGTTTTTTTTAGCCGGGCAAACATCCAGGCGTCAATTTGTTGCGCATATCCGTCAAAGAGTTGCCGGAATCGGTTAAATCTGTTCCTAAAAAATTTAATGCAAAGAAATTTGATTTAAACGTGTTGAAGGGGTGCATACAAAAGCGGTGGTTGACCTGCCGATTGAAAATGGTTGGGCACTAATTAAAGGCGCTGGTCCGGATTTGATTCCGCTCATTGATCAATGAGATTTCCACCCGTCGATTGGCCTGACGATTTTCAGGCAAAGTGTTATCAAACAGTGGTTGATATTCTGAGAATCCCTGGATGGACACTCGCGCAGGGGAGACACCGTTGTTGATGAGTGAATTTGCCACATTAATAGCCCGGGCAGCGGACAACTCCAGATTCGAAGGAAATTTTTCCGTATTAATGGGCGTGTTGTCCGTATGACCGGAAATCACCACCTGACAACCCTTTTTTGAGGCAATGAACCCGGCAATCTTTTTGGAGATAGAATGGTAGGCTTCGAGCAGCGTTGCTTCTCCCTCCCTGAATGTGATGCGCTCACCCAGAACAAAGACAAGTCGGTTCTCTTCCCTTCGGACGGAAAATACGTCTTTATCTTTTTCGTCCACAACGTTTAACACTTCGGTACGGAGTTGGTGAATCGCCTTGTCTAGTGCTGTGTTTTTGTTTGTGGTAAAAACAGGTTCCGGATCGGTCTTCTTATCAGGTTCCGCCACAGATTCATTTTCCAAGGACTGTTGAGAAGCAGGTGGTGTTTTGATCTCTATGGTCGGCTGATCAGTATCGGGATGGTTTACTTTCAGGGTCGTCTCTTTAACGGACATAGAATGAAGGAAGAGAAAAAATACCAGAAGCAGGGTCATCAGATCAACCATGCTCCAAAGCGGTATTTCTTCATCAACGGTTTTTCGAGCCAGCATTTTCTGAAGCTGTATTCTTTTCCGTTCGGACAATTCAAGCTGATTCTTGAGTGTTTTTGTGCTGTTGTTCCTAAGCATTTTGTCTTTTTGCTGTCAATTTCTCCATGGGATTCGATGAAACCGGCCATTTAGATGGAACTTGTGATTCAAACAAATCCTTTTGCCTTCCCTGACAATTCTCCATATAGGATTGCAAATGGTACGCAACAGCTCTGGAATTTTTGTCTTGTGAAATATCTATCACACCTTCTATAATAGCATAAAGAAGAGCGGACTCTAATTTAAGATGTTCAGATAGCTTTTTGTGCAGCGGAAGAAAAAGAAAATTGGCGATCAACAAACCGTACAAAGTGGTGAGAAGGGCGATGGACATACCTTTGCCCATATCTGCAGGAGATCCCAGATTGTTCAGAACGCTGATCAGACCGATAATGGTGCCCAAAAACCCGATAACCGGCGCAAGTTTTTGAAGGGTATTTAAAATGTTGACGAGAGACTCCTTTCGAGAAAAATAAATTTCAAATTCTTTTTCCATGATTTTGTGAATTTCAAACGGATCATATCCATCAACAATCAGGTCGATTCCTTTGCGCAGAAAAACATTTTTAATACGAGGTGCTTCTTTCTCCAATGCCAGGTTGCCATAGAGCCTGTTTACCCGGGACAATCTTGCGATATCTTTTACCAGAATCCCGTAATCCAATTCTTTGCGGCGAAAAATCACAACCAATGTTTTGAATAGATCTTTATAGCTTTTCATGGGAAAAGATAAAAAACCGATAATAAGGGTACCGCTAAACACCAAAAAACCGCTTTTAAGGTTCAATATCAAAGATGTTTCGCCGACAAGCTTTGTCGAGAGCCATAGAAATAACATTATTCCTGCTGCTGGGATTATTTTTCGAATCATTTTTACTCTCCGTTGTATACAGTAAATTAAATGGTTCACAAACCCATATGCAGCTAGTGTGCCACAAAGATCAATCCGAATATTATTCAAACGACTATAATAAAAACATAGTAATCTAAATGGGTTGATAGATAATATAAAAATGTTCAGGTGGAACAAAACACAAGGGTGAGGGGAAAATATTTCCTGTTGTTAAATGATACACAGAAAATTTCGCCATATTAACAGATGGTGAAACCAACGGGCAGGATTTGTTCGAAATTTATTTTGAAGATGGTCCTTTGGGAGAGGTGACAAAAAAACATTGATAATAAAATAAAATTCTTTTACTATTAAAAGTTGGTACGCCTGGCAGGATTCGAACCTGCGACCTACGGATTAGAAGTCCGTTGCTCTATCCAGCTGAGCTACAGGCGCACATAAGAAAAAACGATTTTGAGTACCATATGCTCGAATTTATGTCCACAAAAAAAATGTGGACAGATAAATCGGTCAGGTTTTTTCAGGGTCAGGATATCAATATTTACGTTTTAAAACATAACCTGAAGCGCCTTTGAAATTGATTGGTTTCACGGGACTAAACGATTACCCTTTTATAGATACAACGCCCTGTTGTTTATACAACGTTGGGGTTCATGTGAGTTATGAGTAAGACATCAAAACAACAAAAAGGCAACAAAAAGAAACCCGATAAAATCAAAAACAAAAATTCGGGTGATATTAAAAAGCCGGAGCCTTCTTCATCAGACACCGCTCTTGTAAAATTTGATCCGCTTCAGCGCTATCTGGCCGAAATAAGCAAATACAAACTTCTCACCAGAGAGCAGGAAATCGAGCTGGGCAAAAGAGTTCTGGAAGAGGGAGATACAGAGGCTGCTTACGTTTTAGTCACAGCCAACCTGAGGCTTGTGGTGAAGATAGCGCTTGAATTTCAGAGGGTCTGGATGCAGAATCTTTTAGACCTGATTCAAGAAGGAAATATTGGACTGATGCAGGCGGTTAAAAAGTTTGATCCTTATAAAAATGTGAAGTTTTCATATTACGCCTCATTTTGGATAAAGGCCTATATACTTAAATTTATTATGGATAACTGGCGTCTCGTAAAAATCGGGACCACCCAGGGTCAACGGAAACTATTTTTTAAGCTCAAAAAGGAAAAGCAGAAACTCGTTGATCAGGGGTTTGATCCCAATCCAAAACTTCTTTCCGAAAGATTGGGTGTGTCTGAAAGAGAAATCGTAGATATGGATCAGCGACTTGATGGATGGGACCTTTCTCTGGATGCTCCGTTAAAGGATGATTCTGATGCGGGAAGGATAGAATTTTTAAGTTCAGAAATAGAATCTACAGAAAATCAAGTGGCAAAAAAGGAGATCGAAACCCTTCTTCATAATAAGATTGACGAGTTTAAAAAAACGATGACGGATCGTGAGCTTGAAATATTCGAACAGCGAATTTTTGCAGACAGTCCGGCTACCTTGCAGGATATTGGTGATCGTTACGGCATATCAAGGGAACGTGTTCGTCAGGTTGAAAAAAATATAATCAAGAAACTCAGAGCGTTTTTTAAACAGGAAATGCCTGATTTCGATTCTTACGACAGTGTTGAGGTTTCAAGTTAAAATAGGATATTTTTTAAAATGAGAGTCAGATCACTAAACCTGGCCATTGTTATTATGGTCATTTTATTTTTATTGGGTTGTGCACCTGATAGAAAAAAAATGTTGCGATTAGACGAAAGACAGACAGATACGGCGGTGGATAGCGTGGCGCCCGAAA
This sequence comes from uncultured delta proteobacterium, assembly GCA_963731025.1. Lineage (GTDB taxonomy): Bacteria > Desulfobacterota > Desulfobacteria > Desulfobacterales > UBA11574 > UBA11574. The sequence goes on along the minus strand of CAVSVL010000018.1, from coordinate 29,318 downwards.
GTTCCTATTACTACTTTATTGAGGCACAGTTCCATCGGAATAATGGTGATTTGGATAAGGCCGTTCAATATCTCAATAAAGCCATTCAGCAAGATCCGGAGTCTTTATATTTACAATTAGAATTGGCAATTCTTTATCTTCAGCAAAAGGATAATACAAGAGCATTAAACATTGTCGAAAATGTTATAAAAAAGGATCCTGAGAACATCAAGGCGCTGATTATCTATGGAAAGCTGAAACAGGAAGCAAAAAAGTTTGAGGCTTCTGAAAAAACATATGAAAAAATCATTAACATAGATCCGAAGCAAAAAAATATATATTTGGTTTTGGGCGGTTTGTACATGCAGGAAGACAAGCTGGATTTAGCCTTAAAGACCTTTCAGAAGCTTGTTCATAACTTTCCCGAATCGTATGCCGGGCATTTCTTTATTGGAAAGATTTACGTTGCTCAAGACAATTTAAAAGGCGCTGAAACGGAATTTAAAAGAACTTTGGAATTAAATTCAAATCTTGAAGAGCCACGTTATGAACTTTTGAATCTGTATAAAACTTTAGGAAAAGAAAAAGAAATTGTTCGGTTATATAATGACATTTTAGAAAAGGATCCCGAAAACATCATCGCCCAAATGGAACTGGGGCATTTTTATTACCAAAAGGGAAAGAAAAAGGAAGCTGAAAAAATATTCAAGGCGTTGGGCGATAGAAGCACCGTTCAAACAGAAGTGGTGAGAACGGTCGTCCAACTCTATTTAGATAAAAAGAAATATGAGGCCGCCGTCGTTATACTTCAAGGAATGTTGAAGGGGGCGCCGAAAAACTCGGATCTTCATTACGTTATCGCTGTTGCGTTTGATGGGAAAAAAGATTGGAAAAAGGCGATCGAGCATTTTAAAAAAGTAACGCCGGATTCCAAATTTTATTCAGAAGCCACGGTTCATATTGCATTTTTATATCAGAAACACAAAAAGACTCAAAAAGCCATCGATTATTTGAAAAGTGTTATCAAAAAAACGCCGGACAATGCAGACCTTCTGCTCTATCTGGGTTCGCTTTATGAAGAAGAAGAAGAATTTAAAAAGGCTGAGAACGTTCTCAAGCAGGGTCTATCAATTGAAGCCGACAACCCCCGGATCCATTTTCGTCTGGGTGTCGTTTATGATAAATGGGGTAAGAAAAAGGATTCCATAGCACAGATGAAAACCGTTATAAGCATTGAACCCGAGAATGCCAATGCATTGAATTATCTTGGTTATACATATGCTGAAATGGGGGAAAATCTGGATGAAGCCGAACGTCTTGTCAAGGCGGCGTTAGAAGAAAAACCGGATGACGGTTATATTAACGACAGCCTGGGCTGGGTTTATTTTAAAAAAGGACTTTTCAACAAAGCGGTGGAGTATCTGGAAAAGGCCGTAAGCCTGGTGCCTGACGATCCTATTATATTAGAGCATATGGGAGATGCATACTTTAAAACAAGCCATAAAGAAAAAGCACTTCAATTCTATAAACGGTCACTGTCTAAGAAAAAGAAAGACAAGGAGCATCTTGAAAAAAAGATTCAGGAACTGACCGGTAAATGAAGGGTTCAACTCACAATTTGCAGCGACCAGCGATTCTTATCATCTGCATATTTTTCTTTTCTGCCTGCGCCGGGCTTTCCCCAAAAAATTCGAAAGAATCAAAAGACTTTCGTTCACCATCAGAAGCCAAAGCGATTATTTCGATTCTGAAAAGTCAAAATCCAAAACTCAAAACCATCAAAGGTGTGGGCAGAATAACCTTTTTGGAAAAAGAGGAAAAGGAAATGACCACCCGAATCGCATGGGTCGCATCCACGCCCGATAAAATTCGAATTACACTCAGCAGCGTTTCCGGACATCCTATGATCAGTGCCGCGAGTGACGGCCAGTGGTTCTATTTTGTCTCCCATGCCAGTGGCGATTTTTATAAAAAACGTCCTTCAAATTTCAACATGAAACGTTTTTTTTTAATATCCATTAAATCCGAAGACCTTGTTAGTATTTTATTAGGCCGTATTCCGTTGGTAAATTATAATACATCGAGTTTTGTGGAAGACAGGTCTTTAAGGGGTCGATCCGGTAAAGACCTAGAGAGTGCCGGGGTTTTGTCTTTAAATAAGGATATTAAAGAGAATAAAAATAGCTCTGTTCTTCTTCTTAAAAATAAATGGGGAAATGTTCGAGAGAAAATCTATCTTGGCGATAGAGACGATGTTCACAAGGTCGAAATGTTCGATTCAACCGGCACCCTTGTGTACCGGCTGGAATTCATTGAAATGCAGGAAATTAAATCTTATCGAGTTCCCTATCGATTGAGGGTGTCAAATGACGATGGGGCGGGTTTTCAACTCGATCTGGATCGATACTGGGCCGATGCCACCGTTTCTCCGTCTGTATTTACGTTGACACCTTTGAAATAAAGTTGAATTCAGAAAAGTATATTACGGCATGCTGCTTAAACCATTAACTGGAAAGATCCGCGGTTTAGATAAAAGTTGTTTATTTTGTAACACTTTAGCCTTTTAAGAAGATTGCCGCTTCAGGTATGATTAAATTTTTGCTGCAAGAACTCGTGAATAAGGGCTCGTAATGAAAGAACCCGTCCGGGCTATTCATAAAGATTTTTGCTTTAACAGGGGGCTTCATCCATAACGTTAAATTGCCTATGGTTCTTTCAAAACGATCCCTAATTCACTCAGACAGCTTCCAGTCAAAAATTTAATCATACCTGAAGCTCCTTTGAATCGCTTTAATATCGCTTTGTTTATACTACTACGTTTTTTTCTATAAACAGTGCAGAATTTAAAATCTATGGACCCATGGATCGTTCAAGTGAGATACGCTTTGCAGCGGAGATGACGTTGGGGAAACTGTCGAAATGGCTTCGAATACTTGGATTTGATACCGTTTATGCGGCAAATCTTGCCGGAGAAAAGTTGATCGATACAGCAAGAGACCGAATCTTGCTCACCCGCACAAAACGAATTCGGAACATTAAAATCGCAAAAGAGCGTATTTTTATCACTTCAAACTGTCCAAGTGAACAGCTTCGGGAAGTCGTTCTGGCGCTGGGTATCACAAAGGAGGATATACGACCGTTTTCAAGATGCATTCAATGCAACGCATCGATTAGATTAGTTGAAAAAAATACTGTTCGGGGAAAGGTTCCCGATTATATCTGGGAAACCCGGGATACGTTCCACACATGCAGTCATTGCCGTCGAATATACTGGTCCGGAAGCCATATCCGGCGGAGTCTTGATATCATACACAGGTTATTCACATGACCAGGGAAAAACCTAAAAAAGTCATCGCGCTCGAGGCCCGCCTTAAAGATTGCAATAATGTCATTACCCTTGGTGTTCGCCCCAACTTTTGTGATTACAGCCCCGAAGAAGCGGGCATGATCCGCGATGCCCGAAAAATATATTATCCAACCACGTTTTATGCCGAACTGTTCGACGCCATGGGAAAAGAAACATTTCCCAGTTATCATACCTATAAATGTGTACAGGACAAGATCAAGCAGACCGCCTTGTTTGATCTTCTCGAAATACCACATCCTAAAACGAGGGTGTTTTATGGAAAACGTCAAAAAGGCAACATCCACAATTATTTTAAATTTCCATTTATCGCCAAAATTCCAAGAGGATCGGCCATGGGGAGAGGCGTATACCTGATACGAAACCCGGAAGACCTTTTATCATACTGCAACCAGACAACCGTGGCATATATCCAGGAATACATACCTTCGGACCGCGATATCCGAGTGGTGGTTATCGGAAGCGAGATTGTGCATGCCTACTGGCGCATCGCGCCTCCCGATGATTTTAGAAGCAATGTTGCAGTTGGGGCAACCATCAGTTTCGACGCTGTTCCCCAAAATGCCCTTGATCTTGCCCTGGAGACGGCCCGAAAATGTCAGTGGAATGATGTTGGGATTGACATCGTTAACGATCACGGAGCACTTTATGTTCTTGAGGCCAACATGAAATACGGGAAGGAAGGATTTCGCAAGGCAGGAATGGATTACATCAAACTTATGGAGCGTATGATCGAGAATGGACACATTTAAAGACCAAAATCTTAACATCATCAGTCTGGCCCTGAAAGAGCGGGAAACCGAGATATTGTCGCCGATGGCCACATTGAGCGACACCGGGGTGCGTCGTTTACAAGATGCGCGTCTTGAAGAGGGATATCGCCAGACGTTTTCAGTGGATGTGGATCGTATTCTGCATTCACGGGCCTACACAAGATACATCGACAAAACCCAGGTCTTTTATCTGATTCACCATGATCACATTACGCACCGGGTTCTGCATGTTCAACTGGTGTCGAAAATTGCAAGAACCATTGGGCGTTACCTGGGGTTAAACGAGGATTTGATCGAAGCCATTGCATTGGGTCATGATATCGGGCATACCCCCTTCGGACACGACGGCGAAAAGTTTTTATCCGAACTTTGCAGAGCCAGTGGTATCGGCGATTTCCACCACAACGTTCAGAGCGTTCAGTTTTTAGACCGTGTGGAATGCAAGGGTAAAGGATGGAATCTGTGCCTTCAGACACTGGATGGGATACTTTGTCATGATGGAGAAGTCCATAACCAGGTACTTAAACCCGAGCGAAGCAAGACCTTTGAAATACTGAAAAAAGAGATGGCGCTGAAAAAAGAAAATTCTTTGTCCCCACTCATACCCATGACCCTGGAAGGATGTGTGGTCCGGATGGCAGATACCATCAGCTACATCGGTCGTGACATAGAGGATGCCATTCGACTCGATATGATTAAACGATCCGACCTCCCAAAAGAGAGTGTGGATGTTCTCGGGGATACAAACGGAACCATTGTCTATCATCTGGTTACGGATATTATCAACACCAGCTTTCAAAACACCTACGTTGCTTTCAGTCAGAAAATATCCGAGGCCTTAAAGCGACTCAAGGATTTCAACCTCGAGCGCATCTACATGAACCCGAAGATAAAAAAGCATACGGACACCATAAAAAAACTTTTTGGGATACTTTTTGAAAAATATCTTGATGATATTGAAAAAGAAAATCGGGCATCCGTTATATTTAAGGGTTTTTTGGAAGATATGTCTGAAGATTATATTCAAAATCACTGCAAAGAGGAAATCGTCAGGGATTTTATCGCCGGCATGACAGATCAGTATTTTTTAAGACAGTGTCCTGAAGATATGCGACCGCAAATTACTACCTGAATCTTGCACGAGCCTGAAGCTTTCATTACCTACGGTATGACACCTACGGCGTCTGCGTTATTAAGGGCTCGCAATAGCCAGACTATGGCTTCGCCCTTAAATGCCTTGTTGGAGCGAAGCGTAAATCCCGCTGGCGGGGCATATGAAAGCCTCATGCTCATGCAACAACCAGGTATTTAAAATAAATTGAGGAGGCGTGGAGTTTTTCTAAAAAGATCATCCATTCCGCTTTCTAAAGCATAGGCTCTCCAAACCGGAGGCTAATACTAAGAATTAAGAAGAAAAATTTCCCGGGGGTTCAGTAAATTGGATATCCGAACGGTTCAGTATGAAAAAATTCAAAAATCCGAATAAAAAATACGAGATATTTCAATCACAGAAGCGGTCTTATCGAAACCTGGTCTTAAAGGACCATCTGGTCGATTTCAGAGTGACCGTTAAAGAAACAGATCTATTTGTACAAGCTTTAAAACCGCTTGAAGACATTACCAGGGAGCTGATTTTAGAAAAGAGGGGATATATAGAAAACTACATAAAAAGGTATCCTGAATTCGTTCAAACACTTAGGCCATGGCGCGTTCAGGGGCCTGAACCGATGATCGTCAATGACATGGCGCTTGCGGGTGAAAAGGCCGGGGTTGGTCCAATGGCGGCGGTGGCCGGTGCCATTGCCGAACATGTGGGCAGCGGTCTGCTAAAACATAGTGATGAAGTGGTGGTGGAAAATGGTGGGGATGTCTTTTTAAGGTTGGACAGTCCTGTTACGATCGGTATTTTTGCGGGTGAATCTCCCTTAAGCTTGCGTATGGGAATTTGTGTTGAATCAAGGGAAAGACCTATATCCATATGCACATCATCGGGAACCGTCGGTCATTCGTTAAGCCTTGGAAAGGCGGATGCCGTCTGCGTGGTTTCAGATTCTTGTTCCCTTGCTGATGCTGCTGCGACGTCCATCGGAAATCGAGTAACATCGAAAACCCATATTCAACCGGCCATCGATTTTGGGAAACATATTGAAGGTGTTAGGGGAATTGTTGTCATTATCGGTGATAACGTCGGTATTTGGGGTGACCTGAACGTCGTACCGCTTAAATTAGAAAAGGGTTGAGTTTTGAGCTCGAAAAGGGTAGATGAACGGGTAACAGCAAACACTTGATGAGGAACATATAATATGAAAACCATGTGGGCGCCCTGGCGTATGGAATATATTCTGGGCGAAAAAGATGAGGGATGTATCTTTTGCAGAGCGCTTTCAGATCAGGATAACCTGACCTTATACAAAGGAGAGGTCACCATGGTCGTTATGAATAAATATCCGTACATCAACGGCCACCTGTTGGTGGCACCGACCCGTCACTTATCCTTGCTTGAACAGTTGCATAAAAACGAAATGGCAGATCTTCTCGAGACCGTTGAAAAGTCTGTGGGGATATTAAAAAAGGTGATGAATCCAGACGGATTTAACGTCGGGCTTAACCTCGGGAAAGTGGCAGGCGCCGGTGTTGAAGAACACCTCCATTTCCATATTGTCCCAAGATGGTTCGGTGATACCAATGCGTTAACCGTGTTTGCCGATGTTCGTGTCATTCCGGAGCATTTGCAGGCCACTTTCAGAAAGCTGAAGCCATACTTTGATAAAATGGAATTAACAATCTGAAAATAAAGGAGATAGAAATGAAAAAAGTTAAGATCGTTCTCTGGGTAATCTTTCTCGGCTTTATCGCGATTATCTTTTTTTCAAACAAAGATTATTTTCTGGCAAAACAAGGCATCCAGATCAATATTCCCTTTTCCGAACCTTTTCAGATTCAGGAATTGCCCAATGCCATCTATTTTCTTGTTTTTTTCCTTGCAGGGTTTTTAATCGCCTATTCCATCAGTCTGTCTGAACGATTCAAATCGAAAAAAACCATCAAAAATTTAAACGCCGCAGCCACTTCTCAACTGGAAGAAATTTCAGTACTTAAAAAGGAGGTGGATTCATTAAAAAGTAACGCCCATAACAGCCAGACAGCGTCCGAAGATCAAAACATGACCGGCACGACCTAAATCTTTTATCAATCCTAAAAACCAAGTTGCACAACCGGTTCTATTGTAACGGTGATCCCTATTTTATTGACGCTAAATCGGGAAAATAAAAAAAATTATCACGAAAGTACGAAAATTCGAAAACACGGGAAAGATGATGGTTATGGTGATTTCTTTTTTTTCGTGTTTTCGTGATTTTATTTTATTTGTTTGAGCCATATGAAACTTTTAAAGAAAACTCCCATGATCAAACAGTATCTGTCCATCAAGGAAAAGTATGCGGATACGATACTCTTTTACAGGATGGGAGATTTTTATGAAATGTTTTTTGAGGATGCCGAAGTCGCATCCAAGGCCCTTGACATCACCTTAACTTCCAGAAACAAGAAAGATGAAAATCCGATTCCAATGTGCGGTGTGCCGCACAAGGCTGTTCAGGGGTATATCGCCCGTCTTATCGATCAGGGTTACAAAGTTGCGATATGTGATCAGGTTGAAGATCCTGCCCTGGCTAAAGGTTTGGTCAAGAGGGAAGTCGTACGTGTTATCACACCGGGTATGATTCTTGACAATGAACTGTTGGATGAAAAGTCAGATAATTATGTTCTTGCCCTGGCACGCAACGATGATACTTTTGGACTCAGTTATTTGGATATTTCAACCGGAGCTTTCAGGGTCACAGAGTCTCATGATATGAATTCAATTGTTGACGAGGCGCTTCGAATATCACCCAGTGAGGTTCTCTTGCCGGAATCGTGCAAAAGCAATCGGTTTTTTTCGTTGATTCTAAATGCCATGGCGGACCGACCCATCACCTTTATATCCGATACCGCATTTAACTTCAGCAGGGGGCGCGAAAGACTCGTTGATCAGTTCAAAACCCTTTCCCTTGAAGGTTTTGGCTGCGAACATTTAAAGGCGGGTGTCCGTGCGGCCGGTGCCCTTATTTTTTATATAAGCGAAACGCAAAAACAAAAAATTAAGCATTTATCAGGTATTGAGTCCTATTCTCTTAGTAACTACCTGATCGTTGATGATATAAGCTTTCGTAATCTTGAAATAAATAAAAGTATACTTACAGGATCCAGACAAGGAACATTGCTCGGTATTATGGATCGTACGGTTACAGCCATGGGGGGCAGGCTGTTGAAAAGATGGATCCGGTATCCGCTGATGGATATCCCCGAGATAGAATCCAGGCAACACGCCGTTGAAGAGGCAAAGGCCAAGGTACCGATTCGCCGGAATATCCGAGAAAAATTAAAATCGGTGTATGATCTTGAACGTCTCGGAAGTAAAATTGCCATGGGCCAATCAAATGCCCGGGATCTTGTTGCGTTAAAACAGTCTTTGAACAGTCTGCCGGACTTATGGTCTTTGCTTTCAAACCTTAATTCAGAAAGCTTTAAATGTCATCAGAATATCGACAACTTGCGTGATCTGGCCCGCCTGATCGATCGTGCCATACGTGAAGATGCCCCACCGACCATCAATGAAGGCGGTATCATCAAGACCGGCTACAATGCTGAACTGGATGAGTTGATTTCCATAAGCCGGGACGGCAAAAAATGGCTGGCCAGACTCGAAGCAAAAGAGAAGGATTCAACTGGAATCAGTACGCTTAAAGTCAGGTATAATAAGGTGTTCGGATATTTTATAGAGATTCCTAAAGCCCGATCAAAAGATGTTCCTTTGCACTATGTTCGCAAACAGACGCTTGTGAATGCAGAGCGTTATATTACCGATGAGTTGAAAAAGTATGAGACAAAAGTTCTGGGTGCCCAAGATCAACGGGCCGTCCTTGAATATGAATTATTTAATCAGATAAAAGACGAGGTGATCAAAAACAATATTGCCGTTCAGATGGTGGCACACTTTCTGGCCCGTTTGGATGGTTTGCTGAACCTGGCTGAAGTTGCCGACCAAAATGACTACAACCGGCCGGAGTTTAACACCAATGGCCATATTCTGATTGAGGAAGGGCGTCATCCGGTGGTGGAAAAGATGATTGCCGGAGAACGTTTTGTGCCAAACACCATCCAGATGGATGATATTGAAAATCAAATACTGATTATCACCGGGCCTAACATGGCCGGCAAATCGACGGTTCTCAGGCAAGTGGCGCTGATGGTACTCATGGCCCAAATGGGTTCTTTTATACCGGCAGCTCGGGCTTCAATGAATGTTACGGACAGAATCTTTACACGGGTGGGTGCACTGGACAATCTCTCCCAGGGTCAGAGCACATTCATGGTCGAAATGCAGGAAACCGCCAATATTCTAAACAGCGCAACACAGAAAAGTCTCGTTATCATGGATGAAATCGGCAGAGGGACCAGCACCTTTGACGGACTTAGCATTGCATGGGCGGTTGCGGAATACCTCCATGATTTAAAGGGGCACGGGGTTAAGACGCTCTTTGCCACTCATTACCACGAATTGACGGAATTGACACGTCTAAAGCCCCGATCTAAAAACTATAATATTGCCGTCAAAGAATGGAATGATGAAATTATTTTCCTAAGGAAGCTGGTGGACGGGGGTACAAACAGAAGTTATGGCATACAGGTGGCTCGACTTGCGGGTATCCCCGGTCCGGTTATCCAGCGTGCCAAAAAAATTCTTTATGATATCGAAAATGACGAACACGGGTTGAGGCGGTCATTTACCCTGCCCGAAGATTTAAATGCTTCGGGAAAAAAGCATATGCAGCTTCATCTCTTTTCCAAGCCGGATCATTTCATCATAGAAAAATTGCAAAAGCTCGATATCTCGAAAATGACGCCGCTGGATGCTTTAAATTATCTGAATGAATTACAGGAGAAATCTAAGAACATTGTACATTAATTACAAAAAGACATATTTTTCATCTATTCTTATTATCTTTTGTATGCTTTTTTTGATGTGGCCACGGGTATTATCCGCAGCCACGGCCAAGGATACGTATTACAAGGCTGAAGCCTGTTATAAAAAACTTCGCCATAGCCCCAGAAAACAGAAATATCGAGATAAATGGCTGAGCTGTATCAAGAAGTTTGAAGCGGTCTACCGATACGACCCTAAAGGTCCATGGGCCGCTGCCGGGCTTTATATGTCCGGACAGCTTTATCAGGAGTTGTACAAACGATCATTCAAAACATCTGACAGGCAAACGGCCATTGATACTTATGAACGTATTATCAGCGATTTTCAGAAAAGCAAATACAAACAAAAGGCTATATATGCCTTGCGTCATATGTCTAACAAAAAGCCCCCGAAAAGAGCCTCTAAAAAAGAAAAACCTAAAAAAGATATTGCCAGGGTAAAAACGGACAGTATTGAAGCGCAAATTGAGGAATTAACTTCAACGCCGCTGCCGGTTAAAAAGGATCTAAAAGGGTCATTAGACGAGGACGCTAAGGTCTTAGGGCTACGATACTGGTCAAATCCAAGTTATACCCGGGTTGTCATCGATGCAGACAAAGACGTGTCATATAGCCATAGACTTCTCAAAAAAGATGCGACCATCAAAAAACCCCAGCGTTTGTATGTCGATCTAAACAACAGCCGGCTGAAAAAAGACATCAAAAAAATTGTTCCAATCAATGATGATCTCCTCATTGACGCGCGCGCCGGCCAGTATGCACTCAACCAGGTTCGGGTGGTTGTGGATATCAAGTCTTTTCAGACATATAAAATATTTTCACTGAAAAATCCCTTCAGAATCGTTATCGACGTCTGGGGGACCGTCGACACGCCGGCACAGCCAGTGATAACGGTAGATAAAAAGAATGGCAAGATTCCCGCAGGCGCTCTGGCAAAGCAGCTTGCTTTGGGTGTAAGCCGTATCGTCATCGATCCGGGTCACGGCGGACGTGATTACGGTGCGCCGGGATATTTAAAGGGGGTTCATGAAAAAAACGTTGTCCTGAAATTGGCCCGACGGCTTGCAAAAAAAATTCGCAAAGAGTTGGGCTGTGAGGTCATCATGACCCGAAATAGCGATCGAAACCTGACCTTGGAGGAGCGAACCGCCATCGCCAACACAAAAAATGCAGACCTGTTTATCTCCATACACACCAATGCTGTCCGGGACAGACGGGCCTATGGCATCGAGACGTTTTTTCTGAATCTGGCCACGGATAATGCTGCCATTTTGGTTGCTGCAAGAGAAAATGCGACGTCAACAAAAAATATCAGTGATCTGGAGACCATTTTGAGCGATCTTATGCAAAATGCCAAGATCAACGAATCGAGCCGTCTGGCGGTTTACGTCCAGAAGTCGATGTATCGTCATTTAAGAAAGCACTATAGCAGGATAAAGAGCAAAGGTGTAAAACAAGCACCCTTTTATGTTCTTATAGGGGCCCAAATGCCTGCCATACTCATCGAAACGTCTTTTATCAGTAATCCCAGAGAATGTAAAAGACTGAACAACACAGCATATCAGGATCGAATGTCGGAAGCGATCGTTGAGGGAATCAAGGACATATATCAAGGAGACGAAGCCGACGGCATTTATGGAAAGAAACCCCAACCCGATTGCAAACAGATACGGAGGTTAACTTATGGAATATAAAAACATTATCTTTAAGATAGAAGAACAGATCGCAACCATTACGTTCAACAGACCCGAGGTCTTGAACGCATTAAATGAAGCATCGCTGAAAGAGTTTTCACATGCCATTGATAGCGTTGCCGAAAATGGGGACATCAGCGTTCTTATCCTAACCGGTGCCGGAGATAAATCCTTTGTTGCCGGTGCGGATATCACGGAGTTTTTAACGTTTAATGCCCTTAAAGCAAAAAATTTTTCCGAAATGGGACACGGACTTGTCAATAAACTTCAAGAGCTGCCGATACCCGTTATCGCCGCGGTTAACGGTTTTGCCTTAGGTGGCGGATGTGAGGTTGTCATTGCGTGTGACTTTATTTATGCTTCTGAAAACGCCATGTTCGGTCTGCCGGAAATTAATCTGGGAATTATTCCCGGATTTGGCGGCACCCAGAGACTGCCGAGACTCATTGGAAAAAACAGGGCCAAAGAAATGATATTTACCGGTAAAATGATTCCCGCAGCCGAAGCACAAGCCATGGGGTTGGTCAATAAGGTATGTTCACAGGATGAACTCATGGATGACGTCCTGAATGTCGCCAAAATCATTGTTTCAAAAGGAAAGGTCTCTCTTAGGGCGGCAAAGCAGGCCATCAACACCGGTATGGATGTCGATCTCAAGACAGGATGCCGTATTGAAATCGATGCATTTGCCATCTGCCTGGCAAGTCCCGATGCCAAGGAAGGGACACAGGCGTTTCTTGAAAAACGAGAAGCTGATTTTAAAGGGAGTTTGCAGGAATAAATCCGTTGTCCGTGATCACGGGGTGTGCTACCCCGTTTCACTCCGGTGTCTGCGTGTCTGGTCATTTCAATGACTTAGCAGCGGGGGCATTCCTTCCCCCTCCGCGTTCTCCCGCGAAAAGCATGCGGGAGCCGCGGTCTCCCCCACTGCTAAGCCATTGAAATGACGAAGCCACTCCGCCAATATCGTTACACGGGGTAGAACACCCCGTGATCACGGACAATCTGTTGTCATAACACATCTTTTTTCTTGACATAATTTTATTCATCCAATATAGACCATCAAATAAAGATTGCCCTCACATTGCAAAAACATAAAGGGCTAATATGATTAAGGGTCTAAGGCATGCGGTTTCGATTTTTCTACTTTGGTTTTTTTAGTTTTTTGGATGGCTTCCTTTTTAGGAAGTCTATCCATGGGGCGGCAAGGTAGAAAAGAACCGACTTGTTAAAAACCATGGGTAGACAAAAAAAGAAACCCATGGTTTTCTTTTTTGAAGCTGTGGGTTTCAAACCCGCAGCTTTTGTGTTTATAAACTGTTTCTGAAAGGAGTACCTAATGATTCTCGACATCGGATTCGAAACCATGCCAAGAGAAGATCTCGAGGCCATCATATTGCGACGGCTCAAGGCGACCATTGATCGTGTCTACGCAAATGTAGCATTTTATCGTAAAAAATTTGAGGAAAATAATCTAACACCCAATGACATTCAGTCCCTTGAAGATTTAAAACGAATTCCATTTACGGTAAAAGAGGATTTGAGGGACAATTACCCTTTCGGCATGTTTGCCGTTCCAATGGAGAATGTCGTTCGCATCCATGCCTCATCCGGCACTACAGGAAAACCTACGGTTGTCGGGTATACGGCCAGGGATATCAATACATGGGCTGAATTGATGGCCAGATCACTGGCTGCCGGCGGTGCAACACGGGGAGACATCATTCACAATGCTTATGGATACGGGCTCTTTACAGGGGGTCTGGGAGTCCACTATGGAGCGGAAAAGCTCGGTGCTTCCGTCATTCCGGTGTCTGGAGGCAATACAAAGCGGCAAATTGTCATCATGAAGGATTTTGGTCCCACAATATTGACGGCAACGCCCTCGTACGCACTTCACCTCGCTGAAGTCGCCGAAGATGTGGGGGTATCTTTTAAGGAATTTAAGTTTAAATATGGAATATTCGGGGCGGAGCCCTGGTCTGAGAAAATGCGTGAAGAGATCGAACGAAAGCTGAACCTGGTTGCTGTGGATATTTACGGATTAAGTGAGGTGATCGGCCCCGGAGTTGCTATTGAGTGCCATGAAGCAAAGCAAGGCCTTCACATATTTGAAGATCATTTTATTCCAGAAATCATTAATCCTGTAACAGAAGAAGTGCTCCCTTACGGTGAAACCGGCGAACTTGTTTTTACGACCATCACCAAGGAAGCATTCCCGGTTATCCGTTACAGGACGCGCGACATTACGTCGCTGAATCCCGAGCCGTGTATATGCGGGCGGACCCATATCCGTATGAACAAGGTCAGCGGACGTACGGACGACATGTTGATCATCAGAGGCGTCAATGTGTTTCCGTCACAGATTGAAAGTGTTCTGATGGAAATGGAAGAAGTTGAACCGCATTATCAGCTTATTGTTGACAGAGAAGATAATCTGGATACGTTGACCGTCCTGCTTGAAGTCGGTGAACGTCTCTTTTCTGATGAAGTAAGACACCTTCAGGACCATGAAAGAAAAATAGCAAAGAACATAAAAGATTATCTTGGCGTTTCAGCAAAAGTAAAACTGGTAGAACCAAAGGCAATCGCTCGAAGCGAAGGGAAGGCTGTGCGAGTGATTGACAATCGAAAAATATAAAAAGCTCAAGGTTCAGAGGTTCAGGGCTCAAGGTTCAAGGCTGAAGGTTAAAAAAGTTAGGATGGTTTAGATGGTTGTAAGGTTTTCAACGACATAACGATCATAACGTTCCAAACGATCTTAACGAACAAAAGAATGACGAATGATAAACCTTAGGGAGGGCAGATATGAAGGCGGAACAGATTTCAGTCTTTTTGGAGAATAAGACTGGACGTTTGGCTGAAGTGACGGGGATTCTTTCCGAAGCAAACGTGAACATCAGGGCGCTTGCATTGGCGGACACATCCGATTTCGGTGTGCTTCGTCTCATTGTAGACGATAATATAAAAGCGGTTAAGGCGCTTAAAAACCGTGGATTTACCGTGGGAAGAACCGATGTCGTGGCAGTAGAAGTGGAAGACAGACCCGGAGGTCTTCATCGATTATTGGATATGTTGCACAACGCCGAAATAAACGTGGAATACATGTATGCATTTGTTCAGCACAGCGGTGAAAATGCCGTCATGATATTTCGAATCGACAATATCGATGAAGCCGTTAGAGTCCTTGAAGAACACAATGTAAAGGTTATCAACGGCAGTGAGGTGTATACCCTGTAATCCCTTTGAGCGTTTTAAATTTTAAAGGGATTCAAATCCCTTTTATTTTTAATGAATGATATCGATCTATATTTTAAAATTTAAAACCCTTCGGGATCGCCGATCTTACCGCATCTACTGCGCCTGATGCCGTTCCGCATAGTAAACTATAGCGAAACGATATCTTCTCTCGCGGAGCGGGATTTCGCTACGCTCAAGACTTGTCGTAACGAAGCGGAGATCCCGTCATGCGGGGCTTATTTGCGGCAACCTCGACAATCGCTCAACTTGGGTTATAAATTGGCTGATACAGGAGAATCTCCGTTCCCAGCCAGGGGTTCACGAAGCAATAAGTTTGTAAAATTAATTTTGAGAGGGCCCAAAGGTTTCAGATGTGATCCATTTGGAATCAAATATTGTTATTCCAGTATTCCAGTACCCCAACTGAATAACATTATCGGGTGGACGATAAGGCCAGTTTGATTGTAAACGAAGTGTGGTTTTAAAAACATTGGCACTGCTAAACATTTGAAAAAAGGAGGCATAGATGACACTCAAGAGAATTTCTATTTTCACAACAATTTGTTTATTCTGTCTGGGATTGGTGATTAGTCCGGCAATGGCTTTTAAGGGGACCTATAAAGTGGGCGCCGTATTTTCCGCAACCGGTCGCACCTCTTTTTTAGGGGATCCTGAGAAGAAGACCGCTGAAATGATCGCAGAGCAGATCAACAAAGCCGGCGGTATTAACGGCCACAAGCTGGAGTTGATTGTTTACGATACCGAAGGAGATGCGACAAAATGCAATCTGGCGGTTAAAAAACTCATTACCCAGGACAAAGTCTGTGCGGTAATCGGTCCTTCCTTGAGCGGGACGTCTCTGGCGGTGGTGCCTTTGGCTGAAAAATATAAGACGCCGTTGGTTTCCTGTGCAGCAAGTTATAAAATCGTTCATAATGATAAAACCGGCAAACCGTATAAATGGGTTTTTAAAACGCCTCAAACCGATACCATGGCCGTAGAGGCGATTTATACACGACTGCAAAAAACCGGCATCAACAAGATCGCCATCATCAGTGTGACTTCAGGATTTGGCGCCAGCGGACGTGGTGAACTCATCCGGCTTGCTCCCAAGTATAAAATAAATATTGTTGCCGACGAAAAATACGGTCCTAAAGATACGGACATGACGGCACAATTGACCAAAATCAAGGGCAAGTCGCCCCAGGCCATTGTCAACTGGTCTGTGGGGCCAACCCAGGTGACGGTGCTTCGCAACTATAGGGATTTGGGAATGACCGGCATTCCGTTTTATCAGAGTCATGGTTTTGGCAGTCGCAAAAATATCGAACTCGCGGCAGGGGCGGCAGAAGGTGTATTTTGTCCTCTGGGCGCATGTAATATTGCCGAGCTTCTTCCGGCAAATGATCCGCAAAAGGCTGTGACCATGAAATATATGAAAGACTATATGGCCAAATATAATGAACCGCTGTCTTCATTCGGCGGACATGCGTGGGATGCCCTGGAGATGGTAGTAAAAGCCCTTGAGAACGTTGGTTGCAACAAAACAAAAATTCAGGACTATCTTGAAAATCATATCAAAGGTTTCGTGGGTCAACATGGAATTTTCAACTACTCACCGGACGACCATAACGGCTTGACAAAAGATGCATTTCATATGGTTGTTGTCAAAAATGGAGACTGGGCTTTGGCGGACTGATTTTTACCCGATCGAGTATAAACAAAATATTGTGAGGGTGGTGTTTCATATTACCACCCTCGCTTTATAATCAAACCTCAATTAGCCGGTTTTGTTTACGGTCGATTGAGGTCAAATTCTGTTCTAATCTATGGAAACGATAACACTATCGGGGCAGCTCTTTCAATACTTGATCACCGGCATCACCGTAGGCAGTGTCTATGCCATGGTGGCCGTGGGGTTTAACATTATCTATAATGTGACAGAGATCATCAATTTTGCCCAGGGAGAATTCGTCATGCTGGGGGGATTGATCATGGTCTTTTTTCACGTTGTTGTTGGACTTCCCTTGGTCCTGGCCTTTCCGGCGACAATTATTCTTGTAACCTTGGTGGGGATGCTTTTAGACCTGTTGGCGATCCGCCCCATCCGTCACCCCTCGGTGCTTACGCTGATCATCGCCACCATTGCAGCATCGATTCTGATTAAAGGCGCGGCCATGTTCATTTGGGGCAAGGATCCTTATGATCTGCCGGCGTTTTCCGGACGAGATCCCATCACTCTTTTCGGGGCCGTGATTCAACCCCAGTATTTGTGGGTGATCGGCTTTCTGATCGTTATTGTCATTGTATTGTCGATATTTTTTGATCGAACCATTGTCGGAAAGGCCATGAGCGCCTGTGCGGACAATCCGAACGCGGCCAGCCTGGTGGGGATTAATGTCAAACAAATGATTCTGTTGTCCTTTGCCCTTTCAGCAGCCATTGGGGCGGTGGCCGGTATTACGGTAACACCCATATCTTTGATGGAATACGATCGAGGGGCCATGCTGGCGGTTAAAGGATTCGGTGCGGCTGTCCTTGGGGGCCTGGGAAGCTTTCCCGGGGCTATTCTGGGGGGACTTATTATGGGATCCATCGAGTCGTTCGGGGCCGGGCTGATCAGCTCGGGATACAAAGATGCGTTTGCACTGATCGTGCTTCTCATCGTCCTGTTTTTTAGACCCAGTGGAATTTTAGGGAGTATAGAGATCAGTAAGATCAAAAGGTTTTAAGGATGTTACGAATCGAAAAAATTCCCATAGCCGTCTTTGCGCTCTTTATCATCATCTTTCCTTGGATTGCCCACAAAATACCCTCCATCGAAAACTATACCGACATCATGATCTTTGCAGGGATATATTGCCTGATAACCATGGGACTGAGCCTGCTTATGGGTTATGCCGGCCAGATCTCCATCGGGCATGCGGCCTTTTACGGCATTGGCGCCTATACGTCTGCCATTTTAACGGCCCGATACGGGTTGAATCCCTGGCCGTGCATATTTATCGGTATGATCCTATCGGCGCTGGTTGCCGTTTTGGTGGGAGCGCCGTCTCTCAAACTAAGGGGTCATTATCTGGCCATGGCAACGCTGGCATTTGGGATTATTGTGTATATCATTTTCAATGAAGAGGCGTCCTGGACCGGCGGTCCGGATGGTATGACCGGCATACCGGGGTTGAGTCTGTTCGGCTTCGAATTTGATTCTGTTGAAAAGTATTATTATTTGGTATGGATTTTTGTTTTTGCAGTGTTTATCTTTACCGTAAATTTGATCCAATCCGGCATCGGTCGTGCCTTACGGGCTATCCATGTCAGTGAACCGGCGGCCGGTGCCATGGGTGTGGATATTTCCAAGTTTAAGATAATGGTCTTTGTTTATTCAGCGGTTTTGGCTTCTCTGGCGGGCAGTCTTTATGCGCATTATCTTAATTTTATCAATCCGTCCACTTTTGATCTTTTTTTTTCAATCAAACTTCTGATCATGATTGCTTTGGGTGGTATGTATAACATATGGGGTGCGATTATCGGCGCCTGCCTCATCACCTTTTTAAGCTATGAATGGCTCCATTATTTCGAAGAATATGAGGTGATCGTATACGGGGCCATCCTGCTTCTCGTTACCATTTTTTTGCCCAAAGGACTGGTCGGGGTGCCGGGAATTGTAAAGGGCTGGTTCAGGGAATAAACATCCGATGAATTTTGTTGAAGAAGAAAATATTCTTGAACTCAAT
This sequence comes from uncultured delta proteobacterium, assembly GCA_963731025.1. GTDB lineage: Bacteria > Desulfobacterota > Desulfobacteria > Desulfobacterales > UBA11574 > UBA11574. The sequence continues at coordinate 10,510 of CAVSVL010000018.1, read as the reverse complement.
CGCGTGGTCATGGCTTTTGGCGGGTTGATGGCGCTCAGCAATCTCAGTTTTCAGGTGAAAAGGGGAATAATTAAAGCCATTATCGGTCCCAACGGTGCGGGCAAGACGACACTATTCAATATCATTACCGGATCTTTTCAGCCCACACAAGGATCGATCATGTTCAAAGGATTGCCCATTGAACATCTCAAGGCCCACAAGATTGCGGAACGGGGTATTTCCAGGACATTCCAGACCGTGGAGCTGTTCGGCAATATGACGGCTTTAGAAAATGTGATGCTGGGCTGTCATACTCGAATACGATCCTCTTTTTTGTCTTCGGGATTTCAACTTCCGCAGTTCAGGAGGAAAGAAGCACAGATTAAAGAAAGTGCGATGAAGATTTTAAAATTTATCGGACTTGTGGAAAAATTCGATGACCGTGCGGACAGTTTGCCTTTAGGGGAGCAAAAAATACTCGAGATCGGACGGGCCCTGGCCAGTGAACCGGAACTGATTTGTCTGGATGAGCCTGCAGCCGGGCTGAATGAGACCGAAACTTACGTGGCGTCTTCTCTGATCCGGGCTATCAATGCAAAGGGGGTCACCGTTTTGCTGGTGGAACACGACATGAAGGTGATCATGAACATATCCGATGAGATCGCGGTGTTGAACTATGGGCAGAAGATTGCCGAAGGATCGCCCGAAGAGATACAAAACAACCGGAGAGTGATAGAGGCATATCTTGGGAGCGAGTAGAAGCTATCTCAAAATAATCTTTTGACCCAACCTCAGCGTTGGAGCCTCGTTTTAAGTCCTCGACATACTAAAGTATGCGTGTCGGAGATCCCGTAAACAACGGGGCGGGTTAAAACTCGGCTCCGCCTTTTTATCCCGCTGGATTTTAGCGGGGGATCTTGAATCAAAATCCTTATTTTTAGATGGCTTCTGGTTGGTGAAAAAATTTTGATTTAAAAATTTTTAAATAGCTGCTGATTTATGTGCTTCTTCCATGGGATGTTGGAATTTTGGAATAATGGGACGCTGGGATGAGGGAACAATACCTGTCTAATTCCTACAGTAACCCATTATTCCATCATTCCATTGTTCCATTATTCCAATTGAGCGAAGCGAGATATGAGACATGCTTAGGATTGAGGGTTTAAACGCTGCGTATGACAGTATCAAGGTGCTTAAAAATGTCTCCTTGAAGGTGCCGAAAGGAAAAGTGGTTTCCATTATCGGGGCCAACGGGGCCGGCAAGTCGACCCTTTTGAAGTCGATCTCCGGTTTGATGAAAATCAGCAAAGGGCGTATTGTTTATAAGGATAAAAATATTGCCGGAATGCCTCCCAACAGAATCGTGGGTTTGGGAATATCCCAGGTCCCCGAAGGACGGCAGATTTTCGCCCATCTGAGCGTTCTGGACAATATTCATCTGGGAGCTTATCTCTATTTTAAGCGCAGCAACCGCCTTGATATCAAACAACGCGTGGATCGTATTTATGAAGTTTTCCCCATTCTTGAAACCCGTTCCAAACAGATCGCCGGTACGCTGTCCGGTGGCGAGCAGCAGATGCTGGCCATTGCCCGTGCGTTGATGGCCCGACCGGAGCTGCTTCTTTTGGATGAGCCCTCCATGGGCATCGCGCCATTGATCGTTCGCGAAATATTTAGAGTCATTCAACAACTTAATGAATCCGGGACCACGGTCCTTCTTGTGGAACAAAATGCACGGGCTGCCCTCAAGGTAGCCCATCACTCCTATGTGCTTGAAAGGGGCGAAATCGTCATGGAAGGCCTGGCCGGTGAGTTATTGCACAATCCCAGGGTAAAGGAGGTGTATCTTGGCGGCTGAATATCTTATGTTAAAGCACTATAAACATTACCGCTTCAGGTATAATTAAATTTTTGCTGAAAGAACTCGTGGATAAGGGTTCGTAATGAAAGAACTCGCCCGGACTATTAATAAACGTCTTTGCTCAATCGTGGGCTTTCATTTAAAAGTTCAATCGCCTTTGGTTCTTTCAAAACGATCCCTAATCCACTCAGACAGCTTTCAGTCAAAAATTTAATCATACCTGAAGCTCATTTAAGCGGATTTTTACCAAAAGTGTTGGGAAGAATAAAAGGATTCAATCGCCGGAAATAAGGCAATCAAAGCCTTGACCCCTTGAATCCATGCCTGAGGCAGGCAAGCCTTGGACCCTCTTCTCCAACTCTCCAACTAAATTGGAGAAGAACCTTATTTGTTAAATAAACTCAATTAAGACAACATCATGAATTCAGATAAATTGGACAACAGTCAAAAAGACACCACAGGTAAAAACAAACCGGTTATTCAAGTCATCTATGGTATTGCGCTGACCCTTGCGGGCCTCGGCGTAATCTACAGAATCCCCCAGGTGATGCCCAGGGTCGAACAGATACAGCAGTTTTCTTCGGTGATCGGCTTTATCCGTTTTAGTTTCTATCTTATGGGTGTTCTTCTTATTGGCGGTGGCTTGAAGAAGATATATATGAACTATAAAAAAATGTAATCCCTATTGAATCAACCTTTTCTTCATCCTGCTCAGCGCAAGGCTCGTAAAGAAAAGAAAAAATACGATAAGATACACGATGCTGATGATGGGTGCAGTTTCGTTGGTTCCGATACTGAACCGCCGGGCCAATTCAGCCAGGTGATAAAGAGGGAAGGCCAGGGCAGCAGGCTGAGCCCAGGCCGGTAAGTTGGAAACCGGAAAAAATGTTCCGCTGAACAAAAACATCGGCGTAATGAAGAGAAATATGGGAAGATTGAACAGGTCGATGGTCGGTGTGATTCCTGTGAAGAACATGCCGATGGCCCCGAAAGCCAGACCCCCGAAAAATGCAAGTGGAATCAGCAACAGCCCCAAAGGAAACTGTATAAATCCCAGCAGACCGAGCACCATTAACATGATGGTTGCGGCACCAGTGGCTTTGGTTGCGCTCCAGACAATTTCAGCGATGATGATTTCTTCTAAGGACAATGGTGTCGCCAGCATGCCGTCAAAGGTCTTTTGATAATACATTCGAACAAATGACGCATAGGTGGTTTCAAAAAATGCATTCCACATCACGGCTGTGGCGATCAATGCCGGTGCGATAAACGTCGTGTAAGAAAAATCAGCCCCTCCGTAATGCACCGTGTCGATCAAACCGGCAAATCCCAAGCCAAACGCCAGAATGTAAAACAGCGGTTCGAACAACGGTGTCAAAAAATTCACCTTCCAGATTCTCTTGTAAACCACTAAGTTTCTTTCCCAGACCCTCAGAAATCGCCATGAAAATGCTTTAGGATCGATCATTCTCGAAGCTCCCTTCCGGTCAAACGTAAAAACACATCTTCCAGCGTACTGTTTCGATAAATGCACTTTTCGTTGCAAAACCGTTCTCGAATCGTATGGTTCAAATCCTTTGTTTCTGTTTCATACAATATCAGGCGACGGCCAAGATCATCGTGCCCGATATCGTGTTCTTTAACATATTCAATCAGCGCCTCGTCCGGACCCTCGATTTCGATGATATTGCTGCCGGCATGGTGCTCGATCAACGCTTCGGGACTGCCATCCACGAGAATTTTACCGTGATCGACAATAACCAGTCGGTCGCAGAGGTGGGCGGCTTCTTCCATGTTATGGGTGGTGATGACAACGGAAAGACCGGTCTTTTTAAGATCCTCCAGCTTTTCCCAGACCTGGTGCCGGGACTGGGGATCGAGTCCGGTGGTCGGCTCATCCAGAATCAGCAGTTCCGGCCGGTTGATCAGCGATCTGGCAAGAATCAGCCGGCGCGCCATTCCGCCGGAGAGTTCTATGACTTTGGCATCTTTTTTATGGCTCAGCGCGAAAAAATCGAGAAGTTCTTCGGTTCGTTCAGCGGCTTCTTTTTTAGGGATGGAAAAGTACCCGGCAAACACATGCAGGTTCTGTTCGACACTCAAATCCGGGTCCAGGGTGTTGTCCTGCTGACAGACGCCGATTCTTGATTTAATTTTTCGATAATCGGTTCTGATATCCATACTAAAGATTCGCAGTTTGCCGCGTGTGGGGGGTGAAAAGCCGTACAGCATGCGAATGGTTGTAGTTTTGCCGGCGCCGTTGGGGCCTAACAGACCAAAAAACTCACCTTTGTCCACAGAGAATGAGATGTCGTTCACGGCTATAAGTCCATTAAATTGCTTTACCAGGTTTTGAATGTCTATGATTTTATCCACGTTTGTTCTTCAACTGTCTTTGCGTGTATCGTTAAATGGTTTAAGAATAATCCGGCAGTCGGCCACGGTCGCCCCTTTACCTTGTTCGTGGATCATCAACGGATTGATGTCCATTTCGCTGATTTCCGGATGATTCATGACCATGTCAGACAAGCTTACCAGTGCTTTTTCAATCACTTCGAGATCTGCCTTGGGCCTGCCTCTAAACCCTTCAAAAAGTTTGAATCCCTTGATTTCATGGATCATGCGCCGGGCCTCATTCCTGCCGATAGGCGCCAGGCGAAACACCACATCCTCAAAAGCTTCGACATAGATGCCCCCCAAACCGAACATGAGCAGCGGACCGAATATTGGATAACGATTCATACCCAGAATGGTCTCAGTACCCGGAATGGCCATTTTTTGAACCAACACGCCGTCTATGACCGCATTCGGGTCATATTTAGCGGCGCTGTCGACAATTTGATTGAACGCTTTTTTGACCTCATCTTTATTTTTCAATCCCACCATTACCCCGTTGGCGTCGGATTTATGAAGAATCTGTGGTGACACGATTTTCATTACCACCGGAAACGTCATATCCGTGGCAATGACGGCAGCCTCAGCGTCGTCTTTGGCAAGTTCTGTGGGCAGCACATGAAATCCATAGCACTTGAGCAGTTCTGTTCCGTCCAATTCTCCCAAATAGGTTTTTCCTGCTGCAAGACTCGAATGAATAATGGTTTCAGCCTGATTGCGATGGTGCTGAAACGTAAACTGGGGAAGATGTTCCCGGTTTACCCATTGAGAATATTCGTAAAGTGCGCCAAAGGCCTTGGCAGCATCTTCCGGAAAATTAAACACAGGATACCCGTGTTTCTGTAAGTACTTTATTCCTGGTGAGACATCAATGATTCCCATAAAACAGCAGAGAATCGGTTTATTGGATCCCCTGGCAACCCTTACGATGGCTTCCGCAGTCGCCAGGGCATCGGTCATGGATTGGGGAGTCAAGATCACCAGAGCGCCGTCCACATCTTGGTCCTGGATAACAGCGGCCAAAGCATTTTCATAGCGATCATAGGAGGCATCACCGATCACGTCCACAGGATTGTTAAGGTTAGCGGTCACGGGCAGCTGACGTGTCAGCGCCTCGATGGTGTCTGTATTGAATCGGGCAAGTTTTAAACCGGAAGAGACGGTCATATCGGTGGCCACGATACCAGGACCCCCGGCATTGGTAATGATGGCCACCCGGTTGCCCTGGGGCATTTTTCTTTTCAGTTTGCCCAGAGCACTCTCTTCTTTGTACGCAAAGGCTTCGGCAAAGTCGAAAAGCTCATGAATGGACTCGGCACGAATGATGCCGGTCTGCTTGAAAATGGCATCATATACCGCCTCTGATCCGGCCAAAGCTCCGGTATGAGACACGGCAGCCTTGGCACCGGCCCTTGTTCTGCCCGACTTGATCACCAATATCGGCGTGCGTCGATATCCGGCGGTAATGGCTTTTGCGGTTTCAATAAAATCTGAGCCTCTGCGAAGTTCTTCCAAATAGATCATGATAACTTCAGTATTGGGATCTTCGTGCAAATAGTGCAAAAGGTCCAGTTCATCCACATCCGCTTTGTTGCCGATGGAGATAAACTTGGAAAAACCGAAATTCCGGTCAGCGGCAAAATCGAGCACTGCAGTGCACAACGCACCGCTTTGGGAAATAAATGAGATTTTGCCCGGCCCCGGCATGCGGGCCGAGAAACTGGCATTGAGTCTTATTTCAGGCAACGGATTGATGACCCCCAGGCAGTTCGGGCCCACCATTCGAATTCCGGCCTGTTTACAGATTAAGGCGATGCGATCCTCCAGTTCAGCGCCTTCGCCGCCGACTTCGCGAAACCCGGCTGAAACGATCACAATGCCTTTCACCCCTACGTCTGCTGCCTCTTGGACAGCTTTAAGGGCCAGACGGGGGGGCAGAATAATCATGGCAAGATCGATCTCATCGGGGATCTCTTTTATGGTCGGGTAGGCGTGAACGCATAAAATCGATCTGGCCTTTGGATTGACCGGGTAAAGGGTTCCCGAATAACCGCCGCGCAGGATATTGGCGAATATATCATGACCGACCTTGCCGGGTGTGGCGGAAGCGCCGACAACGGCCACGGATTTTGGCGAGAATATAGCATCTAATTTGTGCATAATATTATCCTCCATTGCAAAAATATGAAGCGCTCAGTTTAGGTACAACTAATCAGGAGATGGTGTAAAAATAATAATATAAGGATAGTGATTTTGGTGTCAAACTGAATCGTGATTCTATATTGAAACAAAGATAAGAACCTAATGGTTCTTCCTGTTATTTTAAAAAGCAGTTCATTACCTGGATGCATCAACTCTATCGCTTTTGATATAATAAGCAGATCAAAACGGAAAGAGTCAACCCCGTTAAATCTGGCTCACATATATTATAGATCTTAGGAATAATTAAAGTTTTTATTAAGAATTACCGATATTGTAAAGGATACGATCCCGAGAAAATGAGATCCTTTTCCAAGCGAAATATAGTGCCCCAATAACCGAATATTATAAAATCGTTATACGGTTTTATTGAGAAAATCTGGTTGGTACTTAATCTGTAAATGGCCTGTCCATGGGGAATAAATGGAATCTATGACGAGCGAACGCCGGATCCTGATTGTTGATGATAGTGCCGTATTCAGGACAAGCATGAAAAAAATACTGGCGTCTATGAATGCTGAAATCATTTTAGCCCAAGACGGACAAGAGGGCCTTGATTTGGCATTACAGGAAAAGTTCGATATTGTCGTCAGCGATATCGACATGCCAAAGATCAACGGCATCGAGTTGTGCCGCACTATTAAAAATACCACAGCCACCCAGGGGATCCCTGTGGTTATGGTAAGTACTTTTGATTCTGACAGCGATGTCGACAAGGGGTTCGAGGCAGGAGCGTCAGCATATCTATCAAAGTATGAAATACAAAGTCATTTGCTTGAAACGGTAGAAAACGTTCTGTCAAAATCCAAGTTTATGAACAACCGTCTTATCATGGTTGTGGACGATTCCAAGGTTGTTCGCCGGATTGTCGAAAAAGGTTTGGCGGAATCCGGATTTAGAGTGATCACTGCCGAAAATGCTAGAAAAGCCTTGGCGCTGCTGGATACACTCCAGCCGGATCTGATACTGACCGATATCGAGATGCCGGATATCAACGGCTTTGAATTCTGCCAAGCGGTTCACACGAACCCTGAATTATCAATGATACCGATCGTTGCAATGAGTTCTAAAACCGACCGTGGCTATATGAAGCGGATGCTGCAAAATGGTGCTTCAGCTTATCTTTGCAAGCCATTCAATATCGATGAACTGGTTATCCTCGTTGAAAAGATGCTGTCTGATCAGTTTCACATGTTGCTGATGGAAAGAGAACGTCTGGATTCCGAACGGAATCTGATGATTGCAAGCATTACCAGCCTTATCACCGCCCTCGAGGCCCGTGACAATTATACCAGAGGACATTCCGAGGCCGTCGGAAGAATCGTCTCCGGAATGCTAAACATAACCGGAGCCGGCCAAAAGGAAATCGAAACCGTCACTATCGGCGGGAGATTGCATGATATCGGAAAGATTGGCGTCCGAGATGAAATTCTTCTTAAGCCCGGACGGTTGACAGATGAAGAGTTCGATCATATAAAAAAACACCCGGTCATCGGCGCCAATATTATAAAGTCAATTCCAAGTTTTTCGGATGTCATCCCAATCGTTTTGTCTCACCACGAACGTCTCGATGGCAAAGGGTATCCTCATGGCCTTAAAGGAGATAACATCCATTTATGGGCGCGGATGACGGCGGTTGCCGATACCTATCATTCTTTGACGAGTGACAGGCCCTACCGCAAAGGAATGGCCCAGGAAAAAGCACTCCAAATTATTGACGATGCCACCGGCACCCAACTTTGCCCGGATTGTGTGGGTTTATTTTTCAAATGGCTTGCTCAAAAAGAAACATAAATAAATCTTTCCGGTCTGTTACGCAATAAAGGTTCCAACTTTACGCCCTCCTTTCGCATGCACAAAAAACTGTGCAGAAATGCACAATATTTTGTGCAAATTTCGGTGCTATCTTCTTTAATGAATCCCTCTCGTGTTATTTTTTGTTGAAGCATAGACAAATAATAGTACGTTCCTAAACCTTCCGGAATACCCACAAGCTAAGCCTTTACGAGAATCTTAAAATCGATAAACACATCTCAAATACTGCTTTATTAAAATATTAAGTCTTTTGGCATGAACGTTGCTGATAATAATGGGAAAAGAATCTAAAGGTGATCAACATTCAGGTGAAGAACATTTCCTGATGAGCTGTAGATAATTTGGGGTAGGCGTGATTCCAAAGGGTACAAGGGTTCAGGGTTTCAAGGGGCCAAGTGAAATGCTAAAGAATTACAAAGAGTTGAGAGTCTGGAAAAAATCATACGAACTCTGTTTAGAGGTATATAGAATAACAGCAAAATTCCCAACGGAAGAAAAATACGGTCTAACTTCACAGATAAGAAGATCCGTTGTGTCTATTCCTTCTAATGTAGCCGAAGGATATGGGAGAAAGACAATCTTGGATTACGTTAGGATGCTTTACATATCTTATGGTTCTGTTTGTGAGTTGGAAACGCAGATATTATTAACAGGGGATTTAGGTTTGATTGAAAATGGTGAATTGCTCACACTAAAAAAAGACATCGCAGAAATCGAAAGAATGTTAAAAGCGCTGATAAAGTCACTAGAAAACAAACCCTTGAATCCCTGACCCCTTGAATCCCTGGACCCTCTTTTGCAACCTGATTGGAGAAGAACCTCAGGCAATAAGTTTCTTCAATAGACAATCAAAGAGTATTAATACGAGGCCATTAAATATGTTAAATAGAGCAAGCATTATCGATACCAAAAAGTCAAGCAGCCGGAAACTGAAATCCGAAATTGATTACCGGAAAGATCTCCAGGATATTTGCAACAAAATTCATGCCGCTGCCAATCTTGACGAGATCCTGGTGGATTTGAAGGATGAGATCATCCGGCTTTTTGAAGCCGAAAGATTAACCGTTTATGTGGTGGACGGAATAAAGCGAGAACTGGTATCGCGGTTTAAATCCGGAAATGAAATCGAGGAAATTCGTATTTCCATTTCAAATAGCAGTATATCCGGCTGTTCGGCCTTTAAAAAAAAGCTTATCAATATTAAAAATGTATATGATGACTCGGAGTTGATCTCCATCGATCCTGAGCTTAAATTTGATAAACGCTGGGACAAGAAGATGGGGTTTAGGACACAACAGGTTTTAGCGGTTCCGATTATTTTTAAAAAGTTTCTTCTTGGCGTGATTCAGTTGATTAATCGAAAGGGGGGTGGTTCATTTACCCGTCTTGATGAGCAATCCGCAACTGAGATGGCCAATATTCTTGGAATTGCACTGTACAATCAAAAACGGATGGCAAAGGCACGGCCGAACAAGTTCGATTATTTTGTTCATAATCATATATTAACTCAAAGAGAACTGGACAAGGCTATTGCCGAAGCCAGAGCAGGAAAAGCGTCCGTGGAAACGGTTTTAATGTCTGATTTTAAGATTTCCAAAAAGGATATCGGAAAATCTCTTAGTCAGTTCTATAAGGTTCCATTTATAGAATATGATCCGGATATACCGATACCGGTCAGGCTTCTAACCAATCTCAAAGTACCTTTCATGCGCAACAATGTCTGGGTTCCGCTGAAGATAGAAGGCGGAAAAGTTATTATAGCAATAGACAACCCCGGCAATCTTCAAAAAGTTGGGGAAATCAAGACGCTTTTTTCAAACAAACCCCTTTCGTTCAAGGTGGCGCTAAAACAGGATATCCTTGCTTTTATTCAGCGTTTTTCGCGGAAAGAGAGAAAACTGGCTTCCAGGTCACAGATCTTATCCGAACTCAAAATCAAAGAAGTAGAGATAGAAGATGAAGAATCCGTCCTGTATGAAGACGACAGTGCTATCGTACAGCTTGTGAACAAAATTATTATCGATGCTTACAAACATGGCGCTTCCGATATTCATATCGAACCCTATACCGGGAAGATGAATACACGGATTCGGATACGGGTTGACGGTGCTTGCAGGTTGTTTGAGAGTATCCCTTATTCCCTTCGGGATAAAATCGTGTCTCGAGTCAAGATTATGGCGGACCTTGATATTGTGGAACGACGCAAACCTCAAGATGGCAAAATCAAATTTAAAAAATATGGCGGTCCCGATATCGAACTTA
>CAVSVL010000017.1:0-8784 GCA_963731025.1 uncultured delta proteobacterium | reverse complement strand
GCCTTTTGCAAAGCATTGAACCCCGTTATTTTCAGTTTGTATTGTTCCTGGCATACATATTGCTGAATCCGTTCTTCGTAGAACGTTTGATGAACTAAAAAAGAATTATCGATTCTTTTCCCTAATTTAAAAACTGGAGGGGTATAAAATGAATAAAAAATTCGGATGGATTGCAGCAGGAATAATATGCATTTTTTCGTTTATTTTGATTTGTTCAAATCCGGTATTCGCCGGTGAAATACCATAACCGGAACAATAACGACACCTAAATTGTTTCAGATAACGGCACCGTGTATGAGGTTGCAGATACGGATATGGGCAACGATATGTTGGATCATGTCGGTAAGACCGTAAAAGTAATCGGCGAAGTCATCGAAGAGGACGGTGTTAAGGTCATTAACGTAACATCTTATAATGTAATGGAAAAAACAGAATCATAATTGTTAACAAAACGAGCGTCGACTTCGCATTTCAATTCAGGTCGTGCGCTCGCTTTTATTATTTCATGGTACGGATCTTTTTAAGAATGTCCTGTCTATCCCGGATAAAGCTGAGGGTCAGACGATATCTTCCATAAATCTTGGTAAGATAAATGAAGCCTTGTGTATGTCCGGGGTATAATATCGGGTCGTGATGCCTTTTTTTGTATAGATGTCTTTTATGGGGTGGTGTTTCTTTGAACAAAACGAAAATCCTATGGTACCGGAAGGATATGTCGGCACCATCGTGAAATAGTAATAAAGAATCGGAAAGATGTTGCGATTGAAGGCAAACAATTTTCTGATGGTTTCTCTGTCAAAGAACATGCCTTCTGATTGCGTTACACAAATACCGTCTTCCTTTAATGCATCAAACATGTTTCTATAAAACTTTTCCTGAAAAAGGACTTGGGCCGGTCCGATGGGGTCGGATGAATCCACAATAATCAGATCATATTCATTTTTTCTTTTTTCAACAAAAACAGCCCCGTCTTCAAAGAATGTCTTAACTTTGGGGTCATCAAATCCCGAGGAAAGGGTTGGAAAATGTTTTTTACAGACCGAGATGACCTCTTCATCAATTTCACACACATGGATTTCCTGGATATGGGAATGTTTCAATATCTCCCTGACCGTTCCTCCGTCTCCGCCACCAATGACCAGTACGTTTATTACCTTCGGATGAACGTGCATTGAAGGATGTACGATCATCTCATGGTAAGCGAACTCATCATATTCAGTTAACATGATGATATCATCCAGCAACAGCATCTTACCGAGTTTGGCTGTTTCATACACATCAATTTTCTGAAACTTGGAACGATAAGATTCCAGCGATTTGACAACCTTTACATTTATGGCCGCTCCGTTTGGCGCCCACTTGTCACGAATCCATTTCATTTTCTTAATACAATATGAATGTTATAGTCTTGGGCTTTAAAGAATGTTTTCGTAAATTCTGCAACTTTCCACGGATGATAAAACTTGCAGCTAAAGAGGTCGATATATACATTGTTTGACTCATTGGCAAAATGTCCTGAGATAAGCGAGGTTTCAATGAGTTGTGTCATGGAAAATCCGGAAACTCTCGGATCCTGTCCAAAATGGACCACCACCGTTTCACCATACCGTTTCATCTCGATTGATTCACATAATTGATTCACATATTCTTTGATCTTGTCAGCGTCACGTATCAGATCAGGGTCGCATTTGTGAAGGTCGATACTTGAGAGCAACCCCCATGACTGTTCCTGTTCAAATCGTGATTTTAGTTGGGTATATTCTATATCATGCAACATTTTTGGTTCACCTGTTCGGGTTTGTATTTGATTTTTTCAACGGGCAGATTCAGGATTCCACGTTTGGTTTCAACAACGGATATTGATTTTGCTTCAAACGCTTTTTTCATAAAGGTCAAAGCCTTCTCGCTATCGATGGTATCTCCGCAAGTAAAAATATCCACCGCACAATAACCGTACTCCGGCCAGGTGTGTATGGAAAAATGAGATTCTGCAATGACGATGACGCCGCTCACGCCGTGCGGATTAAACTTATGAAAAACCGGCGCTATGATTTCCGCACCTGATATGTTAACGGATTCCATAAGGATGTTTTCAACCTTATGGAGATCATTAATAATGTCTGCGTTACAGTCGTAAAGTTCAATAATTAGATGGTTGCCAAGAGATTTCATCAGTACACCTTTAAAAATAAAAATTGAATTTGTGATTTCTGGTTAGCAAGACATGTGCCAAATTATAACCTATAGATATTAAAGAATTGTCTAACTTTTTGCGTGAAGAATCGGAACAGATAGTTCCGATTATGGTCAGATAACCCCAATTCCAATGTGGTTTTTAATTTGATGAATCCTGTGGGTAAGACCTTAGAAGTGGAGTAAAAAGAGCGTCAACTTCGCATTTGGATTCAGGGTGAGCGTCTGCGTTTACAATTTTGCGGCAGGGTCAGGGGCTATTTTTAAAGTCTTCTTTTCGAAGACCGTATTTAAGCATGAGTTTATGGAGTTGACGGGTGCTGATGCCGGCTTCTTGGGCAGATGGGTTTATTTTCCCCTTATTTCTTAACATCAGCTCTTTGAGATATTGTCTTTCGAAACCTTGTACGGCCTTGCGACGCGCTTCCGAGAGGGAAACATCAATATCCATCGATAAAACAGCTGATGAAGATTCTTTTTCAAACAACTCGGCAGGGAAACTTTCGGGAGTTAGCAAATCAGATGTCTCCAGAATATAGGCCCGCTCTAAAAGATTTTCCAACTCTCTGATATTCCCCGGCCATGAATATTTTGTTAAAGCTTCTTTGACTTGAGGATGGATATTGTTAATATCCTTTTGTAAATCGCTGCCAAGTTTCTTTAGAAAAAAATGGATCAGTAAAGGAATATCCTCTTTTCTTTTTCTTAAAGGCGGAATTTCTATGGGAAAGACATTGAGACGATAATATAAGTCTTTTCTGAAATCACCATCCTCGGTCATTTTTTTTAGATTGGAATTCGTTGCGGCAATAATTCTTGCGTTGGTTGAAATGGTCTTTTCAGCGCCTACCGGACTAAAGGTGCCATCTTGTAAAACTTGTAAAAGTTTAACCTGCGCTGAAGGGGTTATGGTACCGATTTCATCAAGAAACAGGGTTCCATTTCGTGCAATTTCAAATTTGCCCAATTTTTTTTTCAAAGCGCCCGTAAAAGCGCCTTTTTCATGACCGAACAGTTCGCTTTCTAAAAGCGTATCCGGGACGGCCCCGCAGTGGAGACAAATGAATTGAGCATGTTCCCGATTACTATATCTGTGAATTAATTTAGCCAGGATACCTTTTCCCGTACCTGTCTCACCGCTCAACAAAACCGTTGTTTTTGTCGGTGCAACTGAACGCAACTTTTTAAAAACTTCTTTTACAGCAGCATTATCGGTATGAACCATTTCCAGCGAATCCGATCTCCAGAGCTGTTCTCTTAAATAATCCAGCTCGGATGCTTTAATGATCGAATCGCGGATGTCTTCGGTCACCAGTTGAATTTCATCCGGATCTAAAGGGAGTGTAAGGTAATCGCTGGCACCTGCTTTTACGGCCTTGACCGTTTCCCTGATCATGTCCGGGCTGGCCATGACAACAATATCAACTGTAGGACATAATTGTTTGAACCGTTGCAGCACATTGGTGTAGTCGCCACCTTGGGTCGAACGAAAGAGAATCTCAAGATCAATGAAAACAAGATCATAACGCTTTTCTCTGAGGGCTTTAACCACTCCCTCCACTTCGGTGGTTTTGTTGATGGAACATCCCGAATTCAAAGCAGAATGAATTTTTCTATAAGCTTCCGGTCTTGCCGAAGCAATCAGGATATACCGCATCGTTTCTCCTGAATATTTATATGTTACCAGGGAGGTCTTTATCGCTTGATTCTATATTATTTGGGAGAGAATTTTTATATGATAATATCACTTAAATCAAACATAAAAAGATGTCATGCAAAAAAAATGATTTTTTTGCAATAACAATCACGGCAGGAAAATCGGGATGAGGGTTATATTAATAATTATTCATTTTCTTCATACACTCCGACTCTGTGATGACAGGACGGACAGAAAAAATAATTCGGAGAGGGATCATTTCCGCAAATTCTGCATTTTCTCCCTGATTTTGTTTTCTTTTTTCTGTAACTTTTATAATGTTCTTTAGGTTTGACGTTTCTTGATCTTTGCGGTGTCGATAATTCTGATTCTGATGTTGTCTTTGCCTTTAAAAGAGATGATTTCATCTTTCCAACGCCTCCATTTTCGTTTTGCATTGAATACAATGGGTCGTCATCGGTCTCGCCTTAAGGCGTTCAATTGCAATCTCTTTTTCACACATCTCACAGATTCCAAAACTGCCGTTTTCGAGATTTTCGAGTGATTTTTGGATTTTCCGAATAAGCTTGCTTTCTCTGTCTCTGATTCGAAGCATCGTCCCTTGTTCTGATTCAAAAGATGCACGATCCAATGGGTCCGGCGGCGGTTCGTAGTTGTTTTCAATTAAACTATGAACCACGATATCAGCCTTTCCCAAAAGTGTTTCCAACTCTTCGGTCAACAATTGCTTGAAAATATAAATGTTTTCATCATTCATGAAACGCTTCCTTCATCCTTATTTCATTGGGAAACCCGAGTGTCTCAGGGTCTTATATGAATATGAATGTCTAAAAAAAAACAAATTAAATAATGCAATAACTTTGCCAAATTCAACAGGTCGCCTATGGATTTCCAATGACGTGAAAGGTCACTTATATAAATTCTTGATGTCACTCAACGCAAATCCAAAGTAATCTGCAAACTTAAAGTTCGTTACCGGAATTTGGATATAGTGAGTATGATTTGGTAGATGTGGATAATAGTTAGACAACACGACGTGGTCATGAATTCTAACTAAGGGCGAATTCGGAATATTCAGCTCCGAGTTTACATGAAATCAGAACTCAGTGTTCTTGTTTTATGTCAGCGCGGGCAATATTCGTGTCATAAAACAAAAAAATACGTTTAAACATTATTAGAAAAATGTTTATACTGCTTTTATGAAAAGAGTCAACTTATTGAAATAAATATTAATATTGGTTTATTGGAAGGTTGTTAAACGCCGATAAAATACGAATTTGGCATGTTCGTTGCTTTTTAGGAATACGTTTTTGGTTTATGAGGTAGACAAATCCTTTTTTGTGAGGATAAAATCGTGAAATCGAAAGGCAAGCATCAACGGACGACGGTCGATGGTATTCTAATCCCTGAAAAATGGGATGAAAAAAACAATGTCATCGGTGTTTCAATACAGGCTTTTGATGAAAATGAGTATATCGTTAAGAGTTGCATAGACGATAAAGGATTGTTTGATTTCATCAAAAAAAAGGTGAAAGTTAGCGGAAAGGTGTTTGAGCGATCGGATGGGAAGTTCGATATCGAAGTCAATCGCTTCGAAGTGATGGACAATTAAGATAACTTTTTAAAGAGAAGATTAAAAAAGAATCGATTATGGAAAATATGGTCATTACCTGCATTCAATGCGAGGAAGATTTCGAATTTACGGTTGAAGAACAGGAAAAATTGAATAAGCGAGGATTTGATGCCCCCCTGCGTTGCCCTCAGTGCCGCAAGCATAAATTCCGAAATCTCCAACACGAGGAGAATAGGAAGTCCAAGAGCAAAAAAAAGCAGTATCGGATGAAATTCGGTGAAGATTATTATTAAATGCTGCTATTTATCGTGCTCAAATTTATCCACTGATCTATTACATGCTGAAGCAGTTGGTAAACTTTTATAACCACAGAAGTCTGATCGTCTTTAACATGAGCACTTATTTATAAGCGAAATCAAGCAATATTATTCTCTTATCGGTAGTTCAGTTGCGGCTGCGATCTGTAGATGATATTTCAGGAATCGCAGTGATGATTTGAACCCAATGCTCACGACTTTCAGGGTCGCCCTCATTCATCAACGAGATAGAATCAAAAAAAAACCGACTAACCGGTTAAAACTCAGACCACAATATATTGATTTCTCCTGCCTCAATCCAGTCTGAAAAATGAGGCTTTATCCAAGTGTGATACTCATAACATATCTAATTTATTAAGGGATTTTATGCTGCCGCGGGGGATAAATTGCAGGTATCTGTGACGTTCAAAGTCAACAATACGTATCGTGGTCGATACAATAACGGCCATAATCCATTTTTTCATTTGACCCTTCACTTCCAATGTTGATATTTGACAGCCAAAATATCTGTGTTTGCATTTCGACACAAATACCAAAACTGAAAGCACTGATATTTAAAATTAATAAAATAACGACACCAAGCTCTATAAATGCCGTAGTTTGGTATAAGGAACGCCAATGCTTTCTCGTCTGACATTTATTCTGTATGCCATTTTGTTTATGGCACTTATCATCAAACCAATTGTAGTGAAGGCTGAAACGGTTACCATTCCTGTCTTTCTTGACTACCAGCAATTGCAGCTTCTTATGGTTCGGGATAATTTTAAAGGATCGAATAATACTGCAAAATATCTATTGGACGACAACGGTTGCACAAGTATAACCTTTTCGGAACCCCGCATGTCAACAGAGGGAGAGCTGCTAAGAGTGGACGCTAAAATTCTCGCAACAATCGGCGTCCCTGCAATTGGTTCCTGTAAGGTCATTACCCGTTGGACTGGACGCACGGCTGTTACCGGTAAACCTTCGTTATTAAAAGATCAACCGTTGTCCGTAGAGTTTAAGGTGCAGGAAGCCCGACTTTACGATCAAAAAGGCAAGCTCCTCAAGGATGGTTTAGTCCTTCAGGCGGTGAAGGAACAGTTGCATCTTTTATTAAGCCGTTACAAGTTGGATCTAAAACCTGAAACCGATCCGTTCAAAGCCCTGTTACCTTACTTCTTGCCCCAGTTTCCGACAAATCACTTAAAAGAAATGATCGACAGCCTGCGTATCGGCCAACTTGTTTTCCGATCCAACGGACTGGATATCCAGTTGCTAATTGATGCCGAAACCGTTGCTGAAGCCGGCCCGGAACCCGCACTCAGTGAACTTGAAATGCAGCAACTGGAACAACGATACCGAAGCTGGGATGCTTTTTTAACGTTTGTCATAAAGGAGGCCGCCACTGTCACTCGCTCGAAAGAACTACGTGATGCCCTGTTGGAGATACTTTTGGATGCACGATACCAGTTTAAGTCGGTTCTCGTTGAACCCCGGAAAAGCGCAACCGACCCGGTCAAGCGATTGTTTAGCCAAAGTTGGGAGCTATTGATGCCGGTAATGCGTGAGATTAGTGTTCAGTCACCGGAACAGAATCTAATGCCTTTTTTGTCGTTCATAACAGCGGCTGATGCACTAAATGCACTGGATCGTTTGGGGCCCTCGTTTGGGCTGGATATATCCATTGACGGTCTTAGACGTTTAGCACGTCTTCTAAATAACGACCCATCCATTGATCCACTGAAATACCAGTATGAATTAGATCCGGTGATACAACAATTGTTTGATTTCGGAAATTTTGGTGAAATTATTCAACAAAAAAAATCAAATGGTTTTAACTTCCAACTTATCCAAACGGTCTATGCCGCAAATCCCAGGGATCGTCTGAATCGCTGGGTGCCTAGCGATGCAGAGCTGAAGCATTATCTTTTTGAAATTCGAAATTTATTACTGGAACAAGCAGATGCTCGAATTCGTTCATCATCAATAGATCATGACTATGCCCGTATTTACCGAGAACTGATACTGACCACTGCATGGCAAGAAAGCTGCTGGCGTCAATACATCGTAAAAAATCGAAAAGTAGTTCCCCTTATTTCCGGAACAGGTGATATTGGAATGTTTCAGATTAATGAAAAGGTATGGCGCGGCTTTTACTCTCCCTCCAAGTTGAAATGGGATATTACCTATAACGCCCGTTCAGGAAGCGAAATCCTGTTAAAATTCATGGTCAATTACGCTTTGAAACAAAAAGAGCATAAAAATACTGGCGGTCTATCCAATCTAGCCCGCGCCACTTATTCTGCGTACAATGGAGGGCCATCACAGGTTAGCCGTTACCGTAAAAACAACGTCCCAGCCGAACACAAAAAAATCGACAACGCCTTTTGGGAAAAATATCAGCAAGTCCACCAGGGCCAAGAATTAGCCGTGGCGCAATGTTTTGGCGGTCAAGTCACCAGTTCAACGACGGCTGCGGTTCAAATAAACAAAGGCCAGAAGCAATCCACTTCCAAACAAGTGACCATAGCCAAAAAATCACAGCGTATTGAAAATGTCGAGTGGATCAGAGACCGCAATCCCAAACATTTTACTATACAATTGGCGGCAATGAGCGGCGAGCAGGCGGTAAAAAAGTTTATAAAGCAACAATCCCAAACGGGCACTTTTGCTTATTATCGAAAAAAACAAAAAGGACAGGATTTCTATATCGCCATCTATGGCAACTTTGCTAATCGCGTTGATGCGGAAAAGGCCGCCGCTCGTTTTGCTCAGCTGAAACCCTGGATACGGGACTTTGGCAGTATTCAAAAGATAATGTCAAAATGATCATAACGGCAGCAAGGTCGTGTGATAAGATGTCTTGATCTCTAATTGATTTTAAAGGATAGTTTAGTGAGGTGGGCTTCAGTCTACAGTCCATTTATTCATATGGATATCACAACAATTTTGAAGAGCTAAGATATACTTAAAGAGCAGTTATCGCCACAATTAACCCAAGGTGATATGGTATTATGGTATCACCAATAAATTAAGTCACTGATAGCTTTTTTTATTGCAGA
>CAVSVL010000016.1:0-203346 GCA_963731025.1 uncultured delta proteobacterium | reverse complement strand
AATTCGTATTCCCTCGCAAAGAACCATTAGCACCCCGTCAGAAATGTCAAAAATGTGTCATATATGATGACTGGTGATATATGACCATGTTTTTCGCCGATTCTGCCTTCCATTGCCGGCCGCTTTGATCTGATTATTCAAATAAAATTCAATTGGATATATGAATATTATTCAGATTCATCCTGCTTGGCACGAAACTTGATTATACAATAAATGAACATGAGAATTTTATAGAAATAATCCTGAAGAAAAGGCTAATATTCATTGCCATGATCATTGCCAAAATAATAATGAATGCGCTTCCGAAAAAGCGAAAAGAGGTTTTAAAAACACGTTTATCAATGATCGCGCCAATCCGGCAGAAAAGGGGATGCTCCAGCTATCAGGTTTTTCAAGGCATCGAGAAAGAGAATGTTTTCAACCTGGTTCAGGAGTGGAAGACCGGCGGCGTCCCGGAGTATCATGACCATATGGCATAATTTTTTGAGTGTTAGGTTAAAATTAATTCCCATCGCCTAACCTCCTTAGACCCCTGGAAGATGTCGCTCTCTCAGGGGTTTTTTATTTCCCAGAACAAAGACGAACTCCGCAAGCTTCACAAGGAAGTTGAGGAACATATTGCGGATTGGCTCTCGGCCAAAACCGACAAGGCACTGTATCAGATTGAGGACGTCTTTGATCAAATTGAATGGGAATTAGAGTGAAGCGTTAGAAAGGAGGCGAACATGCTTTGGACCATATTTGTGATTCTCTTAATTCTGTGGAGGCTGGGATTGATAAGCGGCTACACGATGGGAGGCAAAACATTTCAATCGCGGAGATTCTCATGAAAGACAAAAGGAAAGCGAATGAAGAAAAGCTCGATGCACAGTTGAAGGAATGGAACGCGCAGATCGCTCTACTCAAGGCCAAGGCGGAGAATGCCAAGGCCGGGCGCGAAGATCGATTACTACAAAACCATCGAGGAATTGGAGCACAAACGGAATAAGGTCAAGACAAAGCTGCAGGAGTTGAATACCGCTGGCGATGAGGCATGGGAAGCCGTCAAAACAGGCGCGGAAAAAGCCTGGAATGAACTTAAAACCGCCCTTCACGATGCGGTCGAAAAGTTCAAATAAGGGCAGGAACCCTGAACGTATCAGCCCGGGGATATGCTGCTTTCTGATCAATATAACGGACAGGAGTTGGTAACATCACTGTTCTAAAAAAACAGGTGTGACATGAGAGAGACCAGGAAAGAGGCGAAAAAATCTGTATCCGCAAACGCCGGGCAAGCAAATACCCAAACGTATACTTCTGGCTGATGATAACAAGGCCACTCGAGACCCTGGTTTCCCGGTTTCTTGAGTTCATAGGATATGAGGTGACTCTTGCTATCGACGGCATTGAAGCGCTGGCTGTCAACCAGTCGATGACTTTTATAATTTGCCCGATTGCACAAAAGCAAAGCAAATCAAAAGGGTCATGACCGAAAGTGCTGCCAAATTCACCCAATGCCGCAACTGCTCGGCAGTTCAAATGAGGCTTTCATCTTCGATGACAAACTGAACTCACACCACATCAATGTCAAGAGCTGAATAATACCTAAACAAAGTACTGATGGTAACTGAGCGGTCCTAAAATCTAGGGAAAATGTTCCATAGCGACGACTCCCTTTACTATCGGTTTTTACTGAAAAATCCATATCGGCAGGACTTGTTAACAATTTGAAATTAATATATCTTCGTTTTACAAAAAAATATAACATTCTATCCGCAATCCAATATCCCTCAATTACTTCAGCCTTTTCTCTCAAAAGGTATGCAAATTTCCAATTTTTGACATAGGCCCTCAGTGATAGGCTTATTACCTGTTGGAATTCCATCAATTAATTGTAATCGGTTGGTTTTGCACAGATTTTGCATGGCTAAATGATATTATGAGGACAGCAACGAAATTTATCAAAATGAACCGGCCTTTTAACTCGCTAATTCCCTGTAGCTTGCTACAGGGTTATCCCCTTATGTTCCCTCTCCTTGGGGAGAGGGTTAGGGTGAGGGGATATAATTAATTCAGCTTTGATACCCTGCAGCTTGCTGCAGGGAGATTCATTAAACCAGACCCTGGCCACAAAGCTTTTGGAGACAAGGGGACACCGGGTTGCCCTGGCATCGAACGGAAAAGAGGCTGTTGAGGCGTTTAAAAGGGTGATTTCGATTTGATTCTCATGGATATCCAGATGCCGGAAATGGACGGATTCGAGGCCACGCGGGAAATACGAAAAATAGAAGACAGAAATCAGAAGACAAAGGACAGAGGTAAAGAAGTCAGAAGACAGAGCCAGAAGTCAAGACGAAGACGGAAAACAAGAAGAACCGTTACGCGTTGCGAGTTACGAGTTACGAGTTAAAGATGAAAAACAGGAAAGTACTGAACCCGTGACACGCAACGCGCAACCCACAACTCGACCGCGTCTCGTTAATCCCCTTCCATCTTTTTTTCCCCCCCGGTCATATCCCCATCATGCCATGACGGCTCATGCCATGACCGGTGATCGGGAAAAGTGCATCGATGCAAGCATGGATGACTATGTGTCCAAACCGGTCGATCCGGAAACGCTTTTCAGTGTTATCAAAAAAATTGCCCGTAAATCGCAGAGTGAAAAAGCGCTGAACGAATTCTCATCTGAAATGAAAATCGTTTTGCAGGATGGTCAAAGTGTTACATGAGGTGCACAAGAGTGAGAAAGAATAATTGTCAGGCTGTCCTGATAGGGCGAAGATAGGATTGTGTATCGTGTTAGAAGACAAATCCATGCAAAAGTATAACTTTAGACCTCGCATTCTCATTCCACTGACGCTGGCTTTGGCGATCCTGCTCACCGGATTTGTTGTCAGTTTCTATCAAAACCAAAAAAAGCACTTACATGCCGAGGCTGTTAAAAGACTGGAATCCGTGGAAAAGTTGTTTGTTGCTCAACTGGATAGCGACGCACAAACGATGAGGGCTGGATTAGAAATAGTCCTCTTTAACGAACAACTTCGGACAGACTTGAAGAACAAAGATAGAGAGGCTTTGCTTGAGCATGCCTTGCCCATTTTTAAACATTTACAATCGAACCATCGGACGACTCACTTCTATTTCACCGGCCCTGATCGCATAAACATCCTGCGGGTTCACAAGCCGGATAAATACGGTGATAAGATCGATCGTTATACGACATTAGAAGCCGAGAGAAGCAAAAAGATCTCCAGCGGGATAGAACTAGGCCCTCTGGGGACGTTTACGTTAAGAGTGGTAGCGCCTTGGTACGAGGGCGATCGGTTGATAGGCTATGTCGAGTTTGGCGAGGAAATCGAGCACATTGTTCAATACTTGCACAACATCCTGAATGTAGATCTCTATATTTTAATCAAAAAGAAATTCTTAAATCGCGAGAACTGGAAAGCGGGTATGCGTATGTTGGGCCGAAAGCCCGCATGGGATCAATTCCCTACGGTTGTCATGACCGACCATACTGATAAGTCTTTTTCCTGAAAATCTTATTAAGTTTTTCAATAAGGTGCACTACACATCCATGGAGCCTGATGTAGAGGTATCGTTAAACCAACGTAAATATCGCAAAGGATTCCTTCCTTTGAAGGATGCGGGCGGCCAGCGAAGTGGGAGACATGGTGATTATGTTTGACATTACTGACATATATTCAGGTCTTCATACGACCATCTTCCGGATGGGTGCAATCTGCCTTGCGGTCGGTGGCATTCTATTTGTACTGTTCCATATCTTTTTAGGCCAGATTGAACACCAAGTGAATAAGATCATCAGAGGCGTTGCGGGAGAACGAGGAGCTCTATAAGAATTTCTTTGACAATGCCATGGCAGGACTTTTCCGGTCCAGATTATCCGATGGCATGTTCATTGAAATGAACTCCAAAGCTGCGGAACAATTGGGCCTTTCGGTTGAAGAAGTTGTCGGGAAAGTGCATTCCATCGACCTGTATCGAAACCCCGACCAGCGTAGAGAACTTATCTCAAAACTTAAGCAGGATGGTGAAGTGCACGGTTTCGAAACAGACTTGAAACTTTTGGACGGAAGAGATGTCACCTTATCTATCTCGGTGAAAGCCTATCCTGATAAAAATTATATGGAAGGGGCTGTAATCGACATCACCGAGCGCAAACAGACTGAATTGGATTTTATTAAAAGCGAAGCCAGATATAAACAGATATTTGAGAATATACAAGATGTCTATTACGAAGCAAGTATAGACGGCACTATTTTGGAAATCAGTCCTTCAATTGAAACCGTTTCTCAATACAACAGGAATGAGTTAGTCGGAAAATCAATATATGATATTTATACTAATCCCGAAGAGAGGAATGAGCTTTTAAAACTGATTAAAGACAAAGGTAAAGTTAGCGACTTTGAAATTACTCTAACCGACAAAGATGGTTCCAAACGTTTTTGTTCGATTTCTACTCTATTGGTCAGAGATGACCAGGATAATCCCATAAAGCTTGTCGGCACCTTGCGCGATATCACGGAAAGAAAGCAGGCTGAAAAAGAAAGAAAGCAGCTCGAAGCCCAGCTACTCCAAGCCCAGAAGATGGAAGCCATTGGTAATCTGGCAGGTGGTATTGCCCACGATTTTAACAATATCCTGACATCGATCATAGGATTTACGGAACTGTCGCTTGACGAGGTTGAAAAAGGAACTCACCTTGAAGACAATCTTCAAGAGGTATATACGGCAGGAAAACGGGCCAAGGATCTTGTCAGGCAGATACTGGCTTTTGCACGACAATCAGAGGAGGAATTAAAACCGATCCAGGTCGATAAGATTGCAACAGAAGCGCTTAAATTTATCAGATCCTCTATTCCCGCCACCATTGAAATCAGGCAAACCATCGAAAGCGACTCTTTGATCATGGGTAATGCCACGCAGGTTCACCAGATTCTGATGAACCTGTTCACCAATGCCGCTCATGCCATGGAGGATAAAGGCGGTATTCTTGAGTTCAGCCTGAAAGACGTCGTGATGGATAGGGTCGTAACCCGGGAAAAACTGAATTTAAATCCGGGGAACTACATTGAAATAAAGGTATCGGATACCGGCGCAGGGATCGCTCCTGAAATCATCGGCGCCATTTTCGATCCCTATTTCACGACCAAGGGCCCGGGAGAAGGAACCGGTATGGGGCTTGCCATGGTCCATGGTATCGTTAAGAGTTATGGCGGAAAGATTTCGGTTGACAGCAAACCCGGTCAGGGAGCGCTGTTTAGGATTTATTTGCCGGTAACCAGAAAGCGTCAAGAGCACCGCCCATATCAGTCGGAAACGCTCCCCACAGGTACGGAACGGATCTTATTTGTGGACGATGAAGCCCCCATAGCAAAAATGGGGGGCCAGACTCTCGAAGGACTTGGATACACCGTATCAATAAGGACCAGCAGTATTGAGGCATTGGAACTGTTTCGCTCCAAGCCGAACGATTTTGATCTGGTCATTACGGACATGACCATGCCGAACATGACGGGTGATAAGCTGGCTGTTGAGATGATGAAAATACGCCCGGATATCCCGGTTATACTTTGCACCGGCTTCAGCAAAAAAATCTCAGATGACTCAGTAGCGACAATCGGCATCAGGGCAGTTGCATACAAGCCCATCGTAAAGGCAGATTTGGCAAAAACCGTTCGAAAAGTGCTGGATGATCAACAGCCAAAACAAACCACCGGACGTATCCTCTTGATTGATGATGAATCCGAAATCCGTAAATTGTTCATCAAAAAACTGGCAGGAAGAGGATACGAAATTATCGAAGCATGCGATGGAAAAGAAGGGCTGAAACTTTATCATGAAACCCGGCCGGATCTTGTTATTACCGATCTTGTTATGCCTGAAAAAGAAGGGATTGAGACGATCACCGAACTTAAAAGAGAATTCCCGGATGTTAAAATCATTGCAATTTCAGGTGGCGAGAGGAATGTTCCGGATGGCTACCTGCAGATTGCAAAAATTCTGGGCGCGGAGCGGACATTCTCCAAACCGATAGATTGGTCGGAACTCATTAAAACCGTAAGAGGACTTTTAAAGTAGCTTCAACCTAAGCTGAGCGTTTCAAATTTATTAAATGGTTAATTTGACAATATTTCAAAGGTATTCTTGCGAAGACGAATAAAGGGGGAATGACGATGCAGACCAAGAAGAAAAAAGCTTCACCTGTCAAAAAAAAATTGGCAAAAAAAAGTAAAGCAGACAAAAAATCAGATAAAGATGTCAAGTTCCCGATTGTCGGCATTGGCGCGTCCGCCGGTGGATTGGAAACCCTCAATGCTTTTCTTTTCCTTCATGCCGTCCGACAGCGACGTGGCATTTGTGATTATCCAGCATCTGAGCCCTAAACACAAAAGCATTATGGCATCGCTTATGGACAAACACACCCGGATGACCGTCAGCCAGATTGAGGACGGTACAAAGCTTGAACCCAACCATGTCTATCTGAACCCCCCGGGCAAGAATGTGAGCATTTTTAACAACTGTCTTCATCTGCTGGATATAGTAAAAACCGGCGCTATCAATATGCCGGTTGATTTCTTTTTCAGATCGCTCTCGGAAGACCAGGGCGATAACGCCATCGGCATCATTTTGTCGGGAACGGCATCAGACGGAACCATGGGAATCAAAGCGATCAAAGGTGAAGGCGGCATGGTCATGGTCCAGGACCCGGAAACTGCAAAATATGACGGCATGCCCAAGAAGTGCCATTGAGACCGGGTTTGTAGATTTCATTCTTCCGGTTGAAAAGATGCCGGAAACGCTTATCCGGTATGTGAAGCACCCATTTCTTGAGTCTTTGGATAAAATCAAACTCGCAGATCCCCCGGTTAAAAACCAGATACAGAAGATTTTTGCACTGATTCGCAGCGCAACCGGCCACGATTTTTCCCATTACAAGCCGGCCACCATTGGGCGGCGGATTGAACGCCGACTGGCGATCCACCAGATAAAAACGCTGGCGGATTACATTCGTTATCTCCAGACAAATCCTGCTGAGATAGACGTGCTCTTTAAAAATCTGATCATAGGGGTCACCAGCTTCTTCAGGGACCCGCAAGCCTATAACCTGCTTGCACAAAAGGTGATTCCCGAGTTATTGAGCGCAAAAGAGCCGGATACGACGATCCGTATCTGGGTGACTGGCTGCTCTACCGGTGAAGAAGCCTACTCGCTGGGCATGATCCTTTGCGAAGCAATGGATAAGGTCAAAAAACATTTCGATGTTCAAATCTTTGCCACGGATATCGATGAAACTGCCCTGGACACTGCCCGCAAGGGTATCTATCCGGTGAGTATCGGCGCGGATGTTTCCCGGGAGCGATTAAACCGGTTTTTCACTAAGGAACAAGAGGGTTTCAAGATCAAAAAACAGATCCGCGACATGGTCATCTTTTCACTTCAAAATTTCATAAAAGATCCGCCCTTTTCCCGGCTGGACCTGGTAAGCTGCCGCAACCTGATGATCTATATGGACAGTGTTCTGCAGAAAAAGATTATTCCCCTGTTTCATTATACCTTAAACCCCGGCGGGATTCTGTTTCTGGGTACATCGGAAAGCATCGGGGAATACACGGATCTTTTTCAGCCTTTAAATTCCAAATGGAAAATCTTTGAACGCAAAAAAGGGCTTGCGGGCGAGGCCATCGCTTTTCCCGTTGGAATCAATTTCGGTGTTCATCAGAGAACCGAATTCGATGAGAAAGATCAAGCTGTCGATAACAAGTTCGGTCCAGGAAATGGTCGAAAAGGCCATCCTTGATGAATATGCACCCGCCGGTGTTCTGATCAATGACAAATATGAAATTCTGCATTTTGTGGGTAAAACGGACAGGTACCTGGTGCCGCCCGCGGGAAAACCCAGCTTTAATATCCTGAACATGGCCCGCGAGGATCTCAAACCTCCGCTAACGACAGCGCTCCACAAAGGGTTCCAGGAAAAAACGGACGCTTTCTGCAAGAGCGTTCGAGTCAAATATAACGATGCTTTTTGTATTGTCGACATATCCGTTAAACAGATGACCGGCAAAGGGCTGCCACCCCGGGTGTATGCTCGTCATGTTTGAGGATAAAACACCGGTAAAGGCGCCTGATGAAAAAAAGACCGGAGCGTTAAAAGTGTAAAAAACAGGACACTGCGCTGCAAAGCCTTGAGCAGGAACTGCAATCGACCAAGGAATATCTTCAGGCAACCATCGAGGAGATGGAAACCTCCAATGAGGAACTCAAATCAACCAATGAAGAGCTGCAATCGGTTAACGAGGAACTTCAAAGCACCAACGAAGAGCTGGAGACGTCCAAGGAAGAGCTTCAATCCACCAATGAGGAGCTGGCCACGGTGAATGCGGAGCTTCAAAACAAAGTGGATGAATTTTCCAAGGCGAATGATGATATGAACAATCTTCTGGCCGCAACTGAAATCGCCTCGATTTTTCTGGATACCGACCTTTGCATCAAACGTTACACCCCCGCCGCAGCCAAGATCATCAGTTTGATTCAGACCGATATCGGCCGGCCGCTCAATGACCTTAAAACCCGCTTTCCGGATGTCGATTTTGTCGGTCTGGCCGGAAAGGTCCTCAAAGATCTCAATACCGTGGAGATGGAAATTCTGTCTAAGGATTTTATCTGGTATGCCATGAAGATCATGCCCTACCGGACCACCGAAAATGTCATTGAAGGTGTGGTGATGACCTTTGTCGATGTGCACAAGGTCAAGCAGGCGGATAAAATCAGGAGACTGGCCACTGTTTTGGAGGATTCCAATGATGCCGTTATGGTACTGGATCTTAAGGGTAATATTCTTGCCTGGAACAAGGGCGCGCAGCAGATGTACGGCTGGACCGAAGCCGAGGCACTCAAGATGAATTTCAGCGAACTTGTGCCGGAGGATAAGCAGCAGCGAGTTAAAATCGTTCATTGAAAAGATAGCGAAGGGAGAATCCATAAAGTCATTTAAAAGTCAGGCGAAAGACAAAGGACGGAAAGATTCTGGATATATGGTTAACCGGCACTGCTTTATTGGATGAAAACGGTCAGACCACTGAAATTGCGATCACGGAATAAACGGAACCATGGGAATCAAGGCGATCAAAGGTGAGGGCGGCATGGTCATGGTCCAGCAGCCGGACACTGCAAAATATGACGGCATGCCCAAAAGTGCCATTGAAACCGGTTTTGTCGATTTCATTCTTCCGGTTGAAAAGATGCCGGAAACGCTTATCCGGTATGTGCAAGCATCCTTTTCTTGAGTCTTTGGATAAAATCAAACTCGCAGATCCCCCTGTTAAAAACCAGATACAGAAGATTTTTGCACTCATTCGCAGCGCAACCGGCCACGATTTTTCCCATTACAAGCCGACCACCATTGGGCGGCGGATTGAACGCCGACTGGCAGTACACCAGATAACAACGCTGGCGGATTACATTCGTTATCTCCATACAAATCCTGCCGAGATAGACGTGCTCTTTAAAAATCTGATCATAGGGGTCACCAGCTTCTTCAGGGACCCGGAAGCCTATAACCTGCTTGCACAAAAGGTGATTCCCGAGTTATTGATCGCAAAAGAGCCGGATACACCGATCCGTTTCTGGGTGACTGGCTGTTCTACCGGTGAAGAAGCCTACTCGCTGGGCATGATCCTTTGCGAAGCAATGGATAAGGTCAAAAAACATTTCGATGTTAAAATCTTTGCCACGGATATCGATGAAGCTGCCCTGGACATTGCCCGCAAGGGTATCTATCCGGTGAGTATCGGCGCGGATGTTTCCCGGGAGCGATTAAACCAGTTTTTCACTAAGGAACAAGAGGGTTTCAGAATCAAAAAACAGATCCGTGACATGGTCATCTTTTCACTTCAAAATTTAATTAAAGATCCCCCCTTTTCCCGGCTGGACCTGGTAAGCTGCCGCAACCTGATGATCTATATGGACAGTACTCTGCAAAAAAAGATTATTCCCCTGTTTCATTATACCTTAAACCCCGGCGGGATTCTGTTGCTGGGTACGTCGGAAAGCATCGGGGAACACACGGATCTTTTTCAGCCTTTGGATTCCAAATGGAAGATCTTTGAACGCAAAAAAGGGCTTGCGGCGCGAGGCCATCGCTTTTCCCGTTGGAATCAATTTCGGTGTTCATCAGAGAACCGAATTCGATGAGAAAGGCAAGCTGTCGATAACAAGTTCGGTCCAGGAAATGGTCGAAAAGGTCATCCTTGATGAATATGCACCCGCCGGTGTTCTGATCAATGACAAATATGAAATTCTGCATTTTGTGGGTAAAACGGACAGGTACCTGGTGCCGCCCGAGGGAAAACCCAGCTTTAATATCCTGAACATGGCCCGCGAGGATCTCAAACCTCCGCTGACGACAGCGCTCCACAAAGGGTTCCAGGAAAAAACGGACACTTTCTGCAAGAGCGTTCGAGTCAAATATAACAATGCTTTTTGTATTGTCGACATATTTATTAAACAGATGACCGGCAAAGAGCTGTCCCCCGGATGCATGCTCGTCTTGTTTGAGGATAAAACACCGGTAAGAGCGCCTGATGAAAAAAAGACCGGGGCGTTAAAAGTCTAAAAAACAAGACACTGCGGTGCAACGCCTTGAACATGAACTGCAATCGACCAAAGAATATCTTCAGGCAACCATCGAAGAACTGGAAACTTCCAATGAGGAACTCAAATCAACCAATGAAGAGCTGCAGTCGGTTAACGAGGAACTCCAAAGCACCAACGAAGAGCTGGAGACGTCCAAGGAAGAGCTCCAATCCACCAACGAGGAGTTGGCCACGGTTAATTCGGAACTTCAAAATAAAGTCGATGAATTTTCCAGGGCCAATAATGACCTGAACAACCTTTTGGCTGCAACTGAAATTGCGTCCATCTTTTTGGGTACCGACCTTTGCATCAAACGTTACACCCCTGCCGCAGCAAAAATCATCAGTTTGATTCAGACCGATATCGGCCGGCCGCTCAGTGACCTTAAAACCCGCTTTCCGGATGTTGATTTTATCGGCCTGGCCGGAAAGGTTCTTAGAGATCTCAATACAGTGGAGATCGAAATCCTGTCGAAGGATCTTATCTGGTATGCCATGAAGGTTATGCCGTACCGGACCGTCGAAAATGTCATTGACGGTGTGGTGATGACCTTTGTTGATGTACACAAGGTCAAGCAGGCGGATAAAATCAGAAGACTGGCGACGGTCTTGGATGATTCCAATGATGCCGTCATGGTACTGGATCTTAAGGGTAATATTCTTGCCTGGAACAAGGGTGCGCAGCACATGTACGGCTGGACCGAAACCGAGGCGCTCAAGATG
Source organism: uncultured delta proteobacterium (assembly GCA_963731025.1). Taxonomy (GTDB): domain Bacteria; phylum Desulfobacterota; class Desulfobacteria; order Desulfobacterales; family UBA11574; genus UBA11574. The sequence goes on along the minus strand of CAVSVL010000016.1, from coordinate 191,986 downwards.
AATTTTATCCAAGTTGTGCCGGAGGATAGTCAGCAACAAAATAAAATCACTCATTGAAAAGATAAAGAGGGGAGTATCCGTGAAGTCATTTAAGAGACAGGCGAAAGACAAAAGACGGAAAAATTCTGGATGTGTGGGTAACGGTCACTGCTCTAAAGGATGAAAGCGGTCAGGCCACCGAGGTTGCAATTACGGAGCGTGATCTGGCGTGGTTGGCGTGAGGGATTGGGAAAAATAGAAAATCACAAATCACAAATCACAAAAGACAAATAACAAACAAATTACAATGACCAAAATTCAAAATAACAAACCGGTATATGATCTTGAAGAAAGAACCTTCCAGTTTGCCAAAGCTGTCAGGATTTTCGTCAAAAGGCTGCAAAAAAACAATTGCGAATATCGAGGATAGCAAACAAGTGATCAAAGCCTCTGGTTCAGTAGGAGCAAATTACCGGGAAGCGAACGAGTCATTAAGTAAAAAAAGACTTTTTGATGAGAATAAAAATAAGCAGGAAGGAAGCAAAAGAAAGCGCTTACTGGCTCAGGTTAATTTGCGAATCCAATAACCTAAAGAATGCTGAAGAAGCCCGGAGTCTGATACAAGAAGCAAACGAACTGAAAAAGATTTTTTCATCAATACTGGAAAAAGTCAAATAGTTTCGGTCATTGATATTTGGAATTTCATTGTTATTTGGTGCTTGTAATTTGGAGTTTCATACCTCCCATAACCGATTGGGGAAAAAAAGAATAAAGTGATCTACATTCTAATAAAGGGCAATCAACGATCTTAAGAGGTAATGATGGGAACGATTAAAAATTCACCTGGCGGTTCCGATCTCAGGCGGAGAGCTGAGAAAAAACTGAAAGAAATTGCCGGCAATATCGAAGACCTCTCCGGAATGTCGCCCGAAAAAATGGCGAGCCTGATCCACGAACTTCAAGTTTATCAGGTTGAACTGGAGATGCAGAATGAAGAGCTCCGGCGCGTTCAGCAAGAGCTTGAAAAGACGCGGGATCGATATTCTCATCTATATGACTTTGCGCCGGTCGGTTATTTTACAGTGAGTGAAAAGGGGATCATCGATGAGGTCAATCTGACGGGTGCCTCTATAATAGGAATAGAGCGGAATTCCTTGATCGGAAAGCCTTTCTCTCGCTTTGTTCGCAGAGAAGACCAGGACATTTTTTATAAACTTCGGCAACGTCTTCTGGAAACAGAGAAACCCCAGTCCTGCGAGGTGCGGCTTGTTACAAAAGACGGTCATGAGTTTTATGCCCGTATAGAATGCATGGTCATAAAAATCAGGGATGACGATTTATGGCAAATCAGGGCTGCGGTCAGCGATATCACCGAGCGCAAGTCAGCGCAAACACAACGGGACAAGTTAATTACAAAACTTCAAAAGGCACTATCAGAGGTTAAAACATTGCGGGGATTTCTACCCATTTGCGCGAACTGTAAAGATATACGAGATGATAGAGGGTACTGGGAAAAAATTGAAATATATATTCACGATCGTTCCGATGCCGAATTTAGCCACAGCCTTTGCCCTAAGTGTGCAAAAGAGCTTTATCCTTATATGGATATTTATGATGATAATGACGAGGTTATAGAGGACTAATGATGCATAATAGAAAACGGAACTCAAGGTTTGATGCGGCGGAGGAGAACACTGTGACAGCGCCTCGGATAGGCCGGATATTCGAAGATATCGTAGAGACAATACGTGAACCCTTAATTGTTCTGGATCAGAACCTAAGGGTGGTCTTAGTCAGCCGTTCCTTCTATAGGGTCTTCAAGGTAACGCCGGAAGAGACCCTGGGGCAGCTTATTTATGACCTGGGCAATAAACAGTGGGATATCCCCAAGCTGCGGGAGCTTCTGGAAACCATCCTTCCCCGGAAAACAACCTTTGATGACTATGAGGTTGAACACGATTTTACCACCATCGGCAGGCGTATCATGCTTTTGAATGCCCGGCAGATTGAACAAGGGATGGGCAAGGAGCGGATCATTCTTCTGGCTATCGAGGACATCACCGCGCGAAAGAGATAGAAGCCGGCCTGGAAAAGACCCGAAAAGAACTGGTGATTATTAAAAAAGCCGCGGATGAAGCCCATGAATTTGCGGACAGCGTCATCAACACCGTGCGCGAACCCTTAATCTCTCTGGATCAAGACCTCAGGGTGGTCACCGTCAGCCGTTCCTTCTATGACTTCTTCAAGGTAAAACCTGAAGAGACCGTGGGGCAGCTTATTTATGACCTGGGCAATAAACAGTGGGATATCCCCAAGCTGCGGGAACTGCTGGAAACCATCCTTCCCGAAAAGACCGCCTTTGACAACTATGAGGTTGAACACGATTTTGCCACCATCGGCAGGCGTGTTATGCTGTTGAATGCCCGGCAGATTGAACGGAAGAAAGGCAAGGAGCGGATCATTCTTTTGGCTATCGAGGACATCACTGCGCGTAGAGATCTTGAAGACCTGCTGGAAGAGTCTGAATTCCGCTACAGGCGCGTTTATGAGACCGCCACCGACGGGATCGTGCTTCTCGAAAAAAGCGAAGGACGTATCGTTCATGCGAATCCGGCTGCCGTGAACATGTTAGGTTATTCCGAAGCGGAGTACGTCGGAAAAATGCTGAAGGATATCGGTGTCCAAATTGATATGAATGATTTCCCGAAGATAATGGAATCCTTGAACAAGAGCGGGATTCTTAATTACGAAAATGTTCCGATAAAATCCAAGTCCGGAAAGGATGTCCATGCGGACGTATATCTGGTCAACAGATCAAAGCTGGCTCAATGTAATATTCGTGATGTCAGTGAAAGGAAACTGGCTGATAACATACTTAAAGAAGAGAAAAAGTTTATTGAAAATGCACTCAATACATTGAAAGATATATTCTTTGTTTTTGATTTAGAGGGCAGATTCCTCAGGTGGAATAAGACAATGAATGTTATCACCGGCTACAACGACAGGGAAATTTCCTTGAAGAAGGTTACTGACTTCTTCCGGGAGGATGAAAAAGAGCGAGTATCCGAAGCCATTCTGAAAGTGATTGAAGAAGGAAGTGCCAGTGTTGAAGCAATAGTGGTTACCAAAGACGGGAGGCAAATTCCCTATGCATTCAACGCAGCGATATTGATTGATACTCAAAACAAACCCGTAGGCATAAGTGGTGTTGGCAGAGACATCACCGAGCACCAAAAGCTTGAATCCCAACTCCGTCACGCCCAGAAGATGGAGGCAGTCGGCACGCTGGCCGGGGGGATTGCGCACGATTTCAACAATATCCTCAATGTGATCATGGGCTATGGCAGCATGGTCGCGGACACGCTGGAAGACGGCAGTCCTGAAAAAGAAGATATGAATGAGGTGCTCATTGCCGCCGACAGGGCCTCGGATCTTGCCCGAAGGCTGCTTGTCTTCAGCAGAAAAGATGCTGTTAAAGTGATGCCCGTTGACATCAATGAAATTATCCTTGGCTTGAAGAAAATGCTTGGCCGGATTATCAGAGAGAGTATTGAGTTTAATATTGAGCTTGCGGACATGCCTTTGACAGTGATGGCTGATGCGGGGCAGATAGAACAGGTCCTGATAAATCTTGCTGTAAATGCTAAGGACGCAATGCCGGAGGGCGGCCGGTTGACGATCAGCACAGGCCTTAAAGAAGTGGATGATGATTATGTTGCAATGTATGGATATGGCAATCCCGGACAATATGCCCTGATCACCGTTACCGATACAGGTCAGGGAATGGATGCGGAAACACAGAAGAAAATATTCGAGCCTTTTTTTACCACAAAAGGGATTGGAGAAGGGACAGGGCTTGGCCTTGCAATTTGTTACGGAATAATAAAACAGTATTGCGGACACACAAATGTTTACAGCGAACCGGGACAAGGTACGGTATTCAAGATATACCTGCCGCTCAGTGAAGAAGCGGCATCCCTGGACAAGGAAGAGGAGTCCGCTGCCTCTGTCAAATACGGAAATGAGACTGTCCTTGTGGCAGAAGACGACGCTTCCCTGAGAAAATTGGCGACGATGGTGCTGGAGTCTTTCGGCTACAGTGTTATCGCCGCGGTAGACGGCGAAGATGCCATCGTAAAATTCATGGAAAACAGGGAACGGATCAATATCGTCATGCTTGATATGATCATGCCGAAGAAAAACGGGAAAGAAGTCGGTGAGGCGATCAGAAAAGTGAGCCCCGGGGTCAAAATACTCTTTTCGAGTGGATATACCATGGATATTTTCAAAGGCAAAGAGTTGGCAGAGTTCGGTTCTGACTTTATCCACAAGCCTTTCACGCCGAAAGACCTTTTGAAACAGCTGAGGGAGATGCTGGACAGATGAATCAGCGTGAGAAAAAGATGTATGAGGATCTGGAGAAATTAAAAAATGAAGATTCTAATCGCTGAAGATGATCCAATATCCAGACACGTGCTGGAAGCAAATTTACTTAAATGGAGTTATGAGGTGCTGGTTGCTTCTGACGGCGGTGAAGCCTGGGAGATCATACAACAACCCGAATCACCACGTCTCATTATTTCGGACTGGATGATGCCGCGGATGGACGGATTGGCGCTTTGCCGGGAAATACGCAACATGGAAAAATCCGAATATATCTACTTTATAATCCTAACGACAAAGGGAGAGAAAAGTAATATCATCGAAGGGTTGGAGGCAGGAGCGGATGATTTTTTGACCAAGCCTTTTAACCAGGAAGAACTGAAATATCGAATCCGGATAGGTGAAAGGGTCATTAATTTAGAGCGTCGCATACTGGAATTGGCCAACACAGACGCCTTGACAGGTTTGCTGAATCGCAGAGCCTTTATGGAAAGAATGGGACAAGAGATGTTGCGGGCACAGCGGGAAAAGAGACCTCTTTCTCTTATAATAACCGATATCGATCATTTTAAACGTGTCAATGATACCTACGGCCACCAAGTAGGAGATCTTGTCCTGCAACGATTTGTGGGTCAATTAACGACTTCCATAAGACCCTATGATTTTCTGGGAAGATACGGTGGCGAGGAATTTGTGGTTTGTCTGCCGGGAACAGACGGGTGTCGGGCTGGTCCGGTTGCCGAAAGAATGCGCAGCCAGATAGAAGATATGGAAATCATGCTGCCGGACGACTCACGATCGATTCGGATCACTGCCAGCTTTGGTGCGGCCTTCTACTCGATTGAGTCCGGTGGAAATATCGATTTGTTGATAAAAACTGCGGATGACGCCCTTTACAGGGCCAAAGAAAAGGGCAGGAACAGGGCATGCGTGAGTGATGGCAACATAGAACTGCAGGAAAAATAATTATGAGGAAAAGAACCAGTTTTATCAAACTCATTCAATTGTGGGGAATCATTTTATTAATAGGGATTGGTGTAAGCATTGTTGCCATCGATGTTATTGCCTCTTATCGGGATTTCAATTACCGCGCCGATCAAATGCGCAAAGATTACATTGCCCGTCAGAAACAAATAATCAAACAGGAAGTTAATCGTGTTGTTGATTTGATTTCTTATGAAAAAAAACAAAGTGAGATATTAACAAAAAAGAAGGTTAAATCGAGGACCTATGAAGCCTATTCTATTGCTCAAAATATCTATCAACGGAATAAAACTTCAAAAGGCAAGGTTGAAATTAAGCAGATGATCCTGGATGCTTTAAGGCCCATCCGATTTGAATACGGAACCGGCTATCTTTTTGCCACGCGCCTGGATGGCGTTGAGATACTCTTTGCCGATAAACCGGAGATGGAAGGATTAAATCTGCTGGATGTGCAGGATACACGCGGCCAATATGTGGTTAAAGATATGATTAAAATCGTGAGACACTCCGGCGAAGGCTTTTATGAATACCAGTGGACAAAACCGGATTCGGCAGGAAATGACCTTAAAAAAATATCTTTTATCAAACGATTTGAGCCATACGATTGGTTTATCGGGACCGGTTTGTATGTTGATGATGTTGAAAGGCAAATAAAAGAAGATCTGCTCTCTATCATCAGCAGAATACGGTTTGCGAAAGAAGGGTATATTTTTATTAACAGATTCAATGGGGATGCTTTAGTTTCAAATGGAAAGCTTTTTTCCGGAACAAAAAAACTTTGGGAGATTTTCGATAAAAATCCTGAAGAGATGAAGGATATTTTTAAAAAGGAGTACAATGCCGCTTTAACACCTGAAGGAGATTATATTTATTATTCGCATATTAAATTAACCAACTCTGATAAAGAATCGCCAAAAGCATCTTTTATTTATGGAATCCCTGACTTGCAATGGCTTGTCGGTGCTGGTGTGTATCTTGATGATGTGGAAACGGATATTGCCTTGATGCGAACCAAGATAGACAATCAGATAAAAGAGAAAATGCTTTATTTTATCCCGATTGTTATGGCAATAGTCGTGCTTTATTTCCTGTTTTTCAATTGGTTGAACCGCGGACTCAAGAACGATTTCAAACTTGTAATTTCATTTTTTAACAGGGCGGCACACTCTGATGAAGAAATTGACCGAAGACCTATTAAATTCGTTGAATTTGACCAGATGGCAGAATACGCCAACAAAATGTTGACGGACCGCAAGCAGGCAAATGAGGCTTTGATAGAAAGCGAGAAGAGATACAAGGCGGTGTTTCAAGGCGCTGCGGAGGGCATACTTATTGCCGATATTGAAACAGGTAAATTTAAGTATGCTAATCCGGTTATCTGTGAAATGCTGGGCTATACTGAAGAAGAGCTTAAACGAATGAATGTAGGTGATATCCATCCCAAAAAGGCTTTACAGGATGTAATCTCTGAGTTCGAGGCCCAAGCTAAAAAAGAGAAGAAGTTATCGATGGACCTTCCGTGTTTGAGAAAAGATGGGACATTGATCTATGTGGATATCTACACATCTCCTGTCCGGATCGATAAAAAAGAATGCAATGTAGGCTTCTTCACCGATATCACCGAACGCAAAAAACTCGAATCCCAGCTACTCCAAGCCCAGAAGATGGAAGCCATTGGTAATCTGGCAGGTGGTATTGCTCACGATTTTAACAATATCCTGACATCGGTCATAGGATTTACTGAACTGTCGCTTGACGAGGTTGAAAAAGGAACTCACCTTGAAGACAATCTTCAAGAGGTATATACGGCAGGAAAACGGGCCAAGGATCTTGTCAGCCAGATACTGGCTTTTGCACGACAATCAGGGGAAGAATTAAAACCGATCCAGGTCGATAAGATTGCAGCAGAAGCGCTTAAATTTATCAGATCCTCTATACCCACCACCATTGAAATCAAGCAAAATATCGAATGCGACTCTTTGATCATGGGGAATGCCACGCAGGTTCATCAGATTCTGATGAACCTGTTCACCAATGCCGCTTATGCCATGGAGGATAAAGGCGGTATTCTTGAGTTCAGCCTGAAAGATGTCGTGATGGATAGGGGCGTAACCCGGGAAAACCTGCATTTAAAACCGGGGAACTACATTGAAATAAAGGTATCGGATACCGGCGTAGGGATCGCTCCTGAAATCATTGGCGCCATTTTCGATCCCTATTTCACGACTAAGGGTTCGGGAGAAGGAACCGGTATGGGGCTTGCCATGGTCCATGGTATCATTAAGAGTTATGGCGGAAAGATTTCGGTTGACAGCAAACCCGGTCAAGGAGCGTTGTTTACGATTTATTTGCCGGTAAGCAGAAAGCGCCATGAGCCCAGCCCATATCAATCAGAACCGCTCCCCACAGGTACGGAACGGATCTTATTTGTGGACGATGAAGCCTCCATTACAAAGATGGGGGGCCAGATTCTTGAAAGATTTGGATACACAGTATCAATAAGGACCAGCAGCATAGAAGCCTTAGAGCTGTTCCGAACAAAACCGAATGATTTTGATCTGGTCATTACGGATATGACCATGCCGAACATGACGGGTGATAAGCTGGCTGTTGAGCTGATGAAAATACGCCCGGATATCCCGGTGATGCTTTGCACCGGCTTCAGCAAAAAAATCTCCGATGAAACGGTTTCAGAAATGGGCATCAAGGCAGTAGCATACAAACCCATTGTAAAGGCTGATTTGGCAAAAATAGTCCGAAAAGTGCTGGATGATCAACAGCCAAAACAAACTATCGGACGTATCCTCTTGATTGATGATGAATCCGAAATCCACAAATCGTTCATCCAAAAGCTGGCAGGAAGAGGATACGAAATTATCGAAGCATGCGATGGAAAAGAAGGGATAAAACTTTATCATGAAACCCGGCCGGATCTTGTTATTACCGATCTTGTTATGCCCGAAAAAGAAGGGATTGAGACGATTACTGAACTTAAAAGAGAGTTTCCGAATGTTAAAATCATTGCAATTTCAGGTGGCGGAAGGAATGCTCCGGATGCCTACCTTCAGCTTGCAAAAAATTTGGGCGTAGATCGGACATTCACAAAACCGGTAGATTGGCCGGAACTAATTAAAACCATAAGGGAACTTTTAAAGTAGTTTTCAAATAATATGGCCATATTCAACTCATGCTTAATTATCCGAAGGCGGAGTATTCAACGGCCAGATCTATTCCAACAAAATAAAGTCAAGTTTTATGGGGGGAGGAGAGCACTGTGGTAGAGACTCGGACAGACCAGATATTCGAAGATATCGTAGAGACAATACATGAACCTCTTTTGGTTTTGGATTCAGATCTGATGGTTATCTTAGCAAACCGAAGTTTCCTTGATTCATTCAAGGTAGCACGGGAAAATACTTTAGGCAATTTTATCTATGACCTCGGCGATAAACAGTGGGATATCCCCAAGCTGCGGGAACTGCTGGAAACCATCCTTCCCGAAAAGACCGTCTTCGACAACTATGAGGTTGAACATGATTTTGCCACCATCGGCAGGCGCGTCATGCTGTTGAATGCCCGCCAGATTGAACGAGCGATGGGCAAAGAACGGATCATCCTCCTGGCCATCGAGGACATCACCGAGCGCAGGCGACGGGAAGATCTGTTGACAGAGTCGGAATATCGTTTCCGGCATATTTTCGAAACCGCCAGCGACGGGACCGTGCTTTTAGAAACAAACGGAGGACATATAATCCAGGCGAATAAGGCTGTCGAAAAAATGCTGGGGTATTCCGAAGCGGACTACATCGGGAATAAATTGCCTGATATCGGCGTTTCGCTCGGTATGAATGATGATTTCCCGACAATCATGCGGGACTTGGACAAGACCGGCATTCTTAATTACGAAAATGTTCCGGTTAAAACCAAGGCCGGACAGGATATCTACACGGATCTATATTTGGTTGACCGGGCTAATTTTATCCAATGTAATATTCGCGATGTGAGTGAACGGAAAAAGCTTCAAGCCCAACTCCTTCAATCTCAGAAGATGGAGGCCGTCGGCACTCTGGCCGGGGGAATTGCCCATGATTTCAATAATATCCTCAATGTAATCATGGGGTATGGCAACATGGTCATGGATACCTTAGCGACCGGCAGCCCCGCAAGAGAAGATATGTCCGAGGTGCTTGTTGCCGCCGCCCGGGCCGCTGATCTTACTCGAAGGCTGCTTGTCTTCAGCAAAAAAGATGCTGTTAAAGTGATGCCCGTTGACATCAATGAAATTATCCTTGGCTTGAAGAAAATGCTTGGACGGATTATCAGAGAGAGTATTGAGTTTAATATTGAGCTTGCGGACATGCCTTTGACAGTGATGGCTGATGCGGGGCAGATAGAACAGATCCTGATGAATCTTGCTGTAAATGCTAAGGACGCAATGCCGGAGGGCGGCCGGTTGACGATCAGCACAGGCCTTAAAGAAGTGGATGATGATTATGTTGCAATGTATGGATATGGCAATCCCGGACAATATGCCCTGATCACCGTTACCGATACAGGGCAGGGAATGGATGCGGAGACACAGAAGAAGATATTCGAGCCTTTTTTCACCACAAAAAAGATTGGAGAAGGGACAGGGCTTGGCCTTTCAATTTCATACGAAATAATAAAAAAGCATCGTGGTTACACAAACGTTTACAGCGAACCGGGACAAGGTACGGAATTCAAGATATACCTGCCGCTCATTGAAGAAACGGCATCCCTGGAGAAGGAAAAGGAGGCCCCCGCGTCTGTCAAACACGGAAATGAGACTGTCCTTGTGGCCGAAGACGACGCTTCCCTGAGGAAATTGGCGACGAGAGTACTGGAGTCTTTCGGCTATAGTGTTATTACAGCGGTAGACGGTGAAGATGCGATCGCAAAATTCATGGAAAACAGGAAACGGATCAGTATCGTCATGCTTGATATGATCATGCCGAAGAAAAACGGGAAAGAAGTCGGTGAGGCGATCAGAAATGTGAGCCCCAGGGTAAAAATACTCTTTGCGAGTGGATATGCCATGGATATCATCAAAGACAAAGAATTGGCAGAGGCCGGTTCTGACTTTATCCACAAGCCTTACACGTCGAAAGACCTTTTGAAAAAGGTGAGGGAAATTCTGGACAAATGAATCAGACGTCCAATAATCATGAAGACCCGAGGCTGGCGGAGATACTCGATATCATCCTCAAGTTTGCCGCGGGTGACTTTACGGTAAGGGGAACCCTTGCCGGAGAAGACAGCGCCCTGGATAGTGTCATGGCCGGCATCAATATTCTTGGGGAAGATCTGGAGGCCAAAGTTGCCGACAACAAGCGGACGATGCAGGCGTTGTCGGATTCTGAAGCCCAGTTCAGTTCCCTCTTTGAAGCTATACTAGACGGAATCTGCATGGCTGACGCCCATACCCGACGGTTCCGGATGGCCAATAGCGCGATTTGCCGCATGCTCGGCTACAGCCTCGACGAGTTTCTCAATCTGACGGTGGATGACATTCATCCCAGAAAAGACCTCCCCAATGTCGCCCGACAATTCGATCGGCAACTCAAAGGCGAAATCAACCTCGCAAGGCTGCCAGTGAAGAGAAAGGATGGCACCGTCTTCCAGGCGGATATCACCGCCACTCCGGCAACGGTGGACGGACAACTGTGTATTACCGGCGTTGTCAGGGACGTCACCGAGCGCATACGGGCGGACGATGAAATCCATGAGCTGAACCGAACGTTACAGAAAAAAGTGCGGCAACTGCTGGAGGCCAAGGACGAACTGGTGCGCAAGGAGTTAAATTTGCAGTTGGTAAAGGAACTGGCGGAACGAAAGGCTGCCGAGCAGGAACTCCACTCAGCCAACGAACAACTATCGGTCCTGTTGGATTCGTTACCGATCGCGGTTTACCGGTGCGCTGCGGGAGGCGATTACGCGGTGGCGTACATGTCACAAAACGCGGTCTCCTTCACCGGTTATACCGCCAGGAATTTCATGGAGCAACCCGATTTATGGTTTTCCCACATCCATCCCGACGACGTCCCGAGGATCTCCGGCGAGATGGAATTGCTGATGGAAAAAGGTCGGCATGTCATAGAATACCGCTGGCGGAAATTCGATGGCAATTATCTGTGGCTCCGGGATTCCCTGCGACTGGTAAGGTTTGAGGACGGTACTCCGAATTATTTGGTGGGGATGTGGCAGGACATCACCGAGGACACACTGGCGGCAGAGGCGCTGCGCAAGGCCAATGACGACCTCAGCCTGTTTCGCAAACTGCTGGACAATTCCAGCGACGCCATCGAGGTAATAGATCCGGTGACGTTGCGATTTCTCGATGTTAACGAGACCGCCTGCCGTGAACTGGGCTACAGCCGGGAAGAGTTGCTGACCATGAGCGTTCAGGATATTGATCCCGCTATGGACACGGATACTCTACTCATGGTCAATGAGCAGTTTGAGGAATCGGGTTTTGCGCGTTTTGAAACCACGCATCGACGCAAGGATGGCGCCATCTTCCCGGTGGAAGTCAACATGAGAACCGTCACCCTCGAAAAAACGTATAGGCTGGGCATTGTGCGCGATATCACCAAGCGCAAGCAGACGACCCAAGCCCTGGAAGAGTCCGAGTACCGCTTCAGAGCCATCCTTGATGCCACCATTGACGGGATCCTGGTGGTGGATGCGCAATCACAGGCAATCGTCATGGGGAACAGGGCAATCTGCGACATGCTTGGTTACGAGCTGGAGGAGCTTATGCATCTTGGCATTGCAGACATCACCGCGGCCGCAGCGCTTCCCGAAGTGCAACGGCAGTTTGAACGCCAGGCAAAAGGCGAGATCTCCGTGGCGCCTGAAATTCCGTTACAACGTAAGGACGGATCGGTCTTTTTCGCCGATGTCAGCGGTGGCGCCCCCATGCTTCTGGCAGGAAAATATTTAATGGTCGGCGTTGTCCATGATATCACCGAGCGCAAGCTGGCTGAACAGACGGCTACTGACGAAAGAAATTTCTCAAACACATTGATCGCAAGCCAGCCGGACATATTCTACGTGCTTGACCCGACCGGGCGGTTTATCCGCTGGAACGACAAACTTAGAGACATGCTCGGCTACTCCGACTCGCAGATTGCGGCTGCCAATGCACTAGACATTATTCACGAGGCGGACCGTCCGTCGGTCTCCCAAAAAACCCAAGAAACTTTTGAACAGGGCACGTCAACCAACGTTGCGCGCCTCATCACAAAGACGGGCATACGCGACTTCATTCTAACGGCTACGCGAGTGGATACTGAGAAGGGCGCATATGCGGTCGGCGTCGGTACCGACATCACCGAGCGCAAGCAGGCGGAAGAACAAATCCGCAAGCTGAACGACGAGTTGGAGGAAAAGGTCCGGGCGCGCACGCAGCAACTGCTGGATGCCCAGGATGAACTGGTGCGCAAGGAGAAGCTGGCCTTGCTGGGGCAGGTGGCCGGCAGTGTCGGTCACGAATTGCGCAATCCGCTGGGGGTGATGAACAACGCCGTCTACTTCCTGCAAACCGTCCTGACGGATGCGGATGCCACCACTAGGGAGTACCTGGAGATCATCAAGGTCGAGATTGCCGAGGTGGACCGCATCGTCGCCGACCTGCTGGACTCCGTACGCACCAGGCCACCGCATCCGGCCGTGGTGGGCGTTGGGGAACTGCTCGACCAGACCTTGCGCCAGAACCTCGTTCCCGCCGCCATGACCGTGACGCTGGGAATTCCCGCAATACTTCCTCCCGTATCGGTGGATGCCATGCAAATCCAGCAGGTATTCCGCAATCTCATCAGCAACGGCTTGGAGGCCATGACCGAGGGCGGAACCCTGACCATCGGTGCGGTTGAAAACAGCCGGGACGGTACGGTGAGTGTCAGCGTACGCGACAGCGGCAGCGGCATGCCCCCGGAAGTTCAGGCCAAGCTGTTTCAACCGCTGTTCACCACCAAGGCGCGCGGTATCGGGCTGGGTCTGGTGGTGGCGAAAAACCTGACCCAATCCAACGGCGGCACGATCACGGTGGAGAGTGCGGTCGGCCGGGGCACGACATTTACGGTGGTGCTGCCCACTCGCAATTCTGCCGGCGAGGTGAGCTGAATGCGTTTCTCAACCAAAATCGGCCTGAGCGTGCAAGACAGCGGCAGCGTGGGGTGGAGAGCGTGGACGGGAAGGGCAGCCGGTTTTTCGTCACACTACCGAGTGGCGAGAGTGACAGCGTTATTACCCATCATGTTATTGTCGACAGGGAAAAGGAAATATCATGAAAATTCTGGTGGTGGATGATGATCTCAGGATCGTGAAAACGACCTGCGACATCCTGAAAATCAAGGGTCACGAAGCCAGCACGGCCCACTCGGGCGAGGAAGGGGTGGAGTTGGTCCGGCGCGACCGGCCGGATTGTGTCTTGATGGACATCAAGATGCCCGGCATCAGCGGTGTTACGGCCATGAAACGGATGCAGGAGATCGTGCCGGCGCTGCCTGTCGTGCTGGTCTCCGCCTACGCGACCGACGAGCTCATGGCCGAGGCGAAAGCGGCCGGCGCCTATGCCGTCTTGAGCAAACCGCTCAACTTTCCCATGATCCTTTCCTTTCTTGCCCTGCTGCGCAAGGAGGAGAGCATCTTGGTCGTGGACGACGACCCCAAGTTCTGCAAGACCTTGAAGGATATTTTGACCCTGCGGGGCTTCAAGGTGGCAACGGAAAGCGACCCGGACAAAGTGCTGGACCATCTGGAGAATGAATACAAACTCGCCATTGTTCTCGATCTCAAGCTGGGAGGGGTGAACGGCACGGAGGTTCTGCAGGCGGTGCGGGCCAGATATCCCACCAAGCCGGTGGTGCTGGTGACCGGCTATCGTCAGGAAATGGGGAATTCCATTGAGCAGGGACTTGCTATAGGCGCATACACCTGCCTCTACAAACCCTTGGAAATAAATGACCTTCTCCAGACGATTGAAGATATCCGGATCAAGAAGCTGCAAAATCTGCTGACCTCGGCATGAACGGAGAAGGACCATGAGTGCAAATATTAAAATCCTGGTGGTGGACGATGACCAGAACCTCAGGAAGACCCTTGCCGATATCCTGAGGGTCAAGGGCTATGAAACGGCTTTGGCCGGCACCGGCGGAGAGGCTGTTGCGGAAGCGGAGAAGGGGGGGATCAGCCTTGCCCTGATCGATCTGATGCTGCCGGACATGGGCGGTCTCGATGTCATGGCGCGTATCAAGGCCATCTCGCCGAGGACCGAAGCGATTATCCTGACCGGACATGCCTCCATGGACACCGCCATCGAGGCGATCAGACAGGGGGCATTTTCCTACCTGCTCAAACCCTACAAAATGGACGACTTACTCCGGGATATCAGCCATGGTGTCGAGCGCCTGCAGGCAAATGAGGAAATTCTCCGCCTGGCCTCATTTCCCAAGTTGACTCCCGGTCCGGTGATCGAACTCGACGCCAACGGAGATGTCTCCTATCTCAACCCGGCAGCCGAAAGGGTGTTCCCCGGGTTGGCTGGAGAGGGCAAGCACCATCCTTTGCTGCACGGTTCGGCGGAGTTGATCGCGGCCTTGCGGCAAGGCAAACAGCAGGAAGAAACAGTCAATGAGGCTGCGATAAGCGAAGCGACGTATGAACTGCATATTTCTTACGTTCAGGATGCCAGGCTCATTCGCATCTATATCATTGACATCACCGAGCGCAAGCGGGCTGAAGAAGAAATGAAAAGATATTCTGCTGAACTCGAAGAGAAAAACAAGGCGCTTCTCGATGCGCTTGCGAATGTAAAACTATTAACCGGCATGTTGCCCATATGCGCATCATGCAAACAAATCAGGGACGACAAAGGATACTGGAGTGAGGTTGAATCTTACATAAGCAAGCACACAGAAGCTGTGTTTACCTCCGGCCTCTGCCCGGAGTGTGAAAAAAAGGCGTATGAGAATCTGGAGAAATTAAAAAACGAAAAAACATGAAAATCATATTCAGTAGAATGGGTCAAGGGAAGCCCAAATGATGAAGGAAATCGCACCCGTATATGAAGAGATATCCGAACGGCACCAATAAAAGATTGAAGCAGAAAAAGAGGAGTTACTATGGAAAGATTTAAGGCTCGAAAAACTTATTTTGTGTTTATGTGCATCCTGAGTATTTATTTAATTTCAGGATGCGGCGGTGGCGACGGCGGAGAAAGGATTGAATCCGTCCCCATAAGCCCGGTGAGTTCCACAGTCCCTCTTAATGGCGCCGTAGGTGTACCGATCGGCAATAAACTCTCCGTAACCTTCAGTGAGGCGATGGACCCCGCAACGATCAACACGACAACATTTACCTTAAAGCAAGGGACAACGGTTATTGCAGGCACTGTGGTTTACGCTGGCCTAACTGCGGTCTTTACACCGGCAAGCAATTTTGAACCCAGCACTACCTATACCGCCAGGATCACCGCCGGGGTCGAGAACCTGGCCGGCAATTCACTGGCAAGTGACTATGTATGGACCTTTACCACCGGGGCGGCTGCAGACACCACCGCGCCCACCGTGACGTTCACAGTCCCTGCGGATGGCGATACAGGTGTAGCGATCAACAAGAAAATCACCGCAACCTTCAGTGAGGCGGTAGACCCCTTTACGATTACCGGAACAACATTTACCTTAATGCAAGGGGCAACGGCTGTTCCAGGTGTTGTGACTTATGTCGGCCTGATTGCGACCTTCACGCCTACGGGCGGTCTCGCAGCCAACACCACTTATACTGCCACGATTACCACCGGGGCCGAGGACCTGGCCGGCAATGCACTGGCAGAAGATTACACATGGGAATTTACCACCGGTGCGGCCCCGGACACCACCGCGCCCACCGTGACGCTCACAGATCCAGTGAATGGCGCTGGGGGTGTAGCGCTCAACAAGAAAATCTCCGCAACCTTCAGTGAGGCGATGGACCCGTTGACGCTCACCAACGTAAACTTTACTCTGGCAGATGGCGTAACGCCTGTTTCAGGCACGGTGGGCTACTCCGGCGTAACTGCGGTATTTACACCGGCGACCGATCTCGCATACGACACCACCTATACCGCCACGATTACGACCGGGGCCGAGGACCTGGCCGGCAATGCACTGGCAGAAGATTACACATGGGAATTTACCACCGGTGCGGCCCCGGACACCACCGCGCCCACCGTGACGCTCACAGATCCAGTGAATGGCGCTGGAGGTGTAGCGCTCAACAAGAAAATCTCCGCAACCTTCAGTGAGGCGATGGACCCGTTGACGCTCACCAACGTAAACTTTACTCTGGCAGATGGCGTAACGCCTGTTCCAGGCACGGTGGGCTACTCCGGCGTAACTGCGGTATTTACACCGGCGACCGATCTCGCATACGACACCACCTATACCGCCACGATTACGACCGGGGCCGAGGACCTGGCCGGCAATGCACTGGCAGAAGATTACACATGGGAATTTACCACCGGTGCGGCCCCGGACACCACCGCGCCCACCGTGACGCTCACAGATCCAGTGAATGGCGCTGGAGGTGTAGCGCTCAACAAGAAAATCACCGCAACCTTCAGTGAGGCGATGGACCCGTTGACGCTCACCAACGTAAACTTTACTCTGGCAGATGGCGGAACGGCAGTTTCAGGCACGGTGGGCTACTCCGGCGTAACTGCGGTCTTTACACCGGCGACCGATCTCGCATACGACACCACCTATACCGCCACGATTACCACCGAGGCCAAGGACCTGGCCGGCAATGCACTGGCAGAAGATTATACATGGGAATTTACCACCGGTGCGGCCCCGGACACCACCGCACCCACCGTGACGCTCACAGACCCTGCGAATCTCGAAACAATTGTAGCGCTCAACAAGAAAATCTCCGCAACCTTCAGTGAGGCGATGGACCCGTTGACGCTCACCAACGTAAACTTTACTCTGACAGATGGCGGAACGACTGTTCCAGGCACGGTGGGCTACTCCGGCGTAACTGCGGTCTTTACACCGGCGACCGATCTCGCATACGACACCACCTATACCGCCACGATTACCACCGCGGCCGAGGACCTGGCCGGCAATGCACTGGCAGAAGATTACACATGGGAACTTTACCACCGGTGCGGCCCCGGACACCACTGCACCCACCGTGACGATCACAGACCCTGTTGATGCTGCCATAGATGTGATTCTCAGTAAGAAAGTCCAGGCAACCTTCAGTGAGGCGATGGACCCGTTGACGATTACCACGGCAACATTTACCTTAATGGATGGGGCAACGGCTGTATTCAGGCACGGTGACCTATGTTGGCCTGGTTGCAACCTTCAAACCAACAAGCGATCTCGCAGCCGGCACCACCTATACCGCTACGATTACCACTGCGGCCGAGGACCTCGCAGGCAATTTGCTTGCAAGCGACTATGTATGGACTTTTACCACAGTTGCAGCGGTACCGTTAGGTCCACTGCCGGTAGACCTTTTAACAGCTGGAAATTTTACGATTCTGACAAAAACAGGGATTACTACCACTGGAGTTACCCAAATTACCGGAGATATTGGCGTCAGTCCAATTGCCGCACACTGCCATGACTGGATTCGGGTTAATACTGCATGCCTCCGGCGAATTTTCAACATCGACTCTTGTGACCGGAAAAGTATATGCAGCCTCCTATGCGTCTCCGACTCCAGCAATGCTGACCACTGCTATAAGCGACATGGAAACTGCGTACGGCGATGCCGCCGGACGTACATCTCCCGATTACCTGGGCGGCGGAAATATTAGCGGTATGTCACTCGTTCCAGGTCTCTACAAGTTTACCACCGGAGTTATTATAAATAGTACTGGTGTTACTTTCTCAGGTGGACCAAATGACGTCTGGATCATCCAGGCGCCGACCCTTAATTTGGAAGCCGGTGGCATTGTAACTATAGGTGACGAAGCACAAGCTAAGAACATATTCTGGCAGGTCCCAGGAGCCGTGGTTATCGCAGCGAATAGTACCCTTCAAGGAAATTTATTAGCAGCAACAGCGATTACAGTAGCCTCTGGATCAGTACTGAACGGCAGGGTGTTGGGACAGACCAATCTTACATTAATCGGCAATACTATTACGGCACCATAGGACAGGCCTATTTGGCGTGAGAGTAGGTCGAAAGAGAAGACAGACTACTTTTCATCATTCAGCCTGTCTCCTCTTCAAACCTTTTATTCTCGCAGAATTTTAACGAACAGTCCAAGGAGCATCGACCTCCGGAGAAGTAAAACATGGGAAGGAAAAATGGCGGGTATCTTGAAAGATGATGTTCAGACGTATGTCAGAAAAATGATTTTAGAGGAATTTGGATCTAACAACAATGAAAATAAAGCGCCTTCGGCAATCCAAAATCAAATAAAGACGAACTTCGTAAGTTGCAAAATCGGCCCGAATGAAATTGTTCTATAAATCCCTGCTGATCTTGCTGGAAAAATAGTTAGTGTCCATCCACGAAGTGTAATGGACCCAATTAAGTGTCCAATTCAGAAATGAGCAATTTTTGTCCTGATCAAGGCCGCACAAGGGTTTGCGGTGAGGTGTACGTCTGTACACCGCAGCCGGAAACCCGCGGAGAACGCAGAGCAGGGCAAAAAGGGCCATTTATGGATGGACAATAGTTAGTTTTGAGGGAATTAATACAAATTCGCATCTGAAATGAAAATCGTTTTGCAGGAGATGAAAAAATGAAGATTCTGATCGCTGAAGATGATCCAATATCCAGGCATGTAAGTTCCTAAAAGGAGATGAAAGGTGGAAACAATCGAAACTCAAAAGACATCAAGGGGCCGTAAACGAATCGGGGAATGCCTGATTGAAGCCGGGCTGATTGATCAGGAGACACTGGCAAAAGCGCTTGAGATTCAAAAATCTCAAAAGAAAAAGATCGGCCAGATCCTTATTGAGATGAACGTTGCTGACGATGTGGCCATCGCCAAGGCGCTGGCTGGGCAGCTTAAAATTCCATTTGTCCGCCTTGAAAAGAAAACGATTTCCGAGGAGGTCATCAAGCTCGTGCCGGCGGAACTGGCTGAAAATTATCTGCTCATTCCCATTGAGTTACAGGATAAAAAGCTGGTGGTCGCCATGGCCAATCCGCTTGAATTTAACGCCCTGGACGATCTGCGTTTTGTAACCCATATGAGCATTCAAATTGCGGTCTCAACCGAGCGGGATATTCTGGATGCCATCGATAGGCACTATCCCAAACCGGGGATGGAAAAGGTGTTTTATACCGGCGCGGATGAAACAAACGCGGTTGAATTGATCCGGCCGGTGGAGACCGAAGAAAAGGACCTATTGCGGCTCATGAGCATTGCAGAGTTGCCGCCGACTGTCAAGCTGGCCAACAGCATTCTGGCCGATGCCATTAAACTCAATGCCAGCGATGTGCATATCGAGCCGCAAAAGACGGCGGTCATCATCCGGTATCGTATCGACGGGATCATGCGGGAAATCATGCAGACCGACAAGCATGTGCACGCCTCCCTGGTGTCGCGAGTGAAAATATTGTCCAACATGGACATTTCCATCCGTAGAAAACCCCAGGACGGCCACGCCCAGGTCAGATACGGGGATGATACTTATGACTTGAGGGTTTCATCCATTCCGACATCGTATGGAGAAAAGCTGACCATCCGCATTCTGAATCTAAAAACAGCCACCAAAGGATTTGAAGATTTGGGCCTGTCCGGGAGAGAGCTTGAAATCTTAACAAAGGCTATCCGCGTACCCCAGGGGATCATTCTAGTAACCGGCCCCACCGGCAGCGGCAAATCATCAACCTTATACGCCTGTCTAAACAAAATCAATACGCCGACAGTGAATATCGTCACGGTAGAAGATCCCATCGAGTTTGATATCAAGGGAATCAGCCAGATCGAGATCAACACGGCAGCAGGTGTAACCTTTGCTTCGAGCCTGCGGTCGATCCTGCGTCAGGATCCGGATGTTGTCATGGTCGGTGAAATTCGGGACGGCGAAACAGCGGCGATTGCATTGCAGGCGGCCCAGACCGGCCACCTGGTATTTTCGACGCTGCACACCAATGACGCTCCCGCAGCGGTGACACGGCTCCTGGATCTGGGGGTTGAACCCTTTCTGATAACGGATGCGCTGCTGATGGTTGCCGGTCAACGGCTGGTGCGGGCGATCTGTCCGCATTGCAAAATTCCCGACCCCCTGAACGTTCAGTTTATCAATCAACTGCCGATTGATCTCCGCAACGTCAAAGAAACGACATTCTGGAAAGGCGCCGGATGTGAAAAATGCCAATACACAGGGTATTCAGGAAGGATAGGTATATATGAAGTCATGCAAATAACGCCGGCAGTCAAGGGAATCATCGCTGACGGTGTTTCAGCCTTAAAGATAAAAAATGTCGCCTTAAAAGAAGGATTTCGGCCGATGTTTCTGGACGGAATTGATAAAGCGATGAATGGCCTGACAACCATTGAGGAGGTATTTAGGGTGGCGCCGCCGGAATCGGAGACAGTTGCACAGGAATATGTTGCAACGCCTGAGCCCGGAGAGGAAAAACCGGTCGATGAGCCGCCGGCTATCGAAACTTCATTTTCAATTAAAATCGTTAAACCCAAAAAAATCCTAATAGCCGACGATAACCAGATTATCATTAAACTCCTTGTCAATATGCTCGAATCGGATAATTATCATGTTGTTTCAGCGGATAACGGTTTGGATGCCCTGAAACTGGCCCACAAGGAAAAACCGGATCTGATCATCACCGATTATCTGATGCCGCAGATGGACGGCATGGAGCTGATTAGAAAAATAAAGTCGCAACTGTCTACCCGGATGATTCCCATCATCATGCTGACTGCCAAAGATGAGGTGGATTCTGAAGTAGCAGTAATCGATGCAGGTGCCGATGACTATATAACTAAACCGTTAAATGCCAAACTGATTCTGACAAGAGTTGCCCGGCTGCTCCAACGTTCGCTTTGATCATGAGGGATAATGGAGGATTAGATCAAGGGAATTCTCAATAAATTTGGGAATTGAGAATTGGCATAATATTTGCTTATTACATAAATCAGATGGAATCAAGAACCATTTCTTTTCTGATTCCCACCTCCTTATGACCCTGCCGGATGTGGCTTCCGGCAGGGTTTTATGCTTCTGGCTCTTATCCAGGCAAGGGAACGAATATGTTGGTTAAAATACCGAGTTAAAACTCAAGAAATTTCTTTTTGATACTCGAATTCTGGTCTTCTTTTTTGGGGCTCATGCTGATTCGACTCCTGTCAATGATATTTGATAGTATGGAAATTGTTCCATAGCATGAATTCCTTATTCAACGGCTTTAAACCATACGATATTCCCGGTGACCGTAATCAATATCCTGAATTTCCAGTGAAAAATGAGACTGTTCTCAGTCTGGCACAGGTCCTGCAATACTTTTAATGCAGGCATGCCTAAAAGGGGAAATCCCAAATAACAAAATACAAATAATTTACCCTGTTAAATAATGCTTTGCATTAAATCTACGATTTATTTAACAGGGCAGGTAAATTCCAATGATCGAAAAAATAAATAACAAACAAAAGAATAAAAAAATGGTTTTAGCCCTTGTTTGGAATTTGTGATTTATTTGAAATTTGGTGCTTGTAGTTTGGAGCTTGTTTGTAATTTGGTGCTTGGAATTTGTGATTTTAGACACAAAACTGCCAAGGCAGAGCTGGTAAGCTCTGACTCCCGCAATGCGGGGGTTTTCAATGTAAAAATAAACGGTTTCTCTGGCGTACGTGCATCTTATTCATCGGTCGTCAGCAAATAAAAAAAAATGATATGCACCGAGTTTAATAACGGCATTTAGGGAAGCCTTCTGATTTAAATGATCCAATAGACCGACCATTGGAATGTGCTATAAACGCGGATAGCGCATAGCAAGAAAGTATTCCAGGTTCGGACGATGCTACACTCAGTCAGAATGACGGCGCAACCGAACTTGGATGTACTTGAAACAAATATCAGAAGCTTTCAAGGCAAAAAAAACAGGATCAGCAACAGATTATGGCTTATTTATTTCAAAAATCAGAACAAAACAAAGTTATGGCGTTATTTATCAGAGATAATGGCATCAGGCGCTTAGGATTAGCTCGACGGGAATTCTCATATGATATGCATATTCCTGAACGCAGATCCGTCGAAGACCGAAGAAGCGGACTCGATAGAAGGTTAATGCCAAGAACAGCGGAATGATAAGGGAAAGCTTTACGTGTATAAAAAGAGCCATGTCCTATTTTTGTTTTGTCTAACGGTCACTTTGTTTGGCCGTAACATCTCATCTTCAAAAGATATTTCTGAAATCAATATTGATTATGTGCGGGCCGTAAGCTATATGAAACAGGGAAATTATTCCCTGGCCCTTCCCTATCTGAAAAGCGCCTTTGAAAAAAACCCCGAACATATTTTCATAAAAGCAGATTATGCCGTTTGTCTGGCATGGACCGGGAAAAAACAAGAATCTGTTGATTTTTATCAAAAACATAGAAAAGTTCTCCAAGGGTTGCCATATGTGAGCAAAGCTGTCGGCCGTGCGTTTTTCGACCTGGGGCGGTACGAAGAGGCCAGGCAGCTTTATGAAACCACCCTTTCAGCGAATCCCGGCGATAATGAGGCATTCAAAGGCGTGTTTTACTGCCTTTTTCAAACTGAAAATTACGCCGCCGCCCATCATCTGATCAATGAAAAGCAAACAAAAGAAAACATCTCTCTTAATGTCCTGACTCTTCTCAATGCAGATCTATTCGAAAAAGAGCAAGATTACAGAAATGCGTACACCGGATACTTGGAGTATCTAAGGATGGAAGCAAATGAGGCATTGCTGAAAGAAGCGCAAGATAAGAGGAAAAAGGTCTTCGGATTTCTGTCTCAGGATGACATCCATATCCTGCAGAATCAATACAGGGATAATTTTCCTCTCAATCGTATCCTTGATATGGATAACGGGCAGGCAGATCACCTCCCCCAGGTTATTCAATTTGAAATGGAAACGCTCTCTCCGGGTATTTTGCTGGAACTGGCATGGGGCTATTTTAAAACGGGAAATTACGATAATGCGCTTCGGATTTATCATTTTATCACCGCTAAATGGCCGGATTCCTGCCTTGCCCTCATTGGATCTGTCTACCCCCTTTCTATGAAAAATGAGTTTCCGGCTGCTCATCAAGTACTGGAGAAAGTCTTAATCAAGAACTGTTTCATAGTGGATGCACTCTTTGCAAAAGCCTTTATCTACGAAAAGCAGCGAGATTTTCTGGCTGCAATAGATGTCTATGAAGAAATTTTGGCCTTGAAACCGAAAAATGTTGTTGCACAGAAGCTCAGGTTAAGAGCCCTGTCGGATTTGGGCTCCCCGAGCATTGCCTATGAGGGTGCATTATTACTCGAGAACCCGGAACAACCATTTATCCACTCCCTTGCAGAGGATCTTGCCGTAAACAGATTGAAATGGGACCAGCCGGATAAAGCGGAGGAAATCCAGAAAAAAATACTGCATGAAAATCCCGCTGACATGCGTACGCGATATGACTATATTGCGACGCTGCGAAGCAAGAATCGAATGCAGGACGTCATAGATCAGTTCAACCTTATCGATCAAGATGTGTCATCTGTTCCTTCCTATGTTACGCAGGCGGTGGCGGACGCGTATCTTTATTTGGAGGATCCTGAAAGCGCTTTGTACTTCTATCAGCTCACCATCGAAAAAGGAGGAACATCTCCTCTTCCAGGGCTATTAGGCCTCTTTTACACCTTTCAGGAGCTTCGGGAATGGAAGAAAGCGGAACAGACATGGGAAGAGATCCGGTTATTCCTGGAAAAGGAAGAACAACTCGATCCTTGGCTAAGACTTGAGGCATTCCAGGCCCGGGGATGGTATTTGACTTTTCAGGACAAACTAAAAGAGGCCCAGGCGTATTTTACATCATTTCTGGCCCGGGCGGGCATGAATTCGGGGAACCGAAATTCCCTTGCATACACCTATCTATGGAGAGGGTGGCCAAGACGGGCGCTGGAAGAATTTGATATTGCCCAAAACCTTGATAATTCGACTTTTGACAGCAGCATCCAGATCGGTATTGCGACGGCGCTGAATCAGTTGAATCACAAAGTAGAAGCCCGTGAACTATCCAAAAAGATCTATCAGAAATTTCCGAGGGATAAACATGTCATAGATCTTATTGAGACCTTTCATGTTGAAGATATGAATGAATTCTGGATTGAAGGAAAATATATTCAGGAATCACCCGGGGCCGAGGAATTCTTTATTCGATCAAGTCTGACTGAACCGGTTACACCCACTTTCAAGATTTTTCAGGAAATCGTCTGGCAGCAGACCTCTGATGAGGGTTTAAAATATGATTGGAACCGGGCAGGACTTGGATGTGAATGGATCATATACCCGGAAATAATCTGGAAGCAGGCCGTCACTTTTGACTATGAAAGTGCTGAAGATTTCGGCTATTATACCACATTAAACTGGCTGCCCACAGACCATCTGGATATTACGGGCGGATTCAACTCTTTTCTTCTTGATATTCCCATACGCGCCCGCGCGACCGGCATTGAAGGGAAAAATGTATCCTTTGATTTACGCTATAAAGAAAGCGATTTGAGATATTATGGCTTTTCTTTAAGTCAAAACCGCCTAAGCGATGGAAACAGGGGCTCGGGCATAACTTTCTATTATGATCAAAATGTCTTTAACTTTCCGGATTTCAAAATAAGGGCGGGGGGAGAATTAAACTATTCCGCAAACAGCAGGCAAGACGTGAATTATTTCAGCCCTCTTGAGACGTATACGTTTGCCCTGACACAAGCTTTTCACTATATTCATTATGCTCGCCATGATAAAAAGATCAGATCGTCTATCTATACACGTGAAGGACTTTTTGCCCAGCACGGTTTTAGTTCTTATGCAATTTACGGCATCACATATGAGCAGACGATTGATATTTCGAAGACCTTCGCATTCTTCTGGAATACCGGGTGGGACAGAAAAATATACGATGGAGATTCGACACATGTCATTAGCGCTTTCTTCGGGCTTAGAAAAAATTTATAGGATTGCAATTTATGCAGCCATTATGCTTCTGTTTGCACGGCCTTCGGTTGCATCGGAAACCTATATGGTTCTCTGTTATCATGATATACCGGTAAAAGCATCGGTGTCTGTAGACGTGGCTCAGTATGTTTTTGTAAATCATTTGGAATATCTCAGGTCAAACGGCTATACGATTGTCAATCCCGATGACATTATGGCCGCCCAAAAAGGGATAAAATCTCTTCCTGAAAAAGCGGTTCTGCTTACTTTTGATGATGCATATCTTTCGTTTTATCAGTTTGTATATCCGCTATTGAAGCAATACGGTTATTCCGCAGTGCTTTCAGTGGTCTGTTCATGGATTGATAAAAAGCCGGAATATGTCGGAGACAAAGATCTGATGTCATGGAATCAGATTCGGGAAGTGGCTGAATCAGGACGTGTATACATCGCCTCACATTCATATGACTCTCACAAGGGGTTGGCATGCAACCCGGAAGGGAACACGGAGCCTGCCATGAGCACTTTTGCCTACTCTCGTGAAGAAAAAAAATATGAAACCGACCCAGAGTTTAGAAATAGAATACATAGTGACCTGAAAAAAAGCATTCATAAAATTAAAGAAGTTACCGGAATCCGTCCATGGATTCTCACCTGGCCCTATGGTGAATACAACAGTCTTGGGATAGATGAAGCGCAAAAACTTGGCTTTAAAATGATTTTGACCCTTAAACCGAACATATCTACTATTCACAACCTGTCCGCGGTCAATCGTAACATTATTACCAAGTTAATGAGATACAATGAATTCTCATCAAAAATGAAGAAAAATTTCAAGTATAAGGATGATACGCGTTGTGTACAGATTGACCTGGACATGATTGTAAATCCGCAATCATTCAAAGAAAGCGATTATAATCTGGGACTTGTAATAGAAAGACTTTTGGCATTAGGGGTGAATACGGTCATTCTTCAGGCTTTTTGCGACCGGAATGCAACAGGCAATATTGGTTCGGTCTACTTTTCAAATAATGCCCTGCCCGTTGAGATGGATTTTTTAAGCCATGCAGTGAATCGCATCCGGGTCAGGGGCATGAAAGTATTTGTCTGGATGCCGGTATTAAGCTTTGAGTTGCCGGATAAGGTTTTGAACGAAAGCCTGAAAGTGAAAGAGTTTAAAGATAATCAAATAAAACCCACCTCTTCATGGTATCGCAGGCTTTCTCCATTTGAGGGTAGAAACCTTACATTTGTAAAATCCCTTTACAGAGATTTGGCAGCCAATGTGCGCTTTGATGGTATCCTGTTCCAGGATGACGCCTACCTGACTGATTTTGAAGATTTTAATCCATCCGCATTAAAGGCCTTTAAGAAACGTTATGGGGTGGAATTAGGTCCGGATAATTTAAAAGACGACCGGGTTCGGGAACAATGGACTCGACTCAAGACAGATACCCTTGACGCATTCATCCAACAACTTATGGAAACCGTTAAAACATACAGACCGCTATCAGAGACAGCCCGCAATATTTATAGTATCGTCCTGCTCAATCCTGATGCCAGGGAATGGTTTTGCCAGGATTTTGAAAGCTATTTGAAACAATATGATTATACGGTCGTCATGGCTTATCCCCAAATGGAAGGGTTGCAGGATTTTGGAGCAATTAAGACCTGGCTTGTCGAACTTATCAGCAGAGTTGATAAGCGCCATGCCATGGATAGCGTAATTTTTAAGGTTCAAAGCTATGACTGGAAAAATGACCGGCCTATAAATGATGGAATTTTAAAAAAGGAACTCCGATTATTGGTATCATCGGGAGTCAGGCATCTGGCCTACTACCCGGATAATGTCTTTGAGAATCAACCAGGGATTGAGCGTGTGCTTTCCATCATATCGACACGGACCTTGCCCGAGGAGTGGCTGCTAAAATGAGTGTTTGGGAATTTCTCGGTTATTTTGTTTTTCTTTACCCGTTATATATGAGCGTTGTGTGGATCATCGGCGGGCTCATTTTTTTTATGCGTTGGGAAAAAAAGGCGGCGCCTCAGCTGGATGCATACCCTCCATTTTCTATTATTGTTCCTGCTCATAATGAAGAAGCGTACATCGAACAAACTGTAGAAAATCTGAAAGATCTAAACTACCCCAATTATGATGTGATTGTGGTTAATGATGGGAGCTCCGATGACACCGCACATATTCTGGATGGTCTTGTGGAAAAATATTCCGACTGGCTCAAGGTAATTAATGTGAATTCAAATGGCGGAAAAGCAAAGGCCACCAACGCCGCATTGCTTTTTAGCGAAAGCCATTTCATATTGGTCATGGATGCCGACAGCATACTAGATAAAGATGCCTTAAAATACATGGCTTGGCATTTTGTGTCTCATCCGCGGCTGGGTGCGGTAACAGGCAATCCCAGGGTGCTAAACAGAACGACCCTGCTCGGAAAAATTCAGGTTGGAGAATATTCAAGCATTATCGGTCTCATAAAAAGGGCCCAGCGGATATTGGGTAAGATTCTTACCGTTTCCGGAGTCATTGCCGCCTACAGAAGAAGCGCTCTTTTTCAGTGCGGTCTTTTTAGCGCCGACACGGTGACTGAGGACATTGACATGACATGGAAGCTCCAAAAGAATTTCTGGGATGTCCGTTATGAACCCCGTGCCCTGTGCTGGGTGCTTGTTCCCGAGACCATCAAAGGCCTGTTCATGCAGAGGGTTCGCTGGGCCCAGGGCGGCATTGAAGTCTTAAAAAAACACGGCAAAATATGGCTTGATATAAAACAGCGTCGGTTATGGCCCGTTTACGTGGAGTGTGTTGTGGGAACGCTCTGGGCATACAGCCTTGCCGCATATATTGTCTTCTGGCTGGTCTCGTATGCATTGTGCTATTTTTATGATCTTGACATGGCTATTGTAAGTACCAGCTTCCCTTTACTACCGAAAAAAACAGGCTCAATCCTTGCCCTGGTCTGTCTATTTCAGTTTGTAGTAAGTATTTCCATTGACAGCCGCTATGAGGAAAAGTCTTCGCTTAAATATTATTTTTGGGCGGTTTGGTACCCGTTTGCATATTGGATTATCAGCGCAGTTGCATCAATTGTCGGTGTCTATAACATATTTATCAGAAAATCCGGGGGGGTCAGTGTAACATGGAAGAGTCCGGACAGAGGTCTACACACACTAAAATAATTGACAGACCGGTATTGAAGTCTCCTTTGCGTTACCTTTTTGAGGGTTCATTTACGCTTGCCCTATGGGCATTATGGGTATATTGGCTAATGCCGATATTTACCCTCCTCCTATGGGTTTTCGGGTTTCATTTATACTATTCAGAAAATATTACTAGACAGCGGTCTGGAAGAACTCCTAAACACATTAAAAAATGGCGGGCTCGCCGTGCTGTTGGTTGCCTGTGTCATGCTCGGATGGACCTACTATAATTACCTGTGGTTTCTAAGAAGGGGAGAAAGAAGAAACAAATCGGAAGCAATTATATTTGATGGAGACATTGCACGATACTTTAATGTGGACTTGGGACGCTTGAGACGCGTAAGGACACAATCAATCATAAACATTAGTATCGATAATGATCAAATCATCTTGCCCGTCGCCCATAATAAAAATCATATATGATAAAGGCAAACACGGTTTTAAATTTCTGCCGAAGATTTGGCGTATGCGGTTTCAGGTGTATAACGAAGGTGATGATCAGGACGATGAGAAACAAAGGATAGTAAGAATTGTCCCGGAATTTATCGACAACCACCCTGTTGCCTTCAAAGCCTTCCGAAGGCACTTTCGGAGACGGTTGAACAATGTCCGGTGAATCTTGAGTTCTCTCTTTGATCATCGGAATGACGAGCTTTTGTGACAATCTCAAATCATTGAAGTCGACTTTTGGATTATATAGTTTAAGGAGCCAAACCGGCATTTCAAAGATATCATTGCAAATGGTCCAGACATTGTCGCCTTTTTTGAGCTGATATAATTGTTCGGACTCGATCTCATAAAAATTGAAAAAATCCTCCTGGATCTTTTTGTGATATTCAAATCGCGTTTCTTCAAATTGTTCTTTTGAAATCTTATCAAGTGGAATTTTCACGCTCATGTGTAACGGCAATGTTTTGCTGTAGGGAAATCTGTTCAATCTTCGAATATTATTTGTCGGAATTTCGAGCCATTCTGCGAAATGCCCCAGGGTCTCCTCTATTTCAACCCGAATGATTCCCACGGGTTTGTTTTTTTCCATCATCACCTGCTCAACCTCCAGGTTGCCTGCTACGATCGCCGGATCGGCTTCCAACTCGGATGCTGCCGGGGTCGTGGCCTCGTATGCGGAAGATATACGTAACGTCGGCATTTCCGGAGGTTGTGTTTTTTGTTGACCGACCTCAGTAAAGGAAAGGGATGGTGTTTTAGACATATCCGCCGTTTCACCGGACAATGGCAGCCGCAGATGTTGATTGACATAAATGATACCTTTTGAGTTGATCTTGTTGGCAATGATCAGATCGGATACGCTGACCCCGTGCATCTTTGCAATTTTTGAGATATTATCGTCTTTCTTCACGCGATAAATACGACTCGATTTCTGATGAGGTTTATACATGCTCAATGGCAATTCCAAAGTCGCTCCCATTTGGTTTTGCACGGCATCTGACGGCAATCGTAAAGAATATCCTTTGGGGACATACTTTTGTTTTGTAAAAACCGGGGTCCGCAAAGAGGGATTGAGCTTGCGTAGGGTTGCCATATCCACGCCGAAATAATCGCCCAGATCCTTAATGGATACATAACCGGCCAGCACGATTTCTCGGCTGTCAACAGGCGTGTCCGGTGTTATTTTGCCAAAGTATTTTTCATGATTGGTTGCGACTTCCCGTGCAGCCAAAAACTCTGAATAATAATTTCTTGACGCAAATCCAAACATTTTGCTTTTGTAATGGTTAAAGATCTCTTCGTAACCGCCTTTGGTCCATGTAGCGCTTAACATCCCTGAAATTCCGTGGTTGTATGCTGTAATGGCCAGCGGCCAGTTCCCAAACTTTTCATAGGAGTGCTTCAGTAACTGTGCTGCTGCTTCGGATGATCGAATGGGATCCCACCTTTCATCTATGGCATAGTTCACTGTCATAAAACGCTTACCGGCTTCACGGACAAATTGCCAGATACCGGCGGCTCCGGATTTGCTGTAGGCTTTGAGATTAAAAGATGATTCTACATGGGGTAGATAGATAAGATCTAACGGTAATCCGTAAGAAAGAAAAATATCCTTGATCTGGTCCATAAAGGCACCGGAACGAATAATCCCATCACGAAAGTTGTCCTTTTGACCGATTTGGCAGCGGATTCGGTATATCGCCTTTTGGAAATCGGCCTGATTCGCGTTCTTTCCAAACAGGGCTGCAACCCGCTTGGCTTCAGCATCTGATACAGAAGGATTTTGAGCCAGTTTTCTTAAAATAGTTTTGTATTTATCCTTGGCTTTTTGAATTCGCTTTTCGTTGATTGTTTTTGGGCCGTTTCTAAATTCGACCACCTCGTAGATAACATTCAAATTTTCGCTGTCATGGAGAACGCCCTGGTCTATTGAGTACTCTGAGTAAATCTTGGTCCAGAATGTTACATTTGGTTCGATGCTGGGATAAACTGGAAAAGGACCGGCGTCACCGTAAAGAGCTGCAGGGGAAAAAAAGTAGCTAAACAAGAAAAATAGGAACATGCAGAATTTCAAGTGCATCTTTTTCATAATCATATATCTCCATTTTACCCATGTCTCAAAAAGACGATAGACATAAGCGGGTATAATGGTGCAAGAATCATGCGAGGTGACGAAAAATTACGTCTAAAAATCAAATAAATGATAAAACTCAAGATGTTAAATGATGTGAAAAAATACAAACTATCGGTTGGGTGCCAATAATTGACAATGACATGGCCATTATTGGGCAGGTTCAGCATGACCTTAGAAGATTAATTTTTCGAGAAATCGGAGAGTTTTAATATAACCTAAGTTGAGCGATTTTCAAGTTTGCCGCAGATACAAGGAAGATGTTGTTTCGCTATAGTCGTCTATGCGGAATGGCATCTGACGCAGTAGATGCGGTGAAATTGGAAATCCCAATAGGGTTTCAAATTATTGAAATTCAAAATGTCAGAATACCTGAAAAATATGGTTAAATTAACCATTTCAAAAATTTGAAACGCCCAGCTTAGGTATAAGGTTATCTGGATAGGCGATCCCAAAACGCTTTGCCCTGATCCAGATCCATACCTCCACCGGGACCTGATGAGGCTTTGGGCGTTTGAAAGCCCCTTAGTCTTGCAATTCGGTCGTTTAAGGGCGGATGGGTCGAGAACAGACGCGTCATTTTTTGACCGGAAAGAGGATTGACGATGAACATGAAAAAAACCATCATCAATGTCAGTAAAACGGTTGTTCTGATCTGATTTCCCATGGTATAACCTCATTTAAAAGATGGATCAATAAACTTATATTAACAATTTAAGTAATGCTATATAATACACTGTTATAACATGAAATAAAAAGTTATTCTCGGTAAATTCTATTTTTCAACAATTCAATTAAATATAATTCTATTTTTCAACAATTCAAGAAGGTGGTATGGAATCGTAATTATATCCAAAAAAGGGGTAACATTATGAAAGACGTTGTCATTGTATCTGCATGCCGGACACCCATCGGTGCCTTTGGCGGCACCCTTTGCCACAGCAATGCTGCAGAGTTGGCAAGTGTATCCATGAAGGAAGCCGTTAAACGGGCTAAAATCGACCCTTCGATAATAGATGACGTACGTTATGGATGCTGCATGGAACCCTGCGATGCATTAAACGTGGCCCGGGTCGGTGCTTTGTTGGCAGGGATACCGGATTCCGTTCCGGCCGTTACCATCAACCGTGTGTGCATATCCGGCATGGAAGCCGTTATTTCCGGTATGGCAATGATCCAGGCTGGAATGGCCGATGTCGTCCTTGCCGGAGGGGTCGAACACATGTCAGGAGTACCCTACACGGTTCCCGAGGCCAGATGGGGATGCCGTCTGCAGGATCAGATTTTTGTAGATGCCATGATTCATGCGCTTTATAGTGGATCTCATATTGTCCCCCTGGCCGGCGATGGACCACTGGATACGACCCAAGCCCCGGCCAGTCTTTTTTTGGGAAAGCCCTATATCATGGGGATTACCGCAGAATTCGTGGCCCATCATCTGGGTATCGACAGAAAAGAGATGGATGAAGTGGCCCTGAGAAGCCACAATAATGCCGAGCGGGCAACCATGGACGGATCGTTTATGGACGAGATCGTCCCGGTCGAAGTGCCCCGGAGAAAAAAGGCACCGCTGATTTTTGAAAAAGATGAACATTTCAGACCCGGTCTGACCCTGGACCAGCTTGAAAAGCTTCCGCCGGCATTTCTCCCAGAAATCGGTACCGTAACTGCTGGAAATTCCAGTGGTATCAATGACGGCGCTTCGGGCATGGTGATCATGTCTGCCGAAAAAGCAACGGCGTTGAAGGTCACACCCATGGCCAGAATACGGGCGGTAGGCAAGGGGGCTTGCCATCCTTCGGTCATGGGGCTTTCACCGGTTCCTGCGGTTAAGAATCTGTTTAAAAACAGCACACTGAAGATGAACGATTTTGAAATCATTGAAGTGAATGAAGCCTTTGCTGCACAATATATCGGATGTGAACGGGAATTGGACCTGAACAGAGATATCACCAACATCAACGGGTCGGGCATCGGTTTGGGACACCCCGTGGGATCAACCGGATGCAGAATTATGGTGACGTTGTTATATGCCATGAAGCATCAGGACAAAAGTTTGGGATTGGCCACCCTTTGCGGCGGCGGAGGTGTTTCCATGGCCTGTGCCCTTGAACTCGTTTAAACGGTGTAATTTAGCAGGTTATTAATGCCTAAACAAAGAATGCTTTAAGAAAAACAATGTAGTGTCCGATAACAGAGTAGATGCTTTGTGCTTTTAATACAAAAAGTGGCTTTATAGCGCTAAAATCAGTTTGGCAGAAGACCTTTGAAAAATAGAAATCCGGCAAGCAGGGTAGTTTACAAAGGTCTTATGTCAACGAGAAACCAATGCGAGCAAACCCCAAAAAAGTTAGTGGTGATATTCAAGAGATAAGACAAAACACACCAAAATATCAAGCGGTTAAGGGCGTCATCAATCTGTTGTTTATGGCCGCCAAAAACCAAACCATGTATCCTGAAAATCATGTCATCTTCCAGGAATCCCTCCAGGCTGTGGCGTCCCGACTTAATCCCTTTTTGATAAATTATGGTGATCTCAGACTCGAGGTCGAGAAGGATCGGCTCCTCTACGAAGATGAGACGGTCTACCAGGATGACTCAAAAGGAGATAAATTGGTGTATCCGCTTTTTCGAGACGGCATCCAGTGGATGGAATTTCAAGCAGAAATCGAATCCGCTGAAATCTCTGACTTTATAAAAATACTGAATCAGTACCGTAGTTTACATGAAGAGCCAAAGGGCGATCTTGTCACTGCCTTGTGGGAAAAAGATTTTCCGCATATACAGTATGCGGCCACGGATGTTTTATGGAAGGCTGAAACGGTAAAAGATTTTTCTTTCTTCAGCCTTACCGGAGGTGAGAACCAAGACGCAGACGGCCATGGCGTTGAGGACGCGGCATCCCAGGGTGCGAAAGGCGTAGCGGAGGCAACGGATGATGACCGGCAGGACACGGCCGATACGACTGAGGTAAGGGATTCTGCCGGTGACATGGCCCTTTCGATCATGGACAGGGCCATCTGGGAGATGACTCCGGCAGAGTTGCAGCGTCTCGAAGAAATGGTTGAAGAGGAAGAAAACCAAACCAGTACGGAAGACGTGCTCGACGTTTTGTGGCTGATTCTTGGTACCCAGGATGAACCCGAGGACTACGCAATTGTCCTTGAATTCATAAAAGAGGAGTTTAAAGCCACCCTCGCTCAAGGTGAATTTCGAACCGCACTCGATTTTTTGGCGAACTTAAGAAAGACTTACCAAACCGGTAAAACCGAAAAACCATGGGCTCAGCCCCTGTTGCGCCAGCTCTTTGTCGATATTGCCGACCCTCAAATCCTCGGGGTTGTGAAAGAAGTTTTGCCAAGTTTAGACACACATCGTGCCGATCAAGTCGACGTTTTTCGCAAATTGTTTCTCAGTTTTCCATCTGTGTCCATCATGGCCATTGGTCCAATGTTGATGGAAAAACTATCCGCTTCTCTGGAACGCCTCCTCACGGAAATCATCGAATCGCTGGCAAAAAGAGACATAA
Organism: uncultured delta proteobacterium; assembly: GCA_963731025.1. Lineage (GTDB taxonomy): Bacteria > Desulfobacterota > Desulfobacteria > Desulfobacterales > UBA11574 > UBA11574. The sequence continues at coordinate 157,169 of CAVSVL010000016.1, read as the reverse complement.
AACCTTTGGAACGCCTGCTGGATCGATCGGAGGAGGATTTGGTTAAGAAACTTGTGTATATTCTCGGACACATCGATGGCGAGAAGCCCAGGCAAATCCTTATCAAGATGGTGGATCATCCATCAGCACGGGTGCGGTTGGAAGCGTTGAAGGCCCTGGAACGCCGGAATAAAAATATGATCAAGGAACTTTTTCATCTTGTAAACGACCCGGTGCTCACCATTCGGCGGATGATGTGGAATCACCTGGAAGCTTACAAAAATGAGGAAACCGGAAACTTGATTTTAGATTATCTCCAACAAAAAAAGATTCTCTACAGGGATGATCATCAAATTTTAAGCTGTTTCAAAACGCTGGGTTGTTGCGGCACGGTAAGTTTCATACCGTTTTTAGGCGAAACCCTTCTCGGTCAGGGGTGGGATTTTGGTTCCGAAAGGTCACTTCGACGACAGGGTGCTGCCTTGGCGTTACTCGAACTGAATACGCAAGAAGCCCGGGACGTTCTCAAGAAAGCTTCTAAAAGCCTTTTTCCAAGTGTTCGGTCTGCATATCAAAAAGCCTTAAAGGATCATCAATGAACCCGGAAATCGAAAAAGTAGACGAGGATTTTCTCAAGACGTTTTACAGACTGGTCCACCTGGTCAAGATCCATCAAGTTAACAATCCGTTGTTGATGGAATGCATCGTTGATTTCAAAAGGTTTGCCGGCCGGTTGCTGGCGGAAGATGACCATATTACCTTGCAGGTGTCCCGCGGCAATATTTTCATTCAGGACGAAAAATTGCGCCACCGTCGTGACATTGATAAACTTGTCAAAAACATACTGCAGTACTTCGAAAATCGAGATCTTAAGGGGCTTCGTTTTTACGCGGATGTCCAGGAGGTGTCAGACGAGGAGATTATCAAGTTTGGGCGTATATTGAACGAGAGTGAACAGCAGAAGGATCCCTTAGGCTGGTTCGCTGACAGGATGGATAACCAGGGATTTATCTGGGTGGAGAATATCCAAGAAGAAGAAATGCAGTCGATGGGACAGACCTCCGGTACCGAACCTTTGGACGAGGAGCAACTCAGGAAAACAAAAGCAAAAGAATCTTACTTTTATGCGCTGAACTCCATAAAAGAGGTGGCTGAAAAGATAACCTCCCAAAAGAAAGTGGGGGTTCGTAAGGCCCTTCGTGTGGTCCAGAACATGGTGGATCTCGTCATGGTGGATGAATCCATCGTTCTGGGGATCAGTACCATTCGCGACTATGATGACTACACCTTTACCCATTCCATCAACGTTGCCATACTTTCCATGTGTCTGGGACGGCGAATCGGGATCTCGAGGACCTCTTTACACCGCCTGGGAATATGCGGGCTCTTTCACGATCTGGGAAAACTGGATATCCCCGTTGAAATCATCCGCCTGCCCAGAAAACTGAACGAAAGCGAGTTTGAGGTGGTAAAGAAACATACCATTTACAGTGTCGCCCAGATTATCAAATTACAGGCCGATTCAGATCTCAAGTCGAAAATTTTACTTCCGCCATTTGAACACCATATGAAGTTTGACCTGTCGGGATATCCAAAGACCCCTCAAAAAAAACCCGTAAGTCTGTTCGGTCGCATCCTGACCATTACAGATGTTTTTGATGCCATCACCTCGCCACGGAATTATCGCCCGACAACGTTGACTCAAGATCAGGCCCTTGGCTACATGTTGGAACACTCAGGAACGTATTTTGATCCGATCCTCCTCAAGGCGTTCATCAATATGCTTGGGGTTTATCCCATTGGTTCACTTCTTGAACTGGACACCGGCGAATTGGCCCTGGTAATAGAAGCCGGAAAAGCAGACGACGGGACGCGGCCCAAAGTCGTAATACTGGACTCAGACGAACAGGGGGGGTATAAAAAGGGTGAGGTGGTGGATCTGGCTGAAAGCGACCTAAAATCCAATGCATTCCAACGAAACATTGTTAAAAGCCTTCATCCATCCATCTATGGCATTCAGCCTGCCGAATTCCTTTTTTAAAATGGAACTTTCCTGTTGACGTTGTTGAAAATAAATGATGGAGAACTTGAGATTGGGGTCAAATAAATCTGGTTCTCTTTTTTTTCCTCGCCGATCCACCGAGTATGAATCCAAAGAGTAAAACCCCTGCTCCTGCAATAAACAATTGTATTCTATTCGATTTCAAAGGGTTTTTCCGATTTTTTCTAAGACTTTTGACTTCTGTGTTCAATTCGGCATTTAATTTCTTCAACTCGTCTACTTGACTGATGAGTTCTTCCGCGTTTTTTGAATGGTTGAGAAGATTTGTATACTTTTTATCAAGTTGTATGAAGTCACTTTTTGCTTTTGCAGCAAATTTCTGATTTATATCGACTTCTTTTTCTAACTCTTGGATTTTATCCTGATACATTTTCTTTGTTTTCAATAACGTAGTTGAATCAGAACCCTGACCATGTTTAAGATTTTCAAATTCCTCGTTTAACGCCTTGATATCATTCTTCAAATCTTCGATGATCAGAGCCTTGGGTTTTTCTGAAACGATATATTGTGCCCGAACCCACCCTTCAATGCCATCTTCGGTTTTGATTTTTAAAAAATCTTCTTTCTCCTCGAGTACATCTACCGGTGTCCCTGTCTCAATATATCCTAAAACAGCAGCATCCTGTTTTAGTCCATCACGAACGGAAATGATGAGCCGATCAGAAACATATCGCGTATCGGCAAAAACAGAAGTAGTGGAAGCTGACACAATGAAGGCGACACTAAGAAGCATCACCCATATGGTTTTTCCAACGACCATCCGACTCATAATACCACCTATTTATGTTTGTTTTTCTATAAGTTGCCGCAGAGGTAACGGGTATGTATGGCTCTTTTTCACCATAAAAAAATATTCCAGCCTGATCCGCTTTACCGGAAATAGTAAAAATTAAGTTATAATATCACATATTTCAGTAAATTCAAAGTGAAAGTATTGAATCCAAGCAATTCAAACCTCTATCAATGGAAAAGGGGTTACTTATTAAGCGCTCTAAAGGAATGTGGCTAAACTTTTACCGATGTATTGCCGATATAAGTATTGTTTTGAAAAAGGCAAACCTCTCGAGGGAGTGGGACTTAAAACCATCGTTCCGGTAATCATGGGCGACGCGGTTACCCGACAAATGGATTCGCCGACACCAGCGTTATTTTTTTTCTCGAGAAGATGGACTTTTTCTATTTATCGGAGGTGGTGAATTATGAAATTATTATTTTATTTTAGTCTGTTTAGCGTATTTGCTCGTTTATATCCATTTTATACTTTTGTTCTGTTATGGGGAGTGGTATGGATAATATTTGTTGCTCTGTGTTGGGACATGGGTGTGGAAATGGTGCGTATCCGCGCAAAACAAAAGACTGAATAACGGATTTAAACTCGAAGTTTTCATGGTTTCACCTTCGGAGGTTCATAAAATTATAGCTTGATGATTGCTTTCGTCTCACACTTCTTTTAAAAAGTCTCATCCATTACTTAAATTGCTGACAAGGAAAACAAAAATGGCGCCACTTCCGAAAAAGATTCTGTTTGTGGATGATGAAGAAATACTAAGAGATACCATAGAAGAGATGTTGATGATGCTGGGATACGATGTTGAACTTGCCAGAGATGCCAAAGAAGCCTTAGAGATAGCGCGGAAAGAATATTTTCCGCTCATCATAACGGATTTGATGATGCCGGAGATCGACGGCACCCAATTGTGTAAACAGATTAGAGAAATTAATGAAACCGCTGTTATTTACGCGTTTTCCGGCTACCTTACAGAACTGGACTCGGATCAGCTTAAAGATGTCGGGTTTGACGGTCATCTTTGCAAACCGGTTAAATTTGAAGTGTTGAAACATGCCATTGAAGGGGCATTCGAGAAAATTCATCAGCGGCAGGGCAGGGCTGCCAACACCCCGCAGTAACTCTTATACGCCTGAATTCCACCCAACCTCTATTTTGCTCAAATAGCTTCCCGATACATACGGAATCATCATGTGGCATCTGGTGTCGTTAAAAATTATGGATGAGACACTTGAGTTGATAAATTAAATTATGATATACATGCGTCAACGATTCAAAAAACACACGTGTTCATGGGGGAGTAAACCCTGTGAACAGCGGCCCAAAACCATTTTCCTATTATCCAGAACGTCTCTTTTTGGAGGTGCCCATGAATGTTGTCCACCCCGTCCGTTACGCGCTTCGTCTGGAACCCGACCTTGTTCATTTTCGATTTTCCGGACAGGTTGTTATTGAGCTTCGATCCCGGCAACCGGTGGAACAGGTGGTGTTGAACGTCCTGGAACTGGCTGTCTGGAGCTGTAAACTTCAGATGGATGACAAAAACATCCCATGTACCTTTCAGATAAATCCGGGAAAAGAGGAACTCAAGATCGACCTTCCCGATACCCTGTCCGGCACGTTTTTTTTGACCATCGATTATCAGGGGTGGATCAACGACAAGATGGCCGGATTTTATCGCAGCACATTTGAAACCAACGGTCAAAAACGAACCATTGCGGTCACTCAGTTTCAGGAAAGCGATGCACGCCGGGCCTTTCCCTGTATGGACCATCCGTCTCAAAAAGCGGTGTTCGACATTAAAATGATTGTGGACGCCGATCTTGTGGCTCTGTCCAATGGACCGGTAGTGGAAGAAAAACCTTTGGCAGGCGGGAAAAAACAGGTTCAATTTGAAACCACGCCGCCGATGTCCACCTATCTTCTGTTTTTCGGCGTCGGCGAATTTCACCTGACAAACCATGAAGCCGATCCACGGGTGAGGTCCGTGACGTTGCCGGGTCGGGGTCCCTACGGTGGATTCGGGTTGGAATTCGGCCAAAAGGCGCTCGAATTTTGTGAAACCTATTATCAAATTCCCTACGCACTGTCCAAGATGGACTTGATTGCCGTCCCGGATTTTGCATTCGGAGCCATGGAGAACTGGGGGGCCATCACCTTCAGAGAAAACCTGATCCTTCACTATCCTGAAGTGACCTCAAAGTCAGGTGAAATGAGCATCTGCAATGTCATTGCCCACGAAATCGCCCACCAGTGGTTCGGCAACCTGGTAACGCCGTCCGACTGGAAATACCTCTGGCTGAACGAGAGTTTTGCCACCTATTTTGCCTATGGTGTTGTGGACCACTTTCACCCCAAATGGCAGGCCTGGGACCAGTTTCTACTGGGACAAACCGCTCCTGCTATGGAACGCGACGGCCTGAACGATACCTGTGCCATCGAGATACCAGGCGGCGAACATGTGGTCATCAACACCAGCACCGCACCGATCATTTACAGTAAAGGGAGCAGTATTTTACGCGTGGTTCAGGGATACATCGGAAAAGACGATTTAAGGAAAGGATTGCAGCACTATCTGAAGGCATTCGAATATAAAAACGCTGCCAGTCACCATCTCTGGGAAGCCCTGGAAAAGACATCCGGAAAGCCGGTGACCGCGCTGATGAAGAGCTGGATCGAACAACCCGGGCATCCCCTGGTTCAGGCTCAACGAAACGGACGCGACCTCACGCTGACCCAGAAGCGGTTCACCTATCTTGAGAACACCTCAGATCAAACCTGGCAAATACCGTTGACCCTCACCATCTATGAAGAAACCGGCGATTCGAGGACGATCTCAATCCTTTTGGAAGAAACATCAACCCGTATCGATCTGGGGACGGCGTGCGTTGCTTACAAGGTCAACGCCGGTCAGACCGGATTTTACAGGGTGGCGTACCGGATGCCGGAAGATCTGGCGGCCATCGGCCAACGGGTTGCGGATAAAGATCTTTCTCCTGAAGATAGATGGGGCCTGCAAAACGACCTTTTTGCCCAGGTTCAATGCAATGCAGTTTCCATTGACGACTATTTGGCATTTTTGAACAACTACCTCGAGGAAGACGCCTATCTTCCTTTGAGCAGTATGGCGGACAACCTGTTCCGGGCCTACCTGGTCTTTGACGGTCTCCGCCAGGAAGCGATCGGCTCCTTTGGAAGAGCCATGCTTGAAAAGTCACTGTCGGCCATCGGATATCTCCCGGTTCCCGATGAAACCCTCACCACGTCCCTGCTCAGGGATCACATTCTCTGGCATGCCGTGGTTTACGGGTCAAACCCGGCTGCTGTATTTGCCGCAGACCAGTTCGAGGCATTGCTTCAGGGCGGGGCAATCCATCCGGATATTTTAAAGAGCGTGCTCATGGCCGGCGCGCTGGCCGGCGGGACAGATACCCTCAAATGGCTCATTCGACGGTTCGAATCCTGCGACAGTGAACACGAGCGGCTTCAGATCCTTATGGCTCTGGGATGTTTCCGGGACGTTGACCTGATTCACAAGGCGTTAGCGTATTCCCTGGAAAATGTTCCGGGGCGGAACCGGTTCGTTGCCATAACGGCAGCGGCGGCAAACCCGTATGCCACCGGCTTCATGTGGCAGTGGTTTGTAGACCATGTCGATTCATTGGAAGCCTTGCACCCCCTGCTGTTCGAGCGAGTCATCGCAGGGGTCGTTCCGGTGTCCGGTTTGTCAAACCCGGAAGACGTCAACACCTTTTTCAGCCAATATCTCGACCCAAAGCCTCACCTCGAGGCGGTGGTTCGGATGAGCCTGGAGCGACTGGAAATCAATCACAGGATGCGATCGTTTTAAGCGCAGCATCAAGACAGCGGCATCGCAGTTTCGATTTAACAAGGATCCTATCATTCATGATTAAAAAGATCATATCAGGAGGCCAGGTCGGCGCCGATCAGGGTGCGCTCGATGTGGCCATAAAATACGGCATCCCCCATGGCGGTTGGATTCAAAAAGGGCATAAAACCCAAAGCGGTATACTTCCGCCAAAATATCACTTGCAAGAGATGTCAACCGCCAGTTTCAAAGATCGTATCGAGCAGAATGTGATCGATTCCCATGGATCGGTGATCATTACCCATGGACCACTCACGGGCGGTGCGGATTACTGTCTTAAAATGGCCCAAAAGCATGATCGACCCTGTCTGCATATCGATTTAAATACATTATTGGAATTTACGGCCGCATCCAGGCTCAACGCATGGATAAAAGAGAATGGCATCGAAGTGTTGAATGTCACCGGTTCAAGGACCAGTGAAGATGCCGGCATATATAAAGCCACCATGGACATTATCGAAACGACCGTGCTGCTGGGACTTGTAAAGACCCCATCCGCCGGACAGTGGATCGCCCGGGAAAAAGAGGATACGACTGAGGAATCGATTCCGGCGCCGGCATCGGTGGATGAAGCCGTGAGCCAGGTCATCGTCCATATGTCGTTAAAAGACCGGGTAAACATCGCAAATATGGAAAAAGAAGCTCTGGAATCTCTTAATTCGACCCTGGGAGTTTTTATCCAAAATCGAATCTTCAAAAAGGATGTTGACGGCAGGCTTTTTGCGTCGTGTCTTTCGATTGCAGGGAAGAACAAACTCGACGGGAGTGGTGCGGCTTTTGTCATCATCCAAAAATTGTGGGAAAAATTACAGAAGACGCATCGGATGAGAATCGTCTAACCCTAACTGAGCGAAAGCCGATGATACCCCATCTTCGGCGTTGTCAAGGGTTCGCAGTAGTTCACTACGGCTTCACCCTTTCCGCCTTGAATCTGGAGCATCCTCGACTTTCGCTCAATCAGGGTTTAACTTAAACTGAACGTTTCAAAATTAATATCTATGCTCGGCGTGTTTTTCATGCAACAACAGGGTCAAACCAATTTGAGATGCTTCGCCTGTTCGTAAAGTTGTTTTGCCAGTCGAACAGTGGCCTGATCCACCATACGCCCTTCAACCGCCACGGCACCCAGCCCCTTTTCCCGGGCCTTTTTGTGGGCGGCCAGAACTTTAACGGCCCTGTCGACATCTTCTTTTGACGGAGAAAAGACCTGGTTGACGATGTCGATCTGGTCCGGATGAATGGCCCACTTCCCATCAAACCCAAGGGCACAGGCCAAAGCGGCACTGCGCTGTAATCCTGTCGGGTCCTTGAAGTTTCCGTAGGGCGCATCGATGGCCAAAAGTCCGTGAGCCTTGGCTGCCATGACGATTCTGCTCATTTCAAAATTCCACCGGTGGCCGGGGTAAATCTCTTCTTCTTTTTCACCGTGTCCGGAAATCGACACCAGCCGGGCGCCGATGGAGGCCGAATAATCCACGATGCCGAACACCAGGGTGATCAGCCGGTCACTGGCTTTGGCAATCTGAGAGACCTGTTCCAGACCTTCGGCACTTTCGATGATGGCTTCGATATTGATACGGTTCGGGAATCTTTTTGCCGCTTCAATCCCGTTAAGCATTCGAGAGATAAAATGGATGTCTCCGGGATGGTTCACCTTGGGCACCACCACGGCCTCGATGCGCGGACCGGCTGCTTCTGCCACTTCCAGAAGGTCCCGGTAACCGAAAGGGGTGTCCAGTCCGTTGATTCGAACGGTGAGGGTGGTGTCCTGCCAGTTGAGCGCATGGATGGATTGAACGACCCGGGTGCGGGCCGCTTCTTTGGCGTCCACGGGAACGCTGTCCTCCAGGTCGAGCATGACAACATCGACGTTTCGTTGAGACGCCTTCACATGCATTTTTTCAATGTGGCCGGGAACGGAAAGTGTCGATCGCCTGGGTTTCATAGTTGCCTCCTGTGGACCCTGACCCTCGCTATGTTTCAAATTCGAGTCGGGTCACCGAAATAATCAGCGGCAGTTCAAGCAGCTGATCAACGACAGCATCGGAAATGCGAACATTGGTTTTAAGGTAAATGATGTTCATCTTACCGGTTTCTTCCCGGCCGAGATGCATCTGGTCGATGCTGATCTTTTTGCTCCCCAGAAGGGATGAGAAACTTCCGATGGCTCCCGGTTTGACAAGGGTGTATATCAGCGCCAGATGACCTTCCGGGATAAGTTCGAGCCGAAAATTGTTAATCTTTACGATCCGCATTTTATCTTTTCCGAACAGGGTTCCGGAAACGGTGTTCGTCACTTTCGGCGTGGAAACGCGGACGGTAATCAGGTTGATATATTCTTCGGCCGTGTCACTGACGATCTCTTTGATTTTTATCCCTCTGTCCTTTGCCAGGACCTGAGCGTTGACGAAATTGACATCATCCTTTACTACGGGCGCCAGCAGGCCTCTCAACACCGCTGTGGTAACCGGTGACAGGTCGAGTTCCTTGAAGTCTCCGGCATATTCAATGGCAACTTCTTCAATGGGTCCCCGAATCAGCTGGGTCTGAAGGCTGCCGATATGATCTGCAAGGGTCAGTAACGGTCGTAGTTTATTAAGAAGATCGCCGGTGACCGATGGAACGTTAACGGCGTTCATAATCGTGCCGTATTTGAGATATTCAATGATCTGACCGGCCACATCCACGGCCACTTTTGTCTGGGCTTCCTGGGTGGAAGCACCGAGATGAGGGGTGCAAATCAGGCGTTCATGTTCGATCAAGGGGCACACGCCGGGAGGTTCTGTTTCAAAAACATCCAGGGCGGCACCAGCCACCTTCCCTGACTTCAGGGCAGCATGAAGGGCATCTTCGTCGACAATTCCTCCCCGGGCACAGTTGATGATCATGACCCCGTCTTTCATTTGCTCGAAGGCGTCCTTGTTCAAGAGGCCGATGGTTTCTTTGAACTTGGGAACATGCACCGTAATGTAATCGGACTTGCGGTACAGTTCTTCTAATGAAACACTTTCAAAGCCGGACTTTTCGATCTGCTCGGGCGTCACATAAGGATCGTAAACAATCACCTTCATCTTCAGGCCGCGGGCAAGATCGGCGACAATGGATCCGATTTTCCCATACCCGATAACGCCGAGGAATTTATTGTATATTTCTCTTCCCTGAAGTTTTTTCTTGTCCCAGCGTCCGGCCTTTAACGATGCGGTTCCTTCGGGGACATTGCGCGAAAGCGCCATCAACATGCCGATGGCGTGTTCGGCGGTTGTGATTACGTTGCCACCCGGCGTATTCATCACAATGATCCCGCGCTTGGTCGCCGCCGGAATATCCACGTTGTCAAGACCGATTCCCGCACGACCCACCACCTTAAGACGCGTTGCGGCATTCAAAAGATCTTCAGTGACTTTCGTGGCACTTCGGATAACAAGGCCGTCATATTCCTGGATGATGCTTTTGAGCGCCTCGGGAGCCAGCCCGGTCTTGACATCCACTTCAATTCCTTCTTCTTCCTGAAACATCCGGATACCGGCTTCTCCAAGATTGTCGCTGACCAGCACTTTCATGATATATTCTCCTCAATGGGGGGTTAGATTTACACGGTAAGTGGCCAATCCGGAAAAAGTTCATCCCATTCTTCATAAATCCTGCCGGGATCCCGGCGAATGTCAAGTCGATTGGCTTTTTCGAAAGCCGCCTTTGCTTTGTTAAATTCAGCCTCGGCAATGTTGCCCTGTTCGAAAAGTATCTCGGCCGGCTCAAAAGTTTCCTCTGCTTCACGGGGAATTACCCTGACAAGGCCATGGTAAAAGGCCTGTAAGAGTGAGGCCCTGAGTGCTTTGGCGACTTCTCCTCTTTTCTGACCGGGTTTGATGGTGGCATTTTTACTGAGGTAGCACACCCGGGAGCCGTCAGATACCAGCCGCTGATTTTTTTCATCCCAGCTTATGTTGGATGGGACAATGAGAATACCCCGTTTCCCAAGGCTCTTGAAATTGATGAGCACGGGTTCATATTTTGTGTACGAATCAGGGTATCCTTTCTGTCCGTGCGGCCCGCCGGGTCCGGTCACCAGTGCGAGGCAGATAGAGATCTGATCCTTGCGCACATCCGGTTCAATGGAATCGAGCTTGCCATCGATGGCGGCAACGATCAGTTGGCCCAGATTTTTAAGCCGTCGTGCCACAACCTGCATCTCGGGTTCACCTGCCCGGATATTCATTTCATAGACCAGTATATCCACCGGTTTTCCTGTTTCAGGATCGATGGATACGCGGCAGCCAGGATAGAGAATGCATGGCCGGAGAATACCGCCTTTCTTCATTTCCTCCACAAAAGGCCGGATGACGCTGTCCCCGACCAATTCTATGAGTTCGGGTGTTTCGGCGGGATGCATGCCGATGGCGCCCATACCCCCTGTCACCGGGTTGGTCTGGCTCGGGGGTCCTTCAAAGCGAAGGGGATAATCCATGGCCGTGGGAAGAATGCAAAAGTTACCTTTTTTATCGATCAAGGCGGTAAAGCTGATCTCGATTTCGGATTTCCAGGCCTCAATCAACAGCGGCCACTTATTGTTTCCGTGTCGTGTTTTGTAGTTTTCGCTGTAATCCTTCAACAGAATATTCCGCACATCGAGGATGTCTTCAACCCGGAAAACAGGTCGGGAACCTTTGCCGCCGGCGCTGTAAGGATATTTGAAAACCGCCCCTCCGTGGTTGCGTATAAAGTTCGTAACAATGCCCTTGATATGCTGAAGGTCTTTGGCATCCGTTACCTCGAACGGCGCAACAGGTACCCCGGCTCTTTTCATCCAGGTTTTTGCTTTGATTTTATCCCCTTCAATAAACGCCGCTTCCCTGGTCAGGCCAATGACTTGGTCACCATACCCGGCATCGATGAGTTCATTGACGATGCCGTCATAGATGAGATCTTCCGGCATAATGACAACACAGTCAATTTCCTTTTTCTCAAACGCCGTAATAATGGCAGACTTGTAATCTTCGAGTGACTTTCCCGGAACAGGGAATATTTTCATGCGCCACTTTTTCTTTCCCCTCACGGCATCCATTACCGGACCCATACCCGTCATGCCTTTGACAATGGCACCAATGAACTGGTTTTGTTCGACTGTCGATACCGTATATGCACACATACAGGTTCTACCATCCGGACCCACAAAGCCGATCGTCTTTTTTGCCATAACGTTCCTTCCTTTTTTTGCACAATTTTAGGGTATTAAATATTCACAAGCTCAATGCTTTTGTCAATACTTGATATGGCATAGAGGGTGGTATTTTTGGGTGTTGCTAAAAATAAAGGGTGTAAAACTTGAGATATTAACTTTATGTTGATTTTACGGACAAAATAAAATACTTGAGGACGACTGGAACAAAGGAAACCTTGAACGATTCATGGAGATATGTGTATGCTGCCATTCGAAGACGCCGTCGAGAAAATAAAAGAAGTGCTAAAACAGAACCCTGAAAACGCCGACATGTGGTGCAGCCTGGGGGTGGCCCTGATCGAGTTGAAAAAGTACGATGACGCTGCAGAAAAATTTGAAAAAGCCACGGAACTCAGTCCGCAACTTCCATCAGCCTGGTATGGCTGGGGCATTGCACTAAAGGCCTTGGGACAAGAGACGGCAGCCGCCGAGAAAATCAAAATCGCCATGGAAATGGACCAGGAAAGCGGCAAAGATCCATTATAGGGTTGACCGTCCGGGGTCAATTGTGTATTAATTTTATTTAATTAAACCGGATATTTCAGATCGCTATGGATTATCATTTTCAAAAGGGCAGAATCTTCAATTCCGCTGATATTACTTTTCTGCACTTGCTGCTCAAGCTGCCCTGAACAAAGGAGGCAGGAAATGTCTGAAGGTAAGCTTGACAAACGATTTGGCGCCGTGGCCATAGACAAAGGATTCATTACTCTTGAAAATCTTATTGAGGCAATGAAGATTCAAATCCTCGAAAATATACAAGGTCTCGATCACCGTCTCATCGGCCAAATTTTATGGGAAGAGGGTTATATAAAAACCGAACAGATTAATGAAGTGCTCAAATCTATGGGTATTTAAAACAGTTAAAATACCTTTTATATTTTTCTCTTTGCTGCGCTTTTAGCGTTTTTTCGGCGTTCTTTAAGGAGATTTCCGACCCTTGTTAAATAAAGAACAAAAGATTTAGCCCAAGCCCCTGAACCCGCCCGAGGCGGACAAACCCCGAACAACCCATGTGCCATTTAACGGGCTGTTGTCCAATCAAAACGCTCTCCGGTTATGAATATGAATAAACCGATATCCAACATCTTATTTGTGTGCGTTGGTAACATTTGCCGCAGTCCTTTTGCCCAGGGACTTTTTACAAAGCTGATGCGTCAAGAAGGGCATAAAGGCTTTCATGCAAAATCTGCGGGGCTGATCGCTCTTCCGGGAAATTCAGTTACTTTCCTTGCACAAAAGGTTGCCGCCGAATCCGGGGTAGATTTGGCCGGACATCAGGCAAAACCTTTATCTCAAGAACTGGTGGACTGGTCCGGGCTGATATTGGTAATGGAAAAATCCCACAAGGATGAACTTCTCGCTGATTTTCCCGAAGCCGCAGACAAGACGTTTTTAATCCGTCGATTTGCCCGCTTTGGTTCACAAAAAAGGGGTATTGCCGATCCATACGGGCTTCAATACGATGCATACCGCTTTTGTTATCTTGATATCAAAGATGCTGTTTCGGGTCTTGTGGATTTTTTAATAAAAAAGACAGATCAGGCATGAAACCTTGTACAATAATCAAACCAATTCCGTAATTCCAGATACAACCTATCGCAATCAACCCATCGTCGGTGGGCTATTCGTGCTGGGCGCTTCTTTTATGTTCGCCATGTTGGGGACACTGGTTAAAGTGGTTTCAGTATCGCTGAATAACGAGATGGTCGTTTTCTTTCGAAACGCCTGCTCCCTCATATTTATCTTGCCATGGCTTGTATACAGCCGTCCATCCGGAGGCATTAAGACAAGCTGCCTGCAACTTCATTTGCTTCGCAGCGCGGCAGGTTTGGGGGCGATGTATTGTTTTTTCTATGCCATCGCACAACTTCGACTCTCCGAAGCCTTCTTACTTTTTTCCACGTCTCCGCTTTTTATTCCATTGATTGCATATATGTGGCTGCGCGAGCGGGTAACAACCAGTTCCAGATGGGCTGTCATTGCCGGATTTATCGGTATTGTTCTGATTCTAAGGCCCGGATTTGGAATATTTCAACCCGCGATGCTCGTGGCATTGGCAGGGGGTTTTCTGGCCGCAATTGCAATGGTAACCATTCGCCGTATGTCTTTTTCAGAGCCGGCGATCCGAATCGTGTTTTATTTTACGATTTTTTCAACAGCGATTTCGGCAGGTCCTTTGTCCTGGTCGTGGCAGTCGCCGTTGCCAAAGATATGGTGGTTGCTCATCCTCATTGGATTGCTGGCCGCTGTGGGACAATTTTTCCTGACCAAAGGATACAGCCTGGCACCGGCAGCCCAGGTGGGCCCGTTGACCTATGGAAATGTTGTATTCGCAACCCTCAATGGTTGGATATTCTGGGGGGAAACCATGGATCTGTTGACATGGGCCGGGGCTTTTTTGGTCTGCATGGCCGGAATTATTACCACCCGGCGAACCGAAGCACATGTGCTTGTGGATGCAGCCGTCGGAAAAATACCTGATCCCCTGAGTCAGGAGAATAGAAGGTGAGAGGATGAGAAGATAAGATGGTGAGAAGGTCAGAAGGTAAGAAGGTGAGAGGATGAGAAAATATGAAGGTGAGTTCGCCACACTGTAACGGCGGACAAGCCCTGAACCCATATGATAAATGACATGACAAAAGAAAATCAGATGTTAGATTATACGGCGATGGCGATGCTGGTGGTTCTGTGCGCGAGCTGGGGGCTGCAACAGGTGGCCATAAAGGTGGCCATCAGGGGTGTCCCGCCGCTGCTGCAATCGGGTATCCGGTCGGTGGGCGCCACGATCTTCATCTGGATCTGGATGACAGTCCGCCGGGAACCCTTGCTGAAGAGGGACGGCACCCTGTGGTGGGGAATCGCGGCAGGTCTTCTCTTTGCCGCAGAGTTTATTCTGATCTACTGGGGTTTGGAATATACCAATGCGTCTCGTGCGGTTATCTTCCTCTACATGTCACCGTTTGTCGTGGCGCTGGGGGCCCAGCTCTTTATCCCCGGCGAACACCTTCGGGCGATACAAGTCCTTGGTTTGTGCTGTGCTTTTTTGGGTATCGTGGTTGCGTTTGAAGAGTCCCTGAGTTTGCCCACCCGCCGGATGCTCATCGGGGACAGCATGCTTGCAGGAGCGGCGGTATTGTGGGGGGCAACCACGGTTCTCATCAAGGCCAGCCCACTCTCAAGGATCAAGCCCGGCAAAACTTTGCTATACCAGCTTGCCGCTTCTGCGGTGGTCCTGCCCATGGCGTCACTTGTAAAAGGTGAATCAGGTATTGTTTTCATGACCCCCCTGATTGCCGGGTGCATCGTCTATCAGACGATCTGGGTGGCGTTTGTCACCTATCTGGCCTGGTTCTGGCTCATCCGCCACTATCCGCCTTCGCGTCTGGCATCCTTTACCTTTCTCACACCGCTTTTCGGCGTTCTTGCAGGGGGGCTGCTGCTCAACGAGCCTGTTACAGGTGGATTGTTGCTGGCCCTGGCTTTCGTGGGTGCGGGTATTTACCTGGTGAACCGACCGAATGCCGCAAAAATCGAACAAAAAGGATTCGAGGATTCAAGGGGTCAAGGGTTCAAGTGAAATGCTAAAGAATTTGAGATGGTTAATAAAGGGATAAGAGAGGTAGAGAGAATGCTGAAGACCTTGATAAAATCATCAGAAAACAAACACTTGACCCCTTGAATCCTTGAACCCTTTCTACACACTAATTATTTTGAAGTGATTTTTTCGTCTTGGTTCTTTGCTGAACCACATCAAAATAGAGTTGATATGCAACGAAGTATTTATTAATGTTGGCCACATAATCCACGGTTTCCCTGCCGATGATCTCACTTGCAATTTTTTCTACATTAAAAAACCATTTGTTCGGATCGAAACCGCGCTTAACCGTCTCCTGGCGTATCCTATAAATTCTGGCAGGACCGGCATTGTACGCCGCCCAGGAGAAATATACACGATCCGCCGCTTCGATTTCAGGACTGCTGAAATACCTTGTGCGCAAAAAATTCAAATACTTTGTCCCAGCATGAATGTTGTTGTCGAGAAGATGAATATTCTTTATGTTGATGTGTTTGTCCGAAGCTGTCCGGGGGAGGACCTGCATGATGCCGATGGCGCCTGTGGGGCTTCGTTTTGAATTGTCGAGGCCGGATTCTTGATAGGCCTGGGCGGAAAGCTTCAGAAAATTGAAATCATATTGGTCGCCGTATTTTTTAAAAAGGCCGATCAAATGATTTAATTTTTTACGTTCTGTTTCGGTCACCGGATTTTTAATCCACTTTGAATTTTGATAATACCGTTTAAAAAGAATGTTGCCCAGCAGAGTCCCTTTTTTATGCTTTTGGATAAAGTCATTCAGGTTCGACAGGAGCGCTTTATTTTCTTTGCGTACCGCCCACGCAATATTACCTTCGGAATTTATCTTGAGATCTTTACGAATCACGATATCCGGCAACACTTGAGACCATGCTTCGGCTTCATGATGATCGGCCACCGTGATAGCGATTACCCCTGCATTGACCAGTTCCAGAATGTCTTCGGTTACAAGGTACTCCTGTGATTCCTTGATGACGATTGGCGGACGATTCATCTTTTTCAATGTTTTGTTTAACGCCCTAAGGTGCGTCAAATAAGAGCTTCCTTTACGTACATAAACCATTTTATTGGATAAATCCTCGACAGACTGCACATCTTTGACCTTCTTGTTCAAAACCACAATTTCATGGATTCTGGGGATATACGGCTTGGTAAAATTTACGATTTTCTGCCTTTCAGGCGTAATGGTAAGGCTTGCCGCGGCAATGTCGCCACGCCCATGGTTCAGGGCCTTAAAGAGTTGATTGAACGGCACTGGAACGAAGATCATTTTGGTTTTGGCGTACGCGCTTTTTTCTTTGTTATTTAAAAATTTTTCATAGGCCTTCATCAACTCATATTCAAATCCCCGGGGCTGTCCCTGATCAAAGAAATAATTGGTTTTGCAGTAGCTGACCAGGACCCGGATAATTCTTCTTGCGCGGATCTTGTCGAGGTCTCCTTTAAACGGCTTATTGATACGATTGAGTATGGTCTGTTCGGATGTTATGGACGGCAGTGATTTTTGAGCGGCACCCCCGAGGCTTGACAGCAAAAGAAATGACAATGCAAAAACAATTCGGGTCATTGTCCGGTTGTATAGTTGGGTCTTTTTTACCGAAACCACCCCCTGTTCAGTATTCGATGGCTTAAAAATCAATTGCAAAAAATAGGAAATGCGTTAGATAATTGAATATAAGATATGTCTACTTCGTTATAATTGCAACATTCGTTTGTTAAAATATAAAGCAAAGGCTCCCTGGATCCCTGATCACGCCACACTGCATCGGCGGGCAAGCCTTGGCCCCAGACCCCAGATCCCTGACTCTATCCCCTCGATCCCTTTTATCATCCTTGACAAATATATTTATTGGCTTAAAGTGGGTATTGACTAAACTGAGCGTTTAAATTAGTGATAAGGCTATAAAAAAAGATTATCCGTGGAGCGAAAATTTAGAAAAACTCCCCGAACTCTCAAATAAATATAAATGGTTTAAATTTATAAACAGACCCTTTCATGGAGGTCATTATGGAACTTCGCACTCTCGGTACTTCTGATATCAACATATCCCCAGTTATTATGGGAACATGGCAGACCGGCAAGGACATGTGGGTGGGCATCGATGACACTGAATCGACACAGGCGATCAAAGCGGCATATGATGCGGGTATCACCACATTCGATACGGCGGAGGCCTATGGCAACGGACATTCGGAAAGAATCGTCGGAAAAGCCCTTTATGATGTGCGTGACAAGGTCGTGATTGCCACCAAGGTATTTTCGAATCACCTTCAATACAAACAGGTCATGGATGCCTGCCATGGATCTTTAAAAAATCTTAACACCGATTATATAGATCTGTATCAGATCCATTGGCCGCCGGGTTCCTTTGGCAGTAAAAACGTTTCCCTGGAAGAAACCATGCGTGCCATGGCCGACTTGAAAGCACAGGGTAAAATACGCGCCATCGGTGTTTCCAATTTCTCCCGAACGCAGATAGAAGACGCTGCAACATACGGAAGGATCGACAGCCTTCAGCCGCCCTATTCATTGTTCTGGCGCAAGGTCGAGGCCGATGCCATGCCCTATTGCCGTCAGAACAATATCACGTTGCTTGCGTATTCTTCCATGGCCCAGGGGCTGTTGACCGGAAAATTCGGTCCGGACCATAGATTTGCCAAAGGTGACCACCGTTTCAAGAATAAACTGTTTCAACCGGAAAATTATGCGCGGGTCCAGAAGGCATTGGAAAAACTCCGTCCTATCGCAGCAGCAAATCATATCACCTTGGGGCAACTGGCGTTGGCCTGGGTCATTTCTCAGCCCGGGACATGTGCCATCGCGGGCGCCCGTAATCCCGAACAGGCCGTTCAAAATGCCGCGGCCGGCAATGTACGCTTATCTGAAGAACATCTGGCGGCCATCGATGACATCGGCAAAATGGTCACCGACCCATTGGACGATGATCCGGTGATGTGGGAATGGTAAATTCCTTCAAAATCGGGAAGTGTCTTTTGATCGATTAAGATGTCATTCAAAAATCTTCGTCGAATAATACCATGGAGGAGTCCTTTATGGATAAAACCAGCAACTCCCGGGAGCCGAACAATGAGTATTTGCCCCTGCTTCATCTGGCACAATATTTTGAAGAAGCCAAATGGGAAGATGCCGAAAAGTCGATTTATCAGTTAAACCTCGACCCTAAAAAGATTAAATCGGCCTTTCAAACATCCATCGACTGGGCCGGTGAATTGGCCACCCTGCATTCCAAACAATCCCAAGGGGATTGAGTCGATCCTTCCCCAAAACCTATAAAATCAATGAATCGAGCTTGATAAACTGACTGAAATTTGCGATATTCGGTCAGCTTACCGGCGAAAGATGGTATTTTGGGATCATCCACCTGGTGAGTCTTTTGCAACGCCGAAAGGGGTAATTCGATGAATCGCCGATATATCCGCTGGATTATTCTAGTCCTGGTCATTGCCGTTATAGCCGTTACCATATGGTTTTTCACCCGACCCAAGCCGGTCGACGTTGTGGTCAAGCCCGTAGACCGCGGCATTGTGGAGCGGACCGTCGCCAATACCCGTGCGGGAACCGTGAAGGCCTGCCGGAGGGCCAAGCTCTCTCCAAGTGTCGGCGGTCAAATTGCAGCACTGAATATCCACGAAGGAGACACGGTGAAAAAAGGAGACCTTCTTCTCGAGATCTGGAACAAGGATCTGGTTGCGGAAGTTCAACTGGCCCAGAGCGAAGCGGTGGCTGCGAGGGCTCGTGCAAAGGCGGCATGTTTGAAGGCCGAAGTCTCCCAGCGGGAAGCCGACCGTCTGGTAACGCTTTACGATAAGAAAGTCGCTTCGGAAGAACAGACGGACAAAGCCGTGACCGTTGCCAAGGCCCTCAAAGCAGATTGCAACGCAGCAAAGGCATCCGTGCTGATGAGCGAGGCCCGTATTGGCGTTGTCAAAGCCAATCTGGCCCGTACCCGTCTTATCGCCCCTTTTGACGGGATTGTCGCGGAAATCAACGGAGAACTGAGTGAATTCGTCACCCCATCGCCCATCGGCATTGCCACGCCGCCGGTGGTGGACCTGATCGACAACACCTGCTTTTATATCACCGCACCCATCGATGAGGTCGATGTTCCTAAAATTGCACCCGGCATGACGGCCCGGGTGAGCCTGGACGCTTTCGGTGATCGCCGCTTTCCCGGCAAGGTCCGTCGAGTTGCCCCTTATGTGCTCGATCGGGAAAAGCAGGCCCGCACCGTGGATGTGGAGGTACAATTCACCATGGAAGAAGACATCCGGAAAATGCTGGCAGGCTACAGTGCAGATGTCGAAATCATATTGGATGTTCGGAAAAACACGCTGCGCATTCCCACCTCAGCCGTTATGGATGGGGACCGGGTATTCGTTTATCTTCCCGGCGATAAGAAGATTAAAGCACGCGATTTCAAAAGCGGGATTTCAAACTGGTACTATACCGAGGTCATTTCCGGTTTGAAGCCGGATGAGATGGTGGTGGTCAACGTGGATGCCGCAGGAATGAAAGACAATGCCGCCGCCGTCATATCCAAAGAGGAGCCATGATTCATTTAGCCGGTATCGAGAGAACATTCATGGTGGGTGACGAGGCGGTTCACGCACTCAGCAGCATAAATTTCATGGTTCGCCAAGGGGAATATGTTGCCATCATGGGCCCTTCGGGATCAGGCAAATCGACCCTGCTCAATATTATCGGGCTGTTGGATCGACCGGACAAAGGGGTCTATACCCTGGAAAACCTGAACACCACCGAGTTGACCGATGACCAGCAGGCAGCGGTGCGCCGCAACAAGATCGGTTTTGTCTTTCAGTTTTTCCATCTGGTTCCCCGGCTTACCGCCGCTGAAAATGTGGAATTGCCGATGATCCTTGCTGACGTAGATCCTGCTTCCAGAAAATCCCGTGTTCAGGAGGCCCTTTCTTCCCTCGGCCTCAGCGATCGCGCCAGACACCGGCCGGACCAATTGTCCGGGGGACAGCGCCAACGCGTGGCCATTGCCAGGGCCACCATTATGCAGCCGGATGTTATCCTGGCGGACGAGCCCACCGGCAACCTGGACCGGACGTCCGGGTTTGATGTCATCCGGATACTCGAAGACCTCCATAATAAGGGCATGACCCTGATTATGGTGACACATGATCCTGATCTGAGCGAGCGGGCGGCCCGGAAAGTACAGCTGGCAGACGGAAATATCTCGAAAGATACCGGGGGCTTTTGAAAAAAATGAAAACCAAAGATGTCATTCAATTCAGCACCCGGGCCCTGTCAGGGTACCCGACCCGAACGTTTTTGATGATTTTCGCCATGGCCATCGGTGTGGCCTCGGTCATTATGCTCACGGCTTTGGGAGAAGGCGCCCGCCGGTATGTCACCAACGAGTTTACCTCTCTGGGCACCTACCTTTTGATCGTGTTGCCGGGCCGGTCTGAAACCACCGGCGGCCCGCCTCCGCTGCTGGGGGAAACCCCCAGAGATCTTACACTGGATGACGCTTTGTCCCTTACCCGGCACTCTTCCATACGCCGCGTGGCACCGATCACGGTGGGTTCCGCCCCGGTTTCCTGGAAGCATCGGGACCGGGAAGTGAGTGTTCTCGGTTCCACTGAAGCGCTTTACCACATCCGCCATCTTTCAATGGCCCAGGGCAAGTTCATCCCTGCCGGTGATGCCACCAGGGGACTGGCGGTCTGCGTGATCGGGTATAAGCTCAAAAAAGAACTCTTCGGGAATCAATCCCCCCTGGGGCAATGGATTCGCATCGGTGAACGCCGTTTTCGGGTCATCGGGGAGTTGGCCAAAAAGGGGCAGTCTCTGGGACTGGACATGGGGGACGTGGTGATTGTACCCGTCGCCTCTGCACAAACCCTGTTCAATACGTCGTCGCTTTTCAGAATCCTGGTACAGGCCAACGGCCGCGATGCGATTCCAAAAGCCAAAAAAACCATATTGACCTTCATCCGGGAACGGCACGAGGGCGAAGACGATGTCACCGTCATCACCCAGGATGCCCTGCTTTCCACGTTTGATAGGATTCTCGTGACCATGACCCTAAGTGTTGCCGGCATTGCCGCCATCAGCCTGTCGGTCGCCGGTATTCTGATCATGAATGTTATGCTGATCGCTGTTTCACAGCGCACCTCGGAAGTCGGACTTCTCAAGGCCATCGGCACCCCGGGCAACCAAATCCTTCGACTTTTTTTGGCCGAATCCGCCATTCTCTCACTCGTGGGCGCGGGTTTCGGGGTCATCCTGGCATTTTTGGGGACCTGGGGGCTTGGGCGGGTATTTCCCAGATTTCCGTTTATGATCCCAATCTGGGCCTTGGGCGCAGCAGTCTTTGTTGCGCTTGTGACAGGCCTGGTATTCGGGGTGCTGCCCGCAAGACGGGCGGCAAAACTGAATCCGGTAGAGGCGCTGTCACGAAGATAAAGTGAAGCATCCGGGTTCAGATGAATCGGCGTTGGGTATCCCCAGATGTGATTTACTTGGTTGGAAGTTCATTGAATTATTGAAATTACAAATATCAAATCACAAATATCAAATAATTTCCAATGACCGAAATTCGAAAAGCCAAACAAAGTCTCGCCCTGGAAGGTTTTGGTAATTTTATATTACAATTCAATTTTTTATTGGAATTTGGTGCTAACCGTTTGTGATTTAATTGTTATTTGATGCTTGAGATTTGGAATTTATTTATTATTTGGTGCTTGTGATTTGTGATTTTAGACACAAAACTCAAAGGCAGAGCCATAACTTTCTGACCCTGAAGACCAGGTTTTCAGGATAAATATAATCGTTTCATCATGCTGCTCAATGATTCCATAAAACTGGCCATGGGTGCCATATCGGGCCAGAGGATGCGCAGTTTTCTCACCGCCCTGGGCATTGCCGTTGGCATTGCATCGGTGGTGCTGCTCACCTCCATCGGTGAAGGCATTCATAAATTCGTTCTTTCGGAGTTCACACAGTTCGGCACCAATCTTATCGCTGTTTCACCGGGAAAGACCACCACCGCCGGAATGTCAGGCGCCGTCATCAGCAATGTACGCCCTTTGAGCATCGATGACGCGCTGGCCCTTGAGCGAAAGCCCCGGATTCTTGGAATGGTTCCCTTTGTCCAGGGAAACGCACCCGTGGAATTCGGAAAACGCAACAGGCGGTCGTACGTCTTTGGCGTCAATTCTCAAGTGCCGGCTGTGTGGCAAATGAATGTCGCTGTGGGTCGATTCCTTCCGCACGACGATCCGAGAACCGCCCGCGCCTTTGTCGTTCTGGGCAAAAAGGTAAAAGATGAGCTTTTCGGCACACAAAGTCCTCTCGGGAGTCGCATCCGGATCGGCGGAGAGCGATTCCGGGTCATCGGTGTTATGGAATCCAAGGGGCAGATGCTTGGATTCGACTTGGATGACGCCGTCTACATTCCGACCGCCAAGGCCCTGGCGATGTTCGACCGGGAAAGTCTCATGGAAATCGATCTGATTTATGGTGC
Organism: uncultured delta proteobacterium; assembly: GCA_963731025.1. GTDB lineage: Bacteria > Desulfobacterota > Desulfobacteria > Desulfobacterales > UBA11574 > UBA11574. The sequence continues at coordinate 134,119 of CAVSVL010000016.1, read as the reverse complement.
CGGCAGCAATTTGGATGATATTGTCAAAAGCGTCAAAACGCTGCTTATAGACCGGCACGGCTTGGAAGATTTCACCATTACCACCCAGGAGCAGATGCTGGATGTGCTGGGATCCGTGCTGGACATCCTCACGCTTGCAGTGGGCGCTTTGGGAGGGATATCGCTTCTGGTGGGAGGCGTCGGTATCCTCACGATCATGACCATCAGCGTGAATGAAAGACGGGCTGAGATCGGGCTGTTTCGGGCCATCGGTGCGAACCGGGGACAGATACTGATGCTTTTCATGGGAGAAGCTGTTGTGCTGGCAGGCATCGGCGGTTTCGCCGGCCTCATGATCGGTGCCGGGGGCGCGTGGCTCCTGGGGGCCACGGTTCCTGCGCTCCCCACTCACACCCCGTGGCTGTATGTATTCCTGGCTGAAATCCTGGCGGTGGTTATCGGTCTTCTGGCCGGGGTTCTGCCTGCTCTCAGAGCTGCAAACCTGAATCCCATCGAGGCATTGAGAGCAGAGTAAATGAAATCGCAACAACACATAAGGCAGACATCGTGAAAAATATGGCACCTGGTACCTGGCCTCTGAACCCTGATCCCAGGCCCCTGAATTAAGGACGTTTAAAATGATGAAATATTGCAATCAATGCGGTTCAAAACTGGCCCACCGCATCCCCGAAGACGACAATCGGGAGCGTTTTATATGCGATGCCTGTCATACCATCCATTATGAAAACCCCAAGCTGGTGGTGGGTTGTATCCCGGTATGGGAGGACCGAATTTTATTATGCCGGCGTTCCATCGAACCGCGTTACGATAAATGGACGATTCCCGCTGGGTTTTTTGAACAGGGCGAGACGGTTGAAGCCGGGGCAAAACGGGAACTCTATGAGGAAGCCGGAGCGACCGTCGAGTTTCTCGAACCCTATGCCCTCTACAATATACCCTTTATTAGCCAGGTTTATCTGATATTTCGGGGTCCGTTGAAGGATAACAATGTTCGGGCAGGGCAAGAGAGTCTTGAAGTCAGGCTGTTTAAGGAGCATGAAGTTCCCTGGGATGGTCTGGCGTTTACCGTGGTAAGAAAAGTCCTTCGTCGATATTACAAGGATTCTTTAAAAGGGGTCTTTCCATTTTACACGGATGATATTCTGCCGGAGGCGATAAAGCCCTGACCGTTTTTGGATTGATAATTGTATTACCTTCCAACCTTCTCACCTTCTGATTCTCCGTCTTTTCGACTTCCGGCCTTATTTGTTTTCCGTCGTCCTTCCGGATATTTCTTTGAGGATGTTTTCCAGTTGGTCCAGTTCTCTCCCGTAGCCGGCCCAATCGCCATGACGCAGATATTCTTTGGCTTTGTTATAGTGATCCAGCGCCGTCTCGCCGAGTCCGGATACCCCTTGCCCCTTTATTCGAGGCGTCACCAGGGAAGCCGGATGTTTCGGGGCGATGTCAATGTCCAGGATAGCGTTCAAGGCCTTGTCCAGGTTTTCCTCCATAATCAAGCGATTGCTAAACGCGACAATGACTCTTTTGAGTTCCGGAAGAGAAGCGGCCTTTGACTCTTCCATCCGGGGACGCGCGCGCATGTTTGCTTTCTGGGGCTTGGCGCCACCGCCGGACTGAGAGGTGACGGTTGGGGCCATTTGGCTTTCTTCCTGGATGGCTTCCAGATATACCGGCTCCACATAGATAAAGGTATCACTGATGGGAATCGCCAATAGATTGCCCCGGATGACCCGGGACCCTCTCTGTCCCCAAAGGCTCAATTCCCGGGAAATTTCCGTTTGCTGATCCACCCTGGCTTCAATTTGCATGGGTCCATAGACCAGTTTTTCCTTGGGCAGCTTGTAGACCAAAAGGTTGCCGTACTCGGGCAGGTCACATCGGGCCGCCAGCCAGCCGATCATATTGTCTTTTTTGGAAGGGGTGAAAGGGGTCATCAGGAAAAATTCTTCCTTTTGCTCTTTGGGCAGCTTGAGGATGATGTAGTAGGGTTCCATTTTCTGACGGTTCTCCCCATAGATCTCATCCGGAATTTGCCAGAGGTCTTCCTGGTTGTAAAAAACCTGGACATCTTCCATGTGATATTTCGTGTACGTTTCCATTTGGATTTTATAGAGATCCCTGGGGTAGCGGATATGCTTTTTCAGATCGGCGGGCATTTCTTTGAAAGGCCTGAACAGGTCCGGGAAGATCTGTGCATAGGTTTTGACGATGGGGTCTTTTTCATCGATCATATAGAAAACCACATCCCCGTTATAGGCATCGATGGTGATTTTGACGGAATTGCGGATGTAGTTAAGCTGTCTGTTGTTAAACGTGCCGCGAGACCGGCGCGAATAAGGATACATCGCAGAGGTCGTGTAGGCGTCTTGAATCCAGTACAGCTTGCCTTTGGAAAGAACCAGATAGGGATCCTTGTCATAATCGAGAAAGGGGGCAATGGCATTCGTCCGGCGGTGAATCCGCCGGTTAAACATGATGCGGGTATCGGGACCGAAATACGTGGTAAACAGTATCTGGGGATCCATAAACTCAACGGCAAACAACAGCCTTCTGAAAAAAGATTTGATATGGATGCCGCCCTTACCCTGGTAAGTGGTATACACATTTTTGTCCCCCTTGGGATAATCAAATTCCCGGGCTTTGGTCTTTACCAGCACATACTCATCCGTTTTTTCGCCATAATAGATTTCGGGGCGCACGACCTTTAAGTCCGGTTCGAAGGAAGGGGGCAGGTCTTTGATAACAAGGCGGGGCAATCCCTCGCTGGTCACTTCATTGACCGGGCTTGCGGCCAGTCCGTAGCCATGGGTATAGGTGAGGTGTCTGTTGACCCAGGTATTGGCCTGGGGCGGCAGCTTGTTGACCAGCAGCTCCCGGCCGGCCAGCATGAGCTGGCGATACTGGTTGTTGAGCGTATACCGATCGACGTCGACATTGTTAAAATCGTAATACAGCCGTATGGATTGAATCTGCCGGTAGGTTTGAAGCAGCGGGCGCTCGTCCCAGATCCGGATATTTTGGATCGTTACGTCATGCTGCTTGAGATCCTGGGCACTGAGCTGGTCGTTCACTTCAAAATTGACCACTTTGATTTTATTCAGATTGTAGGCCTTGCGGGTAAAATCGATATTGTAGGCGATGTAAGGGGTCTCTTTGGCCAGTTCATTAGGTTTGACGATCACCTTTTGAACCAGGATAGGAAGCCCGGTTCCCAGCACCAGCACGACGCCGACCCAGATTATCGCACTCATCCAGATCAATTTTATTCTAAGTTTAAAGGCGTTGATAAAAAGGAGGACGGCAAATCCTATGGAGATCAAAATGATGATCTTATAGGCCAGAACCTTGATGTGAACATCGGTATAGCTGGCGCCGAAAGCCGGTCCCTGGGTGGAATATAACAGACCGAACATTTTCAGACGATAGGACCAGGCCATTAGCAGCACAACGATGCCACCTAAAAAAATAAGATGCTTTTTGACGTTTTCCACAAGGCTGATTTTTGGCATCGTGGGCACGGTGCCCCGAACCTGACGGAAGTCACCCTCTATTTTCAGGGCACCGTTTTTCAGGTACCAGGCCATGGTGGCCAGAGCCGCCACGACAAAAAGAACCATCAACAAGTTTTGGATGAAAAGGTAAAAAGGCAGCGAGAACAAGTAAAAGCCGATGTCCCGGTTAAAAACAGGGTCAATGCTGCCAAAAGGCTGTTGATACAGATAGCGCAGGAGCAAATCCCATTGAGCGGCGCTTTTTGACGCAATATAAAAGGTGGCAAACAGAATAAAAGCGATCACCAGGGTTTTTAGTGTTGCCGTGGAAAGGCCAAATTGAGCCGCAACATCGTCGGCAACTTTTAAACCTCCCCGTGTTCCGACGGGCGGGTTTAAACGATTGGCGGCATAAATGTTTATACCGATGATCAACGCCAACAGCAGCCAGACCATAAATCCAAATCCGAATTTGCTCAACAGCATGGTCCAGAAAACAGGTGAAAAGCCCAGATTTTCAAACCACAACCAGTCCGGATAAAATGAAACCCCTATCCACAGCAATAATACGGCAACAAATCCGATACCGATAAACAACAATTTTTTATTCATAACACTCCTTAATGGTGCTCGGTGGTTCACATCAAAAATCAACGTGGAATTCGACCCATGTTCCCCGGTCGAAATAAATAAGGTGGACACAAACTATTGTGGTTCGACGCTCACTTCAATCATCCCATGTACAGGTATCATACTTTTCAGGTGTCAGGTCAAGTAAATACTATATTGATCCCCGACCAATTTTGGATTGTTGATTGTTGATTGATCTGCCCGCAACCTCTTTTGGCAGTGGTGATGTTTGGATGGGCTTGTTTTTGGATTAGATCCCTTGCCGCGAGTTCATGCGGTTTAAAAAAAGATTATCCATGGAGCGGGTGTTTAGAAAAACTCCCCGACCTCTTGATTTACTTATGTACCAAGAAATTTGAGTCCGTCTTTTCTGCTGAGGATAAAAAGGACTTTACAGAGCGAACCCCTTTAACACTTTTCGCGTGCTCGATGGCTTTCGTTATTTTAGTATCCGAAGCGACAATACCATACAGAACCACATGGCATTGAACCGATTTGACATCGATGTTCCTTGCCCACAGGTCTTTGTCTCCAATGAGATGGGTTTTTACACTCAGCATTATTTTCAGATTTTCGTCGATTCCACAAATATCATTTCTATTCTTTTGCAGTAAATACGACGTTACTTTATCCACGCCTTTGACGTTTTTTGCAATTTTTACTGCACGCTCTTTTTGAACGGGTTTATCATACTCTCCAACCAGGTACACATGGCCTTTATAACATTCGACGGAAAGATCCAACGAGTTGAGAGCGCTGATATATTCATCATCATGATATTTATTTATGATGGTCAGCTTGATGGTCGTATCATCGAGAATGGTTTTCACATTACGGCAGTCAGTCACTGTAAGATAAATCTGCTCGGCCACTGTGGTGAGAACCGAACTGCATCCACACGATAACAGCGGAAGAATAACAAATGTGATAACCTTTATAAGGTTTTTTATGGTCGATGTTCGTGTCATTTTCAAAAAAAGATATTATTACAACATGTTAAAATTTCTGTTCAAGTCAATTTATGGTGAATCTATGCGAAATTATTAATGCAAGATTGATGCAAAATTTTAGATTTTATTGCAAAATAAAATATATTAATAATTATAGATGGTTAGGTTGTTGACATGGATTACAGGACGAAAGTGTTTAACAATTTTTGTCAAATTTGGTCAAAGATAATGCCAATTTTTCACTAGAGTCCATCCATAAATGGTCCTTTTTGCCCTGCTCTGCGTTCTCCGCGGGTTTCCGGCTGCGGTGTACAGACGTACACCTTCCTGTCCCGCGTGCGGGGACCGCAAACCCTTGTGCGGCCTTGATCAGGACAAAAATTGCTCATTTCTGAATTGGACACTGAATTGGGTCCATTACACTTCGTGGATGGACACTAACTAAGAATCAGCTTTTTGGGCATGATATCCGGAAAACGCCGAGAAATATCAAAAGACATAACCCACGAGTTTTAAAGCAGTATATCAGATTGTCAGAACATTGTTTGCAGGTACAAACACCCGACCCTTTTTGGATTGATGATTGTATTAACAAGAAGGTAAGAAATTAAGAAGATCAGAAGGTTAGTTTTTTTCTTACCTTCCAACCTTCGCACCTTCTGATTCTCCGTTTTTTCGACCTCCGACCTCTGTCTTGATCCTTGACAAATAAACTCATGGGTGTAAATTGGTCATAGCTTTTAAAATTTGAAACGACCAGCTGAAGCTTAAACAGCGAAAGGACCTGCGATGGATGCAAAGAACCCATTTCTCGGATAGAGATGGGGTTTTTTAGTTTTTAGACCCCAAATAAAAAAAAGATTTAACAGAATGAATCTGCCTGTCGGAGCGAATTTATCTGGGGACACCAGATCCTTGAACCCGGATACCTGGTAAACCCTGATCCCCGGTATGTTTTAAATATTTGGGGAAAACGTAATAAGTTAAGAACATCCCCGAAATTTCGCTACTGAAGGAGGAACGGAATATGGTCAGCCAGATCGAGGTCAAGAATATGGCGCTGTTCTGCGATTTCGAGAATATCGCTATAGGCGTAAAAGATACCCAGCTTGCAAAATTCGACATCCAGAAAGTGCTCGAACGCCTGCTTCTCAAGGGCAGCATCGTCGTGAAAAAGGCCTACTGCGACTGGGAGCGTTTCAAGGAGTTTAAGGCGGTCATGCACGAGGCCGCTTTCGAGCTCATCGAAATCCCCCATGTACGTCAGTCGGGAAAGAATTCGGCAGACATCCGCATGGTGGTCGATGCTTTGGACCTGTGTTATACCAAGAGCCACGTGGAGACCTTTGTTATTATCAGCGGAGACTCGGATTTTTCGCCTTTGGTGAGCAAGCTGCGCGAAAATAACAAGGTGGTCATCGGCTGCGGGGTGAAAAATTCCTCCTCGGATCTGCTGGTAGCCAACTGCGATGAGTTCATCTATTACGACGACCTGGTTCGGGAGGAAGAGGCCAAAAAGAAAAAGAGCAACAAAACATCCTGTAAACCGAGTCCGGACCTGACGCCCAAGAATGGGACCCATAATACTGGAGAAGAAAAAAAGCAAAGGGCCGTGGACTTGATCATCGAAACCGTCGAGGCGCTGATCGCCGAGCGCGGTGAAGCGGACAAGATGTGGGGCTCAATGGTCAAGCAGGCCCTGAAGCGGCGCAAGCCCGGCTTCAACGAATCCTATTACGGGTTTAAGTCCTTCGGCCAACTGCTGGAAGAAGGGAAGTGCCGTGGTCTGCTGGAGCTGGAAAAGGACGAACGCTCCGGTGGCTATATCATCCATTTGCCGGCCCACGAGGATTGATCCGAAAAAAGAGTCATCTCTATAGTTGCATAAATAACATGACAAATGGGTGGGATAAGCATACATCGTCAACATTGGACAATACCAACCTGGAAGCCATTAAGGCTTTGGAAAAAGAACTTGGCCAGACCCTGTTGTCTTTTTCATGTCATGATATTGCGCCGGCAGTGGTCGACGATGAAGCGCTTTCAAAAATCAGTGAGCTGGAAAAAAAGCTCGGCGTTGTTTTGGTGGCTGTCCGATAGAAAACATGATGTTATGATTTAGCGTGGCCATATTTACCCCGCGTGTTGGCGTGAAACGGACTTGACCGCCGATCTTTGTGGCGGAAATTTTTCCGGCTCTGGAGGATCCCGATTTATCGGGGAACCCAGATACCTGGTAAACCCTGATACATGCCATGAATATAAAGCTTGCTTTAATTTTATATTTAATCGCTTTATTAACCTTGATCGGTTGTTCGGATGATGTCCCGCACGGTAATGCCACTAAGACTCCGGAACGCGGAACAATGCAAGATGAGAACACCCTTCGGATTGTTATTCGTTGGTCTGGGGACGATTTTGCCTCAAGACAAGATATCGAAACAAGAAATAAAATCGAGCGCCTTATATTAGAAAGAAAAATTGGAAAAATAATCCGTGTTGGAACAGGTATGGGCTGGATGGATATCACCGTCGAGGTTAAGGACAAACAGGTCGCCCGGTCATCGATTAACGAGATAATGCGCATTGCTGCTCCAATACGAAAATTCACTATCGAGGAGTAAATAGACGTACTTCCGGGACATCCCTTGAACCTGATTTGCATTTTTGAGATGGCTTGTAGTTATTTCTCCCGTTGCAGGGAGATCAATCATTTAAAGAACAGGAGATCCAATATAATGAACCTAAAGAAAATATGCGTTTGTTTCACCGGCCTGGCGATAATTTCAGGGTTGATCGCGTGCGGTAATGGTACATCCGAAACCGAACCGAAGATCCCGACCGATCAACTTGCCCGGACACCGTCCCAAGTCCTTGATGCGCCGCAACCTGCAGCGGTCAGCGGGAAAGTGGTGCAAACGCTGGACGCCAGCAGGTACACCTATATCCGCCTGGATGATGGGACTGGCAATGAAACCTGGGCCGCCGTTCCCCAAACTAAACTGGAGATCGGGGAACAAATTACGCTGAAGGGCGGGACTGTTATGCGTAATTTTAACAGTAAAACCCTGAATCGGACATTTGATTCCCTCCTCTTTGCGACCGGTGTTATCAGAGCCGGTGAAGATAAGAACGTTCAGGCGCAGGCGGCAATGATGGCCGGCTCCGATGTAAACCGGTCCGGAATGCCACCTCACGGTCTAACCTCACCACCCATGAGCGGCAGCAACCGCGTGACCGTGCCTTTCACAGATATAAAAGTCGAAAAGTCAACCGCTCAGAACGGTTACACGGTTGAAGAACTTTTCACGAAAGGAGCGTCCCTGAACAAACAGAAAGTAACCGTAAAGGGGCAGGTTGTGAAGGTAAACCCTGATATTATGGGAAGGAACTGGATCCATATTCAGGATGGCACCGGAGATCCTGTGAAAAGCACGCATGATCTGGTGGTGACATCAGCCGATATCGCGGAAAAAGGCGCTATTATCTCCGTTGAAGGAATTCTGGCCGCTGACAAAGATTTTGGATCCGGCTACAGGTATGATGTAATCGTCGAAAATGCAGTTCTTATGAAATAAAATTAACCCCGGTACCATCTTCTGGAGCTACAGGATCCCGATTTATCGGGGTCACCTCGAACCGGGAGTGGACGGTGAATTAAATATATAAGCCAGAGGAGAATAGGGTAGGGTTTAAGGATGGCCCCCAGGTCCCTGGCACCTGACCCCGCCACACTGCATCGGCGGGCAAGCCCTGAACCCGCCACACTGCAAAGGCGGGCAAGCCCTGAACCCTGTATTTTAAAACCGAAGGTGTTATTATGTCAGATTATTATCAAAAAAATTACACAGCGTACCACGAAAAAACATTTTCCATCGATCCCTCATCGTTCTTAACCCCTCTGGCTCAACGGCTTCCGCCCGAGGCGTTTGTCCTAGACGTGGGGTGCGGCAGCGGCCGTGACCTGCTATGGATGAAAAAGCGAGGCTTTGAGGTCATCGGTTTTGAGCGATCTGAGGGTCTTGCAGAACTTGCCAGGAACAATGCGGATTGTGAGGTCATCGAAGGGGATTTCGAGACGTACGACTTTTCTTCGATCTTTGTTGACGGGGTGATGTTGGTCGGTGCTCTGGTACATGTACCCCACGAACGATTTTCAGAAGTTTTTAAAAACATAACCGCATCGATATCAGGGCGTGGTAATGTGCTCATCACGTTAAAAGAGGGCAGGGGAGACATGACAGGCGCAGATGGCAGAATTTTTTATCTGTGGGAAGACCCCAAGGCCCGGGAAATGTTTAAATCCCTCGATTTTAAGGTGTGTGACTTTGCATCGGCTGTTTCCAAAACCGGCAGCGGTGATATTTGGCTTAGTTATGTACTTGATAAGAAAGGGTAAATCCTGCTACCTGAACCCTGATCCCAGAACTATGAGCCCCGCTTTACGGGACAGGCAAGGCGGTGAATAAAAAAGGAGAACGCCATGACCTGGATAGCAAAAGCGTGCAAACATTTGACGCCGGTTCTTGTTTTATTGGCCGTTTTGGCCATTGCGGGCTGTGAAGGGACAGATACCCGCGAGAAGGTGGATAATACGGTTGAGGAGCTTGCCGGAAAGAAAAACCTCGATCGAATGGACAAGATGAAAAAAACGATCGATAAAGCCCAGCAGCAGCAACTGGAGCGGTTCAAAAAGACCGAGGAGAGTGCCGAGGAAAAATAGAAACTTATAATTTAAGGGGCGTTCCGCTAGTCCTGGCACCTGCCCCCTGGTCCCTGGACTAACAAGAGTAGGTCCTCATGACAGAAAAAATTTATCAAAAGCTTGCAAAACATCTGGATAACTTGCCCGGTGGATTTCCTTCGACTGATACCGGCGTGGAAATCCGTATTCTAAAGAGACTGTTTACACCCAAAGAGGCTGAATTTGCACCTTATTTGACCTTGATCCCCGAAGAAACCAGGGTTGTGGCAAGGCGCGCCAAAATATCCTCCCGGGAAGCTTCTCAGCGATTGGAAACCATGGCTCAAAAAGGGCTTATTTACAGAATTGACTCTCAAGCAGATCGACCGATGTACATGGCCGCTCAATATGCCATCGGCATTTGGGAGTTTCATGTGAATGATTTAGATGAAGGTCTTGCAAAGGATATGGGAGAATATATTCCGTTTCTTTTTGACCAAGCATGGAAAAAGCCGCAATTGCGGACGATCCCTGTTAATAAAAGCTTATCCGGTGAACTAAAGGTGATGACCTATGAAAATGCAGAGGAAATGGTAAGGCATGTTGGCAAATCTGTGGTAGCTCCTTGTATCTGCCGTCGTGAGCTCAGTTTATTAGGAAAAGGATGTGGCAAGCCCGAAGAAACCTGTCTCGTATTTGATAAAGGGGCAGAGTATTATCAACGCAATGGCCTTGGGCGGGAGATCGGTCAACAAGAAGCCTTAGACATTCTTAAAATTGCAGAAGAAGCGGGTTTGGTACTTCAACCCAGCAATGCCAGGGAGATTATAAATATCTGTTGCTGCTGTGGAGATTGCTGCGGCGTGCTTCGGAGTTTAAAAAGCTATCCCAAACCGGCGAGTTTAGCATCTACGCCGTTTTTTGCTGTGATCAACATCGAAACTTGCGAAGGCTGTGGCGTTTGTGAGGATCGTTGCCAGATGGAGGCGGTTCAACTGGTGGATGAAAAAGCGTCTATTGATATGGATCGATGCATTGGCTGTGGACTATGTGTGTCCACCTGTCCCACAGATTCAATGTCACTGGCTCGCAAACCGGGATATGATCAGCCGGATGTACCCAAGGATTTAATTGAAGCGAGCATCGAATTGGGACGTGCAAGGGGTAAATTAAGCCTGGGGAGTCTCGTGATGATGCAGATAAAGTCCAAAGTCGATAGACTTTTAGCATCAAAATGACAACTTGCCCATTCTGACCCCGGCTTGTTGGAGCGAAGCGGATATTCTATAATAGTTTTTTAAATTCATCGACAGTGAGTCCGGCGTCCCGGACAATACCGCCCATGGTAAAGGCGTTAACGGGATTATTGCGAGGGATTGTAAGGAATCTGGTGCCGTCAGACATGACAATATGCTTTTTTCCATCTCGAAGAATACGGAAACCTGCTTTTTCCAATGCCCTAACGGCTCGAAGATGATTGACTCCGGGAATTTTCGGCATGATTAAATGGCTATTTCAACTTCTCGAACGTTGGAATCTTTAACGGAGGCGTATACAGCAGCCAAGTACTCTTGTATAGCATCCTTGATATTATCGATTGCTTCAACTTCAGTTTTACCCTGTGACCAGCATCCTGGTAGACCTGGGCAGGAAACACTGTAACCTTCGTCTGTTTTATTTAGAACAATTTTATATTTCATAGTTCCTCCTTAAAATTTAAGGCTTACATGATGATTTAATTGAATAATAATCCGGTTTTGATTTATATGCAAGGACAATTAATTACTTGCATCGGAGGTGAAGGATACCCACATTGGTTTTTAGACTCCAAAAAATAAAAACAAAAGATTTCACCCCGATACCATTGAATGAGCTATGAGGCAAGATGGACTATCGGGCTGAACAGGATTTTTTATTTTAATTAGTTGGGAAAACTTAATATGTTAAGAACGTCCCCCAGATTCCTGTGACCCCATTTATACTCTATAAAAACGATTTCCTGTTTGAATGCACAATTGACGAACTTAACAACTTGAGGTCACAAATTGTGACCTCAAGTTGGGGTAGTATACGAAGGACAAAGTAATGTGTCCTTATTAAAGCTTGACATAATTATCATCAGATGATAAGTAAATTTACCGATGTCTAAGGAAAAATACTCGAAAAAAGATTCATCGTTGGAAACATTGTTGAATTTGGATGGTGAGGTTTTTCCAATGGAAAATGGTTATTGGACAAAGTTTGAAGCAACAAAAGTTGAAACAACCTTACAAACTCCACATGGTGTTAAATACTCTTTAACTTTGCATAACCAAAACAATATTCGTGTTTTGGGCTTTGACAATGCCCATGCATTTAAGCCAAAAAAGAAGAAATATGGCGCTCGTAAGATTACTTGGGACCATAAGCATAAAATGAATAAAGTAACTCCATACGAATTTGAATCCGCAAGCCATCTTTTAGAAGATTTTTGGATAGCAGCAGAGGAAATACTAAAATCATAGGTGATGTTATGAGAAAAAAGGTATTAAAGATCGGGATTCTTTCTCAAAAGGACTATAAAAAAAGAACTATAGCTATTGCACGAGGAGAATATAAGCCTAAAAAGGATGAGCCGAAAATTTGGTTTGAATCCATAAACTCGATGGCACAAGTACTCAGTAGCGAAAATCAAAAATTGTTAAAGGTTATCAGCGAAAAGAATCCAAATTCTTTAAAGGAGTTGGAAAATGCTACGGGCAGAAAGAGCAGCAATCTTTCTCGAACGCTAAAGACGATGTCACGATACGGGATTGTTGATTTGATTAAGCAAGACAAATCCATCAAACCCGTTGTTAAGGCGACTGATTTTAAAGTTGAATTTGGGATCAATTCCTCTGCTCTCTAAACTTTGGTATTAATACTATCTAAAACCCAAAACATTACATAATGGAAACCATAAAGCAGCTTTTGACTGAGGAAGACAAACAAAAGAAATTAAGGGTTGGGTTTTTACGGCCGATCTCTGGTCCCCGATCCCTGAAGCCTGCTATTTTAAACATGCAGATATTGTGAATAAACTTATAAACTAATGAGCGTCCCTTAGAACGCGGGTGGTATTCAAAGATTCAGGATTCCAAGACGACGTGGTCAAGACAAACGCCGTCCAGATTCTGCGCCAGGCCGGCATTGATGATGTGAAAAGCCTGTGAGGAAAATGAAATGAGCAAGAAAGGCAAGAAAGAAAAGAAAGACCTGACCGTTTCACAGGTTGATCGTCAGAATATACTGAATAACCCCTTTGCGTTACAGGAAATAGAAAAGGCGACATGTATCAAAGGCATTCCGTTTGAAGGAAAAACCGTGGTGCTCAAGGAGCAGATATCGGCATTTTTCGAGGTCACATCCCGCACGATCGACAATTACATCGAGAAATTCAGCGATGAGCTGCGCCAAAACGGGTACGAGGTGATACGTGGTAACCGGCTGAAAAAATTTAAGATGTCTGTTTATGAACAGGATGTTAACGAAACAGATTTCGTGAACATAAAAGTGTCCCAATTGGGCATTTTTGATTTCCGGGCATTTCTTAACCTTGGGATGTTGATTACCGAGAGCGAACGGGCGCGTTTGCTGCGCCAGATGATTTTGGACATTGTCATAGACACCATCAACCAGCGCACCGGCGGCGGGACAAAGTATATCAACCAGCGAGATGAAGATTTTCTTCTGACGTGGTTTCAGGAGGAAAATTATCGTAAAGAGTTTACAGATGCCTTAAAAAGCTATGTGGATATGGGCAATTTCAAATACCCCCTTTACACCGACAAGATATATGTGAGCATTTTCCGTGAAAAGGCTAAAGAATACCGCAATATTTTGCGCCTGCATGAAAAAGACAGCGTACGCGACACTTTTTACACGGAAATTTTAGATTTGGTTTCCGCCTATGAATATGGTTTTGCAAAAGTGCTTGAAGGCGCCTATGAAAAAAAAGGCGATAAACTCACCTCATGGGAGGTTGATGAGCTTTTTAGTGCCTTTGAGGATCAGCCACACTGGAAACCATTGATCGAAAAGGCGCGCAACAAAATGGCCAGCCGGGATTTGGCCTTTCGTGATGCGTTGCATCTTCAGCTTAAGGGTTACATTACACCGCTCAACACGGCTGATTTTGAGAGGTTTTTAGGAGAAAAGAGCAGGGAGCTTGTAGAACGGCTTGAGGAAGCCAAAGATGTGATGAAACGGCTCCATTTGCGGTTAAATTTATAATGAATAGTAAAGCACTTTCAGATATTGTTAAAGTTACGGCCGCGATAATGGCAAAAGATAACAAGATCATCATCGCCAAAAGAGGGCCCAATGATCGACTGGCGCACAAATGGGAATTTCCCGGCGGCAAAATCGAAATCAATGAAACACCGGAACAATGTTTAAAACGGGAAATGAAAGAAGAATTCGATATCGATGTGTCTGTTGGTGAATATCTTGGATCGAGTATTTACCACTACGATCACATATCCATTGAGCTTTTGGCATATCGTGCGTATTGGGAAGATGGGGAAATTCATCTAAACGATCATGATGATTTTAAGTGGATATCGTTGGAACAGCTTAATGAGTTTGATTTTGCTCCTGCAGACTTGATTTTTGTCGAAAAGCTGAAGAATGGAGAAATCTCCATCAATACATAATCTTGAACATACAGATAGATTCTCAGAATTAGTTAAAAACGGTAAAGGAGAAACAAAAAGCTTACGCCAAAAGAAATTAAGGGTTGGGTTTTTGGAGCCGACTTCTGATCTCTGACATCTGATCTCAGATTCCTGACTTGTCAGCCACAGTTTTAAGCGTGAAGATATTATGAATAAACTTATAAACTTATGTACGTCCCGTAGAACACTATAAAAAAAGAACTATAGCTATTGCACGAGGAGAATATAAGCCTAAAAAGGATGAGCCGAAAATTTGGTTTGAATCCATAAACTCGATGGCACAAGTACTCAGTAGCGAAAATCAAAAATTGTTAAAGGTTATCAGCGAAAAGAATCCAAATTCTTTAAAGGAGTTGGAAAATGCTACGGGCAGAAAGAGCAGCAATCTTTCTCGAACGCTAAAGACGATGTCACGATACGGGATTGTTGATTTGATTAAGCAAGACAAATCCATCAAACCCGTTGTTAAGGCGACTGATTTTAAAGTTGAATTTGGGATCAATTCCTCTGCTCTCTAAACTTTGGTATTAATACTATCTAAAACCCAAAACATTACATAATGGAAACCATAAAGCAGCTTTTGACTGAGGAAGACAAACAAAAGAAATTAAGGGTTGGGTTTTTACGGCCGATCTCTGGTCCCCGATCCCTGAAGCCTGCTATTTTAAACATGCAGATATTGTGAATAAACTTATAAACTAATGAGCGTCCCTTAGAACGCGCATCAATACATAATCTTGAACATACAGATAGATTTTCAGAATTAGTTAAAAACGGTAAAGGAGAAACAAAAAGCTTACGCCAAAAGAAATTAAGGGTTGGGTTTTTGGAGCCGACTTCTGATCTCTGACATCTGATCTCAGATTCCTGACTTGTCAGCCACAGTTTTAAGCGTGAAGATATTATGAATAAACTTATAAACTTATGTACGTCCCGTAGAACAGTCCGTAGAACAGTCATGAATAAACTTATAAACTTATGTACGTCCCGTAGAACACTGCAATCGAACTTTAACCGTAAAATTTCTCTGATTTTGCGCATGGTCAACCTCTTTGTCGGCATAGCTCCTCCTCGTTCGCACATGAGATATTAACTTTGCCGACGGTTTATAGGTTACCAGCGTCGCTTTCAATGTATTATATTTTCTGTTCGTGATGCTCCGGAATGCTGTTCGCGATCAATCGGAATGACTGTTCGGGATGAATCGGAACGCTGTTCGCAATCGATCGGAATCGGTGTTCGCGATCAATCGGAATACGCAGCCTGGTGCTTGTTTAAAGAAAATCCGGGAGGGAGTAGAAACAACAAGGTAGTCATAGTCCAGCACAGGGACATTCAAGATCAGGATACAGGAGCATCATTTACGGTAAAGCTATACCACAGCGAAAAGATAACTGAGGGGGATGAATGGCGACATAGCAGGATTGTGTTAAGGCCAGATTCACATATCAAGGGCTATGAAGAGTTGACGTTTGATGGGGATTTTATTGGCGAGTTGAGGGTTATTGGCGAATTAATAGCAGTACTTGGATGATGTAATATCATTGCAGTTTAAAGAGCTGCTTTTAGTCCCCCAAAATCGTCGTTTAAGAGCGGAATCAGGCCCTATTTTTAGGTATTATCGCCGTGATTATAGATGGTTGTCGTGGCCCGACCCCAAACAACAAATAACGGGGGCCCCTGACTTGTCAGCCAAAGTCTTAATGATGCAGATATTGTGCAATAAACTTATAATTTAAGGGGCATACCGCAAGTCACGTGTGCTAAAATAAACTATGATTGAAGTCCTAATTGAAGTCCTAATAGATTAATGCTATTCAAATTTATAATAAATTATAGTTCTGCCCCTAAATCCTCATATACATAGAAGTGTAATGAATAAATTAGATAATATAAAGAGGTTGGATATCTTAAAAGAAGATCAGGCTATTTATGAGGCTCGGTTCCGCGGCAAATTGCCTGAAGAACAACAAAAGTATCGTTTGATTGATTTGTTTGCAGGCGCAGGCGGAATGACGCTTGGATTTTCCGAAAGCTTTGGACAACCATTTGAACCGATATGGGCAAATGATTTCAATGAGTATTGTGTTGAGACATATAACGCAAATTTTGGTAATCATTGTGTTGCCGGCGATATCGTCGATATTCTAAACGACTCAAAAACCGATTTACCAAAAGCCGATGTTGTGATTGGCGGTCCGCCGTGTCAAGGATTCAGCCTACTTAATAAACAGCGGGAAGGCGATCCAAGAAACCAGCTTTGGCGACCTTTTATGGAAATTGTTGAAAAGTCCGGCGCCGATGTATTCGTTATGGAAAACGTACCTCAACTCCTGGATACTTATGAGCATGGGGAGATCGTTGGGTACGCTGAAAAGATGGGTTTTAAAGTTTGGCAAGATAAACTGATAGCCGCCAATTATGGCGTCGCTCAGAAACGGATACGTGCATTTATTATCGGATGTAGGTTTTTTCATCCTGCAATAGTATTCCCGCCAAGAAAGTCTCACTACAACCCTGAGGCAAATAATATACAGATCGCACTGCCCGGAATGGGAAATGATGGATATCTTTCTATCCCTCGAAAATGGAGAACGGTTAGAAAAGTTATAGGAGATTTACCACCCCCTGAAGGGACGGAAATAAGAGATGTTCCGCCGCCGCTGGATTTGCATTTCGGTAGAAGCCCCACGCAAATGAGCATTGACCGATATAAGGCCATCCCTGAAGAGGGAATGAATCGGTTCGATTTGCAGAAAGCTAGGCCGGACTTAACACCGAACTGTTGGTTGAAGAAAAAAACCGGCAGCACGGATTTGTTCGGGCGTTTGTGGTGGGAAAAGCCGTCTTTGACTATCAGAACCGAATTTTTCAAACCTGAAAAAGGAAGATACCTTCATCCGGAACAACATCGACCCATTACACATAGAGAGGCGGCAAGAATTCAGAGTTTTCCGGATGATTTTATTTTTAAAGGGTCGAAAATAGAAATCGCCAAGCAAATCGGAAATGCAGTCCCGCCTTTGCTGGCTGCAAGAGTGGCGGATGTTGTTCGTTTGCTTTTCAAACTAAAACCGTGACCCGGCCATGGATGTATTCAGCAAAGAAAAAAGAAGCCGGATAATGGCAAAAGTTAAGGGCAAGGATACAAAGCCCGAGCGAGTCGTTCGTTCGCTACTCCATAGTATGGGATATCGTTTCCGTCTTCATCGAAAAGATTTGCCGGGCAACCCTGATATTGTTCTTCCAAAGCATAAAAAGGTCATTTTTGTCCACGGTTGTTTTTGGCACGGCCACAAAGGTTGTCTTCGGTCCAAAAGACCCACAACCAATGTCGATTTTTGGAATACCAAATTAGACAAAACCATCGAACGCGATTCTATGAATATTCATAAAATAAAGGAAAAGGGCTGGGAGCCTATTATTGTTTGGGGGTGTGAGGTAAAAGATATCGAGAAACTCAGCGAAAAACTTGACATGTTTTTGTAAAACTTTGAAAAGGGTCAATTTTAAAATGCATGAAAATAATTACTTAGAAGATTCAGAAGCTATTAGAAAAGAGCTGGTAAACCTAATAACCAATTTTGAGAAAGAGCTTCAATCCGAAGATCTCAGAGAAAAGGTGTTGGCACTAATTCCTTGTTATCATCACTTAAGGAATTTGGGAAAGTCTTTAATCCCTAAAGAAACAACCCGGAGTGCTAGAGATCGAATCTTATTCTATTTTAGAAAATATCCTTACACAATTATTAACGGAGATGAACTTTTAGTTGTTTCAGGCATTCAGGAATATGCTCGTAGAGTCCGTGAACTCAAAGTGCAGTTTGGCTGGTCAATATGTCAGCGGAGTTACCGCAAAACAAATGGCCGAGGAAGATGAATTTCCGATAGACAATGTAGACGTATCTTCGATGGGTCCGGCTGATTATATTTTGGTCAGCACCGAACAAGATCGAGAGGCGGCCTTCAGATGGCGCATTGCAAATGAAATTCGCAGAGACAATATTTCGGTAAGAGATAAAATACTCAAATATTTTTGCGATCAAACGTTGGGAAAATAATCACCGGAGAGGAACTTCGTTATGTTGCAAAAGATAGAACTGAATGGGCACGCAGAGTGCGAGAACTCAGGACCGAATATGGATGGCCGATTGTTACCAAGAATACAGGCAGACCCGATTTGAATGTCGGAGTTTATCTTTTAGAAGCAGACCGACAAAGCCCTGAACATGATCGGCATATTCCTGATAGAGTCAAACGAGAAGTTCTGAGAAGGGATTTACCAGTGCCAAAAATGTGAATGGTCACATAAGGAATGGAACCGGTCAGATCCTCGGCACCTTGAACTCCATCATATTAAACCCCATGTAGAGGGCGGTGAAAACATAGAAGAAAATCTCCTTACCGTTTGTACTGTCTGTCATGATGAAATACATTGCGAGCTGTAAACCGTATCCAGCTTTCATTGCTGATTAAAGGAGTAGCGATCTGGTGTCTTGTCTTGAATAATGAATAGTAGCACTTTATTCATTATTCAAGACGCAAACCCATCACGATACTCGTCATTGGAGGTTTACGTGGACTATACTCCCGAGCAAAGAAGAGCCATCGAAACAGTTGACCAGAATCTTCAAATCATCGCTTGTGCAGGGTCCGGAAAAACTCAAGTGATTTCCGCACGGATCGTTCACCTTCTCAACACTCAAGGGAATGAAGGCGTTACACCTGCCAACATAGTAGCATTTACCTTCACCGATAAAGCGGCAGCAGAACTAAAAGATCGCATTCACCGGCTCTGCGTGGAAGAGATAGGGACGGACCAGGGTCTTGGGGATATGTACATTGGTACAATCCATGGCTATTGTTTGAATCTGCTCCAAGAACCGCCGCTATATCGTTTTCTCAAGTATCAGGTTTTGTCCGAGGTACATCAACGGCTTTTTATTGATAGAAATAGCAGGCGGTCCGGTTTGTCTCAAACACCACTGCTCAGCGGTGGCACCTTAGGTCGGTGGAAGGACTCAAAATTATATCAGCAACTGCTGAACATTTGTATGGAGGCAGACGTTGACAATGACCTGATTCCAGACCTGGTTCGTAATTGCATGGAGATGTACCGGGGCCTTTTAGACGAGAGCCGGTATCTGGACTACACAACCATCCTCACTGCAGCCCTCAATGAACTCAGAACCCATTCTGGCCTCCGTGAGAAAATAAGTGAACAGCTCCGTTTTTTAATCATTGATGAGTACCAAGATATAAACCCAATACAGGAACAACTGATCAGAGAATTATTCGAGCTTTGCGGCAACATATGTGTAGTTGGAGATGACGACCAGACGATCTACCAGTGGCGCGGAAGTGATGTTCAAAACATCATTTCTTTTGCAGATAGATATCCTAACGTTGCGACCGTGCCCCTGAATATAAATTTCCGGA
Organism: uncultured delta proteobacterium; assembly: GCA_963731025.1. GTDB lineage: Bacteria > Desulfobacterota > Desulfobacteria > Desulfobacterales > UBA11574 > UBA11574. The sequence goes on along the minus strand of CAVSVL010000016.1, from coordinate 114,228 downwards.
GCAGTCGGGCCGTTGTGGAGGCATCACGTCAATTTATTGAGCTTTTACCACAACGGCTGGTTAAAGCCATGGAAAGCTCCGATGCTCAGCCATTCACGCGGGGAGATGTGCTCGCTCTCAGTTTTGATGATCCCGACGAAGAAGCGGCATCAATTGTTGTCAAGATACAGCAGCTCCATGGAACCGAATACCGGGACAAGCCTGACTCAGAACCCCGTGGGTTGACATTCTCCGATATGGCAATCCTGCTAAGAAGCGTTCGTAACGATGCACGTCCAATCGTCCAGGCTCTGGACCATGCCGAAATACCATACATAATCAGCGGAATGGACGGCCTTTTTGATACCCCGGAGATTCAGGCAGTCCGACAGGTATTCTTTTATCTTGCCGACTTTGCTCCTCGCAGGCAGACCCCCCCGACAGAGGCAGACGTTCGCGCTACGTTAGCTGGCGTAGGCTTGGGCTTATCTGGCGAGCAGGTTGATGCCGGGCTTGAATTCCTGAATGAACGAAAACCCCGCCTGACATACGAGATGGATGCAGAGTTATATTTGCAAAGGCTTTACTTGGATTTCCTCGCCGCCATTGGGCTCCGCGAGGAGTCGATCGACGCTGATCCTAATGGTGTTCGCACTGGTGAGATAGTTTATTATAACTTAGGCAAGTTTAGTAATGTTATCTCGGATTTTGAGCAGATTAATTTCCATTCCGTACCGGAAGACCTTTATCCTGATTTTGCCAGCTATCTTCACTATCAAGCCCCCGAATACTATCCCGAAGGGTGGGAGGAAAGCGGTTTCGGCCAGCCCGATGCCGTGGAAATCATAACTGTGCATAAGGCCAAAGGGATGCAGTGGCCGGCTGTTTTTGTTCCATGCCTCCGGCGCAACCGATTCCCTTCACGCAGACATGGCGGCCGCTCTGTCTGGCATGTCATTCCTGCCGCCGCTGTTGCCAATGCAGATCGATACAAGGGCACTGAAGAGGATGAAAGGCGTCTCTTCTTCGTTGCGGTGACACGTGCTGAAAAATATCTATTTTGTTCATGGGCCCCAATTCAGGACAATCGACAGCAGCGCAGAGTCTCTCAATTCCATCGGGACATCACCAATAATGAGCATGTTTTGACACGAGACCCCGGAACAGAGTTGCCACCGATAATACCGCCTCAGCCCAGGCAGGAAGACATAACACTTGCTCTCACCTTTTCCGAGCTTAAGTACTTCTTTACCTGCCCTTACCTCTTCAAGCTGCGCTTCCTCTACGGATTCGATGCTCCCATAAATCGAGCCCTCGGCTATGGTAAATCAATGCATAATGCCTTGGCCGAAATTCATGCTGAGTCGATTCAGGGAAGAATTCCTGGAGTGGATGAAGTGGACAGACTCGTTGACGAGCATCTGAATCTACCTTTTGCTAACGCCCCTGTCGAGCAAAACCTGCGCCGGGCCGCGAGGGCAGCATTGACGCGCTATATCAATGAGCACAGTCGAAACCTGAACAATCTTGAGCATGTGGAAAAGGTTATTGAGTTAAAGCTGGAGGAAGGAGTCGTCGTTAACGGCCGCATCGATTTGATTCGGCGCGCTGACACCAACGAAGTACTCATTGTCGACTTTAAATCCGATGAGCGAGCCCAGGCCGAGGACATCACCCAGCGGCAACTTCATGTTTACGCAGTTGGCTACGAGCAGCTCACGGGGATGAGGGCCGATCTGATCGAGATATCATAACCTGGACCGTGGCGGAGCGATTCGAGAGGTCATCGATGATGCGCTGACTGAAGATACGCTCGAGATCGTCATGGAAGCTGGCCATGCGTTGCGGGTAAATGCTCTTCACCGTATCGTTAACTGGTGCGACGATTGCGCAAGTTGTGACCTTGCCGCCATCTGCCGGTCGACATGATCAGCACTCACATATAATGGTGAAAATAGGGGACGTACATAAGTTTATAAGTTGTCTTGAGATAAAAACGAAGTGATTGGGTTCAAACCTTCATCCTTGATTATCAGCCTTTGCTGAAAGCTTCGGCTCGACAAGAATAAAGATAAAATACAGCAAGCATTTTAAGATCTGGGAGATTGAATGTCTCTTGCCCAATACCTCAAAAGCTTTTCCACCCTGCGAACTGATAAAAACCGTAAACGCTGGTCTGCATTCACTAGCTATCAAGTCCCTCACAAAAATATAAGAAGGAGAAGGCCTTGAACATGATACTCAAATATTTCCCAGTAATCCTGATTTTTGGAATCTATGCGATCTTTGCTTCAGTGCTCTACCTGCTGCGGAAATATCGCCAGATAAAAAGATATCGATCACCATTTACCGACAATTTTTTAAGAAGCCCGGGAGAATCCCTTAACAGAAAAATTATGGAAATCAATGATAGGTTAACTGAAAATCTTCTTTTACTCATCACATTGCCGATATTCTTTTATGCCACTTATATATCTTTATTACATTTCGGCAATTCAAAACTTTCAACATTTACAACTGCCTTTTACATCATTGCTGGAATAGGTTCTATCGCCTATTTTCTTTTTAATTTAGTCAAATCATTGAACCTGCGACGGTCTTATCAGCTGGGTTACGAGGGTGAAATTGCCGTTGGCCAGGAGCTCAATCAGCTCATGCTGGAAGGATACCGTGTCTACCATGATTTTCCCGCAGGGAAGTTCAATATCGATCACATTGTCGTCGGCGCTTCGGGTGTATTTGCTGTTGAAACAAAAGCGCGATCAAAACCAACTTCAAAAGATCGAAAGGCAGATGCTAAGGTTAATTACGACGGCACGCGTCTTCAATTTTCGAATGGTATGGACGTTAAATCCATCGAACAGGCCAAAAGGCAGGCGGAATGGCTGTCAAAATGGTTGCAAAAAGCAGTGGGTGAGGCCATCAGGGTTCGGCCGGTTGTTGCCCTGCCGGGATGGTTTGTAAAAAGAGTTGCTTCCGGCGGCATTCCTGTTATTAATCCCAAGAACTTTCGATCCATCGCCAAAACAAAAGGCGGCATAAATTTATCTGACCAAATGATCTCAAGAATTATTCATCAACTGGAACGAAAATGCCGTGATGTTGAGCCAAAAGCAAAGGATTGAGCCCTGTAGTAGTTGGAAATGGGATTTGCGGGACGGTCTTAACATTAAGTTTTAGGAACTATGGGGGACGTACATTACTTTATAAGTTTCCTGCAGGTAAAAACGAAGTGACTTGTGGTAAAACCTTGATCCTTGATTAAAGAAATATAAAATACAGCAAGCATTTTAAGAGCCGGGAGATTGAATGTCTCTTGAACAATACCTCAAAAGCTTTTCCCGCCTGCGGACTGATAAAAACCGTAAACGCTGGTCTGCACTCACCACCTATCAAGCACCTCACAAACCCTTTCTGCTGCTGTCCATTATGGATCTGATCGCCCAGGGACTGATTACCCAAAACTTCATCGAACCTTCCTTTGAACTTTTGATACATTCAATACATACTGGAACAGTGTCATGCCGCTTGGTTCAAAAACGAGCATGGCCTATCCGTTTCCCAGACTGAAGACCGATGGATTCTGGCATCTGGTGCCAAATCCAGGGATATGAAAATCAAATCAATATCGATTTCAGCTCCATGACCAAACTGCGTGAGGTTTGTGCCGGTGCCCGAATGGATGATGAACTGTTTCAGTTGTTGTGCAACCCGGAAACCAGGGAGCAGTTGAGGGCAGTACTTATAAAAACGTATTTTGCTCCTGAAATTCAATCAAAATTGGTAGGACAAGGGATGGTAAACTATGCGGCTTTTCAGTACAGCATAGAACTGCTGAAAGTGGCAGAGACAAAAGCCTCTTTCGAGCCGGATAAAGAAGAGTCTGAACAGAGGAAAAAGGTCCGGGACCAGGGATTTCGTAAAGCGATTATTACCCTTTACAGCCACCGGTGTGCCCTGTGCGGAATCCGCATGCTCACGCCCGAGGGCCACACCATTGTCGATGCCGCTCACGTCAAACCATGGAAAGACAGCTTTGACGACCGGCCCACCAATGGAATGGCGCTTTGTAAGCTCTGCCACTGGTCTTTTGACAAAGGGCTCATGAGTGTTAGCAAAAAATATGAAGTTTTGGTTTCAAAGCGAATAATGGTGGAGCAAAACTATCCCGGGCACATTCTCACACTGACCGATCGACCCATCTTTACGCCGGAACAAGAAAGCTTCTGGCCGGCCCAGGATAACCTTCACTGGCACCGGAGAAATACATTCCGCAAATGAAAAACGAAATTTGATAAGGAGAAAATCAATGTCTCAAACTTACTCAGAAAATAACATAAAGGAAATGATTAAAAAGGCATTAGAGACCAATCCTCTTTTTATTTATCAAGAAAATTTCCTAAATTATAAGGGCAGGACTAAAGATTCCAGAAAACCATATTCTGAAGTTATTGCAAAGGAATTAGTTAAAAATTATCATCAGTTAATGCAATTAGGAAAAGACGTTTCTATTCGTAGGACAAGAAGTTTCAACGCTTGTCATAATGGCATTCCAAACGTAAACGCTAGGCTAAAACGGTTTGATTATCTAAAATTTAGTGAAAAACTACTGGCAACTGCTTTATTCAACTCTGATACAGATTACTGCTTTGGAAAAATTATTGATTACCAAGTTCCTTTGAAAGAAAAACAATCGGACAAATTTGGAGAGATTGATTTGGTTGCCCAGAAGGACCGCTCATTAAAACTAATTGAATTGAAAATTAATGGAAAAAATAAAGAAACGCTATTACGGGCACTACTTGAAGTTTACACTTATTATAAACTCATCAATAATTCATTAGATAAATTTGTTGGTGACTTTCATCTCGAAAATGAAAAAGAATTTTATTTTCAACCAGCGATATTAACAGATGGAACCTCTCCATCAGGCGAGACACTGAAAAAAATAGATAATTATCCAAATATTAAAAGGCTTGTATCTAAGATTAATACAGAAATAAAAATCTCTGTTGAATTCTTTACTTATGACTACGCAAGCGAAAAAGTTATTCAAAATGAGGCGGATGAGAGAATAGTATTGGATGGAGATATTCAAATTAATGAAATACAAATTTAAATATCATGTACTTTAAAATTCATAGAGGTGCTAAGGAAGTGGGAGGTTCTTGCGTAGAATTGACCTACAAAGATACCAACATTCTACTGGACATAGGACTCCCTTTGGATTTTGATTTCAGAGACGATCCGAAAACAACTCTTCCACAGCCACTCTTTATGGAACTCAGGGGCGGCAATAAAAAGATTGATGCTGTTATCTTGTCCCATGCTCACCTTGACCACTATGGCCTGGCCGGCATGCTGCCACAAGGAGTCCCGGTGTATTGCGGAAAGGCCTCTGCTGAGCTTATGGCAATAACCGGCCAAATAAGCCCTGAGAAGGCACAACCTTTAGAACTAAAATTCTTCAAATCCTGGAGAGAATTTCAGGCTGGAGCATTTTTAGTAACGCCTTACCTCATGGATCACTCCGCTTTTGATGCCTACGGCTTTCTTATTTCAACCGGAAGTAAAAGTTTGTTTTACACCGGGGATTTTCGCGGACACGGCAGAAAGGCAAAGCTTCTTGATCGCTTGATACAAAATCCGCCTAAAGTAAATGCTCTGTTGATGGAGGGAACACTTGTCGGCGAGCGATCCGATGAACTGACAATAACCGAAACCGAACTTGAAAACGAATTTGTCCGGGTAATTGAAGGAACGCCCGGCATAGTTCTGGTAACCACCTCCAGCCAGAACATCGACCGGATCGTCACCATATTTAAGGCCGCAACGCGCACAGACCGAACATTGATTATCGATTTTTACACTGCCGAAATCCTCCAAAGGTTAAAAACCTTTGCAAAACTGCCCCAGGCCTCTTGGCGAAAGATCCGGGTGTGCTATCCTTTTTTTCTCGGGCAAAGATTTGAAAAAATCGGTTTAAAAAACATCCTCGAAAAACACAGAAAAGAGGGGATCAGGTGGGCCCGGATCAATGAGATTGAAGAACAGGCGGTGATGTTGATTCGGGCTGGATTCCTTTGGGATATTAAAAGACACCTGGATTTAAAAGGAGCCGCCTGGGTCTATTCCCTGTGGCCCGGGTATTTTGAGCGGAGCAAACCTTTGCGAAAGCTGAGATCATATTTTAAAGACAAAGGGGTTCGATACGAATACTTGCACACCAGCGGCCACGCAAAACTTAAAGATTTGAAAAAGCTGGTCGACGCTATAGCTCCAGAAATGGTGATTCCCATTCACAGCTTTCATCCAGATAAATACAAGGATCACTTTCCAAATGTAAGGCTTGTGGAAGACGGTGAAATCGTGAATTTGTAGAATGCGGGATTTTGGGGACATTCTTAACATATAAAGTTTAGCAAGCTTAGAATTTAACGAATCTTGTAGGGAACTAAACGGGACGTCTATGAAATATTATACCTTTCTCGGAAAACTTTATGTGGAACATCCATAAATAAGTGTAATAAATCGATAAATAAATCTATAAAGTCTTCCATTATGACAGGATCCATACTTTCTTATCAACAAGAAGATTCGATAAAACTCCTGTGTGAAATTAACCTCAAAAAACTTCTTTCTGCCCCGAATGAAAGACATGGGGGTCGCATCTTAAATATTAATTATTGAAGAAAAGAAGGTCTTGTGGAAAGTAGGGGACATCCTATATTCCCTTTGTCAAGCAAAAAGCTAAAAATTTTAAATATGTTTAATATCAATGAGTTATAAAAGAATGCTTTTTAAGGGCACACCTGTCCATTGTTCTTTGACATAATTTTTCGGCGAATCTCCCACTAATTACGAACCCTAGCCTCTGATCGTTACGTTTATCCGGCATGCCTTTGTTTGCGGGGCTGCCAATCATCCCTTATCCAGAGTTTCTAAGTTCAGTGAGAGGCCCGGTATCGTCCCTCCAGAGGTCTTACTGCCTCAACGTTCGTGAACGGGCTCTCTCGCCGAAGATGAAAAAATTTGTTATTCGATGGTCAGATATTCCGGATCAAAAGGCTCTTTCTTTTTCATCAGGGTCCAGGCAATGATCAGCATTTTTGCTGCCAGTTTAACACACATTTTTGTTTTAATTCCGCGCTCCCGTTCCCTTCCACGAAGAAGCTCGGTAAAATAGGTTCTGAACAGATCGACTCTTGCAGTTGCCACTTTAGCTGCCTGATATAAAGCATAGCGAAGCTCGCTGTTTCCTTTTTTAGAAATTACCGGCACTGCTTTATCACTTGTTTTACCGCTTCGGTTTGCACATAAATCATATCCGGCCATTTTTATAAGCTGTTTTCGGTTTTTAAATCGAAAAGGATCTCCGATGGAAGCCAGCACTCTGGCTGATATGTAAGGGCCAAAACCTGGTATCGTCAACAGATAGCTATACTCAGTAAACTCAAGAGCAACATCTTTTATAGCTGCTTCAGTCTCTTTTAGCTGTTGGCGAACTTGTTTGAGTTTGTCTACCAGAAGCTGAGCTTCAAACGTTGCTGATGATCCCATGGGGCAACCTATGGATTCTGACGCCTGTTGATGGATTTTTCGTAGTCTAAGTAGCTGGGCTGTCCCTCGCCGGGTTCGCGTCACCATCTGAAAAAACGGTTCAAAGTCCATGCCGGCGATTTGATCCGGATCCGGGCACCATTTGACAATTGCCAGGGTTTCATTCTCACAAGCACTGTAGAACCTGTCGAGCTCGGGGAAATACAGAGCCAGAAGATTGTTCCTGATTCGCATCCGAAGGCTGTGTTCTTCTTTCTTCAGGCGTCTTCTCAATGACAACAAAGACCGAAGCTCAATAATGTCAGAAGACGGAGAATCATAGTAAAGACATCGGCCCCTGGATACCAGGTCGGCAATATTGGCTGCGCACTTGGTGTCATGTTTGTCCCATCGGCCATCTAAAAGTGCACGGTTTTTCTTAACTGCTTCGCCGGAAACCAGAACAAGGTTACTGCCAAAACGGATTAAATGCTTGGCCAATGGCTTATGATAATTGCCGGTAGGCTCCAGTCCATAGACGATTTTGGAAAGATCGTTTTGCGATCTGATCTCATCGGCTGTTCTCAGCAGCCGTGAAAAACCGTCTCTATTGTTTTCAAAGATCAGTTTTCGAAAAAGGCTTTTACCGGTGGCCGTGCCCATAAACGCGTGATGATTGTCTTTGCCCACATCGATGCCAACGACCATATATTGATCCGATCCGGTAATTTCTTTGACAATTTGACAATACTGTTTACGCCTGATAAGCTCTTGGTTACTCATAATAACCTCCTTTTGGTGTAATAGGGTTTGATTTTGCGTGCCTTTATGCTATCAGGAGGTTATTTATTTACAAGGCGATAATTACTTCTATATTTACTACTCTTGAAAGTTTTATTTATAGTGTTTTCAATATATAACGTTCTTAACATATTAAGTTGCCTAAAAATGATAGCGAAAAGAGACCAGAAAAGTCAAAATATGAAAAAACGCATATACATCATCGTTGTATTTTTGGCATTAACCATTCCTTTATTAGCCCAAGCAGACACTGTAATTCTGAAATCGGGCCGTAAAATAGAAGCTTCTAAATGCTGGCGGGAAGCTGGAATGATAAAATGCAGAAAATTAGGTCAAATCATAGGCTTTTAGAAAGTGTGGTCGCTACTATATCCATTGATAAAAAAGTGACTACTCCTTCGGATGGTTTTTCATTTGACATCTGGAATTCTGGATTGACGGTCGCAGAGGTCATGGATTTGGCCCAAGACCATGGTAAAATAGGGGACGTACATAAGTTTATAAGTTGTCTTGAGATAAAAATAACTTTCGGGACGCCCCTCAAATTATAAGTTTCTTTAACTACAAATCAAAAGATTATTGGATTGTTAAATTTGGAACTGAACCAAACAATCACTAAGAGGAACCGCATAAAAAGGCAGGGCTTCGTTGAACAAAATATACATCCCAATCACAAAACCATTAGCTTTAGCATGCCTCTTGTTATAGACAATAGGGGCACAGCTTGACGGGCTGTTGTCAATAAAATAACGTTTTTTGTTTGTTTGATTTTTTCATTAATAACCGCGTTCACCGATGGTAATTTTTATCAGCTTTCCGTTTCTAAACCTGAGGTAATGAGTTAACCGGGTACGGCCAAAATTATAATACCACTCTTCAAACTTTACCACGGTCTTAACCAGAAAGGGTTCTCTGTTCAATTCATAATCGTATTCGTTGTAAGCCGGGGAATGAAAGTCTCTCATAATCCGTTCTTCTACCCACTCTTCCTGGTAATCCGGCACACCACATTCGGAAATGACCTTTGGCTTTGTGTCGCCAACTGTTATTAGGCGAGTACCGCACTTTAGCCCGATAGCAAAAACCTGGGCTGAAAAGCCAAAAACAAGCGAAAATATGATCAGAAGACATATTGGTGTTAATTTCATTGTATCATCTCTTAAACAATATACTCTGTTATTAGAAGCCATCTCAAAAAAGTCTTTTGGCCAATCCGCCGGAGGCGGACAAGTCTCTGTGTTGGATCCTCGTTTCAACTCCTCGGAATACTTGAAGTATGCGTGTCGAAGATCCCGTCAACAATCGGGGCGGGTTGACATCTCGGCTCCGCTTTTTTATCCCGCTGGGTTTTAGCGGGGGATCTTGAACCAAAATCCTATTTTTGAGATGGCTTCTATAAATATCAGATTTATAAACCTTTAGACGTTAATGAAGCATAAAGGTTTACCGGTTTGATAGGGTTTCGATTTTTATGAAGGTCGAGTCCAATTCCAACGGGCTTGTAGATTTAGAAGAACTCATCAACAAAACCAGCGACAACTACCACCAGGCTGCGACGATAATAAAGGCCATGACCAACAACCCAATCGACTGATAGCGATAGTTCAGATACCACGGCAGACCTTCGAGTTGCCTGGATTCGCTTTGCCAAAAAGCACGGCTCCATGTCAGAGGCGTAACCTGAGCGCTGGATGGACCGGCGGAAAAGAGGCTGGTGATTACGAATAGGAGGCCACTGACCAGAGTCATCAGACCGCAGGCATACAGGAACTGGATCTGATAAACGGCGACGATTTCATTGAGGATCCAGCCCAAAAGACCGAAGGGAAGACCTACTGCAAGGGTTATTGTGGCTGCTGTGGCGGTGCCCCGCGGCCAGAAAACTCCCAACGTGAATAGGACCACTACGGGAGGTGTGATATACGCCAGAATGGACTGCAGGTATTGCCACAGGGACGGAAATCTGGCGATCTGGGGGGCCCACAGGGCCGACAGAAACATAAACCCGATGGTTGCCGCCCTTCCGGTGCGAACGAGACTGGATTCCGATAGACGCGGGTGAAAATGCTTGACAAAATCCATGGTAAACAAGGTTGCAGCAGAGTTGAAGATCGATTCCAAACTGGATAGGATGGCCGCTGCCAGGGCCGCCAGCATGAGGCCGCGCAGTCCGATGGGCAGGAGGTCGAACGCCAACAGGGGAAAGATCATATCAGGGTTGTTCAGATCTGGGTAGAACGTCCGAGCCATCACACCGGGAAGAATAAGGATAAACAGGTTGGGCAGCTTGAGCAGACCGGCCAGCAGCGATCCGCGGCGGCCGTGCTCCAGGGAGCGAGCACCCAAGGCCCGCTGAATCATGAACTGGTTGGTGCACCAGAAGTAAAGCCCCACGATCAGCACACCCGTAAAAATGCCGGGCCAGGGAAGCACCGCGTCGGAGGCTGGTTGTATCAGTTTCAAATGCGCCGGCGACACAGACTGTTTGAAGGCATGCCAAGAGGAGAGGCGGTTAAACGTCATGACGGCGATCACCGTGCCGCCAACCAGAATCAGCAGCGCCTGAACCGTATCGTTGAGCACTACGGCATCCAGTCCGCCGAAGAAGATGTACACGCCGGCGATCAGGGCGGTAACGGCTACCGTTTGCCACAACGGGATATTCGGAAACAGCACCTGCATCACCATGGCGCCTGCATAGAGTGCTGCCGCAGCGTCGATAAAAATATTAGATAAAAGCAAAAAACCGGAAAAGATTAGTTTGGCTTGATAATTGTAACGCTTCTCCAGAAACTGGGGTGCGGTGAATACCCTGGATTTCAGGTAAAATGGCAAGAAGAAGGTTATAAAAATAATCAGGATGACCGCAGGCAGCCACTCATAATGGTAAACGGCGATACCGTTCAGATATCCGCTGCCGGGCAGTCCTACGAATGTGCTGCCACTCATGTTGGAAACGTAGAAGGAAAAACCGATGAAAGCCCAATGAATGTTTCGCCCTCCTAGAAAATAGGCTTCAGTGTTTCCCTGCCGCCGCCTACGGGCAATATACCATCCGAAAATGAGACGACTACCTAGGACATAAGCAATCAGGATCGTCAGGTCAAGAGTTGTAACCGTTAATGTGGGCATTGAGACTCCCTTTTGCAATTGTTTTCGGCCGGATGTTGTATTTTCCGAATACATTGTATCGGTTTCAAGGGATTTTTTAATTGAACTTAATATATTCACTATTATGTTATATACAAGGGAATAGGGGATGTTGTCTAAATCGACATTCTGTGTCAAAAAATGACTTGCTGTTGAAAGATAGGAGGATATATGAAAAAAGGAAAAAAATGCATTCATTGTGGTGCAGGTCATGAGAGCCTGAATCTCTTAAACCCTGAGGGAGAGGTAAAAGGCGAGGTCGTTAGTTATTATTTTCAATGCAAAGAATGTCAAAAATACTTTAAAGAATTTTGGGTCAACGAAGAATATGACTCAGTGCTAGCCACTTGAAGCGGTCCAAAATCAGGCTCAGTTGAGCCTGCGGGAAAAAAAACAGGAGTAAATGGTGTCGAGAAAGACATGGGGGTCGCATCTTAAATATTAATTATTGACATTTTTTTACCTGTCCGATATCCTACCCTTTTATTTTTCATCCGCTTTTAACTGCAGAATGATAACCAGGTTTTGAAAATTTTTGTATGGGGTTGAATTTATGGCACGCCCCTTGAGAGTAGAATATCCCGGCGCTTTTTATCATGTGATGCATCGCGGAAATGCCGGCGAAGACATCTTTATAAGCAGCAGGGACCGGGAAAGATTTTTAGAATATCTAGCCAATACTGTTGAACGCTATGAGATTAAAGTTCATACGTATTGTCTGATGAGCAACCACTACCATTTACTTGTCGAAACTCCCCACCCAAACTTAAGCCAGGCCATAAAATGGATCAATGTAAGCTATGCCGCCTATTTTAACCGTAAGCGGCGAAGAACGGGCCATTTGTTTCAAGGACGGTTCAAATCCATTTTGGTCGATGCCGATGAATACTTAAAACACCTTTCGCGTTATATTCACCTTAATCCGTTGCGGGCGAAAATAGTGGAGGTATTGCCGGAGTATAAATGGAGCAGCTACCTGGCTTTTGTCGGTAAGGTGAAAGTTCCTCAATGGCTCGAGACGGATTGGCTGCTATCTTTATTCGGGAAAAAACGCAAATCGGCTGCCGGAAATTATCAGACTTTCGTCGAAACCATTGATAGCACCAAACTTGAAAATCCGGCCAAGGAAATAACGGCCGGCTTTATTTTGGGCGGCGCTGAATTTGTTGACTGGGTGAAGGACTCCTTTTTGGCTGAACGGTCAAAAGAAAGGGAGATACCCCAGTTAACGAGTCTCAAACCACGATTAACTCCTGATGAGATCGTCGCTGCGGTTTGCAACGAATTTAATTGCCACCGCCATCTGATTTTACAAAAAGGTCGCAAAAAAAATTTGGCGAGGGATGTGGCGATTTATCTGTGCCGCGATCTCAGCGGAGAAAGCGGGGTCGAGCTGGGGCGATACTTCGGCAACATATCCGGGGCCGGCATTACGCTAAGGCACAATCACATTTCAAAGGAAATTCAAAACAACCGGCGATTGAAGGGCAAGATAAATCGGCTCAAAAAGCGAATAATTAATATTTAAGATGCGACCCTATTGGTCGTTGGGAGGTTAGAGGTGGCGAGATCAGTTCGAAAAAGAAAAAAAAAGAAAGCTCCTCCAAAAAAGCTGCGTATAGCAGATCACTGGAATGCGATTAGCATCATTGCCAGCTCGCAAGCCAATCCGCTGAAAGCGGTGGCTGAGTTTGTGGAAAACAGCATCGATGCTCGGGCCAGACAAATCGTCATTACCAGGGGAAAGAAGAAGGGAGAATTTTATCTCAAGATCAGTGACGACGGTGAAGGAATCTTAAAAGATAGAAATGGGTTGCCCAATTTTCATCACGTGGCGACCCACATTTGCGATTCTATAAAGCGACGATTGAAGGGGGAAGGTGTAAAGGGGATCCAAGGTGAATTCGGGATCGGTCTTTTAAGCTTTTGGACAGTTGGCCGGAACCTTAGTATCACCTCTTGCGGAGTCGATAGAAATACATATGAAATGACCATGACCAAAGACTCGCAGAACTTCACGGTTTCCAAGAAACGTATATTGATTCCTTTCAAAGGAACAGATTTGACAATCTATCCCCTGTTGCCGGGGCTGCGATCTCTTACGGGGGAAAAGATCCAGCGGTATCTTTCGGCCGAACTCAGGGACAGGATCAAAGAGTCGGGGGTACAGATCAAAGTGGTGGATCGGACAGGTAGAGCAGAGTATATTGTTGTTCCTCGTCAGTTCACCGGGCGCCTGCTCCATGGCCTCAAACCTGTCGAGGGTGCTCCGGGTGATATTTACCTGGAACTGTACCTCAGTGATCCCGGTTCTGCCAACCAGGTTGGATTGTATCGAAGCGGAACGCGGATTTTGCCATCGATTACGGATATCGAAAACTTTCAGAAGGAACCGTGGACCGCGGGTTATCTACAAGGCATTCTTGATGCAACATTCTTAAACATTACTCCGGGGACGCGACAAGGTATCATTCGTGATGAGAAGTTTGACGCTTTTTGCCGTGCAATGGAGCCGGTTGAAAATCAGTTACAACGAATTATCGAGGAACAGCGCAAGGCGGAAGAAGAACGGTCCAGCCGGACGAATTTTACGCAAGGTTCAGCGTGCTCTCAAGGAAGCGTTTCTGCGTCTTCCTCAAGAGGAATATGACTGGTTCGATATTCATGGCAGAAAAAGTAAAAAGAAGACAGACGCTCTTTTTTCTTTAGCATCGGAAACGGGTGCCGCTCCGGGCCTAAAAGACCGGGAAAGTGAGATGCTCGAAACCGCCTTTGAAGATGACGACATCCAAGAGGGACGTAAAGAGTTCTATGAATATGCCGGTCCCCTGTTCAGTGTGTTGATTTCTCCGAAATCGAGCGTTGTTCCGGTTGACAGACGCAAGAAATATCGAGCTGTTTGCCGGGATCGCGCTCGACGAACCGTTTGGAAGGATCTGCTATATCGGTGGGAAATCGTTGACGGAGAAGGTCAACTTTTGAACCACGATGGTGAATCCGTTGTTTTTATTGCTCCTCCGGAGCCGGGTCTGACTACATTAAGGCTTATTGTTTGCCAGGGAGAAATCGAATGCAACGATGAGGCACTGATCACCGTTACCGACTCGATTGTTGATCAATCCGCCTTGACAGGAGGATCGCGCAAAGGGCTTCCCAGGCTATACTTATCGACGGGCACCCTCGGAGATGTGGCGTTCAAAATTCGATGTAGAAAAGAACGTAATTGTCATTAACAACGGTCATAGAGACTTCGTGTATGCAGGCAAGCAAAAGAGCCGCAAGCTACGCTATATTTGTCGCCTGTTCTGCAAAGAATTGGTTTTTTACAATTTCCCAGGCCTTCAGTCGGACGAGCTTCTCGAACGGATGATCGAACTCTCATTGTATACGGAAGATCATCTAAAATAACGGAACAAGTGATTAGCGGAAATAGGGGACGTACATAAGTTTATAAGTTGACATGAGTAAAGATCCTTTGATATGGGAGTCATATGCCACGTAAATCAAGAATAGATACACCAGGGGCTCTTCATCACATTATAGCCAGAGGCATTGATCGCAAAAACATATTTAAGGATGATAAGGATAGGGACAACTTTTTAGAACGGCTGGGCGATATCATAGAAGAGACCAAGACGCACTGCTTTGCCTGGGCATTAATTCCGAATCATTTTCATTTACTCATGAAGACGGGGACAACCCCAATTTCTACAGTGATGCGTCGGTTGCTCACCGGTTATGCAGTTTCTTTTAATAGGCGTCATCGTCGATATGGCCATCTTTTTCAAAACCGTTACAAATCGATTCTATGCCAGGAAGATACCTATCTTTTAGAGTTAGTTCGATACATTCATCTAAATCCCCTTCGTGCCGGCATTGTAAACAATTTGAGGGCATTGAATAAGTATCCGTATTGCGGTCATGCCGTGATTTTAAGAAAGCAAAAGAACAACTGGCAAAATACGGAATATGTTCTTAGAATGTTTGCAAAGAAAGTTTCAAAAGCCCGCATCGGTTATCAAGAATTTGTTAAAAAAGGGATGGCTCAGGGAAGACGGCCCGAACTTGTCGGTGGAGGATTAGTTCGCAGTTTGGGTGGTTGGTCAGCTGTGAAAGCTTTGCGAAAAGTTGGGGCTTATATGAAAGGTGATGAACGTATTCTAGGTGGCGGGGACTTTGTTGAAAGCATATTGGCAAAGGCCAAGGAAGATCTTGAATTAAAATACCGCCTGAAAGCCGAGGGGTATGATTTTGACACGGTGGTTGGTCGCGTATCGGAGATAATGGGTTTAGAACGTGATGAGGTCCTATCACCAGGCAAATATAAAAAAGTTGTGGAGGCTCGCAGTGTCGCATGCTATTGGGCAATGCGCGAGATTGGCATCAGTCAGAGCGTTTTGGCAAAAAAGTTTTCCATTTCTCAACCGGCAATAAGTATGGCAGTTAAACGGGGAGAGAAAGTGGTTAAACAGAATAATTTTTTGCTTTTTGACACATAATGAAGTTATAAACTAATGTACGTCCCGCATTCCTCCGTCGGGTAAGGTCATTGGCAAGCAAGGCAAAACAGCCCATGCCATCCGTGCTTTATTAAACGCAGCTTCTGGAAAAACTCGGAAAAGATTCGTGCTTGAGATTGTTGAGTGATGTGGCTGGTATATTTGAATAACAAAAGGCAGAGCATCTGACTCTTATTCAGTAGGTTGAAGGTTCGATTCCCTCACTGCCCATCACTTCATTTTCAATAATTTCATAAAGATAAACCTGAATCCCATTTTAACCTCTGTCAGCATTTTGTCGTTAAATCTCGTTAAAATGGCACAATTTGCACTCAATTTGCAGTAACTTATTTTACCGTCAACAAACTCGATATTTATACGCTTTAAACAGAATTTTTAAATATGATTTTATTGGGTTGCTCTTTTCTTGGCATGCTACATATAATGTGAAAGTATTAAAATTTATACAAAGGGAGACAACCGATGGCATTTGTAAAGTTTGAAAGACCCCCAAAAAAAGAAGGTACTGAAATCAGCATCTGTGAAACTGGGGAAATCAAGATCAACCGCGCTGCTTCTAAGATGTATAATGTATTTAAATTTAAGCATGTCATATTTCATTTTGATCCAGATGAGGAAAAGGTGGGAATTGAGCTTACGCATGACGAACTCGATTCCGGAGCCGTTAAAATTATTAAAAAGAAGGATGGGTCTTGTGCCATGAAGGCGGAGGCATTTCTCAATCACTTTGATATAAAATATTATGAAACCAGAAATTTTGCACCCGAGTTCGATAAGAGCGCGAAAATGATTATCTTCGACCTAAATAAAGAGAGGTAGGTCGGTGAAAACCTGCCTATGGAATGAACCCAATCCCCTATATTGCCTTGGGAGTTCCGGCACGGTAACACTAAAAGCTCATAATCCAATTGCTAAAAAGAATAGCCTCTATAAATAATACCTAAACTGAGCGTTTCAAATTTTTGAAATGGTTAATTTAATAATAATTTTTAAGGTATTCTGCCATTCTTAATTTCAATAATTTGAAACCCTAAGGGATTTCCAATTTCACCGCATCTACTGCGTCAGGTGCCGTTCCGCATAGGCGACTATAGCGAAACGACATCTTCCTTGTATCTGCGGCAAACTTGAAAATCGCTCAATTTAGGCAATACTAACAGGGGTTTTCATTGCATTTCATTTTGTTGTAATTTAATAAAATTATTATGAAACCAAATCATCTTATTTGCTTTTCCTTGGTTTTATCAATACTTATGAGCTGTGTTACAAATTCTCCTCGCAATCACCGGAGTACTCCCTCTCCTCGACACCCTGAGTTTACCTCTAAAAATGCATTTGATTTAAGACCTGGAATAACCCAAAAAGAAATTGAGGCTATATTTGGTTCGCCTGATAGGACTTCAATAGTAACTTTGGGAACGAAAACACCAGATCCTTGGCTAAGTCTAATATATTATTACGATATGAGAAAGGATGGGATAGGTAGACATAAATATAATGTCTATACCAATACATTTTATTTTGTTATGGATGTTCAACCACCTCTTTTACGTTCTTGGGAATTAGAATTAATTTACCCTGATAGAAAATAGGAGATGATTTTACAATGGAAAGACATGAGGGTCGCATCCCAGTTAAATACAAGCAACAACGTTTAACGGGATAAATCTTAATTATTAATTATTGAAGAGAAGTAGGTCTTGGGACATACCTTGATCCTTGATTAAAAGAGGCTGCCAGGGGATAGAAATCGAAGAAAAGATGAAAGAGCAACGAGTAAGGGGCAGGGGGTAGGGATTATTCAGCCAGAAGGATTAAGTGATAAGAAAATATTGATAGAGATGAAAATATGCGATTGATGCTACAGGATCTGTCATTTGAACAAACCAACAAAGCGAAACAACCTGTTTTGATAAAAAATGTAAAAGGAGGGTAATATGTTAAAAAAAACATTATTTGTATTGATTAGTGCCCTGATACTTTCAGGTGTTTGTTTCGCTCAAGAAGACGCTGCCAAAGAGCAATTGAAAAATACAACTTCAGCTATGACACAAGAACAGCCTGAATTGGTTTTGGAACACATCCAATTTTATACCACCGTTAAGGATCGACAGCCTTCTGGTGTTGGAAGTGTATTCCCTGAAACTTTGGACAAACTATTCTGTTTTACCAAAATTGGCGGGGCTAAAGGTTCGACTTCTGTTTATCATGTTTGGTATTTTGGGGATAAAGAAGTCGCAAGAGTTAAGCTGCCCGTAAAATCAAAATCCTGGCGCACATGGAGTTCTAAAAATCTTCATTTGGGATTAGGTTATGGATATGTAAAGATCGTTTCTGAAAGCGGAGACATTTTGGGCAGGGCTGAGTTCAAGATAGAGGCAGCCGAGAAAACTGAACAGGTCGGAGAAACCGAGAAGACCGGGGTACCCGAAGAAGCAAAAGAGGCCCCTAAAGAACAATAACTTTAATGAAGAAAAATGGGATCAAATTTTGAATAAGATGCAACTATTCACTATACAAGGTTTGAAACCCTCTCTTCTATATTATGGATAAGGGAATATAGGATGTCCCGCATTCCCAACATGAAGAGATTGACATGACTACATCATTATACGATATCTGTAATTAGGGGGTTTAAATGCAAAATTATATAAATCGAATTGTTCGTGCTGCCAAGCTTGACATTAACCTCTACGAAGAGGTTGAGGCCGATAAAGGAGCAATGGGTCAAGCTACGGGAGTTGTAGTTCTTTCCAGTATAGCAGCTGGGATAGGAAGCATAGGAACGATAGGGGTTAAGGGAATCATTTTCGGAGCGATCACAGCTCTTATAGCATGGTATGTATGGGCCTATATGACATATTTCATCGGAGCTAAGATTCTTCCTGAACCCCAGACCAAAGCTGATCATGGTGAATTACTGCGAACCATTGGCTTTTCAAGCTCTCCAGGTTTAATTCGAGTATTGGCTATTATACCTGGTATATCCGGTATCGTTTTTATTATCGCTTCAATTTGGATGTTAACAGCTATGGTTATTGCGGTTAGACAAGCTCTTGACTATCAGAGTACATTACGTGCTGTAGGTGTTTGCATCATTGGCTGGGTCATTCAAGCAATCATTCTTATGATTTTGTTTTATGCCTTCGGGGTCGATCCTTCGAAACCCGTTTAATTTTGACAGGAACGTACTTGATTTGATAGATTTCAATTTTGATATCTGCATATCATTTGTTTTTGTGAATGGTTGATAGGCGGGCAAGCTATCTGTAATTTTAATGATTGTGGGGGTGATTATCATGGACACAAATTTCCTGAAACTTTTAAAGCATCGATTTATAATAATAGGCATGTTTTTTATTACGATATCTTTAATATTCGGCGCAGCAGAAGCCGGTAATAATTGGTTAGAGAAAGGCACAAATCTCCTTAAGACTTATGGAGGAAACAGCGAACAATCTGGTATCACCGTTGAAGAAATCGGGGCTGGGCTTAAAGATGCGCTTCGTGTCGGCTCGGAGAATGTGGTTGCCCAGTTAGGCCGTTTGGACGGATTCAATACAGACTCCGCCGTTCATATACCGTTGCCGAAACAATTAGACACCGTAAAATCTGTGCTGGATAAAGTGGGCATGTCCAGTCTGCTCAAAGACCTTGAGCTGAAACTCAACCGGGCTGCGGAAGTAGCCACTCCAAAGGCAAAGAAACTTTTCTCACAGGCTATCACTGAAATGAGTTTTGACGATGTAAAGAAGATATATAAAGGCCCTGAAGATGCCGCTACCCAATATTTTCGAAGTAAAATGTCTCCCTCTCTTACAAAAGAAATGGAACCCGTTGTTAATAACAGCCTTTCCGAAGTGGGAGCTGTTCAGGCTTATGATAACGTTATGAAAGAATATCGATCCGTTCCTTTTGTCCCGGACGTGAAAGCTGACTTGACTGATTATGTCGTTGAGAAAGGGATGGACGGGATCTTTTATTACATGGCCAAGGAAGAAGCTGCTATTCGTCAAGATCCCGCCAAGCGAACGACTGATTTGCTAAAGCGTGTATTTGGTGCAAAATAAATACGTTGCAGTATTCTTAAAGGTCAAGAGGGGCTCTGAAAAGACATGGGGGTCGCATCCCAGTTAAATACAAGCAACACCATTTAACGGGATAAATCTTAATAATTAATTATTGGGGACCGGAGAGATCCTGTTGAAGTAGGGAATTGGTGGCTGGGGTCGGACCACGGTAATCACATATAATAATTGATAAAGAGGCTAAAAAATAGTCTTGAAATGCTCTTAAAACCGCCTTTTTGGGGTCAAAAAATGCTGTTTAGGGCGTCTTTTCAATATAGCCTCACCTGTTGAAATTACGGGACATTAGTTAAAGATTGACACTTAAAAGGAAAAGCATGGAAATGAGTAAAGTGGCATTTGTAAAAACAGAAGACAGGAGGATGGGCGTTAAATCTTCTATATCCACTTTGGGAATCGATCCTGTAAAAAATAAAGATGTTCTTATAAAACCAAATTTTAATACAGCAGATCCGACGCCTGGATCGACTCACAATGACACTTTGATGGCGCTGGTGGATGAGGTCTGGGATATGGGGGCAAAATCCATCAGCCTGGGTGAAAGAAGTTATCCACTGACCCGGGAAGTGTTGGACCAAAAGGGTATTGTTCCTCTTTTAAAACAAAAGGGTGTTCAGATTATTGACTTTGATGATTTGGACAAAAAGGATTGGGTTGAATTTAAACCCAAAGACAGCCATTGGGAAAATGGATTTCGCATCGCACGGCCCATTCTGGAGACAGAATGCCTCATATCCACTTGTTGTTTAAAAACTCACCAATTCGGAGGTGTATTTACGCTATCGCTTAAATTGCATGTCGGTGTGGTTCCCACAAATCGACACGGGTATCACTATATGGACGAACTGCACCAATCTTTCTATCAGCAGGAAATGATCGCGGAAATCAATCAACCCTTTTCACCGGATATCATCGTTTTGGATGGCATCGATGCGTTTACGGATGGTGGACCCATGACAGGAAAGCGGGCCAAAGGGAATGTCTTTTTAGCATCAACCGACCGTGTGGCCATCGATGCGGTCGGCGTTGCTGTGCTCAAGACCCTCGGCAGCAATTCAGCCATTATGAAACGAAAGATATTCGATCAAAGACAAATTGCAAGGGCTTCAGACCTTGGTATCGGTGTCTCATCTGCTTCTGAAATTGAAATTATATCGCCGGACCAGGAAAGTATGGAGTTTAGTGCTGAAGTGGCTCAAATATTATTGGCTTTTTGATAGAAGGAATTAGGGGCAAAGTAGCATTTAATTGGATTAAAAAAAAATGGATTTGTTTAGCCCGTTTGAAGTCCTCGGTTAAGTTGCTGCAAGGTTAGGACGCTGTTACAGTTAAGGAGGGCACCATGAAAAAACATTGGATAAAAGGGGTTCATCATTTACCCAAAGGCGCGTGTCTACTCGGGGTGATCGGCTTGGCACTTCTGCTCATCGGATGCGGAAAAGCCGGCGAGAAAACATCGATTGTTCTGGAACCGCTTCCGTATAAGATGGATGCACTCAAGCCGTATATTTCTGATAAAACCATGCGCGTTCACTATGGGAAACACTATGCCGGATATGTGGACAAGGCAAACCGGTTCATTAAAGGGGGCGGCTTTGAAGGTAAAACTGCTGATGAGATTATTGTGCTCACAGCCGGAAAAAAAAAGTACACGGCAATTTTTAACAATGTTGCCCAGGCCTGGAATCATGCTTTTTTCTTTAAATGCCTCAAACCGGATGGCGGCACAATCAGTGGCGAGTTGGCTGATCGGATCATAAAATCCTTTGGAAGCATCGACACCTTTAAGCAAGAGTTTTTGAAGGCGGCTAATAGCCGGTTTGGAAGTGGTTGGGCCTGGCTGGTCCTTGACGGCGAGGAACTAAAGATTGTTACGACCGCCAATGCGGACACACCCATAGCCCATGGACTGAAGCCGATCTTCACGGTGGATGTCTGGGAACATGCCTACTATCTAGACTATCAGAATCGCAGGGCAGATTATGTTGAAAATGTACTCAACCATCTCGCCGACTGGGATTTCGTTGCTTCCCGGCTGAAATCCGCTAAGTAAGGACTTTAGGGACGAACATACTTAACATTTTAAATTTATTTTCTTGATCCTTTATTATCAGTCTTCGCTCCGTGAGCTTCCTGCTTCGCTCTGTGCGCTACGGCAGGACAAGTCCGGCTTCGATCTGCGAGCTACGACCCGACAAGACGACGGGACAAGTCAGCCTTCGATGTAAGGGATTCGCGAAGCGCTACGGTGATGCACATAAGATTTTTAATACTATTTTTCAGGAAATGAAATGTCAGTAAAAAAACGTTTCAAAGAAAGATACAAAACAGGGAATATACCCTGGGATATTGGCAAACCGGACTTTAATCTTATTGAAACTGTAACGAAGATACCTATAGAGAGTTGTAAGGCGTTGGATATTGGTTGTGGTACCGGTGATAATTCCATATGGCTTGCTCAAAAGCAATTTCAAGTCACAGGAACTGATGTTTCTGAGGTTGCAATAGAAAAGGCAAAAGAGAAAGCTTTAAAAAGCAATGTTAAATGTACATTTCTTGTTGTTGACTTTTTTAAAGATCGAATTGAAGGCGCACCGTTTGGTTTTGTGTTTGATAGAGGCTGTTTTCATACTTTCGATTTTAATAAAGAACGTAAAAAGTTTGCAAAAAACGTTGCTTCCAATTTAGAAAAAAATGGTTTGTGGTTGAGTCTCATAGGTAGTGCCGATGAGCGGCGTCAAGGCCCTGGTCCGCCTCAACGCACGGCAAATGATATCGTTGCTGCCGTGGAACCTTATTTTGAAATTCTTTCGCTCTTTTCTAGTCATTTCGATTCAAATCGCCAAAATCCCCCAAAGTGCTGGGTCTGTTTAATGCAAAAACGAGATTAGGCCAAAAGATTATTTTGAGATGGCTTCAAGTTAAATGGTTCTTCGTTCACTAATCAACACGTATGACCTTTCCGATCCTCAAGAGGTATCCGCTCTCTTGTCCATTGATAATGACTGTTTACGGACAACGTTTGTTGATTTGGCAGAGGGTGAGTATTTTGTAAAATATAACATTGCCCCTCAGATGGCCGAACTTCTCGAGGATGAGAGATATCTCCGGAGGAACAGACAGGGTCGCCTGGTCAAAATCCTGCGCGCGCTGTATCATCACAACGATACATCTGTCGTGAGTAAGGTCGCAAACTACCTTGACGATGAGAGTAAAAAAGTCAGGGAAGTTTCTGCCCGTACACTTGGCAAGCTAACGGGTCATACCTTTTCCCGAACAGGAGATATGGATTTGACACCGTCATCGTACTACGTAACAAAGGCAAAAATTTGGTGGAGTATGAACAAAGGGCGTGCGGAATACACGTCTGCCGAAAAGCATCTAAAACAGACACACAGGGAATCTGAGTCCGAACAACAAACTCAGGAGGAGGTTTTGCGCTCACAGGTTGCCCAATTGCAAAAAACGGATTTTCTTGCGTGGGCTAAAGCGTTTAATGAACTCTTCGAGTTCGGTGTGGAGAACGAATCGGTTCTTGTAAAGACGCTTCTCGAAAACGCTTCTTCAAACCAAGTGGATGCGGTTTACAGAGACATTCTGATAAGACTCATCGAGTTCTTCAAGGAAAAAAGAAAGACGACGTCCGGGTATCAATACAAAAAGAACTACGACTTTAGAGAGTTTTGTTATTAGAAGCCATCTAAAAAAAGTCTTTTCCGGGGGAATTAGCAACGCTCCTAAAATTATAAGTTTCTAATAAGGGCTAAGTAGAGGAATATAGGATTGTAAATAGGAACCAAACAAACAACCAAGTGAGTCCGATAGTTTAACAACCTCACTAAAAAATTCTGGGTTTCAATACTACTATGTGATATATAAAAAAACGGTTTAAAAATATTTCCTTATTGGATGGTAAGGAAATAACTTAAATACCGGCAATATAAAGAAAGGAAATTATCATGCCAGTTAAGGTTTTAATAAAGCGCCAATTCAAAGAAGGGTATGTTAACGAAATTAATAAAATTATTAAGGAGATTCGTTTTGCAGCCATGGATCAGGAAGGATATATAACCTCTGAGACTATGTGGGACCATGAAGATCCATTTCGGGTTGTGATAGTCTCAAATTGGCGAAGGATAGAATATTGGAATAAATGGAAAAATAGCGATTTGCGGAAATCCATTGAACAAAAGTTTAAAGAGTTCCTTAGTGGCGAAACTGAATATGAAATATTTAGTCTGGGAGTTAATCCCCCACTGGAAAAGCAAAAAAACATACCATAAAGACCGACATGGGAATTGCGGGACGTACTTAACATTTTAAGTTTATTTTCCTTTATAGTGATTATCAGCCTTTGCTGAAAGCTTCGGCCCGACAAGAAGAAATATAAAACACAGCACGCATTCTAAAAGCCGGGAGATGGAATGTCTCTTGATCAATACCTCAAAAGCTTTTCCCGCCTGCGGACTGATAAAAACCGTAAACGCTGGCCTGCACTCACCACCTATCAGGCACTTCACAAACCCTTTCTGCTATTTTTCTTGACCATACAAGTACATTGATGTATCTATCCAATTGAATTGAAAGCTGATTCTTGCGATCCAATTATTGTCTGATCTGACTCTTGATCGAGTATAGAATTTTCATACCCAGCACCGAAAACTTCCTCTGAAGCTGAATCAGCAGCATAGTTACCGTTAACGATCTGGCAACAATGAGTTATTTACTTTGAAAGGAGGTATATCATGGCAAAGGCAATTATTCTAATTAAGTCAAATCCGGGTGTCGACCGTGAGGTCGCTGGTCAAGTCAAGAAAATCGAAGGCGTGGTAAATGTCTATTTGGCTGCCGGGCGTTTTGATATCGTGGCAGAGGTACAGACTCCTGATGACGCCAGTATACTTTCTGTGACATATGACCGAATAAGAGTCATTAGCGGCATTAGAGATACACACACCATGTTCTGTTTGAAAGTGTAGCCGTATACCGTTTTGATTTTCGGCTGGAGTTGGAGCAAGGATCATCTCCCGATTAGTTGTAGTTATTTCGGATAAAATAAGGGGGTCAGGTAACAGTTCTTGATAAGGACAAAAGGGTTCTGAGCTTATGGGGCTTCTCAAAAAATTTTTCAGTCAAGATCCTGAAAAGATCGAACAGAAGGGTGATGCTTTTTTAAAGGCCTCCGATTGGGGCAGGGCAAAGCTTGAATTCGAAAAGGCCCTGGACGCATTGGAAAAAACATCGTCTGATGATGCTTCAGAAACAAGGCTTCGGGATAAACTGGTTCAGGCCAAAGAGGCCCTGGCACTTGAACACAGGCAGGCCGGTGAAGATTTGATGGAGACCGAATATTACGATGAAGCGCAGGGATTTCTTCAATTGGCCCTCGACTTGACCCGGGACCCTGCATTGATATCCGCTGTTGAAAAGCTTATGCATGAGATTGCACGCCTCACAGCCGGAGATATTCAAATGGAAGTGCCCCAATCTGACCAGACTCCCCTCGCCGATGACGAGACATACTCCGGCGATCAGGATGAAGAGACTTTTATGGCACTCTGCAGTACACTGCCCGAAGAGGTTCAGGAGGCCTACCTTTCCTATGGGCGGTCCTTTAAAACCGGTTATCTCGCGCTGAACCGGGGAGACTTTGACCTTGCAGCCGATGACCTGTCTCAGGCCTTGGAGGAGAACGCTGCCCCGGATTCAATGATTCCCCTTGAGCTGGCCACGGCCTACCTGAACCTGAAGAAATTGGATGAAGCCCGCCGTCTGCTGGAGACCTTTCTCCAACATCATCCGGATGCCCTGCCGGGTTATCAGGTGCTTTGTGAGGTTTACTGGGAAATAGGGGCCTTTGATCAGGCTGAAACCCTTCTTGCCGATTGCCCGGATGACCTTAAACACTCTTTGGCCTATGTCCTGCTCCGAGGCGAAACCCTGTCTCAGGCCGGGCGCCATCCGGAAGCCGCCTCTTGCTATCAGGATTTCATGGAGGCCTACGGATGGAACGAATCACTATCGATTGCGCTTGCCGGCACATTGGAGACATTGGGAGACCTTGAAAACGCCCGGGATCTGTATGCCGAAATCATGAATCAGTGCCGCAGCTGTCATAGCCGCATCGATCCTCTGATCAAACGAAGATTCGCAGATATCAGCTTTGATTTAGGCCAGCATTCTTCAGCGATTATGGAAATGTATCTTTCCCTGGCACAGGATGATCCGGAAAATGCTCCGTTATATTTTCAGAAGATCAGCCGAATATATGCCTCGATGGGAAATGAGGAAGAAGCACGCCGTTTCCGGGTATTCGCCGAACGGGCAGAAAATGAGAGGAGTGGGGTCAAACCTTGATCCTTTAGACAAAATTTTTCAAATCATCATGAAACGCATGATGGAAACAGGTCAGGCGCCACACTACACAGAAATTGCAGCCGAAATGGATGTGCCGTTAGAGGAAGGGCGAAAAGCCTTGCATGAGCTTTATTCACCCGGTTTCCCCGGCTGGTTGTTCCCAAAAACCGACTACATTTGTTCGTTTCCACCGTTCAGCAGTCTTCCCACCCAATATCGCATAACTATCGATGGCCAACAGAAGTGGTTCGCCCAATGAGGATTCGAATCGCTGGCGGTCAGCTGGCTTTTTCCAGATAAAACAATACAGGTTGATGCTCCCTGTCTGGATTGCGGTTCGTCCATAACAGTTAAAATGAAGAACGGTGCAATCCAGAATGCTGAACCGGAAGGTATAATGGGGTATGCACCTATCGGCGAGGTCTGGCCGGTCCGATGACAAGGTTCATTCTTTCTTATCAACAAAAAGATTCGATAAAACTCCTGTGCGAAATTGACCTCAAAAAACTTCTTCCTGACCAGAAAGCAAGAGACAGATTTGAAAAAAATGGAATGATTTTAGACGTCGTTCTGTGCTCTTGTCTTGACAACCTGAAAAAAATTGTGCATGGGTGAAACTTAGTCGACCGTGAATGAAGGGACTTTTTATATCAGTGCAGGGAAGAAAACATCATAGATTAATAGCTCCTCGACAATATTAAATATCTTGTGTTTTTTCCCTTGCGGAACCCTGACAATCAACCCGGGCTCAAGCGTGAAGTCCCCCACGCCCTCAACCCACATAACGGCTTTTCCTTTCAACGGGAAAAGGATGTCGTCCTGTTTTTCATGAATGTGTTCGGGAACTTCTTTGCCGACCGGCACATTAACCAACATGCAAGTGACGTTCAGATTGTGCTCTTTGGAAGAAATCAGGGGCTTTATTGAAATTCCAGGAATGACGGGGTGGGGTGTCCACGGAATGTCCTCGACTTTTCTATTAATTTCCATCTCAACCTCCTATGAAAAACCCATAAAATAAATTGAAAGGTTAGGTTGAGATTACCTTGCCATAGGCGAGCCGGGCTGTCAATGGACACGTTTCATTCAACCTTTAAAACTCCCCGGTTCTCCCATTATTTTTTAGGTTGAAAATTTCAAGGAAAGTGGGGGACGCACTTAACATTTTAAGTTTATTTTTTATGTGGAAAACCATTTTTATCAAAACTAACTCCTTTAAGCCCAAACATATATTTGTGGTTTCTTCGCCGCAAGTGCCATTGATTTTTATGATTGAACCCAATAAGTTTACTCATTGAAGCAAAATCCAACATCCATCCCCGGCCGCCCTTTTCAAGAAAAAACGGCGATGCCTGACGAAGATCAGGAGCAAACATTACGACAGCCAAATTGTCTTTGGTAAAAATATCAGCAGTGGGCATCGCACGATTTATGACTTGAAGCTCATTGTCCTGTTGGGCGTCGGTCACCACCCAGCTGCTAAAAAACTTTCTTGTTTCGGGAGTATAAATGCCAAGGTTGGGATCTTTGACATGCAGCTGCAGTACTTCAATATATTTATCAAGCGTATCATGTACCGATGGCTGGGCTTGATATTTGTTTGCCAGAGAAGAAACCTTTTTTTCAATGTTCCTTGAACCGATTTCCACATCTAATCGAGAACCTCCTCCTCCAGATAGAAATTGACCGGTCTGCTGCTTGCTTTCCGGATCAGTGTAATTCAAGGTTTCTATTTTTCCAAGTGCCTTTCCGACCAAAAGTTCAACAGTGGCCTCGATCCCCGGCCCCACTTTATTGGCCTGAAAAAACGGCGTCATCTGTCTTCTTTCAATATATCCTGTAAAGCTGTCCGTGAATATGGGTTCAAGATCGTATCCGATTTCAATCCTGACTTGTTTCCCAAGAGGGTCTATGAGAAAAAGAACGCCTTTAGCGCCATTGGTTGTACGGCCTACGCCATATTCTTGAAAAAGTTTAACCGCTTTTTGATCAATATCTTTCGGACTTTCTTTCAGCACAACAGCCATGATATGGATATCCATATCCTTTAAGAGAGCACTGGTGAGCTGTGTAATATGGTCTTTCTCGGCTTTTGAGAGGAGCGCTGCCTGATCGCTGACAAACTTTATTCCACCACTTTTTGGAAGATCGTCATTATGGCCTGTACATCCTGTATTAATGGCAATAAAGAAAAGAAAAAAGACAGTTAACGGTATCGTTTTCCCGGTATAAAGATAAGGTCTGATTTTGAGTTTCATGTCCATCCTCAACGAGGCTTGGTGTGATTTATCGTCGTTATGTAAATGGTGACATCCATTAAATGGATGGTCAAGCGAAAAAAATAACCACTTCGTAAAAAATCTAAAGAAATATTGGGGACGGAAATATTGGGGATCTCCATTGGATTGTTGATTGCAGGCACCTCACAACCCCTTTCTTTTGCTGTCCATTATGGATCTGATTGCCCGGGGATCGATTACCGAAAGAATTAAGATTTGCTTGACTTGACAAAGGCCTTTAAGCGATATCTGTAATAAGATCGATTTTTGCAGTGGCTGGAGATGCCGGTCTGGCGGCAATAGCGAGATGCATCAGATCGTATTGCCTCTATTGCCTTGCGTTGAAGAAAAGAAATAAAGCGGGGATTATCAAGATGATCGAGCATGCGGTTGGAATATATATCGGGCTGTTGTTACTGGCATGTGCGGTGGCGATTGTCAGTAAGATGGTAACGCATTTACCGTATACGATATTTCTGACTCTGGTAGGACTGTTGATAGGTGTCCTGGGTATTGGCCCGGAAATTGAGAAGACTGGATTTGGGTATCATCTAATATTTTTTGTTTTTTTGCCACCGTTGCTTTTCCAGGGAGCGTTTCACATGAACCTAAACGATCTTTTGGAGCAGTTTTGGCCGATTGTGTGTTTGGCAGTGCCGGGCGTTATTGTATCAACCCTGTTAGTGGGAGGACTTGTCGGATGGTTGGGTGGTATCAGTTCAATGATGGTGGCGATACTTTTTGGTGCCTTGATATCTCCAACAGATCCTGTGAGTGTTCTCTCGTTGTTCAAGGAGGTGGGGGCACCTAAAGATCTAAAGACAATAGTGGAAGGAGAGTCGCTCTTTAATGATGCAACCGGAGTCGTGTTGTTCACGATCCTGCTCAAGGCCGTGCTGAGTGGGCAAGAAATTGGATTTGCCCAGGCAGCATATGAATTTGTAAAGGTTTCCGTCGGGGGGCTACTCTTGGGGGCAGTACTCGGCTGGATCGTTTTTAAGATCATGCGTCATATAGAGGATCATCTGCTGGAAAATGCGCTTTGTCTTGTTTTGGCTTACGGGTCATTCTGGTTGGCGGAAGTAATACACCTTTCCGGGGTAATTGGAACCGTGATGGCCGGATTGATGATAGGTAATTTTGGCCGGAGACTCTCGATGAGTGAAAAGACGACGAATACGGTTGAAATATTTTTTGAATCCATAGGTTTTTTGATCAATTCGCTCCTGTTTGTCTTGATCGGCCTGGAGCTACGCGAAGTGCCGGCAAATATTATGTGGATGACGGTGTTTGTTGCCATTGCTGCGATGCTGATAGCACGCGCAGCGGTTTCTTACAGTTTCTACTGGTTGCTAAATCAGGTAGGTACTAAGCGACCGAAGAGATGGAACCACATTCTATTCTGGGGAGGTTTGAGGGGCTCGATACCGATTGCTTTGCTGCTTAATCTACCCAATGAAGGTTTACTGGTAAGGTGGCGTCCGGTGTTGTTGCTGGCAGGGTTTGGTTGTGTATTCTTCTCGTTAGTTGTGCAAGGAATCACCATGAAACCGCTTATGCTCAAGCTCGGTATTAAAGGGGAGTGACACGGTTTCTTATGACCACTAAAGATCTTGATGACAAACTGTTAAATGTTTTTAAAGACTGCCCGTACAAGGGTAAACGTAAAAAATGCACCTTTGCTGAGATTCGAGATATGGAAATAGATGAAAAGCGGGACTTCTTTGAGAAGATGGATGAAGATGAAAAAGTTACAAAGTGGCAGAAACATTTGGAGTGTTATATGAATGCGATAGCCAGATGATAAATATATTTCCAGAGCTGGGGTCGGACCACGGTAACCATATATAATAATTGACAAAGAGGTTAAAAAATAGGCTTGAAACGCTCTTAAACCTGCCTTTTGGGGGTCAAAAAGAGCTGTTTAAGATTTAGACGTCTTTTCCATATAACCGAAGCTGAGCGTTTCAAATTTTTGAAAAGGTTAAGATAGGTACAGGTTACTCCTCTTTAACCTGAAGCAGAAATTGGATAAAATAGGCGACATTCTTTGCTGCGAAATGGATGCCTGCCCGCCGGGCAAATTCACGATCTCCCGTAAAAACCGGTCCCCCTGCAATTATTTTTGTTCGTTCCGGGAGGTTTTTGCTTATCATTAAAATGTTTTCCTCTGAATCAAACTGGAGTACGGTTAATCCTAATAAATCAGGTTTGTATTTTTTACATGCGGTGATGATTTTTTCAGGCGTCACAAGAAGCCCGAGTTCAATGATCTCAAGACCCGCTGCTTCAGAAAACAACCGGATAACTTCAAGTCCATGGCCCAGGCCATCGTCAAGGGTGGCTGTCATCATCAACGGAGGTATGTCCCACAACCCCGAACAGCTTGTTTCTACTTTCCATTCACGCAAATCTCCGGCTGCTTTTTCAAGCCCGGACCTGGAAGGCAACCCTTTTGATTGCCATTTTCTTGACAGTCCCTCCAGTTTTTCCCGTAACTGTTTTCTGTAATCAGAAATCTAATTCACCTTTTGGCTATGTTAAAAATTTAAAATATATAATATGGTAATGAAACATTGTCAAAGGTAACGACCATTCAATTTAGGACGAAGGAGCGCTTAATGGAGCGGATACACGATAAAATCAAACAATGGATCGAAGAAAAAAAAGACCCCAGAAGTGCCCACTGGCAAGGAGGGCTTGAGGAAATACTGAATGTCTTTTTACCGCATATGGAACCCGGAATATTGGTTCCTGTTCAGCCGCTGGGAAATGACGACTTTCCTGTTTTCATGGCCGCCCTGGAGGCGGTTGATCTGAGTCCCAACCTTCATGCCGCTTTTTTACCGCCATCTATTGCCGGAAAGGTTGCTCCGCCTGAATCCGCGGATGAACTCCATCGAATAGACAAGGGAAAGCCATCCTATAAAATTCTGATAGCCAGACCCGGCCAAAATCTAAGAATTTTATGCGCAGAAATATCAGAGCACGCCAAAAATCCCGGAGTCGACATTTTTCAATCCGGAGCGTTAATTGGAACCTATAATTATGATACCTCCCAGGCGTGTATTGTCGATCTGACCAAGGTCATAAGGACTCATATCTGGGAAAAGAGACCATGGCACCGGGATGATTATATGAGATACACCATTAACTGGTTTGAAAAAATAATGGATATAGGAAAAGACTCCGCCGGCGTCCAGGAAGACGTCTCTTTTTTACACAGCCCCACACTGATAAAAAGTAACAGAGTCGATGCTGTTTTTACGCTAATTTTTGAAATTTTGCTTAAACGCTTCAGCGATCCCGACGACCCATTTAAAGATGCTGTTTCGTCGATTCAAAATATCAAAAACAAATCCGACAGGATTGCTCAATCCAATACACTTGCCGAAAGACAAATTCTTGAACTTCTGAGTCTGATGAGGGAATTGGAAATTGTAAATTTTAACGAGTTTTCAAAGGCGGAGAACGAACAGTTTAAAAAAGAATTCTCCAGAACCGTTCATAACATTAAAAAGCATTGGGGTCACCTTTGATCCTTGATTATCAGCCTTTATCTGTGGTTAAATAAAGCTTTCGTTTCTTTGCGTGCAACAAACCCGCAATCTAAGTATCGTATCCGGAGAAAAACATTGCAAAATACCTGTGAACCTTCAAACGGCCCGTCAATGGAATCACGGCCCGAAGCCTGGGATTTCAAACGTCTGTTTCAACCAAAAACCGCGGCGGTTATAGGGGTTTCCCTGAAACGGGAACGCCATCCGGCCAACGTTATTTTCAACAAAATCCACCTGCGCTACCCGGTGGATGTCTTTGCGGTCAACCCCGGCGGCGGCGATTTATTCGGGCAGACAGTATACACCGGCATTCAGGAAATTCCGCAGCCCGTGGATCTGGCGATTATCGCCGTGCGAGCTGAATATACCTTCGACACCCTCAAAGACTGTATAGATGCCGGCGTCGGCGGGGCCATAATCATTTCCGGGGGTTTTGCCGAAATCGGACGCCTGGACTTGCAGAAAAAGCTTGCCGATCTGGCCCGGCGGCACAGGTTTCCGTTTATCGGCCCCAATTGTCTGGGCATCTATGTTCCCGGCCACATCGACACCTTTTTCATCCCCAGTGAACGCATGGTCCGGCCCGAGTCCGGTAATGTGGCCCTGGTGAGCCAGAGTGGCGGTGTGCTGGTGGATCAAATAACCAAATTCGCCGAACAAGGGATCGGCTTTTCCCTGGGGGTGAGCATCGGCAACAAGGCCCTTATTCGGGAACTGGATCTGCTAGAGTATCTGGCCGCAGATCCGGACACCGGGGTGATCGCCTTTTATATCGAAGGGTTTGCCCACGGAGAGGGGCGCGAGTTTGTGCAGGCCGCCCGCCGATGCCCAAAACCGGTGATCGTTTTGAAATCCGGCAAGACCAGCGAAGGCATGCGGGCCGTCTCTTCGCACACCGCCTCCATGGCCGGCGACTACGCGGTCTTTTCAGCAGCACTGGTCCAGCATGGCATCGTCGAAGCGGTCAATGAACTGGAGCTGGTCTCTTTTTGTGAGGCTCTAAGCTGCTATGGAGAACCCATCGACGGTCGTGTGGGTATTATCAGCCCCAGCGGCGGGCACGGGGCCCTGGCAGTGGACCTTTGCATCCGGCACGGCCTGTCCATTCCGGCCTTCAATCAAGAGCAGCAGAATCGAATTCGTGCCGATCTGTCCTCAAGCGTGCAGCCCATTGCCGCTTTGACCAATCCCATCGATCTAACCGGCAGTGCCACAGACGGTGACTTTATGGCCGCCGCCGAACACCTGGCCCGGTCTCAGGAGCTGGACGCCATTATTCTGCTGCTGCTGCCTTACACGCCGGAAGTCACCTCTGATCTCAGCGCCCGCCTTGGCCGGGTCTGCCAGCGCCATAACAAACCCCTGATCGCCTACGTTCCTCATGTGGAACGCTACCGCATGCTCATCGAGGGATTTGAATTCAACGGAGTTCCGGTGTCCCCGTCAATTAATGGGGCCGTGTTGATGGTCAAAGCTTTAAAAAGGAACAAACCATGCTGAAAACCGAAATCAAGACCGTATTGGAAAAAGCCCGCACCCGCGGCTGGGTGAGCGAACCGGACGCCAAACGATTGCTGTCCGCGGCAGGGCTGGAGGTGCCGCGTTTTGTAACTGTCACGAACCCCGACCAGATCGAACCGATTGTTGCCGACCTGGGGTTTCCCCTGGCTGCCAAGGTCGTTTCCAGTCGCATTGTCCACAAGTCGGATGTCGGCGGTGTGCGCACAGGCATCAAGAGCATCCGGGAACTGACGGCCGTATTTGAAACCTTCAGCCTATTGGACGGCTTCGAGGCCATGTTGATCGAACAAATGGTTTCCGGCCTGGAGTTGATTATCGGTGCTAAAATAGATGATCAATTCGGGCCCGTAGTTCTATTGGGCATGGGCGGGACCGGCGTGGAAATCTACCAGGACGTCAGTTTGCGTTTGGCCCCTGTGGGAACCAGGGATGTGGATGCCATGATCGAGGGTCTTAAGGCCGCTCCCTTACTTTCCGGGTACCGGGGTCACCAGGCTGTCAATCGCGACGAGCTGACCCGGACCCTGGTCTGTTTTTCAAAATTCGTCATGGCCGCCGCCGACATGATCGAATCCATCGATCTCAACCCGGTGATGTGTTCTGCGCAAAAATGCATTGTGGCAGACGCCCGTATTATGCTACCGCCAGTCGACGGCCCGACAGCAGCCTGAGTGGGACTTTGAGGACGTTCTTAACATCGCAATAGTGGAGGTTCGTTCGGAAAGTGTTTAACGCTCAATATTAACTAGTGCTCATTTTGAATTCATGAATGGACACTAACTGTTAAGCTGGATAAACCTTAAGGCAAGGAGGAATTTCATGGCAAAACTTGTTTCCGATAATCTGGTGATTAAGATCTCATATAAAGGGGAGGAGACCATTATTGACCTCGGCAGACTCTTTAACGACAATCCGAATCGGGTGATATCGATTGTTGGAACTGTCAATGAGGATGGCTCACCGAATACAGCTCCGATGTCATTATTTTACAGCAAAGATAATAAGACCATTATCGCCGGTATGGTGAAAAATTCTCAGACGGTTGCTAATATTAAAAGGGATGGGCGTCTTATCCTTGAAGTTCTGTACGAAGGAGATATTGGATTCGGTATTTTGGGGCGGGGAAAAATTGCTAAGGAGCCTCTGGAATGCAATGCTGCAATGCTCGCTCTTAAAATCGATGTTACCGGGATAAAAAGAGATACATCTCCAGCCCAAAGCATAGAATCCGGTCCGCGATCCACCCCACGATCGGAAAAGGCGATCGAATTTGAAAAAGCGGCGATGCAGGAAATTAGCCAAATATAACCTAAATTGAGCGATTTTTTCGTAGGAGAGGAGGGTTAATGTTTATCAAACTGACAGGAATTGAGAAAGAAGAGCTTGTGGTCAATCTCGATTTGGTAACCACTATCGTAAAAGGTGAGCAGTCTGGTTCAAGGCTATATCATTGGCAGCCGCCTCACAGTTCATTTACGGATGTGGAAGAAACATTGGAAGAAATCGCTTTAAAGTTAAAGTATAAAGGATTGCTATAACGCGGATTTCCGGCAAGCTGTATCTGGAGCCGGGATCGGGCCACTCGGGTGTGGGGAACAGGCATACAATTTAACTATCGCGCTTGAGCTTGGAAGGCTTAAAGATGGCCCTGGTGGTCCAAATACTTAGGGGATTTATAACAATAGGCCA
Source organism: uncultured delta proteobacterium (assembly GCA_963731025.1). Taxonomy (GTDB): domain Bacteria; phylum Desulfobacterota; class Desulfobacteria; order Desulfobacterales; family UBA11574; genus UBA11574. The sequence goes on along the minus strand of CAVSVL010000016.1, from coordinate 78,745 downwards.
AAAATGAAGGGCAGAAAGAACGAAACATACATATTTTGTCCGAAAAAAGGAAAACAATGAAAGCATATTGATGTTTGCCGGCAATGCCGCAATCGAAAGAAATGCAAGGCGTATTATGGATACATGCAGCCTGAGTTGCCGTTTATATTTTGCCTTGAGGGTCTCAAAATGAAAAAAATGGACTGCCGTTAGGAAGCAGGCCAATCGATTTGTTTTAATTGCTTTAAAACGCGATCCTTAATGGCGCCAAGATTAATCGTAATATAGCCGTCAAAGTCGGCTAAATCCGCGAATGTTGATAGTGATGTCAAATTTTTCATTGCTCTTTTAACCTTCGGAATACTTATTTCATTTTCTTTGTTTTCTGATTTTTTAAGAAATTTATTGATCGTGTCAAACCTTTCTCCAAGGAAAAAGCCTTTTTTTTCCTGTGCAGATATTGACGGGCCGAACAGTTTGAACAATTTACCATCATTGCTATCTGCATAATGCAATAAGGCCTTGGTTCTTTTTTCCTGATCGAAAAGCCCTGCTTCCTTAAGTTCGATGTTATCAGATAAGAATTCCAGCATTTCCTTAGCGGCTTTTCGAGTTATCCCCAAGTTGTTTGCTTTGTGCACAAACGCAAATTCCAGTAGGTTTTTAAAAGAATACAGGTGATGGCGGCCGGTTTTTTCAACCTCATTGATTTCCGGTTTTATTCCTATCTTAGAAGCAAGATAGTCATACCTGTGTTTATTAATATCAACCAGCTTTTGGATATCCTTCGCTTGAAAAGATTTCATTTTCACCGCCCTTCATTGATTATTGCCTAGAAGTGGTTTCAAAACCTCCCCTCATGCCCAATTCCTGTGTTGGACCGAGGGATTCGATACTCGAAATATTAAATATATTCCTGCGGTTGAATCTCTCGGTCCGCCTTGACTTTGAACCTGATTGAAAGTTTTGAAACCACTTCTATTCAATATGCAGTATAGAGTGGCCTTAACCTTTTATCAATGATTATTCTGTTTTTTGATATTTAAAAGATAGTTTCCTGTTTTTTCTTTATGATCCCTTGCCGCGAGTTCATGCGGTTTAAAAAAAAATTATCCATGGAGCGGGTGTTTAGAAAAACTCAACGACCCTATGAAGTGAATAAGTTTTATCATTATTTGCCTAATAATCCCCTTTTGGCGTAATAGGGTTTGAATTTGCGTGTCTTTATGCTATCAGGAGGTTATTTTTTACAAGACGATCCCGGGCTGTGATGGGATCTTCGACACGCATACTCAAGTATGTCGAGGACTTAAAACGAGGCACCAACGCCGAGGCTTGTCCGCCTCACCGCAAGCGGCATCTTCGACCGGCGGGTTGGGCATCAGGCGTCGCTCTGCGAGCTATGCCCTGACAAGAAAGATTATTTTGAGATGGCTTCATATAACGTACTTAATATTCAGGTCTATTTCCCTTGATATGATAGCACTTAATTCCGTAACCAAAAAATTCGGTACAATTACGGCGGTCGACAACATAACGTATCGCATCGGGAAGGGCGAATATTTCGCATTGCTCGGTCCGAACGGCGCCGGCAAAACAACGGTCGTCCGTATGCTTTTAGGCTTTATCAAACAGACTTCGGGCAGCATCACCATCGACGGAATACCCGTTTCCAACCCGGAAGCACGCAAACAGGTTGGTTATCTCGCCGAAAATCACGTGATCCCCTCTTATCTTTCAGGGCGTGAATATTTGTGGCGGCACGCGTCTTTGATCGGATCCGCCGGAAAAGATGCTCGAATGGAAGTGGACCGGATTTTGGAAATGGTTTCCATGAAGGGCAGGGAAAAGGAAAAAACAGCCGCTTATTCCAAGGGCATGAAACAGCGCATCGGCCTCGCAGCAGCGCTTCTCGGACAGCCCAAATTGTTGATACTCGATGAACCGGTGACAGGTCTCGATCCCATCGGCATCCGGGATGTGAGAAATATTCTTGAGAACCTGCGCGACCACGGGGTTACCGTGTTCTTGAATTCTCATTTCCTTTCGGAAGTGGAAAAGACATGCCGGACGCTGGCAATAATGAACAACGGAAAAATCCTTGTCAAGGATTCGATTCGTTCAATAATAAAGGACGACGAGACGCTGGAAGATGTGTTTATAAAATATACGGTAAAGGTAAAATGAATCGCTTTTTAAAAATTACCGGCTACACCATTCGCGACCAGATGCGGCACAAAAGCTTTTATGTTTTGCTGGGATTTTCTATTCTCTTCGTTCTGATGATTCGTGGATGTTACAGCGGTCAATATGTCGTCAACGGGGAACCGTTGGACAACATTACGATTGCGTGGCATGTTTCAAAAATTGTTTTCCAGGTCATCGCCTCCGGTATGTTCCTGATCGTCATCCTGCTGTCGATGAAAATATTCAGCAGGGACCATGAAGACGGAAGCCTGGTATTGTTTCTTTCCAGGCCGGTTTTCAGGCAACAATACATTCTCGGCAGGATCGTCGGCACCTGGTTTTTGTGCCTGGTTTTCATGTTTATTCTGCACGCTACGATTTTTCTGACGGTGTGGGTAAAAACCGGCGTCGCCATTCCCGGGTATATAACCGCATCGCTGGTATGTTCGATCAATCTTCTCTTTATTGCGGTTTCGGTATGTTTTTTGTCTCTTTACCTTCCGGATTTCATCAGCGCGGTTTTTACTGTGGGGATTTTATTCGTCGGCTATATTTCCGACGGTGGTTATCAGATCTTAAGCAGCCAAATTTTAAAGACGGCGATTCCTTCGGCTGCAGCTTCGCCCCCTGCCTTGTGGAGAATTCTATATCCGAAAGTTTACATGGTGCAGGCCTACGCCGATTCGATCATCGGTCAAAGCAGTTTTAACAACATGGGGCCCCTTAACCCGATTCTGAATGTCTTGTTTTATATCATTCTGATAACAACGCTAATGCTGATCGTTTTTAACAAAAAAGAAATTTAGCCCGGATATTTACATGAAATATCCGGGGTGGGGCGCTGTTAAAGTCAAGAGGGCCACCTGCATGGGTTTTCACTATGGTAAACACTGCCAAAACGTTGACCGCCCTTGTTCGGCAGGGTTTGATGAAAAATGCGATTGACAAACCATGTTCGTCTTTGGCATGGTAGTTTTAATACCGCCTAAAACAATGGGTATTCTTTATGGGTTACATATACAATCATTATTTTTCAATATACCCGCTCTAAAAAGCGGGTTCTTATCAATTTGCCTGCTCTAAAAAAGCGAAATCTTATCAATAAGAATAAAAAAGGGTCAAAAAGAACGGAAAAAAAAGGCTGAGACTCCTCAGCGGTTTCTAAATTCAGCAATATCCGACCAGGGGGTGCCCCGGGAAGGGAGGCTTGATCGCATGGTTTTGAAAATCGGAGAGATACACACCAAAGGCGCGACGGTGACGCCCAGCATATGCCCTTACTGCTCGGTGGGATGCGCCATCATCATCCACACCAAAAACGGAAGGATTGTGAACATCGAGGGAGACCCGAAAAGTCCTCACAATGAGGGGGCTTTGTGCCCGAAAGGTGCGGCGATCTACCAACTTCATGTCAATTCGAACCGTGAGACCCGGGTGCTTCACAGGAGTCCGGGAGCGCGGGAATGGAAGGAAGTCGAGCTGGGATGGGCAATGGATCGTGTTGCCGAACTGGTTTCAAAGACCCGTGAGGAGACGTTTGTCGAGCGTCTTTCGGACGGTTCTCCGGTCAACCACACGCTGGGTATTTTTGCGCTCGGGGGTGCGACCCTGGACAATGAATGGAACCACCTTCAACAGAAACTGATGCGAGGCCTGGGAGTGGTGGCCATTGAGAACCAGGCCCGCATATGACACAGCTCCAGTGTTCCCGGTCTGGGAACGCGTCTCGGGCGCGGTGCCGCAACCCTTTATCCCCGCAACCTGGAGTATTCGGACTGCATCGTTATCCAGGGTTCCAACATGGCCGAATGTCATCCCGTTGCCTTCCGCTGGCCCATGAAGGCCAAGCTGAAAGGCGCAAAGATCATCCATGTAGACCCTCGATTCACCCGAACGAGCGCAATGGCAGATATTTACGCCCCCCTTCGTTCCGGTTCGGACATTGCGTTTTTGGGCGGGCTCATCCATTTTGTGATCCATGATGAGCGTTGGAACAAGGACCCTTTTTTTCGCGAGTATCTGGTAAACTATACAAATGCCGCGACACTTTTGCGGGAAGACTTCAAAGACACCGAAGATCTGGACGGCCTTTTCTCGGGTTTGATGGAGCACGCCGATGCAAAGACTGAATGGCCTTTTAACGGAAGCACCTGCCAGTATGAAACGTCCACGTGGCAATACGCACCCAACGATACCGGTGAAAATACAGGTAACGCTTCGGCTGATCGGGATGAAACACTGCAACACCCGCGTACGGTTTTCCAGGTGGTGAAACGCCACTTTCGCCGCTATACTCCCGAGATGGTAGAAACGGTCACGGGATGTCCCCGAGAGACCTTTCTTGAGGTAGCCCGCAGTATTCTCGATAATTCGGGCCGTGATCGGACCACGGCCTGGGCTTACGCAGTGGGATGGACACATCACACATACGGCCCGCAGATCATCGGCTGCTGTGCGTTGCTGCAGCTTCTTCTCGGCAACATCGGACGTCCCGGTGGCGGTGTGCTGGCGCTCCGGGGACATGCTTCCATCCAGGGGTCCACCGACATTCCAACCCTGTATCACAGCATTCATGGATATATGCCGGCTCCCTCCGCCCTCAAGAACCATGGCTCGCTGCACGACTATCTGGCTTCGGAAACGGCTGTTACGGGTTATTGGGTTAACATGCCCAAGTTTCTGGTATCTTATTTTAAATCCATGTACGGAGACATGGCTGTGCCCGAGAACGACTTCGGCTATGACTGGCATCCGAAGATCATCGGTGACCACTCGCACATGCCGATGTTTGTGGCCATGAGAGAAGGGCTAGTGAAGGGAGTGCTTTGTATCGGTCAGAATCCGGCGACGTCCATCAACGCCAGCCTGCAGCGCAGAGGCCTGCAGAATCTTGAATGGCTGGTGGTCAAAGACAACTTCATCACGGAGACCGCGACTTTCTGGAACAAGTCGCCGGAGGTGATGAAAGGTAAGATCAAACCCGAGGAAATCCGGACGGAGGTGTTTTTCTTTCCGACGTCGCAAGTGGCGGAGTGTGAGGGGAGTTTCACCAATACCCAACGCATGCTCCAGTGGCATTCCAGGGCCCTGACTCCGCCGGGTCGATGCCGCTCGGATATTTGGTTTACCTATCAACTCGGGCTGCGGCTGAAAAGAATGTACAAAGACAGCAACCGGCCTCAAGACCAGGGGATCCGGAACCTGGTTTGGAGCTATGAGCCCATTGAACCGCCTGAAGTGGATGGAGAGCCGGATGCCGAGAAGATTCTCAAAGAAATCAACGGCTATCATACCGGTAATCCGGAACATCACCTCACGGGAAGCGGCGAATTGAAGGACGACGGCTCGACAACTTGCGCATCATGGATCTACTGCGGCGTCTTTCCAGCCCCGAAAAAGAATTTCGCCAAGCGAAGGGAACCGGATCCACCCGGGATGATGGGCGCTCACTTGAACTGGGGATGGGCGTGGCCGGCGAACCGCAGGGTTCTGTACAACCGCGCTTCGGCGGATCCAAAAGGGCTCCCCTGGAGCGAACGCAAGAAATGGGTATGGTGGGAAAACGGAAAATGGAGAGGAATGGACGTTCCGGATTTTCCTGTTGACAAACCACCCGAAGTTTCCGGAGATCCGGAGGGGAGGGGAATGGATGCCCATTCGGGCAGCGCCCCGTTCATCATGAAGCCGGACGGAGTGGGATGGCTTTTTGTTCCGGCCGGTCTTGTTGACGGCCCTTTGCCGACCCACTACGAGCCGGCGGAGTCGCCAATAAAGAACCCTTTCTACGGGCAGCAGACAAATCCTGTTTTAAAGTATTGGGACCGAAAAGATAACCTGCTCGCCGCTGTCTTTGACGATCGCTATCCTTACGTGATCACGACGTATCGGCTCACGGAGCATTACCTCGCAGGTGCCATGAGCCGATGGAATTCGTGGCTCACGGAGCTCATGCCCGAACTGTTTATAGAGCTGAGCCCCGAGCTCGCCAAGGAAAAGGAGATACAGAGTAAGGACTGGGTCGCAATCATTACGGCAAGGGGCCGGATCCGGGCCAGGGCGCTCGTGACATACCGCTTGCGGCCTCTCAGGATCGGAGGTAGAGTGTTACACCAGGTGGGTATGCCCTGGCACTGGGGCTGGCAGGGACTCGTGACGGGAGATGTGGTCAATGAACTCACGCCGATGGTCGGCGACCCCAACGTGAGTATTCACGAAGCCAAAGCCTTTCTGTGCAATGTGGAGAAGATATGATGACGCAAAGCCGGACACGACAACGCATGGGGTTTTATACAGACACGACGGTTTGTATCGGCTGCAAGGCTTGCGAAGTGGCCTGCAAACAGTGGAACAGGCTTCGCGGGGGCGGCAATGGAACCACTGAAATGACGGGTGACAGCTATGATAATACCCGGCGGATGGACAACGCCCACTGGCGCCAAGTAAAATTCATCGAACAATTCAGTGAAGACCGCCGCCAAAACCGGTGGCTCATGATGAGTGACGTATGCAAACATTGCGTGCGTGCTGCATGCCTAAAGGCTTGTCCGACAGGTGCTATTGTTCGCACAGAATTCGATACGGTGGTGATTCAGCCGGACGTGTGCCAGGGGATGAAACTGTGTGTGGATGCGTGCCCTTTTGGAGTGATTCATCTCATCCCTCCTCTGAAAATCGCCCGAAAATGCACGCTCTGCTATGATCGGATCAGCGAGGGACTGGAGCCCGCATGCGCCCAGGTCTGCCCGACCGATTCGATCCGGTTCGGACCGGTGAGCGAGCTGATCATAAGTGCCAAAGCGCGTGTCCGGCAACTACATGAAAGGGGCGAAGACGGCGCTTATCTTTATGGCGCGGATGAAACACTGGCCGGTGGTCTTAATGCTTTCTACCTGCTTGTGGATCATCCCCGGATCTACGGATTACCCGAATCAATAGATTTTGGGGAATAAGGAGTCTTGCTTGCTCAAGGAAAATGAAGAAAATCCCGTATTCGCCAAAAGGACCATAACCATTGAAAAGGAGATATGATGAAAATTACAAAAGAAACCATGATAGGTATTGTCTTGGGGATGGTGATTTTCGGTTCCCTATTTTTTTTAATGGGAGCCATTGACAAGAACACTTCGAACTTTGCTACGCAACTCGGGTCCGAGTATCCCATCCTTAACGTGGCCTGCAGTGCCGACGGCAGCCAGGTATACGTTGGTGCTTACGATCGTATTTATCACTCCGGGAACTTCGGAAAAGACTGGAATATTGTCTTGTCAGGGACCAAGCCAAGCAAATATTAATCCCGCATAGTGAATCGTGAACAGTGAAAGGTAAATAAGGATGTGTGAAGACTTTGAAATCGTATAAACATTCGTGCAGTACATCCTCAAATATTGGATCACTGTTCAATATGATATTTTAAGATCAGCACATCGCCTTTTTTGAAAGCGGAGGGGATATCGGGGAAAAGATATCCTTGTTTCCCTGACGTCGGACATGGGGTTGGACGGCCAGGCGCTGCGGTTTACGCCGGAAAAGCGGAATTTTGAAAAAGTGTTCCGGAATCAGACGATTAAACAGATTAAAATGATCCAGAAAGGAGGACAGAAAAATAAACTGACAACGGCACCTTTGAATAAATAGTATGGTTCAACAATATTATCCAGGTATCCTTCCAATGCTTCTTTCTCGATCAATGGTATAAGATCTTCTTCCGAAATATATCTTGATTCAGATCTGTTTTCAGCCAAGTTGTTCGGAGAAATCTGTTTTACCATGATGTCAACCGTATCCTTTCGAATTCCGAATATGTGCGTTTTATAAAACAATTTCGGTGTCCTAATTCATAAGTTTACGGTTCTATAATGTCAAGCAAATTATGCATAATTATTATACAATTTAATTAAATTAGCATATATTATAATTTGTTAGAATAAATTACTATATATTGTATTTTGAATTACCTATCATCCGAATAACCTTCCTTGCAATTCAAAGATCGATTAATATATAATGCCCTTAACTGATACCCAAGCTGAGCGTTTCAAATTTTTGAAAAAAAGATCTATGTGACGTACGTCGGTCCCTGGATTCATAGCAAATATATCTGTAATTAATCAGGGCAATATTATTCTAATTGGAGGATTTTCTGATGGACAGAAAACCAGCATATGAGGAATTGGAACAAAAAGTCAAAAAATTAGAAAAAGAAGCAATCAAGAAAAAACAGCTGGAAAAAACCCTTCGCGAGAATGTTTCCATGATAGAGGACATCCTTGAAAAAGCTGCCGATGGAATTTGTATTTGCTATAATATTTCCGAGGAGCCATATGTCAAATTCACTCACTGGAACCCTCGAATGACGATAATTACAGGCTATAACAAGGAGGAGATCAATAAACTTGGTTGGTACCAAACGATGTATCCAGATACAGGAATCCAGAAACAAGCCACTGAGCGCATGGCTCAGATGCGAGAAGGGGATGATATTATAGCAGAGGAATGGGTGATAACGACTAAAGAGGGGGAGAAAAAGCCTCTTTCCATTTCCACCTCAATAATTAAAGTGGTAGATAAAACAGTTTATGTTTTAGCCGTTATCCAAGACATCACCAAACGCAAGCAGGCAGAGGAAGCACTGCGGGAGAGTGAGGGGAAATATCGTACAGTTCTGGAAGCAAATCCCGACGCAGTGGTCGTCTACGACATAGAAGGTAACGTAATCTATTTCAATCCTGCTTTTACACGCATTTTCGGCTGGACTCTGGAGGAACGTATAGGGAAAAAAATGGATGTTTTTGTGCCTGAAGAAGCATGGCGAGAAACGAAAATGATGATTAAGAAGGTGCTGGCAGGGGAAAGGTTTTCCGGCATTGAAACTCACCGATATAACCAGAAAGGAGAAATTATTCCTGTGAGTATAAGCGGAGCCATTTATAAGGATCAAAATGGCAAACCGATCGGCAGCGTTATAAATCTTAGAGATATCACTGAACAGAAGAAACTTGAATCCCAGCTCCAACAATCACAAAAAATGGAAGCGATTGGAACACTGGCAGGCGGTATAGCCCATGATATCAATAATATTCTCGGAATTATTCTTGGAAATACCGAATTGGCAATGGATGATATCCCGGACTGGAATCCTGCCCGGCTCAATTTGGAAGAGGCCCGAATAGCCAGCCTGCGAGCAAAAGATATTGTACGTCAACTCCTTAGTTTCGCACGAAAGACCGAGATGGAGAAAAAACCAACAAATATCATCCCTATTGTCAAAGAATCTTTCAAGTTGCTGCGTTCATCAATTCCGACAAGTATTGAAATTCGCCAGAATATTTCGAAAGATGTTGATACAATCCTGGCAGATTCAACACAAATCAACCAGATTCTAATAAATCTTTGCACCAATGCAGATCATGCCATGCCGGACGGAGGTATTATTGAAATAATCCTTAACAATATAGAACTTGATGAAGCCAATACAGCTCAACATTCTGATTTACATCCAGGACGATATGTCAATCTAACGGTGACCGATACAGGACATGGCATTTCCCAAGAAGTTATTGATCGAATCTTTGATCCCTATTTCACGACAAAGGAGGTGGGAAAAGGTACAGGAATGGGGTTGTCTGTTGTTCACGGCATTGTCAAAAAACATAATGGTGCAATTACAGTTAAAAGTGAGGCGGGTAAAGGAACGACTTTTAGTATCTTCTTCCCTGCAGTTGAAAAAGATGCAGTTATAGAATCTGAGCCTACTGAAAAACTTCCTACGGGAAATGAAAAGATACTTTTTATTGATGATGAACCATCTATTGTTAATATGACACGGCAGCTGCTTGAACGACTTGGTTATGAAGTTGATACCAAAATGAGTTCGATAGAGGCTTTAGAACTATTTCGTTCAAAACCCGACCAGTTCGATTTGATTATTACTGATATGACCATGCCCTCAATGACGGGTGACAAACTGGTAAAAGAAATCCTAGACATTCGGCCAGAGATGCCTACCATTATTTGCACCGGATTTAGCGATAAGATTGATGCAGAAAAAGCAAAAGAAATAGGTGCTGCCGAGTATGTTGAAAAACCAGTCGATAAACGCAATTTAGCATATAAAGTTCGGAGTGTGTTGGATGGAAAGAAAGCATAGGATTTAAGTCTCGAAACTATTCACCAGCTGGCGAACTAAGATGTCCGAAATTTGAAAACATTACAATTTTCGTGATAAGCAGAACTGTATAATCACCGGTTATCGGCATTGAGTAGAAACCTCAATGTCTTGTTTCGATATAATGTATCGCGTATTTCAGAGTGGTCGTGACACATTACGATTAGCCGACATTGTGGCTCACAAATGGGCACGATTTTTCTGGCCCAGAAAGCAAACAAAAAGGAGAATAAATATGACTATTCCTACAGAGAACGTCGGTTCGCTTCCGCGTCCCGCCAAACTTCAGACTGCGATTGCCGATTACGATGCTGGAAAGATCGGCCGTGAAGAACTGAAGCATGAACAGGATGCTGCCTGTCTCGATTCGATCAAACGCATGGAAGCAACAGGTTCGCCCATAGTTTCTGACGGCGAGCAACGTGCATCAAGCTTTGCAACCTATCCCCTGACGGACACCCTGGCAGGGACAGGCCTCGCTCCGAACCTTGCAACGGACGGCCAGTATTTCGCTATCTTTACGGACGGGCATCATCGGCAACTTCCGCGACTGACCGGAGGCCCTTTTCATTACAAGACCTTCGCGGCTGAATATGTAAAGGAAGCTGTCAAGATAGCCACGAAGCCCTTGAAGCAGGCCGTGATCGCCCCCTCCATGCTATCCCTACTCTATCCCTTGGACGGCAAGGTGGACGGTTATCCCCGCGAGCGGTTTTTGGAGGACCTATGCAACGAGTGTGAGCAGGACATCCGCCAGTGTTTCGATGCCGGAGCAAAACGCGTCTCTATTGATTTTACCGAGGGCAGGCTCGCATGCAGGAACGACCCCAGTAATCCCTGGACAGGGCGAAAGATGCTCGAACAATTCATCGAACTCAACAATCGTGTAATTGACCGGTTCTCGGCCGGGGAGCGCAAGAATATCGGCATTCATACATGTCCAGGTGGCGACTTAGATTCAACCCACAGTGCCGATGTGGACTATGCCGAGCTTCTCCCGAGCATGTTCATGATGAACGCGGGTTACTTTCTGATTCAGTTAGCCAGCGAGAAGGACAAGGAACGCGTCTACAAAATGTGCGGGGAGCATAGCCGTGTCGATGCGAACGGTGTCCCGCAGATCTGCTTTATCGGTGTGATAGATCCGCTCAACCCAAGGGTCGAAACGCCAGACCAGGTCCAGGCCGATTTGGTGACTGCCGCCAGGTACATTCCTAAAGAGCGTCTAGGGTCCACGGATGATTGCGGCTTTTCACCGTTCAGCATTGACATGAAGCCTAAGCATGGATCACCAGATGTCGCCAGAGACATCGCGTTTCGGAAGATCGCTGCGCGCGTAAAAGGGACGGCCATGGCATCGGAGAAACTCGGAGTCGCTTGAGTCGGTTCCTCGTGCCGTGGTCAGCAAACTTATCATCTCTCGATAAACCGTCTCTATTTGGGATGGGTTAAGAAAGATCCCGAGTATTTGGAAAAATAGCAGGGGGACATCGTATCGGAAAACAGATATTCACTCATGGATGAATAGAATATGTATTTGGTTCGAATTATATATGTTGATAGATGAAATAAAATACAGACTGGGCGATTTTATTATCATAGAGCACCGGGGAGTTTTGCTAACTTGGGTGACGCATATTGCACTGGGAGCCCAAAGAAACGGGAGATGCTTTATTGTTGGTAATATTCTTGTAATTGGACGTTTGGACCGCGAAGAGGCTGGTCACTTGAAATTGGAGTTTCATGAACATTTAATGAAATTGCCAGCATGGAACAAGACCCGTTATTATTGTTTTGCTTCCAGCCTTCGGAAAGTCGGCTTTAAGCAAAGCCTTACAAGTTATCTAAAAGAGCAGCTATTTATCGATAAAATTGGAATGAAACCTGTCAACATCAATGTACCAAGCGCATTCCGTCTCGATCGATATAAAATTACTGTCGGCGAAAAAAGCATCGTTTCATGGCAAACCATAGGAGATTTGAACAGAACCATAGGCGGAACATGTTTTATTGAATCAGGAATCCTTTTTATAGGTCCTAAGGAAAATGAATTAGATGAAGGCCAAAGTAGAAAAATATTTTTTAACGAGCTTAAACTGCTGCCGCAATGGGATAAAACTTTTGCATGGGGGCACTATCGATCTCTCAGGGTTTGCAAGGAATCAAAACCCCGGAAATCTTATAAGGCTATTTGGAAGCCGGAGTATGTGAAGACTTATATAACTACCAATATGCCATTTCTTCAGAGTCGAGAACTCCGAAAAGAAAAGAGCTCAGAGCCTAAAGTATCCGTCTTCGAGTGGTTAAAAAAGGCGTGGCATCGTATGGTTGAGTGGAAAATTTGGGGTCGTTTAACGAATCTGATTATAGCAGGTATTTCCTTTGGATGGCGTATTTTTATGTTTATTATTGAAAAGATTGCGTTTTTATCACATAGAATAATAGAATATTTTCGCAAACATCGTTCAAAATAGGCGGGAGTAGATTTGCGGGGCACCCCTTAAATTGTAAGTTTATTTTTTTGATCAGTGATTTTAAAGTATAAAATACATGTGGTAGACCTAAGGTTCATAGGTTAACGGTTCAAGGTTAGTGGTCTTACGTGTGGTCTTGGTGACGTCTATTCGATTATAACTTTGATACAGACAGGATTATCAAGCAGGAGTTTATAAAATGCTTGACCAATACTTCAAAAGACTTGCCTGAGGAAGTCTTCGGTGAAAATTGTAATTATCGCATTGGTAATCGCCTTTATTGCTTTTGAACTTATTGAGCATGTTGTGCTTCCGTTAATCTGGTTTATTAAGGACAGAAATAAAAAATCTAATTACGGTGTGGCAGGCATGATTGGAAAAGTTGTCGAAATTAAACGATGGAATAAAACCGAAGGCCAAGTTTTGGTTAATGGAGAATTATGGAGTGCTGTTTGTGATGTTCCATTAACAGTTGGCGATAAGGCGGAGATAATAGATATTACGGGTCTCACGTTGAAGTTAAAACCATAATAAACGAGAAATGTTGAATTATTAAGTTGTAAATCTGAACCAAGACGGTCTGGATTGTGTGTGGATGAGTGTTATCTAACTCGTCAAGTGCTGAAGTGAATTTTGGAGGTGTTGTTGAAAGGTTGAAACCTTTGGAGAAATTTTATGGCTATTGAAGGAAAAGATTATGAAGATCTTGAACAAGCAGTTGTGCGTCTCGAATTTCCCAGCTTCATTTCCAAAATTACGAGCTATATAGAAAAACCTGTTGGAAAAATTATTAATAACCTGCCTGTCAAGACATCTCAAAACATACAAGATGCGGTAAAGGTTACCTTAAAGAATCTATTGACCCTCACCGTAAAAACAATGGACAAAGAGTTAAAACACGCAGCATCAACAACTGCACATAAAATTGCAAGCGGTATAAGCGGTGCTTTAGGTGGCGCCTTTGGATTGCCTGCTCTCGCGATAGAACTTCCGATATCGACATCGATAATTTTACGTTCGATTGCCGATATCGCACGAAGCGAAGGAGAGGATATTTCAACACTTCAATCAAGGTTGGCCTGCCTCGAAGTTTTTGCTTTTGGCGGAAAATCCGATACAGATGACGGAGCTGAAACAGGGTATTTCACAGTTCGCGCCGTCCTGGCAAAAGCCGTAAGCGATGCTGCCAAATATATTGCCGCAAGAGGTCTGACGGAAAGTGGCGCTCCGCCTATTGCAAGATTGATCTCCCAGCTTGCGTCTCGCTTTGGGACAGTCGTTTCTGAAAAAGTATTTGTCCAGAGTGTACCGGTCATCGGCGCTCTTGGCGGCGCGACTATCAATCTTTTGTTTGTTGATCATTTCCAGGAAGTTGCGCGCGGGCATTTTACTATTCGGCGACTGGAAAGAAAATATGGAAAAGAAGAAGTAAGAAAAGAATACATAAAAATATTGTCGGAGTATATAAAAAACACTTCGAAATCCCAAGAAAAACCATAAAAAAGTCAACGGACAGATTTTTGGGGACATACTTAACATGGGGACTAAAAGAGGGACGGGGTTGAATTCACCCATTTTTTATTTGCTTGATTTTTTCATTCTATGTCTAATGTTTTGAATGGTGATTATATTAGAACCTATCTTCAAAATAAGATTAGGGTTCAGAAACGGTTTAACCCCTTACCTGAACAGGAGGAAAATATGACGATACGTAAAGCAACCGCCAAATGGAATGGCACGCTGAAAGAAGGCAACGGCATAATGAAATATGGTGAAGTTGAAGGCCCTTTTACATTTGCATCGCGTTTTGAAACGGGTAAAGGCACAAATCCTGAAGAGCTTGTTGGGGCTGCCCATTCCGGATGCTTTTCAATGTACCTTGCCGCTATCATGAGTGCGGATAATTTTACACCGACTCGCGTACAGACAACGGCTTCAGTTCATTTGGGAGAAGATGACGGCCCGAAGATTACCAGTATTGACTTGGATTGTGAAGCAGAGGTACCCGACCTGGATGCTGATAAATTTGCCCAATATGCTCAAACAGCCAAGGAGAAATGTCCAATTTCAAGACTATTTGCCGGTACAAAAATCAATCTTTCAGCGAAATTGATTGGATGATCTTTAGGTGCTCATCTTACACCGCTTCTATAGACATTAAGTTACTTGACAGAACAACGAGAAACAACCTGGTCACATCTATAGTGCCTGTAAGATATTGGATCAGCCGCCGCCGGGCTATATGTCTGCGGGGCAGGAACCTGCCGGACCGCAGCAATGTTTCCCCCACCGCCTAAATAACAATTAGAATGCGGATTAGCGGGTTGCCCCTTAAATTATAAATTGATTTAATTTAGGTAATAGTGTTATATAGACTGCTTGTAGGTAGTTCCGAAATTTATAATTGATTAATCACCTGTTATTTTCTTTACGGAGGAGCTAATGCCAATTTACGAATATGAGTGTAAAGAGTGTTCTCACTGCTTTGAAGTACTCCTGCTGTTTTCCAGTGATCCGCCCCCACAATGCCCCGAATGCCAGTGTAAAAATGTGGCGAAACTCATGTCTTCCAACACCATGAGAAAGCGAGAAGAGTATACCGGAGCGGGTGGCATGCTTGATCCTTTCGTCGGCCCCACTTTTTCGGGCGGATCGAGCTAAAGGGACATAAACGACATCTATGATATGATTATCATGAAAAAAGAATTTGGATCAAATTATGCGTCGATTACAGATGCTAATTTTACAGCCAAATACCGTGCAAGTTGCTACTGCAATGCAGTGCAATACGAAGTGTGCTCGGATCCTGTAGATGCAAAAATATGTCATTGCTTGGCATGCCAAAAACTGCATGGGGCCCCTATGCAATGGGCAGCCATATTCCACAAACATGACGTCAGAATTACGAAAGGCATCGATTGTCTGAATTTTTACAGCAGTGAACTCAATAAACACGAGAGGATTCTTCCCTGCAAAGTCAGCTGTGCGGTGTGTGGCACCCTCATTGCCGATGAAGGACGTAATATGTGGCTGGCGTTTCCATCACTTTTTGATTTCGGAGGTGCATCAAAAGTCCCGACCAAATTCAAACCAACGTGCCATATCTTCTATGGCATGCGGGTTATCGATATAGACGATGAACTGCCTAAGTGGTCCGGTCACAAAAATCATTCAGATCTTCATAATTTTTCATCAATGGAAAAACACTGAATGACCCTGTTCTTTCTTATATACGTTAGTATTTACGGCGGTGTGCACCTGTATGCGTTTTTAAAGCTGAAAAAAGGTTTTGCCCTGGGGCTGTCTGCAAACGTCATCCTTGCGATATTCATGATCCTGATGGTGGTCGCACCCATTGCCGTACGAATTGCCGAACGCCACGGAAATGAAGCTTTAGCACGCGGTTTCGCCTACATCGGGTTCGTGTGGATGGGGCTGCTTTTTATCTTTTTCTCAGTTTCCTTTTTCTTTGACATCTACCGACTGCTCCATCTCCTGGCAAGGATGTTGACCCGGAACCCTCTTTCGGCATTTACGCTTTCCCTCAGAACGTTTTGTACTCTCGCCATTTTAACCTCTTTTGCCGTAATGATCTATGGCTATTTCGAGGCGCTCGCCATCCGGACAGAACATGTGACCGTAGAAACAGATAAAATATCCGAAAAGACCCTGCTGGAAACATTGCCCAGAGATAAATTCACCCTCTTTTTAAAACATCAGCCGGTAATCAACCGTGAGTCGCTTGACAGGTTTGACCTTCAGCTTTCAGGTCATACCCACAAGGGACAGATCTTTCCCTTTAATCTTGTGACACAGCTTTTCTACCCGATGCACACCGGCCTATCAAAGATCAGTGGTAATTCCCAGATCTATGTCAGCAGAGGTTCAGGGACATGGGGGCCGCCGGTTCGATTTTTATCGCCGCCGGAAGTTACCGTCGTTGACATCATATACAAAAGGAGGAAACAATGATGAAGCATTTTATAAGGATAAAAATAGGCACATACATAGAATTACCTTTTTGAAGATTGATAGAGAATTAAGCAAGGTGAAGGGCTGATGGAGGTATAAACATGGTGGAAAACGACCATAACATTGTTTCGAAGATAGCTGAAAAGCGATTTGGCTGTTTGCAAGTCTTTGGTTTAATCGTTGTTGCCGTCATTATTACCGCAGGGCTAACAATATTAATATTCAAAACCTACTTTTTCCCATCAGCGTTCAAACCCGTGACCCTGAACCCTCGCGAAGAGCAGGTGTTGACGGCTAAATTAGAAAAGCTCGATACCATAGGGGTCGAGGTTAATTTACGCGGAAAAGATATCCTTAAAAAACCATCCAAAGCAAACCGGTTTGATTCAAGTGGTGCTCTCGAACCGGAACCTTATAGTGAAAAAAACAGCAAAAGAGAGATCATTTTCACTGAAAGGGAGCTGAACGCATTATTGGCAAAAAATACGGATCTTGCAAGAAAATTGGCCATCGACTTATCTGATGATCTTGTCAGCGCAAAGCTTCTGGTGCCGGTAGATAGAGACTTTCCCGTGCTTGGAGACAAAACCCTTCGTGTCAGAACGGGGGTGGTTTTTACCTACGTTAAGGGTAAACCGGTGGTCATTCTCAAAGGGGTTACCATTATGGGGGTACCCATGCCAAATGCCTGGCTGGGAGGAATAAAGAATATCGATCTGGTAAAAGAATTTGGTGCCGACAAGGGTTTCTGGAAGAGCTTTTCAGATGGGGTCGAGGACATCAAGGTAAGTGAGGGCCACTTAAAGATAACACTGAAAGAATAACGCTGTTTTTCCATCGTTGAAACGAGGAAAAGACCATGAAAAAGTATCAGATTCGGAATCGTTTTATACCTTTCAGGAAATCGGATATTATAGAAATGTGCGTTAACGATTCACGGCTTTCTGAACACGATCAGAAATTATTCATACAGTTTTGCCATATTTTAAAAAGTCTGATTCATTTTGAGTTCCACGATCAAGTGGAAACACTTAAAGACTGCTATTCACCATTTAACCCCGATGCAGACACATGGTTGAACTACGATTACTCAGAGCAAGAAAAAAAGGCGCTGCAAAAAAAACTGGTCGAAGGGTTGGATTCGATCCTTGATGCCGCTAACTTCCAAAAGATAACCGAGACCGATCTTGAAGAAGCACTGAAAGAGGAATCTCTCTTTAAGATCCGTCTGGGTGTAGACTTTAACGATTTTGAGGAAGTTATATTTTATCAGCGAGGCGAAAGCTTCAAAGAAGAGATCCGGGTAAAATATTTCGGACTGAAGAAAACACCGTTAAGGTTTACCAATTATGACAGGGTGATGATATATATTAAATTTAAAGAAGAGGATTACTTTACAGCGAAAAAGCAAAAAACGCTTTACTTCACGCCAGGCTCGACAATTATCAAACTTTTTCAAAATGTTCCCAAGGCGGATCTCGAGATGCTTTTTCCCAACAGCGAGGTCCGTATGAAAACCATCGACAAACTTATTATTGGCATCCCGGCTGCAGTGAGCGGCATTGCCGTCATCGCAACCAAACTCGGTGCTTCAATTCTTTTAATTGCCTCGATTATTTCTTTCTGGCTCGGACTAAGCAAAAGGGAAGTAAAGATTGAGCAGCAGCACCTCATTGCCCTGGCTTTAGGGTTGGCGACCCTGGGTGGTTTTCTATTCAAACAGGTGAACAAGTTCAAAAACCGTAAAATTAGATTTATGAAAGCGCTTTCCGACAATCTTTACTTTAAAAATCTCGACAACAACACAGGGGTTTTTCATCATCTTGTGGACGCGGCCGAAGAAGAGGAGTTCAAAGAAGCGATTTTGGCATATTACTTTCTTTTGGTCGAGGATCGGGATTTCACCATGACGACACTCGATGAAGCCGTAGAACGCTGGTTTGAAAACAAACATAACTGCAGGATTAATTTTGAAATCGAGGATGCCTTCAAGAAACTTAAACGATGGGGGCTCGTTGATCTGGACAAAGACATCATACGCAGGAAAAATCTGAACGACGCCATGCAGCAACTCGATAAAATTTGGGACAACTACTTTCCATATCACAAGGTCGACGAATTGCCTAAGATATCTTAAGGAAATGATTGCACGCAATCTTTATACGAAAAGGGAACATCATGGAAAAAAAACTAAAGTCCGAGATAGCCAAGACGAAACCGATAAACATCATGCTGCAAGAAGAGTTAATTACCAGAGTGAACGCTGTTTGTGCGGATCAGGGCATGACGATTCAGGAATTTGTAACTGATGCTATCATTGAAAAATTAGAACTTGTTTACAAAGAGAGACGAACGAAGGACAGAATGTAAACTGCAAAGGAAATGCGGAACGTCCATAAACACGGAAATAACTCTGTGAAACCTGGAAACGTTATTGAAGGGTTGACATATCAGGAGGCTTGCAACATGGCGATAAAAACATGGCAAAGCGATGCGGTCACCATTAAAGTGGATTACGACAAATGCATAGGGCATGGCAACTGCGCAGATTCATGTCCGGCGGAGGTTTACGAAATTGAAAATGGCAAGGCAGTTCCGGTTAACATCAACGATTGTGTCGAATGCTGCACGTGTGTTGAGGTGTGTCCGGAAAATGCTATTGAACACAGCGCTTGTAAATAAAAACGCTTAGAAAGCTGTCACTATCATGTCCGACCAAGTTTCATTTAAGCGCAACATCGGTTTGTTTATGGCCGTTATGATCGGCATCGGCGCCATGATGGGACCCGGCGTATTTGCTTTGCCGGGCGAACTGGCCCATATGGTCGGACCGCTTGGGATCTTTGCTTACCTGGCAATGGGGCTGTTGACCCTTTTTACGGCGCTCAATTACAGTGAGCTAGGTGCCGCCATTCCCCTGGCCGGCGGTGGATACTCCTTTACCAGCCGCACCCTCCCAAAGCCGCTGGCATTTCTTACCGGCTGGTTTTTCTGGATTGGAAACACCGTTGCCTGTGCCATGTATGCGCTTATTTTTGCGCTCACGATCCGGACCTATTTTTTGCCGATGGCCAGTCTTGTTGTGCTGGTTTGCATAACTACGGTTGTGTTTGCAGGCATTAACTTCTGGGGAATGTCCCAGGCGCTCAAGGTGATTACCATTATGAACCTTGTGGAAGTGGCTATCCTCATCGGAGTTGCCGCACTCGGAGCCTTTCAAATAGAACCTGCGAACCTGTCCCCCATGGCACCCATGGGATACTCACCCTTTATACCCGGGATGGCGTTGATTTATATTTCCTATGTCGGATTCGATTTGATCACTGTGGCGGCCGAGGAAATCATTGCACCGGGTAAAACAATCCCGCGGGCCATTATGATTACCATGGGGGCCGGTATCGTCATTTATATGTTTGTCATTTTTACGATGATGGGGAGCGTTAACTATGCGGACCTTGCCAAGAGCGATGTTCCGTTTATATATACCGCCGATCGATTGTTCGGTGTCTGGGGGCGCTGGGCCGGTATTACGGCCACCATCATGGCAAGCCTTTCGGCCTTTAGTGTCACTTTGGGCGCAAGTGCCCGGATTTTGTACGCACTGGGTCGAGACGGACACTTCCCAATGTTTATCGCCAAACTGCACAAACGATTTCGGACGCCGCACGTGGCACTTTTGATTTGCGGGGTCATTGTCATTGCATTTGGTTCTTCGGGTATTGTGAAGCTTGTCGCTTCGGTCAGCGATTTCGGTTACTTGATGGGACAGGGGATTGTATGCTTCAGCGTCATTGCGCTCCATAAAAAAATGCCCAACCTGCGGCGTCCTTTCAAAGTATTTTTTTTCCCGTGGATACCGATTTGCGGCATGCTGGCATGCTGGCTGTTTGTGCCTGCGTTGGAGTTGAGAAGCTTTATTCTGGGCGGCATATTGACTGTTGCGGGTGCCGGTGTATACCTTATCCGTCCGGCCAATCGAGCCCATCTTAATAAACTGCCCGAGGTTTTTGCCTGGGTAAAGATGCGGATTCTTTTAAGAAGGAGAAAAAAAATGCGTGTTCTTATTATCAACGGCGGACGGCAGGGCCAGAATATCGCTAAACGTCTTTTGGCCAGAGATGAGTATTGGCTATTGTTTCGCTCTTCAGAACATCAAATTACCTTTATTGAAGAGGACGAGGGCCTGTGCAAAGAACTCGAGCAACTGTTCAACGCACCGATCTACCAGGGGGACGGCAGCAAGAAGGAACTTATCGAACAGGTGGGACTGGAAAACATCGATGTTGCCATTGCTTCCTCGGAAGATGACGGCCGCAATGTCATTGTAGCGCTTCAGGCCAAACGCCTTGGAATTCAACAGGTCATCGCCATTGTTCAGGACCCCGACTATTTGCCGTTACTCGAGGAAAACGGCGTGGTGGCGATCAGTGCGCCATGGGCAACGGCCGCAATGGTGGAAAACTATCTCGACAGACCCGGCGTTGCCGAACTTTTTGAAATTTCAAGCGGGGTGGCCAGTCTCGTAGGCATGATCGTGCCGGAGAAAGCCAAAGTGGCAGGAAAGCTGATCCGAGATATCGACATCCCTAAAAATTGTGTTGTCGCTGCAGTCGTGCGGGGGAAGGAGTTCGTGGTACCTCGCGGAGAAACCAAGATCAAGGTGGGCGACCATGTTGTTTTTGTGGGACCCTCTCCCGATATAAAAGAAGCACAAGATTATTTTATGTTAAAAGAATGAGAAATCCTTGATTCTTGATTCAAAGCGGCGGTCAGGGAAAAGATTGAAAAAAGATAAGGTTATCGCAACGACGTGATAGAGATAAACGAACCATCAGAAAAATCAGACTCAAATCCACATAACAGTACTTCAAAAAATCCGTCCGATGATGCGGTCTCCAGCGCTGCGATCCTGTTTGTGGTCAGCGCCGTTCAGTTTTTGACCCCATTTTTATTGGGTTCCGGTTTATTCAAGGATGGACATGGTGTCTTTTATTCGTTTTACATCATGCAATGGGTAAGATATAATCTGCAAGCCTGGAGGATGTCTGACGCAGATTTTGACTCAATGTCTTTGAGATTCCCTTGAGAATTGTGATGCCGATTTGAGGATAGTCTTTAAGTATCGTCTCGAAACTCGTCTGGGTTAATGTGAAAAAGGAGGATTTCGTACGGGCTTTTGCCGTCGCCGATCTAGGGAAATTATCAAGAATTGACATTTCGCCAAAAGAACGCCCCTTCGGTAAAACGGAAATTACGATGCTTTCTCCGGTTACGGACTTTTTAAGAACATCGATGACGCCATCCAATACAAAGCAGATATAATTTCCTTTATCCCCTTCTTTAAAAAGGATTTCGCCTTTGTCGATTTCATAATAATTCATATGGCTTGCAACGATATTTAGTTGATTTCCCTTGAGAGCATCAAACAATGGAAAGTCGATAAGGTAATTGATGATGTCTGTTCTCATCTTGTTTTCACGTGTGGCTTTATTTTTTTTCATTACGTTACCTGCGGGCTTATAAACCCTATGGTCGTTTATCCGGCTAAATTATTTAAAAACTTAAAGTTAACGCCACGTATAAACCGGGATTTTCAAAATCGAGCTTCACATCATCTTCCTCGACATCAATATTTAAAAAACGATAGCCGGCGTGAATGTCCAGAAACGGGAACGGTGTTAAAGAAATCTCCGCCTGACCGTCAAAAATCTTGTTGTTACTATATTCCATACCGGTTACCAGCACCCGGGCTTCTAAAATATCTTTTAGTATACCCACATGAAAATTGGCACCCACCATGGGAATCGGTACGGTGAAATCCTCTTTGCTCGTAACGGTTGCTGAAGCGATTGAAGCAGATCCGTCAAACACCATCAGCCTGGCAACCAATCCCAAAGAACCTCCGGCCAGAAAGTTCTCCAGATCAATTAAATCATATCTATACATAACATCGTAATTATCGTACTTTATACTGCTGACGACCCTTTCATTTGCCGAAAAAAGGTCACCATTAAAATAAATATTTTTTGCAAGAACGGTGTCGCCGCTATAATCCAGGTTGTAATACGACAAGCTGAGGTGATGTTTCCCTATTCCGGCAAACACTTCGATAACCGGATAGCTTTCATTGTCAACGCCCAGATCATTTTCCAAATTAAGCTCGGTGCCAACGATACCGGCATCGTCTGCGCGGATAACCCCGGACACTTCCGGAAACCAGTAGTATCCCCGAACGCCCAGTTCAAAGGCAGAAACGGGCAATACAATACCAAAAACAGCTAAAAAACAGATGAGTGACAAGAATATGCGTTTCACGTAATCCTCCTTTTTATTTGGGTTTATAAACCACGGGAGGTCAGCTCGTTTGCCGATGGAGACCTGTGGAAAATCCCGATTATCGGGGGCAGAGACTTGTCCGCCTCACCGCAAGCGGCATCTTCGACCGGCAGAATGGGCAAAAAGGGGGGTTGCAAAGGTTTCCAATGACTTCAAAAAACAAAAAACGCCTTAGTACCCAATTGTATGAAGGCGTTTGCTGGTACCTTCGGCAGCCCGGCTATCATGGCCCTTGGAGCTTTTGACCCGTGGCTTTGCGTCACTGCCTTTCGACAGCTTTGCCCTTTCGTTGCTAAAATTATTAAACAGTATAATAGAACATTTCGAAGACTAAGTCAATTATTATAGTGATGGGCATTAGTTTGTTTGTTATCTTTTATTAGAAAAGAAAGCTGGAATTTACATTTTATTCCTGGATTTAAAAAAACGATTTGTGTCGGTTTACGTTTGATGATATCTGAAATTGCATATATATTGGAAATTTGCTAAGATCACTCAGATTCTGACACGCCCGATTTTCACCGGATAAAACAAACCTTTGACCTTTGATTAAATTGGAAACTCTGAAGGAGGTATCCGGGGCGTCCATAAACAAAAAAATAACGACCCAAAAGAACTGTTTTTTAATTATATTGATATCGACCAAAAATATGCTTTTGGGCCGTGGCCGGCGACAGGTGCTCATGGAAAAAACTGCGCTACACGTTCTGTCCCACTATTACGGCTATCCATCATTTCGAGAGAATCAGCAAGAGGTTATCGATACGCTGCTGGCCGGTCAGGATGCTTTCGTGCTGATGCCTACCGGCAGCGGGAAGTCGATATGCTACCAGATCCCATCGATCATGCTGAACGGCGTCGGCCTGGTCGTGTCGCCCTTGATCGCCTTGATGCAGGACCAGGTTGAAGCGCTGAGGCAAAACGGGGTTCGGGCAGCGTTTTTAAATTCAAGTCTTTCGTTTGAGGAATTCGAGCAGGTCGAATTTAGGGTGTTGAACGGGCAGTGTGACATTCTCTACGTGGCTCCTGAACGATTTTTTACGGAGCGATTCCAACAAATGTTGGGTAAAATCCCGGTCGCTCTATTTGCCGTTGACGAGGCCCACTGCGTGTCCCAGTGGGGTCATGATTTCAGACCGGAATATCTCAGGCTGGTAGAAGTGATGGGAAGGTTTCCGGCCGTGCCCCGGATTGCCCTCACGGCAACTGCCGATTCGATGACACGAAAGGACATCGTTGAAAAATTGGATCTGGCAGGTGCATCACGGTTTATCTCCAGTTTTGACAGGCCCAACATTAACTACCAGGTTAACCTGAAATCAGACGAAAAGAAACAGCTGCTCGATTTTATCCAAAACGATCATGTTAAAGAAGCCGGCATCGTATACACCCGCACACGGAAACGGGCGGACAACATGGCCCGGTGGCTTCAGAAAAAGGGCGTGAACGCACTGCCATACCACGCCGGCATGGATGCACGGACCCGGCAAAATCACCAGCACCGGTTTCTTAGAAAAAATGATATCGTCATGGTCGCCACCATCGCTTTTGGCATGGGGATCGACAAGCCCGATGTTCGCTTCGTAGCGCACCTGGATCTACCGTCCAGCATGGAGGCGTATTATCAGGAAACCGGGCGATCCGGCAGAGACGGGCAACCGGCTGATGCCTGGATGCTCTATTCCATGGCCGATGTCGTGGCCATGAGGCGGCTGTTGGAAACTTCAGACGGTGATGCAGCCTTCAAGCGGATTCAGCAGCAGAAACTGGAGGCGCTTCTCGGTTATTGTGAATCAGTGACATGCCGGCGCCGGATTCTGCTGGGATATTTTGGAGAGACGACCCCGGACCGCTGCGGCAATTGTGACACCTGTCGTCAAAAAGTAGAAATATGGGATGGCTCCATAGCGGCCCAGAAAGCCCTGTCCTGCGTTTATCGAACCGGTCAACGTTTTGGTGCGGCACACCTGACGGATGTACTGATCGGAAACCGCACCAAGCGAGTTCAACAGCTAAAACATGATCGGCTCAAAACCTTCGGGATCGGAGATGATGTGTCCCAAACAGAATGGCGTTCCGTGTTTCGCCAGCTTTTGGCCGGTGGGTTCCTGACCGTGGACATGGGAAAAATATCCGGTTTTCGCCTGACTGAAAAGAGTTGGCCGGTTCTCAAGGGAACGCAGCGGGTTCAGCTTCGAAAAGACCCTCATCCGATTAAGTTGAAAAGATCCTCCAAGCCTTCTTATGGAACGGTTTTAGCGTTTGAAGATGAGAAGGAGAGGCAGCTTTTTGAAAAGCTTCGGCTTCTGCGGCTCGATATTGCCACAACGCTCGGATTACCGCCTTATGTGGTATTCCATGATAAGACGTTAAAAGAGATGGCCGTTCTCAGACCGCAGAGTCGGACGGCAATGCTTCAAGTCACCGGCATCGGAGAGAAAAAGTTTGAGCGGTTCGGCGACTCTTTTCTAGAGGTCATCCTAGAGTGTGCGAAAAATGGCGCCTATGGCAACGCAGAGGGGCTGTCTGATGTGAAGCGAAGCATGATACCCCCCAAAAAAAGTAAAAAATCATCTCATGCGCAAAAAAAACAGGTGATCAAGCTGTTGAAAGAAGACCGGTTAGACTCAAATCAAATTGCGGAAAAGGTCGGGGTGTCCCCACCTACGGTTTGGGCATTTAAAGCGCATTATAACATGGGAAAGTATGATAAAGATATTTCTTAAGGTTGGGATTCATAGCTTGATCCTTTTTTAAGGAAATATTAGAGTGAAATACATAAAAGGCAGTTGTTCGCTCCCTTTAACATTAAAACACTAAATGGAGGATGCATGTTAGAACCAATAGAGATAGACCCAAAAACATTTCTTCGCGAACATTGCAGCCTGCCATCACTACCTGAAGCAGTGATACGTATTCAAGGAATGATGCAAGACGATGCAACAGACATCACCGTGATAGCAGAGATCATATCCGGAGATCCATCGCTGGCTGCTCAAGTATTAGCGGTTGTTAACAGCGCATATTATTCACTTCCCAAGACGACTTCAAACATAAAATATGCCGTTGCATATTTAGGGCTCAGTGTTATACAACGGATCGTGATTTCTGTCGGTGTCGTTAATGCAATAGGAATCAAAGAACAGGGTGAGCTTAACAACTATTGGTATCACTCTTTTTTTGCAGCGCTGACCACGAAGTATTTGGCTAAGAAATTCTATAGTTACCTGGATCCTGAAGAGCTATGGACAGCATCCATACTCCATGATATTGGTAAGTTGGTATATATCAAATTTTTTCCTGAACATTACAAAGAGCTCAAACGGTATTGTGAACAAAATGGTTGTTTATTCTCAGAAGCAGAAGAACATTATAAACTACCTGCCAGTTCTTACTTAGGCGCTCTTTTATGTCATCATTGGAGGCTGCCGAGCAAGATCGAGGATGCATGTAGATATCATAATCTATATCATATATCTAACCGAGGATCAGATTCTCAGACCGTAATCGCTTTAGGAAATCTTCTTGCAACCTTGTCCGCAGGTGGCTTGAATGAATCCTGTAAAAACAGGATAAAAGAAGCCGCTGTGAACACTTTTGAATTGTCATCAGACACTTTTATTTCAATCATGGCGGATGTTTATGAATTAGAATCCGAAGCAGAAAAATTTATGAGAAGTTTATGAAGAATCACATCCATCCGAAGCCTCCACCTTCCAGACCGCCAAGCCGTCCGCCTATGCAGACATCGCTGCCTTCAAGAAGATAACAGTGCAATCATCGATTTCAATCGAAAGAAACGGGGTCGTTTGTGATTGGATTCAAACCGTTTATTTGTTTTTCATATGGGGGACTTTCTGATGGCAAAAAAACCAACCTATGAAGAATTGGAACAAAGGGTCAATAGAATTGAAAAAATGTTAATTGAACAAAGTTCCCTTGAAAGTGCACTTCGAAAAAGCGAGGAACGACATCGAATATACTTTGAGAATATATCTGATGTTATATTCTCAACAGATGTTGATTTTAAAATTATCGATATATCTCCTTCTGTAGAAAGGATACTTGGATACAAACCCGAGGAAATGATCGGAAAGCCCATCCAGGATTTGAATGTCCTTGACCCGAATTCATTGGAAAAGGCTTTCTCTGACATGATGAAAGTCTTTTCAGGAGAACGGATTCCTTTGTCTCGATACGAATTTATTTCCAGGGACGGAACGAAGAAGTTTGGTGAGGTTAGTGCCGCCCCTTTAATTCGTAAAAATAAAGTTGTTGCCATGATTTCAGTTGCAAGAGACATCACTGAACGCAAGCGTTTTGAGGATGCATTGAAACAAAGTGAAGAAAAATATCGTATCGTTCTGGAAGCAAATCCTGATCCTGTTGTCGTTTACGATATGGCGGGTAACGTAACCTATTTTAATATCGCCTTCACAAATGTTTTCGGATGGACATTAGAAGAATGTTTTGGCAAGTCAATGGATGTTTTTGTGCCAGCGGATGCCTGGCCGGAAACCAAAATGATGATCGACAAAGTGTTATCCGGAGAAAACTTTTCGGGCATTGAAACTCGCCGTCACACAAAAAAAGGCGGCATTATTCCTGTGAGCATAAGCGGATCCATTTATATGGGTGAAGATGGAGACCCTATGGGCAGTGTCATAAACTTAAGAGATATCAGCGAACAGAAAGAGCTGGAAAGACAACTTCAGCAAGCCCAGAAGATGGAGGCTGTTGGCACACTGGCCGGAGGCGTTGCTCACGATTTTAATAATTTGTTAATGGGCATTCAGGGATGCACATCACTATTATATTTTGATATCGATTCCAGTCACCCGGGCTTTGAATATCTCAACAGAATAGAGGATTATATAAAAAATGCGGCGAATCTTACCAAACAACTCCTGGGCTTTGCCCGAAGCGGAAAGTATGAAGTCAAACCGACGGACATGAACGAAATTATCAATAAAAGCTCAGATATGTTTGGCAGAACTAAAAAAGAGATTACCATACACAAAAAAAATCAAGCACATATCTGGACAGTAGACGTTGACCAGTCTCAGGTTGAACAGGTGATTTTAAACCTCTATGTTAATGCCTGGCAGGCCATGTCCGGAACCGGAGAGCTGTATATTCAAACGGAAAATGTCATTTTAAATGATAACGATGTTAAACCATATGGAGTGACATCCGGAAGATATGTAAAAATTTCGGTTACAGACACCGGCATTGGTATTAATAGAAACATTCAACATAGAATATTCGATCCGTTTTTTACCACAAAAGAGATGAGTAGAGGTACGGGATTGGGGCTTGCCTCGGCTTATGGAATTATAAAAGGTCACGGGGGCATTATCAATGTTCAAAGTATAGAAGGTGAAGGGACGACGTTTAACATTTTTCTGCCGGCATCCTCAAAAACGATTGTTAAAGAAAAGATGTTGCAAAAAGAAATATTAAAGGGCACAGAGACAATTCTGTTTGTGGATGACGAGGATATGATAATAGATGTTGGCTGCGATATTTTAAAAAAATTAGGTTATGAAGTTCTAACTGCAAAGAGCGGAAAAGAGGCGATTGAAATTTACAGAATTAATCAAAAAAAGATCGATTTGGTTATCCTGGATATGGTCATGCCGGAGATGGATGGTGGAGATACCTATGACAGGCTTAGAGATGTCAATCCTGACATAAGGGTTCTTCTTTCAAGTGGGTATAGCATCAATGGCCATGCAGAAAAGATATTGTCTCGTGGTTGTGACGGATTTATTCAGAAACCGTTCGATATTAAACATCTGTCATTGGAAATAAGAAAAATTTTAGACCGATAATTGTTGTGATCGAGGTAAAACTTTGATCTTTTAGGTTTCCGTTACGAAAACACGTTACTCTGGAGAAAAAAATGGGAAAACCAAGAAACACCAAAAAAGATGTAAAAAAGAAGCCGGCACAAACCATTAAAGAAAAACGCAAGGGGAAGCAGGAAAAGAAAAAGAACCAATAAAAAAATGTCTCCAAGTTTACTGATAAGCACCCATTCTGTGAGTAAATCATATGGGGCGCAACCCCTGTTCAGTGATATTTCTCTACAGGTTTTCGACAACGAGCGCCTGGGGTTGATCGGTCCCAATGGTGCCGGGAAATCCACGTTTTTGAAAATCCTCGCCAATATTGAGCCTGCCGATTCCGGAGAAATTTCCCGAAAAAGAAATATACACATGATTTATCTGCCGCAAGACGACGTTCTCGATCCGGAGAAAACCATCGAGGAAACCTTGTTCCACGACATTCCCAAAGAGCTTGAGGCATGGCAAGTCAGTAAGCGGCGTCAGGAAATCATGAGCCTCATTGGAGTGGACAACACGAGACAAAAGGTAATAACACTTTCCGGCGGATGGCGTAAAAGGTTGGCCATTGGTCAAGCTCTGTTTCAAAACCCGGAATTACTCCTCATGGATGAACCCACCAACCATTTGGACCTGGAGGGGATTCTATGGCTGGAAAAACTTCTCAAAGATGCTCCCTTCGCTTTTGTCCTGGTAAGCCACGACCGGTTCTTTCTGGAAAATACGACGCACCGGATTGTTGAGTTGAACCAACGATATCCGGAGGGGTTTCTCAAAGTGGAGGGCAATTACAGCGTATTTGTCGAAAAGCGTGAGAATTATATTCATGAACAGGCGAAACTTGAAACCGTTCTTTCCAACAAAGTCCGCCGTGAGATAGAATGGCTCCGTCGCGGTCCCAAGGCGAGAACCTCAAAAGCGCGATACCGGATCGAGAAGGCGCATCAGCTGCGAGAGAATTTGGAGGCGGTAAAAAGCCGTAATACGAAAAACAGGAGCGTTGACATCGCCTTTGATACCACCCATCGAAAAACAAAAATACTTCTGGATGCGCAAGATCTTAAAAAAACCCTGGGAGGAAAGCTTCTTTTTGGCAATCTTAATTTGAAACTCACTCCCGGAATTCGCATTGGGGTTATGGGGAGAAACGGAACAGGAAAGAGTACTCTCATACAGATTTTAAATGGTAAGTTGCCTTCTGATGCCGGTTCTGTAAAAATGGCCCAGGGTTTACAAATCTTGACGTTTGATCAAAAGAGGGAGCTATCGGAAGGGGATCAGACGTTGCACAAAGCCCTGTCTCCGGAAGGTGATACGGTCATATATCAGGGGCGCTCTTTCCATGTGACCGCATGGGCTAAGCGATTCCTCTTTCAAAAAGATCAACTGGACATGCCTGTTTCCAGGCTCTCCGGTGGAGAAAAGGCCCGCATTCTTATCGCCGATTTGATGTTGCAACCGGCGGACATTCTACTATTAGATGAGCCTGCCAACGATCTGGACATTCCCACCCTTGAAGTGCTCGAAGAGAGTCTGGAGGAGTTTCCAGGTGCCATCGTCCTTATTACGCACGATCGGTTTCTCATGGAACGTCTTTGTGATCGATTGCTTTACTTAGATGGTGACGGCGGCACACAATATTTCGCAGATTATGACCAATGGCTTCAATCCAAAAAAAACATGCTGTCCGTCACATCCTTGTCCGAAAAAACCTCCCAAAATCTTTCGAATAAGAAGCTTGGGAAGGTGGCCTACGAAGAACGTAAGGAATTGAACCGGATTGAAAAACAGATAGAAAAGGCAGAAGGTGTTGCGGACAGCTTGAAACGACAGCTTCATGATCCTGAAATTATGTACGACGCCGATCGATTGGCAAAAAGATATGCCGAGCATCAAGAGGCCCAAAAGAAAGTTGAGCAACTGTATGAACGTTGGGAGGAATTAGAGGCGTCAAGATCCGGGACCGGTGTCAAATTTTGACGCCGTTTATTAAGGATTCTTGTAGGGGGGTGTTGACCAAGGTCGGCAATCCGGGCGAATCATTGAATCTTGAGAAGTAATCCCCCTTGACATGAAATCCTTGTTACAATATTCTTTATATGGTCGTAAAATATGGGTTCGAACCTTAACCATGGTTACCGTTTATAAGAATCGCAGGTGATGCTATGCTTAAAGCTAAAGATATCATGACAAAAGAACTGATTACGGTCTCGCCCGAGACGGAGATTGTCCATGCAACAAAGCTTCTTTTGGAAAACCAAATCAACGGTGTCCCCGTGATAGACGAAACGGGAAAACTAGTGGGAATTCTTTGCCAGAGTGACCTGATTGCACAACAGAAAAAACTTCCCGTTCCTTCTTTTTTCACATTCCTGGATGGATTAATTTCGTTGACCTCCATGAAACAGTTCGAAAAGGAGGTTCAGAAGATCGCGGCGATTACCGTGTCCCAAGCGATGACGCAAAATCCGGTTGTTGCCCGGCCCGATACGGGCATTGAGGAAGTGGCTGCCCTCATGGTGGACAGTGGTTTTCATACCATTCCCGTGGTGGACAAGGGAGCGCTTGTGGGAATCATTGGAAAAGAAGATATTTTGAAAACCCTCATACCCGGATCTAAAGCATGATAACCCGGGGAAATGGAAACCGTGTCGGGAGCATTAAAATGGTCAGCGAAAACCGGCATTGGTTTTCAGTTAATTGCCTGGGAGGGCCAAGAGGAATGGAACAAAACACCCGACGGAAAAAGAAAGAAATTGACAAGGAATTTATTGATAATTTGTTGAAGTCGTATTCTGAAAGGCTGGTGAAAGCCCATGAAGAAATCGAAAGGCTCAAACATGAAAATGCGATATTAAAAGAAAGAGTCACTATACTGGTGGGCAAGAAACCATCTTAATAGAAATCGGGATTTGCTCTTTAATTGGAACACAGAAAGAAGGTATTTATCGAATAAGATGCCACTGCATTCTGCACATCAAATCTTGAATCCATTTATCCGAATTCCGGGTAAATAGCTTGATTTTTCATAAAAAGTTGTTATCATTTAGGATTAATCAGGTCCAAAGAGCTCGGATGCAGAAAATGTCATTGTGGTTTAGCGTACCACATCATTTATTAGACGCCTACTCAAAAATACAAAACCCTCTGGCGCTATATGTGTTTTTGAGATGGCAATTCGATTGCGAGATCTAATCAACAAATTTAACCGACAAAATCAAAAGGGGCCTTCTCCTCATCGACGTGTCTTTCATAAAAAAGGCAAGAAGATGCGACGGAACGATGATGCTTCGGCAGCATCCGCGAGCGATGAACTGAAAGCGAACTGGGATCTTTCGCAGTTCAAGGTTCCGCCGGCAGAAGGCAAGGCGCGGTTTCACGATTTCGATCTTCCCAACCCGCTGCTTCGTGCCATCAGCGATCTCGGCTTTGAGTACTGTACACCGATTCAGGCGAAAATCCTTCCCAGCAGTCTGGCCGGCAAGGATGCCAGCGGACGGGCCCAGACCGGAACCGGGAAAACGGCTGCATTTTTGATCACCGTCATCACCCGGATGCTGAATAGCCCCATTCAAAACAAACGACAACCCGGCACGCCCCGGGTTCTGATTTTAGCTCCCACCCGGGAGTTGGTTCTTCAAATCTCCGAGGAAGCCCGTCATCTTTGCAAGTACACGGATCTTAAAATCATTTCCGTGCTCGGTGGCATTGATTATAAAAAACAGAGAACGCAACTTTCCACCGGTTCAGTGGATATTGTCGTTGCAACGCCCGGGAGGCTGATCGACTTTCAGCGACGTCGCGACATCACCCTGAAAAAAATCGAGGTGCTGATCATCGATGAGGCCGACCGAATGCTCGACATGGGTTTTATCCCCGATGTACGAAAGATTATCTACAGCACCCCGGAAAAAGAAAAGCGTCAGACGCTGCTCTTCAGCGCGACGCTGACCGGTGAAATCACCCGACTTGCATCCCAATGGACCCGTAACTCCGTGACCGTAGAAATCGAACCGGAACAGATCGCGGTGGAGACGGTGGACCAGGTCATTTACATCGTGACCAGCATCAATAAATTTGCACTCCTGTACAACATCATCCATCGACAGAATCTCGAACGGGTCCTGATTTTCTGCAACAGGCGCGACGAAGTGAGAACGCTTGCAAAGATGTTGACCCAGCACGGCATCAATTGCTCGACGCTTTCCGGTGACATTCCCCAAAAAAAGCGGATTCGTCGTCTCGATGCCTTCAAGACCGGAAAAATCCGAATTTTGGTGGCAACGGATGTGGCCGGACGCGGCATCCATATCGAAGGCATGAATCACGTCATCAATTTTATGCTGCCCCATGATCCGGAAAATTACGTCCACCGGATCGGGCGCACCGGCCGTGCAGGTGCCACCGGCACTTCTGTCAGCTTCGCCGATGAGAAGGACGCCTTCTACATTCCCGACATTGAGGCATTCATCGAACAGAAGCTGAGCTGCATTGAACCCGAGGATGAATGGCTCACCATGCCCAAGCCGATCCCTGAATGGAAAAAACGCAGGTCTCGCCCTAGAAGGACACCCGTTCCCATCACAAAAAGAAAATCGCCGAGGCACTTGAGTAAATGAAAATCGAATTCACGCCCATCGGAATCATCCACTCCCCATTCATGGAACCAGAAGGTATGCCGATCCAGCCGGTTGGAGCCGCCGGCGTAAAGGGCACTGTTGAAGTGTTCGAGGATTTCCATCCGGGACTTGAGGATCTCGACGGCTTCTCACACATCATCCTGTTGTACCATTTTCATCGCAGTCATGGATTCAACCTTCATGTTGTGCCTTTTATGGATTCCCGAAACCGGGGTCTCTTTGCCACCCGTGCGCCCAAGCGTCCGAACGCCATCGGGCTTTCCGTTGTCCACCTGGACAAGATCGAAGGCGGCGTGCTTCACATTCAGTCCGTTGACATACTCGACGGCACCCCGCTTCTGGACATCAAACCTTATGTTCCTGAATTCGATGCTCAAATGGAGGCACGGACCGGTTGGTTCGAGACAGTCGGAAAAGGCGTCTATGGTCGGAAATCGGATGATCGTTTCAAATAGGACCGCGAACAAGCCATGCCGGCGATGTTAATGGATTTCTTGATAAACTGTGAGCGGAGCGTTTTGTTACGGGTTGATTCCGATGTAATTATTTGATATATATTCGGCAATCCAAAAGCGATAAAGGAAATCGATAGGTTCTAAGAAGATTTATTGCCCAAAGGAATATACAAATTGTATGCATCAGTATTGAGATATCACAAAAGACCCTGTATCATATAATTTGCAAAAGAAGTGTAACATGATCCGATACGTGGTGCTTATCTCACTCTGGGGGGCCTGGTGTTTTCTCCACAGCTTCATGATTACCCATGCCGTTACCGGCTTTGTCCGGAAACGTTTCGAAAAAACATACCGGTATTACCGAATCTTTTACAATGTTACGGCATTGGTGACCCTGATTCCTGTATGGGGTTATGGCTTTACCATTAAAGGGCTGCCGGTATTTCATTGGGAAGGTCTGTTTCGAATCGTTCAAGGACTATTGGTGGTCTGGGCGCTGCTTTTTTTTATTGGCGGTGCCAGGCGATACGATCTGGCACAGTTTCTCGGAATCCGACAGGTTCGCGAAAATAGCGCATGCAGCATTCTGACGGATGACTGCCGGCTGGACACAGGCGGCATGCTCGGAATGGTCCGGCATCCCTGGTACGCGGGTGGTATTCTTATCGTCTGGGCCAGAAATCTCGATATGGCAACAATTCTGACAAATCTGGTCATTACCGTATATTTTTTAATTGGTGCTTTCCTGGAGGAAAGAAAGCTACGGGCTGAGTTCGGGAAGGAATACGTCGATTATCAGCAACGCGTGTCAATGTTTTTTCCGTTCAAATGGGCTATACAAAAGTTAAGAGAGAACGGGATGAACGCTCCTAACCGTTAAATTGGCAAAACAACATGTTGTTGGTGAGATCATTTTTGAAACGCCCTTGCAAATATGGGAAGGAAAAAATCGGGTAAACCTCACTGGTAGAGGATAGTGAAATAAAATGAAAAAAATCTATGTAGACTATACCAATATTGCATCTATAACCTGCCCCAATTGCGGACTTGAGAAAAATATAGATGTGGCGAATTTTAAGGATACGCATAAAAGGCTGAAGGCCAAATGTCGATGTGGCGAAATTTTTCGGTTTACCTTGGAATATCGAAAGCATTACCGTAAGAAAGTCCGGCTCCCCGGTGAATACTTTGTCCAGAAGAAAGATGAACACGGAGAAATAATCATCGAAGATATTTCAGCGACTGGAACCCGATTTGCATGTCTAAGACCACATTATATTTCAAGAAATGATACCGTTGAATTAAAATTTACTTTGGACAATCAAATGAGAACTCAAATTCAGGAACTCGTTAAAATAGTATGGATCATAGATCGCAATATCGGTGCGGAGTTCATGAACCCAAAATCACTTGAAAAGGATTTGGGATTTTATCTGAAAACATAATTTGACGTTTAGAAAATTCCGGAACGCCCATTGGCGGTAATAACATTAAAGTTATGAATGATGCAAATCGTGTACAAATAAAGCCCGGTCAGTGTGTTTTGATCGTATTAAAGAAAGACCAGCGATCCGGAAAATTAACGGAAGGTATCGTGAAAGACATTCTGACAAAATCACGGACTCACCCTCATGGTATTAAGGTCCGTTTAGAAAGTGGTGATGTTGGACGGGTGAAGGAAATATTAAACTAGTGTCCATCCATAAATGGTCTTTTTGCCCAATCTCTGCGTTATGCTCAAAAAACAATCCTCGGAATATCAAACATATGCCTGTGTTTATTTTTTTCGCATGCCTTGACCTTGAACAAAAATCCTCATTTATGGATGGACTCTAAACTAAAAAACCACAGCCAAGATGCGATGAAGATGGGAAAATAAAATTATTTTTTCCCATCTTCATAAACCCCACGAATTTGTTTTATTGTTTGCTTAACAAAACGACACTGAAAAAATATTTCAATTAAAGCGTCGTTTTTTTTAACAGAACGATACGGTACGTGACGCCATCATTCCATCTTTGTTTTGACCGTTCCGGTCGTTTATTCAGCCTTCTTTTTTACTATCTTTAAAAAATAAGGGTTGTTAGCCAAATTTTTCGAAATGTTGCAATTTCGGGCATCGAAAACTTGACTGTCCGAGTGTGGGTATTAAATTAAAAAATAAATATTTGAACAGGATACTATGCGACAGAATAGGGACATCGTATGATCATCCATTCCGCCAAAAGATCAGGTATGACAATAAAGACTTTTTGAACCCTTAGATCATTAAAAAAGGAGCAAGATTATGGCAACAATAACATTAAAAGGAACACCCATTGAAACTATTGGCGATTTACCAAAAGTTGGTGCAAAGGCCCCTAATTTTACGCTGACCAAACGGGACCTTTCTGAAACAAACCTCGACGATTTTGCGGGAAAACGCATGGTTTTAAATATTTTCCCGAGTATTGACACCCCGGTATGCGCAACTTCGGTTCGCAGATTTAACGTAGAAGCCAGCAAGCTTGAAAACAGCGTTGTACTTTGCATTTCCGCGGATCTGCCGTTTGCCCACGAAAGGTTTTGCGGGGCCGAGGGGATTGATGATGTGCTGTCCTTGTCGAGTTTTCGTTCCGAGGCGTTTGGAAAGGATTATGGGGTTAAGATAACGAGCGGCCCTTTGACCGGTTTGATGTCCAGGGCCATCGTTATTATCGATGAATCCGGAAAGGTCATTTACACGGAACAGGTCCCGGAAATTGTGCAGGAGCCGAATTATGAGGCAGCATTGGCAGTGTTGGCTTAAATAACGGACCCAGACAGCATCCGATTTAAAAAAAGATCATCCATTCCGCTCTCCGAGGCGTAGGCTCTACGAGCCGGAGGCTAATATTCAAGGATTTAGGAGAAAAACTCCTTGACCCCTCAAATATCTGAGTCTTTCAAATAAACGTCTCCGATTCCTGCATGATTCGGAAAATATTTTTCGCCCTCATTGAAAAGGCGTTGAGTTTTAGAAAAAAACAGGAGTTGAAATGACTGAAAACTATTGGCTGATGAAATCAGAACCGAGTGAATTTTCGATTACGGACTTAAAAAACAGTTCCGATCAGACCGAGCACTGGGACGGTGTTCGAAACTATCAGGCTCGTAACTTTATGCGGGATGAGATGCGCATCGGGGATCGTATTCTGTTTTACCACAGTGGCGTCAAGCCTTCGGTGGTGGGAACCGCAAGAGTGGTCAAAACCGGATATCCGGACTTCACGGCATGGGATCCGAAAAGTAAACATTTTGATCCAAAAAGCACATCTGAAAATCCCGTCTGGTACATGGTGGACATTTGTTTCGAGAGTCAATTTGCCGAACCGATTCCTTTGGCCAAACTGAGGACGGTTTCCGGTCTCGAAAACATGATGCTGCTTCGCAAGGGAATGCGTCTTTCAATTCAGCCTGTGACCGCCAAAGAGTTCGAAATAATCGTCGCAATGGGGAATCCATGAGGGATTTTTGGAAAGTCCTTAATCAAATAATAAAACACCTTTAGCGAAAAAGCCTTCGATTTCTATATCGAAAAATTTGTCCGACAACCCTGCCGAGGAGGTGATTATCACACATCTGTATTCCCTGAAATTTGTTACGCATCGATTAATCAGTGTTTTTTTGCTTGCCGTTATTATCTCCGGTTGTGCGTCATGGCAAAATAACTACGGAAGGCTCAAAATTTTACCCGAAAACCGGAACACAGTGACCATTCAAAATTTAATTGATAAATGGGATGATTATAATATTTATTATTCCGATCATTATGATGGATACAACGTTCGAGCACCTTTGGGGATCATGTTCGATCCGAAAAACAATGATACAACGCTGGTGGGTGATCGGTGGAAAAAGGTCAGGAATCAAAAAGATTTGATAGAGATGACAAAATGGATCTATCCGACCACGCAGTATGAACCCTGGCTCAATGAGATTTTAGGGCCTGATGGAAGGTTGTATGGATATCTTTATTACTCATATGGATTTGTTACCCTTAAAGTGGTTGATGACAACACGATGTATGTACTTAATCTGGATCATCCCCATGAGGAGGGAGATGGTGAGCCTGTTAATTAGTGCCCATCCATAAATGGCCATTTTTGTCCTGCTCTGCGTTCTCCGCGGGTTTCCGGCTGCGGCGTACAGACGTACGCCTCACCGCAAACCCTTGTGCGGCCTTGATCAGAACAAAAATTGCTCATTTCTGAATTGGTCACCCATTTTGTTCGTTTTAGATTCATGGATGGACACTAATTAACGTCGTCCTGTTTACGATTACGATCGAAACTTTTAACGTCAAAGAGGTCTATCATGAGTGACGGTATTATTTTTTCACCGTTTCAATTAAAAGGTTTTACACTTAAAAATCGTATCGGCGTTGCGCCGATGACACGCATGTCTTCCCCCGGAGACAGTATCCCCCGACAGGATGTTCTTGATTTTTTAGTCAGGAGGGCCAAAAATGGCGCCGCAATCGTTTATACCGAAGCGATTGTTACGGATTATGAAAGTGCTCAAGGTTATCCAGGGCAGGCCCGACTGGTAACGCAGCGACAGATTGAAGCATGGCGACCCGTGGTGCGTGCCATCCAAAAAGAGGGATCTATAGCTATTATGCAAATGTTTCATTGCGGCCGGATGGCATGGCCGGATATCAATCCCGCAAATCGGGTGATAGCTCCGAGTGCCATTACCCCTAAACAAATCAACCCAATGACCAAAGAACCTTATACGGTACCTGACATCATGACTCAGTTCGATATCGATCATGTGATTGTTGGCTTTGTGGAAACAGCCAGGGGTGCCATTGAAGCCGGTTTTGATGGCATAGAAATTCACGGGGCCCATGGTTATCTCATCAATAATTTTTTATCTTCGTACGCTAACCAACGGATTGATTCATACGGAGGGTCCGTGGAAAATCGTTTTCGTTTTGCCCATGAAGTCATTCAAGCCGTAAAAAAGGTGATGCCGGAGGATCGTTTGCTGGCGTTTAGAATTTCAAATTGGGGTGTTGCAGACATGGAAGTATCCCTTTTTAACAGCAAGGATGAATATCAAGAGATTATCAAGTTGCTGTCAAAAGAGCCGATTGATGTCATTTCTGTTTCTACCTATCGTTACAAGGATAACGCTTTTGGCACTGATCAGAATATGGCCCAAATGACTCGGGAAGTCACTGAGTTACCCTTAATGATATGCGGGCAGATATATGACAGGGACAGTGCGGAGGATGCCCTGAAGCACGCAGATATCGTATTAAGCGCAAAATCCCTTTTGCTGAATCCTGACTGGGTTAAAGATGTTCGATCAAAAAAGCAGTTGCCGCTTTATACATCAGAAGAAGCCAACATTGCCTACACAGATGAGCCTTTACCCTGATGGCTTTCGGAGCA
Source organism: uncultured delta proteobacterium (assembly GCA_963731025.1). Classification (GTDB taxonomy): domain Bacteria; phylum Desulfobacterota; class Desulfobacteria; order Desulfobacterales; family UBA11574; genus UBA11574. The sequence goes on along the minus strand of CAVSVL010000016.1, from coordinate 39,266 downwards.
CGGTAATCAGGGTAATGCCTCTCATTTTGATGCCCATCCGAACGTTGCAGCTCGACGGAAGTATGTTCCATGAATGTAGATACTTCATCGGTTTCGAGGTGGAAAGTTGGCCGTTTTAGCCCAGGCCACCGATTATGCATTTTTGATCTACGGGCTTATTTCATTGTATCAGGCCACTTTTAATCCGGTTTGCAGGGTTTACGGACGGACTGGAAGTGATCAAAGGAGAAACAACGGCACACTTGTGCCGGGATGGTTCATGAACGGGTTCGTCATCCGATATGAACGCCGTCATCAATCAAATTCTCCAAAAGAGGTAAAAAATTTGATAATTGACAACCCCTTTTTCTTCCGGTATTTTATTTTCAATAGCCTTTATGGCGCGCATCTTTGCACTTTTCGCCGAGGAATCGGATCGATCCTTGGAACATACCTTTTTTCAAATTTATCTTGGTAAAACATAAAATTAAAAACACCGGAGACATTTAAACATCAGACCAAGAGGTGAATCATGAACCATCAATACGACGTCGTCATCGTAGGATCAGGTTTGGCCGGACTGCGTGCGGCCATTGAACTGGGAGAAGACACGCGGACAGCCATTATCAGCAAGGTTTTTGCAACGCGCTCCCACTCAGGTGCCGCTCAAGGAGGGATCGGAGCCGCTCTCGGCAATGAGGAAGAGGACCACTGGAAATGGCACATGTTCGACACTGTAAAGGGCAGCGATTATCTGGGTGATCAGGATGCCATTGAGATTCTCACCCGCGATGCACCACGGACCATTTTCGAGCTGGAACACATGGGTGTACCATTTAACCGGACAGATGACGGCAAGATTGCTCAACGGGCCTTTGGCGGTCACACCAGCAATTTCGGCAAAGCGGCCATTAAGCGGGCCTGTTATGCGGCTGACCGCACCGGCAGGGTAATCCTGGATACCCTCTGGGAAAAGTGCCTGCAACGGGGCATCGATTTTTTCAATGAATATCAAATCATGAATTTGACGGTCCGGGATGGGCAGTGTTGCGGCGTCACCGCTTATGAACTGGCTACCGGTGAACTTCATCATTTTCACAGCAAATCGGTACTTTTGGCGACAGGGGGTGCCGGTAAGATTTACCGGACTTCCTCTAACGCATTTGCGTCCACCGGTGACGGAATGGCCATTGCTTTTCGTGCCGGTGCAGCTTTGGAGGACATGGAATTCGTACAGTTTCATCCCACAGGTATCTACAAGCTGGGAATTCTCATCAGCGAGGCCGTTCGAGGCGAGGGGGGAATCCTGAGAAACAACGAGGGAGAACGGTTCATGGAACGCTACGCGCCCACAATCAAAGATTTGGCCCCCCGGGACATGGTTTCAAGGTGTATTCTCAGGGAAATACAATCCGGCAAGGGAATCGAAGGGAAGGACTATGTTTTTCTGGACCTTACCCATCTTGGAAAAGATTTGATAGCCAGCAAACTGGGGGAGATTTCGGGTTTCGCCCGAACTTATGCCGGTGTGGATGTCAACAAGGAACCCATTCCGGTGCAACCGACCTGTCATTACATGATGGGGGGCATCGCTACCGATACGGATAGCCGGGTGAAGATCGATGATCAGAATCAAACCATCGCCGGATTGTATGCCGCTGGTGAATGCGCATGTGTTTCCGTTCACGGAGCAAACCGGCTGGGATGCAATTCCTTGCTTGATGTATTGGTTTTTGGCCGTCGCGCAGGCCGGTCGATTCGGCGTTATATACATACCATCGGCCTGCCGTCTTTAGCCGGAGATGATCCTACCGCCGAGACGGCCGAACAGATCGCAAAACTGATGAATAGCACCGGCAAAGAACGTTCCAATACCATTCGAACCGAGATGCAGGCCATAATGATGGACAATGTTTCTGTTTTTCGTCATAAAGATGCCCTGAGAAAAGTTATGGACCAGCTCAGTCTGCTCAAAGAACGCTGTCAAAACATCAGCATTCAGGACAAAGGCCGCTGCTTTAATCGCGATCTGCTGGATGCCATGGAAATCACCTATATGCTGGATTTGGCAGAAGCGATCACTCTGGGCGCTTTAAATCGTGTTGAGAGCCGCGGGGCCCATTTTCGCGAAGACTATCCGAACAGAGACGATCAAAACTGGCTGGTCCACTCGTTGTTTCGTTATGCAGGACAAGAACCACCGCAATTCCTCACAAAACCGGTTACCATTACCGACTTCGAACCCAAAGAGAGGAAATATTAAAATGAAAAGTACATTTATCATCTATCGATATGATCCCGAGGTTGATACCCAAGGCCGATACCAGGAATACAGCCTTGAAACCGCACCCACCGATAAGATCCTGGACTGTCTTAACCGCATCCGCTGGGAACAGGATCCTACCCTGGCCTACCGCTTTTCCTGTGCTCATGGTATCTGCGGGTCGGATGCCATGGTAATTAACGGGCGTATCGAATTGGCATGCCAAAAGCTGATCCGCGATTTCCGAACGGCCAACAACTTTGTTATTGAACCCTTGCCGTTGTTTAATGTCGTTAAAGACCTGATTGTGGACATGAATCCTTTTTTCGAAAAACATCGGCATATACGACCCTATCTGATCAATGACACGGATGCTCCCGAACGGGAAAGGCTTCAGGAAGCGGATAACCAACAGTTCATCGAACCTGCCCTGAGATGTATTTTGTGTGCTTCGTGCACCGCTGCCTGTCCGATTAGCCGGGCCAATCCGGATTATTTCGGACCTGCGGCTCTGCTGCGATCTTTTCGCTATCTCTTCGACTCCAGGGATGCGGCCACGGGAAGTCGGCTGGCACAAATCGATTCCTCTGACGGTGTTTGGGGGTGCAAGACCATGTGGTGGTGTACGGATGTGTGTCCCAAAGGAATTCCGGTGACCAAGTGTTTGGGCCAAATAAAACGGTTGGTCAAGGAAAAGGAAAAAGACAGGACCTGAACCACCGTCTTTCACGCTTGACTTTGTGCTGATCGGTCATAGATTAAATTTAACGTTGAAATTTTCGCCTTTGCGGTAGCGAAGGATTTTCTATGGGATCGGTTGAAGATAGGAAAGAAAAAATAGGAAGCAGAATAGAGGATAGGGGAATCAATTTTTAAAACCAAGGAGGCGTCATGGATATTAAACTCAAAAGCCTTTCGAAAAAAGCCATTCCATCTGCTCTCGATAAAGCCAGGCAGTACCGGTTGCTGAACGAAGCCGCAGAAGCCGAAAGTATCTGTCTGGATATCCTAAACGTCGAACCTGATAATCAGCAAGCGTTGATAATCATGCTGTTGGCTCTCACGGATCAGTTCGAATCGGAGCTGAATCCGGCTTTCTCGAATGCACAGGAACTTCTCAACCGTCTTTGCGACGGCTACTGCAAATCTTATTATGCCGGGATCATTTTCGAACGCCGGGCTAAAACCCATTTATCCCGTGGCGGGCCCGGGTCTGACACATTGGCCTACAGTTGGTTTAGAAAGGCCATGGAAGCCTATGAAGGGGCTATTGACTGTCGAACGTCCGACAACGATGAAGCAATCCTCAGATGGAACACTTGTGCCCGCATCTTGATAAATCATCCCGAATTGAAACCCGGCCAGGACGTTCAGGAGGAGCACATGCTTGAATAAGGGTGTGTGAGGTTCAATGATATAGATTTCATGGTTAAAAAGCTAACATTCGCGCCGAGATTCTATAGGTTGTTCCAAAAAAACATGCCATGTGACGATCTTCGAATAAAACACTATTTTTCCACCGGGAACGTTATGGATGCACCAAACCATCCGATAAGCGTTATCATGGGAATTAGCGAGAAGACCATCAGCAGATAAATAAAACCGGAGACGCCGAGAGGATCGAGAATATCCGGGGTCTTGATTCGCCATATAAAAAGGATGGTTTCGAAGATCAACAATGTGATGGTGAGGGGAATTTTTATTTTCAATACCCTCATCGGCTTGGCCAGATAATTCAGCCACCAAGTATAAAAACCGGTTAAAATGGCTATAACGGTAAAGATAACACCACCTGCCAGAGAGTGGAACGACGTTATTTCAAAGGATTTGATGCCGGTAAGCAGGTACAGGAAAATAAATGCCGGTACACAGAGTGCAAAAACGATTGGAAAATGAACCGTCATCGGATGAGGATGGCGTTGCAATATTGGATATTTCTTTAAAAGCACGGCAAGCGCTGTGGGGAGTTGTTGTTCCGAGGCCTCTGTTTTAAGAATTCCCACTTTGGGATATCTTTCCAGAACATCCGGTTCATGGGGTGCGGCCTGGATGTCGGCGGTCAGATCTCTTCCTGCATGATGACGTTTCATATGCAAGCCGCCGCGCCAGAGCTTGCTGTCACTTACATCATACACATTGCCCTGATATGTTATGTAAACGGGATTTCCATTTTCACCGTTGTATTCGGCGAGTTCTTCTGAATCAAATTCTTTCATAATATTATTCGACTTTAACAGATTTGATTCAACCGTATCAAAAAGCAGAAAAACAAACAAACAAAAAGACATGAAAATCGATTTAGAGAAAATAGAATAATGGAGGCCTTATGACAAAAGCTGTGATGATTGAAAATACGGGTGGCCCTGAAGTGCTTCGCTGGGTCGATTATGATCCGGGACAGCCGAAAGCCGGTGAAGTTCTGGTACGTCATGAAGCTGTCGGCCTGAATTTCATTGATGTGTATCACCGTACCGGTCTCTATCCCTTGCCTGCACTGCCGGCCATTCCCGGACTGGAAGGTGCCGGTGTTGTCGAAGGGATTGGAGAAGGTGTGAGTGAATTCACGAAAGGAGACCGTGTGGCATACGCCGGGTTGCCTCTGGGGGCTTATGCCGAAGCCAGAATCATTCCTGCCCATCGCCTGGTAAAGCTTCCGGAGTCCATCTCAACCCAACAGGCGGCAGCCATGATGCTTCAAGGGATGACCGCGCGATATCTGTTGTACGGATGTTACAAGGTAAAAGCAGGTGATCGTATCCTGATTCAGGCCGCTGCCGGAGGCGTGGGTTTGATTGTCTGTCAGTGGGCTAAATATCTCGGTGCCACGGTGATCGGAACCGTGGGTTCACCCGAAAAGGCGGATCTTGCGGCAAACCATGGCTGTGATTACCCTATCCTATACCGGGATGAAGATTTTGTCTCACGGGTAAAAGAGATTACGAAAGAAAAGGGAGTTGATGTGGTGTACGATTCCGTGGGTCAATCCACGTTCATGAAATCACTCGACTGCCTGCGCCCCATGGGGATGATGGTGAGTTTTGGCCAATCTTCGGGCCCGATTCCGCCCATAGACACCGGGATTCTCGCTGCCAAGGGCTCTTTGTTCCTCACCCGGCCGAGTCTTATGGCTTATACCGCCAGTCGAAAGGATTTGGTTGCCCATGCCCTTGATCTGTTCGATGTGGTGGAGAAAGGTGCGGTCAAGATCGAGATTCGACAGACATACCCCTTGGCTGAGGCTTCCAGAGCCCATCGGGAACTCGAGGATCGCAAGACCACCGGGTCCACGCTTTTGATTCCCTGATTCCGTTAAAACCGTTAGAGAAAGAATCATGCTCAAGAAAATCATCTCAGGCGGACAAACAAGTGCTGACCAGGCGGCCCTTGATGCTGCAATCAAACTGGGAGTTGCCCATGGCGGATGGATACCCAAAGGTCGGACCACTGAAACCGGCACATTGCATGAAAATTATGATCTTAAAGAAATGTCGACCGATGATTATGCGGAGTGTATCGTACAAAACGTAAAAGATTCAAAAGGGACACTCATCATATACTACGGCAAACTCACCGGAGATCTTTATCGCGCTGAGAGGGAAACGTTGAAGCACAAACATCAGCTCCTTGGTCTCGATCTTAATCAAACGACTGCATTTCATGCCGCATCTCTGGTTAATGACTGGCTTCATTTGAGACACATTGATGTTCTTTATGTGGTTGGCCCAAGTACAACCGTAAATCTACACGCAGGAAAACACACCAAACTTTTGCTTGAGAGAGCATTGATACTGGATTTAATGAATGTTGCTTCCCATCGAGTCATTACCGATTATTCCAAAAAAGACTCTCTTGAGAAGCAGGCGATGCTCCCAAAAACCATTCATGAAGCTGTAGAAAGATTGATAACGGAAATGGCGCTAAAGGATAAAGTTATCATCGCCAATATGACATATGATGAGCTTGTGGATCTCAATACAAATCTGGGTGCATATATCCGAAATGCATTCCGTCTCTGGTACGGCAACCGCGAGCTCATGGAGTCCTGTAGATTTGTGTCCAAAAATACACAATTGAATGTGGATGAGGCATCCTTTGCCATTATTGATGCAATGTGGAAAAAATTACGGGAAACGCACAAATTGAAAGTCGTTAAATGAAAGCGTCACCAGGATCAAATTCGATCCTTTATAAAGCAAATGGATCAGATTAACTATTAAGCTAAAACCAATTGATATTAATTAAAATAGATACGATCCGACAGAGGCAATTCCCATCCGACGATAGGGTAATATATTGTAAAACTGTGTATAAAAGATTATTGCTATTAGGCAGTTGAGATGATATGTAATTTAGCCTTATCGTGCATTTTTTAGCAAAACCGAGGTAACAAAGAAACATGATATTTGAAGCAGTACTTTTTGATCTTGATGGAACATTGATCGATACCCTAAATGATATCGGTGATGCTGTAAACAGAGTACTGTCAAATAAAAAATTACCAACACATTCGATCTCCGCTTATCGGGAATTTGTCGGTGATGGCTCAAGAGTCCTTATTGAACGGGCATTGCCCGAAAAATATCGTAAAGAAAAGATTATCGATGGCTGTTATAAAGAATATATTGAAGATTATACCCGTAATTATAATGTAACGTCAAAACTTTATCCTGGTATACCCAATCTGTTGGATACATTAAAGGAAAAAGGCCTGAAACTTGGTATTTTGTCGAACAAGCTGGATGCCATTACAAAAAAATGTGCAAAAATTTTTCTTTCAAAATGGGATTTCGATGTTGTTTTCGGACAACGTGATTCGGTTCCCCGCAAGCCGGATCCACAGGGAGCCCTTGAAGTTGCAAAAAGATTGTCCATACCACCATCTCATTTCCTTTATCTCGGAGATACCGCCATCGATATGAAAACAGCTGTTTCCGCCGGCATGTTTCCCGTTGGCGTGCTTTGGGGGTTTCGTGCCCGAAAAGAGCTAAAAGAAAGTGGCGCCGGTAAAATTATTGATGAGCCTCTAGATGTTTTAAATTTATTGCAGGGGCTGTGACGTCCGGATCGCACTTTGTTTGCATCAGATGGGTTTATCAGCTTGGCGAAAATGAAATTATAGCCATATTGTCTTTGTTACCTAAATTGCACAATATGAAAAAAAATCGAATATATATTGTGGCATTCGCCTCACAGTTTCATGATACGATACGATTTGAAAATAATTAACTGATTGAAATATTAAGAAAAATATAAAATATTTCATTGGGCATAAATTTTGCAGATAAATTAGGCATTGGTTCCAAAAGATAAAGCCAAATCCCGAGCGATCGGGAGACGGAAAGCCACGGATCTATATTTAGATGGCCGGGTTGCCTTAAGGAAAAGGATTGTTCGGTTTTTTTTGTTTAAAATTTAATAGATCTGGAATTTGCCTGTGAATATCAGTACTGTAACAGCGTTGGTACCCGCTGAAAACTTTATTCCCGTGCCCACCGTCACTAAACTGGAGGCGGTTTCCTGCGACCTGTATCCCCGACAATATCGAGAACAAATTGTATATACAATATGTGTGCCCGAGGAATCAGATGGTAATTATGGATCTGACGGAAGAAGGTTGATAAATCCCAGGTACGCCAAATTTATAAATATTTATGCTTGATGACCGTTGTCATGGGTCAGAGAATCCAAAAGACATCCCAAACACTGCCAAATACCCCTTGAGCAATATCCAGTATATTCCATTAAAAAGAGGTTATCATGAAACACGATAAGATTGCGAAATTTGCATCATTCATAACCGTAATTTTTTTGGTGGCTGGCTGTGCTTCAACGCCAAAAATAATGCAGGAGAAACATACTGTCCGGTTACTCGTTCGTTTGCCAGCATCCTGCAACACTCCGGACGGAGCCACATTGGATGCAGCGGGAAATATCATCCTGTCAATACGAAAATCGACGAACCATATACAATTTCAGTGATACCACTTGGTAGAGGTAATATGAAGCTATCTCAAAATAATCTTTTGGCCCAACCTCGGCGTTGAAGCCTCGTTTTAAGTCCTCGACATACTTGAGTATGCCTGCGGGTTAAAACTCAGCTCTGCCTTGATCTTGAACAAAAATCTTTATTTTGAGATGGCTTCATGTAAAACCTCAATTAAGCGAAAGTCTTTCTTTTTTTAAAAGACTGACCATAATATGCTTAGTGAAACAACCCTTTTATGGGAAGGAGATGAAACTTGGCGTTTGTAGAAAAAAGAAAACATCCGAGAGTCAATATAAACAATCTCATATCTTATCGTTGTCTGGATGACAACGGCAATCAGACAAAGGAGGGGAGGGGAAAGTCTATTAATATCAGCCAGGGTGGAATCCTCATAGAAACCCATGACCCGTTTGAATGGCAAGATGTTCTACTGTTGTTTATCGATATTGAAGATGAACCGGTGAATATTAAAGGCAAAGTCGTTTATTGCAATGCTGCGAATTTTGGAAAGTTTCGAACCGGCATCCAGTTCCTTGAAACCAATGAAAAAATCGTGTTATTTGTCGAAAGGCTTTTAGAAACGTATACCAAATTATTAGGTATCACTTAGCCTGCCTGCTTTGAAAGAACCCGGCGTTGCATCAGCGAATTTTATTATAGATGTGTTTTGTGATCAGGTTTTGCTATTTTTCCCCGAATATCAGCGGCAATGCTTCATCATGGATTTGCTGCCAGCGTTTTTCTCCGCCAAAACTTTCGATATAAAGCTTCATTTTGGGTTCCGTGCCTGACGGCCGGATGGCAAACCATGATCCATCATCGATCACGACCTTGACCCCGCCGATTGGGGCGTTGTTTCCCGGAGCGGTGGTCATCACCGCCGTAATGGGCAACCCGGCCAATGTGGGCGTTTTAATTGCATCGGGCGTCAGACCTTTTAAAACCTTTTTCTGTTCATCGGAAATCGGTGTGTCCACTCTTTTGTAATGCGGTTCTCCATATTTAGGGACCAATATGTCGACGTAGATTTCATCCGGTGTTTTTCCTGTTTTTGCCAGTATTTCCGCAGCCAGAAGCGACATGCAAAATCCGTCTTTATCCGTGGTCCACACAAAGCCGTCTTTTCGCAAAAAAGATGCCCCGGCACTTTCTTCGCCGCCAAAGGCAACGGTTCCACCCAACATGCCGTCAACAAACCACTTAAACCCTACCGGGACCTCGAAAAGCGCTTTGTTTAATCCACCCACGACGTTGTCGATCATGCTGCTGCTGACCAATGTCTTACCGATGGCCAGATCTTTTCTCCATTTTGGCCGGTTCTGCAGCAGGTACCAGATGGCGACGGACAGGTAATGATTCGGGTTCATGAGGCCGTTAGGGCATACTATGCCGTGTCTGTCGAAATCGGAATCATTTCCCCAGGCAATGTCGAACTTGTCTGCCATACCAATCAGGTTTGCCATGGCATAAGGAGAGGAGCAGTCCATCCTGATTTCCCCGTCCGAATCAACGGACATGAATCCGAATGTCGGATCGACATCCGTGTTCACGATTGTAATATCCAGGTTGTATTTTTCGGCAATAGGTCCCCAGAAATGCACACCGGAACCCCCCATCGGGTCCACCCCGATCCGGACGCCCTGCTTCTGAATAATCCCCATATCGATGACTTCAGAAAGTGCGTTAACGAACGGTGTCATGAAATCCTGGGTGTGGGTGGTAGGTGCTTTACGCGCTTTTTCATAGGGCATCCTCATAATATCCGATTCATGGGATTTCATGAGCTGGTTTGCCCGGTCCTGGACCCAGGCGGTGACATCCACGTCGGCGGGACCGCCCTGGGGAGGGTTATATTTGAACCCACCGTCCCGGGGTGGATTATGAGAAGGTGTGATCACGACGCCGTCTGCAAATCCTTTTGTTTTTCCCTTATTGTATTCCAGTATTAGAAAAGAAATGACCGGTGTCGGGGTGTATTCGTCTTTGTCATGGATTATCACGTTAACATTGTTGGCAGAAAAAACTTCCAAAGATGTCCTGAATGCGGCCTCGGAAAGTGCATGGGTATCAAAACCCAGGTACAAAGGACCGGTGATTCCCTTTGATGCTCGATATTCGCAAATGGCCTGTGTGGTTGAAGCGATATGCATCTCATTAAACGTGCCGTTAAAGGCACAGCCCCTGTGTCCGGAGGTCCCAAAAGATACCGGACCGGATGGTTGCAGGGTATAGTAAGACGCCATCAACCTGGAGATGTTGACCAGCATAGACTTTGGTGCAGGCTTTCCAGCCAGTGGATGTGGTGTCATTGTTTTTTCCCTTTATTATCCTTTTAATCATTAAAAATGTGGCGGCAAGTAACCCCATCAATGCCGGGTAAGCTGCCGGTACTTGATTCTGTGAGGGCGGTCGGCCTCGACGCCCAGTCGCTTTTTTCGGTCCGCTTCATATTCCGAATAATTCCCCTCAAACCACATTGTCCGGCTGTCTCCTTCAAAGGCCAGGATATGCGTGGCAATACGATCTAAAAACCAGCGGTCATGGCTGATCACCACCGCGCACCCGGCGAAATTTTCCAGAGCCTCTTCCAGGGCCCGGAGGGTGTTCACGTCAAGGTCGTTGGTGGGCTCGTCAAGGAGAATGACATTGGCGCCCTGTTTGAGCATGCAGGCCAGATGTACGCGGTTGCGTTCACCGCCGGAGAGCATGCCGACTTTTTTTTGCTGGTCGGCACCGGTAAAATTGAATCGGGCCACGTAGGCCCGGGATTTGACGGACATGTTGCCGAGTTCGATCACATCTTCGTTGTTTGAAATCACTTCCCAAATGCTTTTTTGCGGATCAAGACTTTCCCGGTTCTGATCCACATAGGCCATTTGAACGGTTTGTCCGATACGGATACTGCCTGCATCCGGTGTTTCCTGGCCTGTTATCATCTTGAAAAGCGTGGTCTTTCCGGCACCGTTGGGTCCCACCACACCGACAATACCGCCAGGCGGCAGAAAGAATGACATGTTCTCGACCAGGAGCCGATCGCCGTATCCTTTGGATACATTTTCGGATTCAACCACCAGATTGCCCAGGCGCGGTCCCGGCGGTATGTAGATTTCAAGATCTCCGGCCCGTGAGGCGCTTTCACGGGTCAATAGTTTTTCATAGGCACTGATTCGAGCTTTGGATTTGACCTGCCGGGCCTTAGGGGTCATCCTGATCCATTCCAGCTCCCGCTGAAGGGTTTTTTGGCGATGGCTTTCGGCCTTTTCCTCTTGTCTGAGGCGCTCTTTTTTTTGTTCGAGCCAAGAGGAATAATTGCCCTTCCAGGGAATGCCGTGGCCCCGATCGAGCTCCAGAATCCAACCGGCAACATTGTCGAGAAAATACCGGTCATGGGTCACTGCGATGACGGTTCCCGGGTACTGATGAAGATGATGCTCCAGCCAGGCCACGGTTTCGGCATCCAGATGATTGGTGGGTTCGTCCAAAAGCAGAATGTCCGGCTTTCGGAGCAACAGCCGGCAAAGGGCCACCCGACGTTTTTCGCCGCCGGACAGCACATTTACCAACGTATCCCCTGGCGGGCAGCGCAGCGCATCCATGGCCATTTCCAGGCGGGCGTCTATATCCCACGCATCCGCTGCATCCAGTTTTTCCTGGACCTCTCCCTGTCGCTCGATCAGGCGCGTCATCTCTTCATCGGACATAGGCTCGGCGAACGTTTCGTTGATGCGGTTGAATTCATTCATGAGTTCAACGGTCGTCTGTACCGCCTCTTCAACGATTTCTTTGACGGTTTTGGTGTCATCAAGGACAGGCTCCTGCTCCAAATATCCCACAGTGTGTCCGGAAGATAGAATCAACTCCCCGTTAAATTCCGTGTCCTTGCCCGCCATGATGCGTAAAAGAGAGCTTTTCCCAGAGCCGTTGAGTCCCAAAACTCCGATTTTGGCGCCGTAAAAGTACGACAATGATATGTCTTTAAGAACTGGTTTTTTATCGTAATACTTGCTCACCTGAACCATAGAGCATATGATTTTATTTGGCTGGTCACCCATGATATTTCCTTTTTTATAAAAAAGCGGCGGTTGACATTTCGTCTCAACTTCGGCTAGAATATTTTACGTCGATTGAACACGAATGTACCCAAATGCGGTAATGACACGCATCTTATGAACAGAATTACTATATTTTTCATAAATATTTATTTAATGCAAGTGTATTGAGCGTGATGGAAATTATGAATGATTTTTCAAAATTTTGTTATAAACGATGGATATGGGTGGTTTCTTTATGTCTTGCTCTTATTTTAAATCTACCACATTTTTCAGCCGCATATACCCGTACAGCTCGTCTGAATTTTCAGCGTTCCATTGTAGATTACCGTTCACGGTTGAACCCGAATTATAAAAAGATCCGGCGCAAACAGACAAAATACATTATTGTCCACACCTCGGAACTCGGGCTTAAAATGACGTTAAGGGTTGTTTCCAAGGGAAAACGGTTACGAAACGGTCGGAGAACCTATGGCGGGCATGCCAATTATGTGATTGCCAGAAACGGACGCGCTTATCGTGTACTGGACAAGAAATACGTGGCCGATCATGCCGGTCTTAGCATGTGGAACGGGGAGACGGGTATCAGCAAAATCTCCATTGGAATTGAGTTGGTCGGATATCATTACGCCCCCATCACTGAAAGCCAGTACCGTTCCGTGGGTATATTGATCGACATTTTGCAAGGGGTATATGGGCTGAATGATCGGGCAGTGTTGACTCACAGCCAGGTGGCCTATGGTAGGCCAAACCGCTGGTTTAGAAAAAATCAACGGGGCCGCAAACGTTGTGCCAGAAATTTTATCCGCGAAAAAGCCGAAGTGGGACCGACCTGGAGTTATGATCCTGATGTGCGAGCCGGCCGACTATTGGCAGATCTTCAGCTATCTAAAATATATTATGGTCGGCGGGAATATTATGCCAAAACCGATGACGCCAACGTTATTACAAGACGCAACACTGCCTGGTCAATCGCCGGAGAAGATTACGACAACCAGACAACGGTTTACAAATTTCCCGGCGGGCCTATATACACCGGTGATCAAATTTCAAATACAATCGGCTGGAACAGAATACCTGCGAAAACAGTGGTGATGCTGAATCAGGAGAACAACATTTCTTTGATAAAAAGCGATGATCCCATAAAGACCATATCGGACAACCTCACGGCATGGTCTTTTGCCGGTCAAGCGTATAAACTGAAAACCACGATTTATTTTCTGCCTTCAGGTCGAATAAAAGTCGGCTCAATGATATCCGATTGGGATGATCTGCCGGCCAAAACAAAGCTTATTGTCGGTTATCGGGGTCCTTACAAGCTCTATAAAGGTCGATCCGCCTACCAAATTGCCGGTAAGAAGTACAAAGATCGGAAGACGATCTACTACCTGCCACCCAAAAAATTGCTGGCCGGTGATAAAATAAACGACTTTAACGGACTCCCAAAGGGCACCCTGATTTTTCTTCCCAACACCTGATGAAAAAGAGGAATCAAATTAAAAGGAGCGTTTCATGATTAAAAAAATTATTTCAGGCGGACAGACCGAAGCAGATCAAGCAGCTCTCGACATTGCAATAAAACTGGGAATTGCCCATGGCGGATGGATACCAAAAGGCCGGATCACCGAAACCGGAACATTGCCTGAACGCTTCAAACTTGAAGAGATGTCATCCGAAAATTATTCCGAATGCATCAGACAGAATGTCATGGACGCCACAGGTACGCTTATTTTGTCGTATGGCAGACTGACCGGAGATCTGGATTCTGCCAGAAAGGCAACCTTGAGATATGGCCGCCAGATGCTCGGTATCGATCTTGATCAAATGGATGACATCAAAGCGGCTTTGTTGCTTAAAGATTGGGTTCATCTATACCGCATCGAAGTGATGTTTGTGATCGGGCAAAACGGACCTTATATTAGACATCAGACTGAGAACATTATTGAAGGTGCCTTAACTATGGGTGCTGTATAAGATATTTATTAATACTTATTTTTGCACTTTTTCGATAAAATCATATTTTTCGATGGCTTCCAAAATACCACCTGCATATTTTTTTCCAGCAAAATAGATGTTTTTCTGCCCCTTTAACTCCTCGAGTTCAGGACTGTAATTTCCAACGACAGCCGCGAGCGGCTCCCCGCGCAGCATTTCTTCGTCATTTCCGGAATTCCCACAAACCAGGAAATTTTTCAACGGAATTTCCCACTTGTAACTCAAATAACGAATGGCCTTTCCTTTGGAAGCCCGGTACGGCAAAATATCCAGATACCGGTTTTGGGAATATACCAAGGTGTACCGGCATTTTTTCTGAAGCAGACATTCGTGAATCAGCGCAAGGCGATCTTTGGCGGGTTCCATTTCATAGCTGATCTTAAAACGTTTTTGCGTCGTATCGTCCTGGTAATTTAAGAAGGATAATTCCTTCAGCAGATCGACGATTTTACCACGATTCCATTTCGCAGATATGTGAGTTTCCCAACCTTTTCCGTAATGCAAACCTTTTCCATAATATATTTCCGAACCGACAGAAGAAATGATGACGTCCGGTGGATGCACACCGTGTGTTTTCAGGTAATCGGTCGCTGATTCGATGGTTCTTCCGGTGGCCACACCAAATGCAATATTTTCTTGGTTTTCCTTCAGTAGATTCAGCAATTCAGGCAGAGACTCATTGCTGTTGCCGATGAGTGTATTGTCAATGTTTACGACAATAAAATAATTAAGGGTTGCCAGTCGACGACCAATGGCATCGGATGGGACCGCAACTTTCATTTCAGTTGATTCGAATTCGGTGGTGATTTTGTTAATTTCTTTCATATACGTGTCGGCGTGACTCTCCCAAGTGTAATATCTACGAACATTCATAATGCCATTTTTGGAATATTGTTTCCAGCGCTCATTATCCGAGACTATCTGTTTGATTGCAGCGGAAATTGCTTTGCTGTTCGTGGTATCAATCAGAATTCCACATTGGCAATTTTGCATGATGTCCTGAGGGCCTCCGTCTTGAGGTCCGACAATCGGAAGCCCGCTAGCAGCGGCCTCAATCAATGTGATACCAAAGGGTTCCGTCAGAGCGGAGTTGACAAAGACGCCTTTTTTTTCTGCGGCAATTCGATAAAGTTCCGGTACTTCATACTCAAAGTCATGTTTTTTAGGAATGGCGATTTTGCCGTAAAGATCATACTTGTCCATCAACAAAAGGATTTCGGTAAGAACGTCACGCTCGTTATCTTCCATTTTCGTGATATCTTTTCGGATGCCGGCAAAAATAGCCAGGTTAGCCATTGACTGGAGTTCTAGGTCTTCACCGTAAGCTTTGATCAAACCGGCGATATTTTTGCGTTTATCCGGACGACACAGCGATAAAACCAAGGTCCGATCCGGATGCATAAAAAATCGATTCAATTCTTCAAGCATCGAAGCTCTGGGCATACATTTCGATTTCTCCCTTGGTCGTCTCCGGCAGCATGTCGCGGTAGAATGGGTAGAACTTTTCAATGTCCAGTCCGGGTGGAATAACACGATACCGGGGGATATTTTTGTTTTGGTACTGCCCGTATTGCGTTTTGACTTCCTGTTTTGTGCTGGCAATGATCAAATCAGCTTTTTTCAGCGCCTCTTCTTCCATCTCAATACGGTCGTCGATTTTAAATTTTTTGATGATGTCGCGTTCTTTCATGCCGTCATTTAACAGCCGATTTAATTTTGATCGGCCGAGGGAATGGCCGGTATAAATAAAAGGTGTCCCAAATATTTCCGCAAGCTGCATTGCAACATAACCGGCATCCGGGTAGTGACCATGGACAATATCAGGGATTCTTTTTTGGCGTTTGATAAATTTGATCGTTTTATCGATATATTCGTCTAAGTGCGGCCATATCAGTTCCTTACGAAAATATTTACGTCCGCCACACTGAATTCTAACGATCCGAAATTTATCGTTTACCTCTTCAATTGGATGAGCATAATCTTTGGAGACTCTTTTATCGACAATGAGCCGGGTAAACAAATCCACCTGTCCGACCTCTTTATGCTGACTCAGTGCTTTGGATAGTTCAACGACATACTTTATTTGTCCGCCCGTATCCGCATCCCGTCCCAATTCCATATTTTCAGATCGAAGCAGACCATGGACACTAAACATCTGAATGTATAAATTGCGAGTTGTCATTTTATTTTCCGAGTTTAATTATTTCTTTTTACGTCTTTTATGGCGCGTCTTTTTCAATAATTTTCTGTGCTTGTGTTTTCTTATTTTCTTTCTTCTTTTTTTTACGACTGTACCCATTTGCTCTCTTTTCTTTTGCAAGTCCTTATTGGTTTATTCTGAAAACTTTACCTCAGGCCATTTCTTCTGTTGGCCAATAAATGCAGACTTTGACGTCAACAAAAAATGACTTTAAACTAGCTTTCTTCAAAGTCTATGCGTCCTGTTTTTCCCGGACATATTTTTTGAGATGATAGATCTCCGGTGGCCACTTGTTCGGATTTGATTCCGTCAAGAATATTTTAAGCTGGTATGCATTGATATTTTTCAGCTCTTCTTGGGGAATGATTCCTTCAGCCATTGTTCGAAACCGGGAAGGTATAATATCCGGTGTTATTTTATCGTCTTTATCCATTTTTTATATCCATCTTTATATCGTGATTATAATCGCATTTCATATTTTCGTTCTTTCTGCATACCGAATGCCAATCCTTTTCTCATCGATCTTCTTTTAAAAAGTGTAACCAACTGTAAAAAAATATAAATAAGAAGAATTATGTATTTTGTGATTTAAAGTGCCGTATGCAGAAGGTGTTCTATATGTAATATAATGTATCTTAATTATTTCACAAATAATTCTATGCATGAATCATATCTATAATTTCCAGCTACACAAATTACCTCCTGATTATACTTATTGCAACCAACCGAAATACTCGATCAAACCTATTTTTTAATCTATTTAATTTTATAACATGAAAATAAAATCATATGATTAATCCAGGGTGTTTTTAAAAGGGAAAAAATGCTTAAAATAGAATGTGCGAGATGTGACAGGAAATCGGCAAGAAGCACGATAATAAACGATCCTTATGAATAATATGAAGATTTTGACAATCCGTTAAATCGAAGGAGATTACCATGAAATGTCCGCAATGCAAAGAACAAATGAGTCAAAACACAATCGGTGAAATTACAATAAATGAATGTCCCAGTTGTAGAAGTATGTGGTTTGATCATGGTCAACTTGATGCGGTTAAGGACGAAGTTTTGCCGGACATGGGATGGCTGGATATTGATACCTGGAAAGAACAGGCAGAATTTGAAGCCCAAAGAATTCCGAATTTCTGCCCGAAATGTCGCGAAGTCGCCCTGACCACAATTAAAAATCGGAAATCCATGACGGAAATTAGTATATGTACGCAGTGTGAAGGGATATGGCTGCCTACCGGCCAATTCCTGAACCTCATAAACGAATTGCTCGACGAAGCAAAGCAAAAATCAGCTCCGGAATTCGTTAAGATCAGTTTGCAGCAAGCCAAAGAAATGTTGACGAGTAATGATTCGATCATCTCTGAATGGAACGATTTAAAAACTGTCTTAGGGCTGCTTACATATCGGATATTCATTGAACATCCGAAGCTAAAAAGCTTCATTGTCGGACTACAGAAATCATTGCCGTTGTAGTGGGAGCATCGCAAATGAATAAAATGAATTGATTCGCGCAAACAGCCGTCTGCTCTTTAATCACCTGAGCTGTTGCACACGCACCAAATATAAAATTCGGGATGAGATTTGTATCCCACGCCGATGTTACCGTCTTTGGTATAAAGGGTCCAGGCATACCGGGGGTCATAAGCACTGGTGGTGGATGACCAATAGAAGGGTTGTATATTTTCAAAGATTTCAGAGACGGCAATGGCAGGAGAATGCACAGTCATATCAGTGATGCTCTCCAATTCACGAATATTGGGAAGCCGCCAGTTATCACGTCCGTATTCGTTATGATCGTTTAAATTCCTTACCACAGTCAATGCTTCGATCCATGTGACGGGATGTTTTGTGATACCGGCATTTTTTGTCCATATCAATCCCGTACACTTATCGGTGAGGGTGTGTCGATTTTCAATAAACCTATTTTTAACGCACCCCATCATCCCTGCCTTGTTGTTGCAGTTATCGCTGGCCTCAATGCTTCTTACCGGCCAAACCATATAAGAACCGTGTTTCATCCCTTTAAATACCCGTCCGCCGCCCAAATGTACATACCAGGCCTGCTTGGGTAAGCGGGCGCAGGGTGTCGCGGTCCAGTAGTATCCGGAAAATATGTCGCTAAAAGGATGGCCTTTCGGCAAGGCGGGATTGATGTGAGCATGACTAATCAAACTGAACAGTTCATGTCGTTCGGGCAATCGCCAATCGTTAAACAAGAATGTGTGGAAGGTATTCATTTGTACGACTTCATCCAATGCTTCCTGCCAGGAGAGCGGAAATTCCCCCAAACTTGCGTTTTTTGTCCACATGAGACCGGTAAGGAGGTCGGTTACGGTATTTTTATCGGCTTCAAACCGGGGTGTGGGACAGAGTATACGGTTTTTTTTGTATTCTCCGTCCTGCCCGGAATCTGCACAGGGGATGATTTTTCCGGATTCATCATAGCACCGGATTTGATCGGTTTGAATATATTTTGTTTTCATGTGGTTAACATTTTCGCGTGAATGGCCACAATAACTGTAGGAAGCGATATAAGCAAAGCTTCTTAAAAGTTCGAAATGCCGAAGTCATATTTTGCAACAACCTTTGCAACGTCTGTTTCTTCAGATGAAAAACAGGGCCAATTAATGAGTTTGCTAAATGCAAAAGACACCGTCACCATATTAAACAATATCGATATTCTAATCAACCGTTATCAATTTGCTCCAATCTTGAAGCAGAACCTGTCCTTTTTGTTATTCTATTCATAATTTTGATTTCAATTAAATACTGATTTTGGAGCCATTAAATACATAATTTTACGTATTTACTCGATTGATATAATGGGTATAACATTTTCAAACTGAATAATTACCATTTGAAACTGAACGTTGAGAATTTCACATTAACTGTAACTATAAATAGAAGTATAAAAATATTTAATGAAAACAAATTAAACTATAGGCAATTTTTTACATTTTTCATGCCCATATAAAAATACGGACGTACAATGGTTTAATATGATGCAAAATAATTCCAACCACAATTCAAGGAATAGAAAATTTTCACAACGTCCCCAATCGGACAAATTTTATAGTGTCGAATTTATGGCAAATGGACTCCCTTATCTTTTTCAATTTAAAATCTGGACCACACCATCAAAGCAGATGTTTATAATGGTAAAGGAGACTTCAGATATTTTAAAACGGTTAAAAGAAGGAAAAAGCTTCAATATGAAATACTACAGTGATGTTTCAAAATATCCCATAGCGCTAAAAACCAAAATTGATTACCTTAAAAAAGAAAACGACGGCCGATTTAAAAATCATTATTTGGTGGGATTAAAAATATTGCCGGATTAGAAAATTTTAGCGAACTTTTTGAGAACCTTTTAACAAAATAATTACAGAAATCAACAATAGATCTGTTGATTACCACTACTTGAAAAATCCCTCCATAAATAAAGTAAGATTTTCAAGAGGCATCTATGAGTTCCAATCTTCTTATGTGGCAGGAGAGAGATGACAAGTTTGTATTCCGTTTCCAGACTGATGACAAGAACGTCCATCGCCATATGTCTCAAACCAAAGGGTTTACGCTGGTAGGGAAAGGGGTGAATGTTGATTTATGGATATATCGTGTAGAGTTTTCATCGGTTGAGAATGCAAAGAAAAATTTTCGAGTTTTTTGTTAAAATATATCTAATAGATCTATATTTTTCTGAATCGTCAATTTTATACAACATGATGAATGATGTAGGTTTTTTTACGGCATTTTTTATTCACTTATTAAATTAACGTATGGAATTAAACACAAATAGACATAAATTTATTCAACTAATCATCGTTACTATATATTTTACATCTATCATCTCATTGTCATATGCACAGACATTTAACCCAACTATTCAAATCGATTATAAAAATAATTTATTAACCTTATCGGCAAAAAAGGCTGATCTAAAAAATGTACTTTTGAAACTTTCTGAAAAAACGGGCATCTATGTCAGATTTCCAAATTCTTTAAAAAAACAAATTACAACTAAAATGTCAGATGTTTCTCTTGGGCAAGCATTGTCTAAAATATTAAAGGGTATGAATCATGCGATAGTCTATTCCGGCTCAAAAAAGAATCGAACTGTTGTTTCAGAAGTTTTCGTATATATGAAGCCAAATAAATCTATATTATCGAGACGTTCAACATCTCGTAACAAACAAATAGCGGCTAGGATAAGATCTTATGAAAGACGACTTGAGTCCCTGAATAAGAAGTTGTCACAGTTTGATAAAAATGGTAGGCAAGGCAAACGCTATTTAAGGCAGATCAGATCGTATCAAAATATTATCGAAAATTTGAAAAGAAAGATTCGATAAACCAAAACTTTAAAAATTAACGGGTGTCTATCCATAAATGAGCATTTTTGTCTAAGATAAAGTCGAAGATCTCAGAATTTGAGCATACGATGAAGATGCTTTGAAACAGCATCAAGTTTTCAAAAGCCAAAAACCACTTCGAATGAACATAAAGCGGAGAAATTATGATGTTTCTGGAAAAGACAATATATCACAATACGGTAAAAGACTGGCTATTAGCCATTGCCATCACCGTTATCGTATTCTTTTTGACAAGCATCATCAAACATATCCTTCGGAAAAAGTTGAGTTCTTTTGCCGCCGGTACCGTTTCATTATGGGATGATTTGATCGCCGAGTTGGCCGGTCGATTTCATGTGGTCTTTTTTTTTATACTTTCGATTTACGTCGGTTCTCTGAAAATAACACTCCCTGAAACAGCGCATAACCTCTTAAAAATTGCGTTCATCATCGTTTCACTTATTCAAGTGGCCATTTTAGCCTCCTACACCATTGGATTCTGGATAGAACAATACCGGAAGCAAAAAATAGACACCAATGCAGAGGCAGTGACAACATTGACCTCCGTAGGATTTGTGCTCAGGTTGATGATTTGGGTCATATTTCTGTTGATGGCACTCCAAAACATCGGCGTAAACATCAGCACATTCATCGCTGGATTGGGTATCGGCGGCATTGCCGTGGCATTGGCCGCACAAAACATACTGGGAGATCTTTTCGCGTCGTTTGTGATTGTTTTGGACAAGCCGTTTGTCATCGGAGATTTTATCATCGTAAATGAATATCTGGGCGCTGTTGAGCGCATCGGTTTAAAAACCACTAAAATACGGAGCCTTTCAGGGGAGCAACTCGTGTTTTCGAACACCGATTTGTTAAAAAGCCGCATTCGCAACTTTAAACGTATGTATGAACGCCGTGTTGTTTTTACCATCGGCGTCCTTTACCAAACCCCTTACGAGAAGCTCTCCGAAATTCCTAAAATGATTCGCAGCATCATTGAAAGCAAAACGCAGGTTCGTTTTGATCGCGCTCACTTCAAAGAATACGGAGACTATTCTTTAAAATTTGAGGTAGTATACTGGGTACAGGGCCCGGATTATAATGTCTATATGGATATCCAGCAGGCGATTAACCTCGATATTTACAAACAGTTTCAGGACGAAGGGATCGAATTTGCCTATCCAACACAAACACTACTTTTACAACGCCAGATGAATGTTCCAACCGGATAATCTTTCCTATCCCAAAGTAGAACCTTCTTTCATCTTTTATAAGAATCTATTTATCAGCCTAAGTCTCATAGCGCCTTCACCTACGCTTCCAATCCAGCTTCCAGCTCGTAGAGCTCAACGATCCGCAGTCTCTGTGAGACGAAGTTCTACAGCTCAAAGAGAGCGAACTTGATATCGCTTTGATGAATAAACGATTGCAGTTCCAGTTAAATCCATGTTACGTTAATTATAATGAGTTCTCATGTGCATCAAGCTTCTGAATATCACGTCGGATCTACCGCATTACGCCTATGATATCAAAAGGTTATATTTTTGAATTCAGGCAACGAAAATTTGATTTAAAGATGACTAACTAAAAAGATTAAATATGTCTAAAAAACCGTCATATGAAGAACTAGAAAACAGATTAAAAGATTTAGAAAAAGAGGTTGTCACATATAAAGAGGCAAAAGAAACGCTTCAAAAACCGATTCATAAACTAAACGTTAAAGACGATAAAGTATTTCCTTCAGAAATGGCTGTGGAGATTATTGATCAAAAAATTCTTAAAGACAAGCCGGTTAAACAGGCATTAGTAGCGGAACACATTTTTCGTAAAGCTATCGAACAGGCTATTCCATGCGGGATTACAGGCGTTGATTTGGAAGGTCGGATCATATATGTCAACCGAGTTTTTTGTAATATGGTTGGTTGGAATGAAACAGAATTAATAGGAAAAACGTATCCATTTCCTTATTGGCCCCCTGAAGATATGGAAAGAATTTCTGAGGATTACTTTAAATTAATAAGAGGTAACGTTCCGAACGACGGTATTGAACTTCCCTTCAGGCGTAAAAACGGTTCGAAATTTTGGGGATTGATATTAAATTCTCAACTTTTAGATAGTGAAGGGAAAACCATCGGCCACCTTATTTCTGTTGCCGACATTACCCTTCGCAAGAATGCTGAAAAAACTTTACGAACGCTTTCGTTAAAACTTTTGAACGCTCAGGAAGCGGAAAGAAAAAAGGTCTCACGTGATCTCCACGACAGTATCGGTGCTAAATTAACCGGCATTAAATACAGTTTGGAAAAATTATTCGCAGACATGAAAGATGCACCAATAAGCTTAAAAACGACCACTAAGGATCTAATTGACATTTCCCTGAATACGATTGAAGAAACACAAAGAATTTATAAAAATCTACATCCTTCAGTCATAGACGATATAGGACTTCAGGCGGCCATACGAGATTTGATCCACGAATTTCAGGCAATATATTCGCATATTGATATAGAGATTGAACTTAATGTCGGAGAAAATGATATCGTTAATTCATTGAAAATTCAGATTTACAGAGTCATTCAGGAAGCCCTAAACAACATTGCCAAACATAGTGATGCAAATAAAGCTCGCTTGATATTGAAAAAAAATAGCGAAAAAATACAACTTATCGTCGAGGACAATGGTAAAGGGTTTGATATAAAAGATGAATTCGGCGAGGATGGCCATACCAGCGGCATGGGGCTTGAAAGCATGAAAGAAAGAACAGAACTCTTCGAAGGCATATTTAAGATTAAATCAGATGAGGGGAAGGGAACTATGATTGAGGCATTTTGGCCCAGTGTACATAGCTGCTGAATTATTCCGTTACCAGGCCTTTCTTAATAGCATATGCCGTTAAGGCTGATGCGCTGTGTAAATCCAGTTTGTTCATGATATTGGAGCGGTGTTTATCAACCGTTTTTGGGCTGATACTGAGGTAATCAGCGATTTCAGAGCTTTTATGCCCTTCCCCCACCAATTTTAAAACTTCTCTTTCACGTTGTGTTAGAGAATCCCAGTCGGTTTTAGATTTTAATTTTTTACTCCCCTCAAGGTAACCCACCAGCACCTTGTCTGAAATTGCTGGACTAAAATAAATCTTGTTTTCAAATACTTTTTTAATGGCTGTTAAAAGCTCAGAGTGGCTATCTGTTTTAAGGCAATATCCGTCGGCACCCATATTAAAAGCTGTAAGAATGTATTCATCCGATTTGTGAAAGGTCAAAACGAGTATCTTGACCTCAGGAAACTGCTTTTTTATCTCGGAGATAACGGATATGCCATCCAATTTAGGCATGGAAAGATCCAATAAAATTAAGTCTGGCAGATACTTTCCAACGGACCTAATGGCCTCAATTCCGTCCTCAGCCATACCCACAACCTCAAGATCGTTACTATCACTTAGTAAAGACCGTAATCCTTCTCTGACAATTGTTTGGTCTTCTGCAATTAAAATTTTGAATTTCTTTCCCATGGTGAATCTCAAATATATCACTATATTCAGGATTAATATCCTGCGTATTAATAGACAATAAAAAATAGAGAATTACATAATTTACCCCATATACCATTCCCATTAATTTTAGTAAATAGGTGATGTAATCTAAATTTCTGACATCCAGGATAGTTCATGCAATCTACTTAAAACTTGGGAACCGTTTTAAAGTAACTCATGGTGAATATATTAATTGTCGAAGACAACGTTAGTTTGCGTAAGATGATAAAAGATATTCTTGTTGCGGAACTTCATTTCGCAACTATTGCGGAAGCTTCAAATGTTAAAGAAACTTTTATCGAAATTTCTAAAAATCTACCTGATATTATCATTATGGATCTCAAGCTGGAAAAAGAAAACGGATTAAAACTTACTAAATTAATAAAGGAAAAACATCCTAAAATAATAATCGCTATAAACTCCAATTATGATTCACTCGAATACAGAAAAGCGGCGCAACAAAAAGGTGCCGATGTTTTCTTTTCTAAAAAGACAAACAATGTTGGTGACATTATTGCCTTAACCAAATTTGTTAATGAAATTAAATCAAGGCAAGGTGAACCTGTATAAGCACAATTCTATTCTATGATTGCATGTGTTTGAGTGATATAGAAAATTGACATCGCGTTCTTATTTCGTATTTTATATGAAAGGAGACCAAATGAAAAATAATACAGCTAAAGCAGAAACCGGAAAAAAACTTATAAAGAAAGGTGAAGATAGATTAAAGGAAAGTGAAAAAATAACAAGCAAAGCTAAAAACATTTTGGATGAAAATATTAGAAAAGTCGAAAAATATAAAACAAGGATTGAAGAGGGGAAAATAATAAAAGAAGAAAGTGATAACCTATTGGAAAAAGGTGACAAATTTATAGAAAAGAGTGAACACAATTCTCAAATGAAAGAAATTGGTAAAAGAAATATAATAATGGGAAAAAGATTGAAACGAGCAGGTGAAACAAGGGTGAAAGATTATCAAGAGGAAAAAGAAAAAAGCGAAGAATGGATCGAACATGGGAAGGAATTGATGGAACAGGGTGAAAAAATAGAAGAGATTGGCGAAGAACTAATAAAGACCGGGAAACGATTAAAAAGTAAATGAGAAATTATAATATCTATGTTGCTTCAACATTAGACAGAAACTTTTCATATAAAGGAGGGTTAAATGAAGCTGTTGAAGAATTTTCCTTTTTGGGTGGCATTTTGTGTCGCAGTCGTTGGAATCATATTTAGTATTCTGCCGGTTGCTCAAACATCTTTGATGGATTTTAAAGAACCCAACAAATATTTTCTAATGGGAATTTCGTTCATCTTTTTTATTTTGGGAGTAAGATACGGATATTTGGCCCTAAGAGGAGAATTAAAACCAAAAGGTATTTCAGTCAACAAAGTCCGAAAACAGTCATTAAAAAAAATTAAAACCACAGCCTACCTGGCAAAAATAGCCAAAGAAGATCCTGATCCTGACGTCCGCCAAGAAGCAATTAAACGATTGGAAGAAATTACAGATGAAGGCAATAATTGACCTTATATACCCGCTCGATGAATATCTCTATAAATAGACTGGATATGAAGATCGAAGACGTAAAAGTCACAGCTTACCGAGCCCGGGTAAATTTGTCCTTCAAATATGAGGATAAGTAAATAACTGATTATTCTTTGCGTTTTGTTAAACCCTTTCTAAAGAATAAAGGATAATGCTTTTTCCTCGGTCTATATTTCTCTGATCCATTTTTCGGCCTGTTTCATATCAGCTATATCAAAATACCGCACGATGGCAGAGGTGAATGGCTTGATAAATGCTGCCATGGCCTTTTCCCATTTTTTATCGCCCACAATTGCCAAACGTTCAATAGCGTCGAAATGCTGGGTTCCGAATTTTGTATCTTCCCAAAGGGCTCCGGTTGTCCATCCTTTAAACTCCTTTAGCTCAACTAACATCCGGATCTTGTCTTCGGATTCCATAATTTTCTCCAGCTGGGGCACAAAACGTTTATAGTCTTCTTTTTCTCAACTCTTCTGTTTACAATCTATTTAATTGAGGGGTCGGGGAGTTTTTCTACTAAATCCTTATATATAGCGGAATGGATGATCTTTTTTTAAATCGGATGCTGTCTGAGTGGCTTAGGGATCGTTAGAAAAAACAGGCGCATACTGAAATTGTAGCTTTAAAAGAATTTTAAAATGTTGCAGAGAACATATTGATATTTAAAAGATAACTTCCTGTTTATTCTTTATGATCCCTTGCCGCGAGTTCATGCGGTTTAAAAAAAGATTATCCATGGAGCGGGTGTTTAGGAAAACTCCCCGACCCCTCAATTATATAGCAGCTTCTGATTAAAAATGACTCAGGTAGTTACCTTCTTTTAGTGAGTGACAATATGTATTTTCATAGATCGAAAGGTATCTCTTGGGCATTTCGAACCGGTGCTTTTTTTCAAAATATGCCAAATACACTTTCAAGACCATGATGTATTCGAAACCTATCGACCCGCAGGCGAAATTTGGTGAATTCAAAATACGTTAATTCTTTACTCATTTTACAGGATTTGCTTTATTTACGGATTAATCGTTTTGGGCTAAATTAGTAAAAACAGCAGACAAGGAAATATAATTATTGCTAAACGTATTAAAAAACAAAGAGGCAGGTTGTAATGCAATCGTTGAGTGAATATCTGAACCTATTTCCAGAATTTCTCAAAAAACTCATTCTCACGATCGTACTTTTACTTCTTCTTTCATTGGTTAGATTCCTCTGCAATGTTATCATCAAAAGACGAATCCCTGATGCCATGAAATCCTATCGGTGGCGTCGTGCGATTCTGTATTCTTACTCGGTACTACTGATCGTGTTAATTGGACCGATATGGATTAAAGGGATCGCTTCCCTAACAACTTTTCTGGGACTGGCGAGTGCCGGTGTTGCTGTCGCCATGCATGATACAATTGCGAATGTGGCCGGATGGTTTTTCATAATGTCGCGCAAACCGTTTAAGGTCGGAGATAGGATCGAAATTGGTCAAATTACAGGTGATGTTATAGACATAAGAATCTTCCAATTCAGCGTGGTCGAAGTCGGAAATTGGATAGATGCCGACCAGAGCACGGGTAGAATTGTTCACGTGCCAAACAGCAAGGTTCTCAGAGAAGCTTTGGCGAACTACCAGATAGGTTTCGAATACATCTGGCACGAAATTCCCGTCCTGATAACTTTTGAAAGCGATTGGAAAAAGGCGAAGGGGTTACTCCAGAAAATAGCCAATGATAATGTCGAGAATCTTTTGGACGGTGCACAAGAGCAAATCCGTCGAGCAGCTGAGAAATACTTTATTTTCTATGGTGCGCTTACGCCTATCGTTTACACGACTGTCAAAGACAGTGGGGTTTTGTTAACCATGCGTTATCTCGTGAACCCCCGTCAACGGAGATCGACCGAACAGCAGATATGGGAATCTGCGCTTGATGCTTTTGATGATGAGGACGATATTGAGTTGGCTTACCCCACGACGCGCTTCTACACAGCCTCGACCTGAACTTCGCTCCAGAAGCAGAAAATATAGAAAGAACCATATTCAGTGGAGTAAACAAAGGAAAGCCCGTAGTATGACTTATCCGCTCCGGTAAAACGCGAATACGAAACTCGGTTGTATGATTTCTACGGTCGTTAAAAGTGCTGGTTGGTGGGCATGCAGCACCGATTTCATACTTTTCAAAGTAAAACGCATAAATAAAAAGGAGGTATTATTAATGGGAGCTAATGACAAACATTCTGAAGAAATTGAAGCATATGAAGAAAATATAATAGAAAACTTGACGGTTAATGATGCTCTTATATTGATAGCGGTATGTGCGGCTAAGGAAGAAACTGCTACCGATAACAACCAAATCGACGATACAAAGCGCATTGCCGCCTTGGCGCATGACCATCCTATATTTATTGACCTTCTTGATAGTATAGAACCGAGTGTCAATAAATTCATGAATATGATCCAAGATACAGATATGGTAAAATATGTCATGGCAGCAGCAAAAGCACTAAAGCCAGAATACAACGAGACAGCATTCGCATGGGCAGCAATGATTCTCATGTCAGATGGCATTTTAACAGAAACAAGAAAAATTATTTTAGACAAATATGCCTTGCTATTAAACATTGATCATGATGATGCTCAAAACATTTTAGTTAAAATTTCTGATCAACAATGACTTAACGATTGTCTGATTAAAAAAGACGCAACTTCGGGGGATGGGGTGATGAATTTTACAGTTAAAAAATATAGCCAGGGAGGCCGGTATGTGCATGCCAGTTATAGTTTGAAAATGCTATCTTCTCTGCTACATTGCTGGTTCCGGCTCCAATATGTCTTCTGTCTCGGCACTTCGAACGAAAAGAACTGATGGGGCCGCTTGAAGCAAGTCATGAAGAAAATGAATCGTTGAATCAAATCTTTCAACTTCCGGAACAGCAGCGCCTAATAAGACGAGATCGGTTTCTTTACTTTGTCCGTTAAAAACCGTTCTAAAATTTTGTTTTGGATAAGATTTGACGAGGACTATGGGCTCAGCCTCCACTCGAGACGATTTGATAAGCTGTTGGATATGATCATTTGCATTGATTTTACCTTCTTCATGGTCAAGGAGCCTTAGAATCCGTATTTTGGCTCCCTCCCAGGGAGCACTTTGACTGATAACATGTGCCAGAAGGAGCATGAGTTCTGCATTACGGTCCCTGCCTCGCCACCAGACATCAATCAGTCTTTTCCTACCATATCCTCTCTCACGGTTGAAATGCAAAAATAGGGTTGATTTCCCAAGTGCAACCAGTTTCCGCATTAAATGTAGCTGTTCCTTTTGTATTTCTGGTTTTTTACTCAAGCCGAGCAGCGCTGTATTGGGTTCTATGCGCGTAATACCATGGGCTTGAATTGTGCTCAGTACTCCTTGATAAAAATTATTGACAATACTACATTCAGTAAAAGCGGTCGTGCCCTGTTCATCGAGATATTTTTTAAGGCTGTTGCGAGAGGTTTCCTTTAGACCACGCCCTGTCAAAGCATCTATATCACCGATGAGCAAATGATACAAAGTAACCACACCCTGTCCGCTGCTCAACCATGAGGCCAGCTCCAGGAGTTGTTCACGGCTTTGTGAAGTGCCTGCTGCACCTGTATAGGCAATGATATTGGGTCGCCAATTTTTGGGATGTTGTGTCGAATCCTCTAATCGAACAAGGCCGAGGCGTGCAAGAGAAAACCATAAACCGCTTCGAATGTCCCCCCAATTTTGTTGAATGGAACGCCGTTTTAAATAGATGTAGACACCATAACTGATAGATATGGCTACCAAAGTGGCCGCAGGGCTTATCAAAAACATAGCTCCGTAACAACCAAAGCCTCCAACAAGAGAAATAATCCAATGGACCCTGAATTGAGGACGAAAGCTTGGATTACCCACCAACAATTCTACACCTGCAGTAAGATTGATCATACCGTATGTATTCAGGAAAAACATACTTATTATTGGCGCCACAAAATTGAGGTCTCCCATGAGAATTATCATTATAGCAATCGTGGTTGTAATTATTACAGCAAATCGTGGTTCGGTCTCACTTCCCAGTTGAGCACTCAACGCTCTGGGCACAACTCGATCAAATGAAAGCGCTTGCAAAGTACGGGGTGCTGCAAGAACACTCCCGAGTGCTGAAGAGAGTGTTGAGGCCCAAACGCCGAGCAGAATCAGCTTAGGCCAGCGGGCAACTTTTTGCATAATTAAATTATTGCTTATAAGTTCATTTGTTGTAGCATGCAATCCTAGCCAGATTGCGGCTGCAAGGTAAATAAAAGCGGTAATACCCACTGATGAAAGCGTACCGCGAGGAATGTTTTTGGCTGGATCTTTTAGATCCCCTGACATGCTGACGCCAACCATAATTCCCGTAACTGCCGGGAAAAATATGGCAAAAACCTCTCCAAAAGTAGCTGTGGATGTTAAAGTTGAATAAAGGCCAGGAGCATACCATTTCCCCCAGCTACCTGAAAAAAAAGATAAAATTGCAAGAAAAAGTATTCCAAGAATGACAAACTGAATTTTTATGGTAAAATCTGCGCCGATATAGGCAAGAAAACCAAAAACAAGGGCTAAACTTATAGACAGAAAAACAGGGTCAATACCGGAAAAAACTGCCGTGACAGCCTCTGTAAAACCGATAATATAAAAAGCCACGGAGATTGCCTGGGCGATGTAAAGAGGTATCCCGATGGCACCGCCGATTTCCAATCCCAGAGTCCTTGAAATCATATAATATGTCCCGCCGGTTTTTACATGCATGTTTGTCACAACTGAGGAAAGCGAAAGGCCTGTGAAAAGAGAGATGAGATTTGAGATAACGATGATGAACAATGCGCCCGCCAAACCCGCTTGTCCTACAATCCATCCGGTACGAAGAAACAGAATGATACCCAGTATCGTAAGGACATTTGGTGTAAAAACGCCGGCAAAGCTACCGAAACGGCCTTTTTTAGTGTCTTTGGAGTCTGCCAAAATCCAATCCTCTTGTTATTTTAATAAATTATGATAATTAAACGTATTAATAGACTGTGATTTCGATTGATCCAGAAAAAAACTTGGTGTTTTTCGATGCAAAGATACTTACCGATGAATCTGAGATCCAAAGACAAGGGTGCCGCACCAAGAAGATGTAAACAGTGTCATCCGGACTAGAACAAAGAACCTCTGCCTTTCTGAATTGAATTCCTCGGCATGCTCCAGGAAGGCATTAAATCTTTGACTGTTTTGCAATTCATAAGTAAAGATGTTTTTAAAACTATAATCAGCAATGAAGCTCCCCGTTGCTCCTTGAAACGGGATTTCCATTTCGTTCCGACAAATATACTGAGCGTTAAAAATGACGATAAAAAATGGAAGTCTTTGAAAATGATTCCAGTGGTAAGGAGTTTAAAAATGCTATCCTTCAAACAGCTGGGGTCTCTAGTTGCCAAATACTTGTATTCTTAATCTTTCTTTTGTCTTCCTATACTCTTGCATTAACTTCCCGATTTCTTGAATATGTGTTTCTATACTTTTATATTCCTTTGAATCAGCACTGCCTCCTAATTTAGTCCGGGAGTCGTCCAGGAAAGAATTAATGCTATGTCCCAAACCATCTATGGATCGTTTCATTTTGAAAAAAACACTAAGATCCGGGTCGTGGGCATCCAGCTCGTTCCAGGAGATTCCTTGATATTTTAAAACGAGCCAGCCATAGCATTTATAAATCTCATCTTGAAGAATATCGTAAGCTTCGATATCTTGAACGGATTCTTGGGAGACCTCTGCCAGCTTGATCACAAGGGCCTGGATGATTCCGGCGATATCGTGATATAATTCAGATTTTGGGTTTTCTTGATCGATGGTGAATCTTTTTAACAATCCTGTTTTGCTAAAATCATATTTTTCGAAAAGTGCCAATTTTTCTTCAGGAGTCATATGGTTACCTGTTTCACAATATCAATCAAAGATTAGGCGAAAAGAATCTAATTGTCAGAAATCTTTTGTTTATCATCTTTTCTCCCATTTTTGCTGCTATTTGCCAATATATCAGAAGGCTCGTCATTGAAGTCAAGGAGTTGATCAATTTCTTCTTTGGAGAGGGATTCATGTTCCAAAAGGCTTTGGACCAGAGCATCCAGTTTATCTTTATTGGATTTCAAAATTTCAATCGCCTTGCGTTCCATGTCCTGAATAATCCCTCTTACTTCTTCATCTATGAGCCGTGCCGTCTCCTCGCTGAAATCTTTTTGTTCCGCCATTTCACGACCTAAAAACGGATGCGTCTCTCCATGACGAAAGGCGACCGGACCTATCTTTTCACTCATTCCCCATTGGCAGACCATGCGACGTGCCAGCTGGCTAGCTTTTTTTAAATCATCGCCTGCACCGGAGGTAATGTCATTAAAGACAATTTTTTCTGATGCACGACCGCCGATCATTACTGCTATTTTGCCGAGGAGATAACTCCGGCTCAAATTGTGCCGGTCTTCTTCTGGGATCTGTTCCGTGGCACCCAGTGAACGCCCACGGGGTATGATACTTACTTTTTCAAGGGGATCGGCACCTGGGTAGAGGGCAGCCACCAGAGCATGTCCGGCTTCATGATAGGCAATCATTCGTTTTTCCGCATCTTCGATGACATCTTCACGCTCTATTCCTAAAATAATCTTATCTCTTGCCAGTTCTAAATCTTCAGCCTCTATTTGTTTTTTGTCCTTTCGGGCCGCCAGTAAAACTGCTTCGTTGATAAGATTTTTAAGATCCGCACCGGAAAATCCCACCGTCCTTGACGCTATTTTGTTTAGATCTGCATCCTCGGCGAGGGGAACTTCTCTGGCATGGACCTCAAGGATTTCTTTTCGTGCGTTCCTTTGGGGAAGTTCCAATACAATCCGCCGATCAAATCGACCGGGTCTTGTCAGGGCAGGATCGAGCACATCGGGGCGGTTTGTGGCGGCAATCATCACAACCGACTCATGTGGTGAGAATCCGTCCATTTCAGCCAATATTTGATTAAGCGTTTGTTCGCGTTCATCATGACCACCTCCCAAACCGCTTCCGCGCACTCGACCAATAGAATCTATTTCATCTATAAATATAATCGATGGGGCGCTTTTTTTAGCCTTTTTAAACATGTCCCTTACCCGGGATGCGCCCACACCGACAAACATCTCGATGAATTCAGAACCGCTGATACTGTAAAAGGGGGTGTCTGCTTCTCCGGCTGTAGCCTGTGCGAGCAAGGTTTTACCCACTCCGGGTGGACCTACCAACAATATTCCTTTGGGCAATTCTCCGCCCAATTTCTGGAATTTGGATGGCGTTCTGAGGTAATCGATAATCTCATGAAGCTCTTTTTTGGCGTTGTCAAGTCCTGCCACATCATCGTACTTGACGTCACTTATTGTTTTTTCATAAAGTTTAGCCTTTGATTTTGAAAAACCGAAGATACCGCCTCTACTGCCCATACGCTCTTGGAACTTCCTGGTGGAATAGATAAAAAATCCAACAATGAGTATCCAGGGCAAAAGATTGATGATTAATCTCAACAACCAGGGTTGCTCCTGAGATTTTACCTTAATGATGACATCTTTTTTCTCCAGCAAAGGCAAAAGATCAGGATCTTCCATGTCTGGTTTGAGTGTGCTGAATAAATCATTGGTCGAATTCGTATTACTGTTATTTTTACCTTGCAGCTGTTTTGATTCGGTTTTTGCTTTAAGCTTGCCTGAAATATTATTCCCTTGCAACGTAACTTCAGCGACCCTTCCTGAACGAACATCGTTTTTAAACTCGGTGTAGGAAAATTTTTGTATTTCCGCTGCCGGCCGAAACATATTGAAAAAATAACTGATGATCAACCACGCCAGCAAAAACCACAACAGATTCTGCCACAGGCTAAATTTTGGTTTACGATAGGGATACTTTTTTTTTGTCATTTTTTTATTCCATAGCATCGACTGATTCGATTTTTAACCTAACAGTCTTCCGCCCTTTTGACATTTACAGATTATGAAAAATTAATGTTATGTTACTCCGACAGGAATCTGAAGTAAATAAGGTTAAAAATGTAGAATTGAAGATAAAATTAAGTATTAACGGTTAATATTATTTTCATAGAAATATCTCTTTTTTGGATACCGAGTCGATGTCTCTCACCTCTTATTAAAACACCCCGATAGACAACTTTTTTTACCAACAATGGTTTCGTCTATTATGGTGACACTGCATTTAAGATGAGTGGTAAAATTCTATTAAATACATTCTTTTACTAATTGAGCATTTGAAGTTGTAAATGATACAGTTCGTCAAAATGTGTCTATGGCAATAAGCCACCAGGGAAGACCGTTTAACACGCTCAATTTTATTTAATTTTGTATGAAACCGGAACGTTATTTTTAAGAAAAGGAATATTTTCATACATCTAAATGCAACCCAAATGTAAAGGAGAAAGAGCATGAGCATGAAAGAAGCCTATAAAAAGAAACTTGAGGCCCAGTTTGATGAATGGAAGGTAGAAATTGACAAGCTGAAAGCTAAAGCGAACAAGGCCGAAGCCGATGCCCAAATAAAGTATCACAAACAAATAGAGAATATAAGAACGAAACAGGAAGCTGTGCAGGAAAAGCTGGTTGAGCTCAAAGACAGCGGTGATGAAGCCTGGGAGGATCTCAAAGCTGGACTTGACAATGCTATGAAAAATTTGGGAGATGCTATCAAGAC
This sequence comes from uncultured delta proteobacterium, assembly GCA_963731025.1. Lineage (GTDB taxonomy): Bacteria > Desulfobacterota > Desulfobacteria > Desulfobacterales > UBA11574 > UBA11574. The sequence goes on along the minus strand of CAVSVL010000016.1, from coordinate 4,626 downwards.
AGCAAACTCCCGCTTTAAATAAGCCTTATATTCGGATCGGTTTTGAGATAAAAGATTTTAAAACCGGTTCGAATTTTAGAAAACCATCATATCAATATATGCCTCATAAAAAACTTACCAGTATTTTATAATTCGCCATGCATGCCTCATTTGAACAAAATACATGCTTTACCCTATTCTATTTTAGGACTCATGAAGTTATCTATAAAATCGCATGATATATTTTCTATGATAAAAGGAGAATTAAAGTGTCATTGTTGATGATTGTCGATGATAATGAGCTGTTTCGAACCGTATTGCGATCATCTCTAATGCACCATTTAGATTCAATTGATATACGTGAAGCCGGGAGCGCAGAAAAAGCGCTGGCCAAAATTTCGGACAAGCCTCCTTTTTTGATTTTTGTGGACGTCCAGTTGCCGGGAGAAAACGGATTGCAACTCACTCGCAAAATCAAGCATCTTTATCCTGAAACCCTAGTGGTTGTCTGTACGACGTTTGATTCAAATGAATACAGACAGGCTGCGTATCGAGTTGGAGCCGATTACTTTGTCTCAAAATCATCTATGGAGATAAAAAAAATTGTAAAAATGATTCAATCACATATTGACGAACAATAGTAGCGTCTCACCGTCAATTCGTTGATGCGAAGATGAAACATCCATTTCTGACTTTTTATAAAATCGGATGAGATAACGGTATCGGTTAAAAACGGTGTTGCCACCCTCACAGGGAAGGTAAATTCCTCATCGGAATATTTATTCGGCAACAAAAAACGCTTATGAAGGCGGTTCATCCTTTGTCAACAACGATCTGGTAATACTGGTTCAATAATGACATGGCCGTTTCTCGAATGAGATCACGAATCTGAGAATCTATGTAAAGGAAGTCACATGCCGGTCCTAAATACGGACATTGCAGATATTTTTAATAAAATGGCGGATCTTTTAGACATTCAGGGGGCCAATCCCTTCAGAATTCGAGCCTATCGCAATGCGGCCGACAACCTCTCCAATAATCAACGAAATATCTCCGATATGATTGAAGAAGGAACTGATCTGACGGACCTTTCCGGTATCGGCAAAGATCTGGCTGAAAAGATCAGGGAAATTGTCAAAACAGGTTCTCTTTCCCAGCTTGAGGAGATCGAAGCCAAGATCCCATCCGGACTGAATAAGCTGTTCAAAATCAGCGGTCTCGGGCCCAAGCGCGTAAAGGCACTTTACCGGAATTTAGGCGTTGGCAATTTACAGGACTTAAAAAAGGCAGCTGAAACAGGGAAAATTCATGAACTCAAAGGTTTCGGCAGGAAAATGGAGCGAGCGATCCTGGAAGATCTCGAACAAATGGACGGGAAAGAGGAACGCATCAAACTTGTGGAAGCAGAACAGAGAGCCAAACCTCTATTGGCGTATTTGAAAAAAATAAAGGGCATCTATGAGGTTATCGCAGCAGGCAGTTTTAGACGCAGAAAAGAAACCGTAGGTGATCTGGATATACTTGTGACTTGTGAAAATGGATCAAAGGTGATGGATCAGTTTACCAATTATGAGGATGTACGTAAAGTCATATCAAAGGGAAAAACCCGCTCCTCCGTTGTTTTACGATCTGGACTCCAGGTAGATCTGCGTGTTGTTTCGCAGGTCAGTTACGGAGCGGCACTGCATTATTTTACCGGCTCAAAGAGCCACAATATCGTAGTTCGAGGACTGGCGATCAAAAAAAAGATCAAAATCAACGAATACGGTGTGTTTAAAAAAGAGAAACGCATTGCAGGAAAAACCGAAAAAGAAGTGTATGATTCGGTGGGATTGGCCTTCATCGAACCGGAATTACGGGAGAATCGGGGGGAAGTTGAAGCGGCTCAAGAGGGAAAATTGCCCGTCTTGATAAATCTCGACAACCTGCGGGGAGATCTTCATTCCCATACCACAGAAACGGACGGCCGTAATAGCCTCGAAGAAATGGCAAGAGCTGCAAGGGACCGGGGGTATGAGTATCTGGCTGTCACCGAACATTCGAAAAAAGTGGCCATGGCCAAAGGATTGGATGCCAAACGCCTCAAAAAACAAATCAAAAAAATCGACCGGTTGAACGAAAACCTCGAGGGGATTGTTCTGCTTAAAGGGATCGAGGTGGATATTCTCAAAGACGGTTCACTGGACCTTCCCGATGAAACCTGAAGGAACTCGATCTCACGGTCTGCTCGGTGCATTATAACCGGAATCTTTCCCCAAAAAACAAACGGAACGCATCATCCGGGCTATGGACAATCCGTATTTCAATATACTGGCCCATCCGACGGGCCGCTTAATCAATGAGCGTGAACCCTATGAGATTGATCTGGAAAAAATCATGGAAGCGGCGCGCGACAGAGGATGCTTTCTTGAAATCAATGCCCATCCTGACCGCCTGGACCTTTCGAGCCGATACTGTAAATTGGCCAAAGAGATCGGTCTAAAAATCGTTATTTCAACAGATGCACACAGCATAGCGGATCTTGATTTTATGCGGTTCGGTGTGTATCAGGCCAGAAGAGGATGGCTTAAAGCGGAAGACGTGCTCAATACTCGCAGTTGGGATCAACTCAGGAAAATGATGCAAAGAAAATAACCCATTTCGCTGACAAGTTTTATAAGGTATTATTATTCAAACAGATCGAAACAGATAAACATCCAATAAAAGGAGGAAGGATATGGAAGAAAAAGAAAAATACCATGCAGAAATCGATGCCAAACTTATTAAATTTGGCGAAACATTGAATGAGATTAAAACAAAGGCTGAACAGCGAAAAAAGAATTTATCAGAAATCGGCATCGATGACACACTCAGGAAACACAAAAATGCCAAGGTCAAGCTTGAACAATTGAAACAATCGGATGAAAGTTCTTGGCAGAGCCACAAGATGCATTTGGACGGCCAGGTCAACGACATCAATGAGGAATTGAGAAAGGCACTGGCGTATTTTGGACAGTAATATTTAGAGATAAATATCATTTTGATTGTTTTTGATCACTTTTCGATGGAAGCGAAATATTTTGGAAGCAGGCTTCTTTTAAAAAAACATCAAGTTGTTTAAGCTGCTCGGTTTCGAAGTAAAAGTCGATTTAAGATAGAAATCGATAGATATCTGACCTGCGAGCTTAATACCGTATTAATGATTCATATATAAGGTGTACACCCCATTATGCTTCTGAGAAAAAAACGATAAGCATAATTCACGTTGATCGTTTCCGATCGAGTTGTATCTTGTCGGCCGCTTAACAAACGGCAAGTGTTGCATCGACAGAAGCAGCGTTTCTTAAAACCCATTAATTTACTTACCATAAACACCTCTAAAGCTGGATTAAGACATTTTGGCTTTGAGGGAAGAAAGGAGAAATCATGGCGAAAAGACTTGAAGTTTACAAATGTGATGCGTGCGGCAATATCGTGGAAGTATTGCACGGCGGCGAAGGAGATCTTGTGTGCTGCGGCGAAAACATGAAACTGTTTAATGAAAAAACCACGGATGAAGGCAAAGAAAAGCATGTGCCGGTCATCGAGTCGGTTGAAAACGGCATTAAAGTTAAAGTCGGAAGCAACCCTCACCCCATGGAAGAAAAACATTACATTGAATGGATTGAAATCATTGACGGTGATAAAACACGCCGTCACTATCTGAATCCCGGTGAGAATCCTGAAACTGTTTTTCAAAGCCTGAACCCGAACGTTACAGCACGCGAATACTGCAATGTTCACGGATTGTGGAGATCCTGATCGGACATAAATAACAATGGAAAAATCCGAACAACAGGATCATGGAGATCATCACTCCGAACACAAAACCGGCGAAAATCACAACGGTCATAACGGGGATCATGACGGAGGCCATCAAGACCATCATGCCCACATGGTTGCTGATTTCAGACGCCGGTTCTGGATTTCACTGGTATTGAGCATTCCCATCGTTTTATTGGCGCCATTGATTCAAGGATTCATGGGCGTAAAAGGTCAATGGGATTTTACAGGAGACAGCTATGTCCAGTTCGGATTTTCCACTGTTGTCTTTTTTTACGGCGGATGGCCGTTTTTAAAAGGACTTTTCGATGAACTGAAAGAAAAATCCCCGGGCATGATGACATTGATCGGCGTTGCTGTCATTGTGGCGTATACTTACAGCAGCGCCGTGGTCTTCGGTCTTAAGGGAAAGGTCTTTTTCTGGGAGCTTGCAACACTGATCGACATCATGCTCCTGGGCCACTGGATTGAAATGCGCTCCATCATGGGGGCTTCCGGTGCCCTTGAAGAGCTGGTCAGACTGATCCCCTCGAAAGCCCACCGGATAACAAAAGACGGTGATACCGAAGAAGTGCCTGTGTCCGAACTCCAATCCGGAGATCTTGTGGCGGTCAAGCCGGGCGAAAAAATACCGGTAGACGGTGTGATTACAGACGGACATACGAGCATTGACGAATCCATGATCACCGGTGAAAGCAAGCATGTGGAAAAGAGTGAGGGGGATGAGGTGATCGGCGGCAGTATCAATGGCGAATCTGCCATTGAGGTTGAAATTCAAAAAACAGGGGATGACACCTATCTGTCGCAGGTTGTGGAGATGGTTAAAAAAGCACAGGAATCCAGCTC
>CAVSVL010000015.1:0-19431 GCA_963731025.1 uncultured delta proteobacterium | reverse complement strand
AGAGTCGGAGGAGGTCGGGCTAATGCCCTTCCTCTGTCCGCTCAATCAAACGGCCCGTATGGTTTTCCCATAAGCCGCTTTCCTTTGTTGCTCCTCCTTCGGAGTCATTGCCTTCTGAGACTTGGGATAAGATGGGTAAGTCGCACTAAACCATATTCTCCAATCAGTCGCTTGGTGGGATATTTACGCCACATTACATTGCGCCAACGTTTGGCCAAAAACGAATAAATACGTTGTACAATCCATCGGTCAAGCTTGTTGAATAGATACCTCACGTGGGCTTTTCGATAGTAGGTCCCCCAGCCTCGTATGACCGGATTGATTTGATCAATCAGCTCTTGCAGCTTCACAGGGGCTTTCCTGCGGGTCAGTTTACGAATTTGGTCTCGGAACCGCTTCACCGATTTCTCTCGAGGAACTACGTATAGGTCATAAGGGTTGCCTTTGACGCGACGTTTGTTTGCCGACAGTCTGTAGCCTTTACCCCTTTTAACCTTATAACCCAGAAACTCGAAGCCTTGTCGAACATGGACAATTCGTGTTTTGGTTGGGTGGAGCTCAACTCCTAATTCCTCTCTGAGAAAGCGCTTGGCAAACGCAAGTGCCCGGTAGGCTTCAGTCTTCGTATTGCATAAAATCACAAAATCATCCGCCCACCTCGTGAGTCGCAAGCCCTGTTCAGTCATGGCGCGGTCAAACGGTGTTAAGAAGATATTCGACCATAGCGGACTGGCAACTCCCCCTTGGGGAACACCGGTCAGCGTCGGTTGCCAGTATCCTCCTTCCATTACACCAGACTGCAAAATATCTCTGATCAATTGGAGGACTCGGCCGTCACTGATCTCCTCGGCGATTAAGTCAACAAGCTTTTCCTGGTCAATGGTATCGAAAAATTGGCGCAAATCCGCATCAACGACCCAAAAGTTACCGGCATTCAACTCCCGCCAGACCTTGCGCATCGCATCATGCGGTGAGCGTCCTTTGCGATACCCAAAAGAGCAGTCCAGGCATTTGACTTCAAATATGCCCTCCATCCTCTGAACCAGGGCTTGTTGAACCACGCGATCCATTACCGCAGGAATACCTAACTTCCGTATGCCTCCATCAGGCTTGGGAATCTCTACCCGCTTGACAGGCTTCGGTCGATAGCTCCCATCACGAAGCTTTTGGTGCAAAAGCTCTAAATAATACGGCTTTCGTTCCTCAAACTTTGAAATGGTCACCTCGTCTATTCCTGCACTACCGTGGTTTTGCTTTACCTTTTTCCAGGCAAGCTCCAGGTTCTTGCGACTGTACACCTTGTCGATCAACGAGTGGACTTTCCTCTTTTTCCTCTGTCTCATCTTCAATGCTCGTGAAAACTACCGTTTCCCAGTATCCTCAGCACTGATGTTGGGTCTTTCACCTATGGAACTATCCAACTTCCCAATGCCTACTCACTGTCTCCAGGCAACTCTCATCCTCAACAAAGTACGGGGCCTTCCCCCTCCGATGCACCTTTTGGGCACACCAACGCCGCTGCACTTGGGCAGCGATCCGAGGCCTTTTGTTCTGACCTCGTTTCTGAGTACTATTCCCCGATCCGACTCCTGGCACCGCATCGGCTGGAATTTCGCTTGCGCTTATATCCGCACCTACCTCCCGGTGGCTGCAGGTTGATGTTCGTGTTCCCTGTTTCTCACTCTTTCGTCTGTGAGTGTCACAATATCTCAACCATACCTTCCGCTCGGACGATACCAGGCCTCCCTGGGTCACTCACGCCTCTTCCCCACCGTGTCGCCCGCACACACCTTGGTACGATGGGCTGGAACCCTAATGCCTTCACCCCCATAGTGCGGGCTCGACCATTACCCATCTTTGGCCGACCGGTTCATCTGTAGGATGGCTCCCATTGATTACAACCCGGTGGTTTTCCTCAAGCCCTTCAGACCTCACCTCACGATGAACGCCCTGCCCTCCGAAGCTCTACCACTTCAGCCAGTGAGGCGTTACCCCCACTTTTGGATATCGACCCGGGGCCTCGGGTCGAGTGGGACTTAAACCCACCTAAGACGTGTGCTGCCAGGCACACACTATGATCCACTAAGACTTCCAAATGTCCATCTCAGGTTCGTTCGTTCTTCACTATCCTCCCCTGATACCTTGTATCGTCCGTCTTTATCGTTTGTGTCTCTGCTTGAGCAGACTCGTTGATGGGCGGAACTCTCCTCATCAACGCCGGGATTTCGCTACCGCTGGATTTCCTATTACCGTCACTTTACACAAGGAAACATTTGGATCTCCCAAGTTCCCAGGTTACCCCCATGACCGCATGCCCTGGCCTCAGACCCCGGTGGTGTCCTGACTACTCGCCATACCGCATCCAGAACTGCTGCCTTCCGTCATCACAACAACGTCGGCTTTCACTCCCGGTTTCCCGGAAAGTGTCCAATGACCACAATGAGCAAGATTTCGGGGCTCCATACACAGCCTGCAGCCTTGATCCATCCGGCTTCGGACTCCCGTTACCGGGTTTGCCCGCGGATTTCACTACTGACCTGTTGGCTAAACTTTAATCAGGTGGGACTTTTCCAATTCAATATCGGAAGCACCCACTGGGTAACAATATCGAATTTCATGAACTTCGTTCAATCCCGACGATCTGGATTTAGCTTGGCGCGATGCAATATCTTGCCAGTATAGCAACCTGAATCAACTCTAACTTTTTTACATATATCATCAAAACGAAAAGAGCAAACCATGAGAAAATGATTTGCCCTTATTGAAAAACGATATCCTAAATATTTTAGACCTCTGATATTTACACTTATAGCAGTAAAACGTATGGATAAAAAAAGCAGGGCCGGATGACCCTGCTTTCACTATCGTATTTGTATGATGACCGACTATGGAAGGAATACCTGCCGTACTCGAGAATGATTTACCGAAATCCCAACGAGTTGCTCAGTTCCATCGAACATTTTGCTTAGTTCGGATATGTTAGTGTGTAACTTATAGTTTTTTATCCTGTTAACACCTGCTGGAACACTTTTGACCAAGTCAGAGGCACAGTCATCTTTGTAGATGCGGAAGAAATCTGGTTTAATATTTGAACGGACTTTAAGATCAAATTTTTGTCGCTTGGGAACTGCTCTCTGGTAATCCATCTGAAACTCTAATATTCCGCCAGAACTATCCTGCACTTTCCATACCTCACTACCTGATCCAGCTTTTGAGGTCGAGCCTTTAATCGTGGCTTCTCTACTTACCGTGGCTTTGATTCCGTTTTTATAGTCATGGGGATCGTCATAAGGCCAGTAGATCCGAGTGACAAAAGCCGAAAACTCCCCGGTCTTTTGATTCTTGCCAAAGCCAATAAGAGCCGCATTGCAGAATGTCCCATCCTGGAGTAGCTTTCCTTCACCGTCTTGCATAATAAATTTGTCGTCAAAAAGAATATATAAATTGGCTCCTTTAAACGGTCCCTTCGGTACCGAAGCTACTTCCCAAGGAGTAGGTAACCATGCCTGAGCCGCTTTCTGATCAACTTTCAAAGCCACGTAAATTCGATAGAACATACTATTCTCTACCAATGTCTCTGCTCTCGACTGCTTGGCAGGCAACAATACCAAGGACACAATAATAAAAATGCCTATACAGCCCAAAATAGCAATAGTTATTTTGTTCTTTTTCATGACTGTTTCCTCCTTGCCAAAAAAGCATTAGAAAGTCTTTTATGTCTTTGTCTTAGGACTTTAATTTAGTCTCCTAACTGAACACAGACACGTCCTGTCAGGAGCAAGGCATGCTCAATTTGAGGGGGTTCTCCATGGAAAAACCTTTTTAATAGAGGTGTAAGGATTCAACTAACAAAACATTGCATAGGGAGAAATGAGTCGAGAATGAGGTCAGCAGAACAAGAATCGTTAAACAATTGAAGTCGGATTGAAATATCTAGCAATTATAAGTTATTCTAATAAAACAGGTTAGAAGGATTTGTAAATGGGGAAAAATCCTTATTTTTATAAGGGATACACTCATTCATAGGGAATTATCCCAGCTTTAATTTAGATGTTGTCAATTGTGGCATCAAAAGTTGCGTTATTCATTTTGCAATCCTAAGAGAAGAAGAATCAGAACTTTTAATACAGCAAATTAGAGGGGATACCGGTGGGATACCAAATAAAAAAGCAAATTCATTTTAACCTACTGAATTTGCTTAATATAAATGGTGGAGGCGGCGGGAGTCGAACCCGTGATTTACCGAATATTTGTAATAATATCAATAGGTTTTTAAAGTCTGCACCACATTTGCACCACCCTACCCTTTTTGCAGTCGCCAAACATACTATGTGATACCGGTTTTCGTTGTCGGCTTTAAGCCAAATCTATAGGTAATTATAAACAGCAATGTAAATGTCGGGTTTTGTAAAGCATGACTTAAATGAGATAATGTATCAAAACAAATGTCAGATTTAAAATCAGGAATGGATATCACATAATCACCATCCTACCTGGAATTGAATATATCACAACAATTTGGTATGTATAAAAATAGATTTTTTGGGAGGCTGTCATTAAAATTCTATGAGCATTATTTTTGAGATACCTCTATGCCGTATATCATTCTTATGTGATAACAGATAGTTGTATCACCAGAGTTCGAGTTAAAATTTAAGCATAAAATTCTATTAAACTTACTGGCCGTAATAACTTTTTCAAAATCCGCTTTTTTCTCTGATGACTTTTCTTATAAGAGTTGAAAACTGAAATTATGATTTGGATTATTATATTTTATATAGTAAAATCAATAAGTTGTGAATTTATAATTGGTTGATTTGACTGTAAGATTTTTTTGTGTTTTTGGATCCGTTTGGAAATTTTTTGAAACTTTTGACCTTGACGGGCACATTTTGGGCACAATTTAGGCACAGGAAAAATCCTGTGCCTTTTTATTTTTCTGCATTCGAATGTGATGGGTTCTGATTGTTGGGCTGCACCCTATTCTTATGTGATTGGGTTTTTTATACGATTCCGGTCGAATAGTCGTATATCAATTCAAACAACTTTATCGAATCAAGCAATGGCTTTTGCAATACTTTCTTTATTAGCCCCCATGACCAGCAGCGATTTGACAAGAAGGTCCACAGACACGGTTGGATCTCCCCTTTCCATTTTGGCAATTCTTGACTGACTGGATTTCAGCATCTTTGCCAACTGTGCTTGTGTCAATTTGCTTTTTTTTCGGCGTTCTACCAGAGCTTGGCTGAGTGACAGCTTAAGTTCAATGTATTGCGATTCTTCCTTGCTCAGACCCAAAAATTCATCTACAGATCCGACCTTATAACCTTTAGATTCTAAAATTTCTTTTTTCTTTTTATTCATTTTTCTTTTTTACCTTTTTTGATATCTGTTTCATAACGTTTGATTCTCTGTTTGCAGACATCAATAATCGATTTTGGCGTCTTGTTTGTTTTCTTTTCAAAAATCTCCAAGATTAAGACAGCGTCGGTGAATATTCGATAGATTATTCGCCACGTCAGATTTTCATCGTTTATTCTTAGTTCATGACAATGTGTCCCGATTGACGGCATGGAGCGTGAATGCGGCAGTGATAACTTTATGCCTTTTTGGATTTGCCGCAACAAGTATCCCGCTTCTATTCGAGCGTTTTCGGTAAAAGGAGGCGTCGTAATTTCACCATGCATCCATACAAGCTGTTTGTCTTTTGGGCTCATATGACGATAAATATGTCATATCTGACATATTGTCAATACATTTTTTCACCAATATCTTCTTTATCATTGATTAAGGAAATGGCCGTTGGGAAATTCTTGACGACTGGTAGGAACTTTGAGACCATCCTCTGTAAGATTTGAAATCAGAAATGGATATCACATAATCACCTTTCTACCTGAAATTGAATATATCACAAAAATTTGGTATGTGTAAAAAAGGATTTTATAACGGCTGTTATAAAAAATCGATGAGCATTATTTTTGAGATACCCTTTATAACGGATCTCAATTTAATGTAAAAATATGTTCCTGCAAAATATCAATGGGTGAGTGATAACTATAGAAAGTATCGTATAACCGTATTTTTCCGAAACTAAAGTCTATTGCCCTGAAAAAGTTTCATATCTATTCTTTTGCACGTAAAAATAAATTGTGGCAAATCACCAAAAGACGGCAAACGATTGAGAAAATGAAAAACAAAACATCATCACTGCGAAAGCGGGCGGAAGAATTCTTAAAAAAATATCCCGAAGCCATTAAAGAAATAACAACAGGAGATGTGAATAAACTGGTTGAGGATCTGCATGTTCACCAAATAGAGTTGGAGATCCAGAACGAAGAGCTGCGCCGGGCTCAGTCGGAACTGGAAGTCTCCCGGGACGGCTATTCCGATTTATACGATTTTGCGCCGGTGGGATATGTGACGATTTCGGAAAAAGGACTTATTTTGCAGGCAAACCTTGCCTGTGCCGACATGTTGGGGGTTGAAAGAAGTTCATTAATCGGAAAACCGTTTTCTCGATTTGTCAAAAAGGAGGATCAGGACGTTTTCTACCTTCACCGGAAAAAGCTTTTTGAAAAAAAAGCCAAACAGGTCTGCGAATTAAAACTGGTAAGAAAAGACCGCACCCAATTCCATGCTCAACTGGAATGCATCTTAATTAAAGACACCCAAGGGAATATCACCCAAACTCGAACAGCGATATCCGATATCAGTGAGCGCAAGCGGGTGGAAGAGGTGCTGAGAAATGCCCACACCGAATTGGAACGACGGGTGGAGGATCGTACTGGTGAACTTGTAGAAGCAAATGAAGAACTGAAGACAGAAATAGAAGAGCGCAAGCGTGTGGAGCTGGAACTCAGGGAAGCGCTTTCCGAAATAAAGCAATTAAAAGATCAGCTTGAGGCCGAAAGGACTTATCTTCAAGAAGAAATCAAATTGCAATATAACCATGAGAATATTATCGTTCAAAGTGACGAACTCAAATACACGCTCTATAAGGTTGAGCAAATTGCCGCGACAGATACCCCCGTTATCGTTCTTGGCGAAACCGGAACCGGAAAAGAATTGATTGCCCGAGCCATTCACAGCTCCAGCCTGCGCAAAGACCGCCCCTTGCTGAAAATAAATTGTGCCGCATTGCCCTCAAACCTCATCGAAAGCGAATTGTTCGGATATGAAAGGGGTGCTTTCACCGGTGCATTTGACAGACGGTTGGGTCGTTTTGAAGTGGCAGACGGCGCGACCCTTTTTTTGGATGAGATTGGAGAACTGCCGCTGGAGCTGCAGGCCAAATTGCTCAGGGTGATCCAGGATGGCGAGTTCGAACGGTTGGGCAGTTCCCGAACCATCAAAGTCGATGTTCGGATTATCGCCGCCACCAACCGGAACCTGGAAGAGGAAGTCCGTAACGGCCGGTTCAGGAAAGATCTCTGGTACCGATTAAATATTTTTCCGATTACGGTACCGGCGCTCCGAGAACATATGGAGGACATTCCCCAGCTTGTGGAATATTACGTTGATAAAATTTCAAGGAGGCTGGGCAAATCCATTGAAAGCATTTCGACAAACGTTATGAATACCTTACAGAATTATCACTGGCCCGGCAATGTCAGGGAGCTTGAAAACGTGATCGAACGGGCGGTGATCAACTCTTCGGGTCCCAAACTGCGTCTGGCAGATGAACTGAAGACGCCGCATAATGATTTGACGACGCCCCAAAAACCTTAGAAACGGTTGAACATGACCATATTGTCCGGGTACTTGAGCAGACCCATTGGAAAGTGAGCGGCAAGAATGGGGCCTCAGAAATCCTTGGGCTCAACGTCAGCACTTTACGCGCCCGCATGCGAAAACTCGGCATTCGAAAACCATAAATTCTCATCCCAATTTCAATTTACCCTTATCATTTGCCACCCATAACACCAAGAATATCAGAAAAAAAGAGTCATATATGACAGTTTGGTTGAATATGACCTTTTTATATGGCTGTTAATAACTGCCCTGAAAGTGCTTTTTAGACAAATTATTCTAACAAATCAAAATGATGGGTGACACGACCCTGAGTGATAGAAACCTGGCACATCAATTGCAGTTTAATTCAGAGCCATAATCGTAGCGCAAGTGAAATGAAATACGTTTGGAGGTGTTCTTCAAATAGAATAAATATTGGGCGCTATGCTTTAATTCAATCTTTCCCAACATTGTTTGGGAAAACATAAGGAGGACGTAATGAAAAGAACAATTTTGCTGGTAGTATGTGCACTTTTTATGGTTGTCATGGTGTCGGGTGTTGCTTTATCTGCTGAGAAAAAAGCTCAGAGCAGGGAATGGAGCAGGGAATCATGATTAACGGAACAATTAATGACAACAATCAACTCGTGGATAAAGACGGACAGGCATTCAGCATTTCAGACAACGAGCAAGGCAACGAGTTACTCACACATGTTGGTGAAAAAGTTGAGGTAAAAGGAACTGTCATGGAAAGCGAAGGGATGAAAGAGATCGACGTTTCATCCTATAAAGTCATTAAGGAATAACCGACCATATAGTAGAAATGGCAACTTTGGCAACTTAAAAAAGAAGGGGGTATTTTCCCCCTTCTTTTTTTTTGAAATACCCTGGTGCATAGAGCATAAAGAGGAGGGACAGACTGTGTTTACAGGCCTATAGGTCTATACGACTGTGCCACCGGGGAACATCTTAAATTACATTAATAGATTGCGGAAAGCCATCGGATCATCCTGATACATTTTTATGGACTTTTTGTATCCCAGTCGCCCTACGATTTTTATTCCTTTTCTTAAGTGCCGGTATTTATTAACTCGCTTTTGGTTTCAATATCCGCCTTAACAAGCGATTCGGGCAGATAATGAATATGTTTTTCAACGGTTGGTGGTAATAGCGTGTATACCAGCCCTCCAACAATCGCTTCAACTCGTCCTGTTATTATTAATTAAAGAAAATAGAGAAAGGAGATACGAATGAAGAAATTCAAGATATTCGAATATCCAGGAGGTGCGAGAGAGACTGTGAAAGTAGGATGGTCCTGGCCAGCTTTCTTTTTCAATATGATATGGTCATTTGTTAAGGGCCTTTATTTTATAGGAATAGGATATATTTTTGGTTTTGTAGTATTTGCTTTTCTCCTTGGTTTCTTGGGTGTTAGTAAACAAGATATAGATCGTATATTTGGATTAACAAATCTCTTTGTTATGATGATTTTTGGTGCCTTCGGAAATAAATGGCGTGAAAGCAATCTTCAAAAAAGAGGATATAAAATCAAAGATACTGTAAGTGCGGCATCTCCAGAAGATGCTATATTACACTATTTAAAACATTGAAAATCTCAACCGTTATCATTGGAGAATTTGACAAAAAAATGTCCGGCCTGTGCCGAAATTATAAAACTTGAAGCCAAGAAATGCCATTTTTGTGGCAAGGAGATGGATCTTGATGATGCGATAGCTGATGCGTTAGCAAAATATAAAGAAGGCAAGAAACAATGTTCAACGTGTAAGAAATGGGATATTTATAAAACCATGGCTGAAAATTACGGAATGAGCGATTATTGTCCCCACTGCAAGAAAGCTCTTTTAGATATAGAAATGTTGTTTGTCTAACAGGAATTTATCGAATCGGACCTGTTTTGACTTTTGTATTTACTCCAACGAAGCCATAACGAGTACCGATTACATGTTATTGCTTATCAAAGTTCAGTGATATTTGGTCTTCTTGCAAGATATTAACATGCGGTGATCAACTCTTCGGAATACAAACTGTGCCTAATGGATAACCTGGATAAACTTTCTAAAGGATCTAAAGACGGCCCCCAGAAAACAATGCAAACGGTTGAACGCAACCACATTGTCCTGATACTCGAGGATACCCGCTGGAAAGTTAGCGGGAAAAACGGTGCCTCAGAAATCCTTGGGCTCAACTGCAGCACCTTGCGCGCCGGTATGCGTAAATTTTACATCCGAAAACCATAAATTCTCATCCCAATTTCAATTTACCCTTATCATTTGCCATCCATAACACCAAGCAGATCAAAAAAAGAGTCATATATGACAATTTGGTTGAATATGACCTTTTTATATGGCGTTAAGGACTGCCCTGAAAGTGCTTTTTAAACGAATTATTCTAATAAATCAAGATGATGGGAGAGACGTCCCTGAGTGATAGAACCCTGGCACGAAAATTGAAGCTATAAAAAGCAGTGTTAAATGAATCGCCCGGAAAAAGTATTCCGGGAACTACAAAAAAAATTACAACAAAGTAAAGGGAGGAAATTATCATGAGTACTTTAGGAATTATCATTCTTGTTGTGGTGTTGCTTTTAGTGTTCGGCGGGGGAGGCGGTTACTATTATAGAAGACGACGGTAGGTGTTGTTTCTCACATTTTGGCACTTTATATTCTCGGCGGACACGAGGGCGCCTTTGGCGTGATTACATGGTTTAAAAAAAAAGCATTGTCCATGGAGCGGTTTAACAAATAAAAATACCCCGACCCCTGAAATAACTGTTTGATTTTTTGTCGGAGACAGAAAGGAGAACAACGCACATGAGCAAAACCATGCAATTGAGAGTCCACATTCTTCCCTACTATAAAAAGGACATGAAGTCGGATTATCCTAAGATTTCCCAAGGCCTGGGTTATGTAGATGAAGCATGGGTAGATGAAGGCCCCTCCTTTTTTGACATTGTTGGAAGGCTTGATAAACTCCTTTACGAGTTGGAAGGAAATCCGCCCTTTAGAAAGGTTTTACTTAAGCACAAAGACGAACTCCGCAAGCTTCACAAGGAAGTTGAAGAACATATTGCGGATTGGCACTTGGCCAAAGCCGACAAGGCACTTTATCAGATTGAGGACGTCTTTGAACAAATTGAATGGGAATTAGAGTGAGGATAAGCCATGCATACTTCTTTAAACGATTTGAAAAATGCATGGCGCATGGATTGTAAACACTTATATGTCAGCGGTTTGAAAAAAACATTATTCATGGAGCGGTTTAACAAACAAAAACGCCCCGATCCTTGAATAAATTCATGAAGAGAACAGACATGAAAAACAGACTGATACATATCCCAACAAGGTATGGAATAACCCGTCGCAAGTTCTTATGGGTCACTTCAGCTTCTGCCGCCGGATTTTTGCTTGGCTGTGCGGCAAATCCTGTTACCGGAAAATCTCAACTCATGCTGGTATCTGAAGACCAGGAAATTGAGATAGACAGGCAAAACTCTCCCTATCAATTTTCTACAGATTATGGTTCGATTCAGGATAACAACCTGAATAATTATATCAATCAGACCGGCAAAAAGATTTCTGTCCTGACCCATCGACCCCATATGCCCTATTCGTTTAGAGGGGTAAACGCTGCCTATGTGAATGCGTATGCTTTTCCTGGCGGCAGCATCGCTGCAACCCGAGGAATCCTGATCGAGCTTAGAAATGAGGCAGAACTTTCAGGGCTGTTAGGACACGAAATGGGGCATGTCAACGCGCGACATACTGCTGAACAGATGTCTAAAGGTGCGCTCACAAACGCCTTGATCGGTGGAATTGCGGCTTTTGCAGGGACACAAAGTTCCGGCCTTGGAAACCTGGCATCACAGTTGGGCATGCTTGGCGCCGGTGCACTTCTTGCCCATTACAGCCGTGACAATGAACGTCAGGCAGATGCACTGGGATTGGAATATATGGTTAAAGCCGGCTATAACCCTAACGGGTTTGTGGGGTTGATGGATACGCTAAGAAACACGTCAAAACATGAACCCAGCGCTATTGAACTGATGTTTTCCACGCATCCCATGAGTGATGAACGTTACAGTACCGCCGTGCAAACCGTCCAAACTAAATACCGACATGCTCAAAACCTTCCCTTTTATCGCGAACGTTACATGGATCACACAGCAAAACTTCGGGCAATGAAAGAGGCCATCCAAGCCATGCAAAAGGGTGAACGCGCTATGGCCGGGGAAAAATATGATGAGGCCGAAACCTATTTCAAGAAAGCGTTGGAGCAGGCGCCGGACGATTATGCCGGACTTGTCATGATGGCCAAATGCCAAATGGTCAGGGAAAAGTATTCTGAAGCCGACCGGTTTGTCAAAAAAGCCAAAAATGTATATCCGCAAGAGGCTTAAGCCTATTATCTTGCCGGATTTGTCAACATGAATCAAAAGCAGTATGATTCAGCCTATGAAGATTTTAAAACCTATGAAAAAATATTACCAGGAAATCCGAATATTTCATTTTATCAGGGGCTGTCGTTAGAAAGGATGAATCGAGTTTCAGAATCAGCCGATAGGTACTATCGATACCTCAAAGTCGTCAATCAGGGAGAGAAGGCAAAATATGCATATGAGCGGCTGGTCCAATGGGGATATATTAAGTAGTGCCCATCCATAAATGGTCTTTTTGCCCAATCTCTGCGCTTGCCCTGTGGAATGCGGAGCCTATTCCTCTGGGGTTAGGCTCAAAAAATAATTCTCAAAATATTAAATATATATCTGTAGTACGACTCGAAGTCGCGTATTTTGACTGGTATCCTTATCGAAGTAACCATTAATCCGGAAAAAAGGAGGATTTGAAATGTCCATAATCAAACGTATTGTATCGTCATTTTTTGCAGTAGTTTTTATAGTTGGTTTTGTTGCCTGCGGAAATCAGGGGCCCATGGAGAAGGCCGGAAAGAAAGCTGACCAAACGGTCAAGGATGTTCAAAAGGCAGTCAAAAAGAAAACAGAATAGATGATGGATTCTCGAAATAAGTCAAATAGGTCAAGGAAGAGAAAAAAGAGGCATCACAATAGATATGAGAAAAGGGATTAAAGTTAAACAAAACACGGTTCAAAAAGATGTGAAAAGAAAGTCGAACCGAACCGTTCAAATTTTAGTTCTCTTACTGGTGCTAGGATTTTTGTGGGTGGCGGGCAAGGGCATGCTTTATCTTTATAATTTTATTGTATCGAAATTGTGAAAATTGTGAATAGATTTTCAAGTTCGTCAAAATAGAGCCTTTCAAGGAAAATAATACAGTAATTTCTTTATTCCCAACAATATTTGGAATGTTTAGCGTATAGAATTGGTATAAACTTACTTCAGATTATCGTTTGGTAAGTAAACACAAGTTTTGACATGTTCGATTTTCATGGCTTATCGAGAAAACTATCCAATAAATATGTTCGCAAGCAGGAAGGAGGTGATTAATATGCCAAATAAAGATGGAACTGGACCAAAAGGTCAGGGCCCGAAAGACGGTCATGGTAAAGGTAAGGGTAAGGGCAAAGGCTCTGGTCAAGGACCGATGACTGGGGGAAGAAAGGAATCAAGAAAACCACCAAAAAGTAAGCCAGATATGCGAACGAGAATTGAGCGCTTGCGAACAACCGCATTAACGCAGACCAAAAGGGCCGGAGTCAACATTATTGTTGATCTTCATGTCTTGCGGCCCGGCCTTTTTGGCTGGTTATGCGGGGGGTTAGAATACAGATATCTGCAATGACTAAAAGATATCAAGTGCCCGAATTTTTAGTGATACCTTAATACCCTATCACCAAACGATAGTTGTCTCTATTCTTCCATCTATTCTTAAACATCTGAATTTGTGATATGATCAAAAAGCGGAAAAAAGGTTAGAGGTGATATGTGATGGTGAGCACACGAATCGCACCTGATTCAATTCTTGCGATTACTCCAACCTGTGCCGACCCCTGATTACATTTTATTTCTAAGTATACTTCATCTAAAGTTTGATTTAGAAGTTGTGATTATGCATGGTCTCCATTACCAAAAAGCCCCCTGCCCTTCAATATTTCACTCCTACCAACTAAGAATTGGCTAGAACACTATAAACTTCTCCTTGCATTCCCTATATTTTTGACCTTACCCAATTGTTCCCCAGTATCTTGATCCTCTCTATTTTTCTTCCAAGAAAAAACTCCTCCTGTTTTCCCAGGATTGATAGGCTTTGGAACTTTCCCGGTTTCATATCCCTGCAATTGGGTTTTAACTGCAACTGTTATTACGGCAGTTCCATACATACTCACGGTAATCACGGAATCATTGCTGACAGGTACCGATAACGGAACGATTCGCAGCCCGATAATAGCATTGGCGCCGATATTTATTGCCATTTGCCGAAGTTTCTCCTTGCCGGCCTGAACAGCCGTATCAGTTTTTTTCTCAAAACTTTTAATCCTGCCGCCCAGGACGTTTTTCCATTTTGCCAGAAAGTCGAGACCCACATGTAAACCCTCGGTTACGGTTACAGAGATCAAATCAACAAATTAATAAAACTATCCATTGTGCTGTGCCGGACGCTTCAGCGGCGCGGCTTTAGACACATCTAACTTGAGATGAAATGTAACCGAAAATTATTAATATTGACAAAATATCATATAGTGTGTATTAATACACACTATGGATAGCCGAAAAATTATACGCATACTCAAACAAAATGGGTGGTATGAAATTGCAAAAGTTGGCTCTCACACCCAATTCCGGCATCCAAAACGGAAAGGGCGCGTCACTGTTCCACATCCCAAAAAGGATATACCGATTGGCACATTGAAAAGCATCGAACGCCAATCAGGTATCAAATTCAGTTGAGGTATTACTATGGCTAACTATATTGCTATCGTCCATAAAGACACCAAATCAGATTTCGGTGTATCTTTTCCTGACTTTCCCGGATGTATCACCGCTGGAAAAAATATCGATGAAGCCAAGGATATGGCCCAAGAAGCTCTTACCCTTCACATCCAGGGTATGCTCGAAGACGGCGAACAATTGCCTGTTTCCTCCACCAAGCTCGAAGAAATCATGAACGACCCTGATTACGCCAATGCAATCGCTTATTTGGTCGTTTCAGTACCCGATGCTAAACCCCGTACAGTCAGAGTGAATGTTACTGTACCTGAAATGACACTAAAGCAGATTGATGCCGCTGCTAAAAAACAAGGTATGTCCAGATCGTCATTCTTGGTTCATGCCGCGCAGAATGCTATCCAATCCATCCAGTCTGATATATCTGCTTGACCTTTTTACCTCGGGTTACAGTGCTTATTCTCTACCTTTAAACAAAACTCCTGCGTCCAAAATAAAAAAGGCCACGATATTACTGCATCGTGACCTGCCGTTGCACCACTTATGCACCACCGAAATACCACATATTTGGGAGAGTAATTTTTATAACATATTGATTTTATTATATATTTTATGGTGGAGGCGGCGGGAGTCGAACCCGCGATTCGATGATTATTATCAATGATATCAATAATTTTTTAAAGCTTGCACCACATCTGCACCACCCTACCCTTTTTTACAGCCACCGAGCTTATCGCCTGTACCCGGTTTCTGTATTTTGCGTTAAATTAGAGATCAATAGGTGGCATAAGTATTTGGTCAAGAAGAATCAAGCAAATTCATAAGTATAAAGAGATGAAGATGATCTGACAATACTTTGTAAGTTAAAGCAGTAGAATCTCAAATCTATGAAATAACAAAATCGTATTTATCAACGACACACACGAAGCTCCAAACTTTCACGACGCTTACACGCATTTAAAAGGTTGGTGAAATTTCTCAAAGTCGGATTTCCTCGGGGACCGATCATTCGACGGATACTTTTTTCATTCTGTTCCAACTCCTCGGCGATAGATGGGATCGCTTCAGTTGCATTCAGGTAATCCCGAATCAATCGTTTTCCAGTGTCAATGTCACCGTCAAGAAAAGCGTTCGTCGCCTCAACAATGAGTTCTTGGCGGAAATCCGGATCTTGTTTTGCCCGGAGCATTACTGTTTCTTTGAATTTTCGGGTAAGAGGCATTTTAAAAGCCCTCCTTTCTACATTTCCTTTTTTTTCCGTTCCTTGTAGTTATTCCATCTTTTTTTTGCCGTCTCAATATCTTTATTTTGACGCTTTTTTGTACCACCAGCCAAGAGAATCACGACTTTAGGGCCGTCATAGCCGAAATAAACCCTGTAACCTGGACCGAAATCGATTTTTAATTCATAGACACCACCACCCACGCTTTTAGCATTAGAGGTGTTGCCGCTTTCCAATCTCACAAGCGCTGTCGTAACCTTTGCGGCAGCTTGAGCATTGATCCTATTGAACCAGTTCTCAAACGGGCTCCGACCCTTTTCGTCTAAATATTCTAGTAAATCCATGATTGGTTTCGCTATCCTTTATAGTAACACATATGTTACCATTGTCAATCCTTATTTCATCTTTTATCTTTATCCTTTCAATTTTACCTGCGAAACTGATGTTTATTTTATTTATTGATAATGGGTTATTAACCCATTTATGAGAAATATCATGAAACATCCTGAACCCGCCATATATTTATTTGTGGGGCAACAAGATCGTATTATTGAAAAAATCTTGCAGTCTGTCTTTGGGGAGGTGAATTCAATGAAAACAACTGTCACAGCGCGGGGACAGACGGTCATTCCGGCCAAAATACATGGATTTCATTTTTACATCTTCTCATTTCAGATGTTCTTCCGTATACAGGGAAAGCTCGATCATCCTTTCCAGAAGTTCGTCAGCAGGCAGACCTGAAAAATTGTGACGAACCAGTTCTTTACAGAACAAGCGGCAAATATAGCGAAGTTTACGGATCTTCTGTTTTCCTGCGTACACGAAGTCTCTATGTCCGTTATTGATGACAATGACATTCTTATCCACATCAAATTTGGAGCGCCACATTTCTCCCGGAGCCCGGCGGTAGGTATATCCTGGAAGCCCTTTGCGCAATCCTCCGGTACCTGATGATTGCTCCACCAGTGAATCGGTAATGGTAATCAAAGCCTCATCTTCACATTGTATCTGGTCCTGTCTTACAACCACCCGTAATGTTGTCAAACACGGCTCTGGCGGCGCGATGAAAACCACTGATTCACCATCGCTCTCCAGGAGCTGACCTTCTCCGTCCGTGATTTCCCAGCGATACACCAGATTTTCCACAACAATGCGCCGGGATCGATCGCGGCATACGGCACGATATTTCTTACGCTGATCAATGGGAAGCACACTCGATTTCGGTGAAATCAGCACACTGAACAGCGGACCGGCAAACTCAAAAAACGCCATCTGTCCGGCTGCTTCGCCATCCATCTCTTGGGCGGCTTCGGAGGCTTCTGCTTCTCGAACCTGCGCATCACGAGGCCCCTGGATGGTCGATGCCCCCGAAAAAAGAGCGTCTTTTTTCTTGGGCGTTTTTCCGCTTTGAATATCGAACCAGTCATATTCTTCCTGCGGAAGACGCAAAAACGCCTCCTTAAGGGCGCGCTGCACTTTTCGCAAAATTCTGCGGCTGGACCGCTCCTCTTCTGCCTTGCGCTGATCTTCGATCACCTGCTTAAGGTACGTTTCCACCGGTGCCATGGCCATGCAAAAAGCATCGAAGCGTTCATCGCGAATGATCCCTTGACGTGTGCCCGGCGTAAGACTTAGAAATGACGCGTCTATAATACCCTGAAGATAACCTGCGGTCCACGGTTCTTTCTGGAATTGATCGAGTTCGGTAATTAACGGTAAAATCCTCGTACCGCGTCGATACAATCCAACCTGGTTAGCCAAGCCGGGATCGCTAAGATATAACTCCAGGTAGATATCACCCCATACAGTGGTATCAGGTTGTATATCATGGAGCAGCCGCCCGGAAAACTGCCGCGGGACCACAATATACTCTGTCCGACCGGTTCGGTCCACAACTTTGATTTTTACACCGGAATTTTTGATCCGGTCCCTGAGTTCGGATGCCAGATATCGCTGAATCTTTTCACCTGTCAAGGATCTCAAACCCGGTAACAGGGGATAGACTGTCAGATCGGTTCCCTTGAAAGGAAGCAACACGCGTTTCTTTGAAACCTCGAATTCAGGTGAGTTCCTGGCCATGGTCATCTCGTAAGTGTTGCTGTCAGCCCCGCAACAGGTCATGCCGAGGGTCCGGCCGAGGGTCCAGAAACTGAGAAGGCCGATGCCGAATTCGCCCTGGATTCCTTCTGCGCCTTCGGCCTTTAGCCGTCGCTTGACAGAATCGCAAATGTGCGTCGCCACGTGCCGAAAATCCGGCATTCCTTGTTCGTCTTTCGGGATGCCTTCACCATCGTCGCTGACCTTGAGATAGAATTCACCTTTCCTCTTCCCACGGGTAATGACAATATGTCTTGCCCGCGCGTCAATGCTATTTTCCACAAACTCGGCCACTGCTTTCAGCGGATTGCTTTGAGAGTTGGCAATGATACTGATGGCATTCCAATGATCGGCAATTCGCAACTTTCCGGCACGCGTGGCCTTTTTTCTTCTTTTCCGATGGGATTTGGCCATTTTCCGTCTCCCGACGCTATTGTTAAATTATTTAACCACAAACAAAAGCAGATGGACACAGATGACTATTTGGATACAACTTCCGGTAAAAACAGAATATTTTATATAACACAAGGTTTTGAAATTGTAAATGCATGTTGACAAACAACTTTTTATGATCTTATTAATAGACTTAAAAATACTAATAAAGGACCATACCATGAAACTTAGTGAAGCCATAAAACCTATTAGCTATTTTAAGGCGCATGCCGCCGATGTGATCCGTGAGCTTAACGAACAGCACGGCACCATGATCATTACCCAACACGGAGAAGCAAAAGCGGTCATTCAGGATATCACCGAGTACGAGCGGATTCAAGAAGCCCTGGCTCTGCTCAAAATGGTCGCTCAAGGGCAAAAGGACTTTGAAGAAGGAAAAACCATTCCGGCCAAAAAGCTGCTTAAAGAATTTGACGACATGATTTCAAAGGATTTTCCTAAAAAATGAAATTTGATGTCGAATTTACCACCGGGGCCAGGCAAGACCTGTTAAAAATTTACCGCTACATCAAAGCCGATGGAAGGCCTGAAACGGCCAAACGGTTATTAGAAACACTCACCGAGGCTTGTGACAGCTTGTCACAAAACCCTGAGCGCGGTCACGTCCCATCTGAACTTGAAGGTCTCAGCGAAATGTTATGCCGTCAAATTGTCATTAAAAATTATCGAATCATCTATCAGATCATCGGTAAAGTGGTTATTATTCACGGCATTATAGACGGTCGCCGTAACATCCGGGAAACAATGCGCCAACGGGTGTTCATCTGAAAAAACAAGGCTGGAGAAATTATTTCATAAAACTTCTGATAGTAAACACGTGCTAAGTGCTGCCCTCAAAGTACAAAAAGTGGAAGCCGGGGCACGTTAACCATCCAATGAATCAAATTATTTTAAACAGCTCCCGTGTCCAAAATAAAAAAGGCCACGATATTACTGTATCGCGACCTGCCGTTGCACCACATTTACACCACCGAAATATCACATACTTAGTGAGGCTAATTTTATAACTTATTATTTTTATTATATATTTTATGGTGGAGGCGGCGG
>CAVSVL010000014.1:0-531924 GCA_963731025.1 uncultured delta proteobacterium | reverse complement strand
ATGGCCGAAGATGCAGGATTCAGCGGTTTTTTCGCCTATATGAATCTCTTGTCGGCGCCATGCTGATCCTGGTGCTGGCCGACAACCTGCTGTTGCTCTACCTGGGTTGGGAGGGCGTGGGGTTGTGCAGCTACCTGCTCATCGGCTTTTGGTACGCTGATCCGGCCAACGGCGACGCGGCCCGCAAAGCCTTTATGGTCACCCGAGTGGGTGATACCGCCCTGGCCGTCGGCCTGTTCCTGCTCTTTGACCGATTGGGAACACTGCAGATTCAGGACCTTATGCTTCGCGCCGGGGAGCCTGGACCGCGGGCTCGATCCTTGCCCACCATTGCCGCCTTGCTGCTGTTGGGCGGTGCTGTGGGCAAATCCGCCCAACTGCCCCTGCAAACCTGGCTGCCGGATGCCATGGCCGGTCCGACACCGGTCAGCGCGCTGATCCATGCCGCCACCATGGTGACGGCCGGGGTCTATCTGATCGCCCGTACCCATGTGCTGTTCACCCTGGCGCCGGCCGCGATAACCGTCGTGGCCATTGTCGGGGCGGCCACCCTGGTGCTGGCCGGGTTCAGCGCCTTGACCCAAAGGGACATCAAGCGCGTGCTGGCCTATTCCACCATCAGCCAGATCGGCTACATGTTTCTGGCGCTGGGTGTCGGGGCATGGGCGGCGGCTGTTTTTCATCTTATGATCCATGCATTTTTCAAGGCACTGCTCTTTTTGGGGGCCGGGGCTGTCATCCATGCCATGAACGATGAGCACGATATGTTCAAAATGGGAGGGCTGCGGCGCGAGATGCCGCTGACGTTCTGGACATTTTTAATCGGTTCGGCGTCGCTGGCGGCGCTGCCGCTGGTCACGTCGGGATTTTACAGCAAAGACCTCATTATATGGCAGGCCTTTGCTTCGGTCCAGGGCGGTATCGGACTCTGGGCAGCCGCTCTGACCGGCGCTTTTCTAACATCTTTGTATACGTTCAGAATGGTCTTTTTGACATTTGCCGGCCCAACGCGGACACCGGTGACGAAACGGCCAGGTCGGGCTATAAACATCGCCATGGTCGTACTGGCCGTGCTTTCGCTGTTTGCCGGGTTCCTGGAGATTCCCAACACCTTGGGCGGCGGCGTGCATCTGTTTTCAGGATTTATCCAAAACACGCTGCCGGCGACTGTACTGGCGGTTTCACGGGAGGCTTACGAGAGCCTCTTTGAATGGATTTCCGGCGGTACGGCCCTGCTGGGTGTGGCAATAATTTACGTATTGATCCTGAGAGTGCCGGATTTCACGGCGGCGCTGGCCGGCTCTCCGACAGGCAAAGTGTTGCATCGGTATTGGTTCAGCGGTTGGGGATTCGATGCGTTGTATGACCGAATACTGGTGCGTCCCTATGTATTTCTGGCGCGCATTGACCGAGACGATATCATCGACAGCTTCTTCGACCTGATTTCGTGGTTTGGCGGTTTGGCGCACCGTGTGCTGAGCATAACCCAAAACGGAAGGATGCGAACATACGCCGCGGGCCTTGCCATTGGCGCGGCCGTGGTGGTTGGAATGGCGGTGTTGTTATGATACTGGTATGGCTTATCGGTATCCCGGTTGCCGGCGGCTTGCTGGCATGGCTTGCGGGTATTTATTGGTCCGGATCGTCCCGTTGGGTGGCCCTCGGCGGATTGGTTCTCAACCTGATCATTTCACTGGTACTTGTTTTGCCCGGCACCGGCCCCATCATCCAGGGTCTTAATGGCCCGTGGCTGATAGACATGAACGTCCCCTGGATCCCCTGGTTCGGCATCCGGTTCCACCTGGCCGCCGACGGCCTTAGCCTTGTGTTGATTCTGCTGACCAATTTTTTGGGCATTGTGTCAGTGGCCTGCTCCTGGACCGAGATTACCGAACGAACCGGATTTTTCTTTTTCAATCTGATGTGGGTTTTGGCCGGCATCATCGGTGTGTTTACCGCTCTTGATCTTTTTCTTTTTTACTTCTTCTGGGAATTGATGATGGTGCCCATGTTTTTGATGATTGCGATCTGGGGCCATGAAAACCGCATTTATGCGGCCATCAAGTTTTTTCTGTTCACACAAATCAGCGGTTTGCTCATGCTGGCTGCCATCATAGGACTTTACTTTGTTCATGGCCGCAGCACCGGCACCTATACTTTCGACTATCCGGCGTTGATCGGCACCGTCATGTCTCCCCACACATCCATGTGGTTGATGCTGGGATTTCTAATTGCCTTTGCGGTGAAGCTGCCGGCATTTCCCGTTCACTGCTGGCTGCCCGACGCACACACCGAGGCGCCGACCGCCGGCAGCGTTATACTGGCCGGCCTGTTGTTGAAGACCGGCGCCTATGGAATGCTGCGCTTCGTGATACCGCTGTTTCCCGATGCTGCCAAAACGTTTGCTCCGGCGGCCATGCTCCTGGCCGTTATTGCCATCCTCTACGGCGCCTTGCTGGCATTTTCACAAACCGATTTGAAACGGCTGGTGGCGTATACCAGTGTCAGCCATATGGGCTTTGTCCTGCTGGCGATTTTTGCCTGGAACGATCTGGCGCTGCAGGGCGCTGTCATCCAGATCATTTGCCATGGCCTCAGCACCGGTGCTTTGTTCGTGCTGGTGGGCATTATACAGGAACGGCTGCATACCCGGGACATTAAGCGGATGGGCGGGTTATGGGCTGCCGTGCCGCGCATGGGCGGTATGGCCATGGTATTTGCCCTGGCGTCATTGGGGCTTCCCGGCATGGGCAATTTTGTGGGTGAATTTCTGATTCTGATCGGCGCCTATCCCATCAACCGGCCCATGACGATTCTAGCTGCCCTGGGCCTGGTTTCAGCCACGGTGTACTCCCTTTGGATCATGCAGCAAGCCTTCCATGGCACGGACAAAGAAAAGCGACACATACGCGATTTGTCAAAAAGAGAGACCGCGACCCTTGGATCTATGATGGTGCTTCTTCTCTGGCTGGGACTTTACCCCCAACCGGTTTTTAAGACCACCCGGTCTGCTTTGAATCATTTGCAGCAAATCGCGCCCATGACACCGCAGTCGCCGGAACAGGTTTCAGACACTGTGACCGCCAGGTTGCTGTTGCCGGTAACAGACAAAGAGATTGAGAAACAGATGAATAACAAACGAGTGATGTTTTCAGGAGAAATCCATGACCCGCACTGACTTTTTGGCTCTGGGTCCGCTTATCGTTATTACGCTGACGGCAGCGATCATCATGCTGCAGATTGCCGTTCGGCGCCATCATGCGGTCACGCTTGTTTTGAGCGTGATCGGTTTGGCGGCGGCATTTGTATCTTTGCCGGTGGCTGGCAAATGGTCAACGGGCCCGGTGACGGGGTTGATGGTGGTCGATTCCTATGCGCTTTTCTACATCGGGCTGATTCTGATGGCGACCATGGCCACCGTTTTAGTTGGCTACGGCTATTTGAAAAGGATGGGCGGACATTTCGAAGAGTTTTATCTACTGCTGCTGCTGGCCGCCACAGGGGCGATCGTGCTTGTCATGAGCCGGCATTTTGCATCTTTTTTCATTGGTCTGGAAATTCTCAGCATCGCGTTGTATGCGTTGATCGCTTATTCCCGTCAACGGGTGCAGAGCGTGGAAGCCGGCCTTAAATATCTGGTTCTGGCCGCTGCTTCGTCTGCTTTTTTGCTGTTCGGCATGGCATTGATTTATGCAAATACCGGCAGGCTCGATTTTGTCTCTATGTCAGCGCGGCTTCCGGCCCTGCCAATGCCCGGCGGCCCGTTGATGCTATGGGCCGGCATGGGAATGCTGATGGTGGGAATCGGATTCAAACTGGCCCTTGTGCCGTTTCATATGTGGACGCCCGATGTCTATCAGGGTGCACCGGCCCCGGTGACGGGCTTCGTGGCGACCGTATCAAAAACCGCCATGGTGGCATTGCTGGTGCGCCTGTTCGTACCCGTTAACCTGTTGAGCCATCCATCTGTTTTCTGGATGTTCGGCGTCATTGCCTTTGCTTCCATGGTTGGCGGGAACCTTCTGGCGCTGTTGCAGAATCAGGTCAAGCGCATTTTGGCTTACTCTTCCATTGCCCATATGGGGTATTTACTGGTCGCGTTTATGGCCGGCGGTCGCATCGCGGTGCAGGCGGTGGCATTCTATATAACGGCCTATACCATCACAACCCTGGGCGCTTTCGGTGTCATCTCCGTTCTTTCTCAAAAGGAAAGAGATGCGGATCGTCTGGAAGATTTTGAAGGCTTGATCTTCCGGCATCCATGGATTGGCGGTGTTTTTATAGCCATGCTGCTGTCTTTGGCCGGAATTCCGCTGACCGTGGGCTTCATGGGCAAGTTTTACGTTGTGGTGGCTGGCTTGCACAGCACCCTCTGGTGGTTGGTCATTACCCTTCTGGTCACCAGCGGCGTCAGCCTGTTTTACTACCTGCGTATCGTTGTGGTTCTGTTCAGCAGGCCCGGCGACAAGCAATCGGTTTTTCTCCTGGAACCGGTCATGGGGTTTTCAGGCGGGTTGGTCCTTGCGGTCATGACAATATTGCTGATCGGGCTGGGCATCGGTCCGGGCCCCCTGCTTACTCTGATTCGTTTTTAATACATCATGGTGGCGTTTCTTGCCGGAAGTTCGCTGGCGAAGACAACCGTTGCCTTTTATATTTTGGCCTATTTTAACACTGCCTTGGGGGCCTTCGGGATGGTCACCGTGCTGTCCACACCCGAAAAGGAGGTCGAAGAGATCGATGATTACAGAGGGCTTTTCTGGAAGCAATTCTGGCTGTAAGGGACATTTGCGGCCATGTTGCTCTCTCTGGCCGGCATCCCTATCGCTGCCGGATTTATTCACAATTATATTGACA
This sequence comes from uncultured delta proteobacterium, assembly GCA_963731025.1. Taxonomy (GTDB): domain Bacteria; phylum Desulfobacterota; class Desulfobacteria; order Desulfobacterales; family UBA11574; genus UBA11574. The sequence continues at coordinate 527,067 of CAVSVL010000014.1, read as the reverse complement.
TAAAGGAGCACATGGACATGGATTTATGCGATATCGGCCTAATCGGTTTAGGTGTTATGGGAAGAAACCTGGTTTTAAATATAGCTGACCACGGATTTTCTGTGGCAGGATACGACCTGAAAAAAGAAAATATCGATCGGCTCAAGCATGAAAAAAGTGCCGATCATTCGGTGGCCGCCGCAGACAGCATCCTAAAACTCTCCGGTCTTTTAAAGAAGCCCCGTGCTATAATCATCCTTGTTCCGGCAGGTGATGCGGTGGACAGTGTCATCGATGAACTGTTGCCCGTTCTGGACGAAGACGACCTCATCATTGACGGCGGTAATTCCCATTTCACCGATACGAACCATCGGATAGACATTGTTTCAAAAAAAGGGATCAAGTACCTCGGCATGGGAGTCTCCGGAGGGGAAACCGGTGCGAGATACGGCCCCAGCATGATGCCCGGCGGTTCGAAAGAAGGATTCGAACGGGTAAGGCCGATTCTGGAATCAGCAGCAGCCAAAGCAACGGATGAACCCTGCGTGGCCTACCTCGGTCAGGGTTCTGTGGGACATTATGTCAAAATGATCCACAACGGCATCGAATACGGCATCATGCAGCTGCTTGCCGAATCTTACGATCTCATGCACAGAGGTTTGGGCTATAGCGCCAGGCAGCTATCCAAGATATTTGATCGATGGAACCAGGGAGAGCTCAACAGCTACCTGGTGGAAATCACGGCTGATATCTTCACCAAGATGGACAACGACACCGGAAATTTGCTGGTGGACAAGATACTCGATTGCGCCGATCAAAAGGGAACGGGGATGTGGATGGCCTGTGACGCCCTATCCCTGCATCAGCAGGTGCCCATCCCCACAATCAATCAGGCTGTTCAGATGCGCAACATGTCCATGCAAAAACGCGAACGCAAGGCCGCAAGCGAGACACTGTCCGGTCCCTCCATCCATTTTGACGGAGACAAAGATCAATGGACGGATCAACTGGGCCGCGCGTTATATGCGGCAATGATCATCACTTACGGACAAGGGATGGCACAGCTTCGAAAAGCAAATAAAACTTATGAATATAACACGGATTTAAGCACCGTGGCCCGGATATGGCGGGGCGGTTGTATTATCCGATCCGGCCTGCTTGAAAATATTATGGATGCTTTCAATAAAAATACGGACCTTTCGAATCTGCTGCTGGACCCGGATCTGGGCCGCCGGGTGGCCGATAGGCAGTCGGATCTTCGTGACATTATCAAAACCGCTGTTTCATGGGGGCTCCCCGTACCGGGATTCATGGCATGCCTGGCCTACTTCGACGCCTATCGCTGTGCCCGGCTGCCGGCCAACCTCATCCAAGCTCAGCGGGACTATTTCGGCGCCCACACCTATCAGCGTATCGATTCGGAGGGTGTGTTTCACACGGAATGGACATAGGATTTTTTAAAAAACCAATATTCCAAAAAGAACGAAGGAGGATTTATGGAAAACACGGTTCGGCCGGATCCCACCGTCTTCGTGATCTTCGGTGCGGGAGGTGACTTGACCTGGCGAAAGCTGGTTCCGGCCTTATACAACCTCCACGTGGACGGATGGCTGCCCGAGCAATGGATGGTGCTGGGGCTCGACCGGGAAGAAATGACAGACGACGAATTTCGTGATCATCTAAACGACGGCGTAAACAAAAACTCACGCAGGGGTAAGGTGGACAAGAAGTCCTTTAAGACATTTGCACAAAAGCTGTTTTTCATGAAGGCCGATTTTGAAGATGACAAAACATTTAAGGATCTGGCAAAACGTCTCGGCAAAATCGAGAAGAACTGGGATACCAAAGCAAACAAAATATTCTATCTGGCCGTCCCTCCCGGGTTGGTGGAAAATATGGCCCGAAGACTCGGCAACGCCAAGCTTCACAAGGACTGGCAGCGGTCCCGTATCGTGGTTGAAAAACCATTTGGCAGTGACCTGGAATCGGCCAGGAATCTCAACGAGACCCTGACGAATATTTTTCTCGAATCGCAAATTTATCGGATCGACCATTACCTGGGAAAAGAAACCGTTCAGAACATTCTTGCCTTTCGTTTCGGCAACACGCTTTTCGAACCGCTCTGGAACCGTCACTATATCGATCACATCCAGATAACGGTTGCGGAATCGGTGGGAGTTGAGCACCGTGGCGGCTACTATGACCAGTCCGGAGCCCTGCGCGACATGATCCAGAACCACTTGCTCCAGATTCTTTGTCTCATCGCCATGGAAGCCCCCGTATCCTTAAACGGCAACGAAATCAGGAACAAAAAGGTTGACGTGCTCCATGCGGTTCGGCCCATCCCGTTCGAGCAAATTAACGACTTTGCCGTCCGGGGACAGTACGCTGCCGGATGGTTGAAGGGAGAGCGTGTCAAGGCCTACCGTGATGAGCCGGATGTTGCACCCGATTCTCTGACGGAAACGTTTGCGGCCATCAAACTTTTTGTGGATAACTGGCGCTGGCAGGGAATTCCTTTCTATCTGCGCACCGGGAAGCGGCTGCCGGATAAAATCTCCGAGGTCGCCATTCAGTTCCGGTCGGTACCTCATCAGACGTTCCCCACTGCCGCTTTGATGGATTGGCGTCCCAATCGACTCCTGCTGGCCATTCAGCCCCATGAAGGAATCTACCTGCGGTTCGAGGTCAAGCATCCGGGATTGACCATGCATCTGTCACCGGTCTTGATGCAATTCTACTATCGGGAGGCATTCGCCGTCGACCCCCCGGAAGCCTATGAAACTCTGCTTTTGGATGCCATGCGCGGAGATGCGACACTGTTTATGCGGGCGGATCAAACAGAGGCCGCCTGGCAGGTGCTGCATCCCATCATTCAGGCATGGGAAAAGATCCGGCCGTTTTCATTTCCCAACTACCAGGCAGGAACTTGGGGCCCCGAGGAAGCCGAAATTCTGATCGCACAGGACGGCCGCAGTTGGGTAATGCCAACCTATCTCCAGTGCCAGGAGAATTTGGCTGCTTGCCACGTAATTAAGGGAACCGAGTCATAATATAGCCTCCATGGATCTTCGAGCCCGTCCGGCGGCTCGGTGAAAGCGTTGAATCGAAGATAAAAACAAAAAAGGTGTATTTAAAAAGGAGGCTGAACATGCATATCGGTATGGCTGCGGACCATGGAGGATTTGAAATGAAATTCCGGCTGATCAAAGACCTGGAAACAGCCGGTCATCAAATAAAAGACTATGGCGCGGATCAATTTGTCGAGGATGATGATTATCCTGATTTCGTTGTGCCCCTGGCCATGGCGGTGGCCCGACAAGAGGTAGTAAGAGGCATCGCCATCTGCGGCAGCGGTGTAGGCGCGTGTGTGGCGGCCAATAAAATAAGTGGTGTGCGGGCGGCACTGATCACCGATAGTTTTTCAGCGCATCAGGGCGTGGAAGATGACGATATGAACATCATCTGCCTGGGAGGCAGGGTCGTCGGATATGCCCTGGCACTGGAATTGATCGAGATCTTTTTGAACGCAAATTTTAAAGACACCGAACGGTTTTATCGTCGTCTGAAGAAAGTCACGGCGCTGGAAAAATAAAAGGACGACATGATGCTGACTGACCGATTCGAAACATACCTATATGACCGAAAAAATACGAGGAGGATCGTCCTCGAAGCGTGGGCGCCATGATACTTTCCGCATCAATTCTTTCCGCCGACTTCGGCAAACTGGCTGAAGAGGTGAAGGCCGTCGAAAAGGCCGGAACCGATTGGATTCATCTGGATGTAATGGATGGACATTTTGTTCCCAACATCACCATCGGATGAAAAAAGAAAAATAGCCCGGCATCCATCGTTTTGTGATAGGCGATACTTTAATATCTCACAGGCACTTACGACTATTAAGGGAGCCTCACATACCCCATCGTCTCTGACCGACAAAGGGATGGAATTCACCGTAACTGAACGCTTTCTGCCTTCAATATTGATTCATCTTTTAAGCCCATACCCGGCAAGGGCCTCACGGGTCGACACGACACTGGAGTGTTGAATACCGCGAATGCCCATAGCACCGGCGACTTCAACGAACATTGGCCGGTCATCGATATAGATCACCTGTTCGGGCTGAACCTGGGCGCAGTCCAAAGCCAATCGATACATGTCCGCATCGGGTTTGCGCATGTGAACGAAACAGGACGAGACGAAGAAATCGATAAAACCGCTCAAACCAAAGGTATTGACACGATGAATCGTCAACTCCCGCCCTTCGTTGCTGACCGCTGCGATCTTGAGCCGGTATTTCTTTTTCAATTCCTTCACAAGATCGATCATATCCGCTTTGGGTTTGGACTGGGCAAACATATACGCCTTAAATTCATCTTTCGAAAAGGACCGCGGCTGGTAGAACACCACCCGCTCCAGATATTGATTCAGTGTCAACTTTCCCTCTTCATAGGTATCGAAGGTCAGATGGTGCCGCTCGTTCATTTCCTCATAATCGAGATCGAATTTTTCCGAGGCTCCCGTTCGAATGGTGCGGTCCCATCCATTGGTCAGTAATACATTGCCGATGTCGACGAACAAGGCTTTAATCGTATTCATCATGTGCCTCTCAAGGCCGATTGTAATGCTTCCGACAGTCTGTTCAATCCCTCTTCAACCTTCGGCCCGAGATGAATCCTAAGAACCCTCCGGCCGTGTTTCTGCAAGGCCTGCAGATCACCTGACGCCTGAGCCTGTTTGAGAATGCTGAAGGAATACTCTCTTTCCGGTATCCTCATATCGTCGGGGTCATCGGCGGTTAGCATTAGAAACAGTCCGGTGTTGGGCCCGCCTTTGTGAAACTGTCCCGTCGAATGCAGATACCGTGGCCCGTAGCCATGGGTGGTAGCCAGGAGAAACCGATCTCTTATCATTACCCGCATACGGGTAAGCAACTTGTCCGCTGCTTCCGTTTCCGGGATATAGGCGAGAATGGCCAGATAATCACCGGCTTTTGCTTGCTCAAAGAATCGTGACAAGACTCCGGTAACATTTTGCGCTTTCTGTGATCCATAGAGACGAAGCGGCTCCTCGATCAGATCCGGTGATTCTTCAGGCAGTTCTCCTTCTGTTTTTAGAATTTCCAGAAGCTGTTTGGTGTTGTCTTTACTCTCTTGCACGTTGGGTTGATTAAAAGGGTTGATTCCCAGAATCATACCTGCGGTCGCAGTGGCAATTTCCCATCGGAAAAACTCTTGTGAAAGATCAAGAGGGTCGTCCATGGTGATCACAATCACGGGCTGACCGGTATTCTCGAATGCTTCTACGGTTTTTTTCACATCGCTGTCCGATGTATTTTTTAACCGAAAGTAAGCAAATATCCGGTCCTTTCCGTACACCGACGGATCGTCTATGGGTTCACCGGCAACCGGCAGCAGACCGGTGCCGGATTTTCCGGTGCTCTCGGCGAGCAACTGTTCCAGCCACATACCCAGTGTAAAGAATTCTTGAGGAACTACAAAGGTCACCTTGTCTCGTCCGTGCCGTGCCAGTTCACCCAAAGCCGCACCCAGACGGACTCCAGGATTTTTCCGGACGGACACGTCGGCGTCGCAGGCATGTCGCATGCTCAAAGCGTGAGCCAAAATCTTTTCGATATCCAAACCCATCAATGCCGCCGGAACCAGTCCGAAATAGGTCAAGGCTGAATATCGCCCCCCCACATCACTGTAGTTGAGAAAAACTTTTCGAAAGCCTCTTTGACGGGCCATATCCGCAAGGGGCGTACCCGGATCGGTAATGGCCACGAAGTTTTCGCCGGCCGTATCTTTTTTTAGCGTTTCTACTTTGGTATAAAAATACTCGCAAAAATCCAGGGGTTCGGTGGTGGTACCCGATTTGCTGGCCACAATAAAAAGGGTGTTTTTTACCGAAAGATTCTTCTCGATGTCCAATATGGTGCCGGGGTCGGTGGTGTCCAGAACCGTCAGGGGAAGACCGTGTTCTCCGGGAGAAAAAGTGTGTTGAAAAACCATGGGCGCCAGGCTGCTCCCTCCCATTCCCATGTGCACCACATGGCGAAACCCGGCTTCTTGAATATCCCGGGCAAACACGAGGAGTTCCCCTAAATTTTTCTCCATTTTTTCCGGAGAATGCATCCAACCCAAAGCCTGTTTTATTTTCTGCCGCACCTCTTCTTCATCGGACCAGAGGCTTGCGTCCTTTTGCCACAAACGGCTGCAAAAATCCTTTTTTTCTAAAACCGCCAACCTGTCGGTTACCGCCTCGGAATAAGATCCCAGATAAAATTCCTGTTTATCCGGCGTTTTTTGTAAAGCCCCATTTCGTTTTTTTTCGAGGGTCTCCATGAGACTGTCGTAGGGTTCGTTGAATTTCTCGACGCCCTCTTCTTCCAGCTGTTGCGTCACCTGGTCAATATCGATCCCCACTTCAGATAGGAAAGAAAGTATCTGCCGTGTCTCATCCGACCCTTCTTCGAGTCTTTCTCCGGGGTCGCCGTGATCACGATAGGCATTCAGGGTCTCCCGGGGGAGTGTATTGATCGTTTCGGGTCCGATGAGAGCTTCCACGTATTTAACATCGGAATAATCCGGATTCTTTGTGCTGGTACTGGCCCAGAGAACTCTTTGGGGTCGTGCGCCCTTGTCTTCCAGAGTCTTGAATCTGCCCTGTTGAAAAATCTCTTTGTAGATTTGGTATGCTTGCTTGGCACTGGCTATGGCGGTCTGTCCATGCAGTTGTTCGGCGATTTTTCCTTTGGTGCCGCCGGTATCGATTATCTCTTCCAGTTTCGGATCCACCAGCACATCGATTCGACTCAGAAAGAAGCTTGCCACGGACCGAATTCCATCCAGGGGCAAATCATTTTTGATACGATCCTCCAATCCGGCGATATAAGCTTCAGCCACCTCTTTGTAACGCGGGAGGCCGAACAGCAGCGTCACGTTCACATTGATCCCGTCGCTGATCAACTGCCGGATGGCCGATAATCCCTCTTTTGTGCCCGGTACCTTGATGAATGCATTGGGCCGATCCAGAGCTTTCCAAAGTTCCCGGGCCTCTTTGACAGTCCCTTGAGTGTCATACGCCAGGTGAGGATTCACCTCCAGGCTGACAAAGCCGTTTTCACCCCCGGAACGGTCGAACAAATCTCGGAATACGTCCGCAGTCATTCGGATATCTTCAACGGTAAGGGCGTGATAGATATCCTTTATCCCTTTGTCTTCCATGGCCAGAGCATGGATGGCGCTGTCGTAGTCGTCACTTCCTGAAATCACCTTGTCGAAAATCGAAGGGTTGGAGGTTACCCCCCGCAATCCATCCTTCTCTATCAAACGTTTCAGTTCTCCCGAGGTAATCATGCTGCGACGAATATAGTCGAGCCAGATACTCTGTCCGAATTCCTGTATTTTAAGCAATGGATTATTTGTCATATTTTATCCTCCATTATATCAACTATTTTACTTTATTGTAGTTTGTCCTTACTGTTTTTCATTTAAGATCATTTGAATTTAAAAAAAAATAATCAATCCACCCGATTTTTAGCCAAAAGACATGTATATTTGAAATAGTTGATATAACAATGGATTGTCCATCTCAGCTGTATAATAAAAATATGAATATGAGATCCAAAGACGAGGGTGCCGCACCAAGAACATGCAAGCAGTGCCATCCAGACTATAACAATGTCTGACAATACTGGTTGAGTGCAGCAAATATGAGGTTAAATTTCTTTATACCAATTTATTCTTGTTAAAAATTTTCATGAAATGCCCAGTCGAGAGACAGCTGCTTCTATCCACGGTCGAACATCGGGCTCGAAATGAGCCAACCCTTCGAGAACACCGGCCGTGTAATTGCCGTTCATGCCCATAAAATTCCCGCGCGCAACATAAAGCGTCTCAGCCCGTTCATTTTTAACAACGCTTTCCAGTGCTTCGCGACGCACCTCTTCGGATCCGTTTTTCACCAGAACTGCCTGGATATCGCTGGTCAACACATTAAGATCATTGCCGCTGTCTCCGCAAAAAACAACCCGTGATTTCAGGTACCCTTTCTGATCCATCAAATAACGAATTGCGTGAAGTTTAGAGGCTCTTTTTGGCAGCACATCCACCAAACCCAGACCACGCTGCTCATCTACGCTCCATATGATGCGGCAGCGCAGCTTTTGTTTTGACAGGTGCTGCTGCATTTGATCGACCAACTGCCGGCCATCGATATTCTCATCCGTGTAATAGCTCAGTTTAAAGCGATTTTGTTTTTCCGGCTCCTGGAGTGTCAAATCGTCAAATTCTTTCAGGAATCCGGACAGGTCTTCGCGGTCCAATCCTTTCCAGTCTTTGGCAATTTCCTCGAACCAAGCCTCCAAAGGACTCCAGTTGCTGCCTGTCAATTCATAAATAGTCGTCCCAACGTCGCCAACAGCATAATCGGGAAGGGGGAGGTCGTATTCTGTAATGGCCTTCTGAATCAAGCGCTTGTCGCGACCGCTCACATAGGCCAGGTGTATTTCCGGACGTTCAACCAGAAGACTAAAGACAGAGCGGACCTGTGGCGATTCATCCTGATCGCCGTTCGGCAAGATCGTGCGGTCCATATCACTGCATAGTAAAATGTTATTGTTCATGATCGTTGATTCTAAACACCTTTTTCCCATTCAATGCCTGATGTCCGATAATGGCGCCGGCGGCACTCCAGCACTGGTTTCGGGTACCCTCTGGAATGAAGTTTTTACCGTGAATGTATTCCGGAAAACTCCAATCCTCTGAATTCATTTCAGCGGCGTTGGCGGTATGAATTCCTTCCAGATAGTGCCGAGCAGCGTCATTTTTGTTACGCTGGGCAAGATCGGCAACGTAAAAACCGGTGATCATAGGCCACAGACCACCGTTGTGATATTCGTAGGGCCTGTTTTTAAACGTATATGAAAACGTGATATGCAGTTCTTTCCAATCTTCGTCAACCGGAGTGATGACCGGATGAAAGGCAGGCAACAGGCGCATGCGGTAGTTTTCCGTTAAATCGTTGATATATGTGTCGACCTTTTCCCGGCGGCGGTCGTCGGCCACATCCAACAGAGACGCCAACACATTGGCCAGACCGTCGAAACGGTATCCATATCCGTGAGGCGAGAAAAACGGCAGCCAGTGATGGTTTTTAGGTTTTGTGGCAGCCTTTTGCCCCTTTTCGTAGAGGATTTCATGATAGGCGTCGTCCGGAACGGCGCCGTCTTCATCAAACCAGTAATTGTCCCAGATGAGGCGCTTGAGCTGGGTTACTCGACGGAAAAGGTCATGATCGCGGGATCCGTGAGCATAGTTACGGATGGCGCACAGCGTGCGCAAGGCTTGCAGGTAAAGCAATTGATCATAGAGAATATAGCCGTTATGAATGTATTCATCTGCCCAGTCTCCGGTGGCCGGTATGTACAAAAAACCACGGTTATTGAACTCCCAGGCACCCAGTAAAAAGCGTACCTTTTCGAGAACCGGAATCATATCGTCCAAAAAGGCATCGTCTCCGGTAGCCTTCCAGTATTCCCCGCATCCGATCATAAACCACAGGTCTGCATCCACCCGGCCGGCCATGCCGCCGTAGCTGATACGTTCGCTTTGCGGGTCAACATTGCTGGGTATCTCTCCGTGAGGTCCCTGGTATTCCGCCAACGTTTCGAGGGTATGGCGGAAGGTATCTGTTAAATCGTCGTTATCGGTCATCAACGCAGCCATGCCGATGATGATGCCGTCGCGTGCCCAGATCCTTCGGTAATTGGTTTTGTCGGTAGAGCTGGCCAGAAAACCTTCCGGTCGGCTGCATTCAGAGAGCAAGTCGCATGCGCGCCGATAGCCCTCTGCAAAGAATTCCTCGTCTTTTGTGAATGTTGTCATTTCTTTTCTGCTTCCCGCACCGTGACCCAAAAGTAGCCTCTATAGGCTAAAATAGTGGTTTAAAAATGCAGCCATTGCTTTATTTTGACATTTTACATATAAAGATAGGAATAACGATAAAAAAAGTCAACGGCAATCCTGAAATATTTTAAGGCACAACTAAACAGAGGCGATCTTGTGATTACAGATATGACAATGTCAAAGATGAAATGACAACAAAGGGAACTTTCCATGTGAAATACAGGATAAATTTAAACGATATGAGAAATAGACCTTATTGTCCGTTAAGAGAAAGGACTTGTATCATGATATTCAAGATTATTGAAGTCATAAATATCAAAGTTCAAAAGGAGATAGATCATGACTCATGGATTTAATGAAATCAGGTTGAGGGAGGGACCCGAAGGAAAAATTGTTACACTCGTATTCAAAGGCAAGCTGGAAAAAGAAGACTATAAACGTTTTGTGCCCCAGCTGGAGAAAATTATGGAATCCGAAGACAAGTTCCGGATGTTAGTTGAGCTAAAGGAGTTTAAAGGATGGACAGCCGGAGCCCTTTGGGAAGATACAAAATTCGGAACCCAGCATTTCAACGATATTGAGCGTTTGGCAATTGTGGGCGACAAAAAATGGGAAAAAGCCATGGCAGCATTTATCAAACCGTTCACCTCTGCCATCGTACGGTATTTTGATATAGCTGATATGAAACAGGCCGAAAAATGGATCAGAGAAATATAGAAAGATTTCCGAAAGTTGTGAAGCTAAACTGTTCTACCGAAAAGATTTTAAAAAGACAAAAAACCCTGGTTGCGGATGAACGTTCAGGTATTGGTAAAGTGGCCGCCATCGCTTTAGACCAGGACTCAGCATATGTCGTCGTAAACGACCTTCGAGGTGAAGATATTGCCAAATGAGGTCGTTGATGAGATCTGTCGCTGCGGGAGCAATGCCTATGCACACCGAATGCTATTTAGCGTTCAAATTAACAACGGGTCCACCCGCACTCCATATTGGAACAGAGCAGACAGCCTTCGGCCCGGTGAACCGTTGCACCGCAGTCCGGACAAATCATGTTTTTTATGCCGGCTGCATGGTTTTCGATAAAGTGGCTGTCCGCATCCTCAATCCGTTTTGCAACCTCGCGATACACGTCCGAATAGGTGATGGCCACTTCAAGCCCTTTTCCCATGCCGGCCGCGCAACTGTTAACCTCCACATCCTTGCCTGAAGATATCGCCTTGGTGCACGCCGGACAGTGAATCGATTTCATGGAGCGGATGATTTTTTCAGGCGACACACCGGCCCTAAGACAGTAAGATAGAAGTATGCCCAGCGCCTTGGTGTTGGCCGCACATCCGCCGCCCACGGTCCTGATAAAAATTTCGACAACCCCGTCTTTGTCAAAATGAGGATCCACATAGAGTTTGCCGCAGGCGGTTTTCATTTTCAAGCTTGGCCCTGTGGTTGCCCGGGGCCGATGCTTGAGTTCTCCGCGAGCCAGCGCAACCGCTGCTGTCTCGGCTTCCATCACTTGCTCTCGGACAGTTAAAGCCTGAACATACCGGGAACCGTCCCTGTAAAATGTAATCCCCTTGCATCCCATTTCCCACGCTTTGAAAAATGCTTTCGAAATCTCTGATTTGTCCGTATCATACGGGGCATTAATGGTCTTTGACACACCGGAGTCTACGCCGTTTGTCTGAAATGCAGCCTGGACCATAATGTGCTCCTCAATAGAAACATCTTTTGTGGTCACGAAAAATTCAGGCAATGATTCGGTTTTTTTCTTTTGATACCACTCCCCCACCACCGAAGGAACGATGTCCAAATTTTCGCCTTCCAGACACGCTTTGGTATAATTGAATGCAAAGTTCGGTTCGCAACCGGATGAGCAGTTCGCGATCAAAGAGAGCGTGCCTGTAGGGGCCACGGTGGTCAGGGTGCTGTTGCGTCGTTTTGGACCGGAAAGCGGATATTCTTCGTAGGCCGGCGCCACTCCTTTTTCTTGACCCAGCGCAACGGAAGTTTCATTGGCCACGGTATAAATGTCGGTCATGATGTCTTTTGCCACGTCAATGCATTCGCCGGATCCATACCGGATATGAAGTTTGATGCACATATCGGCAAACCCCATGATCCCCAGACCAATCTGTCTGGTTTTTAGCGTCATTTCTTCGATTTCTTTAATGGGATAATGGTTCACGGAAATGACCGAATCAAGAAACCGTATCGCTGTCCTCACGGTTTGTCGTAGTTTCTCCCGGTCAATTTCTACATTTCCTTCGATCCAATCCCCTTGAATCATCTGAGAAAGGTTGACGGATCCGAGATTGCAGGAACAATAAGGCAACAGCGGCTGCTCCCCGCACGGATTGGTCGCTTCGATTTCACCCATGGGCTGCAATGGATTATTTTTGTTAATGGTATCTAAAAACACGATCCCCGGCTCACCGTTTTCCCATGCTCCACCCACAATTTTTTCCCACAGTTCAGATGCGGGAAGCGTCTTGTATACTTTTCCGGCAAAAATCAGGTCATAATCCTCGTTATTTTTAACGGCATTCATAAAGTCATCCGTGATTCCCACCGATAAATTGAAATTTTTCAAAGCCCCTTCTAATGCCTTGGCAGCCAAAAAGCTTTCGATATCCGGATGGTCCACCCGCAATATTCCCATGTTGGCGCCCTGGCGGGTTCCGCCCTGCTGGATAATATCGCCGATGGTGAAATCGAATATTTCCATGAAGGAAAGAGGTCCGGAAGCGATACCTCCGGTGGAATGGATATGGTCGCCTTTGGGGCGCAGCCTGGAAAAACTCATTCCCGTACCGCCGCCGTAGGCCTGAACATCCACGGCATCGGAAAGGGTTTTAAAGATGCTCCGACGACTGTCTTCCAGGGGGAGGACAAAACAGGCACTTCCACAGCCTTCGTTCCTTCCGAAGTTTCGTAGCGTGGGACTGTTGGGCAAAAAATCAAGACTCAGCATCATGTCTTTATATTTTTTTTCCCATTTTCCACGATCTTTTGCTTGCGGTTCATCCCCCGCCACTTTACGTGACACCCGCTCGCACAATTGTTCCCAGGTTTCACCGGATGCAAAGTATCTTTTTTTTAATATTTTAAGGGCATTTTTTGAAACTTTCATTTTTTTATCTCCAAAACGTTAGGGGCGCGGCAAGAAATAATTCCACAAGATTGCGCCGGATTTTGGTTTTTCTACAAGGCACATCCGCCGGTGCATATCAGGATATGTGCCGGTGGATGTAACGCGGTAGACAGGCCAAAAGACAAGCAAGAAGTGTAATTATTTCTTGCCGAGGCCCTTATGCCCTGCATGTCAAAAACAAAATTGACATACAAACCGTTCTGCCGCTGTTCAGGCAAAAGGCGGGCTATAAAAATGGTATCGGTTTCCCGGTGTGATAGGCCAGGGCCTGGCATGTTGCAATCAACGGACCATCCTTTTCCGATACTTTGATATCAAAACTGGCTGTTTTCTTTGTTCGGCTCACCTGGCGGGCTTCGGCACGCAAACGCTTTCCCGCTTGGGGACTTGACACATAAGTGACATTCACGTTCAATGCAACAGCAATGGTGCCTTCTGTCTGACACGCTGCCTCAAAGGCTTCGTCAATCAGACCAAAAATAGCCCCCCCATGGGCGCGATCATAGATATTGTTCATGGCCGACGGGTCATAGAGCATCTCCACTGCACTATATCCGAGTTCCAATTCTACCAGTTCCATGTTCAACGCTCGTGCAAAGGGCTCTTTTTCCACCGCACGATAAATCGCCTGTCTAACCTTTGAATCCATGAATCACCTCGCCAGATTTATTATTCGGTTATAATAACAAAAAGGGCGTTACGGAGCAAACAAATAAGGCAGAATCAATAATGATTCTGCCTTGTTTGTCAGATTGTGTTCAATACGGCGTCGGTTGCGATGGCGCCGTCATCCGGTTTCAACGTTTCTGTTTTTTGGATTCATACATGTTTTTATCGGCTCTGTTTATAAAGTCCTCTACATTATCTCCTTCTTTTGACATGGTAATACCGGCACTTACCGTGACGTTGACATCTCCGATGCTGTGAGAAAAAAATCGTTTTTTGCTAAACAGGTCATTAAAATCTAAAATTTTCTTTTTCGCGATATCTATATCCAACCCTTCAATCACAGCGGCAAACTCATCTCCGCCGTATCGTGCGATGAAATCACTTTTTCGAAAGGCTTCTTTCAAGCACTGAGCCACTTTTTGTAATATTTTATCACCTGCAACATGTCCCAGGGTATCGTTGATCCATTTAAAATTGTCGACATCAAAGAGTATCAGGGAAACAGGTTGTCCCTCCTCGTTAAACATCTTTAATGCATCGTTCACTCGTCGATCAAAAGCATTACGGTTATAAAGGCCCGTTAGCCCGTCTTTAGTGGCGGCCGTTTGAAAGTAGTCCACCTTTTTGGCCATGGCACGGGCATCTTTTTCTGTTTTTACGATCTTTTGTTTGAGTTTGTTGATATTTTCTTGAGTTTTCTGAGCCTTTTCCACCTCTTCTTTTTTCCTTAAGGCCATCAGGTTTTTTATTTTTGTCAACTTTTCAACCACCGCACTTTTTATTTCATCGATGGTGGTATGAACATTGAACGAATCTGAGATGGAACCGACTTCAGTATTAACTTTCGTCTCGAACTGTTCGATCTCCTTGATTCTGGCATCCTGGCCGAATTCGCTCGTCAATGTCTTTTCCAATTCTTTGACGTGGCCCAGCAGGGTAAGAAACGTGTTGTTGATGTATTTGAAGTCTTCCGAAATCTTACCCTTAAGTCCTCTGATATAGCTTAAAAATGCGGTTGCCGGTCCTTCTAAACCCATTTGAGCCGTCTCTTCTTGGCAGGTGATATCAATGGAATCGGCTTTGGCTTTCAACGCGCCGGTTGTCGGGTAAAAATCATCCACAAGAGCAACCACGATTCTTTTAATAATTCTGCATGACTCCAGCAGGCTGTTGTTTAATTCATCTATCTTGTTCCGGTCATCGAAGACTTGTTTTGTTTCCTGTGTAAAAATCTTGTTTTTAAGCGTATCGACCTGATTTTCAATCTGAACAAGAGGCAATTCCCGGTCCGGATCGATCAGTCTTTTGAGGGGTTCAAATGCTTCCAAAAGATCGTCATGCAACGCAATAACCCTTCCCAGGGAAGAAATGACGTTTGAAAGGCATTTCTTCTCATCCCGGCTGCGCTGTTCCAGGAGTAGATAATCTTTCTTTAAACGCTTCAGTTCTGCTTCTTTTGTATTATCCATATAATGTCCCTGAAAACGTCAATCAAGTAATGTAAGATTCAGAGAGTGTCCATCCATAAATGGCCCTTTTTGTCCTGATCGGCGTTCTCCGCGGGTTTACGGTTGCGGCGTACAGACGTACGCCTTCCTGTCCCGCTTTGCGGGGACCGCAAACCCTTGTGCGGCCTTGATCAGAACAAAAATTGCTCATTTCTGAATTGGACAACCCTTGTGTTCATTTTGAACTCATGGATGGACACTATTTAATAAGTTCGAGTGCCTTTTGTACAACATGCTCAGAAGTAAATCCGTATTTTTCCATTACAAGGCCGCCCGGTGCTGAAGCACCAAAACTGTTTATGCCGATGACATCGCCGCGGGTTCCGACATATCGACACCATCCCATTTCAGAACCGGCCTCCACGGCCAAGCGCGTTTGGACATCCGGCAGAAGCACACGATCTTTGTATTTTTGCGATGTCTTTTCAAAAAGTTCCCAGCTGGGCATACTCACCACTCGTGCGGCAACACCTTTTTCAAGCAGACGTGCCTTGGCTTCAAAAATGATATGGACCTCGGATCCCGTACCGATCAGTATAATGTCAGGCTTGCCGTCACAATCCGCCAGCACATAAGCCCCTTTTGCCAAACCGTCTTTTACAGCATTGGATGTCAATATCGGAAGCTTTTGCCGGCTTAGAATCAGCGCAATCGGGCCATTGGTGATTTGAAGGGCCTGTCGCCATGCCTGGGCTGTTTCAGATGCATCGGCCGGACGAATGACGGTTAGACCCGGAATCGCACGGAGACTGACCAGATGCTCCACCGGCTGGTGTGTGGGTCCGTCCTCACCCACTGCGATGCTGTCGTGGGTAAAGACATAAATGACCGGGATATTCATAATGGCGGCAACGCGCAACGCCGGCCTTAAATAATCTGCAAAAACCAGGAAGGTACCGCCATAAGGCCGCAGACCGTGGTGAAGAAACATGCCGGACATGATTCCCCCCATGGCGTGTTCTCTGACACCGAAATGGATATTTCGGCCGTCGTAAGCCTCTTTTTGAAATTCATGTGACGCATCCAAGTATGTTTTGGTTGAAGGGGCCAGATCGGCAGAACCGCCGATGAGAGTTGGAAGTCTTGCGGCAATGGCATTTAAAACTTTTCCGGATGCCGCCCGGGTGGCGATGGGACCGTCAGAAACTGAAAATTCGGGAATGTCCTTATCCCATCCGGTGGTCAGAAACCCGCTCATGGCATCCACCCATTTTTTTGTCATATCCGGATATTTTTTATTGTAAGCCTGAAATTTTTCCTGCCATCCGGCTTCGGCGTCCTTCCCGGTTTCAACACATTGTGTGAAATGATGCCTGACCGCATCCGGGATATTAAATAAAGTATCCTCCGGAAGACCCAGTGATTTTTTGGTCAGACGAACCTCTTCTTCACCCAACGGCGACCCATGGGCATCTGCGGTATCCTGCTTGTTGGGGCTTCCATACGCAATATGGGTCCGCAAAACAATCAAAGACGGCCGCCCGGTTTGGGCTTTGGCCGCCTGAATGGCATTATATATGGCATCGATATCATTGCCGTCATCAACGTTAAGAATGTGCCAGTGATATGCCTTGAATCGAAGGCCGACATCTTCGGTAAAGGCTATCTCCGTGGAACCTTCGATGGAAATATCATTGTCGTCGTAAATACAAATTAATTTACCCAACCCCAAATGGCCGGCAAGGGATGCTGCTTCAGAAGAGATGCCTTCCATCATGTCCCCGTCGCCGCAAATCATGTAAGTATAATGGTCGACAATCTCATGTCCGGGGGTGTTAAATCGCGCGGCAAGATGCCGTTCCGCCATCGCCATGCCCACGGCATTGGCAAAGCCCTGACCCAGTGGGCCGGTGGTGGTTTCAACTCCCGGTGTATGACCGAATTCGGGATGGCCGGGTGTTTTGCTGTTCCACTGACGAAAATTCTTAATATCATCAAGGGAAACAGCATACCCTGAGAGATGAAGCAGGCTGTATAGGAGCATGGAGGCATGCCCGGCTGAAAGCACGAAACGGTCCCTATCGAGCCATCCGGGATTTTCAGGATTGTGGTTCATCACCCGGGTCCAAAGCACATACGCTGCCGGCGCAAGCCCCATGGGGGCGCCGGGGTGGCCGGAATTGGCCTTCTGAACCGCATCCATGCAAAGGCCACGGATGGTATTGATACACAGGTCATCGATATTTTGCCGGGTTTCAGCCAAACCTTCAGTCATGATTTGTTTCTCCTTTTTTCAGTAAGCAGTGAATTGTGACACACCAAATGCCGATTAAAGCGCTCTTAAAAATTCCGGTTTCAAGTCTATCTTGCCCGCAAGGGCGTCATCAATCAAATCTAACGTCTTTTTTTTGTCTTTTGGCAGTCTTGCCTTAATGGGAAGATAATTTGAGGCATGATTGGCATGAAAAAGCCCTTTTGAAAGTTCCGTGGCCTCGATCATGGTTCTAAGTTCGTTCAACATGTCATCCGGCTCAAGCAGAAAAAATTTTCCATCCCTGTAGTCTTGATACAACGGCGTACCTGGAATAAGCATCAATGTCAGGGCGCCCACATATTCCGGATCAATAGCGGTTAGGACCCGCCCGGTTTCACGGGCATGGATATTCGACCGCGATTTACCGGCAATTCCCAATAGTACGGTAATGGAAAGCTTCATCCCCGCCGCCCTCGCCTTTTTGCCCATTTGGATCATCTCTTCTGATGCAGCACCCTTGTTGATATGTTTCAATGTCACATCGTCACCGGTCTCAAGGCCCATGTAGAGAATACCCAGACCATGAGCTTTTAAAGCTTTGAGTTCATCAAGGGTTTTCATTTTCAAGCTTTTGCAGTTGGCGTATGTACCCACACGGGTGACCCAGGGAAGCTGTCGTTCAATTTCCTGCAAGATATTCAGCAGTCTTTTCTGGGGAACGATCAGCCCGTCTCCGTCACATAGAAATATGCGACGCTGACGGCGGCAATGGGTTGCTGCAAAGGCGATATCGGCCATGATAATAGAATCCGGTTTGATGCGAAAACGTTCGCCTTTGTATGCCCCGCAGAATGTGCATTTGTTTCGGGAACATCCAACCGTTATTTGCAGCAGAATGCTGTTGGCTTCACTGGGCGGTCGGATGATATTTCCTTCATAGTGCATGAATATCTCTCCTGAATGAAATAACATTTAAACAGATTTTAACTAAATTTAAAACGTTTATGCAACCCTTTTTCTCTTGCATAAACCGGAGAAAAAAATGATTGTATTCAGCAAAAGACCCAAAAATCACTCATAGGAAAATTTTGTGAAATAGTCTTTAGAAGTGGTTTCATTAATTGTACAAGTTTGATACGGTGATTATTATTCATATCCATAAATATATCTTTTTGCAAAGCATACCTTTATGACACTGAATCTGGTTTTATTTGCCGTCGGATTTTTAATGCTCTATTATAGTGCCGGATGGCTGGTCAAAGGATCATCGAGTCTGGCGCGAAGTCTGGGGTTGACACCTCTTGTCATCGGTCTGACGGTCGTGGCATTCGGTACTTCAGCCCCGGAGCTGGTGGTAAGCCTTGTATCTTCCATTAAAGGCAAAAGCATGATTGCCGTGGGCAATGTCGTTGGCAGCAACATCTGCAACATCGCCCTTGTGCTCGGCTTATCCGCGGTAGTACATCCCATAAAGGGAAGCCGATCCATCATCCAACGGGACATACCCATAATGCTGGGGGTGTCTCTGTATCTTTTGGTAATTTCGCTGAACTCGAATATCAGCAGAATCGAAGGCGTGTCACTTTTCAGCGGCATTATTTTATATACATTCTTCAACTATTATAAAGCCGTCAAAGAATCCAGGATTAAACGTCATGATGAAAGCATTGCCTTCGCACATGCCTTAAAAGATATCGAATATATTACTTCCAAATCCAGACAGATCGTATGGATCGCGGCAGGAATCATCGGCGTTGTGGTGGGCGCTGAAATTCTTGTTGATGCTGCCGTTGCCATTATGAAGGTGTTTGGCGTCAACGAAAAATTTATCGGTCTGACCATCGTGGCACTCGGAACCTCCCTTCCTGAACTTGCCACGTCTGTTGTCGCCGCATTAAGAAAAGAAATGGACATCAGCATCGGCAATCTGGTGGGGAGCAATGTGTTTAATATCCTCAGTGTGCTCGGTGCAGCCTCTATGGTAAAACCCATTCCAATTCCCGGCGGCCTTGTTCAAAGCGGCCTGCTCATTGATTACCTGTTCATGATATTTGTCAGTTTTCTGCCGTGGCTGATGATGAGAAAGACGCAAACAGTGACGCGCAGAGACGGGATTTTGCTCCTTTCATGCTATGTCGGGTATGTTCTATACTTAATCATCAAGATATGATTTTACCTAAGAAAAGCTCCCCTCTGCTGAACTTTAAGGGTGTAAAACCTGAATTTTATAGCAGTTGTCAAAAATATGTTTCGGTTGAATTACTAACGATCACAATTTCAAGTAGCCGCCGAATGATTTCGTTTAGGTCGGGAAGCTGTCTGAGCAAATTAGAGCGCGTTAAAGAGGACATCTTCGAAGTTTTTCAAATTAGAAAATAATATCAAGCTATTGTGCTATATTCTATAAGCCATAGCCATGTTCTCTTTTACGCGCTTTTATTTGCGAGTTCTTGCCGATCTAAACGAAATTATCCGGCGGCGGAAAAGGAACGTTATTCTGACAATAACTATAAATATCGAAAGGTAATTTTCAGCTATTCAGACTCCATGTCATACCGTTTCATTTTTCTCCAGAGCGAGACGCGATCGATACCCATTATTTTTGCCGCCTTGGTTTTATTTCCCTCGGATTTGTCGAGAACCCATTTAATGTAGTTTTTCTCCTGATCCTCCAGTGTCGGTATCTCTGAATTTTCCCGGCGATAGGTTTCAATCAAAAGATTCCCAATGTATTCCGGTAATTCGTTGACGGTTATCTCCGGACCGTTCGATAGGGCAACGGCCCGTTCAATGACATTTTCCAGTTCTCTGATATTCCCCGGCCAGCTGTATCGAGAGAGCAATTCCATGGCTTCTTTGTTAATATTTTGGACATCTTTATTCATGGCTTTACTTTTTTGAGCCAGAAAGTGATGGGCCAGAAGCGGTGTGTCACCGTGCCGTTCGATCAGAGACGGAAGTTTTATGGTAATGACATTCAGACGGTAAAACAGATCCTGCCGGAAGTTACCTTTTTCCACATCCTCTTTCAGATCGCGATGGGTCGCGGCGATGAAGCGTACATCCACGAAAACGGATGTCTCGCCGCCCACCGGCAATACCTCTTTTTCCTGAATAACGCGCAATAGCTTTACCTGCATACTGAGCGGCATATCCCCGATTTCATCCAGAAAAACCGTTCCGCCGTCAGCCACTTTAATCAATCCCGCTTTCGCCTTCGTGGCCCCGGTAAAGGCATCCTTTTCATGGCCAAACAGTTCATTGGCCATGAGTTCTTCTGTAAACGAACCACAGTTAAAGGCGATGAATTCTTTTTCAAAACGGGGACTGAGCCGGTGGATAGATCGGGCGACCAGTTCTTTGCCGGTGCCGCTTTCACCAAGGATCAGGACATTGATGTCCGAAGGGGCGATCTGATGAATGGTTTTTTGAACATCCATCATGACTGTGCTCTGTCCGACAATGTCGGAAATTTTTCGCTGTTTCTTGAGTGTTTCTTTGAGTTCGATGTTTTCAAGCCGAAGCTGCCGTTTTAAAAGTGCCTCTTTGGTTATCTGGCGCACTTCTCCGATTTTATAGGGTTTGGCAATATAATAGTATGCACCGTCATGCATGGCCTGAACGGACGTTTCAATGGTGGCATAGCCAGTGATTATAATGACTTCCGTGTAAGGCTGAAGCGCCTTAGTCTTATGCAGCACCTGCATGCCGTCCACTTTTTCCATTTTCAGATCTGTGATCACCAGATCGAAGTGATTTGAGTGAAGCAACTCAATAGCCTTGCTCCCGTTGTTTACGGAAATGACTTCGTAACCGGTTTTGATCAAAATATGCTCGAGATTCTTCCGTGCAATATCCTCGTCTTCAACAACCAGAATTACCTCTTTCTTATTTTCCACGATGATCCTTCTATAATTCCTGTTGCTCAGGCTGATGGAATGGTAAAAAACAGGTGAATGTCGTTCCTTTTCCGACGTTGCTGGAAACGGATATTTTGCCGTCATGTTGTTCCATAATACCGTAAATGATGGAAAGTCCCAGCCCCGACCCCTTGCCGACTTCTTTTGTGGTGAAAAAAGGGTCAAAAATCTTTGTTATGATATTTTGAGGAATTCCTTCACCGGTGTCTGTCACCTGAAAAGAAAATCCCTCTTTGTCAAATTCATTTTTCGCTTTGATGGTAATTTCTCCGCCATCTTTCATGGCATGTACCGCATTGACGACAAGATTCATTAACACCCGTTCAATTCGTTGCGGCCCCATGACGGCCTGAATATTATCGGGCACATCGATATTAAGATGAATATTGTCAGGCACTTGTGATCGAATTTGCTGGATGGCGCTGTCCACCAGACCCTTAAAATTGACCTGTGTTAGGGTCAGTGTCCTTTCTCTGGCAAATTCCAGAAGTGATCGAACGATTTCCTTTCCCCTTTCTACCTCTTTCTCGGCACCGACCAACAGTTCTTTTTTATATTCCAGGTCATTCTCTTCAAGCTCTTCAATGAGGATTTGGATCGATGTGGATATATTGTTGAGGGGATTGTTCAACTCATGGGCCACGCCCGAGGTGAGCCTTCCTAAAGAAGCCAGCTTCTGAGCCTGTACCAGCTGTTTGCTCCTTTTGCTCAACTCATCGATCATATTGTTGAGACTGGCCACCAAAGATTCAAATTCATCGCCGGTTTTGATTTCCGGGATATTATCAAAATCTCCGCTGGCAATTTTGGTAATGGCGTTTTCAATGGTCTTTAGCGGACGATTGACATTAAAGACCAGAAAAAGGGCAATTGAAACGGAGAGGATAAAAACTGGTATCAACGCCAAAAAATGAATGGTCTTAGATTTTCCGATCAGGTCCCGTGTAAATTCACTCTCTTTTTTTACGATTTTTTCCAGTTCACTGGTGAGAATTCTTCCCTGCCTTCGGATTAATTCGATGGTGTCCGGAGGGACCACCAAATGTCCTTCTTCCTGGAGTTTCAGGAGATTGACGAGCGATTTTTTGTATGTGACCAGTTCGGTAATCCTTTGATCGAGATTTTTGGCCAGGGTGTACTTCCCGTATTTGGTCAATATATCACGAAGAATCTCCTCTGCCTGACGGGCATAGTCAAGAGCTTGAACAATATTTTCTTTGTCAAAGGATAAAAAATAGTTTTTTTCATACCGGCGGGCTTCCAGGATGGAATTAAAAAGATCGTATTTTCTTTCAATGATCTGGATCTTCTGGTTGAGAATATACTGGCTGTAGTAACTGCGCGCCCATATCAGCGCACTAAGACCGATAAATATTAAAAAAGCCAGAAAAATCTTTCCTCGAATACTGATTTTCATAAGACAGATACCCCCTCTTTTTAAACATAATATGGAGGGTCAACACTGCAGAACACTTTTTTAACACCCGGTATGTCATATGCTATTTTATTGATCTGTCTGGTTAAATCGTCTTGATATGACGCTCCGAGATGGTCCTGCAACGCCGGGCTCAGATGGCCGGTTTTTCGTCTTTTTTGGGCCGCAACCTTCACATGAACCTCTCCGTTTTTAACGAATACCTGGGCTTCGCAGATCGATTGAAGCGCTGCATCAATGTAGCTGGTAATGGCGGCATCGCCTAAGGCCTGTTTTGATTCGTCCGTCATTAAATAAGCATCGCTTTTAGCTGCAAGACAAATAATTTCACAGGCGTTATCGATTGTCAAGTTTCCGATATTAATTACAATATCATAAAGTTTGGGATCGTTGACATCCATTTTGTACAGATATCGGGTCCACTGGCTGCGATGTTTATCTTCATTTTCGATATCCAGCAATGCCTGTTCTCTGGATACATTTTTCTGTTGCTGTAAAAAGGCAATCCGATCTTCTATTTCAGCGAGAATCCTGATTTTCAGCACCTTGGGAAGTTCTGTCAAAA
Organism: uncultured delta proteobacterium; assembly: GCA_963731025.1. Classification (GTDB taxonomy): domain Bacteria; phylum Desulfobacterota; class Desulfobacteria; order Desulfobacterales; family UBA11574; genus UBA11574. The sequence continues at coordinate 503,738 of CAVSVL010000014.1, read as the reverse complement.
GAAGATGGCCTGCATGACCATGATACACCATATTACCTTTCCTGGCATATCCTAAAAGGGCGGCTTTTATATCCGTAAGGTATTCTGTTTTTCCATTGGAAATCCGTTCAAGAATGGTCGGAGCATCATGAAGGGATTTGACGAGTTTTTTTTCAGAGACATTAAATAATTTAGCGGCTTCAACCAGAACTTCTCGGCTGATGCACTCGTACCCAAGTATTTCGGCCACTTTTTCGGCAATCTCCTGGCCGTGACTGAAACATCCGCGGGAGATAGTGATAATCGCCATAATACGTTTTCCTCCTAAATAATGAACGCTTCAAAAACATAACAGCACGAAAAGATACTGTTTTACGTTTTTTCGTGCTGTTATAATGATCATATTTTTTTTTGGGAAGCCGTTTTCATATCTATAATTAAATCACCAACGGGTAAAATGTTATTGAATCCCGTAAAAGAAATAGAGAATTGTCAACTCCACCGTTAAAAAGATGGCGGTCATAATGACGCCCGCCTTGGCATAGTCCACCGTTCGATAACCCCCGGGTCTCATGATGAGCGCATTGACCTGATGTGTCGGTAGGACAAATGTGTTGGATGCCGACAGTCCTACCACCAGCGCGGCCATTCGCGGATCAGCGCCGGCCATGACCGCCATGTTCATGCACAACGGAACCAGCAAAACCGTTGCGCCCACATTGGAAATTACCAGCGTAAAAAAAGAGGTCATGACACCTACCGCCGTCAGGAGTACAATGGGAGAGGGATGGCCCAGCAACCCCAATACGAATTGGGCGATAAAAGCAGCCGTTCCGGTTTTTTCAAAGGCCATACCTAAAGGAATCAGTCCGGCCAAGAGGAAAACCGTCATCCAGTCCACAGCGCGATACGCTTCATCCACCGAAAGCACACCGGTAATGATCATACCAAGGGCTCCGGACATGAGAGCCACCGAAAGCTGAATCTTAAAAACGATAATCTGCATTAATGCGACAGCCAGCCAGATCACCGCCAGCTTGGCCTTTTCAGGGCGCATGATTTCACCTTCAAGGGTCGTGGCAAAGGTAAGTGCCCGTGGCTGCGGCTGATTTCTTAAAATGTGAAATTTCTCCCAAGGCCCTTGAAGTAACAGGGTGTCGCCCATTTGCAGTCGGATATGGGTTAAGTTACTGTAAATAATTTTATTGCCGGTAAACAATGCCACTGGATTTACACCGTACATTTCTTTAAAATTGATTTGGCTCATGGTTTTGCCGATCAATTCAGACCTGGGAGAAACCACTGTTTCCGCCATTCCGGCGTTAATCACGGCAAGGCTCTCTCCGAAAATATCCAGGCCGTCTTTCACTTCCCAACCGTATTCCTCAGCCAGCATATGAACCATTTTTACTTTCCCGATAACGGCAATATCATCGCCCGGAGAAATTGTGTCGCTGCTTTTCGGCACAAACGTTTTTTCATTTTCCGACGTAAAACTGATGGCCACCACGGTCACCAAAAATTTGGGCCTGATACCCAACGCCTCCAGGGTTTTCGGCCCGTCATAATTGTCGGGAATGTGGATTTCAAATGTATGTTCAAGCCCCTCATAGGCTTCCATGAGCAGCGCCGTAACGCCTTTTTCCGCTTCGCCTTCTGCGGCCGGAAGGACAAGTTTTCCGAAAATAAGAAAATAGATGATAGCACTGGCAAGAAGGCAGATGCCAATGGGCGTCTGGGTGAAAAGACCGAAGGGTTCCAGCTTTTTCCCGCCAAGAACCATCAAATCATTTAACAAAATCGTCGGACTGGCGCCCACCAGAGTGATGGTCCCGCCGATAATGGCACAGAATCCCATGGGCATCAAAATGCGGGACACCGGCACCCCCATTCTCTTGCCAATTCGCTGGGCAGCCGGAAGAAACAGCGCCGCAGCGCCGATGTTCTGCATCATGCTCGAAATAATTCCCACGGTGCCTGATATCAGGGTAATCACTTTTTTCTCACTATTACCGGCCAGTTTGACGATGGGTCCGGCCACTTTGTTCATGACCCCTGTTTTGTCAAGACCGGCGCCGATGATGATCACTGCCATGATGGAGACAACAGCATTACTGCTTAACCCCAAGAATGCTTCTTTGGGCGATACCAGACCGATGAGGGGAAGCAAGGCCATCATAATAATCCCCACAACATCGACGCGAACCCATTCAAAAATAAATAGAACGATTACAAAGCCCAGCACAACCATGGTCAAAATCATTTCAGGTGTCATTGATTCAATATTCCTTTCTGTTTCTCGTGTATTTGCATAGCCTATCAATAAACTGCTCTCGTTTCGCACCCTCAATTTTCAGCAACGTCGATAAAGTACAGCAGGCCTGAAAAATTATTTCTTTTCCGCCTCGGGCAGGAAGATAAAATCATACAGATGCGATGGTAAAACAGAAAAAAGCCTCATGAATCCATAAAAGGCGCCAAGAAAATGGTGCGTGCAGATAGCGATATTATTTTTTAATATCGGCGTCATTTTATATTTTGGGACCGTACGATAATGTGCAAAAGACATATTTTACCTTAAAAATTTTCTTTTAGCCTGCACCATCAAAGGCTTTTTAGCTATGTCGTAATACGAAACTTGTATAAGCTGGTTGTCAATCGGTTATTCCTTTTTATTCTTTCTGTACTTAAAGCATAGCCAAAAAGCAAATGCGACAAGTACAAAATTAAAAATGAAACGTGTGTCCATCCCATCCTCCCTTTATATTACAGTTTTAAAAAGGGCTATATAATGCACAGATTCAAGTTTTTTGCAATATGGAATATGGTTTTCACAAAAAAAAACAGAAGATCTGAAATCTTTGTTAAATCAGAATCTTCTGTTTTAGTGTCAACGCTCTTTCAGGTGATTTGATAAGGTTTTAACCTGCTTCATTTATTGACAATTTCTTGCCAATGGCCCATGTCATTTCATATTGGAACAAATGGTATATGACAATGGATAAAGAATCGTATTATACCATGGAATAAACGTAAATATTCTGGCGAAGCCTTTCGCCTTGTTCGATTCTGCTTTCAGTACGGTCTTCCACAGATTCCGAAACCACGAACGCAATGTCTTTATTCTCTCTGTTGATGGCTTCCAGTGCCTCTTCCGGCTCACTGAACATCACGATGTGATCAAAAGGAATCCCTTTTTCAGCAGCAGCTTCCTGAAATAGAGCGGCATTTTCTTCAGACATGCTTTTGAACTCTTCACAAACCTGATTTCGAGAAGACGAAAAAAGCTTGAATGTTTCACAGGACAAAGGCGCCGTATTTAAGGCCAGAATATCATAGGACATCCGCTGCGCCATTTCCAGGGCATAGTCGATGATTTCTTTTGAGAAAGCGCTTTCTCTGCCCATCACCAGCAATTTTGTGGGTGCCTGTTCTTCTTTTTGCTCAGCCATTGCCTCCATGGCATATTCGGATTCATCGGCTTGGGCAAAGGTAATCGCCTCCTGGTACTTGTCCATTTTATTTCCGGCTCTACTTAACTTTTGTTTGATTCTTCCAAAAAATCCTGGCATTTTCTATCTCCTTCCCAGTTATATTTTTTTCTACTTTTTTCTATTGACTTCTAGGTGTGAACAGTGACCAGGGGAACGGATAATCTTTTTGTCATTTCTGCGAGTGCATTTTTCTTTTTAGAAGTATTGGCGCCTCGGTTGACATCTGGATCAGAAACATCATAGATGGTCAAAACAACGTCCCGATGGTCGTTTACATAGTTAACAATCTCCATATCAGGTTTCCCCGACTTGATGGAAAAATGACAATGAACACCTGCTTCTTCGGATTCCTGCAAGAGACGTCTGATGTCCTTTGAGGCCTCGGCCATGATATCCAGGGCGGTCTCATGTTCGCCGGCCTCGGCAAAGGTGGCCGCCATCATTGATCCTTCAACAAATTTTCTCGCGAGCAAGCCTTTCTTTCGGATCTTTTTTCCATATTCTCGATAAAACCGAGGCCTGATAATTTGAAATATGCTCAACTCCGCCCTGATTCGCTGACACAGTGCAACCGCGTAGCTGAATGCCTTTCGGTCGGGTGTCATGCCGTCTATCGCCAATAAAACTTTTTTCATTTTTATCCCCTCTTACCCATCGGCCCGGTTATGTGCGCATCTGCGGCCGGGTTTCTTCGCTGCGTCGAATATCGGCATCGACTCTTTTCCGGCTGTCCCTTTCCGGCCGGTCATGCATGATATCGAGCGCAGTTTCGTGTTCATTCGCTTGGGCAAATGTTATGGCTGCCATCAATCTGTCGAAAGTCTCTTTGAATTTAAACATGGCTGAATCTCTCCTTTGTCTGATTTGTTTTTTGCCTTTGGCTACTGATAGAGCAACTCCCGTGCCAGACATATCAAATAAGTTTTATCTTATTGATAATATTAAATTAATATCATTATTGACACGACAACGAACTTCCATAAAAATAGTTGCAATTTGCAATACTTCTTTGAAGATTTAAAAAATTTCTATTTATTTAAATAGGTTATATTGTATTGCGAAAAGAGAGCACTTCGTTGCAAATTGCAACGTCGAAAGATGTCGTATGATCCTTGAAGAAAAAATCATTGCGTGTCGGAGCTGAATCTGTTTTTATAGCTTCAATTGGTCGAAATAATAATGGAATCCCAATATGCGCATATTTAAAAGAGAAAAAGGACAAACAAAGGAACTGGCATCAGAGCTGGAGGAATTAAGAGAAGACGTTCGACAAAGCAAAATGCCTGAGCCGGTGGAAAAAGTCGCTTATAAAGAAATCGAGCGATTGACAAAGACTTCCTCTTCAAGTGCTGAATATACCATCGGCATCAACTATATCGATTATCTGGTGAGTCTCCCCTGGAACAAGATGACGGATGACAATCTCGATATTAAACGGGCCGAGTCGATTCTCAATGAAGATCATTTTGGACTGGCCAAAATAAAAGATCGGATCCTGGAGCATCTATCCGTCAGAGTATTAAAGATGTCACAGCAGCATAAAATACTGGTGGTAGATGATGAAAAAATTACCCGTCAGAATCTGGAGCATGTTTTTAAAAAAGACGGCTATCAGGTCAATACCGCTTCCAACGGATCAGAGGCACTGGAGTTTCTGGAACAAAGCGCCTTTGATGTCATTGTAACGGATCTTAAAATGGGAGAAGTCGACGGTATAGCGGTTCTGGAAAAAGCCAAAAACATCAATCCGAATACCGAAGTCATCATCATCACAGGCTACGCCACGGTGTCTTCGGCGATTGAGGCCATGAAAAGGGGTTCGTACCACTACCTGACAAAACCGTTAAAGCTCAATGAGATCCGTTCAACCATCCAGAAAGCACTTTTCAAGAAAAAGCTGAAACTGGAGCCCAAAGGCCCGGTGCTCTGTTTTGCGGGACCGCCCGGCACCGGAAAAACGTCTTTGGGAATGTCCATAGCCAGGAGTTTGGAACGAAAATTCGTCCGCATGTCTTTGGCCGGCATGAAGGACGAGGCAGAGATAAGAGGACATCGAAAAAGCTATGTCGGTGCGTTGCCCGGGAGAATTATTCAGGAAATTCGCCGTGCGGAAACGAAAAATCCGCTGATTATGCTCGATGAAATCGACAAAATCGGCAGGGACTTTAAAGGAGATCCGGCCGCAGCACTGCTGGAAGTCCTCGATCCCGAGCAGAATACGCATTTTATGGACCATTACCTGGATGTTCCCTTTGACCTGTCTCGCGTGATGTTCATCGCCACTGCAAATGCGCTGGATCTGATTCCCGGTCCCCTGCTGGACCGGCTGGAAGTGATTACCCTGTTGGGGTATACCGAAGAAGAAAAAGAAAAAATCGCAGCCCACTATCTAATCCCCAGAGAAATCGAAGACGCCGGACTTTCCGAAAATCCCCCTGTTTTCACTTCAGAGACCATCCACAAGATTATCAGGGAATACACCCGAGAAGCAGGTTTGAGAAATCTCAAACGTCAGATCGCTGCCATCTGCCGCAAAATTGCCCGTGAAACATTGAACGGCCAGCATAAAAACGGAAAGAATATTCTGACTCCTGAAATGGTGGAAAATTTTCTGGGCCCACGAAAATTTTATTTCGAAATTTCAGAAGCCAAAGAACGGGTGGGGGTGGTTACCGGCCTGGCATGGACGGAAGCCGGCGGCCAGATCATCTTTATTGAAGCCGCCAAAATGAAAGGCAAGGGAAATCTTATTCTAACCGGTTCCTTGGGGGACGTAATGAAAGAATCGGCTCACGCGGCAATGAGCTACATCCGAAGCCATGCCGAGTCCTTGAATATCCCGGACAACATGTTTGAAACCCATGACCTCCACATTCATGTTCCGGCCGGCGCAATTCCAAAAGACGGACCGTCCGCGGGACTGACCATCGCTGTCGCACTCATCAGTCTGCTAACGGAACGATCCTGCAAAAGAAATGTGGCACTCACCGGCGAGTTGACCTTAACCGGGAGAATTCTGCCGGTGGGGGGCGTTAAGGAAAAGGTTCTGGCCGCACACCGGGCCGGTGTGAAATCGGTGGTTTTTCCGGCCAAAAACGACGCGGATATCAGAGATATCCCGGAAGAAATAAGTAAAGATCTCAAGATTTATAAAATCAATGAGTTGGAAGAGATCATCGATGTGGTGTTGAATTAACGAAGAATTTCTGACCCGAGTTTTGAATGAGTTGGTGGCTTTTATTCTTCAGCCAGGCAACCTTTAGATGCTCATTAATTTTCATGCAAGATTCAGGTATCAGATATACTTGAACATGGCAAAGTGCAGATCTTTTGGGGTTGGATTTCCGGTTTTCACAAATCCGTGACTCCTGTAGAAAGCTTCCGAGCGTGGGAATTTTGGGACTTCAACTTCTATCTCGTTCATGCCCATTTGTTCGAACAAACTTTCACAATGCTTGTACAGAAGTGAACCGTAGCCTTTCCTGCAGTAGATGGTTTTAACCTGTAATGTTTTTATAACAAGCTTAATGCCCCTGCGAACGACGAGGGCACAACCGATGAGATCTTCCTCGTCATTAAATAACATTGCCAGATAACCTCTTTCCAACTCTTTTTGAATTTTTTCAGGCGTTGCAAAGTCATTCAGTTTTTCAAGATCAGCCGGCAGATACTCTTCCTGATTGACATCCTGAGTATTTTGACGGATTAACGCTGCGACTTTGTCTGCTTTGGAGTGGCTCAGCGGTTCTGTCTTTTCTTTTAAATTATCTATGACTTTGATTTTCATTTTTTAAAATATCAGGCGTTGACAATTTTTGGAATGTTTTTTCAAAACTTTCCAATCTCGATATCAAAAATCAAATGGATTGTCAATAGACAATATTATATAATATCCTGCAATTTCAATAAGTTTTGATTGAAGTTTTTTGATAAAAGGAATAATCAGATGACCGGGCAGCAAAAACCCATCATTTATTAAAAACTCACTAAAAATTAAAAATCAAATCCGTCTGGACCCGATCTTCATGTTCCCGTTCTTTGTTTTTGCTGAAGGTAACATCAGAAGTATCCCAGTCGGTGACAGGATCGGTATAGAAATAGGCGGCATCGAATCTCAACCGGTCCAATACCATATATTTGAATTTAACTTTATGCCCTTTTCGGTTTGCGCCGTAAAAGTCCTGGTCGTTCATTGAGCCAATCACCGCGTCCCTTTCTATGCGGGCATATTTATACCCGATTGACCAGTCGCCTTTTTTCTTTGCCTTGCCCAGATCGAATCCAAGGTAGTAGGCGGTATCCTGGTCGCCGGGAACATTATCTGCGGTGTTGACGATATAGTCCAAAATCAGTGTTGTGGGAATCTCTCCCAATTTGAATGTGACATGAGAAATCCCTTCCCATAAATTGTAGTCATATGCATACTGCAAATTTCCATTTGCATCGAGTATGAATGAATTCCCCCCGCCGGTCTTATAGTTTGCTTCATGGAGGTATTTTGAATTTTCGAGGTTCGCCCAATCATAATAACTGCCTGCCAACACCCAATTTACTTTCCCTATATTCCAGTCGAATCCGGCTTGATAGATAAAAAGGGCCGCGTCGTCGGTTTCGTTTTTAACCTCGTTGACCACCATCTGTCCCAATTGAACAAACGGTTTGAAATCCGCCCAGCCTGGATATTGATAATACTCATAGAAACCTTCAGGATTCACATCCGGATCCCACATGATGTCGGTGTGCAAAAATGTATTTTTGAATTTCCCGCCCGTAAGCTCCATTTTTTTCAACCAGTTGGGATTGTAACTGGCATAAGCCCTGTGAAGATAGATGCCCTTGTCATTGAAATCGTCGGTAAAACTCTGGTTGGTGGTCGTGGCTTCCTGATAGCTGTCCTGATTGGTGCAGAGCATGAAATGGGTGGATACTTCATCGCTGATGTTGCTGTCAAAAAAGAGTCTTGCCCGGATTCGGAACCTGTCGCGGGTCGGGAGGTCCTTAATGGATCCGTCGGTCTGTCGCTCTTCCCGGTTGTATATGCCTTCATAACGAAGTCTCAGATCGCCGGACACTTTGGTATCTTTAATCCACTTGGGAATCTTTTCGTTCCATTCCTTGGATTTCACTTCGGTTTCCGTCTTTACAGTTTTTGTAATTTCTTCCTTTTGGGTTTCTTTTACCTGGTCGATGGATTCTTTTTGATTGTTCAGTTCCTGTTTCAGCATTTCGATTTGCTGCTGCTGTTTCTGGATAATTGTGCTGAGTTCATTGAGCTTGTTCAGCATATCCTCGTTGCTCATTGCAGCCGGACAAACCTGAGGCCGGTACAAGACAAGGGTTAAAAACAGCATCACAAATATCCGGGACCTTTTCATTACATATACCTCCTTTTAATATTACTTGAGTTTTGACAACAAACGTAGGCCAGGAAAAACATGGAGGGATCCCAATCCCCTTTCGACGAAGTGAAGGGGGCAATCCCGTCAAATTGCTCCCTCCTGTAGCCTCTTCCGTAAAGGAAAGCTATCTACGGGTAAAAAAATAAGACTCAAATAAATGGCACAACCTATCAATCCTGGTCAAACACCCTGCCGGGATGTCGAATCAGTTGCTGTATCTTTGCATCCCGTATTTTTTTATCATGGGTGGATTTTTTGGAAAATGCAGCGGCCATTTTTTGTAAAAGGTCTTCAAACTTTATGGGTTTCAGACAATAATCAAAGGCCCCCAGCTTCATTCCTTCGATGCTCGTTTCCACAGAAGCATGTCCTGTAAGAAGAATAACTTCGACCAACGGCTGAATCTTTTTAATCTCCCGCAAGGTATCGATGCCATCCATTCCCCCGGGCATTTTAACATCGAGGATAACCACATCGAAGAGTTCTTTTTGGAGAAGTTCAACGGCTTCTTCTCCACTGGTCACACCGCTTGCATTCAGTTTTCTCTTTTGCAGTCGATTGACAATGGTCTCCAAAAAATCGACTTCATCATCGACCACCAATATTCTGAACATGTCCATTTTATACTCCTTGCCGATTAAATGTTTGAGTTTAATACTGTTTTAGGGATCGAAAAGTCTTTATCTGTTAAACCGCCCCATGCACAAACAAGGCTCTATAATAAAATATTTCTACCGTTTATTTACTACTTTCTTTCAGGAGACACAATAGGAAGCTTAACACTAAAAAGCGTTCCTTCAGACAGTTTGCTTTTCACGGCGATCAAACCGCCCAACTTTTCGATGATACTATAACTTACCGACAATCCCAGTCCGGTCCCTTTGCCGACATCTTTGGTGGTGAAAAACGGATCAAATATTTTTGTCAGATGTTTTTCGGGAATGCCCGGACCGTTATCTTTTATTTCGATGACAACCTGGGAACCCTCCTTTCGCGTTTTTACTTCAATCAATCCATCCTTTTCAATGGCATCGATGGCATTGTTCATCAGGTTTAAAAATACCTGTTGAAGCTGGGATTGATCACTGGCAATAACAGGAAGGTCCGGCTGAAAATCCCTGCTTATTTCGATGTTATTTATCTGAGCATGATTTTGCAACAACTCTATGGTCTGGCTCAAAACAAGATTAATATCGACATCATCCAAGCGATGCTCCATTCTTCTGGCAAACCCGAGCATATTATGGGTCACTTTACGGGCCCTTTCCACGTGTTCTTCGATCTTATCGATAGAGGTTACATACTCTTTAAGATTTTCACTTTCCTGAAACTTTTCGTCAAGCAGCAAATCCTGCATCCATCCCGCCTTTTCACCGATGACCGCAAGAGGATTGTTGATTTCATGGGCAATTCCGGCAGCCATCTTTCCCAAAGCCGCCATTTTATCAGACTGGATCAGCTGTTCATTAAGTTCGCTAATCCCTTTGTCAGCATCTTCAAGCCGCCTGAAAATGATACGCATCGCTAAAAAGGTGGTTGTAATGATTGCAAGGCAGCCAAAAACAATAATCATGATTTCCATGGTTCTGGTGGTCATTAATCCGCCAATCTCATCTCCGACATTTTGCGTGATCACCAGCAGCCACTCATTATTTTTCAACCAGGTTCCGGCAACATGTTTTGTTTGGCCGTTATCCGTAATTTTTTCGGCAACCGTAGTCCCTTCACCAAAACGTGTTAAGATAATGTTTGACTTACCAAGTATTTTTCCTGAAAAGCGAGGGGCTGTCTGATAAATCCCGTTTTTATTTATGATATAAGCATCGCCTGATTTTCCTGTCTGGGCGGTCCTCACAAGTTTGTTAAATATGTCCGAATCGACGGTTGCCCTTAGAATCCAGGTAATCCCGTCGCTGTAACCCCGGACGGCGATAATAAAATGCGGCATTTGCCGGTAACCCATGTAAACATCACTGATATATTTGCCTTTACTGACCACCTCGTTAAACCAGGCCTGCTGATAATAATTTAATCCTTTTAAATTATACGGCCCGGAATATGCCAGATGTCGACCGGCGCTGTCGATGACACCCAAGTCGATCAGACCGTCTGTTCGCCGGCTGATGACTTTAAACATGCGATCAAGATTTTCCTGTTGCTTTAAGTCATCGAAGGAATGGGTATCCACAATGGTTGCAAGGATCGCGGTTCGCTCTTTTAAAAAGACTTCTACGGCATAAGACTGGGATCTTGTCCGGTATTTTATCTGATCTTCAATCTTTTCTTCATATGTTCTGGCAAACCGATAATAAATGGTCTCTCCAAGAAATACCAGCGGAACAATGGAAACGCACAGGATAACGAGCACGATCATCCTGTGAAGTTTTATATATATTGGTTTCCTTATATAAAGCCCCATGAAAGTCTTCCTTAATTACCCTTTAAAAAGGGATTGATCCGAATGGAATGTTAGAGTGATAGGATATTGGGATAATGGGTATAAAAGTGGAAGATAATCTTTTTTTAATGATACAACCGCTTTTAAACCCATCACGCCATAACTCCAATATTCCGGTATTCCAATTACGGAGCGCAGTGTAACTAATTTGGTCCTACCAGGATAAAAACTGCCAGTACCCGAATACCGCCCAACCCCAGAGAACAAGCCATGCAAGGATGGTTACCGGTAATCCGTATTTCACAAAATCCATGACATCCAGCAATCTTTCTCCGGTTTCAGGGTCCCTTCCCATGCCAAAAGCAATAGCATTGTTGGGAGTCCCGACCACCAGAAAATTCGCAAAAGAAGAAGAAAAGGCGGTGATCAGCCCCACTTTCCACACATGGACATTGGCCAGTGTGGCCATGGGAAGAACGATCGGTCCTAAAGCTGCAACTGTGGCGCCGTCACTCATAAAATTGGTCATGGTTCCGGTGAGCAAGCTGACGCCCATAACCAAGCCATTTCCTCGGGTCATAAAATCCGGCAAAAAACCGACAAAGGTCTGGGCCAGCCAGAGGGCGCCGCCGGTAAATTTCAGGCCAACCCCCATGGCACAGGCAGCCGCATACAGGCCGACCACGTCAAAGGCCACACCTGCTTGGATATCTTCCCAGTCGACGATTCGACATAAAAACATAGCCGCCACTGCGTAAAGCGTAGGACCACCCAGACCGGCTTCTTCGCCCAGAACAATCCAGCCGATGATTAATAGGATCAGAATTACGGCCATAATGGCCTCTTTACCGCCGAATTTCGGCATATTCGCCACTTCGGCTTTAACCACTTCGCTGGGATTGACATCCGGCACCTTGAACTTCGGCTTGAAGCGGATATACATGTATGCTCCAATGACCACGGCCATAAGCGGAACAAACGGAAGGCCGTATTTCATCCACTGCAAAAACGTAATCGGCATGCCGTATTCCATTAAGTAACCCACCATAATGGCATTGCGGCCGCCGGCCGCCGGAGAACCCGGGCCGCCGTGATTGGCCGCAAAACAGACGCCAAGCAAAAGAAAAATGGCCAAGGCCCGGTCTTTTTTAACGCCATGCATCTTGCAGGTTATCTTATAAACGCCCATAAGTACAGGAATCAAAAGCGCCACCAGGGCGTGTTCGGATAAAAACCCGGCTGTGATGGCTAACATTGGAAAAAAGATAAAGGCAAAGGACTTGGCGCTTTTAATTCGGCTAAGAAGTATGAGACCGATCCGTTTGTCCAGGCCGGTCTTGGCAACGCCCACAGCCACCGCCAGGATTCCGAAAATGAAAAAGACGGCGTCCTTCATATAGGCTCTGGAAATATCATTGATCGGCAGAATCGCAAAAAGATAAATCAAGACACCCACCAGAATGTCCGTGGCGCCCAGGGGCAGAGCTTCCGTGCCCCATAAAAAAGCGGCCAGAAACAATATGCCAATCATCACCTTGGCTATCCTGGCGACGCCTTGGGCATCGAGCAGGGTACGTTCATGTTTTTCTGATGAAACCGTCTTTCCCGCCTTGTATGCCGCAAAGGCCTTGGGATTTAACTTCTTGTTCACCGTTTCGACAATAGTGTTACAATCCTTATCGACTTTATATCCCGGCGGGCTGATTTTTGTCACCATATCGATCATACTCTGCGGTGGCGGCATAACGACCAGAATAGCAAAGACAATGGCTGCAATAACAAATAACATCGGTTTATAGCCCGGTTTATTTTTCCAAAAACCTGGCGGACTCGTAACAGTCGTTGCGTGAGTTACCATATGACCTCCTTAAACCGTAATATTTTTTCATCATGTTAGATCTCGTTTTAAAAAATGAAAGCGTTTGATCTTTGTATTTGCCCGGCTCCAAGGATCCTACGTTTCTCGGATAATTTCACTTGGAGATTTCATGATTTTTCGCATCTGGGCCACACGAATTTTTTCTTCTTGCCCCTGCCTTTTCTCAAAGGCTTCCTCTGCCTTTTGGATAATGATATCAATATCCACGGGTTTCATTAAATAATCGAAAGCCCCTGACTTTAAACCGTCTATTGCCGATTCCATGGTGGCATGTCCGGTCAGCATGATCACTTCAACCAGAGGAACTTGCCTTTTGATTTCCTTTAAAGTGGCATTGCCGTCCATACCGGGCATTTTGACATCAAGAATTACCACATGGATGTTTTGAACCCTGATTATTTCCAGAGCCTCAGTGCCGCTTGAGGCAGTCACAACATCATACCCTTTTTTTGTAAGCAATTTTTGGGTGGTGGATAAGAACCTTTCTTCATCATCCACCAGCATCATTCTCATTTTTTTCATAATTTGCTCCCTGTAAACTTGGTTAAATGGTCAGCCGCTTGATCTATTGAACAATTATCTATAGAATCGATTCATTTAAATTTGTGTCCTAACACCTTGATCTGTGTGTTACGAATTTTTTGTTCCAAACGCTGTCTTTGCGCATAGGCCTTTTTGATTTTCGAGAGGAGTTCTTCAATATCAACGGGTTTGATCAAGTAACTCAATGCTCCGATTTTTAGGCTATCCGAAGCACATCCCACTGTGGGAACCCCAGTCAACATAATCACCTGAACCAGCGGAAACTGTCTCTTGATCTCCTTTAGGATCTCGATACCGTTCATACCCGGCATTTTGACATCAAGAACTACCACATGAATGTATTGATTTCTGAGGTTTTCTAAGGCTTCAAATCCGCTAGACGCAGTGAAGACAGTGCATCCCCTCTTTAGCAACCGCTTTTTGATGGTAGATAATAAATTCTGATCATCGTCGACCAACAGTATTTTCATTTTTTCTAATGCCTTACACTACAGCCGGCAGGCATATGGTAAAGGTCGTTCCAAAATTGACTTTACTGTCAACTTCCATAGTCCCCAGCATGCTGCTGATAATTCCATAGCATACTGAAAGGCCTAGCCCGGCACCCTTTCCCACCGGTTTAGTGGTAAAAAACGGGGAAAATATTTTATTTACATTATCAGGTTTAATCCCGCAGCCGTTGTCCCTAACCAATATTTCAACCGTGTTTTTTTCTTTTGGTCCGGCTTGGATAATCAATTTGCCGCCTGATATTCCATGGTGTTCAAGAATTGCATCCATTGCATTGTTAAACAAATTTAGAAAAACCTGTTGCAGTTGCGTTGGATCTCCATGTATCGGATACGTATTCTCAGCGATGTTCTGTTCGATGGAAATCCCGTGGACAATCGCCTTTTGGGCCACCATATTCGTAACTTCAGGAATAAAACTTCGAAGATCTATGTCTTGAGGTATAGGTTTGCTTTGTCTGCCGAATTTTAAAATTGCCTGGGTTATTTCAGCGCATCGGGAAATCTGAAGTTTAATCTGATTCATGGAATCCTCGAATTCTTCCACAGACTCCAATGCCGTTATCTGGCCGGTCTCTTTAATGTCAGACAAAGCCATTTCCATGAGAGATTGTTCGTTTTTAATGATCTGAAGGGGGTTGTTAATTTCATGGGCAAAACCAGCTGACATTTCGCCAAGTTCTGCTAGCCTGCTCGCACCAATGAGCTGCTGGCTCAACTGCTCTTTTTCGACATCCATTTTTTCCATTTGTCCGACAATTCGGTTCGTGAGGTAAAACGCAACGCCAAGAATAGCCGCCCCACCGATAACTGTAATGAGGACAACCAGGTATACTGCCGAAGTCAGTGCGCTGAACGCATCCGATTTCTCCTGCCGCACCACCAGCAGCCATTTTTTGTTTTGCAGCCAGGTGGTGCTGTACAGATATTTTTCTCCTCTGACATCCGTATTGATGAAGGTCTCGATATGGGTATGGGATAACGGATATTTAATGTTGTCCGGACATTTATCCATCAAGTTACCGCCGGAACGCGGCTCTGTCTGTAACATTCCGTTTACATTGACGATATAAGCCTCTCCAGTCTTACCGATGCGAACACTTTTTACGATATTATTAAATGTCACCGTATCTATCGTTGTGCGAATCACCCATTTTTTGCCTGTTTCCTCTTTGGAAACAGCAATAATAAAGTGTGGTATCTGCCGGTAACCCAAAAAAATGTCGCTGATATAGTAACCATGTTTCATCACTTCCTTGAACCAGCTTTCGTTTATATAAACCTTGCCTTTTAAACTGTAAGGTCCATGATAGGCGACATGGAATCCCTCTTTGTTGAAGACACTCAGGTCAAAAAATGCCCGGGATTCTCTTTGTAAGTAATCAAAAACCATGTCCAGCTGCTTAGATCTGCTGAGATCGTCGAATGTATAGGAAGACAGAATAAAATCTAAATCGTGCCTTCGCTCTTCGAGAAAGGATTCGATCATATGCCGGTGATCTTCCACAATTCTATTCATGCTTGAAATTGTGCTGTTCTCTATTGACGTTTTGAAATAATAATAGCCGATGCCCAAAACCATGATAAAGGGGATCAATGGAACCAGTGTCATACAAATAAAGAGAATTCTTCTTATTGTTGAAAAATGATCCGACTTCATATTTTCTCTTTATGCGAAGTAGCGAGTAATCCATTACCCAATTCATTTTGGCATCCTGAGAACATCTGATGACATATTTGCTTTTTTCTCAGAATTACTTCCGGAGTTTATAACGATCTTTTTATTGTCTTCTAAAGAGCAATGAATATGCCAACATTCGGAAGTAAATGGTATTTGATAACTAATCAAATTTACGACCTTTATTTAATGCGTTATTTGTATTTGAAATCTTTCGAACAAAATTTCCTGTAAAGAATATTTACACATTGTAAAAAAGTTAAACAGTAGGAACCGTCGACACGTAGACGACAAAATGCCGCAAAGAATCGCACTCTCATAAATACGTGCATTCTGAAAGGTGTAGAATTATTCCGGAAGGTTTTGAAATGGCTTCTATAAGATAAATTACCTGTTAGAAAAATTATTTTTGAAAAATTAAGGTGTAAGGGATAATGAATAAGGTTTTGTAAACTCATCGCATAGCAATGTGTTTATCCAATGGCAGCAGTGAAGGATCATCGCCGGGTATTATATGAATGACGATCTGCTTGTCTGCTTCAGGTGGGTTTATCAGCTATCACTATTTTTCGAAGTGCCCCAATATTTAGGATGTATTGCACGTATGTTATACGATTTCAGACTGTTCACACATCCTAATATATTGAGGCACCATGCGATATCAACATTCATATCGCCATAAATAACATATCTGAAGGATTAGGAAAGCCCACCGCTTTTTCTGATTAAAAGTTTGACTTCAGCTTTCCGGATCCTCTCTTCCTGTTCGTCCTTTCTTTTTCTGGCCCCCTCCAGTTTGGTGGAAAGATCACTAAATTCCGCCGGTTTCATGAGATAATCAAAAGCGCCTAATTTCATGCCTTGAACGGCGGTTTCGGTACTCCCGTGTCCTGTGAGCATGATGACTTCCACCAGGGGGAATTGTTTCTTTATTTCTCTTAGTGTTTCGATACCATCCATACCCGGCATCTTGATATCCAGAATAACCACATCAATCGGCGTATTTACCAGTGTATCGAGTCCTTCCTGTCCGCTGTAAGCTACGGCAACTTTTTCGCCCAATTCCTGTAACCTCAGAGAAAGCATCTCCACAAAATCTTCCTCATCGTCGACCAAGAGTACCTTTGTGGGTATCTTTATCATGTTTTTGTCTCCTTTATATCCTTATTGTGTTGATTGGCTAAGCGGTCTAAAAATCGAATGCGCTCATCCTGATCGAGATCTTCTTTTATTTTACAGTATCTCGGCAAGTTGACATAAAAACGGGTCCCGTCACCCAACCGGCTTTCCACTTCTATGGTCCCACACAGTTTTTCAACAATACCACGGGTAACAAACAATCCAAGGCCCGTGCCCTCACCCGGTGGTTTGGTGCTGAAAAACGGTTCGAATATCTTCTTCATATTTTCTTTTGGGATGCCGTGTCCGTTGTCCCTTACCGTAAGCTTTACTTTGTCGCCCACGGCTTCAAGAATAATCGTAATTCTGCCTCCGGCATCCGTGGCATGAATGGCATTGGTCAAAAGATTGATCAAAATCTGTCTAAACTGATAGGCATCACTCCAAATGGTTCCGGTATCGGGGGCTATTTCACGGACAATTTGAATATCTTTGTTTGTCGCTTCCCTTTTTACCAGATGAGCCGCCTCTTCCACCAGTTCCGCAAGATCTACTTCAGCGAAGACAGAATCATCTTTTTTAGCAAACCCCAAAAGCTGGCAGGTAATTCTTTTGGCCCTCTCTACGCCTTTTTCTATTTTGTTTAGGGCCTTTTCAAAGTCCTGTTTGCGGGGCATTCCCGCCATTTCTTCTTTGCTTAAAATCAGCTTTAGCCAGCCCGCCGACTCGTTGATAATTGCCAGTGGATTATTAATTTCATGTGCCACACCCGCAGCCAGTGTGCCCAGAGAAGCCAGTCTTTCAGTGGTCACCATCTGCTCTTCCATGTATTTCCTGAATTCAGCTTCTTTGAGTTTTTCTTCTTCTCGTTTGATTTTTTCATACGCCTGTTTGATTTTGCCAAACAGATGTTCAAATTCAACGGGCTTGCTCAGATAATCAAACGCACCGGTTTTGATTCCCTCAACACCGTCCTGTGTGGCTGCATGACCGGTTAAAAAAATAACTTCTGTTCTCGGATAGTTTTTCTTGATATGCTCGAGCACCGCAATGCCGTCCATTCCGGGCATTTTAACATCCAATACCACGACATCGACTCTTTTCTTTTCAAGAATGGCAAGCGCTTTTTCTCCATTTTCCGCCTGCATGGGAGAAATGCCTTTTTTATTCAAACGTTTGGCAAGAGTATTGCGAAAATCGTCCTCGTCGTCAACAAGAAGAAGTCGTATGTTTTGCATGTTTGTTCCGCTTAGCAATTACGTGTTACGAATATTATTTGTGATCTCAATCCTTTTTTGCACAACGATTTCCTGATATCTGAAATCGACGAATTGACTACACCAGCCCCAATATTTTCCACCACGTGGATGCCACTATTATCAAAATGATCAATAAAATCGGCGTGGCGACAAGGCCTACTTTCGTAAGATCCGATGCCTTAAAATACCGATAGCTGTAAGAAATGGCATTGGGTGGACAACCGATCACCAAAAGCATGGCAAAAGAGGTGGCCATCCCCAGACAAAGTGCAATTACGGTGGGGTCTACCCCCTCTAACCTGGCCATGGGAATTACGATGGGCAAGATCAACGCCGCAGCCGCCACATTGGCCATGGCATTGGTAACCAGGGCCCCGAAAACACCGACACCGGCAAACAACAACAACCAGCCGCCGCCCTGTACCAGGGGAAAGAACAGGTTGGCAAAATATGTGGCCGCACCGGAGTAGCCCATGGCCAAACCAAGGGAGATACCGCCGCCGAAAATAAAGAGAGCGGTTCCCCATTCTAAATTATCATTAATATCTTCCCATTTCAAGATGCCAAAAAGAACCAGGGTACCGACACCCAACATTCCGGTAACCGAGTAGTGGATACCGTGAAAGCCTTTGGTTAACCACAACGCAAATGTCAACCCGATGATGATCAATGTCTTTTTTTCCAGAGGACTCCATGGTCCGATATCTTCATCAAATACAGGCAGCTGATACTTCGGATTGGGTCGAAAAACCAGATAAACGATGGATACCGCTGCCGGTACGGTAATAATCGCCGCCGGCATGGCGTACTTTATCCAATCGAAAAAGCTGATTTCCAGTCCGGTAAATTCCTTAAGAAACGCCGCTGCCACCATACAGCGACCGCCACCGATCAATGATCCCATGCCGCCGCAAGAACAGGCAAAGGGAAGTGACAGCATCATGAACTTGGCCGTATTTGAGTGGGGCTCGATACCGGCAGCCCTCATCAAGGGAAGCATGGTGATAATCCCGATGGCGCAGGCCGCGGCATCATGCATAAATGATGAAGATATTCCTAAACTGACGGCAATAATGAAAGTAAATTTGGTAACACTGGTCCCCGCTTTTTTGACAATAAAATATCCAAGTCGTTTGGTAATCCCTGCTTTATCTAGAGAAATCGCAAAGATTAAACAACACATAATAAAAACCACTACCGGATGCATATACGGTGCCCAGGCGTCTTTGACGTCACTGATGCCCATAATTACGAGAAAAACGCCGATACAAATGGCCGTAATCTCCAAAGGAATCGGTTCCGCGACAAAAAGAAAAATAAGCACAACCAGCACCGCTAAAAATCGCTTGGCTTTTGGCGAAAGACCATTGACATAATCAATCTCGACGCCTTTTATTTTCAGTTGAGCCGCCGTGTCCATCAGAAATTTTGCCGTGGATTCCGGATGTTCGGGATGTATTGATTCTAAAACATATTCTTTTACATCCGTCTTTTCAGCAGCCGCTAAGGTGAAGTAACTGTTTACATTCTGATACAATAACCGGTTATTATCGCCGGTTATTTTAAATTTTGTTCCTTCCGGTCTGGGTAACATCAGAACAATAATACCAAGTGCAAACGCAAAACATAACTGGAAGGATTTCGACTTAATAAACATTTCTTCTCCTTTCAAATCCGTTGTTGGTATGCTTCTTTGATCTTGACCATCAATTCTTCAAAGTCACAGGGTTTTGTCAGATAATCAAAAGCACCGAATCGAATACCGTCTCTGGCCGCTTCTTCGGACCCGTGCCCTGTCAGCATAATGACCGGAAGATCCGGGGCTATTTTTTTGAATATTTTTAAAATTTCGATACCGTCCATATCTTCCATCTTCAAATCTAGGACTGTTACATCGAAGTCTTCATTTCTCAGGGCTTGTAGCGCCTCTGTGCCGTTGTATGCCCGGGTAACCCTAATGTTCCGTTTGGACATCCGCTTGGCAATAACGTCCACAAAACCTCTTTCATCATCCACGAAAAGGATCTTTATCGGTTTGTTTTTGTTTTCAACCATGAAAGGTAACCTTTTAATAGAAGTCTTTTTTCCCTTTCAGCCTTGACCTTTGAGTTTTGAGCTTCCAGCTTTCAACTTTCCGGAGGGCCTTTTACCGGAAGACGGATGTGAAACGTGGTTCCCGAATCGATGACGCTTTCCACATCTATTCGGCCCCCCATTTTTTGAATAATGCCGTAACAAATGGACAACCCGAGTCCGGTGCCTTTCCCCACGGGCTTGGTGGTAAAAAACGGTTCAAATATTCTGGAAAGATTAGCTTCCGGTATCCCGGACCCGTTGTCAGACACTTTAATACCGATGACATCCCCTTCCGAATAGGTGCTTATGGTTAATTCACCCCCCTCTTTTTCCATGGCATCCACAGAATTGTTGATTAGGTTTAAAAGGATCTGCTGCATCTCCGACTGGGCCATATACGTAATGGGAAGATTTCTTTCTAAATTCGTCTCAATCGTTATCTTGCTGTATTTTGCCCGTTGTTCCGAAAGTGCGACAAGTTCCTTAACCAAATCGTTGACCTGTGTTTCCTGAACCCTGGAGTCGGTCTTTCTTGCAAAACTGAGCAGCTTGTGCGTAATCTCTTTGCAGCGATGTCCCTGGGTTTTAATCTGTTTTAAGGCCCTTCCAAATTCTTCCAGGTTCTCGCTTTTGCGGAACTCTTCTTCTTCCAGTAAATCTCCAATCCAGCCGGCCTCTTCCACCATAATGGCCACAGGATTGTTGATTTCATGGGCGATGCCGGCGGCTAGTTTTCCTACGGATGCCAGTTTACCGGTTTCAACAATCTGTCTGTTCATTATCTTCTTTTCGTGATCGGCCATAGCGATGCGGTTGACCATTCGTTTTGAAAGAAACAATGCGGCAAAAACAATGCCAAGGGCGCCAAACACAATAATCGTAATCGCTACGATAATCGTTCGATAAAGATCCATATAAGCGTCACGATGGTTCTGCTGATACACCAGAAGCCAATCCCCATCTTTTAAAAAAGACGCCACATAGATAATTTTTTTACCCGAATCATCCTTCCTTTCAACGGTATGGACTTTTCTCGGATCATCTTCCTTGATCTTTAGAAAATCTCGATAGGGTTCATTTTTGAGGGTGAGATCGAAAAAAGGCTTGGTTTGAAATTTTCCTTCTCTATTAAGGATATAGGCAAACCCTGTTTCTCCGATACGTATGTTTTTAACAAAATCATTAAACGCCACAAAATCAATGGTCGCCCGTAAGATCCACGGTTCACCCATCCAGTTATCCCTCACAGCGACAATAAAATGAGGAAGTCCCCGAAGACCCAAAAAAACATCGCTGATGAAATACCTCGTTTTCATGGCCCTTTTAAACCAGTCCGCCTCAAAATATAATGCTTCCCCGAGTCTGAAGGGGCCGGCATATGCTACCTGGAGTCCCTGTGAATTTACGACACCCAGGTCAACGAAAACAGGGCCAAAAGACTGTTGCAGCATGTCCAGTCTATCCTGGAGAAAAGACGCATCTTTCAACTCGTCGAAACAAAAGGTTTCCGCTTGCAATCGGATATCTCCTAACTTTTCCTTTAAAAAACTATCGATGGTCTGTTTATGCTTGAGCACCAACTCTTGAAGATGAGCTTCCACTTTTTCATGGTATGACACTTGGAACCGATAGAGGATGATACTTCCCACCAGGATCAAAGGAGTAAATGAAACGATCATTATGGTCAGGATCATTTTCCGGGTTAAGGATCGATAATAGCCGTTTTTTTGATATTTGGCCTGGTTCATCTCCGAATGTCTCTGATTATTTTTTCTGATCATAGGACGTCTTGAATTTCTTAGGGTACGATGCCTTCAAAAGGTTCCAGACCACATCTTTCAAGGTTTCGCTGCTGCTTCCTCGTTTTGGAACAAACGTTGCTTTACAGATATGCGACGTTGATTCGAGATAATCCAAAAGATCACTGTGTATGACAAACGGCAACGTTGGGACTCGATCTTCAAGACTTTTGAACAGATTCAACTTGTTGACATCCGGGATATCCGGATCGATGATAACGAGATCGATAGGGAAAGCGCTGTAAATTAGATTCACCAATTCCTTCCCGTTTTTCGCAAGTTGAACCTTGTAGCCTTCGGATTGAAATTCCCGCTTTAAAAAATTTCTGATATGCGGATTGCGATCAACAACCAGTAAATTGAATTCTTTTTGCATCAGCCCTTCTTGGTAAATTAAAAACACAGGTTAAGTCGTTCCAGATTAAGAACGTCAACATCTCAACTCAAAAGGATTTATTAAGAATTCAGCAACCTTTATCAGTTCACCTGATGAGTGATTACTGCGGCTGTCTACATCCAGATCCCAATGGATGGTAGCTGGATGATTTTGCAACCTTGAACGTGAACGGGGAACCCGGAACCGCTCAGTTTAGAAAAAAGTTTCCCTTTGGACTTCACGCCGATCTACCAGATATAGAAGTCGTGCTTTCTCTTTCAGTGCTTCCTTGAGTCTATTGAGCTTGAATCGATCGATACCATACATACGGATATACACCCGGCGAAATCCTTCCGGGGCCATATTGTAAGATGTCAAAATGCTTGCCATACGACCCCCGTATTCACGAATGACATCCGTCACCTCTTTTATTGAACCCGGCCGATCTTCCAGTTCCATACCGAATTGTATGCCTCTTTTTTCTGCACCGGTCAGTGAAATGAGGATTCTGAAAACATCGTTTTGAGTAATTGTGCCGACAATATTATGATGTGGATCAATGACCGGGACTCCGGATATGTTATGCTTCAAAAGGATTTCAGCCGTCTCTTCTACCGTATAATCTTCAAAAACCTTGATGGGGTTCTTTGTCATGATCTCTTTAATTTTAATCTTCGAAATCAAATATAAAAGCTCGTGAATTTCCAAAGAGGTCGCGTCAGAAGCGGATGCTCTTTTGAGATCCCGATCTGTCACTATCCCAACGAGCCTACCCTTTTCCAAAACCGGCAGCATCTTGATATTGTGATTTTTTAATAACTTAATCGCATCATGCATAGAAGCGTCTGCATCTATGGTGATGGCCGGTTTGCTCATCCAATTTTTGACCAACATGACAATTCTCCTTTATGTCTTCAAAATGTTTTAAGATCTATATTCAATTCATACTCGCTTTCCCCGACACTCTTTTTGGCGGTAAAACCCAACTTTTTTCCCAAAGCCAACATTTGAGTGTTTTCAGGCAAAACAATCCCCTTTACGTTTTCAATTCCGCGTTCCTTAGAAATGGATAGGCATCGTTTGAGCAGTTCCGCACCGATTCCCTTTCCCTGCCAAAGATCCCCGACAACAACAGAAAATTCCGCGTTCTTTGGATGGTAAATATCGGTAATCACACGGGCAACTCCCAGCATTTTCTCATTGGGTTCGGTTCCCAAAAGGGCAACCAGTGCAATTTCTCTGTCATAATCAATCTGGGTAAATCGGGCGAGCATACCTGGGGGAAGCATTTTTAACGGACTGAAAAATCGAAAATAAACGCTCTGTCGTGAAAGAGAATCAAAATGTTCAACCAAAAGCGGAGCATCCTCGGGTCGAATCGGTCTGATGAATAGGTCGCCAACCCCTTCACGTACAATTCGTGCTTCATACTGGTTTGGATAGGGGCTTATCACCAAATGATGGGGAGCGATAGCCTTGGCCGGACTCAATAGTATGCGCGGATTCGTTGCATAAGCATCGTTTGGGGTAACGATCATAGGATTGATATCTATTTCTTCGATTTCCGGGAAATCCGTTACAAGCTGAGACAGCCGGATTAAAATTTCTTCAAGCCGTGGCAAATCAGCAGGCGGATGGTTTTTGAATCCCTTGATCAGGGTATAGATTTTTGTTTTTTTCATGAGCTGTCTGGCCAACAGCCGGTTTAAGGGAGGTAACGCAACGGATCTGTCTTTTAGAACTTCGGCCATAATTCCACCGATGCCGAAGAAAATCACGGGTCCGAAATCCCGATCCCTTTTCGATCCCATCGCCAGTTCATATTGTTGGATGTTTTGTTCTATTTTTTGGTTGAAGATAATCGATTTTGATTCATTGGCAGGGATTCCATACGCTTTCAGCAAAGCATTTGCTTGTGTAGCGGTAAGACATAAATTTTTATTCAAGAGGTGTTTTTGGATTTGAATTTGTGCACTTTTAAAGTCAAATTCAACCTTTCTGTCGAACTTGGGCGGAATCTCCTGGAGCATCTTAAGATTTTTTGAATATTGGTAAAGATCCATAAATGCCCTTACCGCCCTTTCCGGCGTATCAAATGTCGGAATACCTGCACGATTGAAGATATCCCTCCCCATCTCCATTTGTTTTCCACCCATCCAGGAAGCGAATATCGGATAAGATGTTCTTTCTATAAGGCTGGCCAGGGATTCAGCAACCTCCGTCGGTCGGGTCAAGGCTTGAGGGGCAAGGATGATCAGAAGTCCGTTCACTTCTGGATCTTTTAGGCAGATGTTTACGACGCTTTCATAGCGTTCAGGAGAAGCGTCTCCCAAAATGTCCACAGGATTTGTACGGCTCCAGCCAGGGGGAAGAACTTCATCTAATTTTTCGATGGTCTCTGCTTTTAAGGTCGCCGGATCGATACCGTAATCCGAAAGGGAATCCACTGCCATAACTCCGGGGCTTCCGGCATTGGTGACGATGGCCAGGCCGGGTTTTGTAGGTCGCGCCCGCTTGGCCAGAAGCTCTACACAGTCGAAAAGTTCTTCAAAAGTTTTGATCCGAACAATTCCTGCACGTTCAAAAGCAGCATCATATACCGCATCTTCTCCGCCGAGTCTTCCGGTATGAGAAGCAACCGCCAACGCCCCCGCCCTTGTTCGGCCGGCCTTAAGTGCGATGATCGGTTTGATCCGGGACACCGAACGGGCCGCACTCATGAAATTTCGAATTCGTGGAATGCTTTCAACAAATATGACAATACTGCCGACAGTGTAATCTCCGCCGAGATAATCGATAATATCACCAAAATCGACATCCATCATGGAACCAAGACTCACAAAATGACTGAAGCCAACATGTTCTCTTACACAAAGATCAAGCACGGAGGTACAAATCGCACCGCTTTGGGAAACAAATGCCATTTTTCCATGAATCGGAGTATGTCTTGAAAAACTGAGGTTAAGTTTGGAACCGGAGCAGATAATTCCGAGGCAATCGGGCCCGACAATACGAAGGCCCAAACGTTTCGCCTCATCAATGGCAGCCGTCATCGGCATTCGGGCATTTTTCCCGGCTTCTTTGCCACCCCCTGATATCATTACCAACCCATTCACCCCCACCTTGATACATTCTCTGATCCTTTGAGATGCTGAAGCCACAGGTTCAACTAGAACAGCAAGATCAACCTTTGCATCGAGCTCTAAAAGGGAAGGATAGGTCGGTTGTTTACAGATGTTTTTATAACGCGAATGAATCGGATATATTTTACCCGAATATCCCCCTTCGACCAAGTTATGCACCAGCGCTGAAAAAATACGCTCATCAGGCAGATCCTTTCCGATGACTGCGATGGATTTTGGGTGAAATATTTTTTCTAGATGAATTGCACTCATAGCCAAAAACATGTCCTTTTAAACGACAAGAATAAGATGTATTATCATAAAGCAATCGGTATGCCAGATAAAATGACGGGTCGAAACTTCATCAATCAATTGAAATAAAAGGTGTTTTTAAAACTGGGGGGCACTATTTGAAAACCCAGTGAAGAAAATAGATGTCGACTTTTTTTACAAGGTGTAAAATGGAACTTCGGAAGTCAGAGATAGGAAAGAAAAAAGAGAAAGAGGATAACCAAAGCCTAGTTTTTTTGACTATGATTTTTATTCCTTTGGAGGGCTTAATTTTATCAAAGCACCATATTTTTTAAACGTGACCTCTCCATTCGAATGATATGAAAAAATATTCGCACCGATATTTTCAAGTTGCTCTACAATCAGCTTAATATTCTTACTCTTTGTAAGTTTTTCATCTTCTTCTATCGAGGCAACCTGCATGGGTGGTGGAGCTTCCAAAATTTCTTTTAAAATATCATATGCGTCGTCGAACTCATCGATGGTATACTGAGCCGTCAAGACAATGTAGTCCTCGATCCGCTGTTTAAAGCCCTTCAACTCAGGCCTTTTAAGAAGAAATGTTTCCATCGTCTTTCCCGTAAAAAATATCAAATCCTTTATTTCTTTTACATTAAATCCTTCAATATAGCGTCTATGAGCCACTTGATGAACAAAGCTCGGAATGATAGATCTGTCTCTGTCTCTCACCGTTGTGGCAATCAACTGATAATTTAAGGTGATATACCATTTGAGCATCTCATGATCCATCTTCGAGTAATTTGGGAAACGGACGCTATTTTCCGGTAGCGTCACATCTTTTACGATCATATCAATCAACAAATTACGGTGCTGGACCAATATATCGTAAATAATCGTGCTTTTTCGATAGGCGACTTTATGAATAAGGATTTCATTACGGAAGTGCCAGTCGTTTGGATGTGCA
The DNA here is from genome assembly GCA_963731025.1 of uncultured delta proteobacterium. Taxonomy (GTDB): domain Bacteria; phylum Desulfobacterota; class Desulfobacteria; order Desulfobacterales; family UBA11574; genus UBA11574. The sequence continues at coordinate 476,892 of CAVSVL010000014.1, read as the reverse complement.
GTCATTTTCTCGGTTAAAAAGAGAAGGCGGCGTAAAATATGATATCGTGGGGTCGGCTTCCAATCTAAAGCCGTGTATGTTGCAGAAGCATCTATGGTCAGTTTTTTATCCGTGTATTCGGCCATCCATGGCTTTTCAAGCGTTTCTTTTCCGGTCAACCATCCCAAAAATGAAAGACCGATCAAACCCAGTCGTACAAAAAACTTGGGCATTTTGAACGGTTTCACTTCATAACCATAATAATAGCGTGTAACAGCCTTAAAAAGCTCATTATGTGAAACACTCCCCTGGGGACTGGCAATATAGGTGGCGAATGGCGGAAGGGTATCACTGATCTCGATAATCCGCAGAAACAATTTGATAAGGTTTCTAATATGGATATAGGGTACGGCAGATTCCCCGCGTCCGGATAGAATTTTCGACGTGAGTTTATTAGCGGACAACCAGTGCTTTAACAGCATATATAACATGGGATATTCGCACCAGTCGCTGTATACGGCGGCCAGGCGGACAACGGAGCACGGAAAGAATTCCGAATATTCTTTAATCAGCAATTCTGCTCTCCGTTTGCTGCATGCATAAGGAAAATCAGCATCAGCAGGACTCTCTTCGGTTATTGGTTTACCTTTAGGAGGAAATTTGCACGCAGCCACTGAACTGGAAAAAATAAAACGCTTTACTTTCAGAATGTTTGACAGCTCAAGAAGATAGCGTGTGGCGATGACGTTGACCTGCTCATATACGGGTTTTTTTTTCTGTGTGAAATCGTAATACCCGGCCAAATGCAAAACATAATCCGCATTGCCATGATTTTTAATATATTCAGCAACATTGAGCAAATCTTTCCATTTTGTTATGTCGGTCTGCAGCCAGTGTATTGTATCACTATAGGGAATGCCGGCCTCTTTTTGGCTGCGCCGGGCAATACAGAACAGACGATATTTTCCGGACACGGCGATGACAAAATGTCTGCCTATGAATCCGGAGGCGCCGGTAACCAAAATTCCCGGCAATCTATTATTGATGATATTCATTCGTTGCCGTAAGCTTTCTGAAAATGAAGACGGTACGCTAAAGCGATAAAAATCATCGCACCCATCACACCGTCAACGAGTCCAAAAATCAAAATAGTCCATTTAAATTCAACCATAAAACAGTATATGAGCAAAAATGTCGTTGCAACGACTTTTACAATAATCGAAAATACAATCAAGTAATGGTATTTTTTAGAATTCATGGCCCCCATTACGTATGCGACGGCCATCAGTAAATGAAAAACACCGCCCTGGGCAGGGAAAAAGCGTTCATACTCAGATCCGAAGCCCGACCATTCCATCAGGACAGCCGGTTGTATAATCAGTGCCAACCCTATAGCAATGGAATGTACTGCAACCAGCCATAAAATCGTTGAAAGAAGGATATCAGGGTTTTTAAACACATTATTTTTTAATATCTTCATAACTTAGATCCGGAAGCATGGCACCGTATTCCAATAAATTGCGATGCATCTCAAAACATCGCGTCAGATCATGACGAATGTGTCCGAGCCTGGAACGTTGTATATATTGATAAAGATATTCTCTATATTCAGGATGAGCACATTTTTCGATGATGGTTTTGGCCCTCTGCATAGGTCCCAGGCATCTAAGATCCGCCAGACCCTGTTCGGTAACAACGATCTGGACTGAATGTTCATTGTTGTCCACATGTGGACACATGGGAACGATGGAAGATATTCTGCCGCCTTTTGCTATGGAAGGTGTCATGAAGATGGACAAGTAGCTGTTTCTCGTGAACTCGCCGCTGCCACCGATGCCGTTCATGATATCCATCCCGTATAAATGTGAAGAATTTGCATTTCCATAAATATCGATCTCAATTGCCGTGTTCATGGCGATGACACCCAGTCGTCGAATGACTCCCGGATGGTTTGAAATTTCCTGAGGTCGCAAAACGATACGATGAGCAAAGAAGTCGATGTTGTCGACAATTTCTTTCAACTTTTGAGACGTAATCGTGAGACTGGTCGCACTGGCACCCATACAATTTTTCATCAAGCATAAGATCGACCATGGAATCCTGAAAAACTTCAGAATACATTTTAAAAGGCGGAATGTCCGGGTGTTTTCCAAGAGAAGCCAATACGCTATTGGCAACGTTGCCGACACCAGCCTGGAGCGGCAATAATGTTTTTGGAAGCCTGTTTTTATGTATCTCCTCCAGAAAGAAGTTGACCACATGCCCGGCAATTTGATGGCCGATGTCATCAGATTCCGCCAACTCACCCATATGGTCAGGCTCGTCACTTTTCACAATGCCGATAACCTTTACAGGATCAACGACGGCATAAGGTAAGCCGATACGTGTCAGGGGCTCGCAGACATTAATGGGATATCGGTTTGGCGGCGGTGGCATAATAAAAATGTCCGCCATCTCCCTGAGTCGGGGGGATTGATGCCTGTTGATTTCAATGATGATCTTTTCGGCGTATCGAAGATATGTCGGAGAAGCGCCGATGGACGTTGTAAGAAAAACCCTTCCGTCTAATGTTATCTCTGTGGCCTCCACCACCGCGAAGTCGATTCGTCCGAAAAAACCTTCGGCAACGGTCTGCGGAACATGGGAAAGATGCATGTCCACATATTCAACTTCCTGGCGATTGATCTGCCTGCGCAATACCGAACCCGACTGGTATGGCGCACGCCATGAAATCGCTTCTGCCTGGGCCAGCTCATCATCGATAATACGTCCGCTGGAAGCACCCGTAAGCACCCTCACTTTGAAAGGGTTTCCTTTGTCGTGTTCATCACGTGCACGGCAAGCGATAGCTCTGGGTACGACCTTTGCCGCACCAGCCGGACTGAATCCACTAAATGACACCGTATCACCGTCTTTTATGAGTAAAGCGGCTTCATCCGATGTTAAAATGGGATATGAATTAACGCTCATTAAAAATATCCTCGTCTATTGTATAAAAGTTATTCAACCTGCACCTGCTTAGATTTCGGTGTTTTTAACGCATGAAACATAAATGCCGATGAAATACTACCGTTATTAAGGACCTCGCTGACGGCCTGCTTAAGGCTGTTAATTGAATGATCGCTTTTAATGGCATATATCAATACCGGAAGATCTGGAATATATTTTTTGATGTCTTTTAAGATTTGCCAACTGTCAAAGCTTTCCGAATGGAGTCCTAAAAGTACTAAGTCCGGCCGCGTATCTCTGATAAATTTCCAAACCAATTCGATGGTGTTTAGTGTTACCACCTGAAAATTCGCATTGGTCAGTTCATCATATATGAGCTTGCGAATTATCTGTTTGTCGTCGACAATTAGAATTTTGGGCATTTTTTAACTTCCCGTCAACGAAAATATGAGATCAAAAAAAGAACACGCTCGAATGTTTCTTTTATTAAAAAACTCTCCGCAAAAAACATGCCATAGTTTTAAAATTAATAATATATGCTTTATCAATGAGTTATTTTATATTTCTCTGGTATGCAGGACAGGATCTGTGTCGATATTTTTTTCAGAATGTAAAGAAAGCTGATTACGGTGTAAAAATAGTATATAAGAAAACCGGAAGGAAGGATGGTTTATTTTTGGTTATGACATATTCTTTATTGACAAACCTTTTTTCTTGAAAGCGTCTTCTTTCTTTTGGATAATTTACTCGATATCTGTCGGCTTCATTAAATAATCGGCCGTCGTTTCCACCTCGTAACCAGCTCTTTCAAGCCATCCGGATAGGGATTCTCGGAAGACAAGTTCATCATCAACGATTAGAATCCTTCTTCTGCCCATAATAACCTGTCTATCGCTCATCTCATAGTGAAGGTGGTTTCAAGGAAAATTTGGCGACAAATGTACCTCTTTTTCTTTTTCGTTTTTTTCCCGCCTTTGGAATATTTCTAAGGCAGACTTTATCTTTTCGCACAATAGCACAGACCTTCCGGTTATGAAGCTCTTTGCAGTTTTCGTGATTAAACAAAGGGCATTCCGGATATTGTCTCGACATATTCTATTCCCTTAATCGGTTCTCAGATTCATTTTTAACACTATCTCAAAAATTTCAAATTCGGTATTCGGACAAACCCGCTCGTATCGGATAAAAAGCTGGCTGATGAAGATCTATTTTGACTTTGACTTCAGATTGTTGAAACAAAGTAAAAATACATTTTTTATGCCACGATTAAACTTCCGAATTATTTTTTTAACCCACCAATAACATGACGAATTATTTTCGAACAAAATATTTCGTTTTTTATGATTAAAGGTCTTTTATGTCGGAATTTTTTACAGTCTGTAAAACAGTAACGGACACAACGCATATTTTTCGATGCTTTAATAATACAGGTTTACCTCGTTTATATCTTGAAAGAGCACGAAAATATCTCTCGTTTTTCTGCGCTTATACAAGGTTTCTCCAGAGCAAAGAATACACAATCAAAACAATTTGTTAAAAAGTAATACCGTCGATTATAAAGTGGTACGGATCTTGCTGTCCTATTAAAGTAAAATCTTAAACGGTCAATACTCGAGAAGTATTCAAAGACCCGGTCAAGGTATTGAAAAACTCGTTTTGTTGTTTCAAGATCGAATCATCGGTTTCTATGACGCTATCGAAACCCCGCAGCTTTTGAACACCTGTTTTTGGATTTTTAAAGTGCTAAAGATTCAAAAGCGTCAAATTAGAAAAAAGGAGGCTTGAAATGGTTGACTCCAAAAATAAAATTGAATACGTTCCAGGATTTTATGCAGAACAAAAGCCGAATGCTGCTGACTTGGCAGATCGTTATATGCGAGAGTGGGCTGAAGAACAGCAAAAAACGGAAAAGGAAGATATCCAGCTTGAAAAATTATTTCCCACCATTTGTTTTTCCCGTATTATTGGTGTCGGGGCAGTTGAAATCGCAGATATTCTGGCAAAGAAAATCGGTTATCGAGTTGTTGATCAACAAATACTGGAGCATATCACCAATGAAATAAAATTGAGTAATATGACAACAGATTCTTTTGATAGACGTTATCCAGGGAAAATGGGTGAATATTTGTCTCATCTTTTCAATGAAACGTCTTTTCCGGACAACGACTATAATAGACATTTGTTTGCAACGATACGCGCAATCGCCGGTTTAGGCCCTACGATCTTTATCGGATGGGGAACACACCTTGTATTGCCCCGTGAGCGTGTGATGGCTGTGAGATTTGTTTGTTCGAAAGCGTATCCGATCAAGCGTTTGGCCAAGATCCTCAACGTTGAGGAACAGGAAATCGAAAGAAAACTGGAAGACTTCAATTTAAAGCAAAGTTATTTTTATAAAAAAGTGTATCACCTTGAAAAAGCATCAACACAAGAGTTTGATTTGGTTATCAATTGTGATTATATTAATGATCCACAGTGGGCTGCTGAAATTGTCGAGGAAAACTTTAGGAAAAAGTTTTCTATAAGAACCGAAAGATAAGCGGCGTCAATTGTATCCAAACAAAAACTGCTTGGTTTATTTTTCTTCCCTCAATTTTTTATCCGAAAAGGTTTGAATATCAGGTAACAGCTTGTTGTCTTTGATCGAGTATATTCTCTGCCTCCTGAATATTCATTGCATTTTCAACCGTGAAACAGGTTTTAAAATTCAATAAATTGGGTTGAAAAAAATTGGAGTTGACATTGCTTTTTCTGACAAGAATTATTCTATCGGCGCCATAAGCATAAATTAAATCCATGGTATTAAACAAAAGATCAATGTCACTTTGACGAACGATTCCCTTTTTATCTAAAACGACAACACACGAAAAATTATAAGGCAAATCTTCACAGGCATTTTCGATGGTGTTGACATATCCTCTAAAATCACTCGCATATCCGTCTTTTAAAATAATATACATTCTGTTTTTTAATGGATTTATTTGAACATGGTGCATGTATATACCTCCTTGTCTTATGACCTGAATCTTTCATGAAAATTAAGGAGTGAAGCTCAAGTTATTTGTTATCGACTTGACCGATTTTGTCCATAGGGAAAAGCTTCATTTCTTATGGGAAAATCTCCTAAGTGGGAATTTCCCCCATTCAATGGACAGAGAATCTGACACCTGTAAAGATAATTTTTGTATTGAAGAAATGATGAAGTACTTAGTTTCAATCGGAATTAAATGACAAGAGAATAAAAAAAGGGGGGGAGAAACCATTTTGCTATTGCGTTGTTCTCCCCCCACAAATGTTTTATTCGCCTTCATATCTGAAGGAAAGATTTACCCTGGCACGATAAGCAACCACTTTTCCGTCATCGATCTTCAGGTCTAACTTACTAATTTCCCCAACTCTAAGTCCTCTAAGAGTTTTGGCTGCTGTATCTACAGCATTTTTAGCAGCATCCTCCCAAGAAGAACTACTGGTCCCCACCAACTCAACAATTTTATAAACACTCTCTGCCATAACGGACCTCCTTTTTTTTAAATCCATCTTCTTTCATTCCGGCCTTTTCTTGCCTACTCCATTTAAAACCCGTTAATCAATGGCTTAGATTTTCGGTAACCCCAGACGCCTCAAGCCATTGAACTCATACTCGATTTTAAATGTTTATCCCGGCAGGGCCGTTATAATCGTAGGGGCTTTGACCATTTCATAAAGTTGCTTTTTGACGCTTTTATATCGTTCGAAATAGACCTTTGCGATCTCTTTTAGAAAAAGATATGCTATTTGATAATCTTTTTGGAAGAAATCGAACAATTTATCGGCATCCAACGCCATGACCTCAGAGTCTTCCATACATACGGCATTCAATGTATATTCCTGAGGTTTCATAAAACACGCTGTACCAAAGAGTTCCCCTTTTTCCCTGTTTTCAAAAGAAATGCCGATATCTCTTTCCGGATCGACCTTTCGCAGGCTCACCCATCCCTTGGAAACCAAATAAATGTGGTTGGCCCGGTCTCCTTCCTTGTAAATTTCAGAACCCTTTTTGAAGGTTTTTGTCTCCGTGAGTTTCGCAAGCCCTGCCAATTGATCTTTTGAAAATGCATTAAAAAAATCGAATTTATTGAATTCGTCAACTTTTGTCATATTGATCCTCCTTTTTTAAAATAGTTAAGCTGAATTTACCACCATTAGGTCACAATCCATAAGGTTCTTCTTCTGATAATGTGAATGACCTTATTGCTTACTCTTCCCAGCAGGAATTCCTGAATCTTCGATAAACCTCTTCGGCCCAAAACAATGGTTCCGTAATCTCCCTTTCTCGCCTCTTTAACGATCGCCTCTGCGCGACTAAGGACACCCGAAACCAATTTGGTATTAATTTGATCGGATGTGAAACCAGCCTTTTTCAATTGGCGTTCTGCTTTGTCGAAAATAGCAATTACGCCTGTTTCTGCATCTTCTAAGCTCTCTTTCGGAAAAAATAGATGTGCGACACCTGAATGAATAGACGGATCACTTCGGATGGCGTGAAACAAGTTGATTTTGAAATCGAAACCACCAAGTATTTGAGCCACATAATCGACAGCCCGTAGGGCATTTTTCGAACTATCAACGGCCACAAGAAATTTATCGTTAGGGGGTATTTCACCGGTCATTAAAACCGGCAAAAACGTCACGTTTTCAACAAGTTTTTTGGCAACACTTCCAACAATGATCTCTTTATAGGTGCCCATACCCCTTCGTCCGATAATAACGGCACTGTACCCGTTCTTTGCTTCTTTGACGATGTCTCGGGCAATACCCTCTTTTCTGTTATGGATTTTTATTGACACTGCATCCTGAGAAAAACCTGAATGGAGAAGCTTTTGTTTTGCCTTATCCATGGCTTTTTGAATTTCTTTTTTTTGTTGCATTTCCCACGCCGTGACATGCGCGGCGGATCGACTGAATAGAGGGTCTTTTTCAAGGTCCAAATAAGACTCGGGTTTACTGCTGAACACATTAAAAAGGACCATCTTCATCTTATGAAAGGGAGCAATTCTGCTTACATAATTTATCGCATGAAACGCATGGTCGGACCCGTCAAAGGTTAGTAGTACTTTTTTTTGAGATTCATTTTTCATGATCATCGCTTCCTTCCCGCCACAATTTATAGACAATAGGCATTGATATAAATGTTTTGACTGATCGATGTCTGTGACCTAATCAAAAGCAATAACTATTCCAGAAATAAAAATGTCCTTAGATCTGTTTTAACACATTGTAATAAAAGGATATAAAATATGAGTTGAGAAACTGTTGTTCAAAATTTGATAGATCGTCTGTCGGATATTTTTACACTGTGTAAAAGGCCAAATTGGATTTCTATTCGTTTACGGTAAGAGTTCACGGGGTTTACTTCCCCGTGTAGCGATATTGGCGGACAGGGTTTTTCAGTCGGCACAATTTTTTGCAGTGATCCAATATTTAGGATGTATCGAACGCGACAATGCTTTTTTCTTTTTACAGTTTGTAAAGAAAACGGACAGATTTATTGACCGCCGAGAATATCGTTTCGTTTTTTTTCAATATAATATTATATTAATTCAATAATTTATCGTTTACATTCCTTCAATCCTCCCATGGCACAATAGTTGCAGAAATAGTTATTAAAAAAAGTTCTGAGATCCTTTGTGTCCAGGATGGTGAAATAAATAATTCTCAAACGGATTCATGAGTAAAAAAGGAGGTATAAGATGGCTGTAAAAATCGAAGGCATAAAATACATACCGGGTATGTACGGAAAAAAACGACCTCTCGGCTCCCAACTGGCCGACAACTATTTCCGAGATCTGGATCAAAAATTGATTGAAAAGAGAAAAAAGAAAAAAACACCCGAAATTTTCCCCACGATTTCTTTTTCTCGAAAAATCGGTGTTGGTGCCCTGGAAATTGCAGATATACTGGCAAAAAAGATCAACTATGATGTGGTGGACAGAGAACTTCTTGAGCATATCGCTCAGGAAGCGAATTTGAGTAAAAAAACGGTGGCCTATTTTGATGAACGGTATCCCGGCGTTTTGAACGAATTTGGAAAACTTCTTTTCGGTGAAAAATCATTTATCAAGAGCGACTTTAACCGTCACCTTTTTAATGTCGTGCTTTCCATTGCCGGTCTTAAGCCCACTGTGTTTGTCGGCAGGGGAACCCATTTAATAATTCCCCGAGATCGGGTACTGGCGGTTCGATTGATCTGTTCAGACGAGCATCGAATTAAACGACTGTCCAAAATTCTTAAATTGAAAGAAAATGCGGCTGCCGATAAATTACCGCAAATCGATAAGGAACAAAAACAATTTTTTAAAAAGGCTTTTGGTAAAAAAGATGCAGTGCCGTATGAATTCGATATGGTGATTAATTGTGACTATATAAAGAATGCGAAAGATGCGGCGGAGATTGTTGAAGTGGCTTTTAAGAAAAAGTTCGCCAAGGAACTTTCATAATCTTGACAAGCCGGAAAAGCAAAAGCACGAAAAAGATAAATTTTCGTGCTTTTTCATTTTATATCAGTTGGCGGCGAAAACTCCGGGTTGGCAAGACCGTTGAACCCATTTGCGGTGTGCGTTTCGCTGAATTCTTCGCTGAGCACCAAACGTTTGATTTGTTCAAGATACTCTTCATAGCATGAGAGGTAAAACGACAGGGGGCGAGGAAAGTTGATTCCCAGAATACCGTCAATAAACATCTGGCTGATTTCACGGTGGCGCTGAAGGGTATACTGTGAGCTTACCAGGATGTGACGCTCATCTTCGGAAAGCGTTCGTAAGAGTTGCTGTAGAGCAACACGGGAACGCGGCTGATACATCCAGAAGTATAGCATATCCATGGCATGGATCATGATAATTTTTTCCAGATCCCGGGCTTCGGCATTTGCTTTCCGATTAACATCGGATGAACACTCGAGGATTTTAAAAGACCTTACATTCGGATAGAGCAGTTCCAGTTGGGCATAAATGTCCAAAAGTTCTCTGAATTTGTTTTTGTACTCCTTCAAACGCGTCCGGATATTCTTGTACCGGTCGGCCGTTCCTTCGATGAAACCGGCAACAAAATCCGATGCCGCCTTGGATATGATCGCTGCCCACTTTTGCAGAATATCATTGACGCCCACCGTACCGGACATGGTCAGGATGCCGCCGATACCGGCATTCAATATGACGGCCACGGGAATTGAAAGAAGGCTGCGGAAGAAGTTTCCATAAACCGCGCCTTTGGGTAATCCCCGCAACATATTATGGCTGGATAAATAGATACCGTTGGCCAGCGCCATAAAGGTATACAAAAGCACCGGACTGGTCTCTGTCGTAATACCGTACCCCCGGTCCAATATCACGGTCTTTACCACGTAATCCAGTAATGGCACGGAGAAACCGGTAAACAGCAGAGAATCCGTGATACGCGACCAGCTGACGTAATCATTCCAATTCAAAAGCGGTGAGCGACGAAAGCCGCCGCCACCCAGGACAGATTGAAGAATATTGCGCAGCCCGGTAATCCCGAACCAGATAAAGGCCCCCAGATAGGCCAATACCCACCAGTCTTTGGTCAAGGCAAAGGTTAGAAAAGCCGGGATAAATCCGATCAGCACCTTGAGCGCATTTTTCAGATGGGTGTTCAAATTGCTCCAGCGCAATCGCTGCCATCTTTTCGGAGATTCCGGCGGCTTAAGATAGAGACCGTTGACAATTTTCTTTTGAGCGCCGCCAAGAGTTACGATGTTACCGGGGGTGATCATACGGGTAGAGGTGGCCTGGACCTGCCAGCCTTTCCGGCGTGCAACTCTCAACAAGCCGAAAACGGGAAGGATCTTCGCCAATCCGGACAGTATTTTGTCAAACGGTCTGCCCGCTTCATGTGGAACATAAATCGTGTATTTGTAGGCGTTGATTCTAATGGGAATGGTTTCACGAATATCAGTTCGACAATCCAGCACAATTTGTCGTTGTGCCCGTTTCGGCAGCGTTTCCTTGATCGCCAGCCCCATTCCGTGAACTTTTGGGGAGCGGCCCGTGGAGTCACTTCCGATTCTCGACTTGAGAGGTCTTCCGGTGTAATAAGACTTCAATATATCGATATCGTAGAGAATCGTGATTAACTTATCTATTTGTTGGGTATTGGCCGAAGTCCCGGACCGCTTGAGATCCTCAATAATCTCACGAATTATTTGCTTCAGGCGAATCGGACTCCCTTCATTAATCGCCTCCTGCAAACGGCTTATCTCGGCAATATGGGCGGTCTTGCCCGCGGAATGATCTTTAAGATTGAATATCTCGAGCCGGGTGATCATCCCTTGGCAATCGTATAGAAGCTCGAGAACATCCCCGGCTTTCAAGTTGGTTAAATTCAGCGTCACCCGATACCCGGAATGGAGCTGAGTAAGCCGTTCCAGAATTTCAAATGGATTCAGTCGCAACAGTTCCGGGACATCCGGACCATCATCGGGCATCTCGGGATATCGGATCTCGGGGTTTTTTTCGGGCTCCAGATAACCGTCGATGACGGATTCGAGGTCCAGCGTGTTCATCGATTCGATCCATTGGGTGATGGTGTTGCATCGTTCAGGGCTTGCCGTAGTAAATTCTGCCCTCATTCGCTCGGTTTCCCTCTGCAACACCTTCAACATCTGGTCGTGAATGAATTTCGCCAGATGCAAACTCGACTTCTGCCCGATACCCACATACGCCAGAAATTCCGGTTCCTTAATCGGAGGCAATTCGATTCCATAAATCCGATTAATCTCCAGTCGATGGCTTTCATTAAATTTCTTTAGAAGCGCCGGGACATATTCCTGTTGATACAACGATACCTGACGGCCGGCCTCCATGATCTTCATGACCGTCGGTTCGGCAAGAAAGCAAAGGAATGCCTGTGCATCATTAAACCCGCGAGGAACCCATATCAGCTGCACGTTTTTGTCATTGAATCGCGCGAAAAACTCAATGCCGATTCGAATGTCGATGTTTAGGATTTTGGCAGCTTCAAGAAGTTCGGCCGCAAAACGCGGCTCGATAAAATTGTAGTAGATCACCCGAAGGCGCTGGATCCCTTTTATCCATGCATCCATGATAAGATGGGTGGAAGACTTTCGCCCTTTTGTGTTGACATCATGTACGTGATCGTCAAATGCAATTTGATTCCAATCTTCGGGCATTTCCAAAAGATGGTAGCGCTTGAGCTGCCGCCGGATGATGCTCGGTTTACCGGATGCCGCTGTCCGGAAGTCATGGGCCAGTTGGAGTTGCTTTCGGTAATCGCCGTGAACCCGCACCAGGTCCTTCATGATTTGTAGTAACACCCTGGCGGTATTTTTGGGCATCGGGCCTTCAGCCGTATCGATCACTTCATTGCGCAACAAACGCAACGCATTGATACGATCTTCAACCCCGCCGACTTCCAGAGAACTTAAAAGGTGGACAACCGCGTAGGCAGTCCGCAACCCCCTGGTTTCGATCATTTCTTTGATGCCGTGGGAGTGAAAATACGGATAGTAAATTCGGCGGGCGTACTTGGTGCTGCTTTTTCCTTGCAGCACGTCGTTGACGATTCGGATCAGTTCGTGGTCGCGCTTATCAAAAAAAAATCCGGAACTTTTTTCGTTCATAACAGGTCAATGATAAGAACTCGTTATATCGAGTTGGGTTTATCCAAAATTAAAAATTGCGGAGTTGCCGATATTTAGAACAAAATATGGGTTCCAATACAACTCTTGCATCTATTTCCATTGAATTCCGGTTCACGCTTTTGATTGACACTTATTATAGCAAAAGCTATGCCATTAAGTAAATGCTTTTTGTTTTATGCGTCAACCTGTTGAATTTCAAAATAAATACAAAATGAAAACTTTTTTTGGGTTTATGGTGATATGCAGCATTATTGGAAGTTTTTACCTCAAATCGAATAGTTAGTGTCCATCCATAAATGAGGATTTTTGTTCAAGATCAAGGCATGCGAAAAAAATAACCACAGGCATATGTTTGATATTCCGAGGATTATTTTTTGAGCATAACGCAGAGATTGGGCAAAAAGACCATTTATGGATGGACAATAGTTAGGTCTTTAAATCTTCCGCGAACAAGGCAGGGTCCTGTCGCTTTAACAAGGCGTTCAGGATGAGCGGAGGCAAAATGGTGGTGAACATAATTACAATCACCATCATAGAAAAAATATCATCCGGGAAAACACCCAGGGCTTTTCCCATTGCAGCAAAAATCAAACCGACTTCACATCTGGGTACCATGCCCCAGCCGATAATCCATTTACGAACTCCGCCGGCGGCGAACCCGGAGATTATTTTTCCGCCAAATGCTGCAACAGAAACGGCCAAAGCCAATATCAAGATACGCACATTAAATAAAGTTTCGATTCTCACTTCCATGCCCGTCAGGACGAAAAAGATAGGGACCAGGAAGTATCCCAACGGCTGAATAAGTTCTTTGATATGGTTACGTGCGAGCGATTCCAACACATTTGAAACATTCTTTCTCACTTCCGGCCCTGCTTGTGCGATGCTTTCATTGATGTCGGAGATAACACCGGGGGCATCAAAGTGTCGAAAATGAACCGGTTCCAAAACCAGCCCGGCGGCAAAGGCACCGACAATGGCAGCCAGGCCGATCAATTCCGCAAAATAAGCAAAAATCAAACCAAAGCTTATTGCCAAAATAAGTTTCATACCGATTCCCGGGTTTATTTTTGAAAAAAGCCGTCCCAATCTTGGCGCAAAAAGCTGTCCTAAAAATATGGCACCACCTAAAAAAAGAACCGCCTTGGCGGTAATCCAGCCAATGTCAATGAGACTGACCCTGCCGGACTCCGCCATGGCTTTAACAACAGCCAGAATCGCCAAACCTATTACGTCGTCAATGACAGCCGCACCCAGGATGATTTGAGCCTCAGGGGTTTTCAGTTGACCCAGATCATGGAAGACCCGTGCCGTAATACCCACCGAAGTGGCCGTTAGAATCGCTCCCACAAAAAGATGCGCATTGAAAGAAAGCTCGGGCAAAAGAAGCGGTCCGACGACAACGGTACCCAGAAGAAACGGTGCAATAACCCCGACAATGGCAACGAGAAAGGCCTGAGAACCCACTTGCAGCATTTTTCGGATATTTGATTCAAGGCCAACCTGGAAGAGTAAAATAACAACACCGATTTCAGCCAAAAACCGGATAACGACATCTTGCCGGATCGGTTCAAAAAAATTGAAACCAGCCAAAACCATGTTGCCCAATATAATCCCGACCAAGAGTTCACCTAAAACTGCAGGCTGCCCGAATCGTTCTACCAGATTTGATAACTTGGCTGCCAGGATAATAATGGCGATCCACAAAAAATCCATGCCGGTGTTGAGGCCGTTTCCCCCTGGTTCACCGGCGACCCCATCGGCAAGGGGGAAAAAAAAGAGCAGAAAAATCGTCACAACCGCCACGAGACCAATTGTCCTCATCTGTATTTATAACTCCGCTTGACAATTCAAAGAAAAAACAATGGTGAGTTTGTTAAAAGTCGAATCCATGATGTCTCGAATTCAAAAGTCAGGGACAACATCTCCTACTCGACTCTTCGGGTTCTGATGATCAGCAATGGACGGTCGATTTTTTGCAATACACCTGCGGTAACACTGCCATAAAAAGTTCGGGGCAAACCGCTAAGACCGTGACTGGCCATTACAATGATATCCACATCCATTTCTTCGGCAGCGGTTAATATCGATTTCACCACCGGGCCATCAACGATGCGTGCATCTGCTTGAATACCCTTATCACTGAATTCTGTTTTGAGTTGGTCCAGATAAGATTCCGAGGCTTTCTTTCGTGTATCGAATTTTTCGCGACATTTTTCCAGATCTACGACCTCATCCCACTCAAGCATGACATACAATTCCTCAACACGAAGAAAAATTATTTCAGCACCGTATCGATTCGCCATTTCTTCTGCATGGGGTAAAATGGCTTCTGCTCGTTTCGAACCGTCCAGAGGGACCAATATTTTATTATACATGACAGGCTCCTTTGATAAGTCAGTTACATAAATGTTAAACAAAATCAGCTATTGATGGGGACTGATTTTAATTTCAAAAAAACTTACGCTTCCTTTTTTTCCTTGGATTTTTTCATCAGCAGACCAACACCCTCGGAAAGAAAGTATATGGCGTATCCCCACCACACCGTATAAATTACATAAAATGCAATAATACCACTTATGCCTAAGGCATGATGAGAGGCTGATGTTTCTTCTACCCCGTAAAAGTTAAATGCCGGCTCGAGGGCCTTGATTCTTATCGTTTCTATCGATTTTATTTCATCAAATTTTTTGGCTTTCTTGTATACGCCTTCTATCTCTTTGAGAGACAGCCACCACTGGCGTATAACCTCCTTCCCGGTATATCCATATCTGTCGTATACCCTTTTGTCCTCACCTTTAAAGACGGCGTCTGCATCTTCAAGGACGCTTTTGAGTATCTCACCCAAATCTCCTTCTATCTTCAGGTCGCCATTTTTCAGCTCAACTGTTGCGTTCGCCTTTTCAAAAAGCAGCGCTGCTTTTTCGTTTTTCTTTATTTTGACATCGAGAGGTTTTCCAGTATATTTATCTGATATTTTCACCAGCTCAGGAATAAAATAAACCGAACCTTTGGATACGGATACAAACATCTCATCTGTGTAATGCACCAGGGATTTTCCCTTGATGCTGATTACAGTGGTGGTATGCATTATAAATAAGAGGACAAAGAAAGTGACTGCAAGTACCGCTCCCAGTGTAAATTCCTTTTTATTCACAACGAGTGCCATTTCCTATCCCTCCTTTCTCAGAGTTTCCTGCCTAAAAGTTTTAATGTTAGTTAAAAAGCGGTAAAAAACCCACAGCGCAAAGTAGGTGATGATTCCGTATAATATTACGACTCCGGCCAGTTTCAGGCCACCGCCAAGAGATTTGGAAATGTGGATGATCCCTAAATCTGAGAGCTTGGGTGGCAGAGCAAGGAGCCTGTTCATAAAGCCCGCGAGCATGACAAGGCCGTAAAATGCCCTGATGTGCATTCCTTTCACGACTTTGGTTGTGAGCGCTCCGAATTGAACGCCAACGAGCGACCCCAATAGGAGGCCCATTGCCAATGAAACGAATATGAATCCATATATCGCATATTGGGCGATGGAGGCGTAACCCGTAGTGAAGACGATTTGGAAGATATCTGTCCCAACTGTCGTGAAAGAAGATATTCCAAGCAAATAAACAAAGGAGGGAAATGTTAGAAACCCTCCGCCGACGCCCATTATTGCGGCAAATGTGCCTACAAAAAAACCAACGATGGTGACTAAGATGAAAGATATCTTTCTCCCACCGGGTACCAGGTCTTCATCGAATTTTATCATTGGGGGAATTTTAAGCGATTGCAGTTTCCGAGACACCCTTGATACTTCCACCTTTTTTTCATGTTCTTCATGTGCTGCATTCCCTAGTTTTCTTAACTTAAAGTAATCGTGAATGGCATAGAAACCGAGAAACCCAAGCAACGCAACGTAAATAATGCTGATGAAAGCATCGCTTAACACCGGATTTATGTTGTAAACGGTTCTGTTTATATATCCGCCGCAAGTGACACCGATAAAAGAGCCGGCGACAAATGAGATTGCGAGCCTATAGTTCACGTTTCCCAGTTTCTTGTGCACAGCGGTTCCCATAATTCCCTTGGCAAACATGTGTAAAAGATCGGTACCGACCACGACGATCCCTCTGATTCCCACGCTCATCAAGGCCGGAGTGATGACAACACCACCACCGACGCCGATGGCACCCGTCATTAATCCTGCGGCAAAACCCACGAGAATCGCCACAACGAAGGCACCCGCTGCAAAACCGATGGGAGGAGCATATGCCTTTTTCCCTCCGAGTATCAGGGCATCCTTTGCATAGACCAGAACTGCTCCCATGCAGAGCAGGACAACACACAAAATAAGCAGGAAAAGCAATTTCTTTTTGTTTTTAAGGATTGACATGCTGGATTCATATTCCCATTTTGCATGGATATATGCTCCGTACATGAGCATGTCGTACACCTTTCTCATCACCTTCATATAGCACCCCCTTGGTCTTTTTATTCAATTAGGAACCAGCATAATTTGGTCTTATTTTAAACACCTCGGTCAATAACATCGCAAAAGGTGTGCCAAGGAACGGTTTTGAAAGTGCTGCAAATAACTCTTTGATAAATCCGAGTATTTTTAAGACTTCATTGATGTTTCTCTATGGGAAAAAAAAATTGATGTCAGTATTTTTTACAAATTGTAAAAGCAAAATACGCTGTTGATCTAATATAGGATCTTATGAATAGTATTCTGATGAAGGCAACGCTGTTATATAAGGAATTTTTAGTGCTGTTTAAAAAAGAGGGAAGTATAAATATATATCTGAATTATAAAAGCTTTTAAAAAATTACCAACAACTCATATACGTTTAACGTCGACAACGGATAAAAGGGTGTTTGATTGGTACGGTTCTTGCTGTTTTTAAGTTAGCGTTCTCTGATGTCTTCTTACAAAATGAATATATAATTTTCGGCAATACACCACCGGTTGAAAGGCGGTTATAAAATGGCAAAAAAAGTCGCTCTGGAAAAAGAATGTGAATTCTTTACAGCAGAAAGGCTCGATGAGATCGTCATACTCCGCTTAAAAGAAAATCTTCTTTTTCGCGCAACTGATTTAAGTGAAAGAGATAAGGTGATAGATTATCTTAACCAGGTTTCAATAACAGATTCTATCAAAGTCGTCGTTTTTATGAGTTCTCCGGAATGTAAAGGAAGTGAAGAATATTTTGATTTTTATCATCGGGCCTTATCCTCGAGATTGTATGACAAGGATGTTCACAGATTGCACAATGTTTTTACTCAAATCATTTTGAGAATCGTAGAACTCAATAAAATCGTGGTGCATGCGAACAGCGGGAAAGTAATATCGTTATTTTTAAACGTCAGCCTTGCCTGTGACTATAGAATTGTCGCTGACAACACGGTTTTTCAGAATCCTTTTTACAAACTGGGATTGGTACCTATCGGTGGCGGCGCTTTTTTTCTCTCCAGGCGTTTAGGTCGGAGCAAGGCTCTGGAAATCCTGTTGTGTGACACGGATATCACCGCGGTTGAAGCCATGAAACTGGGTATTGTAGACAGGGTCGTCCCCCGGGAAGAACTTGAAAAAGCCGCAATAGATACGGCGCGGTGCTTTGCTCAAAAACCCGCCCGATCACTGGCGGGTCTCAAGAAATTGATAAATTATTCCATTAACAATCTCAAAGACTACATGGCAATTGAATATAAGGAACTGATAAAGGTAATAGACTCCGGTTTAAAACCCCCTGATCACTGACTATTTTTCCCGGGCAAGCTATTCATTTACCCGATGTGTTTTTGGTTGCTGTTCTTCAACATCCCCTTTTCTTTTCGGAAAACGGATAACGTTCTGTCCGTCCGGACGTTCTAATGGAATGCTGTCAGCTGTCGAATCTTTTTTGTTTGGTTTATGATAACCTTTTTGACTTGAAATTTTATAGATATCAGAAGAATCGATACTCTGCCGGTATACGAGGGGTCGCTGGAGCATCTTTTCATAAATATCGATGTATTGTTGGGCGGTGACCTGATGATTAAATGCAGCGGCACTTTCTGTCATTATTCGACGGATCTGCCGTTTTTTGATGCCTGGGGACATCATATAAAACTGCATAGCCTGTTCAATGGCCCAGGACAGACCGCCGGAATCGAATGTTTTGAACAAAAACCCGTTTCCTGTATCTTTAGACACATCCAAATGTGTGACCGTATCGTGAATGCCCCCGGTATCGTGAGCCACCGGAAGGGTACCGTAGATGGACCCGATCATCTGCGGAAGACCGCAGGGTTCAAAACTTGAAGGCATTAACACAAAATCCGACGCCCCATAAGCCAGACGGGCCAAACGGTCATTGAAGCCGCATATCGCCACACGATCAAATAAATTGTGGTATCTAACAATGTCTTTAAAATGCCTTTGAAATTCCCCGTCTGCTACAAAAACAATCTCAAGATTCTGTTTCCAATAACGGGCAATGACGTCATAAAGTATATCAGCCAGCAACTGGCATCCCTTTTGAACCGGGTCCAGACGGGAAGGCCAAAAAAAGATGGGAGCTTGTGTGTCCTGAATCAAACCCAAATTTTTTTGAAATATTCGTTTATTGGTCTTTTTTTCCGAAACGTGGTTGGTTGCTGAATACATGCAGGGCTGAGCCTTATCAACGGATGGGTGATAAGATGGGTCAGGAGCATTTAGAATCCCAAGAGCGCATCCTGCATTACTTTTGTTAACCAGCTCCTGCTGCATGCAGTCTTTCACAAAACCGTGTCGTCCTTCGACCATCTCTTTCAAAAATTTCGGACTTACGGTATTTACAAAGTGGGCTGAAAAAACACCGCTGGCAAGAAAATCTACAGGAACAGCATCCCTTGTCTGTTCATAAGTAGTAGGGTAATTCTCAAAATAAAGATTCTGCCAGAACAAAGCACTGTCGATACCCCTGTCCTCGATTTCAGAAAGGGTGCTTTTAACCGTATGAATATTGTGCACGGTAAACAGGCAGGGAATACCCAATTGTCTGGCCATGGCCGGAATCAGGGCGGTCATCCAGTCATTGCAATGGATTAAATCCGGCTGAACTTTGGGAACAATATTGTTGATCACCTCTCGCTGGAAGGCCAGTGATATTTTAACATTTTCAAACTCATTACCGGAATAGATATGATTCAGATAGAAAAAAGCCCGGTCTTGAGCCAGATGAATTCTTTCTTCCGGAACGCTGTTTCTTATTTTACTAAACTCTTTTTGAGCAAATGAAGACAAATTGCCGTTGAATATGGATCGATAGTCCGGAAGGGCAATATGGACATCGACACCTTGATGGTACAATGCACTGATCAATGCTGCCGACACATCTGCAAGTCCCCCTGCTTTGGCATTCAAGCCATCGGAATTTTGACCCATGCCATGTGGGAGATAGGTAACCTCAGGGGTCACCATCAAGACTCGGGGATTGGTTGGAGGATTGATCATAATCTCTTAATCCTAATTTAGAACAATTTTATGTCCATTTTCCCCAATAAAAACGAGGTTGTTTAATTTCTGTTTAAACATACCGAGTTTTTTTTGAAAGACTTCCCTGCCAAATGGATAGATGGTTTTAAGATCATTCGTGTCAATAAAGATCTGATAAAAACCACTACCATACATTTTTAGAATCTCGAGCAATTCGTAGGCGGAATTCCCATCAAAATCGCCCTCCAATTTTAGATGAAAACTATCTCGGGTTTTATAAGAATACATTTGGAAATTTGATGCCATTGTTAACCTCCATAATAGAAGAACCTTTTTATGGTGCAGTTAAGTTAAGAAGATTATTTTGAGTCCCGAAACAGTTTGGGCAGGTTTGGTCGTTCCGGGGGTCTTCTCTCCATTGACCATCCACCAGAAACTTGTATTCATGGCTGCCGGGGGAAAGCATCACGACCTTGTTCCACATCCCATTTTCATCCCTTTGCATGGGATGCTTTTTGGGGCTCCAGTTGTTGAAATCTCCCATCAAGAAGACCTCTTTGGCCCCGGCTGCTTCCAATGTAAACGTCCATCGTCTACGTTTAATTTTTTGTTTTGATCTGACTTTTGACATCTTATGCCTCCTTAAATACACCACCTCAATGGAACGAAAATAAGTGGCTACATGCTTCTGACCAGAAGCTTGTTTGAAATCGATTTATTTTAAAGAACTGACCGATTAGCCTTTGATCTTTTTATGTTTATGTTTTTTTCAGGCAGTATTCGCGCCACAGGCAGTTTTCCCGGTCACAGTTCCCGTCTGATTTACCAAAACACTCCGGGTTTCCCTCGATGTGCTGGATGCTTCTAATAAGGTTCTTTAAATCCGGGAAATGGCCTTTTGAGTTATTGTCCAAATTGTCCGTCATATACATCTACCGACATTTACAACAATCTTCCGTTCTAAAGAGGATATGAAAAGAGAAAATCAGCTTAAATAGATTGATGGGTTATTTATTATCTACTTTGTTGTTTTTGTCCATAGGGGCAGGGCTTCATTTATTCTGGGTAAATTTCCTAACCGGGAATTTCTCCCATACAACGGAGGATAATTTCTGACGATCTGATAGGACTCCAATTGATTCGAGACGCACAATTTGGAGTGGAGATTGCTGAGAGGTTATTCTTTCCACAAATCGATGTCGATGAGACCCAGCTTTGCAGCAAAACGAGCCAGCTCGATCGTGCTGTGCAGATCGAGCTTTTTCATGATGCTGTGACGGTGGTTCTCAACCGTTTTGGGACTGATGAAAAGTTTATCTGCAACCTGGGTTGTGGAAAGCCCTTCGGCCAAAAGGCCCATGATTTCCTGTTCCCGTGCGGTCAGCAAGTCATAGCCGGTACCCGAAATGGCCACCTCTTTTTCCGGCAAACCGATAAGTTTTTTGACCACCTGATGGGAAACAGACGTGTCCATAAAATAATGTCCCTTTAACACAAACTCAATTCCCTGTAAAAGCAAATCCGCAGCCGATTCCTTTATCAGATAACCCATGGCGCCAGACTGAAATGCTTTTACGATATAATCCACTTTAGAATGCATGCTGACAACCATGACACGGATTTTGGAGGAACATCTTAAGATATCACCGATCAAAACAAGTCCTTTTACATCCGGCAACCCCACATCCAACAAGACCAGATCAGGCTTGAATTCTCTGACCATTTGAAGCCCTTGACTCCCGGTGCCTGCTTCCCCGACGATTTCATACTTGGGGTCGTGTCCGATGATCGTCTTAAGACCTTCCCGAAAGAGGGGATGGTCGTCAATGATTAATATACGCTTCTTTTGCCTCACGATTCTGCTCCTGAAAAGGTATTTTTATGTAAATTTTAGTGCCTTGCATCGGATTCGATTGAATGGTCATTTGCCCCCCAAGCATATTGACCCTTTCTTTCATGCTGCGAAGTCCCATCCGTTTTTCATTACCCAATGCAAGTTCCCGTGCCTTGACATCAAAACCTTTTCCGGTGTCTTCTATGCGAAGAATAATATTCGGGAATACGCCCAAAAGCCTGACGACGGCCTTTTCGGAATCGGCATGTTTGCGGATATTGTTTAGACCTTCTTGAACCAAGCGGTAAAGATGGATTTCGCTATCAGCGTCCAGTTTACATAAATTTAAACCCGCCGATTGAAAGTCAACCTTCCTTCCGAATTGGCTGGAAAATTCTTCACAATATATTTCAAGCGCTTTCAAAAGGCCCATTTCAGCCAGGGTCGGGGGTTGCAAATCATAAGAAAGATCACGGATGGCATTGATGCTTCCTTGGAGACGCTTTGAGATTTCCAAAAGTTTTGCTTTTGCCGGGGTGTCTAATGCAGGCTCTTTCTTAAAAAGCATGTCACACTCAATTTTTGACGCTGAAAGATCTTGTGCTACCCGGTCGTGAAGCTCACAGGAAATCATCTGACGTTCGGTTTCTTGTGCTTTTAATAATTGTTGAGATAGTTGTTGAATACGAGATTCGTTGCGTTTTCGTTCACTAATATCTCTACTGATACCACGGTAGCAAAAAATGTTCCCCCTTTTGTCCAAACACGGAATCCCGCTTGTCTCCATAATGACTTCAACTCCGTCCTTTCGAAGCATAATATTATCAAATGACTCGATGGGTTTCAATTTCGCCATCAGTTCAAAGATCCGCACTTTTAAGAGCTCTTTATTTTCTGAAGAGAAAAAATCGTAGAAATACCTGCCAATTACCTCATCATAGGAATAGCCGATGATGTCTTTTACAACAGGGTTTGAATAGATGTACTTTCCTTGCGAGTTCATCTCCCAAATCCAATCCGATGTATTTTCAGCCATATCTTGAAATCGTTTTTCGGATTTGAGAAGGGATTGTTCGAGTCTGTTTTTGCGAACCACTTTCTCTATTACTGTGGGCAGCAGGGTAAAAAAATCCCCGGATTTGACCAAATAATCTACGGCCCCCAACTTCATGGCGCGAACGGCGACATTCTCGTCTCCCTGACCTGTGATCATAATCACCGGGATGTCCTTGTTTTTTTGACTTAAGGCCTCCAAAAACTCGATACCGTTCATACCCGGCAGAAGGTAATCTGTTATGATGATGGTGGGTATGATGCTGTCAAGCTGTTCAAGGCATAGATTTGCTTCCTTGAAATGATATACCGAGGCATGCGGGAACTCATTGGCGATGGCCCGCTTCATCAAGCTGAAATGGGCCTCCTCGTCTTCAATGATTACGATCGTCAGTGGTTCCACTGTCAAAACTCCTCGAATTTTCCTTCCGGAATATAAAACAAGTTTATTCCTAAAGGATGGGGGGTTTATTCAAAATCATCCAGTAAAAATCAATTTGCATGATCTTTTCCTCAAACTCCTTGAACCCTACAGGTTTGGTCAGATAGCTGTTGGCATAATGTTCATAGGATCGGACAATATCCTCTTCCCGTTCCGATGTGGTCAGCATAATCACCGGAATTTGTTTTAGTTTAGGGTCTTCCTTGATTTTCTTTAAGACCTCTACGCCATCAACGCCGGGAAGCTTAATGTCCAACAAAATCAAGCCCGGCATGGGATATTTATTTTTATCCTCATACTTCCCGCGGTTGTAAAGAAAATCAAATGCTTCTTCCCCATCAATAACAACGTGGACCCGATTTGCGTTTCCGGCCTTTCGAATCGCGCGTTTGGTAAGTTCCGCATGCGCCGCCTCATCCTCCACAAGTAATATATCCATAGGTTCGTAATCCATGTGTTCAGGTCTCCTTGCCTTTTAAAGTGAAGAAAAATGTGGTCCCTTTCCCCAACTCGGATTCCAGCCAGATTTTGCCGCCATGATGTTCGATAATTCGCTTGACGATGGTCAGCCCAACACCCGTCCCTTCTCCGATTTTTTTTCCGGCCGGCAGCCGCTGAAAAATCTCGAATATTTTTTGATAATAATGTTTATCGATGCCAATGCCGTTATCCCGGACAAAAAACACCTTTTGGCCGCCCTGTTCTATTGCCCCCACATCAATCCGTGGCGCAGGATTTTCCTTGCCAATGTATTTAACGGCATTGGACAACAGGTTTTCTATTACCTGGCTCAATCGTTCCATTTCACCATAAATCAGGGGAAGACCTTTTTCAACGTTTAATGTAAAACCCTTTTCATCGATGTAGGGTTGGAGCGTTTTAAGAACTTTTTTCATAAGATCGTCAAAGGAAAACTCGATCTTTCTCTCCGGCAACCGCCCGATGCGGGAAAGATACAGCAAGTCATTGATTAAAATTTCCATCCTTCGGGAAGCATCGCTCATGTAATTAAGATATTTTTCAGCTTTTTCATCGATCAGTTCCCCAAAGTCTTCGCGAAGTGCGCCGATAAACCCCTCGATGGTCACAATCGGCGTCTTTAGGTCGTGGGAAACCGTATATACGAAGGTTTCAAGCTCTATGTTTTTGTCAGCAAGTTCAGCAAGCGCGGCTTCTAACTTTTTTTCATTTTCTATGAGTGCCTTTTCCGTGCGTTTCCTTTCCCTGATTTCCTGAAGCGCCTGATCTCTGGCTTCCCGGTACATTTGCATTCGCTCAAGAAGGAGATGAAGAAGCAATGAAAGGGTTGCTGAGATGACAAGTCCAAAAATGAGAACAGAAACCTTCCAGACCATCCCCGATGGATAGACCCTTGCCTTTGGAGAAAGATCCAGCTTCCAGATTTTACCGGGAAATCGAATCTCTCGAAGTATTCGCAACCCATTCTTTTCCGGATGTCCGTCGCTCTGTTGTTCATTCGTGTAAATCAGTTGATCCGCCTCGTACAGACGAACCCAAAAGTCCTTTAAGATGTCCTTGGCCAAGCAAATATCCACAATTCGTTTAACCTGGAATACGCCGTTCAAATAACCTTGAATCTTTCCGGAATAGGTCAGCGGCAAGAATGTATTGTACCCGAGTCCTCCCTGAATTAGCTCCATACAAGGGGTTACAATACTTTGGTTTATGTGAAGTATATGAAATCTTTTTTGGACCCGGAAATTCTGAGGTTTAAAGATGGGCGTATCGATGATACGTTCATTGCTGTTTGCCGGGAAAACCCATCGAACGACCCCCGTGGGATCAATCCAGTTGATTCCCATAAAACCAGGGTAATGGGAATAAAACATCTTGGCAAAATCAAGAAAACGCGTCTTGCTGAAATCCGGCGGAACCCGTTCAACCCATCTTTCAGCCATTAATTCAAGAGAAGCCATACGAGCATTCATCAGGCCTTCGATACGAATCCGTATCTGTTCCGAAGAAGTTTCTGTATGCCGAAGGACAAGGTCTCGTTCGTGTCTGTTTTGATTTTGCCACAGCAATACCGCAATGCTTCCAAAAATCAAAAATGCGAAAAAAGGGGCCCATTTTTTCAAATCTAACATTGAATTCTTTTTTCGTGTTTTTAAAATTTCGTGCTCTCGTGATAAGATATTTTTTGGGTTCAGGTTTATCCAAGTCAGGGTCTAAACATGAGATTTGCCCAGGGAATAAAAAAACGCATTTTTCAGCACACTCATATTTCGAGATCGATAAAATTTCCTAACAAATTCGAACAGTATCGTCTACCTTAAAATTGATTTCAAAATTGTTCGTCATGTAATGCAATAAAAAAAGTGAGAATGCGTGATTTTCAACCTCTCACCTTTTTCATAAATCGAATCTGCTGTGACTGCAAAGAAACGATTTTCGGGTTATTTAACCTTTTGAATGCTACAACTCTCCGATTTTTAACGACGCAGCAGCTTTTTTCGAACAATAAATTCGCTTATCATGTTGGCCACTTCTTCGACGAATGATAAAATTCGTTCCATTTAGAGCATGAAATTGATATTTCTCGGATGTCGTTGGCCGTTGGGGTTTATCCTTAAGATAAAACGCTGTCTCTTTTTTCTTTTGTTTTGTTTCCATTTATTTTCCTGTATACAAAAATTATATTGAAGAATTTAGAGGATTTTAAAAAAGTATTGTCGGGTAAGCGATTAAATACTTTCCAACCTTTGGGTTATCTTAAATTTAAAAGCGATATATTTCTACACCCCGGAGACACCGTAATTTTCGACAAAACGTCTCAATTTCAACACTCTAGCAGCTTCCAGTCCCTCAAACTGAACCCGATTCAACCGAATTTTAAAAGAATTAATTCCAAAATCATCATCAATATCAATATCGGCAATGTTTTTAAACGTCAAATTTTCAAGGTAAAATCCGGAATCAGCCACCAATATGTCCAGCACCAGCGATTGGTCGGATTGCTCCTCGCCGCTAATATAACGAAACGAAAGCCCACCCATACTTATGTTATCGATTCTGCCGAACCTGACCGGTTTCGATCGGTATACGGAACAAGCGATCTCTGCCATACTTTTATTTGCAACGTTTAGTTGCTCGGTGACGGCAGGCCTGATCAAAGCAAATGCGTCTTTATCGACTCGATATCGTTTGTGTGCTCGTTTCTCAGGACTTTTCAATGTGTTGTTATCCATCAATTCAAGCAACAGTGACCGGTTCACACTTGCAACATCATGATCGAATCCAGACAATTCGTTGGCAAAATTCATACGGTCGGGTTGAATATCATCAACATAATAAATCTTTTCCATTTTACCCCCCAATACCTGCCAATTTTCTACTTTGAGTTGATCCATTGATTATTTTCTCTTGTTTTAAAGGGTTTTGTCCATAGGTGAGGCGCTTCATTTTCTCTGGGAAAATCCCCTAGGTGGGGATTTCTCCCAATACGATGGATAATATTCTTCATAGATAAGAACCTATTTAAAACCATCCAAACGCACCTGATTGACATGGGACAAAAGATAAATCGGATTCCCACTGAATTTTATCCAAAGTTGCGGTTCGAAACGCCGAAACAGGGTTATTTAAATGATGGAATCGATATCCGCATAAGCCTCATTCGTCACCTCGAGAACGAATGAGGAGCAGAGGACGATCGATACGTTGCAGCACACCTGCTGCAATGCTTCCATAAAATGTCCTGGCCAGACCGGTGCGGCCGTGACTGGCCATCGCCACAAGATCTGCGTTTTCGCGTTTGGCGGCATTGACAATCGCCTGCACCGCCGGACCATGGTCGATAAGCGTCTTAACCTCGATACCCTTTTTGGAAAACTTTTTTTCAAAAGAATCAAGATACGCCGATGTTTTCTCTTTCAGATAATCGTTTTTTTCCATAAATTCCGACATACCGATTATCTCATTATATTCCAACATCAACACCGGTTCTATAGCAACAAAGAAAATCACTTTGCTTTTGAAATTTCGTGCAAGGGTCTCCACATGGGACAATATGGATTCAGCCCGTTTCGAGCCGTCCAAGGGAACCAATATGGTCTTATACATATCTATCTCCTGTGGTTACAAAATTAATAATTCAATTTTTCTGCTTAATTATCACCACATGCCCGGATAATTAGCAATGGCCGATCTATTAGATTCAACACACCGGCAGTTACACTCCCATAAAAAGCCCGGGCCAAGCCGGTTCTTCCGTGACTGGTCATTGCGACGAGATCGGCATCTCCTTTTAGAGCGCAGGCAATAATCTGCTCGACAATCGGACCACCGACAACGCAGGTTTTGGCCTCAATGCCCTTCTCGCGAAATTCTCCCTTCAGGGAATTTAAGTAAGATCCTGCCTGCTTCGCCAGTTGCTCCAGGTTGTGATGATAAAGCAAAATTGCACACTCGTTATATCCCACAAGGTTGGGAGCAGTAACAACTTGCAAAAAAATAACCTGGGCATTGAAGCAGTGGGCCAACGCTTCAACATGTTTTAATATCCGTTCCGCCCTTTTTGACCCATCCAACGGTACTAAAATTGTTTTATAAATATTCGCCTCCTTCGCGGAATACAACGCAACGGTCAATTTTAAGAAAAGCCTTCTTTCAGGCTATAAAGGCCCCGTTCGGATCATACAAGGTGATTTTATGATCGCATGTTTTTAATAAAACGCAAATCCTGTGCCATGGACGCGTTTGAGAAGTCGTATTAATTAACCCTTTATTATGTTACACTATTTTATTGAGCTTAGTGGAATTCTACCTGCACTGGAAGAATAAGTAGATGTCAGAATTTTTTACAAAATGTAAAAAAGTTTAAAACCAAATCACAAGACAAATTGAGTTGATAAGGCGATTGAACTTTCTTTATGCAAACAAATCGGCTTTGCCCGAAGAACAAACCATGAGCGTGGTCGGCAGGTCGGAAATATGTTCTTCGTAGCGTTCTTGGAACTCTCGCGCTTCGTTTTTTCCCGGCACATTGAACCCCAGAAACACGACTGATGCATCTTTTGAGTGTGATTTAAGAACCTCATGAAACGGTGCTTTTGAAACGACAATCTCCGCCTTAGCATCAACACGAGCGGCATCAATCAATTGTTTTAGAGCTTTTGTGGCCGGCTGAAAGCCCGCTTTATCCTGAATCAGACGAAATATTCGTACTTCTGCATTCGACCACTCCCAGTTCAACGTCAGCAAATACGATAAAAGCAGCATCAATGAACCATTTTTTCTGCCACGCCACCATATATC
Organism: uncultured delta proteobacterium; assembly: GCA_963731025.1. Lineage (GTDB taxonomy): Bacteria > Desulfobacterota > Desulfobacteria > Desulfobacterales > UBA11574 > UBA11574. Next base: position 448,259 of record CAVSVL010000014.1, on the reverse strand, counting down.
AATTCGACGATTCGCGATTCCCAAGGGGAGGCCTCTGTCTTTTAAGACAACAAGGTTCATACCAAGAATCTCAACCGAATTCATGTGTCGGACAAAGGCGTAACAGCGTTTAGGATCAGACGACCAGCCCATTAAAACGATATTGGGTTGCAGCGGACTGATGGGATGGCCTTGAAGAAGAACCGTCAGCCCTTCATCAAGGCTTTGAGCAACAACGACGGTGGGGAGGGCATGAAAATGGTTATCACGAAGGAAACGGTCAAGCTGGTTGATGGCTGCTTGTCTGCGGTTGACGATACTTCTTAAATCTCCTACCAGAATCCGTGCAAGAATGACCAGGCCTCGATTCTCACCGATCCACAATGAAAACCTCACCATTGTAAAGCGCGTTTCCGGATTTCCTGAAAGCACAAGTACCGTCGGCCTCCAGTTCTTTGGATGCTTCGGCAAAACTGAAAGGCGCAACAAATTTTCCCTGAGCCTTGAATAGACAAACCCCCACCGGGCGTCCCCAAAACGAATCTGAAGGACACTTCGATGCAAAAAGATATAAAAAATTAAAAGGATTGCGCCGGCCGTTGCAGCCGCCCAGGGATTGATCAACAGGGCGGTGGCGGCACAACCCATTGCGCCACACATTGCAGGTATCCAATGATAATATTTGAATCGGGGGCGAAATGACGGATTTCCGGCAAACGATTCAACAAAGGCCGCCAGATTGATCATTCCGTAAGTGTAAAGAAAAAACATTGTCACAACAGCGGCAAGAATGTTAAATGCGATACCCTGGGAGTCCGTCCCTGCCCAAAAAATGATTCCCATGGTAATCGACAGTGTAAACCACAACGCCCGATGAGGTTCGTCTCCTCTGGCCGATCCGCGCGCAAATAATCGTATCGACGGAATCAAACGGTCTTTCGCAACAGCCTGGAGAACCCGGGGAGCACCTAAGAAGGAACCGATGGCGCTGGAAAGTGTTGCGGCAAAGACACCCGCTACCACCAGAAAATTTGTGCCAAAAATCGCCTGATTGCAAAGGGTCTCAAAAGAAGAAGTGAGTAGTTGATCACGGGTTTGCGCACCTCCGCACAACAGAATCTGAATTCCATACACTAAAAAACCTACGATGACAGCTACCACAGTACCCAGGGGAATAGAACGTCCCGGATTTTTCAGATCTCCCGACATATTTACCCCCGCCATAATACCTGTAACCGCTGGAAAATAGATGGCAAATATCTTCCAAAAAGACATGGATGGGCCGGTATAATTGGAAGACCAGTTCTGCATGAAAATAATCTGCCGGAAATGTATTGCCGCTCCGGCCATAAATACAAAAATCGAAAATCCCAGAATGGTCATAATCACATACTGTGTTTTTATGGCCCATTTTGCTCCGACATAAGCAATGCAAAACAGAATGGTAGCTGTAATCAAAGCAATCGTTCGAAAGTGAACGGCTGTTGCAGGAAAGGTTCGGATCAAAGCCTCTGTAAAACCCATAATATAAAAAGGCACAGAGATCGCCTGGGCGCTAAATAAAGCCAATCCTATGGAACCGCCAAACGACGGACCCAAGGCTCGAGAGATGAGAAAGTAAGCGCCGCCACCGGCAACGGGTGTGTTAGTGGAAATCGCCGATATGGACAGGGACGTCAATGCGGTAATGCTGCTTGCCAGAAAAAGAATCAGAAACGCCTGAAAAATACCGGCCTGACCGATGACGAAACCAGCCCTCATGAAGATAATGACACCCAGGATCGTCAGGATCGAAGGCGTAAATACGCCGCCAAATGTCCCCAACTGGTTCGGTACAACGGTAGAATGACGTTCCTTCCCGATCCTGATCGACCTCATCTTCCACCTTCATCCCGTAAATTCATTGGGTTAATTATAGAGATAAAGCTCTACTCATATGGTTCGAAAACACGAAATAACCAGCCATAAACCGCAGTCAGATAAATTTCAATGGGTTCTTGTTGAAGACCCATAAAAATATATCCTTTTCGTTGATCAGGAACAATAGCAATGTGCCTGATCGGCCCGGGATTCGGCAAGGACTCAATAAGCTCTTTGAAGCGGTCAATCATGCGGTCTTGTTCGTAATAAAGGGAGAATGCCAAATTACCCCACTGGAATTGCCCCTGATGAAGCCGTGAAATGTTGGTGATCTCAGGTCCTCGAAATCCGGTATAACCCTTTTCGATGATGTGACCTTCGCCTGGCGGAGGATACCTCATGTAAACAGAAATAAAGAGCCTGTCATTTCTCATAAAAAACTTTGAGATGGGCATATACAGGGGCGCCTGCCGCGGAAGCAGAGTTAACGTAACATCGATTCGGGAAACCGGACCTCGCTCTTTGAAAGAGAAAGTGCCGTGATGTCCGACAACACCTCCGATATTGGTGAAGGTCTGGTCGTCGGGTTTAAAAACCTTTATGAGTTCGTTAAAGGTAGTGGTGCAAATCTCTTTGTTTTTTCGTTTGCCGGAGTGAAAGGAAAAGACGATAAAAGCACTGACGGCCACGATGACGATCAGTACGGAAAGCGTTGAGGTGTCTCCAAAAGATTCCATAGACTTTCCTTTTTCGGAAGTTTACCCTATCGTTGCATAAACGACATGGCATCAAATAGACCCCATCCTTTGAATTCACTGCGGGTTGGGAATCAAAAAGGGGAGTGTTCCTTTGATTTTTGTTTAAAACTCGCATCGTTGATCCCACTTTTGCCGTGTTGTTTATGCAACGTTAGGGTTTATTCTTTTAAGACCGAAGGCAGCCAGTGATAGATCCGAGCGAAATCGCGTGCGACCTGATCGAGCTTTGGAATCATGAAGATAAATCCTTTTTTCTGTTCGGGAACAAGAGCGATGTGTCTGATGGTCCCCGGAGCCGGATTTTTTTTAATAAAGGCTTGTATTTTCTCGAGCATCTCCCGGCTGTTGTAGTAAAGGTGAAAATCGAAATTTTCCCATTTGACGGTTTCATGATGCATAAGGTGAGCGTTCTCGATCTTCGACCCCATGAATTTGCTGTATTTGATTTCAATCAAATGCGCCTCTTCTGAAGGCGGTTTCTTCAGGTAAAGGGTGATGAAAAGGCGATCATATTTTCGTATCAGTTTTGAAATGGGCAGATAAAGCCAGGAATGTCTGGGCAACAGCGTTATGGTTGCGTCTACACGGGAGAAAGGTGTTCCCTTTTTCTTAACGAACAAATTCGCGTGAAATCCGATTGCACCACCTATGTTCGTAAACGTTTGATCATCAGGCTTGACGACGTCTACAAGATCGTTGAAGGCGGATTGGCAGATTCTTCTGTTTGAACGACGTCCCCAGAAATACCCGAGGGTCAGCAGAAAGCTGAACCCGATAAAAAGAAAAAATATCGGTTGGTAGAGAATGTCTGCATAGTTTTCCATTTTTGTCCTTTATTTCATTTCAAACGGAGATAGAATGGTTTCCTCAATATCGTATAAGGTGCTGTTTTGCCCGTCAAGAAGACGCTCCGTGAAGGCTACACGCTGGATGGGAATTGTTGGTGCAAAAGACTGAATCACCGAATCCACGTGATCGGCCATGGCCGTATACTTCTTTTGAATTTTATTGTTGATCAACAGTCGCAGCGGAAGTTTCAGCTCATAAAGACCGTCGATAAGCCGCTTCGACTCTTTCAGCGATAGGGTGTCAGGATTGTAGACGAGAACGATGCCGCAGTCTTTGCCTTGAATGACTGAGGATAGGGTCTGATAATTTTCTTTGAGTGTTTTAAGACGCTTTAGAATATCATCGTCATTTTCATCGTAGCTTAAGATGGTTTCCTTGTCATCGAGAATACCGCGGATTCGATATATGGTATGTCGTTTGTCCAGGATATCTCTTCGAATCTGCATGAGCCGGTCGATCCATGTCATGGTTATCCACGGAAGTGCAAGGAACCTGAGGGTCAACCCTGTAGGCGGCGTATCAAAGACAATGTAATCGAAGTCTCTTTCGGACCTGATGGTTTCTTCGATACTGGTCAGCAGAGCGTATTCTTCAATTCCCGGTGAATATTTCAAAACCGAGAAATAGCTATCCAGGTTAATGGTTTGAAGATAGCGGTAGGAATCGGTAAACACCCTGATTTCCCGCTGGAGATATTCCCGGCACAGTTTCTTCAGATTCACTTCTTTGAGATACAGGGAATCGGTGAACCGCTGTTTTTTATGGTTGAGAACGACGCCGAAAACATCGCCGAGATTGTGGGCAGGGTCCAGTGATACAATGAGAACCCGATACTTTCGGGACAATTGCCACGCCGAAGCTGCGGACATGGTCGATTTACCCACCCCCCCTTTCCCGGTAAAAAACAGAATTTTCATCTAATCTATCCCAATAGTACCACACATTTCAGCCAGCATGTCGTTGCAGTCTTTTGCCCGCTTGCAAAGGATCTGCAATTCACGTTCCATATAAGGTAGCAATTCTACGGCCAAAAAAGTCGGCGGAGATGGAAAACCGGCAAAAGAACCTAAAAGAAGGAGCGCAAAAATATTTTCCAGCTCCTCCATCTCCATTACAGTGAGTGCTGTGGCCTTCTCTCGATGCGTTGCGTCAAAATCGGCGAAAATGCGACGAATCTTTTGAACCATTGATGAAATCATAATTCGTTCCATAAATTTTCATTCGTAACTGTTTAGGTTTTTGAAACAAATCGATGTTAAAAGAGCTTCAGATAGAGTTACATTTTCACTGTTAACATCAGATAACCGGTGCACGGCATACCCGACACCGTACACCGGCCTACTGTCTAACATGGAAGATTCAAACCTTTTATTCCGCCTTCTTATAGGACTTTGATTTAATAAAGTCGAATATAAATAAGAAGTTCAGAAGGAACAACACGATCAGAATCACCATTATTGTCCAACCGGGAACAGGTTTTGCAGCAATCGAACCAGGTTGGACTATCAAGATGAACCAGAGGAGACCCGCTGTCACGGTGACCCAGAGTAACAAGGCAGGAATCACCGCAGCATTGGCAAATCCGGATTTCAGTTTTTTCGCCACATAAGCCGCACCGGTCATAAGTGCGATGGAGGCAATCAACTGATTTGCAGCGCCGAAAGATCCCCAGATAATGAGCCAGTTGCCGCTGGCGGCAAGATAGATACCGATGGCTGCGGGAATAATCGAAGCCACCCAACGGTTGGTCAGGACATTGTATAATCCTGCGGTGCTTTCTTTCAACGGTGCGGCCATTTCCGCCAGGCAATATCTGGCCAAACGATTCGTCGTGTCCAACGTGGTCATGGCAAAAGACGCGACCCACATCCCGGCAAGCACTTTGACATATTGAGCAGGAATAAAGGAAAGCCATGTAGCGCTCACCATGTCAGAGTAAGACTGGACAAAGAGGTTGGCCTTGGAAAGGCCCAATTTTCCAGAGACGCCTGTGAAGGTTGCTCCCCAGTTGGAGGCGTTGAGGGTGAATTCCACGGCTTTTGCCGCAGCAGCCGTCTTGAGGGCCGAATAACCGAAACCGGCAATGGCGACAATGACAATCGTCGAGAGGAATCCTTCCAGAAACATGGCGCCGTAACCGATCATAAGGCCATCGCTTTCCTTGTCAAGCTGTTTTGAAGAGGTTCCCGAAGCCACCAGTGAGTGGAATCCGGACAACGAACCGCAGGCAATGACGAGGGGAATCGCCGGCCAGAAAGGTGTCGGCTTACCACCCAGCAGCACCGGGGAAAAGCCGGCAAATGCAGGAACCTCGAAACCTTTGAATGCAAACATGGCCGCCAAGAATCCCAGCACAAGTCCGGCATAGAGCAACCAGGAGTTCAGATAATCCCTGGGCTGGAGCAGGATATTTACGGGAATCGCAGATACGATGAAGATGTAGAAAAAGAAGACCCACATCCAGGTCATATAGGACGCCGCAATGGGTGTCTCGACGCCGAGCCAGATAGCAAAGCCAAGCATGGCAATACCGATGATCGTTGCAAGGCCGAAGTTCATCTTCACCCGGTAAATCAGCACGCCAAGGATCAGGGCGGCAAAGATCTTCCAGGCATAAGCCGATGCAATGGCCGGCGTTCTTACGAACATTCCGCCGATAATGGCTGCAAAGGCGGCGACCACAAGAATCAGCAGGAAAAAAACGATCCAGTAAAACGCATACCCCGTTCGCTTGCCGATAAGATCGGTGGCAACGAATTGCACCGATTTCCCATCATAGCGGACCGATGCCATCAACGACAGATAGTCATGGACAGCGCCGATAAAAATGTTACCGAACCAGACCCAGAGGAGCGCCGGCGCCCATCCCCAGCAGATCGCCAGTGCCGGTCCGATGATAGGGGCCGCACCGGCAATGGAGGCAAAGTGATGCCCTAAAAGAACCTCCTTTCGTGCCGAAATGTAATCGACACCGTCATAAAGGCGATGGGACGGTGTCGGTTGATCATTTGAGGCCTTCACCACATCCCGCTCAAGTTTCTTCCCGTATGTTAGATAAAGGATTAAATAAATGAAAAAACCGAAAATGATAATAAGCGTTGTCATCATATCCTCCTTTCTGTTATTTAAAATCAGAGAAGGTTTCCAGTTAAAAATTTTTATGATTTCCCTGATTTTATCTTTTCATCCTCTGTTTAGGCATTTTTAAATGCGCAACTTTATAAAATGGAATGGCAAAAGACATGCCAATAACGCATATTGTAGATAAGATTAAATAATACCTTGATAAGTCATTACATTCGGAAGCAAGCTATAGGCTTTTCATTGCAAATAAGAATGAATTGGTGTCGAAATTTTTTACAGGATGTAAAAAGAATTTGAATTAGCTATTATTCGGAATAAATATAGGCTTGAAATCGTCGGGGTGTCAATTGATTTATTTCTTTTGGTTTTCATACCATCTCGCAAACAGTTTATCAAAATACTTCTCATCTTCAACCATCTCTTTGGTGATATTATATATCCCTCTAACCCCCATGTAATTTAATGCGGATGCACCAAAAAGAAACTTTTTCAAGGTCTCGGATATCTGGAGGTTATTCTGCTGTGCATAATGTAAAAGCAAAAACTACGATGCGTCTTCTTTTACGGACGTCTTGAACTCAAGACCGAATTTTTCGATCTTGGAATGCAAGGTAGGTCTGGAAAGGCCAAGGAGTTTTGCCGCTTGTGATCGATTCCCGTCGGTAAAATTGAGCGTCTCGCTGATAATGATATTGGCAAACCGGTCCATGCAGTCGTCAAAGCGTTTTTCAACCGATGGCGACGTCAACATTTTGCGTGCCCATTGACGCATGGCCTGTTCATCTTTTTCGTAATTTATTGAATTGCGAGCAGTATTCCCTTGGATCGCCTGCAAGATATCCTCTTTACATATGGCCGATCCACGGTTGAAAATTAAGGCCTTTTGAAGGGTGTTGCCCAGTTCGCGCACATTGCCCTTCCAAAGACTCTTTGCAAGAAAAACTTTGGCTTTTTTGGTGATTCCCGGATTTTCAACTTTCGCTTCTTGTGAATATCGGGCCAGGAAAAAGTCTGTCAGTGCCGGGATGTCTTCGAGCCGGTCCTTTAGGGGCGGCAAAAAGATGGAGACCACTTTGAGACGGTAGTAGAGGTCTTCCCGAAACCGGCCTTTAACGATAGCCGATTCAAGGTCACGATTGGTAGCGGCGATAATTCTCACATTCACGGGGATGGTACTCCTGCCCCCAAGCCGTTCGATACTCTTTTCCTGAAGCAGGCGTAAGATTTTGGCCTGGATGCTCAACGGCATATCTCCGATTTCATCCAAAAATACGGTTCCACCGCTTGCCTGCTCGATCTTGCCGATCCGGCGATGGGTGGCGCCGGTAAAGGCGCCTTTTTCATATCCAAACAACTCACTTTCTAAAAGGGTTTCAGGAATGGCCACGCAGTTGATGACCAAAAAAGGTCTGTCGCCCCTTGCGCTGTATTGGTAAACGGCCCGGGCCACCAACTCCTTGCCGGTTCCCGATTCTCCGCGGATCAGGACCGTTGCTTCTGTCTCGGATACACGGCCGATGGTCTTATAAACCTCCTGCATGGCTCTGCTTCGCCCGATAATGGCATCGCGATAGCTTTTTTCCGGTATAGGGTCCATATCTACCGGAGAGCGCATAAACCGGCTGGCTTCCAAAGCCTGTTTGATCACCATCAGTATCTCAGGGATATCAAAAGGTTTAAGAATATAGTCGAATGCCCCCATCTTGGTGGCTTCGATGGCGGTTTCCGTAGTGCCAAAGGCGGTCATAATGATCACCGGAAGTTTGGGTTCCATTTCATGGATGGCCTTAAAAGTTTCGAATCCATTCATCCCCGGCAAGCGCATGTCAAGGATCACCAGGTCCGGGACCTCTTCCTGGATGATTTTAAAACCTGCTTCGCCGGAAGCCGCACATTTAGAATTATAGCCCTCTTCAATTAAAAGTTTATTGAAACTTTTTCGGAGTTGGTCGTCATCGTCAATGATCAGTATGGTGCTCACGGTCTGATTCCTCCATCGGCAGTGTGATGATAAACGTCGATCCTTTCCCTTCCTTTGATTGGATATCCAGTCTTCCGCCGTGCTCTTGAATAATCCGGCTGGCGATGCTCAATCCGAGCCCTGTACCTTCTTCCTTGGTCGTGAAAAAAGGTTCCATAATCTGCGATTGTACGGCATCCGGAATACCCGGCCCGTTATCGCTTATCCGAATCACAGCCGATCTAAATTTTCCCCGCTCAATAACGGTTTCTTCGTGTATGACAATCGAACCGCCCTGCCCCATGGCCTCACATGCATTGATGATGACATTGATAAGGACTTCCTTTAATTGTTCGGAATCCAACTGAACCAACGGAAGAGGTTCTTTTCTTTGAATCTTGATAAAAACTTCGTAAGACTCCAAACGGTGCTGTAAAAGCTGGATGGCCTGATCCACAACATCCGAAGGTGAAACTAACTGAAACTTCAGCCTGGGCGGCCTCGAGAACTCGAGAAAATTTTGTACAATGGTATCGATATGGCTGATTTCTTTTGAAATGACATCAAAGTCTTCTTTCTGATTACTGTCAAGATCCAGGCTTCTGCTCAGGGAAAATAGGCGCATCTTGACTGAAGTTAAGGGATTTCGAATACTGTGCGACGTACCGGCCGCCAATTTTCCCACCAGTGCCAGTTTTTCCGACTGCAACAGGTGTTCCCGGCTTTTTTCAAGTTCAACTTGGGTTTGATCGTATTCTTTTCTCAGGTCATAAACACTCTGGCTGAGCACTTTTACCTCATCTCCCGATTTTCGCGTGCCTCTATGACGATCCGTTTCCGAAGCCAACCTTCGGATCGGATCAAGAATATCATGCAGCAAAAAGAACGTCAGTATGATACCCAAAAAAAGAATCATCAGTACAGCCGATCCAGCAATAATTCTGAGATTTTTGGCCTGATTCAAGCTCTCTATTTTAGCTTTTTGAGCCTTATCTCTGAAAAGCTGCTTGCCGTTTTCGCAAAGCTTAAGGATTTCGAAAAAACTGTCCCGAACTTTTTCGTGGAGTTTTATACCTTTTTCGCGATCTCCGGACTTATAATAATCGACGACCTGATCTTTATTAGCAATGTACTTTGCATATTCCGACTCTATAAGGTCCAGAACCCTTTTTTCCTCTACCGTTGTAGCAAGGCGCTGTGTTTTCTCAAGTGTATCTTCAAAGATATGGCGGTATTCCACCATCTGTATGAGCCAATTCGGATCTCCATCCAATAGATAGTAGGAAGCAAATCCCTTCTGGTTGACCAGGGCATTTTCCAGGGCTTGGGCCGTCTGGAGTCCCCCCATGTACTTGTCGATGATCCGGGTCAAAAGTCCTTCCATCCGGTAGGTATACCCAACCATCACCAACGCGCCCATGATCGTAATGAGGACCAGAGCGGTTATATTGATTAATATCCTTGATCGCAGACTTATCTTTTTCAACATTTTTTTAAATTCGCAACGTCTAAGATCGTTGAAAATCATCACTAAAGAGAGATATCTTTTACATCCCCTGTTTCGCATTAGCAAAACAGGGGATGCACAGCAACAAAATTATGATGACATTTTTCGGTTTGCGTCTTATTCCAAACCATGGGCCGAAAGTGCTTCCCGAACCCGGGCTTCTCTGATTTTCTCTTCGTGGTCTCTTTTTTTCTTGGCAGCCTCTTGCACCTTGGCCATGAGCTGTTCTATTTCACACGGCTTCATCAAGTAATCAAAAGCTCCCAATTGCATCCCCTCAATGGCAGACTCCACGGTAGCATGACCGGTGAGCATGATGACTTCCATCAACGGGAACTGCTTTCTGATCTTTTCCAGTGTTTCAATACCGTTCATTCCCGGCATCTTGATATCCAGGATAACAACATCTGTATTTCGATTTTTATCTAGTAGTTCAAGGGCTTCTTCGCCGCTAAAGGCGGTTATAATTTTAAGATCCCTTTTTGAAAGACGTTTTGTCATGGTTTCCACAAAGGGGGCCTCGTCATCCACCAACAAAACCAATGGTTTCATCATGTTATTTCCCTCCTAAAACAAGCATAACTTGCTGTTGTTATATCTTTTTTAAACAGTTCCGGATCATTTTTCAAAAACGCTCATGGGCGATGTTGACAGTTTGTCCACCATCGCTTTTCGAATCCGTTCTTCATGATCTGATTTCCGCTCGTATGCCCCGTTGATCTTCTCCAGCAAGAGGTCCATTTTGCATGGCTTTAGCAGGAAATCAAAAGCACCGATTTTCATGCCTTCTATGGCGGTTTCAATGGTTCCGTGGCCCGTCAGCATCAAAACTTCCGTCAACGGTTTCAGTTTCTTTATCGCCCTTAATGCCTCGATGCCATCCATCCCCGGCATCTGAACGTCCAAAATGGTCACATCAAAATTATATTCTTGCAACGTTTCCAAAGCCTCGTCGCCGCCATAGGCTTCCGTAACATGAAAGCCTCTGGTCCTGAGGCGCTCGGCCAGCGTCTCGACAAATTCTTTTTCATCATCCACTAAAAGTATTCTTATTTTCATAAATACCCCCTGATCTTGATAATTAATGCGCATTGGTCATAAGGACCGCCTTTGCCGTTTCGGTGATCCCTTCCGGGAATCCTACCACATTATATAGCACCATAAAACCCAATACCCATGTGATGACAAGGCAAATGACCCAGAGAATAAACCCGTATTTGACAAAGTCGATGGGACTGATCATTCGTTGACCGGTATCCGGATAAACGCCAAGACCGTAAACAATGGCATTGTTTGGCGTCCCCACAATCAGAAAATGGGCAAAAGACGTGGCAAAGGCCGTGGCAAGTCCGATGGCCCAGGGCTCACCCTGAACGCCGCTCATAATACCCATGGGGACGGCAATCGGCCCTAACAGCGCGGTGGTTCCTGCATCTGACATAAAATTGGTCATCAGACCTGAAAAAGAACTCATTCCGATCCAAAGCCCCAGACCTTTCCCGCAACCGATTGCATTCAAGCCGCCTAGAAACAGCTGAGCCAGCCACAGGGCCGCACCCGTCTCTTTTAACAAAGCGCCAAGGGTAAGGGCGCCGCAATACATAAACCAGGCGTCCCAGGATATGCCGCCTAAAATCTTTCTCCAATCTGCAATTTTAAACACAACCGGTATGACCAGGGCGAGCAAGGCCGGCCCCCCAAGGCCGAGATCATGCCCGCCGACGATCCAGAGAAACAGTATCAGGAGCATCATACCGAACGCCACTTTTTCGGCATAACTCATGGGGCCCATCTTTTTAGTCTCTTCCTTTATGGCCAAAAGACCGGGTGTCAGATCTTTTGTTTTGACCTTTCTAAATACAAATAACATATATCCAGCCACTGCCAGGCCCAGCACCGGGGTCAGCGGAAGACCGTACATCATCCACCGGCCGAAACTCATGGGCACATTGTAATCGGACCAGAATCCCATCATGATGACGTTTCGACCGCCGGCTGCGGGTGATCCCACACCACCGACATTCAAGGCAAAACAAAGAGAAAACAGCAAAAGCTTTGCCAGTTGCGGATCATGCTCGATAACGCCTTGATTGCTGTTGGCCGAAACCGCTCCCATGTAAACGGCTGCCATCACCGGCGCCATAAAGGCCGCCATGGCATGGGCGGATATAAAGGATCCTAAAACGGACATGGAAACACACAAGACGACAATGGGCACCACAAAGCCTTTGGTCCACCCGAGTATCCACGTGGCAAGCCGTTTGTGCAGTCCCACGCCGATCACCGTCACCCCCATGGCCAAAACGCCCAAAAGAAACAGCGGTGCATCTCCGGCAAAGGTCTGTCCGATCATTTTCATGGGCAATAGTTTGAAAAAATAAGCGAACATCGGCATCAAGATGCCCACCAGGCCGATGGGAAGTGCCTCGGTTGCAAAATAGATGACGGCCATGGGAATCATGGCGAGAACAAGCTTCGCCTTCCATGCCGCGTGGGCAACATCATGGGCAACGTGCCATTCGATGAGTTTTTCCGCAATTTTCTGTTTTTCAACAAGCTCAATCAGACTCTGAGGTGTTGGAATAATAAACCCGATAATCACAAAACAGGCTGCTCCAACAATAAGCCAGAGCATCTTGTTTGAAAGCAGCCCTGGTTTTTTTGATTTATCCGCTTCTGTATGATGATGTTCCATTCATTCTCCTCCCTAAGCTCAACGCAATAAATTTCTCCTTTTAGTTCTCATTTGCTTCAGGCCAGTTATTTTTTCTTGTCTCTGTCAAGAATTTCTTTTGCGGTATCGAATTCACCGGCTTCGGCAAATGCAGCGGCACTCATGGTGTCCTCAAATTTGGTTTTGTAGGCCTCGGTGATGGTTTTCATAAGTTTTTCGATGGGAACGGGTTTCTGAAGATACTCGAAAACACCCAGCCGTCGGGCCTCTTGTTCATCTTTTTCAGACCCATGTCCGGTGAGCATAATGATCTGAACACCGGGATACGCTTTTTTGGCACGCCTTAAAACTTCCATCCCATCCATGCCGGGCATTTTCAGGTCTAAAACCATGACATCCGGAAGCTCCTCGTTCATGGTCTCAAGCGCCTGCTCCCCGCTAAGCGCCACATCCGATTCCACATCCCGCATTTTTATTCTCTCGGAAAGCGCTTTTACGAATTCTTCTTCATCGTCTACCAGTAATACTTTCATCTCTTTCATTTGAATCTCCTTTCATTCCCTCTGCGTTATGTGCGTTTTTTTTGGGTTCTCTACATTTAGGTTCTTTTGACAACAACTCTTTGGCCATTTCGGCTTCGCCTGCCTCAGCAAAACTGGCTGCCACCATTAAATCCTGACAGCGCTGAAACAGCGAAGGTTTGACGACTTCAGCGTCTTTCTTTGCCTGACAGGCCTCGCGGATTCTGGAAATGAGTGAATCCAAATCAAGAGGCATGAGAAAGTCGTCAAATACGCCCAGTTTCATACCTTCTATTGACAAAGATATCTGATCCCCGCTGGTGATGGTGACCACTTGAACAGCAGGACGCTTTTTTTTAATCATTTTGATCAACGCCATTCCCTCTTTTTTAAGATCGTTCAGGTTCAGCAACACCACATCAATAGGATGTCTTTTTAAAATCCGCTTGATGTCTCTTGGCTGCCTGGAATTGAATATCCGCCAATCATTCTTTTCCAAATATCGCACAAGGTGTTCCTGCAACATGCTGTCTTGTTCTATGATCAAAATCGTAATTCCCATGACTCCATCATAAGGCATTCCCAGAAAATGAGATTCAATGCAGCTGTCTTCAGTTCCTGATCGTCGGTTAAGGTTCGGTTTATCCAGCCTCGGCAAAAGTGACTGAAATAAATACATCATCCCATAATTTCTTAAAATTCAAAGGCATTATCCCGAGGATATTCCTGGCATCGTTGTGTTCACCCATTTCTGCAAAAGTAACCGAGACAAAGACACTTTCAATTTTTTTGATCCACTTTTTCATGGCACCCTCCTTATGGTCTTGAGGATTCGATCAATGTTGCCCTCTAATACAGCAAGGAATGTGCCAATATCTTTATATGTAATTATATCAGTTGGTTTTAATGAATATGGGGGAGCATAAAAGAGAAGTGTGATTCATATTGAACCAATTTGAAACATACGAATTGAATTGATTTGAAACGTTATTAAACGTCTATGGATTCGGGAAGGTGCAGCAAAATTTCCGGGGCCAGACCAAACACTTTGACGGTACCACCCAGACGGGCCATGATCTCCTGCAATGATGCCCAGCGTTCGGTGGAAAATATTTTGGCCATAAAGTCTTCTTCGGGAAGAACGGTATTTTCATATCCCACACCCAATACGCACGTATCCTGTATTTTCCGTGGAGAAAGCGTTATTTTGCCGCCGGAACCTGTTATATTAAGAAGGATTTCAATGGATTCAAACAATGCCATTTCCAAAGATACAGGATCTGACTTAATGATCAGCGGCGGATCTGAGGGGCTCGATTCCAGAACAACGTTTTTAAGCCTTGCAAAACGGGACGCCAGCAAAACCATCTGTTCCGTTATGTCGTTAAGATCCAGGCTTGCGGGGCAGTGATCGGGACTGTGGGCGAACCGGTTCAAGCGGGAAGTGACATCAATGCCGCGTTGAATTTGTCTGCTGATTCTATTCAAGGATGTTATGAACTTATCTTTGTGGGGAAAAGTGCCGTCTTCAGTGACGCCAAGAATATCTTCCATTAAACCCGACGATTCCTGGATGATGGCCAAGACGTTTTTAATCTCGTGGGTGATGCCAGCCGTTATTTTTCCGAAAAAAGCCACCTCTTTGCGTGTTAAGTGATTCATGTCGTCCCCTTTTTACCCAGATTTTTAGAGGCTTTCTAAGCCATACTTTTTATCGCCTCATTCAACTTTTCAACCAACTCGTCTATATCGATGGGCTTTATCAGGTAGTCAAAAGCGCCCAGCTGCATTCCCCGGATGCCGTCTTTGGTGGCGCCGTGACCGGTGAGAAGAATCACCTGTATTCTGGAATCCATGGCTTTGATTTTCTCCAGGACTTCCAATCCGCTCAACCCCGGCATCATCACATCCAATACCACGACCTGAGGCGGATCGTTTTCAACAAAGCCCAGGGCCGTCTCACCGTCCGTGGCAATCGAAACATTCATATTCCTCAACTCCAGTCTTTCGGCCAGAGTCGAGACAAATTCTTTTTCGTCGTCAACAAGCAGAATTTTCATCCGGTCCATTTTATGCCTCCATTTATGAGCCTCTTGATTAATGGTCTTTTTGCCCAATCCCTGCGTTATGCTCAAAAAATAATCCTCGGAATATCAAACATATGCCTGCTTGTCCCGGTACTTTAACGGGGTGGTTATTTTTTTTGCATGCCTTTTTATCCCGTTATTTCCAGCGGGGGATCTTAAACAAAAATCCTCATTTATCAACAGGCTCATTTATCATTTTGATTTTTTCGGCAGAAAAATCTTAAAAGTGGTTCCTTCTATGCTCTTTGCTCTCCACCTCGATGTCTCCGCCAAGCTTTTTGACAATACCGTAGGTAATGGAAAGCCCAAGGCCGGTTCCGTGTTCTTTTTTGGTGGTAAAAAAAGGCTCGAAGATATGCCGGCATGTTTCCTCCGACATACCGCAGCCGTTGTCCCGGACGGAAGCAGCGACAGTATCTGCATCTTTTTCCCAGGTGGCGATAAAAATCCGCCCCTCGTCTTCCACAGCAGCCATGGCATTATTCAAAATATTCAAAAAAACCTGCTGGAGCTGTCCCCGATCCGAATCGATCCTGGGCAGATCCTTTGCCAATTCCAGCCCGATATCGATATTCCGGTAAAGGGCTTCTTTTTCCATAAATCCCAAAACTTCCTCTATAAGTTCGTTAAGGTCCAGGGTTTCAACCTCAACCTCCATCCGTTTTGCAAATCCCAGCAGACGGTGGGTTATGGTTCTACAGCGGTTCACGGACTGCAAAATAGACCCCACCAGTGTCGAAAACTTTTCTTTTTGCGCAAAATCCGGGGCGTATTGAATGAGATCTTTGATAAGACCGGCTTTTTCGTTGATAATGGCCAGAGGATTGTTGATCTCATGAGCCACACCGGCGGCAAGCCTGCCGATGGAAGAAAGCTTGTGATGGTGCTGTAATTCTCTAAAGGCGATCTCCCGATTGTGATCTGCTTCTCTGATGCGATTTACCATGATACCTGTCAACCTGAAGACCACAATGACAATCAGTATGGAACTGGCCAGAAAAACAAGAAAAAGGTCACTTTTCAGTGCATACCAGGTTTTGAAAATAGTGGACTTAGGTTTTACGATCACCAGCGTGTATTCAGGATACGTTAAATGGGTATAGGCCAAAAAAATATCGTTCCCGTTGGGGTCCTTTCGTTCATCGACATACGTTGCATTCCCGCCCGCAGGAATCTTTAAAGGACACTGTTCAAGGACCTTTCCGTACAAACGGGAATTGGTCTGAAATATGCCCTCCTTGTTAAGAATAAATGCATCGCTTTCCGCATCGAGCCCCATGGCTGCGATGAGATTGTCGAACATGGTGGTGTCGATGGTGGTTCTAAGAATCCAGGAGTTTCCGTTCTCTTCAAGACGTTGAACAGCGATGGCAATGTGAGGAAATTTTCGGTATCCCATAAATACATTGCTGATATATGTTCCTTTAAGTGTAACTTCTTGAAACCAATCCTGATTTGCATAATTTTTTCCAAGAAGGTTATACGGGCCGATATAGCGTATCTGTGCACCGTCAGAACCGTTTATAAGGCCGAGATCAACAAATCCAACGAACTCCTTTTTGAGTATAAAAAGAATGTGATTCAATTTCTTTTCGTCACTTAATTCATCAAGAGAATAAAAATAAGAAATGGATTTTATCAAAGATTGTCGTTCGTTAAGGAAGAATTCAAAGGAGTGTCTGGTCTTGTTGACCAGCAACTTGGTTGGATCGATCATCTCTTGTTTGAGGCTGCTCTGGTACTGATGGTAGTTGATTAAAGCCATCATAAACAAAGGAACAATGGTCAGCACAATCATCAAGACCCTAATGTTCCTCTGAAAGAGTCGGTATTGACTTGAAGATGAATCTGCATCGGTGAGCATTTGCAGACTTTCTTTAATATGGAACCATTTTTTAAGATTCAGCGCCATTTTCCCTCCACCAACCCATTATCGAATGATATCTCCGGATTGAAGCGTTCCTAATTCCAGTCGTTTTATAACATCTTTGTAAGAACCGATTACGGAATCCAAAACGTTCACGTTCTTCCATTTAAGATATTGATAATACTCATCTTCGATTCCGCCACACACCACCGTTCCTATTTTTTCCAAAAGAATGAGATGACAGAGCTGTTCTGCCGACGCCCGCGGTAAGACCACGGTCTTTTTTTCTAAGGGACGGCCGTCATTCGCCATTGAAACAATAGAAACCTCTGTGGCCAAATCAAAGCGTGGCGCCACCTGATCGACATATAAAGTGATGAGAATTTTTTGTTCCATTGCTAAGCGTTAATCCCTTAAATTTGACATGTCAGATTTAAGTATCAAATTGTTTCACCTAAGTCCATAATTATCAGGCGTCTATTTTGTATTGTTTCATTTTTCTCCATAACGTGCTTCGCCCCCACCCCATCATATCGGCCGCTTTATTTCGCCGCCCCTTGCTTTTGACCAGTGCTTCTATAATCATATCTCTTTCTAAAGACGCCCACGTCTTTTGGCCGCCTTGTTCGCTGTTGGACGTTACAAATGATGCCGTCCATTCGGACGCTTCACCGGCTTCCGGCGTTGATCGGTCATAATGGTGTTTCGCCTCGGAAAGATAGGCCGGAAGGTGGGTGAATTGTATCTGTCCTCTGGGACAAATATTCACGGCATATTCAATAATGTTTCTGAGTTCCCTTACATTTCCGGGAAAAGGATAGTCCAGTAAAATCTTGAGAACTTTCTTGGACAATCCATTGATATCTTTTCTGAATCGTGTGGCAAAAATATTAACAAAGTGATCCAGAATAAGTCGAATATCGTCTCCCCGCTCCCTCAACGGCGGAAGATGCAATCTCACCACGTTCAACCGAAACATCAGATCTTCTCGAAACTTTCTCTCTTTAACCATGAGATCAAGGTTGCGATGGGTGGCGGCAATAATTCGGACATCGGCCTGAAACCCTTTGGCGCTTCCTAAAGGATAGACCACCTTATCATCCAGAAACGTTAAAAGCTTGACCTGTAGTGGCAGGGGAAGATCCCCGATCTCTGTAAGATAGAGGCTTCCGTTGTGGGCCAGACGAAATCGTCCGGGTTTATTTTCCACCGCACCCGTAAACGCCCCTTTTCGGTGACCAAATAGCTCGGATTCCATCAAGGTTTCGGGCAATGCACCACAATTGACCTTGACAAAGGGACCTTTTGCTCGATCAGAGGCCTGGTGGATGGCTTCTGCCAACACGTCTTTGCCGGTTCCGGTTTCACCGGTAATCAAAATCGCCGAATCACTTTGGGCAAGCAAGGGAAGCGTTTGAAAAATTCGGGTCATTTTAGGACTTTTTCCGATAAGATGGCGAAAAGCATAGGCATGGGTTGTCTTGGAATCCACTTCTTTAAAAGGACGGAGGTCTTCAACGGTTTCCAGAAAACCGGCCAGGTTACCCTCAGCATCCCGAATCGGAGACAGATGGATCAACACCGGAATCAACTGCCGTTCTTTGTTGATCATGTCGCTTTCAACGGAAATGGACTTGGAATTTGAATCCATCTTTTTAAGCGGGCATTTCTGTATGCACAGCTTGCTTCGCATGATATGAAAACAGGAGATGCCTCTTGCATCTTCCATGGAAAAGCCGCTAAGGGCTTCAAAAGCACGATTGATCAGCACGATTCGCCGCTGGGTATCAAGCACCACAATACCCAAAGGAATTTCATCGATCAAAGAAGGCAATTCGATGGAGGCGTCAAATAGGCCTTTAATTTGTGTGCGTTGTAAAGTCTTCAATGGCAGATGTATCCAAAATGTGTTATTCTAACATTTTAAATTTTTCCTTCAATTTTACGTCCTGCGTCCCATTGAATCGTCTGGATTGCTTGTTTCAATATGTTTTAGTCACATATTTTTTTTCTAAAATAAAATGTTTCAATATGTCTTTACCATAGTCAAAAAAGTTTGTAAACAAACATTCAACGCCTGATCCGAATAAACAAAAATATACGCCTAAAAAAATACACTTCATGTCCTGACAAAGTGTTGCACATTGTAACGATAAATCGGATAAATTCCTGTAAATATAGTGATATTTCGTTACGTCAATAGTGCCCAATGATGAATGATAAAATATTGTATTTTAAGCAAGTTATATGTCAATTTCCAAATATTTTTAATTGACATTGGACAAAATGTAATATAGCTTGCATTTTTTTAATGAATTCGACTTCTCTATCATGCATATCCATTATGATGAAATTCACTTTCGCATCGGATTTTAACTCCAAAGAAAAAAATGCAACATCTTAATGCAGGAGGAAAAAATGCAGGTAAATGGTAAACTTTGTGTGATGATGTTTGTTGGCCTGTTTTCGTTGGCGGTACTGGTTTCACCTGTTTTTGCAGAAGCATCCGCTGAAGCTGCCGTCGAAGCTGCCGCCGGCAACCATGCCTGGTGGTTCTGGCCGATTGTCTTGTTTTTTGTCACTTTTATTATGGGAATTCTTGCCGTGCTTGGCGGTGTCGGCGGCGGGGTCCTCTATGTGCCAATCATCAGCGGATTTTTCCCGTTCCATTTGGACTTTGTTCGCGGCACAGGTCTTCTGGTAGCCCTTTCGGGTGCTCTTGCCGCCGGTCCCGGGCTTCTCAAGATGAACCTTGCCAGCTTAAGGCTGGCGATTCCCGTGGCCCTTATCGCTTCCACCTGCGCCATCGTCGGGGCCATGATCGGACTTGCACTGCCCACCAACATCGTTCAAATTGCCCTTGGCGCCACCATCCTCGGTATATGCATTCTAATGCTAACCGCCAAAAAATCGACACTTCCGGATGTTCCCCAAGCAGACCGCTTATCATCAGCGCTTAGAATCTGCGGTGTTTACCAGGAAGCCAGCACCGGAGAGATTATCGACTGGAAAGTACACAGAACACCCTTAGGGCTGGCCCTGTTCGTTTTAATCGGAGTCATGGCCGGCATGTTCGGCCTTGGGGCCGGATGGGCCAATGTTCCGGTGCTCAACCTGCTCATGGGAGCACCGCTGAAAATCAGTGTGGCCACCAGCAAATTCCTCCTTTCCATCACAGATACTTCCGCAGCATGGATATACATGAATAAAGGCTGTGTTATACCCATGATGGTCGTACCCTCGCTGGTAGGAATCATGTTCGGCTCTTTTGTGGGGGTCCGTCTACTTAAAATTGCCAAGCCCACCTTTATCCGGTGGATGGTCATTGGCATTTTGGCATTTGCCGGGATCAAAGCATTGTCCAAAGGACTTGGATTTTAATTTTAATTTAAACTCAAGCAAAACATGGAATTATTGGCCGGGAGAAAATAAATGGAAGAAAAAACACAAGATCTGTTAAAAGCATCACCGGAGCAGATTATTTATGCCAAAATACTGGAAAAGGGTATGTACCTTGGTTTACTCATTCTTTTTATTACATTTGGTCTTTATGCCTTCGGCATTTTAGATCCCTATATTCCGCTGGATAAAATTTCCGAGTACTGGTCTTACAACGTCAATGACTATCTTCACCATGCAGAAATTAAAGCCGGTTGGGCCTGGCTGGGTATGGTCAAATACGGAGATTTTATTAATTTCATCGGTATTGCCCTCTTGGCAGGTGTTACCATTTTCTGCTATGCCGCCATCATACCGACGCTGCTGAAAAATAAAGACATAGTTTATGCTATTATAGCGGTACTTGAGGTCATTATTCTCGGTGCCGCGGCCAGCGGGATACTGGCCGTAGGGCATTAAAATATACCGCTCAATTGATGCGACAACGAATCACTGCAGATATCTTCGAGCTGCAATACAATCCGCTTGAGATCATGACTGCCCGAAACGGATTTTATGGTATCGATTGCGGCCACCTGCTCAGGCGGATAGGTTTCAAGAATTTCATAGGTATCTTCGAATTCATCGATGGCGAGTTGTGCGGTCAAAATGATATAGTCATCCACCCGCTGTTTCGAATCCTTTAATTCCGGCCTTTCAAGAAGCGACTCTTCCATTGTTTTTGCCGTCAAAAACATCAAATCTTTGACTTCTTTGGCCGTGAATCCTTCAATAAAGCGCCGGTAGGCAATAACCTGCGCATAGTTGGGTATCATCGCTCGATCCCGATTCCTTACCGTTGCCGAGACGAGCTGATAGTTCAGTGTAATGTACCATTTCAGCAGGTCCTGATCCATTTTACGGTAATTTGGAAACCGCTCTTCATTTTCCGGTTTCATCACCTCTTTTACAAGCAGATTGACCAAAGATTCGCGAAATTCAACAAGAATATTATAGATTTCAGTACTTTTTCTGTAAGCCACCCGCTCTAAGAGCAGTTCATTGCGGAACTCCCAGTTTTTCGGGTGGGTGATTATTTTTTCGGTGATAAACAACAAGCGTCGCAGGATATGATACCGCGGTGTGGGGCTCCAGTTTAAAGCCTTGTAGGTTACAGAAGCATCTATGGTCAGTTTTTTGTCAATATATTCCGCCATCCAGGGTTTCTCAAGGGTCTCCTTTCCGGTCAGCCATCCAAAAAACGATAGCATGACCAAACCCAGCCGCGCTAATGTCTTGGGCATCTTAATTGGTTTCACATCATGTCCGTAATAATAGCGTGTGGCGGTTCGAAAAAGATCGATATGAGAAATACTCCCCTGCGAACCGACAATATATACGGCCAGTTGAGGCAGTGTTGCGCTAATGTCTATAATTCTAAGGAACAGCTTGATAAGATCCTTGATGTGGATATACGGTACGGCGGATTCACCGTGCCCCCCCAACACTCTCGCTAAAAGCGTCTTTTTGGAAAGCCAGGATTTGAGCAGCATATACAATATGGGATATTCGCACCAGTCACTGAATACGGCAGCCAAGCGAACGATGGAGCATGGAAGCGTCTCGGAATAATCTTCAATGATTGCTTCCGCCCGTCGTTTACTTCTTGCATAGGGAAAATCCGCATCCACAGGACTTTTTTCGGTGAGCGCCCTGCCGGCAGAAGGGAATTTGCATGCCGCCAAAGAACTGGAAAAAATAAACCGCTTTACGCCCAGCATTTTTGACAACTCGAGGAGATATCGGGTGCCGGTAACATTGGTCTCCTCATACACAGGATTCTCATTCAAGGTAAAGTCATAATAACCGGCCAGATGCAGGACATAATCTGCCCCTCCGTGTTCTTGAACATACTCAAAGACCCTCAGAAGATTTTTCCACTGGGTGATATCCGCCTGCAACCAATGGGTTTGAGCATTTTCCGGAACACCGGCCTCTTTTTGGCTTCTTCGGGCAACACAAAAGATGCGAAATTTCCCGGATACGGCGATAACAAAATGCCTCCCGATGAAACCCGAGGCTCCTGTCACCAAAATTCCCGGTAATCTGTTGTTCATTTTACCCTTCTTTTATCTCTATCGATATCACAAACTCATTGAGCATTTTACGTGATTGAGGTATCAAAATAAACGTAAAAGTTTAGTTTTTTTGAAACAAATCGATTTCAAAGGAGCTTCAGGTATGATTTACCCTATACTTATATAACAGCACTATTGAGGGAAAAATGCAATACAACATCCTTTTTGGCCCGGTACCTTCACGACGGTTGGGAATTTCCCTGGGGATCGATTTGATCCCTATGAAGACCTGCACATTAAATTGCATCTACTGCGAATGCGGCAAAACCTCTCATTTGACATTGGAACGCAAAGAATATGTTTCGTTTAAAGCCGTCAAAAAAGAGCTGACCCATTATTTGGAGAATCATGCCCAACCGGATTACATCACCTTTTCCGGTTCCGGGGAACCGACACTCCATTCAAGAATCGGCGATGTTATCCGCTTTTTGAAAGATCGGGTTCCTGATGTTCCGGTGGCGGTTTTGACCAACAGCACATTATTTTCCCAAAAACAGGTTCGATCAGATATTAAAAATGCGATGGTGGTCATCCCTTCGCTGGATGCTGCAACCGAAAAGATATTTAACAAAATAAATCGTCCCTCTCCTCATTTGCAAGTGGATAAAATCATTGACGGGCTGATTCGGTTCCGCCAAGAATATACTGGAAAAATATGGTTGGAAATCTTTATTGTTCCCGGCATGAATGATACAATAACGGAGTTAACCGCCTTAAAACGGGTGATCGGAAAAATCAGACCGGACCAGGTTCACTTGAATACACTGGACAGACCCGGATCAATATCAACGCTTCGTACCGCCACCCGGGAAGAACTTGAACGTGTTTTGGATGTCTTTCAGATGGAAAATGCCGCCATTGTCGCGGATCCACCCGAGCACAAGGCGCTTTTCGCCTATCGCAAAGACACAGCGGCAGCTATTTTGGGAACCATTGCCAGACGTCCGTGCACTTCAAAAGACTTGTCTGAAATTTTGGGGTTGCAGGTTAAGGAAGTGAATACCTACCTGAAGTCCCTGGAAGCCAGTGAAAAAATAAAGAGAATAAAACAAAAAAGGGGGGTATTTTATCAATTGTCCCAAAAACACCTTCAGGACGAATAGTTATTGCCGATAGTGGCGGTCTGCACCATGATAAAATTAATGACTGCTTTCACATCGTAATTGAATGACCGAAATTTAAGAGGAGGAAAAGATCGCTATGAAGATATTGGGTGTAGAAGGAAGTCCGAGGAAAAATGGAAACACTGAAAAACTGGTTAAAACGATTCTTGAGAGCGCCTCGGAAAGTGGGGCCCAAACAGCGTTTTATAAGCTGACTGAAATGAACATCTCTCTTTGTTTGGGATGTTTCAACTGCAGGGAAACCGGCACCTGTGTTACGAAGGATGATATGCAGTTGCTGCACGAGGAAATACAGGCTTCAGATGCAATCATCATTGGCTCGCCTGTCTACATGTGGCAAGTATCCGGACAAACAAAGCTGTTTATGGATCGTCTCGTCCCGTTTATTAAACCGGATTTTACCACTCGCTTAAAAGGAAAGAAACGTATATTTATGGTTTTCACCCAGGGCAACCCGGATAAAAATTCTTTTAAACCTTACTTTGAATATCTTGAGAAACTGTTTTTCTTTTTGCACTACGACGTTAAGGGCACCCTTGTGGCCACTGGAACAAGAGACAAAAACGATATCTTAGATCAGACAGACTTGCTCGAAAAAGCAAGGGAAATAGGCAAAAAATTGGTGGTATAGCCTTTCTCAGAGTAATATTTTGTTTCAACCTCAGGATAATTCCAATTTCCATAGGAGCATATTTGGGGGAGCCAAGGTGAGTTTACCCTGAGCGGAGCCGAAGGGAGTCCATTTTGATGGTGTGTCAAATTCGTTTCTTTCGGTTAGTCTATGATCAGCTGTCCCCACGGACCATTTGGCGGCCACAACTTTCCAAACGGCTTTTCACCCCGTGCTGCCTCAATGACAGGCATCAAAAACGCCGAAACTTCGTCTATAACGGCATCAAAGTCTCCAGATACATCCACCGGCTTTGATTTGCGGACAAATGCTCGCCACTGAGTCTGCTTTTGTGCGTCTCTTCTGAATTCATCCGTGAATGCCTTAGGTAATCCACCGGGCAGATCCGTTAAGCGGCGTCTGAACGTGTTACGGATGGCATCGAAAAGCGTCGAACCGTTGAATTCAAACAACCGGCTCATCAGCCATAGATCATAGAAATCCTTCATCCGGCTGTTCGCCATACCCAGGCGCACCATGGTTTCGAATTTCTCAGCCACCATTGTGTACCGTGGATAAGCGAGAAGCTGAGGCGGAGGATCGTCAAGCAAGGTCGGGAATTCAATCCGTTCAGGTTCCGGCGTAACCGCGTCTCCGAAACCAATGTCGATTTGCAGGGGGATTCGGGCTTGATGGAGTACCCCCACCAACGTCACTCGGATGCCGTCGTAGGCTTGTTCTTCACGGATCGGTACCGCGCTCACCGTATCAACTTTGAATTTGACGCCATCATCATCTCCTGCCGTTGATTTGCATAAGCCCTTGAAAATACGAATGATATGTTCGGCATCCGCAGGTCCGACACCCAACAGGTCCGCATCCTTGGTCACCCTGTAGTTTTGTCCTTTCCAGACAAGGAACAAACTCGCTCCCTTGAGAATGAACCTGTCAGCATGGGGCGAGACGCTGAGCCGATACAGAAGGCGCTCAATGCCATAGCGGAAAAGCAGGAGATTGAAGTCTTCTCTGCGGGTTCTCGCATGGTTCAAAAGCCGTTGGAAAACGGAGTGGCCGATGTTGCGCCTCTTGTCCGGATTCATATGATGGCCTCCAGATAGGGGCGCATTACATTTGCTACCCGGCATACTTTGGCGGCCTCCCACAATTCATCCATAGTGGCCCTCCGATTTCTCCAGGTTTCCCGGAGCGCTTCCAAGGCGACGTCCAGACCGACTTTGTTTCGGAACTTGAAACAGTCGGCGACGGTTTTGGCCGGACTATAGATCTTTACCGTGATACGGTCCACTTCGTAATCCTCGACACCGAAGCTGAAAGCCGACCCGCTGAAGCGAACGATCTCAAGGGGAGGATACTCGAATGTCGGCTCCCATTTTTTGTTTTCGATAGCGATCCACACGCTATGAGCAATCTGTGTCGTCAGGTGGTGAAACCCCAGGGCTGAAACCAGGCAGATCACCGCGTTCGGCACTCTTTTGGCCACTTCCGCTAATGAAAGTGACTCGCTGGTTTGGCCATCCGGAAGGGAATAGAGTCCCCGTCCCACCCGTATCAACTCTCCGTTGCGATACAGCCTTAGAAGGTATTCGCGGTGAACCCCCGCTGCCTCCACGTCTCGAGGCCGGATGAGCCCCATTTGCCTGGCAAGCTCAATAATTTTCTGTTTTCGATCCACAACCTGCTCCTGTGTCAATTACTCGGTAATTATACATAAATACCGAGGAAATGCAACAACCTTTTGTTTGATTGATAATTTTCAGATAATAGCCATGGTAGAAATGTCGTTTACCCAACAGCCCCCACTCAGTTCCGGACGTGCGGTTTTCACCCAGGGCAACCCGGATAAAAAAATTTTTTAAACCTTGCTTTGAATATCTTGAGAAACTGTTTTCGTTTTTACACTACGACATTAAGGGCACCCTTGTGGCCACTGGAACAAGAGATAAAAACGATATCTTGGATCAGACAGACGTGCTCGAAAAAGCAAGGGAAATTGGTAAAAACTTGGCTATATAGCCTTTCTCAGAGTAACATCTTTTGAAGGGGGTTGTTAAAACTAAAAGCCCAAAATTACGATATTCCACCGGACCCGGAATTTACAATTGGTTTACAATGACCGACAATGTGTATTTTATCAAAGATGTTTTGATAACAAAAATTATTTGTCAACGAAATAAGGTTATTGAAATTCGATATCACAACTTAAATTTAATACCTGTGATTGTAAGTATATTTCAGTGATCGCGGAATCAGCTGACGGCATGTATGTAGGAGTAAGCACAAGAAATGAAGCAGATCAAATCCGTGTGATCACCATTATATATCACCGCTAACCTTTTTTCCGCTTTTTGGCCATATCACAAATTCGGATGTTTAAATACAGATGGAAGAATCGAGACAACTATAGTTTAGTGATAGTGCATTATGTTATCACTTAAAAATCAAGCAGTTGATAGCTTTTTTTCATTGCAGTTATCACCAGCTATACTTGTTCAACTATATATCAGAGGGTAGCATTTTCTGACGTGCTAAAGGTTATATTTGGCCGACATAATTTTGAAGCTTTAACGGTTTTTTGTTTACTATTCTTCCAATTTCTGCAGAACAAGTTTGTACTTTTCATGAATCATCTCCCGGTCGAACTCATAAAATTCTTTTAACATCAGTTGATCTTCTTCATCAGAAAGATACTTCATATAGGCAGGAAAGAATATTTTATCCTCTTTTTCAATATGCTTTGGGTAGAAATCCACCAATTTTTTGAGTTTGGAGACAATTACCGCCAAGGCTGATTTTTCACCCATTCGATATTGAGCATTCGCTTCGACCAATTCTTTCGCTGTCTTTCGACCAAGAACATGTTCGTCAACCAATTCATCCATGATTTGTATGTCCTGATCAATCATTTGTTTGTTTGAAAGTTCCCTAAAGAGAATGTCCTCCTCTTTCCCATGATGAGTTCGATCAGCGTAAATCCTGATGAAGTCAACGACGGTGTCAATAAACAGTGGGTCGATCTGATTTGTTGTTTCGATACGATTAAGTTTTTGCTTAATCAGGGTTATCATTCGTTCTATCAGGCGGTGCTCGATCATCAGTGGTCCTCGTGATTGCATGTTTCACCTTCCTTTTGTATTTGATAGATGGTAATAAATTGCCCTTTATTGTAGCTATACTAAAATGATGTTTTCGTTTAATTAAATTTGCATAATAGGACCTGAATGATTTATATTTCAATCTGTTGACCACTTAAAATGAAATCGCTGTTACCTCAAAAAAGTGAATAAACTCAATAAGTGTTAGCTTTTTTTATGAATTGGAATCAAGGTAACTGGGACTGTCGTAGATTTTATTATTTTGTCAGCGACACTTCCAAAATTAAAGTGGGATTCGCTTCCTTGGCTGGCCATGATCACAATATCTACATTTTCCGTTTCGATAAGCTTCAAAATTTCCTTTGCAGGATCACCCACAGAAATATGTCTGATATATAATGGGCAGGTATTTAAAAACTTTTCACACATCTCACTGAGCCGTTCCTCTGCTGTTTTTCGCTCCCATTCTTGCATTTTCTCATAATCGGATTCACGGAAGTCTCCATAAGCAGCCCCCCATTCACCATACTTTTTGAGCACATAAAGAACGTGCACCTCACACTGAAACTTCTCAGAAAACAATGTAACATAAGGTAGAGCCTTGGCTGCATTTTCTGAAAAGTCTGTTGGCCAGAGGATTCTTTTTATCTCCATTTTGACTCCTACTTTATTATGAATTAAATGTTAAATAATATGTATTTTTTTATTTTTTGATATTTTTTCAAGTTCTAATGCTCAGCTTCTTTCGGAGCATATCGGTTTAACACCACAAATAGAATCAGGGCTATCGCTGCCATTACAACAAAGACCGAAAACCCTTGAGCGTAACCGGATTGACCGTTTATTTTAACAAAAAGTCCCATCAAAAGCGGTATGACAAATCCACCAAATGCACCAAGGCCACCGACGATTCCGGCTGCACCGCCCACTGCTGCCGGACTGTATTTTGGAACCAGTTTAAACACTGCTGCATTGGCAAAACCCATTCCCAAGGCAAGAATCATCTCTCCGGCGAATGCCAATCTTACCGATTGCAATGCCAGAAACATTAATGATGCACCGATACCGATAATCAGGAAGGATATGAGACAAATTTTTTCACCCCCCATTCGATCGGAAACGTAGCCGCCCAGGACCCTCAGCAAACTTGAGGAAAGCGAGTAAAAAGCGGTGAGCAAACCGGCACGCACGAGATTCATTTCAAACAATTCGACCCAATAGGTGGGAAGCCATACCGTTAAAGCAATAAAACCACCGAACGTAACAAAATAGAAGTATGTTAAAACCCATGTGCGCCAGTCTGAGCCAGCCTTTTTGATCGATTCCATGGCGGTTCCGGAAGGTACCAGTTCTTCACCACAGGCCAACAATAGAGCATCTGGATCAATTTCGATACCCATTTCACGGTATTGAAAATAGGGGGCGTCTTTCATGTATATGTAAATGAGGACGACGAGGACCAGGAGCATGCCGAGCCAGAAGACATAGGAAACGGTTAATCCCAACGAGACGACCATATACGGCAAAATAAAAGCGAATAATCCGGGAGCCAGATTGCCCAAACCCGCATAAATAGCCAATGCCGACCCTTGTGTTTTTTGGGGATACCAGTAGGACACAGCAGGTATGCCTACAGAAAACACAGCGATACCGCAACCACATAGGATTCCGAACAGCAAGAAAAATGGATACTGAGCGGGGAGTGGAACTGGGAAAAACCAAAACATCATTGTGATACCCGTTACCCCCAGGGCGGCCAATCCCAGCAAAATCAGGATCGGTTTCTTTCCCCCCATCCGATCGACCATCGCGCCGAAAGGAATCCTTAAGAGCGAACCGGTAAGCGCCGGACTCGCGGCCAGCAAGCCCACCAGAAATGGGCTCATTGTCATCGTAACCTTTAGCTTACTCACAATGGGGCCGAAAGCAGAGACGCCGGCAAAGCCTCCGAAAAAAGCCAGGGTTGTCCAGAACAGGGCTGCGCCGCGACTGGATTGTGCGTAACAGACAGCTTCTTCGTTCATATCAACCTCCTTTTTATGGAATGGTTGATTGTTTAAGATATTGAATCGCCATATGGGACAGATGCATCAGCCACTTTGCGTCGAAAGACAATGTATCGCCTTAACGGGTATGTAAACGGTGCACTCCAAATATGAACCAGACGGCTGAACGGTGAAAAGCCCAGCAATGTGAATGCGCTCAGAATATGAATCTTGTAGCTTAGGGGCACTCCCGACATCAGTTCCGGATTCGGTTGAAAAAACACAATACCTCTGATCCAAGGTGCAATGGTGTCCAAAACATAAAAATGGCCGAACACGACGTTATACAATCCTAAACCTGTAACAATAACCAGACCCGTTATGGTTACATAGTCGTTGAGGGTCGTGGTCACCTGGATGCGTTTTACGGTTACCCTTCTCCAGAGCAGCCATATCGATCCGACAAAGGCCGCCGCACCGGCCACGAGCCCCGCCCAATAAGCAATTTGCGTATGCGTCTGGCCGTTAATACCCACCAAATCAAAAAGCCGCTGAGGGATTAAAAGCCCTCCGGCATGACCAAACAGTGTCAGCAGAATTCCCCAGTGAAAAAGAGTGATGCCGGGGTAAAGATTTTTCTTTTCGAGAAATTCGCTCGATTTTGCGTTCCAGAAGAACGAGTCCACGATGTAGCGATAGCCATGACCGACAACGAATGTTGTCAGTGCCAGATAGGGAAAAACCAGAAAAGCCAGCATGTTTGTTAAGTTCATTTTTATTTACTCCGTTGTTTTCGAAAAATCTCAATGAATAGAGCCGAAAGCTTAATTAAAACATAACTTTAAAGTTCGTTAGAGTTCATTGCGGTCGCCTGAGAGTTATCAACAGTATCTGATACTGATAGACCAAAAATGTCTGTCAGTTGTTCAAACAAAAGCGCATACGGATGCCCTGCCTGCCCAAGTCTTTCAGCCAGTGTTTCAACAACCGTTCCATAAATCGGAATGATTTTAGAATTTGCGACATGAGGTTGTTCAGATATAAACTCAAGTATCAGCGGCAGAAAATCAGGCAGTTCGCCGCTGATACGCTCAAAACCTGACTTCAAATAGATTTCTTCCAGATGCGCCAATGCCGGCCCTCTTTTTTCGGTGTCTCCCCAGCGGTGATAGGTTAGATTCATACAGTTGGAAGGATTGAGATCAAATGTTTCCGTGTACTGCTCCTGAAGCTGAATTAAGGGAGTTTGTTCGAAATAGGATAAAATTTTGTCGTATCTATTGCGGGCGCTAACACTTTTTATCTCGTTAAGAGCCTGTCTGAGTGCGGGCAGCCATTTCAGTAA
The DNA here is from genome assembly GCA_963731025.1 of uncultured delta proteobacterium. GTDB lineage: Bacteria > Desulfobacterota > Desulfobacteria > Desulfobacterales > UBA11574 > UBA11574. The sequence continues at coordinate 417,420 of CAVSVL010000014.1, read as the reverse complement.
AGATTCATCAGGGTATTGGAGTAAACAGGAGATCAGTTTAATCTGAACGTTCATTTTTTCACCGTCCTTAAGTTATATTTTTAGATTTAATTTGAATAGCATTTACTCGAAACCACAACACCCCTGATCTTTGTAAAGTCCTTCCCCGTCGGTTCGGCTAAGGGTTGGAACAACAAAGCGCTCATCATATTTGGCGATGGCCAGCAAGCGATAAATGGCCTGCGCCGCATCAACGGTTAATCCGACGCTGTCCAGCACTTCAGAGTCAACGGATTCCTCAACACGAACCGATCGCATGTACTGACGGACAGCTGCCAAACGTTTTAACGCCAGTCGTATCGGTTTTTCATCTCCGGCGCTCAGCAAATTCGCCAGATAGGTGATGGGTATTCGCAACGAATCAATCAATGTATCCAGGTTCGTTGACGATGAATGTTCGGCAACCGGGCTCAGCGGCGGAATATACCATACCATGGGCAGGGTTCTGTATTCCGGATGCAAAGGGAGCGCCAGCCTCCAGGTTTTGGCCAGCCTGTAAATCGGTGAGCGTTTCGCTGCTTCGATAAAATTTTCTGGAATTCCCTGCTGTTTAGCAGAGGTTATCACCTCGGGATCTTTGGGATCAGCCAGTATGTCCAGATGGGCAGGATATACGTCTTGAGCGTTTTGGGCGGATGCTGCCCATTGAATTTTATCGACATCGTATAACACCACACCGACATACCGAATCCTTCCGACACAAGTATGGGCACAGAGAGTGGGCATCCCCGCTTCGATGCGCGGATAACAAAAAATACATTTTTCAGATCGGCCGGTATGCCAGTTGAAGTAGACTTTTTTATAAGGACAGCCGGATACACAGTACCGCCATCCGCGGCATCTTTCCTGATCCACAAGGACAATGCCGTCTTCTTCACGCTTATAAAGGGCTCCGGACGGACATGAGGCCACACAGGCAGGATTCAGGCAATGCTCGCACAGACGGGGAAGATAAAACAAGAAGACTTTTTTGAATGCCAGATAAATCGAATGATCCAGGTTCGTAAAATTGACATCTTCAGTGCCGGTTTCACAGACGCCTGCCAAGTCGTCCTCCCAGTTGGGACCCCACTTAATTCGGAGTTTTTCTCCTGTGATCTGTGACTTCGGCTGGATGGAGGGTTGATGCTTTTTCTTCGGACTGGATATCAATTTGTCGTAATCATACGTCCAGGGTTCATAATATTCGTCAATGGTCGGCAAATCGGGATTATGGAAAAGGTTGAGTAATTTGTGCGCGCGACCACCGGCTTTGAGAGACAGCCGGCCGTTTTTCAATTCCCATCCGCCTTGGTGAATGTTCTGATTCTCCCACTTGCGTGGATAGCCGATTCCAGGCTTGCTTTCCACGTTATTAAACCACATGTATTCGGCGCCCTTTCGGTTGGTCCATACATTTTTGCACGGAATACTGCATGTGTGACAGCCGAGGCATTTATCCAGGTTTAAAACCATTGCATATTGGGCCTTAATCTTCATACCAGTCCACCTCCTTTGCCTTGCGAACAACGATGATCTCGTCCCGCTGGGACCCGACCGGTCCGTAATAATTAAAGCCGTAGCTTAGCTGTGCATAACCGCCGATCATATGGGTGGGTTTGACCATGATGCGAGTAACGCTGTTGTGGGTTCCCCCCCGTTGCCCTGACAACCCGGACCCGGGTGTATTGATCAGCCGTTCCTGTGCATGATACATGAATGCTTTGCCCGGTGGAATGCGATGACTGACCACCGCTTTGGCCATGACCACGCCGTTTACATTGAAGCATTCCAGCCAGTCATTGTCCTTTACATCCAGTTTCGCAGCATCGTCATTGTTGATCCAAATCGCCTCGCCGCCGCGAAACAGTGTCAGCATGGTCAGTGTATCCGAATAGGTGCTGTGAATGGACCATTTGGAATGGGGTGTCAGATAGTTGAGCACCAGTTCCTTTCGATCATCACGCTGAACCCCGGTGGAACCGAGGGCATGCATATCCACAGGCGGACGAAAGAGGGGAAGGTTTTCCCCGAAATCCCGCATCCATTGGTGGTCTATATAGAATTGCGCTCTACCGGTTAAGGTTCGAAACGGAACTTTTTCTTCGATGTTGATGACAAATGGCGAATACCGCCTATCCTCGGATTCTATACCGCTCCAGATGGGTGATGTGATAATCTTTCGCGGTTGAACGCTGATATCGCTAAAAGAGAATTTCTCACCCTCTCTTTCACGGCTCAAATGGGTCAATGCCAGACCGGTTTTTTCTTCGAGCTTCTTCCAGGATTTGACGGCGGTCGCTCCATTCGTCTCCGGTGCAAGGGCCAAAATCGTTTCAGCCACCTGTTTTCCGGTCTCAAGAGACGGCATTCCATGGCTGATACCCTTTTCTGAAACCGTTCCGAGCTTTTCTTTAAGCAGCGTATACTCCTCATCACTTGCCCAGGCCACTCCCTTAGACCCGATGCCGACCTTATCCACCAAGGGCCCAAGTGCGGTCATCATTTTGTATGTATTGGGAAAATCGCGATTGACCACAACCAGATTGGGAAGCGTTTTTCCGGGTATGGGGTCGATTTCTCCTTTTTTCCAATCCATTACCTCAGGCTGGGCGATTTCACCCGGTGAGTCGTGCATCAACGGTGTGGCTACCAGATCTTTCATTTCGCCCAGATGGATAGCGGCCAGTTCTGAAAACTTCTTGGCAATAGCCTTGAACTGTTCCCAATTGGTACGTGACTCCCAGGGGGGATCAATGGCCGGATTGAACGGATGAATAAAAGGGTGCATATCCGTGGTGCTCAAATCATGCATTTCATACCATCCCGCGGCCGGCAATGCCACGTCAGCATACATGGCGCTGGTTGACATTCGCAGTTCCAGGGTGACGAGAAGATCGAGCTTGCCTTCCGGTGCCGGATCACGCCACTTGATTTCTTCGGGCCGATTATCCGCATCCGTATTAAAAACCGCATTCTCGACACCGAGCAGATGTTTAAGGAAATACTCGTGACCTTTTCCGCTTGCGCCCAGCAGATTGGCCCGCCACAGGAAAAGCATCCGGGGAATATTCATCGGATCGTCGGGATCTTCTATAGAAAATTTTATGTCACCTTTTTTGATTTTATCAACCGTGTAAGCGACAATTTCTTCGTCAGAGGAAAAGCCCTTCTCGACAGCTTCCTTACAAACAGCTATGGGATTAATATCGAACTGCGGATAGGAAGGAAGCCAGCCCAGTCTGGCGGCCACTGCATTATAATCGGCCATGTGCTTACACGCTTTGGATTCTGCAGCGGGTGAATACAGCTGTCGCGGGTCCATAGTATCGTAACGCCACTGACCGGTTGCAAAGTAGTAAAACGACGTTCCGTTTTGGAGACGTGGCGGACGGCGCCAGTCCAGACCAAAAGCAACCTGTGACCAGGCAGACTGAGGACGAACCTTTTCCTGACCGACATAATGCGCCCAACCACCGCCGTTAATACCCTGACACCCGCAAAGCGTCGTCAGACTGATGATGGTTCGGTAAATCATGTCGCTGTGGAACCAATGGTTGGTTCCGGCGCCAAGGAAGATCAATGATTTGCCGCGTGTTCGTTCAGCATTTTCGGCAAACTCTCTTGCCACACGAATGACATCCTCCTTTGGCACACCGGTTATCGCCTCCTGCCAGGCCGGGGTGTAGGGACGCGGATCATTGTAACTCTCAGGATAGTCGGCTTGATGAGAGCTCTCCGGATGCCGAACCCCCAAATGTGCAGCCATAAGATCGAAGACAGTCGTCACCCATTGTTCTCCTTTTGTTGTGAGGACTTTTTTCACCGGTACAACACCGGATTTTGACTGCGGCCCCTTGAAATCAAACAAAGGAAAATTGACCGTTATCCAATTGTCATTGTCTTTTGCAAAGCTGAGCGCAGGATCGACTTCCTTGTCGTTTATGGCATCCTTGAGATGAAGATTCCATTTGCCGGATTCATTCCAACGAAATCCGATGCTGCCGTTGGGAATACAAAATTCGCGTTGCGTGTTGTCATACAGAAGCGTCTTCCACTGTGCATTGTTCATTTCTTTTCCCAGGTCTGATGCCCGTAAAAAGCGTCCGGGAATATGGGCATCCTCTTTTTTATCTATCACCACAAGAAACGGTAGATCAGTATATTTCTTTGCGTACTCGAAAAAGTAATCCGTTCGGCGATCAATATAAAATTCTTTGAAAATCACATGCGCCATAGCAATGGCCAGGGCCGCATCTGTTCCCGCTTTTGCACAAAGCCATGTGTCTGCAAACTTGACGTACTCGGCATAATCAGGTGCTACGGCAGCAACCCTTGCACCACGATAGCGGGCTTCGGTGAAAAAATGAGCATCCGGTGTCCGGGTCATGGGAATATTAGTGCCCCAGACAATCATGTACGTTGATTCATACCAGTCAGCGCTTTCCGGAACATCGGTCTGCTCTCCCCAGATCTGTGGCGAGGAGGGGGGAAGATCACAATACCAGTCATAAAAACTGATCATGGAGCCCCCGATTAATGAAAGGAATCTGGCTCCGGATGCGTAACAGACCATGGACATCGCCGGAATGGGGGTAAATCCGAAAATTCTGTCCGGGCCAAATTTTTGTATGGTATGAATCAATGCAGCGGAGGTTAATGTTGTCGCTTCATCCCATGAAACACGCACAAAACCGCCTTTGCCCCGATCCTTTTGGAACATTTTTTTCTTTTCCGGATCTTCGACGATACTACGCCAGGCAGACACCGGATCATTGTGCTTTTTCAGTGCAGCCCGGAACATTTTCAGAAGTGATGAGCGTATTAACGGGTACTTAAGCCTTACCGGACTATACGTATACCAGGAATAGGTGGCACCACGCGGACATCCCCTGGGTTCATGATTTGGAAATCCCTGTCCACAGTCAGGGTAATCTGTTCGCTGGGTTTCCCAAACCAGGATGCCGTTTTTAACATACACATCCCAGGAACAGGAGCCCGTGCAATTCACACCGTGGGTGGAACGAACTTTTTTGTCGTATTGCCAGCGTTTACGATAGAAGTCCTCCCAGGCTCTCTGTCCGCAACGGATTTCTCCCCAGTCTTCGGCGGTTTTTTCCTCCTTACAACCATACTTTTCACCTTTGGGGCGGAAAAATCGCAGGGTGGATAGAAAGGATCGATCGGACATAGGCCACCTCCTGAGTTGAGTGTTATAGGTTGCTATATCAAATTCAGGTTTTACCTGTTTTGGTGCTCTAAGAGAATGAACTGGAATATGAAACCGAAAACAAAATAAACTAAAACAACAGTAAAAGAGAGTGAATTGTAAAACAATTCAGCAATATAAAACTGTTTGATAGTTGGCAATAAATTAGGCCATGTTTTTTATTATAATAATTTTCGATGAAATAAATTGATTTAAGTCAAAGTTATCAAAAAAATCTGTTTGAGTTCGTTAAAGAAAATATTGGAAACAGGAAACTTCTATTCGTCGAAATATTTTTTTAGGGTAGCTACATTTTCTTCATGCTGCACCTTAATCGCATCCATGAATAAGTAAGCAGATCCGGTTGGAAGATGGCTTTGGAACTCCCGGATTTTACGCGCAACCCATGCTTGACCGCGGATCAGAAGCTGTATCTTTTCATCAAGGTTGTCCAGTGCGCGTATTTTATCCACGAAGGCTCCTGTTTTGTCGCTGGGCTTGGCATTGAGATCATGAATAAGGCTTACCAAAATTCGGCAGTTGACGCCCTCATCCCGTAAAAATTTTTTCAAAATAGGTTTTAATCGTTGATCCTCAATTTGCGTGTTCATTTCACTCAGGACAGTCACGCCTGCACGTTCCGCCTCGAGCAGCAAGTTGTAAAAATCTAAAAGTGTATTTGTGTCGGTTTTGTTCATCATGATTCTCCTTTATAGTCTACAACCATTTTATAGTGTATCTGAGACGAACACCTGTCCGCTAATAAAGGTTAAGCGTTTATTTCAACAGCCAACTAAATTCTTTTACGCTCATCCATAAGGGTTTATCTACCGTCCCCTCTAAAAAATTAATCTGAAATATCTGCGGCAAACTTTTTCCCGTATTCAGTACATTTGGTTGTGCTTTTGTCATCAGGATTCCACAATACCTTTATTCCATCATTCACTATTTCAAAGCCCGCTGATTTTAAACTTTCAGATATAATTTTAGTCGACTCACCACTCCAGCCATAGCAACCAAAAGCGGCTGCTTTCTTGTTTTTAAACTTTAGCCCTTTTATCTCTTCAAGGAGGCCTGCAACCGAAACTAAAATTCCTCTGTTGATGGTTGGAGAGCCCATCAAGATCGCTTTAGATTTAAAAATTTCCGTAATAACATCATTTTTATCGGTTTTAGCCAGATTAAAAAGTTTCACATTAACTTCTTTGTCAGTTTCTTTAATGCCATTGGCAATGTTCTCAGCCATCACACGAGTACCGCTCCACATCGTGTCATAGATGATGGTTATTTGATTTTCCTGATAGTTATCAGCCCATTGTAAGTATTGTTCAACGATCTGCTCAGGCTTGTCACGCCAGATGATACCGTGACTTGTACAAATGATATCCAGAGGCAGATTAAAAGACAATACTTCTTTAATTTTTTTACTAACCATCGGACTGAAGGGAGTTAATATGTTCGCATAATATTTAATGCATTCATTAAAAAGCTCGTTCTGGTCAACAAGATCATTGAACATATATTCCGATGCATAATGCTGTCCGAAGGCGTCATTGCTGAACAACACGCTGTCATCGGTCAAGTAACAAAACATGCTGTCGGGCCAATGGAGCATGGGGGCTTCGACAAATATGAGTTCCTTTTTACCCAGACTGAGTCTATCACCAGTTTTAACCACCTGAAAATTCCAGTCTTGATGGTAATGTCCCTTCAATGATTTGACGCCGTTTTTAGTGCAATAGATGGGTGTGTCTGGTATTAAGCGCATCAATTCGGGCAATGCACCGCTATGATCGCTTTCGGCATGATTGGCGATGATGTAATCAATTTTGTTCAGGTCGATCTCATTGGCCAGTTTTTCGACAAACTCCTTGACAAATGGTTTCCAGACCGTATCGATTAAGGCCACTTTATCTTCTTTAACCAGATAAGAATTATACGAGGATCCCCGGTGTGTGGAGTATTCGTCACCGTGAAACTTTCTAAGTTCCCAATCGATTTTACCCACCCAATAGATATTATTTTTTATTCTGATACTCATTTTTTCCTCCTGATTTACCATTATTTATCTATTCATCCCTTAAGACCGCTCACTAATGCTCATGATGTTCTGATGCACTTTTGATCTTAGAATGCAACCCTTCTACATAATGAGTAAAAACGACATAGGTTTTGACAAATTCACGACCGGCGGCAACATTTTCTTCGGCATGCTTTTTGGCTTCCAGAGCCCGATGAAAACGTTCACGGATACCCTTGGCTGTGGCATCGGTAAGGATATTGACAAGATGATCAACCGAACCGCTTTCCAAAGCCTTGTCAGCCAAAGCGACCGCCGGATCAACGGCAGTGCCGGGTTTGAGGCCGGTGTAAGGCGCACCTTCCCCAGCTCGGTGAATTCTGACCAGGGTTTCAAAAAAGTACATGTCCGCCAAATCCCGTGCCTGAGTTCCAAGCTTTCTGACTTCCAGCGTTTTTTGAAAAGCAGTGCGGATCATTTGCTCATCATCGGTAGCAACCCATTTAAGTAAGGGGGTGATGTCACCCGAAGCAAGCGCTTTTCTTGCAGATTCCACGACGGGTCCCTCCAAGGTATCGCAATGGGCATAAAGGTTTTTTGTAAAAAAGACCATGCTCCCGAAAATCATCATAAAAATCGTAATTCTTAAGTAGATAGTATGTTTAATCATTTTTCATTCTCCTTTTTTGAGATTTGACTATAATCCAACATCCAATTCCTATATCAAATACACGTTTTCTAAATCTTCTAACATCTTATGAAATTCTTCGTGTTTACCGGTTCCAATTTTGTCTGTCTCGATTCGATCAAAGCCGTTTTTCAACTCCGCCAATTTGTTTTCCGACAGATGTTGGACAGCCATGGGAAAAAGTACATTATTTTCCTTGTCGATATGGTGATTCAGCAAAGCGATATATGCATCAGCAGATCCTTTCAATTTTTGAGCGGCACCGGCATCTTTATTTAAGTATTGAGTCAAAGCGCGCTTCATTTTGACAACAAGATCGCGACCCTGCTGGTGCTCATTGAGCATCACGCCAATGGGGCCGCCTTCACGGCTGATTCCCACCGCCTCCAAGGCCGGAAAAAGCAGTACTTCTTCTTTACCATGATGGCATTTATCTACGAAAACACTGAAAAATTCAAATAGCTGTTCCAAGTGTTCCGGTTTGGAAATCTTTGCAGTTTTATCAATTTCCTCGCTTATGCGATTGAGTATTCTTAGAGTCATCCTGACTGCTTCATGTTCTGTTATGAGTTCTTTTATTGCGTTCATGGAATTGCTCCTTTCATATTTTTGTTTGTCGAAATTGAGGTTTTATCCAGATATGTTCATGTTTACAATGTTAATCAGCAAACAGCATGCCAATAATTTTATAAATATATTCCAAAAAGTTATCTTTTATGTTGTTAATGCTACAACAAAAAGAAAGTTGCTATTTTTACAACAATGTTATAAATAACATAACTATGGACATACTGGATACTTTAATCGCCATGACGGTTGACCTTACGGCCGCACTGAGTGCCAAAGACCGCTATCAGCGGCTGCTCAAGGCGTTAAATCGCGTCATTCCATATGATGCCGCCGCTTTGCTGCATTTGGAAGGCGACATGCTGGTGCCCATTGCAGCTCGCGGCCTTTCACCGAATGCCATGGGCCGGCACTATGCCCGCAGCGATCATCCGCGACTGGATATTATCTGTAACTCAAAGAAACCCTTACGCTTTCCCTCAGACACTGAACTACCGGATCCTTTTGACGGATTATTGGCTATTGACGCCAATGCCTTGCACCACATTCATGCCTGTCTGGGGTGCCCACTGTATCTGGATAAAAAGCTTGTTGGCGCACTCACTGCCGATGCGCTTGATCCCCATGCTTTTGATCATCTTGAACAGCGTTTTCTTATGGCTGTCGGTGCTTTGGCAGGGGCTCAAATGCAGACCACTGAATTGATAGAGGCCCTGGAGTTCAGTGCCGAACGCCAGGGACAAATTGCCAGTGATCTGATGCGAGACATCCGCATGCGTCAAGGTACGGAAATTATCGGCAGCAGTCCTTTAATAGAGCACCTGCGGCGAGAAATTGAACTTGTCGCCCGTTCTGATTTTACGGTATTGGTGTTAGGTGAGACCGGTGTGGGGAAAGAATTGGTGGTGCAAGCCATTCACGCTGCCTCTGTTCGGAGAGACGGACCTATGCTTTATCTGAACTGCGCTGCGTTGCCTGAAACCCTGGCCGACAGTGAACTTTTCGGTCACACAAAGGGGGCGTTTACCGGAGCCGGCAGAGATAGGGCAGGGAAATTCGAACTGGCCGACGGAGGGACGCTTTTTTTAGATGAGGTGGGTGAACTGCCACTATCCATACAAGCCAAACTTTTAAGAGCCATCCAGGAAGGAGAGATACAACGGATAGGATCGGAAAAGGCGATTCATGTCGATGTACGTTTGCTATCGGCGACAAACAGAAACCTGGAAGAAGAGGTTAAAAATGGCAGATTTAGAGCAGATCTGTTTCATCGTCTGAATACATATCCCTTGAAAGTGCCGTCTTTAAATGAGCGCAAAGAAGATATCCCGCTGTTAGCCGGGTATTTTTGTGAGCGGATACAACGCCGTCTGGGTTTAGGGCCGGTTAGAATCAGCGTCGATGCCGTCGAGGTTTTGAGCAGATACCATTGGCCCGGAAATGTAAGAGAATTGGAAAACATTCTCTCAAGAGCGATTCTCAAGGCATCACATGGGATTCCAAAGGCAGAGTCAGTCATTGTTTATCCAACACATTTGGATGTCGATGTTGAATTTTCTCCGAAAAACATCCGATCACAGGGACAAGGAGAAATTCTGCCGTCACCGGACATTCAAACGCTTCGTGAAGCAGTCAATGAATACCAAAAATTATTAATTCAACGCGCCATCGCAAAGCGCAACGGCAACTGGTCGGCTGCGGCACGCGACTTGGGTATGCACAGAAGTAATCTCCACAATCTTGCAATCCGCCTGGGTCTTCGTAGAACCAACAGGTGATATGCCTAACTGAATAGAGGTTTTGTATATGGCTGATTCCAAAGAAATTGACATCGTCCTTCTGGTTGCAGATTTGTCAGGTTACACGGCTTTGACAGAAGCGCACGGGAATATTTCGGCAGCTAAAGTCGTTAACCGGTACATCGAAATCGCCGAGGAATCTCTTTGTGAGGGTACAAGGATAATAGAACGAGTGGGTGACGAAATCTTAATCACCGGGGCTGATGCTGCCGGCATCATTAAAACAGCGCTCGAGTTGGTCCACAAAATAGAGACAGAGCCTTTGTTCCCGACCGTTCATTCAGGTATCCATGCTGGCAAAGTTTTTGAACAAAATGGCCATTATTTCGGGTCTGCCCTTAATATTGCTTCAAGGGTTGCCTCCCATGCCCGAGCCTGTCAGATTCTGTGTACAAAAGCAGTCGCCGAAGTGGCCGGAGGAATGAAAGATATAACATTCAGGGCTATCGGAGAAGTTAATTTCAAGAATATTTTTGAACCTGTGACTCTCTTTGAAATTATTACAGATTGCCGAAAACTTGAGATGAATGTTATAGATCCTGTTTGTCGTATACTTGTCAGTCCCGAATCAGCACCCGCCCACCTGGCGTTCAATGGCGATAATTACTATTTTTGCTCTTTCGAATGTGCCCAAAAATTTACCAGTCAGCCAAACCTATTTATTAAAAAGTAATTGAGAGTACTTTATCAAAAAATAATTCGAATAAAATGTACCTAATAAGTGTTTTATCCATAGTCATCTAATCGGTATCAGCCAAAAGCAAAACCCCACTCTCTATTTGAGAAATGGGGTTTTGTTATCATCATATGCTCTTCCTTTGTATAAGGTTAAATCAACTATTTTAAATCATATGTTTTTTCGAACATTTAGCCAAAGGTGTCAAGGATATCACAAAATGACACATTGTGGCAAGTAAGGACTGGAATATCGGATTCAACACTTATGATTATCGATCAGGCGGCAAGAACTCACAAATAAAAGCGGGTTGCTTCTAATGTAAAATCTGGCTAAGAAACAACTTGGTCCGGTCATGCTGGGGGTTTTCGAAAAATTCATGGGGGGTGTTCCCCTCGACAATTTGACCGAAATCCATGAAAAGGACCCGGTGAGCCACGCTCTTGGCAAATCCCATTTCATGAGAAACCACGATCATGGTCATCCCTTCCCGCGCCAGATCGATCATAACATCCAGGACCTCTTTGATCATTTCCGGATCAAGGGCGGAGGTGGGCTCATCAAAAAGCATGACTTTCGGGTTCATGCACAAACTCCTGGCAATGGCGACCCGCTGCTGCTGGCCGCCGGACAGCTGCCCGGGATATTTTCTTGCCTGTTCGGCAATATGCACCTTTTCCAGATAATACATGGCGGTTTCTTCAGCTTCCTTCTTCGGTACTTTTCTCACCCATATAGGGCCCAACGTCAGATTTTCGATGATGCTCAGGTGGGGAAAGAGATTGAAATGCTGAAACACCATACCGACTTCCGTACGAACTTTCTCGATATTTTTGATATTGTTGGTCAGTTCGATGCCGTCCACCACAATGCGTCCCCGTTGATGTTCTTCCAACCGGTTGATGCAACGGATGAGTGTCGATTTCCCGGACCCTGAAGGGCCGCAAATGACAATGCGTTCCTGTTTATGAACGGTGAGGTTGATTCCCTGAAGTACATGGAAATCACCGAACCATTTGTGCATATCGACGATCTCTATGATGGCTTCGTCAGACAGCGTTTGTTCCGTGGTGACTGAGGATTCTGTTTCCATAACAACGTTTAATTTCCCCTCGACAATTCTTTTTCCAATTTTCTACTGTAATTCGACATGGAAAAACAACCCAAAAAGTAAAGAATGGCCACAAAAACATAGGCTTCTTTACTGAATCCCATCCACTCCGGGTTGGAAAGGACGGTTTGGGTGGTTTTGAGTAAATCATAAAGGGCGATGATGACCACAAGGGATGTGTCTTTAAAAGCAGAGATGAGAATGCTGACCGTCGGCGGAATTACGATTTTCAATGCCTGGGGTAAGATAATCAGGCGCATGGTCAAATAATAGTTCAACCCCATAGATTCAGCCGCTTCATACTGTCCCCGGGACATCCCCTGCAACCCGCCCCTAACCACTTCTGCAATATAGGCGGCAGTGAACAGAATGATGGCCACCTGGGCCCGGAGAATCTTGTTGATGGTCAGTCCCTCAGGCAGAAACAGCGGGAAAATAATCGACGACATAAAGAGCAGGCTGATCAAGGGAACCCCCCTGATCAATTCAATATACACGATGCAGAGTGTTTTTATGGCACGCATTTTAGACTGACGACCCAGTGCCAAAACAACCCCAAGCGGATATGCCGCCGTGAGTCCGAAAACAGAGAGCAACAGCGTTAGCGGCAGCCCCCCCCACTGGGTGCTCTCTACCGGAGCAAGTCCAAAAAGACCTCCTCTCAAAAGCAGGCCCATGATAAAAAGACCCGCGATCCAGGCATATGCCAGGGGCTTTTTCCAGAGTTTACGGTTCTGACTGAAAAACAGTAATGCAAAGAGGATCATCATGGCCAAAAGGGGCCGCCACTGAAGATCGTAAGGATAGAATCCGAACAGGATAAACCGGAAATTCGATGCAATAATCGACCAGCAGGCGCCACTGGCATTGCGACACGCCTGTCCCGTGGTATTCCAAACGCTGTCGATGAAGGCCCATCGAAAAAAAGGCACCGCGGTTGTCCACAGAAAAAAAAGCGTCAATAGGGTCAGTGCTGAATTAAACCAGCCGTTAAATAGATTGGCTCTTATCCAACCGATAACCCCCACACTGACCACCGGCGGTCTGATTACCTCTTTTTTGGAAGTATGCGCAATATCTGCCATTGACTTTTCGTCTATAAATTACAAATTCCAAGCACCAAATTACAAATAAATCTCAAATTCCAATATTCAATCTTAACTTCCTGTTCTCCGCGACCTCCTCACCTTCTAATTACATATGTGTCCATTTGCTTGTCCCGTAGGTTCGGCAAATCGTACTGGGGCGGTCATCTATTTTCTAATTCCTATTTCCTATTTTCTAAGCTGAACATTCAACAAAGCAAATCTTCTCTGTGGATAACTGAAACCCGGTCCTATTGGACAGGCTTTTTACTCATCGTTCCACCAAAGCAGCCTTTTTATTATACCAGTTCATAAAGGCCGATGTCAGCAAACTGAAAATAAGATAGACCATCATAATCAACGCCACGCCTTCAATGGCCTGGCCGGTCTGGTTGATGGTCGTGTTGGCCACGGATACAAAATCCGGAAACCCGATGGCCACGGCCAGCGAGCTGTTTTTGATCAGATTCAGCATCTGGCTGGTGAGCGGCGGAATGATCACCCGAAGGGACTGGGGCAATATCACGAGTTTGAGCACCGTGGGAGGTCTAAGACCCAGGGACATGGCAGCCTCTGTCTGGCCTTGGCTGACCGACTGAATTCCTGCCCGGACAGCTTCTGCGACAAATGCGGATGTATAGAGAACCAGACCCAGCAAAAGAGCCATGAACTCCGGAGAGAGGGTCAGACCGCCGACAAAATTAAACCCTGTAAGCTTCGGCATATTCAATTCGGTGGGAGCGCCCCCTATCCACCAGGCTAACAATGGAAGCCCTAACAAAAGCCCCAAGGACACTCGAAATACCGGGAAAAGCTGACCTGTCCGTTCCTGACGTTTTTTTGCCCACCGGTGGATGAAATAGACAATAATACAGCCGGCCAGAAAGGCAAGAGCCATATAACCGTGGGCAGGATCGGCCTTGGGAACGGTAAACGCAACCCCGCGATTGCATAAAAAAATACCCGGGATGGGATGAAGGGCCTGTCTGGGAGATGGAAAGGTTTCGTAAAAAATGGCATACCAGAAAAACAGCTGCAACAGCACCGGTATGTCCTGCATCACTTCAATATAAATCGCTGATAATTTCGATACCAGCCAATTGGTGGAAAGCCGGGTCACGCCGATAAAAGTGCCCAATATTACCGTGATGATAATGCCGACAAAAGAAACGTATAAGGTATTTAAAGCGCCAACGATGAGTGCGCGGCCGTAAGAACTGGCCGCAGAATAATCGATCAGGGATTCACCGATCTCAAAGGAAGATTCTTTGTGGATAAAACCGAAACCCGTGGCAATGGACTGTTTTTCAAGATTGTGCAGCGTGTTGGAGACAAGATAGTATCCCAACAACCCCACCATGCAAAGCGTTATGAACTGAAAAAAGATTGCTCTCTTTTTAGGATCGAACCAGAATGGAACTTTTTCAGATGCGATATTCTTCACAATTTTTTTTATAGACAGGGAATCAATTTATTTCCATATCATCAAATAATAAAAAAGGTGCCCTTTTCAGGGCACCTTTTTAAAGTCGATTATCTGAAAGGAGCGGCGTACATCAAACCGCAGTTGGTCCACAGGCCATTCAAACCGCGTTCAAGACCAAGGGGGGTATTTACACCCACATTGCGCTCGAAGATTTCACCGTAGTTCCCCACCTGTTTAATGATGTTGTAGGTCCACTTGTCATCCAGTCCCAGGGCTTTACCCAGGCCCGGCGTCACACCCAAAAAGCGCTGGATCTCAGGATCTTTGGTTTTGAGCATTTTATCAACATTTTTAGACGTAATGCCGAATTCCTCGGCCTGTATCAGGGCCATGACCGTCCAGTTGACGATATCATACCACTGGTCGTCGCCATGGCGAACCACCGGCGCCAGGGGTTCTTTGGAGATAATTTCAGGGAGCAGGACATAGTCTTTGGGGTTGGGAGCCACAGACCGGTGAGCTGCCAATTGGGAGGCATCGGAGGTCAAAACGTCACAGCGACCGGCAAAAAATGCTTTGGACAATTCGGCGGTCTGCTCGATGACCACCGGCTTCCATTTCAACCCATTTTTTCGGAAAAAGTCCGCGGCATTCATTTCCGTGGTGGTTCCCGGCAGAACACATACCGTGGCGCCACCCAGTTCCTTTGCACTTTTTACACCCAATTTTTTCGGCACTAAAAATCCCTGACCATCGTAATAGTTAACATGGGCGAAATTCAAACCGTTTATGGTCTCTCGGGTCAAGGTTTGGGTGGTATTTCGGCAAAGGACGTCAATTTCCTTGGACTGAAGGGCAGGTAAACGCTGCACGGCGGTCAACGGAACAAATTTCACTTTGTTTGCATCACCGAACACCGCAGCTGCAACGGCCCTGGCCGTATCCACATCCAGGCCCATCCATACGCCTTTCTCATCCGGCATGCTGAAACCGAAAACGCCGCCGTTTACCCCGGCCTTGACAAATCCGTTTTTCTGGACATCCTGAAGCGTGCCTGCTGTGGCCATGCCTGCTGTAACCATCAGTAGCGCCAATACAACTACTACGGCTGTCTTAAAAGATTTCATACTTCGTACCTCCTTTTCAGTTTACGGTTGATACCAGAATTCTATAGACATATTTATTCTTTCCCCCAACGGTTCCAACTATTTTTCATACCACAGATGTCATTTTTTGCAAATACAAAACATAATACTGAAAAACTCGAACTTGATAAAATCCTGTAATCGCGATACGATAATTAATACATTCGTAATAAATCGAATGTATCAAGTGTTTGCTGTTTAGTATTTTGTGATTATTCTAAAATAGAGGTTAACAAATGACAAAACAACAAAACAATACATTTTCGGGTGCCAACCGGTATGTTCTGGATGATGAACTGGCCGGCATCGTCAATGTCTCCATGGCCCTTGAGATGCCGTTATTGCTCAAAGGAGAGCCGGGCACCGGTAAAACCATGCTGGCCCATGCCATTGCGGAAAGTCTGAACATGCCCCTTATTGTGCTCAACGTGAAATCGAGCATGAAACTGGTGGACGCCCTCTATCAATACGATACCCTCACACGTTTGAATGACAGCCGTTTCGGCGATTCAAAGCGAGATGTCAGCAACATCGAAGATTACATCAAGATGGGCAAGATCGGTCAGGCATTTACCTCAAAAATAAGAACTGTGCTTTTGATCGATGAGATCGACAAGGCGGATACCGATTTCCAGGACGACATGCTCGATGTTCTGGATCAGATGGAATTCGACATCATTGAAACTGACAACACCATCACGGCCAAATTCCGTCCGGTCATCGTCATCACTTCCAATGCCAAGAAGGATCTGTCGGATCCGTTTTTAGGCAGATGCAATTTTCATCACATCGCCTTTCCGGATCCGGAGATGATGCGAAAGATCATTCAGGTTCACTTTCCGGATATCAATTCGAATCTCATGGA
Source organism: uncultured delta proteobacterium (assembly GCA_963731025.1). Classification (GTDB taxonomy): domain Bacteria; phylum Desulfobacterota; class Desulfobacteria; order Desulfobacterales; family UBA11574; genus UBA11574. The sequence goes on along the minus strand of CAVSVL010000014.1, from coordinate 400,811 downwards.
AAGCGCCTTATCCACATTTTACGAACTGCGTAAAATCAATGCCATTGAAAAGAAGCCCGCCACCAGGGAGCTGATTAACTGGATCAGGGCACTTAAAACCGATCCTGACTTTAATCCCGACGTGCTGACCGATGGGAATATTCCCTTTCTGGGGGTGTTGTTTAAAAAAAGTCAGGATTATAAAAACGCATTGGGTTCTACAAGCCGTCGCGGTCTGTATTAACAAAAGATATGTTTATTGACTTCTTCTACCAGTTAAAGACTGTCGGAATACCGGTCAGTCCGACCTCGTTTTTAACCCTTCAAAAAGCGCTGGATATGGGGCTGATCAACTCCATCGATGCCTTCTATACCTCTGCCCGGGCCATTCTGATAAAAAGCGAACGCTACTTTGACGTCTATGACCAGGTGTTTGCCCACCGGTTTCAGGATGCCGAGATGCCCGAATATGAAGACATTGAACTTGATGAGGTCACCAGAGCCCTGCTGGAGGGATGGCTGGAAGACCCTGTATCTCTTGCCGCCGCCCTTGAGATGGATGAATCTGATATCATCGATCTGACGCCGGAAGAGCTGATTGAATATTTCAAGAAACGGCTTGAAGATCAAAAAGGAAGACACGAGGGGGGAAGAAAATGGATCGGAACCGGCGGGACCTCGCCGACGGGTCATTCCGGATACCACCCTGAGGGAATGCGTGTCGGCGGTGTATCCCGCAACAAGTCTGCGGTCAAAGTCGCCATGGACAGAAGGTACAAAGACTATTCCCGCCGCGGTCTTTTGACACAGGATATGATCGGTGAAGCGCTCAAAAGGCTCCGCAACATGGTGCCGGTGGGTCCCAAAGATCAGGTCAACATTGATGAAACCATTTATCAGACCATGAAAAACGGGGGTGAAATCGAGATCGTCTTTTCAAGGCGCCTGAAAGACCGCATCAAAGTCATTCTGGCCATCGATAACGGCGGATGGTCCATGGATCAATATATACCGGTTGTTCAAACCCTTTTTGACTATGCCCGGGACCAGTTTAAGGATCTTAAAACCTTCTTTTTTCACAACACGGTCTATGATTTTCTCTGGGAAGATCCGGCCAGAATCAAGCAACCTTTTAAAGTCGAAGATTTTATCTCCTTTGATCCGCAGACCCGCCTCATCATGGTGGGCGACGGCAGCATGGCGCCCTATGAACTGATGGCTGCAGACGGATCCATCCATGTGGAGGAAAGAAGTGGAAAACCGAGTATCGAGCAGTTAAAGTTTTTAGCCCGGACATTTCCCCACTGCGTTTGGATGAATCCTGTATTTTCACAAACATGGCATCAGACAGCGACCATTAACACCATCCAACAGATTTTTCCCATGTTTGAACTCACTCTGGATGGCCTTGAGGGCGCAGTCAATCACTTGATGGCCAAATAGAGACCTTTGAAAAACACCCTCTTTTGCCCAATCTTTGCGTCAGATTCAAATTTTAATCCTCGAAATACTCAATGTATGTCTGTGGTTAAAATTTTCATCTTCCTTAACCTTGAGCAAAATTGAACATTTTTTAAAGGTCTCAAAAAATCGGTCTTAATCGGCGAGTATGGTCAAAACATGTTTATTCTTCGAGGATGGTGACCCGTTGCATGGTGTCACCTCCCTGTATTTTATCCACAACATCCAACCCTTTTACGACTTTACCGAATACGGTATGCTTTCTATTTAAATGAGGTTGAGGGGAATGTGTAATAAAAAATTGACTTCCATTGGTGTTCGGCCCGGCATTTGCCATGGAAATGACACCCCTCTCGTGAGTCAGCGGATTCTCCCTTACTTCATCTTCAAACTGATAACCGGGACCACCCATACCCGTTCCTGTGGGATCTCCTCCCTGGATCATAAAATCGGGAATCACGCGATGGAAAGACACCCCATCATAAAACCCTTCTTTGGCCAAAAATAAAAAATTATTGACTGTTTTTGGGGCATGTTGGGCATAGAGTTCCAATTCAATCAGACCCTTATTGGTGTCGACGGTCACCGTATAGGTTTTATTTGCATCAATTTGCATATCAGGTGGGCTATTCCATTTCATTTGAGACATTTTGTATTCCTCCATATCATGTATTTTAACGCTACTTAAGTTTCGCGCCCATATTTCTGATGAATACTTATCAATAAGACCCGTTGAGTTCAATAGATTTCTAAAAATGTTTTCGACGGTATAATGATTGCCTACTCGTTCGAAAATATGATAGGAAAGCAAACCAAACAGAAAATAGATGGTTTTTGAAGACATCATTAACGGAAAGACAAGCCGTCTGGTTTAAACTTTGGAGTGGAGAAAGATGTGGATACGTTAGCAACGATTGTAAGAATCATCGCCCCGCTGGTGGCTGCCATATTTTTGGGCAACTGGTTTATGTCGGAAGTTAAAAAAGCACGTTTCAGAGGGGATCCATGGTATCGGCCGTATATATCGATTCCAGGCTTGCTGATCATTCTGGCCGTACTGCTGTTTCCTGTTGTCTTATGGATAATTAAATCCTAATTGATCGCAAACAAAATGGTAAAAATATTTTATGTGTTTGATTCATTGCGCATCTTAGTAAATTCAGATGTAATTTTAAAACTCTTCTTAAGTGAGATGTTAATGCATTAAAAAAAATTCCCATTTTGTTTATCCTTCAGGAAAGCCGATAATACCCCATCTTCTTCGTTATCAAAGGCTCGCAGTAGGACGAGACTACGGCTTCGCCTTTGATGCCTCAAATCTGGGGCATCCTCGACTTTCGATCATTTAAGATTACAGTACCTTAAATTTTCAGCAACGCCAATATAACTGTAGTAGGCCAAAGGCCTTTTAGATATATTTCCGTGTGGAAATTGGGTTAATAGTTATACATTTAGCCTTTCGGACTTTAAAACATAGGCAACAACAATACCCACCAAGAACCCTACTGCCAGATTCGAAGCCAGTGTAATTCCCAAAATCAGCAGTGAAACAAACAAATCCTTTCTCGTTTTCATGTCGATAATCGTCAATGCCAGCTGACCACCGGCAAAAATCAGCAACACTCCTAAAATGGCTATGGGCAGAAGGTACACCACCGAAAGGGCATGGATACCGAGAAAGACAGCAAGTGCCATAAATAAAATTCCAATCATTAAATTGGAACCTGCCGTGCGCGCACCAAATCGATAGTGGGCCGCCAATCCTCCGGCCCCATGGCAAAGCGGCATGCCGCCCACCACAAAACTCAACAGATTGGCCAATGCCATGCTGAGGGTTAAGGCGCGGTAGGTGACTTTTGTAGAATCTTTTCCAAAGTATTCATGAGATAAATCTGCATTGGCGATAACAGCGTTACCTATGGTCATGGGCAATTGCGGGAGCACCAGGGCAAAAAATGCAAAGGTGAAGTCAGCACCGACCGGCAACCCAAAGGGCAGCAATTCCGGAAAATAAATACCGATGTTAAGTTTATCGAAACCTTCGTGAGTCCCCAGAACCAATCCCAGAAAAATTCCGCCCAATATGACGACAAGGCCGGCTGGAAATTTTCGGTTTTCAAGCAGCAGAAGCGTCAACACACCACCGGCGATTCCAATAACGATCCCGACCGGTATGGGACCTATGTGCTGTATGGTCAAATAAGGTTCCGCCATTTGTCGCATCATTTGAAATTTTGACGAGCCGATCATGAATTTCACGCCCTGGGCCATCAGGAGCGTGCCGGTTGAAACCTGAACGCCCCTGACCACCGGTTTGGGAGTGTACTTGCCGATAAGGGTGATGGCGTTGGTTCCGCCGATAATCAAAAGAAAAAGACCCATCAAGGCTGCTGAAGCCATAACCTGGGACGGCGTCATTGCCGTTGCAATGGCATAAGCACCGATGACCTTCATGGGCTGAACCGGAACCGTAATGCCAAAATATATTCCGGATAAAATATAATAAATGCCAATGGAAAAAAGCATCCCCATGGGATTCAAACCGTTGATGAGAATCATTCCGATGGCAATGGGAAGAAGGGTTCCCAGATCTCCTAAAGATCCGGCAATTTCCATTCGATCAAATCGATAACGGGGACTCATCCAAGGCCTCCTTCATTGCGATCAGTGGTAAAAGTGTGGGATCAACGATAGACCAGCTTACTCATGGCCGAAAGATGGAATTTTTCCTCCAAAGCACCCACGGCCTTCATTCTTTGGGGATCAAGAAATATTTTATATAAGCCTTCGGTTTTATCAATGGGCTTTTCCAAAAGTTTTTTTTCAAGCATTGATATGGCTTCAATGGATTTATCACACACCGGATACCCTTTATCATCCAAGCGGATTTCCGGTCCTAAAAAAACCTTTGAAATATTGTTAATATCGACAAGTTTAATATTCCCGGTTGGCGTGATGAGAAGATTTTCCACCCCCGCAAAATCAGGAACATAGTTGGTTTTTATAATCATTTTTTTGACACCCGCTATGAAATGTTCCACTTTTTTATAAAATTTGTGAATCAGTCGTTCCGATGTCATTCGAAATCCATGATATCCATGACCTTCCATGGGGGTAAAAAGACCGGCCAGTTGACTTTTGGAAATCGGATCCCATGGGTTCAAAACTTCACCCTCGACATACTCCTGCAGTCCGCAAAGGATGAAATCACGGTTATTATTCCAGATATAATCCACCATAAATTCATCAGACTTTGCATAGGAATCATCCGGGAGATATTTTTCAACGATTTTTAGCTTTTTAATCTCTTCAAAAACTTCTTTGGCAGACAAAAATTTTGTTCTAAAAATTCTTAGAATCTTTAACGGTTTGGCCCAGGGGAAAATTCGTATCCCGTCTACAACTTTTCCTTTGTTCTGTTTTAAAACATCCTCCGGATCCAGCACTTCCATAATATGAGATCTCAATCCCTGTTTATGATATTTCCGAAACACATAGGCACCGGGTTTCCGGATAAAGTTTAATGAAAGGACATCTTCGTGAGTAATATGGGATTTATCTCTGATATCTTTGATCATTGTGCGCTGTTTTGGGTTTATTCGTTATCTGAAGGGTTGTTGTCCGGTTATTCGGCACTACTCGTTTGGTATCACAGCGCACTTTTTTCTGCAATTGAATTAAAAAGAAAGGGCATGAGAGATATGACGAAAGGTGGGAAATTTTTAATTTTTAAGCTCCCGCAGGTTTACCCGACTTCGGGGAAGTCACCTGCGGGAGTTTCATAAAATCGCAACTCGACTTTATTTAACTATAAATCAAACTCTAACGGCGTAACCGTCTTAACCAGTTCCAACTGGTGCATTTCTTCAACAACATGTGAAGGAAGCGATACATTGGTTTTAAGAAAAATGATATTTAATTCGCCGCCTTCTTCCTGCCCCACCTGCATCTGGTCGATGTTGATGTTATTTTTTCCAAGAAGCATTGCAAAACTTCCAATGGCCCCGGGCTTGTCGAAATTGTATATCAGCGAGATATGGCCGTTTGGAATCAATTCCAGCCGGAAGTTATTAATTTTTACGATTCTCAACTCGTTTTTACCGAATATGGTTCCGGTCACGGTGTTGATCATTTCCGTGGTTTCAACTTTGACGGTGATCAGATTGATATACTCTCCGGAATCATCACTGGTTGCTTCGGTAACCTTTATGCCCCTCTCTTTTGCCAAAACCTGAGCATTAACAAAATTCACATCATCTTTCACCATGTGGGTCAACAGCCCTCTTAAAACCGCTATGGAGACCGGTGACAAATCAAGCCCCTTAAAATCTCCGGCATACTCGATGACCACTTCTTTGACGGCACCATTACTTAACTGTGCCTGAAGGCTGCCCATCTGATTTCCGAGGGTTAATAGCGGATTGAGTTTTTTAAGAATATCTCCTGTCACCGAAGGTACGTTAACGGCATTTAAAACCGTTCCGTTTTTCAAATAATCAATGATCTGGCCGGCCACATCCACGGCCACCTTGGTCTGGGCCTCCTGGGTGGAGGCTCCCAAATGCGGCGTGCAAATGAGATGACTCAGTTCAAAAAGCTGGCAAACCCCCGGGGGTTCGTTCTCAAAAACATCCAAGGCTGCTCCGGCCACTTTGCCCGAATTCATGGCATCATAAAGGTCGTCTTCATCCACAATACCGCCACGGGCACAGTTGACGATCATTACACCATCCTTCATTTGATCGAAAGCATCTTTGTTGATAAAACCGATGGTGTTCTTGAGTTTGGGGACATGCACTGTAATATAATCAGACCTTTTGTATAATTCCTCGATGGTTACGCTTTCAAAACCCGCTTTTTCAATCAGTTCCGGCGTAACAAACGGGTCGTATACAATCACCTGCATTTTCAGCCCTCGCGCGCGATCGGCCACGATGGAGCCGATTTTTCCAAAACCGACCACACCGAGAACCTTGTTGTATATTTCTCTGCCCTGGAGCTTCTTTTTATCCCATCTTCCGGCTTTCAATGACGCTGTTCCTTCCGGAATATTGCGTGACAGGGATAGAATCATGGCAATGGCATGTTCAGCAGTGGTGATGACGTTTCCACCCGGCGTGTTCATCACAATGACGCCCCGCTTGGTGGCTGCAGGAATGTCGACGTTATCAAGGCCGATTCCGGCACGGCCCACGACTTTCAATTTTGTTGCTGCATTCAAAAGATCCTCCGTTACCTTGGTCGCACTCCGGATAACCAGCCCGTCATAATCTGAAATGATGCTTTTAAGTTCTTCGGGCGACAGTCCGGTTTTAACATCCACATCGATCCCCTCTTCATCTTGAAACATCTTGATGCCGGCTTCACCAAGGTTGTCACTCACCAACACTTTCATGATTTTCCTCCTGAAAACAAATATATATAGATTTGAACAATGACCGACTAAAAAACGATCAAAGCATTATAGTTGATTTTTATTTTGATTCAACCCATTTTTTAATTTTATTTGGCAATGTATATTTATTTATAATTATTACTATTTTATAAGTTTGTCACTATTTGAAACGTTCGGTTTAGGTCTAAGTGTTGCAAATGAAATGCCTTCTAATAATCCATAAAGCTGTGATAAAAGCATACCTGAAAGCATGAGCGTGCAGCCGACAAGACCTCGGGGACTGATGGTTTCATTTAAAATGAGCCAACCGCCTAAAGCGGCAAAAACCGATTCCAGACTAAAAAGGATGGCTGCATGAGCAGGGTGGGCGTTTTGTTGAGCCACCACCTGAAGGGTGTAGGCCACACCAACGGAAAGAACGCCGCCGTATAGAATAGGTAAGGTGGCCCGCAACAAATTATTTAAAACGATTTCCTCGAAGATGAATGCCGTGATAAGGCTTAACAAAGAACACGCAGAGAACTCGGCAAAGGCCAGTTTTATAGGGTCTATTTTGGGTGAGAGCCATCCGACAATAAGAATTTGAACCGCCCAGAGAAAAGCACCGACAAGTTCCAGCATATCGCCAAACGAAATGGTGAGTTCTTCGGTAACGCTTAAGAAATAAAGTCCTGCAGCAGCAAGTAAGGCCCCGATCCAAGTTCCGGCGTTGGGGTGCTGACCCCAGAAAAGACCAAGAATCGGTACGATGACGACATAAAGACCGGTGATAAAACCGGCATTGCCTGCCGTTGTGTAGACCAGGCCCGCCTGTTGCAGGGACGCGGCTGCAAAAACGGTGATTCCCAATAAACCGCCGCCGAATATCAGCATTTTTGTGTCGGCAGGAGATGTACTTTTTCTCCGCGTATCTTTCCGAATACCGTTTCTTAGAATCAGCGGCAGGAGAACGAGACTTCCTAAAGCAAACCGGACGCCGTTGAACGTAAACGGTCCCACGTAATCCATGCCGATCCTCTGGGCCACAAAAGCGAATCCCCATATGGCCGAGGTAAGCAGCAGCAGCGCATCGGATTTCAATGTTGATATTTTCATAAATAAGTGTGTTTAAAAACCTTATTAAATAAGTTTCGACCCGAGAAAATGATGAAAATACATAACCGGATTTTTTAAGTCAAGCATTGATACAAAGAGCAACGGACTCAGCTTCAATTGAACATCATTTATTTGAATTTATCCCGTGTTCCTCCCCAAAAAAAAATTTCGACAAACAGCCGGAAGACTCAAATTTGGAGGAACTTCAATTGGGTGTTGACAAAGGATGTTTTTTTAGGATATGGGATGAATCGACAGCAATTAAAAAAATATTTGAGGGCTTTTATGATAATCAGAAACTGGTGGTGGTGGCAAATGACATGAAGTTTGCTCATCACCTGATTGAATTTTAGATAACACATTAAGGGCTGTGAGCAGCTTCGCGGGTTTCACGAAGTAGCTTACGGCTCTTTCAGTTTACAAGCCGGGGCCGCTTCGGGCAACCCCGGCTTTTTTTATTTTCTTTTAAAAGGAGGTTTTCATGAAAATCAGGAAGGTATTTTTAACGGAAGAGGAAATCCCGAGACAATGGTATAACTTGCTGGCAGACATCAAGTTGAATCCGCCATTGGGTCCGGATGGGAAGCCGGTGACGCCCGATATGTTGTCCCCGGTTTTTCCCATGAATCTGATCGAACAAGAGGTCAGCAGCGAAAGATGGATCGATATTCCCGAAGAAGTCCTGGGAGTGTTGAACATCTGGCGGCCCTCACCCCTGGTCCGGGCGCTTTCGCTTGAAGCGTATCTGGATACACCTGCCAGGATCTACTACAAGAACGAAAGCGTCAGCCCGCCCGGCAGCCACAAACCTAACACAGCCGTTCCTCAGGCATATTATAACAAAGTTTTCGGCATCAAGAAAATAACCACCGAAACCGGGGCCGGACAATGGGGAAGTGCGCTGGCATTTGCGTGTTCTCAGTTTGGCATCGAATGCAAGGTGTTTATGGTGCGGGTCAGTTTCGATCAAAAACCCTACCGTAAATCGATGATGGAAACATGGGGCGCTAAATGCGTTGCCAGCCCCAGTTCGGAAACCAAAGCCGGCCAAGATATCCTTGCCGCCTATCCGGATACACCGGGGAGTCTTGGAATCGCCATCAGTGAAGCCATCGAAGCAGCCGTGACCGACACCAGTGGCCAGACACGCTACTCTCTGGGCAGCGTTCTCAATCACGTGCTTTTGCATCAGACCATCATCGGATTGGAAGCCAAAAAGCAAATGGAAAAAATTGGTGAATATCCCGATATCATATTGGGTTGTGCCGGTGGCGGAAGTAATTTCGCGGGCCTGACTTTTCCATTTGTTTATGACAAAATCAATGGAAAGGACATTGACATTTATCCGGTGGAACCGGCAGCCTGCCCCACGTTAACCCGGGCTCCCTTTGTTTACGATCATGGTGATACCGCCAGATACACGCCGTTGCTTCCCATGCACAGCCTGGGACATGCCTTTGTTCCGCCGCCGTTACATGCCGGAGGCCTGCGCTATCACGGCATGGCCCCCATGGTCAGCCAACTGGTGACCGAAGGAATCATCGAACCCAAGGCCGTAAGCCAGCTGAATGCCTATGCCGCCGGTGTGGTTTTTGCCAGAACCGAGGGCATCATCCCGGCGCCGGAAACAAACCACGCCATTTCCGTGGTCATGTCAGAGGCTTTAAAAGCAAAGGAAGAAGGCAAAGAAAAAGTCATTCTCTTTAATTTCAGCGGCCACGGACTCATTGACCTGGTGGGTTACGATAAGTATTTTTCTAAAGAGTTAACCGATTTTGCCCTATCCGAGGAAGAAATTGCAGCCGCTGAAAAGGTCTTCGAAAATTTCCCCAAACCCGGTCTGTTAAAGAGCCGATGATGATGAGGCATTTCGTTGCGAAATACAAAAAATAGTTGAACCCATGAGATAAAAGGAGGAAGGATTGATGAAATTCACTAAAACATATGGTGTTGTATTCGCATTGATGGTGACGTTGGCGGTCGGCTTGCCGGTCCAGGCCTATGATTTGCCGTCCGTGAATCTGGGCGCTACCAGTTTTTTGGATGGCGGTCCTCCGGCTGGGCCGGGGCTTTACTTTTCCCAGTACATTCAGTACTGGACCTCTGACGAATTTAAGGATTCCAATGGCGACCGGCTGTTGCCGGCGTCGGCAGATGAAGATCTTAAAGCCTGGATCAGCTTGTCCCAGTTCATCTACCAGTCCGATCAAGCGCTGCTCTTTGGGGGTAAATGGGGATTAAATGTGATCATACCTTACGTCGGGCTTGATTTCAGTTCAAACTTAGGGGCATTAGGGCCGGAGGACAATGGGAGCGGTTTGGGAGACATTACAGTGGGACCCTTTTTGCAATGGGATCCGATCATGGGCCCCAACGGTCCTATATTCATGCATCGGATCGAGTTGCAGATGATTTTCCCCACCGGCAAATACGATGAGAATAAAGAATTGAATCCCGGCAGCAACTTCTTTTCTTTTAACCCTTACTGGGCAGGCACCCTGTTTATTACGCCCAAATGGACGGTCTCCACCCGGATTCACTATCTTTGGAACGATAAAAACAACGACCCCAACCGGGCTTATAAAGCGCTGGGCGCCAACGACACCCAAGCCGGACAGGCGATCCATCTCAATTTTGCCACTGCGTACGAAATTCTGCCCAAGCGCCTCCGTTTGGGTGTAAACGGCTATTACCTCAAACAAATTAGCGATACACAAATGAACGGTACTGATGTTCCAAACAAAAAGGAACAGGTTTTTGGAATCGGCCCGGGGGCGGTTTATCATTTTTCCAAAGACGTTCATCTGTTTATTAATGCCTATTTCGAATCCATGGCTGAAAACCGTCCCGAAGGAGAGCGCATTAACGTACGTCTTGTGTATCATTTTTGAAAATAGTTTTGAAAATATAGATAGCACTTGAAAAAAATAAAATGTTTTAAGATAGTTTTTTTATCTTTAAACAAAAGGAAGCGCATGCGCAGCGATATTGAACCCCATTTCTCACATAGAGAGATGGGGTTTTTCTTTTGCATGGATACCGATCAAATATTACACAGCGAAGATAGCACATATAACGGCAATATGACACGTTCTTGAAGCCTCAAAATTGTTATCCTATCGTTTTTTAACAAAGGGAAATCAATTGACAGGCTTTGCCTTGTTGATGTATCTGGGGATGGTTGTTAAAACCACAAAATCTTTTTAAACATAACAAAAAGAAGTGTTTTATTCGACAATCAACAACAGGTCAAATAGACCGAAACGAAGAAAGGAACACCATGAGCACGAAAAACGAAATTTCAGATCAATTCGTGATATGGAACGATGCCCTTCAGACGGGAGATCCGGACAACGTTGTCGCATGTTATGCTGCAGACGCCATTCTCCTGCCAACGGTGTCTGCCAAAGTGCGCCATAATCATGATGAAATACGTGACTATTTCGTACATTTTTTATCAAAAAAGCCTTACGGAAGGATTACTGAGCAGAACATACGCATATACCATAACATTGCGATAAATTCCGGACTATATACTTTTTCTTTGACGGAAAACGGCGGCCATGCTGATGTTGCTGCAAGATTTACCTTTGTCTATCGAAAATATAAAGACGAATGGCTGATCATAGAACATCATTCGTCAATCTTGCCTGCATAGGAATATGGCGACCTAACCGCGTATCGTTTCGCGTCATCGGACGTCTTGACGGTCAATGATGTTTTTATATCATTTATTGATGAACCTTAGCTTCAGGGAATCCATGAGATTTTGCTTTAGATATCCCTTCACGTTATTGTTCATATCATACAGTATCGTCTTGTTACTGTCCAAATAGCTCCTTTTCGCCCAGCCGATGACCCTTCCATTCTTATCATGCACCAGCGTTTTACTACCATGTCTCAGATCCTTTTGCAGATAAAGGCCTGCTTCTGTCTGTTCGATAATTATCGGAGGACGGGCGCTCATACCATTTACGGATACGGGAAAGCCGACAAACATTGTTGCTGCCATCACACCAAGCATACGGATAATCATTTTCATTTTTACAACAGCCTTTTATTCAGCAAAAATATTACAGATCTTTTTCACACTATATAGATGAGGGGTCGGGGAGTTTTTCTCCTAAATCCTTGAATATAGCCGAATGGATGATCTTTTTTTAAATCGGATGCTGTCTGAGTGGGCTTAGGGATCGTTAGAAAAAACAGGCGCATACTGAAATTGTAGCTTTAAAAGAATTTTAAAATGATGCAGAGAACCTATTGATATTTAAAAGATAGTCTCCTGTTTTTTCTTTATGATCCCTTGCCGCGAGTTTTATCCGCCTCTGGCGTGATCATGCGATTTAAAAAAAGATTATCCATGGAGCGGGTGTTTAGAAAAACTCCCCGACCCCTCATCTATCTTGGTCCGTATCGTGAATGCTTATCCATCCTCTTTTTTTTTATAAGTCGTCTCAAACCACTTCAACGTTGCATCACCGTACTTGACATTCATTAAACCTTCTACTTTCACCACGGTTCCTTCAGGTATACGAGTGACATGCTGACCCTGTCTACAGTTGGGATATGGGCAGAGCTTCGTTACACTCCCAGGCCCAACGACGGTTACCTTATCGCCCAACTTGATGTCACGGACATCGTCGTCCGATGCAAAACAAGGCGCCGTTATCATAATCAACAAGAGGATAGTAAAGCAGTTGAAAGCCCTCATGTTTCAATCCCTCCTTAAAATATTTTTCTGAGTTTCAATTCTAATGATTTGTGTTTAATGTAGACAGCTGTCGGGCCAAATCTAACTTTTATGGCATATATCAGTTCAAATTCGAATCATTACAATTTGATCTATTTAAGAGGATTAGGGATTTTGAATCATACTATTTTTAAAAATGGAAATGCTGCCCATAAAACAGTAAGCCCTATGGGCAGTGAAGCCACATTTCCATTATTAACTTTGTCGTAAGTCACTTCGATGAGTAGCAGATTTTTACTCGGAATACCCGCTTCCGACAATCAAACCGCCTTTGGTTTTCCTGACATAAGTATGTTTTTTCTTTCCTTTCCATACATAACTCACCCAGACACCATCAGCAGTCGCTTTAGCACATTCATTATAAACAGGTTCTGCTTTTATTTTAAGGCTTTTCCCAACCAGCGACGGATGAACCAGGAGCATCCCTCCTTCTTCCATTATGAATACATAATAGGGTTTATTTTTTGCTGCACCCATAAAGTCTTGGGCTGTTTTCCCACCATCAATGGCAACAACAATGTCATCGACTTGTTTCTTAATCGCATCTTTATCTGCTGCAAAAGCACCTGCTGCCAAACAAAGCCCAACAATCAAAATGAAAGATATCATCGCAACTCTTTTCATGTTCATCTCCTTTTCTGAATTTTTCTGTTTACCATTCTGGATTCATAATATGACCATGCAAAATGAAATACCCTTGAATACCTCCTTTTTATCTTTGTTTTTCCCGTAGATGCAGGACTTAAATCAGATCAATTATTTATAAGCAATTGATATGCCAGACCCGGGAAATAAAAGTATCCAATTGTTTTAACTATAAATACAATCTGACCATCTGGATAAAAATCTAAATTAAAAGCGGATATATGAAGGGATTTTCATTCACCATGAAAAACAAAACCGATAGATAAAGTGCCAAGTTGTTGACAATATAAGACTATTTGGTGTAGGAAAAATCAATCATCGATCACCATCACATTGATGCGTGTAGACATCTTCTGGTGGGAGGTCGGGAGGCGACAGACGGTACGCAATGAAAAATAAAGAAAATAGAAGATATTGTTGACAAGATCGAATAAAATGTTGGCATTGGCGTCATTTTTTAATATGGTTGAAAAATGTTGAATTTCATTTGCTAAGACCGCCAGTCAACTCAGTGTATCATCATCGGCCTTTTCGAAAATAATGAGCAACGTTAGACGATAGCAAGTCAACATGATCAACTGCGTTTCGTATATCCTAAAAGTTATTTTTGAGCATGTTGAAGTAATGGATTGACTTGCCGACCAAACAACCCATGATATTCATATGACATAAAACAAATGGGCTTGGTAGCTGCAATTATTATTTCAGCATTTTTTGGTGTGCTGCTTTATTATCTGGCTGATAGAAGAGGTTACAATAAGCAGTTTTGGTTAATAATGGGAATTTTATTCGGCCCATTTTCCCTACCTTTTATCTTTTTAGGCAAAAGAAAGACCTCATATGAAAAAAGAACTGATCCCGGAAAAAATAGAAACTAAAATTCTGAAAATAATGCTGCCGAAAGAATTATTTAAAAGAATAGAAGCCTTGTGTGCTGAAAAAGAAATGGCTATTCGGGATTTTGTGACCGATGCCATAATTGAAAAATTAGCACTTGCTAACAAAGAAAGGCGAAAAAAAAGCAGATTGTAGCCCGTATTGACAACACGGTTTCCTTTATTGGAAAAGAGGATGATTGATGAAAAAAGTATATGTAGACGATACCAATCAAGCAACGATAATCTGTCCCAAATGCGGATTTGAGAAAACTCTAAATGTAACGGATTTCAAGGATTCTCAAAAAAGGCTTAAAGCCAAATGTAAATGCGGTGAAACTTATCGGTTCACCATCGAATTTCGAACGAAATACCGCAAGGATGTCAGGCTGCCCGGAGAATACATTGCCAAGGAAACGGGAGAAAAAGGGGAGATCATCATTCGGCAACTTTCATTGACCGGCGTCCGGTTTGAAAGCCTGAAACCACATCATATTTCGACAGCTGATACATTGGAAGTTAAATTTAAACTTGACAACCCACTGAGAAAAGAGATCCGCAAATTAGTAAAGGTTATATGGATAAAGGATCGCATTGTCGGCGCAAATTTCATGGAAACAAAATTTTATGAAAAAGATCTGGGATTTTATCTGAAAACTTAATTGGTTAAATTTAAGCTGTAAGCACACAACCAATTTCATCTATTAGTTCGATGCGTTAACATCAGCAACGATAAAGGCGACCAACCGCAATCATAATTAATACGTCTAAAGGGTTATCAACCCCCTGTTGTACTTGTTAGACCATGGACTCAAGCTTTTGTTGATAATTCGATGCTTTTTCAACATCATTCAATGCACGATAACAGTTAACGATCAATTCCAGTGCCTGTTTTGAATGTTGAAATTTAAATAAAAACGACAGCGCGGTGTTAAAGTCCCCTACATTCATGTGGCTGACACCAAGACACATATTGAGCGGCTCATTGTCCGGAAAATACTGGATACCTTTTGATAGAATTTTAATGGATTCTTGATAGGCGCTCTTCTTTTGATTCAATATGCCCAATCCAAGATACGCACTTGGATGCGGGTAATATGTTAATGCCTTTATGTATAATTTTTCGGCGATTTTCTCTTTATTTTCGATAGCATCATTTTTCGCATAGTCGCCATGGTCAAAGGTCATCCCGAGTCTGGAACAAAAATCAGCATGCAGGGGATAAAACTCCTTATTATCGACAAGTTCAATAGCATCCACAATTTCGGGAATCAACTCATGGTATCCGGTTCGCAATGTTTTCCCAAACAAAAGGACATCCTCTCGGGACAATTCGGGATCGGTCTCAAAATACTTGATGTCCTCGATTTTGTTTAACCAGATATCATCGGTAACTTTCATTTTTTTCTTATATTCCTCGTACAGGCGAGTTCCGGGAAACAGCGAAAGAACAAAAAAATGAATGACCAGCGGTTTGATCTTTTTGATAAGATCAATGGTTTCGGAAATGGTCCGGTGCGTTTCTCCGGGACAACCATAGATAAAATAGGCGCGAGGCAAAATACCGTATTTTAATGTCATGGCAAATGCTTTTTCAATGTCGTCGTTGGCAATTTTTTTGTTCAAAAGACGTCGAATTTTTTTTGAGCCGCTCTCCACACCGTAGCTGATCTGGATGCAGCCGGCCTTTCTCATCCAGAAAAGGATGTCTTCACTCATATAGTTGACACGGGATATGGCCACCCATGTGATGTTGAGCCCTTTTTCCAGTATTTTTTTACAGATTTCGATCACCCGATTTTTGTCAAGGCTGAAGGTATCATCGGAGAAATAGAAAAAATTGATCCCTTTTTTGTATAGACGCTCGAGTTCATCGACAAAATATGCCACGGAATGAAATCGGACTTTAGGGCCCCAAAATTTCGGCGATCCGCAAAACCTGCATTTTCCCGGACAGCCACGTGTCAGTGATAGATGCTGGTATTCAAAATATTTTGCTGGAATCGGCAGCGCATCGATATGATGAATCGGTTCGGCAGGAGCTGTCCGGACAACCTTGCCGTCTTTTCTAAAGGCAATCCCTTGAATGTCTTCTATGGGATGTTCCTTATTATGTTCTAAACATGTTACGAGATTTAAAAACGTATATTCGCCTTCACCGATCACCACAAAATCGATGTCCGGAAAATGGGTTAAAAAATGTTTCCACAAGAAGGTCGGTGTTACCCCGCCAAATACAATTTTCACCTTGGGAAGGATCTGTTTTGCAATCCCGGCAATTTCGATACCGCCCCATCGATTGGCCTGCAAAACAGAAAAACCGATGATATCCGGTTTTTTTTCAAGCAAGATTTTTTCGATGTCTTCAGGCGTTTCATTCATCCTGCACCAGTTCAATATTTCCACATCGTAATGGTTCTCTTTTAAGACAGAACCCACGTAATACAGGCCGATGGGAGGAACGATCACATCCTGGATGTCGGCCCGTTTTTCAAGCCAGTACGGATATATCAGCAATATTTTCATGATGAATCGTTAGACGTCCTTGAAAAAATTTCGAATTGACTTTATAATTCAATTCTTTATCATAGTTGTGTCATTATTTGAATTACAATCTGAATTTTACACAGACAATCTTGAAGTAATAGAGGAGGAATCTAATATGTTCTTATCCCTGATCCAAAAACGCAGAAGCATTCGTCGTTACCTGGATAAACCCGTCGAACCCGAGAAAATCGACAGGCTGATCGAAGCAGCCCTTCGAGCGCCTTCGTCAAGGGGATTTAATCCCTGGGAGTTCGTTGTGGTAACCGATCGCGATTTACTCGAAAAACTCTCAAAAGCCAAACCTCACGGTGCATCATTTTTAAAAGATGCATCTTTGGGTATTGTTGTTTGTGCAGATCCTGAAAAATGCGATGTGTGGATTGAGGATGTTTCCATCGCTTCGATATATATTCACCTGGCATCAGAATCCATGGAACTTGGAAGTTGCTGGATTCAGATTAGAAAAAGAATGCATGACCAGACAAAAACAGCAGAACAGTACATTCGCGAATTGTTAAATATTCCGGAAAACCTGAACGTAGAATCGATGATTGCCATCGGATATCCGGCCGAAAAAAAGCCTCCGCATCCAAAGGAAGACCTGCAATATAAAAAAGTGCACTATAATGCATATAAAAAATAATTTCGTGTCCAAAACATAACAACAAATAGCTTGAATGAATAGACTTTTCAGAGCAAATTAAATTGACATCAACCTTAATGGCAGATATCAATGACTAAACTTAACTAAAGAGGTTAAAAACAATAATGCACTACTTACATCTTGACGAAATAGAAGAAAAAGAACTTGTCTCTGGATTTAAAGTTCGTTTTGTGCATTCAGAAAACATGACATTTTCTTACTGGAGCATCGAGGCAGGCGCCCAATTGCCGGAACACTCCCATCCACATGAACAGGTGACAAACGTTCTTGAAGGTGAGTTTGAACTGACGGTTGACAACGAGAGCAAACGGCTTGGTCCCGGCTCGGTGGTTATTATTCCGCCGCATGCCGTTCATTCGGGAAAGTCCGTGACTCGAAGCCGGGTCATTGATGTATTTTATCCCATCAGAGAGGATTATCGATAGGTTGTAAAAGATGAAGAAAAAATTGTTTAATGGCGGACGAAACGCCCCTTGTCTTTGCGGAAGCGGTCTTAAATACAAAAAATGCTGTCTGGGAAAAAGAGAACCAGACCCTGAAAAACTCAAGGCGGAATATGCTAAAAAATACAGAATTCGGATCAAACAGACGGCTGATATAGAAGGCATCAGGCAGGCAGGCCGCCTGGCTCTGGATACCCTCGACATGGTCGAGGCTGAAATCAGGCCGGGACTTATCACCGATGAGATTAATACGCTGGTGCACGAATTTACGCTGAAACACGGTGCAATTTCTGCACCTTTAAACTACAGGGGATTCCCAAAAAGTGTCTGTGTCTCCGTAAACGAAGTGATTTGTCACGGCATACCCGGTAAAAGGGTTTTAAATGACGGAGATATTGTCAACGTCGATGTAACGCCGATTTTAAACGGTTACTATGCAGACGTCAACAAAACCTTTTTTGTGGGCACACCCGGTCCCGACGCCAAAAAAATCGTTCGCGTGGCCCAAAAAAGTCTCTTTAAGGGGATGGAAATGGTCAAACCCGGCAATACCATCGGAGATATTGGGTGGGCCATTCAAAAATATGCTGAAAAAAATGGCTGCTCGGTGGTCAGAGAATTTGTAGGGCATGGTGTTGGACATGAATTTCACGAACCGCCCCAGGTCCCCCATTATGGTATTCGAGGAGAAGGAATCCCTCTGATTCCCGGCATGGTTTTCACCATAGAACCGATGATTAATCTGGGGAAAAAAGAACTGGTCGTACTTAAAGACAAGTGGACAGCCATTACAAAAGACAAGTCACTTTCCGCTCAGTTTGAACAAACCCTTCTGGTCACCGACCATGGTTTTGAAAGCCTGACACCTTATGACCTGTAATAATGAATCAATCATTTTATCTTAAAGCCGTTCTGTTCGATTTTGACGGGACCCTGACAAAACCCGGGGCATTGAATTTTCCTCGTCTAAAAGAAACCATGGGTTGCCCTGCCGATGCCCCTATACTTGAATTCATAGAAGATCTTCCCACCTTCTCTCAGCGAAAGGAAGCCCTAAAGCAACTGGATCGATTTGAAAAAGAAGCGGCTATCAACTCAGAACCCAACATCGGGGCACAAAAACTGATCCATTTTCTTCGTTCAAAGGAAATCCGCATTGGCATCATTACCCGAAATACGCTTTCAAGCATTAAACGGGCTTTAAAGAATTTTGAAGATATCCATATGTCTTATTTTGATGTCATTGTCTCCAGGGAAACGCCCGTTCGGCTGAAACCAAGCGGCGACGGAATTATACTGGCAGCCGAAACCTTGAATGTCGATGTAAAACAAATATTGATGGTGGGTGACTTTGTTTTCGACATTCAGGCCGGACAAACAGCAGGGTGTATGACGGCGTTTTTAGATTATGGAACGGTATCCGGCACCACAAAGGTTGAAAGCGATTTTACCGTCTCCGGTTTGGAAGAGATTAAGGACATCGTCCGTTTGGGACTGCCCCTTTCATCTGGCAAATTGCCCAATGATCTGCTTGAAAACTTTTTGGACGAATTCGATTTTCATGACCCTTCGGTACTGATCAATGCGGGTGTGGGTGAAGATGCGGCTGCGGTGGATATTGATAAAGAAGAAATCCTTGTGATCAAATCAGATCCCATAACTTTTGCCACGGACGCCATAGGGTATTATGCGGTTCTTATCAATGCCAACGATATCGCCACGTCAGGAGCCATCTCCAGATGGTTTTTAACCACGCTGTTGTTTCCGCCCGGTGTTACGGCATCTTTCATCCGCCAGGTCATGCAGGAACTCGAATCGGTTTGTCGCCGCTGGAGCATCACG
This sequence comes from uncultured delta proteobacterium, assembly GCA_963731025.1. Classification (GTDB taxonomy): domain Bacteria; phylum Desulfobacterota; class Desulfobacteria; order Desulfobacterales; family UBA11574; genus UBA11574. The sequence continues at coordinate 381,112 of CAVSVL010000014.1, read as the reverse complement.
CTGTGCGGCGGTCACACAGAGATCACCGATGCGGTGACAAGGCCTGTTATCACTGGCATGCTGGCCGGAACAGTGTCAAAAAACCACCTGATTGATAAACGGAACATATCGCCGGGAGACCATGTTTTATTGACCAAAGCGGTTGCCGTTGAAGGAACCGCCATCATTGCCAGGGAGTTTTCAGATCGGCTTAGAGTTTTAGGGATGACGGAATCCGACATTGAAACATGTAAACAGTTTCTCTCTTCCATCAGTATTTTAGAGGAAGCGCACATCGCTCGAGATTGTAGCGGAGTCAGTGCCATGCACGATATCACGGAAGGAGGACTGGCCACAGCCATCATGGAATTGAGCATCGCCGGTGAACATCGAATCAGGGTAGACATGGACCGTATCCCGGTCTTTCCGCAAACCCAAAAGATGTGTCGTCTGCTGGGTATTGATCCCATGGGATTGATTGGCTCCGGCAGCCTTCTCATTTGTTCTCGTAAAAATGAGACCGAAACGCTGATGGAGCGCATTCGGGACGCTGGAATCGATATTGCCCGCATCGGCGAGGTGATGGAAATCGGTCGTGGCGTCGAGGCCGTGAGCAAAGCCGGACCGGCAGTTTGGCCCAGTTTTGAAGTGGATGAGATCACCCGGCTTTATTGAAATAAGGTAGACACTATATGAAAATAAAAATATATACCGTGGGCGGGACCATCGACAAGATATACTTCGACCGCAAAAACACCTATAAAGTGGGAGAACCTAAGATCGGAGAGATATTAAAGGAAGCAAATGTAAACCTTGAATACGAAATATCATCCATTTTGCATAAAGACAGTCTCGATATGACCGACGAAGATCGGCAGCTGATTTTCGACAAGATTGCTTCTGATGAACATCGACATATCCTATTAACCCATGGAACGGATACCATGATTCAAACGGCTAAAAAATTAAACACCATTCCCAACAAAGTAATTGTACTTACCGGTGCAATGGCGCCGGCCAGGTTTAAATACAGTGATGCTGCGTTTAATATAGGCTGTGCCGTTGCCGCGGTTCAGGTATTGACGCCGGGTGTTTATATTGCAATGAGCGGAAGAATTTTTGATCCGGATTGCATCAAAAAAAATCTCGAAAAGAATTGGTTTGAAGAACTCTGAAACCTAAGTTGAGCGATTTTCAAATTTGAAACGCCCGGCTTAGGTGAAATAATACGCGCAATGATTTAGCCCATAAACACAGACAACACATCTTTTCTTGCATTGGCATGCTGTAGGGTTACCTGAATAAGATCTTCCGGCCTTAATTCTATGCCGTTCGACAAAGACAGCTCACATTCTATCATGTATTCTCTCAAAATTATTTGATAACTATTCCTTTTTTTATAAAGAACGATCGCCTCTTCTTTCTGCCCGATTTGTTTTTCAAGATATTTCAATAACCAGTAGCGATGGCGGCGGTATTGAATTCTGGCAACACGGCTCATGGGTTGTTCAAGGAACTGAATGACATCATTGATTTCTTCACGTGTTGAAGGCGTTTCCAGACCGAAAACCGATCGAATCTGTCTTTGAGTGGCAAGATCAAAATATTTCCGTATCGGTGATGTTGCGGTGACATAGGCATCTAATCCCAATCCCGAATGATTTTCAGGTTCGGAATTGAGAATAAAACGGCTCAACAGCTTTCTCTGCATACAGTTTTGAAACAGTGTGCCATTATTTCCTTTATAGAGTCTTTCCCTCGGTGCTGCCTGGGACCTGTAAATAGCAGGAACATGATGTTCTGCCAAAAACTTGGCCATTAACCAGTTTGCCATGATCATTATTTCTGCGACCAGCATTCTCCCGGGGCTTTCTCTGTTAATCCTGTTGACGCTGATCTCACCATCAGCAGCGATCCAGATATGGATATCCGGCAGCGTTATCTGAATAGCGCCGGCGGACATCCTTTTTTGGCGGAATTTTTCTGCAATGTTTCGAAGGGCAATAATATCTTTATTGTCATCTGCAATAATATTGACATCGTAATAGGTCAACTGTTGCTCAACCTTGATGAAACTCGGGGTAATTTCATAATCGTTTATTTCATAGGATCTGTTTAGATTGACCAATATACTGATTGCGGGGCGCAGTTGAGCGGCTTTAAGGCTGCAAAGATCTTCGGCAAGAGAGGATGGCAGCATGGGAATTTTATGATCGGGCATATAAATCGAGCTTCCCCGGGAAAGGGCTTCCTGATCGATAATGTCTCCTTTTTTAACAAAGTGTCCCACATCAACGATATGAATGCCCAGACGATAATGATCTTTGCAATCCTCTAAACTGATCGCATCATCAAAATCTAAAGTTGACTGACCGTCGATGGTCATTAAAGGAAGCATGGTAAAATCTTTTCGATGATTGGTATCTAAAGAATCCTGGGTTGAAGCGATGAGTCGAGTGGCATATTGATTCACTTCATCAGAAAAATCTGTAGATATGTTGTACCGGTAAAGGTCTATATTTTCGTTTTCACGAAATACGCCCAGCTTGACCAAAACATTGAAGAGCTCTTCATCAGGGTCTATGCCCGCCCTTGCAAGTATTGCCTTTGAAAGATCGTAGTTTTCATTTTCCTTTCCAAAAAGATAAAATGAGTTGAGCAAATCTACGATTTCTAATTTATCATCGGGTATTAAGGGATCATTATCGTTCATCACGTTTGCCAGCCAGTCCCCACCTTCCTGGATGATGCGATTTTTTCGGGCAACTTCTCTTTCATGGGCGATTTTTCGTTCGACGTGGTCTTGGGTGTTCGGAAAAAACCGATCGTGTTGAAATTTAAAATAAAACCTGTTTTGAAAAAAGGCCCTGACCACAGCAGCTTCGTGATCATCATTCGGGCTGTCCGGAAAACAGAATTCCGTCATTGTTTTCAAGTCGATCCATTCTTGTTCCGTATTTAATACCTCCCACAATTCCTTGATATCGACATTGTTGATTAAGGCATTGCGTCGGCCGACGATCTCTTTTAGTGTGTCAACCATCTTATTTCGTCCTATGGACACATCGAGACAGGTTTCACACATGTGGGCCAGGCGGTTGGCTGAAAGATTGACTTCACGGTTGGATTCGGTTAGAAGTCTAAGTCTTTGATTTTTAACTTCCAATATTACCGCACACATAATTTTCTGGCGGTCGATATATTCAACGATGTTTCCGGATTTCATAAATAGATAACATAACAAGCACCGGCATGAAAGTCAATGTGATGACGAATCAAACATTTCACAAATCGCACATGTTTCGACTTTTGTTGACCCATACGAGATTCTGTTATAAAAGCAATTGTTTGTCAAAAAACTATGAAATCTCTATATCTAATAAAACCGTATCTTAAAGAACGACGAATCTTCATCGCTATCGGCCTTGTTTGTCTGATCACTGTCGATTTTCTGCAGCTATTCATCCCTCGTGTGATTAAGTGGGCCATAGACGACCTTACCGACTTTCGAATCGATATTCCATCGCTGTTGAAATATGCACTTTATATCGTCGGGATCGCCGTTCTGATCGGCATTTTCCGCTATATATGGAGACGCTGCCTGCTTGGAACTTCCAGACGGGTAGAGGAAGGTCTGCGAAACAAACTTTTTGCCCACATTCAAACACTGTCTGCCTCATATTTCGTTAAAACCAAGACCGGCGATCTGATGGCCCATGCCACCAACGACATTCAACACGTACGAATGGCCACAGGCATGGGCATGGTGGCACTGACCGATGCGGTTGTTTTGGGTACGGCAGCCATCGGTTTTATGGCTTATATCAATGTCAAACTGACGCTTTTTGTTCTTATCCCCATGCCGATGATTGTTTTCGGAGCCCGTTTTTTCAGTAAAAAGATGCATCGTTATTACGGAGAAGTCCAGGGCGCTTTTTCGGATCTGACGGAAATTGCAAGGGAACGATTTGCAGGCATTCGCATCATCAAGGCATACAATCGTCAACAGGAAGCAACATCCAGGCTCGAATCGGTGTCAAAAGATTACATTGAAAAAAACTTGGCCCTTGTAAGAATTACAGGATCGTTTTTCCCGATGATGGTCTTTTTTTCAAATATAAGCCTTGCCATTGTCCTTTATTTAGGGGGTCGGCAGACCATCACTTTGACCATTACCCCCGGAGATTTTGTTGCGTTTATCAGTTATCTCGGTCTGTTAACCTGGCCCATGATGGCCACGGGATGGGTCACAAACCTGATCCAGCGCGGCAAAGCATCTTTGGACAGAATCGACAAAATCATCCAAACCCAGCCGGAAATCGATGATATGCCTGAAGCCGCATGCCTTAAGCATGTCAAGGGATCTATCGCTTTTGAATCGGTGTCATTTTCTTATATGCCGCATATTCATGACGCCGGAACCATACCGGTGCTGGATAGAATCGATCTCAACCTAAAGCCGGGCGATATTCTTGGGATTGTCGGTCCTCCGGGAAGCGGCAAATCGACCCTTTTGAACCTGATCCCCAGAATCTTTGAGGTTGTTAGCGGACGCATTACGATAGACGGAATCGATATTCACAAGATTCAAATCCGTAACTTAAGATCCATGATTTCGTATATGCCCCAGGAACCCTTTTTATTTGCCGGCACCATCCGGGAAAACATTTTGTTCGACACCACAAACACCAGAGAACCGGAATTGATTCAGGCGGTCCAAGGCGCGTGCTTTTTTGAAGCCGTTAACGCTTTTCCTGAAGGTTTTGAAACCGTTGCCGGAGAAAAAGGGGTTATTCTTTCCGGCGGCCAGAAACAGCGTGTTGCCCTGGCACGCACATTGTTGAAGGATTCATCCATTATGATATTGGATGATCCCATCAGCCAGGTGGATATTAAAACCGGTGAAACAATTATCAATACCATTCGATCCATGGCTGGGAAAAAAACCATCATTATAGTTTCACACCGTCTTTCCGCTGTCCGGTTTGCCGATCAGATCATCACCCTTGATCGCGGCTGTATCATTGAGTCCGGCACACATTCGGAATTGATGGCAAATGACAGATATTATGCCAGAACATACCGACTCCAGGAGATAGAAGAAGAATATGCATATTGATTATGGATATTTCGAAGAAAAACAGCTTGGCAAGCCCTATGATGTCAAATTGTTGGGACGGCTGTATCCATATACGAAACCGTATAAACTGCTGCTGTTAAGCTCGATTGTTCTGATTGTTCTTATCACCCTGCTTGACCTTTCTCTGCCTTATGTCACCAAGATTGCCATTGATCGATATATCGTACCGGGACATATAGCAAAAAAAAATCAGACGGATGACTCGGATAAAGACAAAGTCAGAGCCTTAAAGGCGGATATGGGCGATCCGCAAATCGAATCCATTGTCCGTAAATATTCCGATTTTTTTAAGATTGAAGGATCGTTTGCACGCATTGCTTTTCGCGACCTTAAAAAACTCGACAAAAACGATCTTCTGATATTGCGGAAAAAAGACCTTTCCGGAGTCACGTTTATCACCGCTGTTTTTCTTGGCATCGTAATTTTAAATTTTGTCCTCAATATTGTCCAGGTTCTCATCATGGAATATGCCGGTCAAATGGTGATGCATGATCTAAGGGTACACCTGTTTAAACATATCCAGAGTCTGTCGACAGCATTTTTCACGCGAAATCCCGTGGGTCGATTGGTAACACGGGTGACCAATGATATTCAGAACATGCACGAACTGTTTACTTCCGTCATCGCATTTGTCTTTAAGGATCTTTTTTTGCTGGTGGGAATCGCGGTGGTTCTTATCGGCATTCATCTTAAACTGGCCCTGGTTTCCTTTACGGTGATCCCCTTTGTTTTGTATGCCTCCATTCATTTTTCAGGCCAGGCCAGAGAGGCTTACCGGACACTGCGAATAAAAATTGCCGAAATAAACACCCGGTTTTCGGAAACCATCGGAGGAATCAAGGTGATACAACTCTTTTTGCAAGAGAAACAAAATTACCTTGGATTTAAACATCTTAATCATGAACACTATCTGGCCGGTATGAAACAGATTCATGTTTTTGCGATTTTCATGCCGGTCATTGAAATCCTGGGTGCAGCTGCGATTGCCATTGTGATCTTTTATGGCGGCGCCGGTGTCCTGTCCGGAACCATAAGTCTTGGTGCCCTTGTGGCGTTTCTGTCCTACATGAAGATGTTTTTCAGGCCCATCAGAGACATCGCTGAAAAATACAATATTCTGCAAAACTCTATGGCATCGGCCGAAAGAATATTCCTGATTCTGGATAGTTCCGAGACCCTGCAACAACCAATCGTTGATATCGGTTTTCGTACCGAATCTAAATCCAAACCCTCACACACGACTTTGGATAAAATCTCGGAAATTTTAATGGAAAAGGTTTCTTTTGAATATGTTAAAAATGAACCTGTTCTTAAAAATATTTCTTTTAGCATAAAAGCCGGGGAAACCTTGGCGGTGGTTGGCCCTACGGGATCCGGAAAAACATCGATGATCAACCTTATTATCCGTTTCTATGACCCGACGTCCGGCAGGATCCTATTGAATGGGATTGATATTAAAAAACAAGATATCAAAGAGTTAAGATCAAAAATGGCACTGGTGATGCAGGATCCTTTCTTGTTCTCTGATACCATCCGAGAAAATATTACCCTGGGAAAACGCGATCTTTCTGAAGCAACATTTCAGCAGATTTTGCAGGACTCAAACTGTAAAACGCTTGTAGACAAATTGCCGGAGGGCGTTCATACGGTACTTTCCGAGGGGGGAACATCCATTTCAAGCGGTGAACGCCAGCTCATATCCATTGCAAGGGCCTTTGCCCGTCATCCGGACCTTATTATCCTCGATGAGGCAACATCATATATCGATTCGGAAACCGAGGTTAAAATTCAGGAAGCTTTAACCAAATTGATGTCCAACCGGACATCAATTATTGTGGCACACCGACTCTCAACCGCCCGGGAAGCAGACAAAATTATTGTGCTCAACAGGGGACAAATCATCGAAACCGGTAACCATTCGGAATTAATGAATATTAAAGGATTTTATTACCGCTTGAACCAGCTTCAGGGTTAAGTATGTAACGGCATTTTTCTATTGACAATTTTTGTTTTTTTTGAATTATTGCTGAATTTAATAAAAACGGTTATTTTGCTTGCCAAATTAAATGGATTATGTTTTAAAACACGCTCTATATCCCAATAAAAATTTAACATTTCAAAATTATCAACCAAAGCTGAAGGAACCTAGGCGTGGGTACCGGGTTCCTGTTTTATTAACCCAAATATTATAGAGGAGGATTGATTACATGGCTTACAATGCGGTAGAAATGGCCGACTGGCAGATTTCAGAAGCGGCCGAAGAAAACATGCCTTATCCCGAGGATTGGCGGGAAAAACTGGCTCTGGAAAAGGACGAAATCCTGCCCATGGGAAGATTGTGCAAGCTGGATTTCCTTAAAATTATTGATCGTTTGAAAGACACACCAGATGGCAAATACATTGAGGTTACCGCCATCACCCCCACCCCGTTAGGTGAAGGCAAGAGCACCACTTCCTGCGGTCTTATGGAAGGTTTGGGCAAACGCGGCGTAAATGTCGGCGGTTGTTTGCGGCAACCCTCCGGTGGTCCGACCATGAACATTAAAGGAACCGCGGCCGGCGGCGGCAACTCATTGATCATTCCCATGACTGAATTCTCCATGGGTCTCACCGGCGACATCAACGACATCATGAACGCCCACAACCTGGCCATGGTGGCGCTCACCGCCAGAATGCAGCACGAGCGAAACTACAATGATGAACAACTCGCACGCCTGACGCGTATGCCCAGGCTGGACGTCGATCCTACCCGGGTGGAGATGGGCTGGATCATGGATTTTTGTGCTCAGGCTTTGCGAAATATCGTTATCGGTCTGGGCGGCAGGTATGACGGCATGTGCATGCAGTCAAAATTCGGGATCGCGGTCAGCTCAGAGCTCATGGCGATTCTTTCCATTGTTCGCGATCTGAAAGACCTGCGCGAAAAACTGAACAACATCACCGTGGCCTTTGACAAATCAGGTAAACCGATTACCACCGGCGACCTGGAAGTCGGCAATGCCATGACCGCCTGGATGCGCAACACCATCAACCCGACCCTGATGATGACGGCAGAGTATCAACCCTGTATGATTCACGCAGGACCGTTTGCCAACATCGCTGTGGGGCAATCTTCAATCATTGCCGACCGGGTCGGTCTCAAGCTTTTTGACTACCACATAACAGAATCCGGGTTTGGCGCTGACATCGGCTTCGAGAAATTCTGGAACGTCAAGTGTCGTTACAGCGGCCTGAAACCCCATGTCTCCGTTCTTACCACCACCATTCGGGCCCTCAAGATGCATGGCGGCGGTCCCAAGGTCGTGGCTGGTCTTCCGCTGCCCAAAGAGTATCAGAAAGAAGGTCTGGACATACTGGAAAAGGGTGTTCAAAATATGGTGCATCACGTCAACACCATCCGGATGTCCGGTATCAACCCGGTGGTCTGTATCAACTGCTTCCACACCGACACCAAGAACGAAATCGCCATGGTTCGCAAATATGCAGAAGAAGCCGGTGCCCGCTGTGCGGTGTCCACCCACTGGGCCGACGGCGGCGACGGTGCCCTGGAATTTGCCGATGCGGTGATCGAGGCCTGTAAAGAAGAACCGAAATTTGAGTTCCTCTATCCGATAGAAACGAAGCTGCGTGACCGGGTAGAACTCATTGCCAAGAACGTCTATGGCGCCGACGGTGTGGCCTGGACACCTGCAGCCGAAGCCAAGGCCAAGATGCTCGAAGCTGATTCCAAGTATGACGACTTCACCACCATGATGGTCAAGACCCATCTCTCCCTCACCCACGATCCGTCGGTCAAGGGTGTACCCAAGGGATGGACCCTGCCCATTCAGGATGTGCTGATCTTCTCCGGGGCCAAGTTCCTCTGTCCCTGCTGCGGTGCCATCAGCCTGATGCCTGGAACCAGTTCCGACCCGGCTTACCGCCGAGTAGATGTGGATGTGGAAACCGGCAAGGTTACGGGACTGTTCTAAACATTATACGTTACATGTGAACCATTTGCATTAATGGGGTGCGGAGTTTTCCGCACCCCATTTTTTTTAGTTAGTGTCCATCCATAAATGAGGATTTTTGTTCAAAATCAAGGCCTGCGAAAAAAATAACCACAGGCATATGTTTGATATTCCGAGAATTATTTTTTGAGCATAACGCAGAGATTGGGCAAAAAGACCATTTATGGCTGGACAATAGTTAGTGCTCATTCATAAATGATCGGGCTTTGGGCGCAGACTTTCATAAAGTGCTATCCCAACTGCCGTGGATAGATTCAAACACCGAATATCTGATGTAATGGGGATGTGGTAGGTGGCGTATTTATATTTGGATACCATCTCTTCCGGAAGTCCCTTGGTTTCCGATCCGAAAATGAGAAAAAGCCTGTTCTGACACGGCATGGACCAAAAGGGAATGGACCCGTTTTTCGTGAACACGGCAACTTCTTGTGTTCCCGGTGCCATCTTTTTTTGAAAACTTTTAAAGTCATCCCAAACCGAAAGTTTGACGTTGTGCCAGTAATCGAGACCTGCTCTTTTAAGTTCACGATTTTCAAGAGAAAAACCCAAAGGTTTTATCAAGTGAAGAAATGCGCCGGTGCCCAGGCAGGTGCGACCGATATTGCCGGTATTCCAAGGCACTTGTGGTCCCATTAAAACGACATGGCGCTCAACTTTATTGTTGGTTACATTTTGAATGTGATGATTCATAGAGCGCCTGAATTATTTGGAATGTTTCAAAATTGTCTGTGCAAGATTCAGGTAGTATGCGTGCCACAGTAAGGACAGTATTCAAAGGTTTTCTCTAATTGTTTCCCGCAATGATGACATGTCGTCCCTTTAATGTCCGGCCAGGTTTTCCCCTCGTCTTTTTTGAATTCATTCACCGTTCTTTCACATCTTTCACACATGATAAACGGCTCGCCTTTTTTGACTCTTAAAATCGGTATGAAAAACAAATTAAAATAATGATCCACCCGTTTGAAGTAGGCCTGATGAAGACCGCATACCGGACATCGTCTGGGCGTGCTGTCAAGAACTTTAATTTTCGGTGTAACACCGGCAATCAAAAACATGTGGCCTCTTATTAATAAACAACTCGAGTGTCGTATACGTTATGAAATATATCAACCGTACGAAAAAAATTCTAAAAGGATGATACACTTGTGCCGTCCTAAACGGATCGTTTCAAATAGTGACAGGAATATAAAAAATTAATACTTAAGGAAAGAAAAAAATGAGTCTCTGCCGGTATATAAATTTGTTAAAATGAAATCGCGCCTGATTTCATTGCCAAAGGGTTTTGGCGCAAAAGGTTAAAGACCTCTTAACCGGCAGAGACTGAACACCACCAGACAGGTGGTGAGGAATGCAGGTAAAAACTACCTGTACGGCATCTCTTTTGACAGCAGCAAGTCAGGTTTTATCCTCGCCAAAGACCGGATATACTTCCAGACAAAAGGCGCGCCATTTGCAATCCGCCTGATCACAGTCTATCGTTCCCATCTGAAAACAGCCCGTATTACCTTCGGTTCGCTGAATGCTTCGAATCAGAGTTGCGATATCGAGAAAACTCTTTTTTTCAGAGTGGTTGCCGATATGATTGGACGCAGCCCTTGGTATCTTTCCATTTCCCTTTGTTCGGCCACCGTCACTCAAAGTATTTTTATCGTTTTTTGTCGGCATACATCAGGTAAATTTTTTTACCTTACAATTCTTCTGTACAGCGAAAAATCATGGATTTTCAAAAAGATCCCATTGAAAGTCCAAAAGGAACACTGTAACTATACTCCTCGGTAAAGTCTATACTACTTCCATCATTTAGTTTTTCAGAAGTTAATTCCATATCTTGTATGGCTTGCAGCAACTTGCACTCTTTGACGCACTTTTCCTTCGGCAGATTCCTTTTAGAGCAACTTTTACATGGAGAAGAGATCATGTATCCCCCTTTTATCGAATGTTATTCAAAGAACATCAAAGACAATTTTCGATTTATTATTAACAAGTTGGAATCTCTCTTGTCCATAGAGGGGAAGGTTTATTTTAATGGGGGAAACCCCCATGGGTCGGGAAGGACTCCCGAATATTATCGATAATATGTGAATAGTTTAGTCTTTCCAGAGATCTACGTCGATCAGGCCAAGTTTTGCGGCATATCGAACCAATTCGATGGTGCTGTGAAGACCGAGTTTGTTCATAATATTGGCGCGATGGTTCTCAACAGTCTTGGGGCTGATGAAAAGCTTCTCAGCAACCGCTTTACTGGAAAGGCCCTCTGCCAGAAGGCGCATCACCTCTTGCTCTCGGGGTGTTAAAGTGGCGTAATCGGCATCCGTAATCTTGGCTGCTTTTAAGGGAGATTTCATAAGGTTTTCGACAACAGCATGGGAAACGGAGCTATCCAGATAATAATCTCCCTTTGCAACTGATTTGAGTCCCTGAAGAAGCCTCTCGGAGGCGGACTCCTTAACCACATAACCTGTTGCTCCGGCTTGAAAGGCCTCTGCAATATAATCAATTTTTGAATGCATGCTGACAATCAAGATTTTTATTTCCGATAAAAGTTCCCGCAAATCACGAGCAAGCTGGATGCCGCTTTGATCCGGCAGAGATATATCTATCACCACCAGATCCGGCTTAAGTTTTTTGACCATATCGAATCCTTCATGACCGCTTCCTGCCTCTCCGACCACCTTAAACCGGTCATCGCGGCTGATAATCGTTTTAAGTCCTTCCCTGAAAAGCGGGTGGTCATCAATAATGATGATATTTTTCTGTTCAGCCACGTTCTTTCTCCTTATAGGGAACTTCAATAAAAACTTTTGTGCCCTCTTTCGGGCGTGAATGAATCTTCATTTTTCCGTTGAGCAGGCTGACCCTTTCCTCCATACTTCGGAGTCCCATCCGTTTCTCTTTTGAAGCCGCACTTAACCGTTCCTTTACATTAAATCCTTTGCCATCGTCCTTTATGCGAAGGATGATGTTGGGAAAAGATGCAACCAGCTTAACGGTGACTTTGGTTGCTTCAGCATGCTTTTTAATGTTCCAGAGCCCCTCCTGAATCAATCGGTACAGGTTGATTTCGGTGTCCGAAGAGATTTTTAAATCATCCATGCCTGCAGCAAAAAAGTCGATGTCTATTTCATTTTTCTCAGAAAACTCTTCGCAATATTGATATATGGTGTGGACAAGCCCAAGCTGATAAAGTCCCGGAGGGTGTAAATCATACGCCATATCCCGGACCGCCGATATGGATCTTTGAAGAATTTTTGACAGTTCCGAGGTCTTTTGTCTAATTTTATCCGGTATCAATGGGTGGTTATCAAAAAGGGTTTCCCAGCTAATTTTTAACAGGGAAAGCTCTTGGGCCACATTATCGTGCAGATCCCGGGCAATCCGCTGACGTTCTAGTTCCCGGGTTTTTATAAGCTGTTGGGACAGGGTGCGGATATGTTCTTCAGCCAGTTTTCGATCCGTGATGTCGCGAGCAAAAACAGCAACACGTGTCACCCCTCCTCCGGGATTAGGAATAGGATAAATTATCGTATCATGCCAAATCCCATGCCGTTCATCGATGACCCGTACCGGCAAGCCTGTTTTAAACACCTTATTGACATGTACCATTCTGAGGCCGGCAACTTCGTGTGAAAATAAATACCAGATACACAATCCCAGCATTTGTTCGGGAGTTTTTTGAAAATTCTGAGCGTAAGTGTCATTGATATCGAGAATGATTCCTTCATGATCGAGCAACACGACGGCATCGGTGGTTGCGTTCAAAAGGGCTCTCGCCATCTCTTCACTTTTTCTAAGTTTCTCCTGAGCCTGTTTGTTATGGGTAATATCAAAAAAGACGCCGCTGACATATTCAATCCCTCTATTGGTCATTACAAATGATCTGCCCTCGTTCTTGTATCCAATGAATGCTCCCTCGTTTTGATTCGATCCTGTATTCTCTGACATATGATTTGTCCGTTTTGAGCGCTGTGATGAAAGTCTCTCCGGCCGCTTCGAGATCTTCATGGACAACGACATCTTTCCATTTCATTTTTTTGGAATTAAATTCATCCGCACTGTATCCGACAATCTGTTCAATTTTGGAATCAAAAAACTCGACAGACCAGTCCGGATAGCCTTTATACACAATGCTGGGAAGGTTTTTTACCAACAGTCGGTATTTTTCTTCACTCTGTTGAAGTGCCTTTTCAGCCGCCATCCGGTTGAGCTTTTCTTTTTCCAATACGTTGATATCTTGCTCCAACTCCTTATAGGTCGGCTTGTTCGCCATAGAAAAACCTCCGGTGATTCCTTTACCTGACATTTACCATAATTTTGTATTCATGTTCAAATAGTGTTGTTAATAGATAAGAAAAATAATGTTTCATTACTTCATAAACGGCCAAATTTATCAAGGTTACTCTTTAATAGTTTTTTATAAAATGATGTTTTTCAAGAATCAAACTCATTGTCCACAAAAAAAAGGGTGTTTCAGTCAACACCCTTTGAAAATTAATCGGCTGTTATTTAAACGAGTTGTTACTCCTCTACGATCTCCCAGTTTGCTGCAAAAGTATTGTCATGGAGTGTGTATGAATACCCCAACATTTTTCCGAGACCCGGCAACACCCCTTTCTCGACACGCCAATAGGCAAGATAAATAGCCGGCATCAGACGGGGGAATCCGGTTTTGGGATCGCCCTTCTCATTTTGCCAGATTTCTCTTTTTTCCATTACTCTCCATAGCGTACCATATTTTTTGTTCCGCACGATTTGTCCGACACCGGGCAGTATTTTCTGCCTATAAACTTCATCGTGAGCATCTTGCATAAACTTCTTCCTTCCATAAAACAATCCATTAAATCATGGGGTTTCATATTTGAAAGACAGTGAAACCCTTGCGCGATAGGATGCCACCTTGCCGTCTTTAACGGTCATATCAAGTTTTGTTATTTCCGCCACTCTCAAATCTCTTAAGCTTTTGCCGGCGGTTGCTATCGCATTTTCCGCAGCTTTTTCCCACGAAATATCACTCGTACCCACCAGTTCAACAACTTTATAAACGCTTCCACTCATATCATCCTCCTTTCAATAACATGTTGTAAGAAATTCAAATTTAAATATTTGATTTCCTTTGTTAATCATGATGTGACACGGCGAACCTACGGGTATAATGCAGAGTCGAAAAAACAGGCATAACGAAAAGAATGGTTCCCTATAATTGAGGAACCATTCTATGTACAGGGATAAGAAATGTAGCCTCCCACCCTTTTATCCCAATTGAAAACCTTTATAGCGAATATTATCAATTTATAGAAAAATATGTCTATAAGACAAAGGGTTCATTTTAATAGGGGAATGCCCCATCGAGCGGGGATTTCTCCCATTAATGGACGACAAAAAAAATTTCCCGACCCCTCACCTACTTATATCTTTGTTTTAGCAATAAGTTCGGTAATATGCTTGACCTGAATTTCCCCTCCCCGTTTATCTATCCCGCCGCCAAGCTGTAAAACACAGCCCGGGCAATCCGAAACCAAAAGTCGGGCATCCGTCGCTTGAACATCGTCGAGTTTCTTCTTTAAAATTTCCGCCGATATTTCAGGAAAATCGATGGAATAGGAACCGCCAAAGCCACAGCAGACATTTTCGTCTTTAGACGGTACATATTGATACCCTGCGATTTCGATGAGTTTTCGGGGCTCATTGGTGACCTGCATCCCTCTGCACAGATGGCACGGCGAATGGTAGGCGACTTTTTCACCAGTGACGTTAAAGTCTTTTGATGATGCCTTCAGTACATTGACCACAAAAGAACTGACATCGATGATTTTATCCGTAAATGCTTTCAAATTTTCAGGGCTTAGGGAAGCATCTTTGAATATCTTTGGATAATTGTGTTTTAAATGAGAACCGCAGGAAGCGCACAACGTCAGGATATACTCATATTTCTCGGACGTCACGGCTTTCAAGTTTTGAAGCGCTACTTCTTTTGCGGTTTCTTCTTCCGCGGCCATCAGGGCAGGCAATCCACAGCAGGTTTGATCCATAGGAAACTCCACCTGTACATCATATTTTTGAAGTACTTTTAGCAAAGCCAATGCCTGTTCAGGATAGATAAAATCCACAGCACACCCTGCAAAAAGGGCGATGGTATATTTTGGCTGCACCACATGGGGGTGAATGGCTTCCCATTGATCCCGAAACGGTGTCTTTGCAATCACCGGAAGGCTTCGGAATCCGTGTTCTTTTTCGAAAAAGTGCGGGAGATGTCGAATCATCCCTTTATTCTTGGCCAGTGGTTTTTGGACAAGATAAGCATTTCGAAGGATAAAATGAAACAGCTTTCGGTTTTTCAAAACCTTGGAAAGAAGCACATTTTTTACCGGTGTTTTCCCATCCTGATCCAGCACGGCGCGATAGGTCTTTTTAATCAGATGGGGAAGATCGATATCCACGGGACACACTTCTTTGCAGGCCTGGCAGTTGATGCAGTTTTTTACGATAGCCCGATCATTTTCCTTGCCGTGGTAAAAGAGGGTCAAAATCAAACCGATGGCACCGATGTAGACATGTCCGTATTTGTGGCCGCCCACCTTGCTGTAAACCGGGCAGACATTGGCGCAGGCCCCGCAACGGATACATCTTAAGGCTTCGGCAAATACCGGATCTCCGGCAAGGGCAAGACGCCCGTTATCCAGAAAAACGATGTGCATCTCTTTACGATTTGTGGTGGAAGAACCGCACGCCACGGCGCCTTTGATCCAGGTAACATAAGATGTAATCGCCTGACCGGTGGCATTTCTGGGAAGAACTTTGAGGATTCGGAGCATGGTTTTTAGATCCGGGATCAACTTGTCATACCCCACCAAAGCCACGTGTATCCTGGGCAATGTGGTCACCAGACGCATATTCCCCTCATTGGTCACCAGGCCCAGTGCTCCGGATTCGGCGATGGCAAAATTGGCCCCGCTGATGCCCATATCCGCTTCTATATAGGCCGGTCTCAACGTCTTTCGAGCGATCTTCACCAGTTTGTCGATATTTTCCGACGCCAGTTTTTTTCGGGTCACTTTTTCGAATAGATCCCCCACCTGGTAGCGGGAGAGGTGAATGGCCGGCATCACCATATGGGATGGCCCCTCTTTGCGAAGCTGAATGATCCATTCCCCCAAGTCGGTCTCCGTGACGATATAGCCTTCCTTTTCCAGATGATCATTGAGGAACGTCTCTTCGGCGGTCATGGATTTGGATTTGATAATTTTTTTAACATTATTTTCTTTTGCAATGGCAGCGACAATTTCATTGGCCTGCCTGGCATCTTTGGCAACATGTATTTTCGCGCCGGCTGCTTCTGCATGGGTTTTGAATAATTCAAACAGTTCTTTAAGTCGAGGCAATGCCGCGTCTTTTTCTGCTGCAATCTCTTTTTTAATCTCTTCGAAATCGATACCTTCGTATACTGCGGACCGATTTTCCCGATAGGCGCAGTTGAAGTTGTCCAATGCGGTTCGAAGGAACTGATCGGAAAGGGCTTCTTTGAGCTGTTTTTTATACGATTTTATATCCTGAGCGGTTTTGATCATTTTTGGTTTTCCTCCATCATAAGGATATGCAATTCTTGCGGCCCGTGGACACCTATGGCGAGAACTCTTTCGATATCCGCCGTTCGACTGGCGCCGGTAATGAACGCATAATAAGAAGAACCATCGGCCTTTAAAACCGCATTGATTTCGTTTTCAAGTGCTGTAACATCCGGTTTGATTTTTGAGACCGGCAGCAGGGCCACATGAGTTTCAGAAAGCATGGTTGCAATACGAACATCCTCTGATGAAGAATCGAGCACAAGGGTCCCGGTCTCGGCAATCCCCCAATTCACAGGCGTCAGGGCCGTATGAATTTTATTGGCATGCAATCTTAAAGGAGGTTTCAAAAATGTAAGATCCGCTGTTTTACACGCCTTTTCCAAAAGATTCACATCTTGGGATTCCAGGCCCATGGCGACCATGGATGTTCCTTTCTGCTGTCGAGTGAGATCAACGGTATACTGAAACGCCTCTTTCATCGCTTTAATTTTTACCACAACCGCCTGGACGGCTTCGGCTTTTTCTTTCATGAGTTGGACTATATCTGATGTTGGCATAAAAACTCCTTATGGACACATGTCTCATAATGTTGCTATGATGATATGTTGTTTTTGTCAATCTTTTACAGACTTGATAATTGATTTGCTATTTGATAATTCCGAAAAAAACTAAATTATTAGGACCTCATAGGGGAGTTTGTCCGTGTCGAACATTAAAACGCTAACAAGGCTCATGCGGGAACTGGAAGATCAATTGACGGTCTGCATGCGGTGCGGCATGTGCCAGGCGGTTTGTCCACTGTTTGCGGAAACCGGCAGAGAAGCCGATGTGGCCCGGGGGAAACTGGCACTCCTTGAGGGACTTTTGCAGGAAATGTTCAAAAATCCAAAAGGCGTGTACGAACGCCTGAATCGATGTCTTCTGTGCGGATCATGTGCCGCCAATTGCCCCAGCGGTGTGAGCGTAATGGAAATCTTTATCAAATCCCGCGCGATTCTTACCGGTTTTATGGGCCTTTCACCGTCCAAGAAACTCCTCTTGAGGGGAATGATCTCTCGCCCTGAACTTTTTGATCGAATGGCAAATTGGGGCTCAAGGTTCCAAAAAATTTTTACAAAACCTGCAAATGAAGTCATCGGCACGTCCTGTGCCAGGTTCGTCTCACCACTGATTGGAAACCGGCATTTTATGCCTTTGGCCCAAACACCGTTTCATCGCCAGATGCGGTCTTTGAATACTCAAAAAGATCGTTCAGGTATAAAAGTAGCGTTTTATGTCGGGTGCCTTATCGACAAATTTTTTCCCAAAGTCGCTCAGGACGTTGTCCATGTTTTAAACCATCATGGCGTTGGGATTTTTATGCCCCGGGATCAAAGCTGCTGCGGAATTCCCGCTATCTCTTCAGGAGACACGGTGACCTTTAACCGTCTTCTTCGCCACAACTTAGAAATATTCGATACCGAAAAGTTTGACTATTTTGTAACATCATGCGCCACATGTACATCGACTATCAAGGAAATATGGCCGATGATGGCCGATAAAAATTCCGGCTTCGTTCAAACGAAAGTGGCGGCGATTTCTCAAAAAACCATGGACATCAATCAGTTTCTGGTATCAAAAATCGGGATTAAAAAGGTTGACATTAATGACCGCATCGAACCTGTCGATATCACCTACCATGATCCGTGCCATCTCAAAAAATCTTTGGGCGTGTCTTCCGAGCCCCGGGCGCTCATCAATGCCCATCCAGGTTATCGGCTAAAAGAAATGCCTGAATCCGATCGATGCTGCGGGCTGGGAGGAAGTTTTAATTTGCAATATTACGACCTGTCATCCAATATCGGCAGAGTAAAAACAGATCATATCATCGCCTCCTCGTGTTCGACTGTGGCTACCGGATGCCCGGCCTGCATGCTTCAACTCTCGGACATGCTGTCCAGATCCGGAAAAAATATCCAGGTCAGACATTCTATCCAAATCTATGCGGAGCTATTGAAAAGTTATTATACGGCTAAAAACACGAAATAGACGCAATAGAATGTCTGTGGTTTTTATATGTTGTGTTTTTATTGCGGATTCAATTTTATTGACAACGCTTATGGGTTTCGGATAAAAGATTATTCATGCCGGAGTGGTGAAACTGGTAGACGCACGGGACTCAAAATCCCGCGGGGGCAACCCCGTGTCGGTTCGATTCCGACCTCCGGCACCAATGACAACAAGGGGTTAGCCATTTGGGTTAACTCCTTTTTTGGTACCGAAATCATGGACTGTGCTTGAAATTGTGTCCTCTTGTGCTTGACAATCCAACGAAAACAGAAATCAACGCAGTTGTTAAAATAATATGGGTCATCAATCGCAATATCGGGGGATAGGACATTGATCCAAAATCATTTGTTTGGGATTTTATCTGTAAACATTATTTGATCTGAGCAAAACTTTATCTAACACCAGAAAAATATGATATCCGTATATAATTTATTGTTGTAAATGGTGCAGCTTTTGGTAAGTAAATACAAGTTCGATTTCGAATGGAAACCTTCACGTTGAAAAAGGGGATTAGTTCAGGATGATCGTTTGGGTAGGTGATAATAATAAAGCATCGATAATTTGTCCTAAGTGCAGATTTGAGACAAATTTAGATGCAACTAAATATAGGACCACGCAAAGAAAGCTAAAGGCCAAGTGTAAATGTGGCGAAATTTTTCGTTTCACCATCGAATTTCGAAGGCAATATCGTAAAGGTGTTAGATTGCCCGGTGAATACAAAATTAAGGGAAAAAAAGAAAAAGGAGAGATAATCATTAAAGATCTTTCACTTTCTGGAATCAAATTTGAAAGTTTTAGGCCAAACCAAATTTCGACAGATGATATGTTGGAAGTCAAATTTAATCTTGATGATCCATCGAAAAAAGAAATCCGCAAAGAAGTTAAAGTGATTTGGGTCGATAACCGTATCGTTGGCGCACAATTCATTGAAAGAAAGCTATATCAAAAGGATTTGGGATTTTATTTGAATTTCTAATTTGTGCTATTAACCATATCAAGAGCAGGGTCAGAAATGGCCCTGCTTTTTTATTGTTCAACTTTTGATTTCTTCAATAATATGATATCGTTTTTCAATAAGGCTGAATCCTTTTTACGGGGGTTTACCTTTTTGACTTTATGAGGCCATTATCTACAGGCAACCATAGGGACCTTTTCAGCCATGCGTGTCTATCCGTTGGGACTGAAATTATGTAAATCTTTTCACAATTTTTTGTGTATATTACCCCACATCTTATCTGTTTTACTATGATTATCACAGAAAGCCCAATCACATAATAGCTATAACCATCTAAATTTATTATAATTAGCCTATAGTTTGTTATTCTTGCACACTTCTTGCAATCACTAGGGTAAGACTATCGATTTGTATAAAGGAGGATATTGATGTCAAATTGGATTCTTTTAACAATCAGCTCGGCCTTGATCGCATCCAGTTATTGGATGAGTTTTTTTTAAAAGGGATAACACCATGGTAATGGGTATAATTTTGGGTATTACACTTTCTTATGTTGTTGTGATTGTCTACCTGCATCAAATGTCCAAATAACCGCTCTTCATTGTTTCGCCAACCCCTTGACATGATGTAATGCAGCATTATCATTGCGCGTGGGTTAGGTAAGTACTTTTATCGTACTGCCTGTTTTGCCTCCCTTTAAGGCTCCTGGTTTTCAGCGCCAGGGGCCTTTTGCTTTTATGGGTTCGAAATTTGAACTTAAAAGATGTCTATAAAATAAAAATATAGAACACTTTTTGAGGCTTGAACGCTTGCCTCGGATATGGAATGATGGAAAGTAATATGAAATCTAAAAAGTTACGAATAAGAGGTGTCGGTGACGTTCTGCTTGAGCGAAGCAACCGGGCCAAGCATATGAGTTTGTCAATCCGGCCGTTCAGGGGGGCACGAGTGGCTGTTCCGCGCAGCGTATCATTTGCTGCGGCTGAAAAATTCGCACATTCAAAGACGAGCTGGATAAAAAAGCATCTGGAAAAAATGGTTTTTATTGAAAAACAGGCGGAAATTCTCAAAGAAAGTAAACCCATTGACAGAATCGAGGCCAGAAAATATCTGGTCGAACGGCTGAATGAACTTTGTAGTCGAAACGGTTTTAAATACCATCGGGTTTTTGTGAAAAACCAAAAAACCCGATGGGGAAGCTGCTCCGACAAAAACAACATCAACTTGAATGTGAACCTGGTGCGACTACCTGATGAATTGATCGATTACGTCATGTTACATGAACTGGTCCATATCCGGATCAAGGATCATAGCCGTCGGTTTTGGGAAGCGTTGAGCAAGTTTGTGGAAGACCCCAAAAGTCTCGATAAAAAACTCCGTCAATACACGTTAGGTTAAAAAATATCTTCTATTAGATCATTCAGAGTTTCCAGAAGCCTGACATCGTCGGTTAGTGGAAAACAAACGGCGCTTCGGCAGGCATCGTGAACAGGGATCCCTCGTCCGATGAGCTGGGCGGCATAAATCAAAAGCCGGGTGCTCGCCCCTTCCGTCAGCCCGTGCTCTCTGATGTTTCTTATTTTTCCGGCCAGCGACACCAGTTTCAAAGCGGTCTGCTTGTCGATATTCCCTTCATGGGCAACAATCTCCGTTTCTTTGGAGGCTTCGGGATAATTGAATTCAAGAGAAATAAACCGCTGTCGCGTACTTTGTTTAAGGTCTTTCAAAACGGATTGATATCCCGGATTATAGGAAATCACCATCATAAAATCCGGGTGCGCCTGGATCGTTTCACCCTTTTTGTCGATGGAAAGTGTTCTACGCGTATCGGTTAAAGGATGAATCACGACCGTTGTATCTTTACGGGCTTCTACAATTTCATCCAGATAGCAGATGGCCCCCATGCGAACCGCCCGGGTTAACGGGCCATCCACCCATACGGTTTCATCCTTTTTCAATAGGTAACGTCCCAACAGATCGGAGGCAAACAAGTCTTCATGACAGGCCACGGTAATCAGGGGGCGTTTGAGCTGATACGACATATACTCCACAAATCGGGTCTTGCCGCATCCCGTGGGCCCCTTCATCATCACCGGGAGTCTGGCATCAAAAGCAGCTTCAAACATTCTAATCTCGTCACCGGTGCTCAGATAATAGGGTTCTTTTGAGATTGAATGTCCAGTGGTCTCGAGTGAAATTTCAGATGACATAAATGCAGCGCCTCCAATAAGCACTTTATTTTTTGATTTAAACAAGAAAATTTATGTTAAACATCTTATCAGTGCAAGTCCTTATTCGGTTCAATACCGTATTTTTTCATCCGTTTCCAAATGGTAACCCGGCTGACGCCCAACATCCGGGCCGCTTCAGACTGATTTCCGCCGGCTTGTTGAAGAACCTTTAAGAACTTCTCGCGCTCACCTGAATCGTCTTGAAAACAGATGGCAGGTTTTGAAGACGCGCCTGTGGTCTTTAATATTTTGGGAGGCAAATGCTGTTTTCCAATCGCCCCGCCGGGGCAGAGAACAAATGCGTATTCGATGGCGTTTCTAAGTTCTCTGACATTCCCAGGCCAGGAATAGGAGGAGAGGATCTCCATTGCCTCGGGTGTGAGACCCAGAATTTTCTTGCCGCTTTGAATAGAATTTTGCTTGATAAAGCTCTGAACGATGAACGGAACATCTTCCATCCGTTCCGACAAAGTCGGGCAATGGAGCGGAAAAACATTGATACGAAAAAAGAGATCTTCCCTGAAAAGCCTCTTGGCAATCATTTGCTCAAGGTTTTTGTTGGTTGCAGTAATGATACGCACGTTGACTGAAATGGGATGATGGTCGCCAACCCGTTCAATTTCTTTTTCCTCCAGAACTCGAAGAAGCTTTACCTGAATCGAAAGGGGAATGTCCCCGATTTCATCCAGAAAGATGGTCCCTTCATGGGCAGCCTCGAAACGCCCGATTCTCGACCGATCGGCTCCGGTATAAGCACCTTTAATATGGCCGAAGAGTTCGCTTTCTAAAAGATTTTCATTCAAAGCCGCGCAGTTCACTTTAACAAAAGGCTTGTCACGACGAACGCCGGCCTGATGAATTGCCCGGGCCACCATTTCTTTGCCCGTACCGCTCTGACCCTGAATCATAACCGGAGCATCCGACTGGGCAACATTATCAATCAGTTCAAACAGGTTCTGCATCACGACAGATTTACCCAGTATCCCGTAATAACCATCGTCCAGATGGTATGTTTTTCTTAAAGATACAATTTCCTGCTGTTGACGCACCATCTGCGAGATGTCGGTCAGGGTTTCTACAGCGCCGATGATCTCTCCATCCTTATCATGCAACACCGTTGCGCTTTTGACGATGTGGACCGTGCGGCGATTTTTATGGGTAATCAAACATTTCTTGTTTTTGCTCTTGCCCTTCAAAAAAAGCTTGCACCATACCTCACCGGACCCTCCTTCTTTAATTTTACATCCCGTACAGTTTAAAATTCGACAAGACTTTCCGATCAGTTCTTCGGATGAATAACCCGTCAACCGCTCAGCCGAAGGGTTTGCAGACATAATATTACCGTCCGGATCGATCACCAAAACACCGTCCTGTAAGGTTTCGATGATCGTTTCCCAGTGCTTGCCAATATCCATAACAATTCTCCTCAATCCAAATGTTTCATAAAGAATGAATACAGCACTACAGACGAATCAAACGGGGGAAAAATTTCGGTTCAACTGTAAACCTGTAAAGTTAACACCTGTTAACATAACAATATAATCGAATAATGCAAGAAAAAACCGGTACAATCTTTTTTTCTTTTATTTCAACACATTATCTTTTTGGACATCGTCTCTTTTTCATTTGGCACAATCATTGCTCTGTAATCAGGCACTGCAGAGGTAAAGGGTGTCGACAACATGCTGTTGATTTGTCTTGAACAACCTATACCATGCACAAACCTCAAAGGCCTTGGACATCGTTCAACATTTTAAAAAGGAGGAAAAATTGAAACAGAACAAGAGATTAAAGGTAAGATTCTTTGCAGGGATCTTTGGGTGGCTCTTTTTGCTGTCTTTAGTTTCTGTACCCGTTGTGTTTGCAGCAGATGACGTTCAGACACTAAAAGAGCAACTTAACAGCATGTCCCGGCAAATGGAGGAACTCCAGAAAAAAATTGAAGCCATGGAGTCCACCGAGTCTGAGAAAAAGGAACAAATCAAGGAGATGGATCAGCGGCTCAACAAAGCGGAGCTGCATACGGCCACGGACAAAATTTCTTTTGGTATTGATTTTAGAACCCGGGCCGACAGCATTCACTACAAAGATATCCGTGTAGCGCCGTCCTCTCTGACCAATGGTTTTTTTGTCAATTATAACGCCGGCAATCCCTTTCTTGGTGGCTTTAACGGAGGTACGCTCAGCCAGCTTCAATCCCTTATGGGCACTATGCAGGCAACACCTGGTGCGGTCCCTGCTGCCAAGACATACGATGCTGACAATGACATCATGTTCACCAACCGGCTCCGCCTGGAAATGAAAGCCAAAGTCAACGACCAACTCGATTTCGCCGGTCGACTTGCAGCATATAAGGTATATGGCGACAGCACCGGGGTCAAATTCAATCAGGGAAGCCTGGGGGACGTTACCTTTGACGGCAACACATCGAGCCTTCCCCATGGGGATACCATTCACCTTGAACGGGCATACTTTAACTATAAAAACCAAATCGGATCCGTGCCGGTAAACCTGTCTTTTGGGCGGCGTCCCTCCACCGAAGGACCGCCTCTGGAATACCGAAACAACAGCCTCGAGGGCGGATCTCCCCTGGCATCGATCATCAACTGGCAGTTCGACGGTGCTTCTCTCAATTTCGGTCTTGAAGATGTCACAAACATTCCAGGCTTTGCGTTAAAGTTTTGTTACGGCGTCGGCTTTGAAGGGGACTGGGGCAACAGTTCTTCGCTCAGTTCCAGTTCCAGCGTGGACGACGTTCACATGGCCGGGTTAATTTCAACGCTTTTTGATAACGATACCACCAGCGTCGAGTTGAACTATGCCTATGCATGGGATGTTACCGACGGTTTTACGGGCCTGACGGTCATGCCGTTCATCGCTTACAAAGATGATCTTAACAATGATGGGGTTAATGAGTATTACTTTCAAAAAAATTACGGCGGGTATGTCAGCCGGGTTGAGCCTTCCACCAATATCGGCGACTGGCAGGCTGTAAATTTGCTGTTGAGATCAAATCTTACCGAGCGGTTTGATAAAGACATCGATCTCTTTTTATCCGGCTCCTGGAGCCATACAGACCCATCACAGATCTCCAAAAACCCCTTTTATGAATTAATGGGCCAGGGTCTGTTGAGTTCCAACGGAAATCTCGAGAGCCAGGACGGATACATGGTTTACGCCGGTGTCATTTTCCCCATGCCGATGGATGCCAGGCTGGGGTTGGAATATAACTACGGGTCCAAATACTGGTTCAATTTTACCGGCGCAGAAGATTCGCTGATCGGCAGCAAGCTCGCCGCCCGGGGACAGGTATATGAAGCTTATTATACCCAGCCGATATTCGGTCCCAAATTTTTCGTACAACTTGGCGGTCAGTACTATGATTACGACTATACCGGCAGTGGAAACCCTCTGGGCACACCGGTCAAGATCGATGAATTAACCTCTTTTGATGCGTTGTTCCCGGTTGTCGACAAAGTATGGAATGTGTATCTGTCGGCCACATTACGGTACTAACGGGGACAGATTTATTTGCTCCCTGTTCGTTTACATGCAAGCAGATAACGCGCCTTGCATATGCCTCCATTCCTTGCTCTCTCTCTTTATAGAGAGAGGGCAGATGGAGAACAGATATAAAAACATTCAAAACGTCTTCATTGAACCAGAATAAATTGTGAGCTTAATGATATGAAAACGGAAATACGTAATTATTACAGCGCAATTTTTGAACAAGAATGGCCTGCTTGGCTGGCCGGCATATTGATCGCTATCATTGCATTGATGATATTCCTTTGGCAAAGCCCTTGGGGAATTGCTGCAGGTTACCATAACTGGGGAGACTGGTTTTATTATCTTGTTGGGGCGTACGATGAACGCCCTTTGAATTCGTGGCTTCATCCGGTTTCTCTTTCCGATGCCGGTATTTTAATCGGAGCCTTTGCTTCCGCCCTCATGGCGCGGCAGTTTAAAATCCGTCCAGCGCCCAAGCTCGAATATGCTAAAGGTCTGGTGGGCGGAATACTCATGGGCTCCGGAGCGGCAATGGCCAAAGGATGTAATGTGGGGGGATTCTTTTCTGCTGTGGCTATGATGTCAGCAGGCGGATTTGCCATGATGATCGGTTTGGGCGCAGGTGCGTGGGTCGGTTTGCGCTATCTGCTCTGGGAAATGGAGCATCTTCCAAGCCAGGCCGTCTATTCAAAACCAAAAGATGGAACAACATCCAAGGCCGTCGATTGGCTAAAAATCCAACCGTATTTAGGGGGGCTGGTGGCCATCGGCGTTATCGTTGTTTTTTATGTTTACGCATTTTTCGACAAAACCCAGTTGGGTGGATGGCTCTTTTTCGGTTTTTTAATCGGACTGGTCATGCATCGCTCGCGGTTTTGTTTTGTGCGAGCCTTTCGAGATCCATTCATGACCGGTGAGGCAAAAATGGTGAAAGCGGTGGCGATCAGTATCATCATTTATTTTGCAGGCTCATCCGTCATCAAATGGGCGTATCTCCAGGAACCGGCCATGGGTGTTTACCATCCTTTTGTCCTGGGCTGCTCAATAGGCGGGTTCATTTTCGGTATCGGGATGCTTCTGGCCGGCGGTTGTGCCAGCAGTACATTGTGGCGCGTGGGTGAAGGGCAAACCAAGTTGATGGTGACCCTGGTGACATTTACACTGGCCAATTCTTTGACATCCAAATTCTTGCTGGTCAGCGGGCTTGGCGAGAAACTCGGCAAAGACATATTCCTGCCGGATGTCCTGACCTGGCAAATTACCGTACCTCTTGTATTGGCCTTTTTTCTGGCCTGGGTTCTGGTCGCTATGTGGAATGAAGAAACGGAAAAATTTGTTGTTTTTTAATGACGAAAAAAAGGAGTTGAATTTCTATGGATCTTGAAAATATTCAATCAAACAGTGTCGTTGACACCCGCGGTCTTACTTGCCCCATGCCGCTTTTGAAAACAAAAAAAGCCTTAAAAGGAATGGCATCCGGTGAAATTCTGGAAATTCTTGGAACAGATCCGGGTTCAAAAAAGGACCTTCCTGATTTTGGGAATAAAGGGGAAAACCAGTTTGTCGGCATGCTGGATGCTTCCGAAGGCCACACAAGATATTTTATTAAAAAAGGGTAACTATAATTATGAAAAAAGTTGCGGTTGTCATCAAGGATCCGGATCAACAGTATGAGGGGCTTCGAACCAGCCTTGGCCTTTTGCTTGAGGCCAGCGAAGTTCAGATGTTCGTTCTCCACCATGAAATTGCCAACATGGATGAGGCGTATAGTGACAATATGGAATTTCTGGATGAAATGGAAGGTGAAAGATTTTCCAACAATTCCGCGAATGTGGAAAAATACGGTTTTCAATACATTACCCTGGCAGATGTGGGTATTAAAATCCATGAAGCTGACCTCGTCATACCATTTTAAGGGATCATAAAAATGAAAGTACTTAACATTCTAAGATCAGAGCCGGATGAAACCGTGGAAAAGCTTGGCGAAGCGGTTTCCAAAGATAACCCGTCATCCGTAACCATGCTGTATGAAGATCATGTAGATTGGGAAGGGCTTGTGGATGATATTTTTTTACACGATAAGGTCATTTGCTGGTGGTAGGTCGTATATGAATTCAATTTTTTTAAGGAGTAAAGACTATGGCTGACACACTGGGTATTCTTGTAAATACCGATAAGCATCTCGATTATGTCGTCAATCTGACCCGGGCTGCCCATTCAAAAGGAAAAGATGTTCAGATATTTTTTACCGGGAAAGGTGTGCTTCTTGCCCTGAAACCTGATTTCAAGGAGTTGGTGGGCAAAGCCAAACTGGCCATATGCGATGTCAGTTTCAGATCTCATGGATTGCACGGACGTGAAGACGAAGTTCCCGGCGTTGGTTTCAAAGACTTTGCCACCCAGGCAAAAAATGCTGAAATGGTGGCCAACATGGATCGATATGTGGTTTTTTAAATAAAAATCTAAAACAACATTTAGATGTTTAAAAAAAAATAAGGAGGTAACATGTTAAAGAAAATGTTTTTAGCTTTATTGGCAATTGTATTTGTATTTACAACCATCGGCATCGGTTTTGCGGAAGCAAAAGGAAATGCGCGAAAAGGGAAATACACGTACCGCAATGTGTACAAGTCATGTAACAAACGCGGTGAGATTGATTCTCCAAGACCGCTTTTGAGCCCTGATGCCAAAACACAGGCCCAATGGAAACGGACGTTTGATAAAAAAGACTTCGATCAGTTTAAATGCAGTGAAGAGTGGAGCAAATTGTCCGACAAAGATTTGAACGACATCTTCACATATTTGAAGGATCATGCGGCAGATTCTCCATCCCCGGCAAAATGCAAGTAGCTTTTACCTGAAATGATTGTTGGCCCAAAAGGTACAAAGACACAGGAGATATATCTTTCTGTTCTTTCTTGATGTCTTTGTGCCTTAACCGCCAATTAAAACCCAAATTGAGTGGTTTTCAAGTTTGCCGCCCCAGAGAAATAGGCTTCGCATTTCACAGGGCAGGCAGAAACAAGAAAGATGTTGTTTCGCTATAGTCGTCTATGCGGAATAACATCTGACGAAGTAGATGCGGTGAAATAGGAAAGCCCGCAGGGTTTCAAATTATTGGAATTCAAAATGTAAGAATACCTTAACAATATTTTTTTTAAGGTATTCATTTCAAAAATTTGAAACGCTCATCTTGGGTAAAATGGAAACACAACAATGAGGTTGAAATTGACACACGCACGTTATATTTTATCCGTCTTATGGATATTTTCCCTGTTTTTTATGCCCATACCGTCATTTGCAACACAGGAATCCGAAGCACCGGGGCTCGAATTGGCCCGACAGACGGTGAAGGCCCAAAAAAAACCCACCACCGCCGACCACTCCCAGTTTAAAGCGTTGAATCAGGATTTTACATCCGGGCCTGAAATCAGCAAAGCGTGCATTTCATGCCATACAAAGGCAGCCGACCAGTTGAAAAAAACGCTCCACTGGACGTGGCTCGACGCCAATTCACCCAAAGACAATCAAAAGGGAAAAGCCGGCTATTCCCTTAACAATTTCTGTATTTCAGCCAATGGAATGCACGATCATCACTGCAACGAATGTCACATCGGATGGAATTCCCAAGGCAAAAAAGCAGAGATTGACTGCCTGAGATGTCATGGTCAGAAAAAGATAAACTGGGAAGAGCTCTTTGAAGATTATAAGTATTTTACTGAATCGAAAGACCCGGAAGAAAACGCCCTTGCCAAGGACGCCCAGGCTGAAATCCGGTTAGCAGCCCAGAGTATCGGGCGTCCCACACGCAAAAATTGCGGTTCTTGTCATTTTTCCGGTGGCGGCGGTGACGGCGTCAAGCATGGTGATCTTGATCCCTCTTTAATTAATCCCAACCGAGAACTGGATGTTCATATGGGATTTGACGGGCAGGATTTTAATTGCGTTCGGTGCCATACCACTGTTGCACATAAAGTAGCAGGACGAATATACGGCACACCGGCGTCCAAAACCCGTCAAAGCCTCCTTGAACATGATCTCGAATCCAAAATTATGTGTGAATCCTGCCACAGCAACAAACCTCATAAATCAAGCAGTAAAATGAATGACCACACAGACAAGGTGGCATGCCAATCGTGTCATGTTCCTGAAATTGCAAAAGTTTTACCGGTTCAGGTTTGGTGGGACTGGTCCAAGTCAGGAAAGAAAAAAGATGGTAAACCATATGATGTAAAGGGTCCATTCGGCAAACCTGTGTATCAATCGACCAGAGGGGAAACAAAATGGAAAAAAAATGTGATCCCTAAATATTTATGGTTCAACGGTTCCATCCAAGGAGCCACCGCCAAAGACATTATCGATCCGAGCAAGCTGGTGAAACTGGCTTGGCCGGATGGAAATCGCAATGATAAAAATGCTCGTATTTTTCCCTTTAACGTGCATTTAGGCAAACAGCCTTATGACACGGTCAACAAGACAATGGCCACGCCGCTGTTATCCGGCGAACATGGATACTGGACCACTTTCGACTGGCAGGATGCCATTGAGCGGGGTGCAAAATATCTCGATCTTCCATTCAGCGGCAAAATCGGTTTTGTAGAAACCGGCTATGTTTTTCCCAGCACCCATATGGTGGCTCCCAAGGAAGAAGTGCTGGCATGTAATCAGTGTCACACACGGCCTGAAAGCCGTCTGGCCAACCTTACAGGATTTTATATGCCGGGACGCGACAGAGTTAAGCTTGTCGACATTGCCGGATGGGCCATTGTTCTATGTTCTTTTGGCGGCATTGTTCTCCACGCTCTGGGCAGAATATTTACTAATGGCCGTAAGAAGGAGAAATAATTGATGTATTCAACAAAAATGATAACCACCTATCTATACACCCGCTACGAGCGTTTCTGGCACTGGGTGCAAATGGCTCTGATCTTTTTGTTACTCATAACAGGTTTTGAAATCCACGGACTTTACTCACTGATAGGATTCGAGCAGGCAGTCAATATACACAATTTTGTCGGTATTACCTGGCTGATTGCCTTTGCCTTTTTCGTGTTCTGGGTGTTTACGACCGGCGAGTGGAAACAGTATGTTCCCACCACCCAAAAGTTGTTTGCGGTCATTCGTTATTACGGCTTCGGCATATTTAAGGGCGAGTCGCATCCGGTACCAAAACGAAAAGGCGCCAAACACAATCCATTGCAACGGCTGACGTATCTTTCTCTGGCAGCAATGTTGCTGCCCGTCCAAATGGTC
Organism: uncultured delta proteobacterium; assembly: GCA_963731025.1. Taxonomy (GTDB): domain Bacteria; phylum Desulfobacterota; class Desulfobacteria; order Desulfobacterales; family UBA11574; genus UBA11574. Next base: position 350,423 of record CAVSVL010000014.1, on the reverse strand, counting down.
ACGGGAATTCTCTACTGGACCTATAATTCCTGGGAAACGTGGGGGCTTGGCTTTCTGTCTTTGAACGTCGTGGCGGTGATCCATATGGCCGGGGCATTTTTTATCTTCTCGTTTATCATCGTTCACGTGTATATGACCACCACCGGCCACTCAATTTTTGCCCATATAAAGGCCATGATTACCGGATGGGAAGACATTGAAGAGGGTGTAAAAATCGAAGATTGGGAAAAAGCGTCCCGCAGACAATTTTCTGAAACCGCATCTTCCGAAAAAGGATAAGACGTTATCAGGATTATTTCTTTTTTATCCCCTGCTATTCGGTCAAAGGGGTAGGACTCGGAGGGGGTTCAGGGGGCGTCTTAGGTGCCGGCTTTCCGAGTCTGTTATAGACGGACATCAGAAAGAGTGTGGCCAGAGGCTGGGTAAAGAGAGAACCGATAAATACCGAGCTTCCAATGGCAGATATTCCCACAAAGAGAATAAACACCACAACATGATCCACGACGTGCTCTTTTGTAACCATTGAAAAGCTCTCCTTGATGGCATCGACGAGTCCCAGATTTCTGTCTGTCATAAGCGGCAGCATGTAAATACAACAGAATGAAGTCGCCAGCACAAACAGTACACCTGGCAAAAATAGAAACATTATTCCGATCAGAGTGATAATGAAAAAAATGACACCAAAGAGAAGAAGGGGGAAAAAAAGCCGCATGTGCGAAAAAATATCCTGTACTTTAGGCTCCCGTTCTTCTCTAATCAAAAGAAGAATGGAATTTACATAGCCGGCCATTACCACCGGCCCCAATATACCCAGAGTAATGAAACTTATGACAATCATGGCGAGGGTCATAAATATGAGTGGTGCAATATACTGTAGCGTCAGCTTCCAGGCAGTTTCGAGGTGATACTTAAAATCCATTAACGGCTCCGTCATAAGGTTGTGGATTATTGCTTTGTAATATCAAAATAATATAGATATGCAGAAACTCCCCATCAAGTTCTGTCAGTTCAAAAACAGTTTGTTTGGTTTGTTTCTGACATCTTTTTTTATCCATACCACAAATCATCTTTTAAACCACGGTAATTTTTTTTAAAATCATCCACAGATTCACTTGACTTGATAATGGCATTTATACATTATCGATAATAAGATCGATTGAGACCTTTGAAAAATACTGAGCCGCATTTTAAACAAATCGTCAAAGAGAATACTATGACCTCAAAAGCCTTTCAAGATTACTATACGGATGAATTCGCAAGTTGCTATGGGTGTGGAAGACTGAATAAACACGGCCTGCAAATAAAAAGCTTTTGGGATGGTGACGAAAGCGTATGCCGTTTCCAACCGAAACATTATCATACCGGTGGTTTTCCGGGTTATGTATATGGCGGCTTGATCGCATCATTGATAGATTGCCATGCCGCCGGTACAGCCTCAGCGATTAAACATCGAGATAACGGAGGGGAAATGGGTTCCGATCCGCCCCTGCGCTTTGTAACAGCCTCTTTACATGTAGACTATTTGGCCCCGACCCCGATTGATGCAACTCTGGAACTCCGTGGCAACGTCAAAGAAATAAAGGGCCGCAAAATTATTGTTGGCATTACCCTGTCAGCCAAAGGTAAGATCTGCGCCCAAGGTGAAGTAGTGGCCGTGCAAATGCCAGAAAATTTTTCGGACGATTAAATGCGGAAAAAAAGCATTTATGGATGAATATTTTTCAATTTCAACAACATCGCATAAAAATGGCATCCCAAACAAACACTGAAAAAACTCTCAAGCCCTGCGCATACACACAAAACAGCCGCCACAATATCACCGGGTAAATATAAATTTTTAAAATATAGAATCGATACGGTTAAACAAAAAAGAAAGCCGATTTTGGCGGCAAAGATTTTGGGGCCAGCATTGACCCAGTTCGGTTTATAGGGAAAAACGTTTACAATCAATTTTGATATAAATGAAACAGGGCTGATTTGATACCGGGTAAAACCACGAATAAAAAAATCAACCGCCAGTACGATAAATATTTCAATATTATGCAAAATAATTCCGGAAACAGCAAAGAAAAGGACGAGGCCTGCACCGATTCTTATTGATTTTTCGTTCATTTGCATATCCGATATTGGGCAAGAAGGACTCATATAAAAAGTTCCGATCAAATATAGTGTTTAAAGATACAAAATTACATACTTTTAAATATAAAAGATGATCCCCAAATGTCAAATACGGCATCATTACGTACGTATGACTTGAATATCCATAAAAAAAAGGGCATCCCTTCAATATTAGAAGGAATGCCCTTTTTACTCAGAATATTAGGTTAGATCACAGTGACATTCGCTGCGGCAGGACCTTTTTGTCCTTGCTCTATGTCAAAGGAAACTCGGTCGCCTTCATTGAGGGATTTAAAACCGTCTGCATTGATTGCAGAATGATGAACAAACACATCCGCTCCGTCTTCCTGCTCAATGAATCCGAACCCTTTATGGTCATTAAACCATTTAACAGTTCCATTGGTCATGATAACATCCTCCTTTCTTAAAAATTTTCAACGTCACAAACTGGAGGGTGCCACTTTGACAAATGGATTGTCCTTCAGAGATAAACGGTCCCGCAGATAAAGCAGGACTTAATTGATTGGATGTATAATAATCATCATCTATAAATAAAGCAATCTAATTATTTGTTTTTTTTAAAAAATGTTGGTCTCAATTTTCTGACTAAACCAGAGTCGTATTTTTCCTCTATCAGTTCACTAGGTGGCTCCCATAATTCAATATCATCTAAATTTTCATCGTACTTAAAACTTTGAGTTTGAAAGAAAAAATTCGAATGTCAATAAAAGAATTGACAGCATATTGGATTAATTGTTAGAAAATTTAAGAAGTTACAAAGCAAAACCAACTCAGACTTTAGTTTAAAAAAATAATAAAGAGGCTGTTAATTTGAAAATAGAAAATAAAATATCGGTTGTTAAAGAATTGCCTGATGGGTCTCCGGTCAGAATACCTTATTTTATAGTAGATTCAAAAAAGAAAGGACCGACGACAGGAATCGTCGCAACGCAGCATGGAAATGAGTTCTTCTCAATTGTCATTCTCAAAGAATTCTTGAAAATAAAATACCCTCTCAAAGGAAAAATAATCATCTTCCCTGTAGCAAACCCTTTAGCATTTAATGTCAAAGAAAGAACGAGCAGGATAGATAGAAAAGATATGAATCGTTGCTGGCCTGGAAATTATGATGGCGTAATTACAGAAAAAATGTGTTACAACATATTCAAAATACTTAATAAATGCGGTTGTGTTTTAGATCTTCACAACGGTAACGATAACATTATAGACACGCCTCAAGCAAGATTATATGAACCGAGATACTCTGATGTCCAAGATTTGATTGAACATCTTGATGTTCCATTTATTTTGCTAAGAAAAGAACCCCTTGAGAACACACTGGTAGGTTGTCTTCTTGACAGAAACATAAAAGCAATAACTGTTGAATTGGGTGAAGGAAAAAGAATTACTTATAAGTATATAAACAAAGGGTTAAAAATAATAGAAAGCTTTCTAAGATATACAGGAAATCTTTCAGAACCTCATAAATTCAAGTCAATACCTATAGATGATGATAAAATGAGAATCGTTAAAGCAGAGAATAGCGGATTATTTATTCCTAACCTCCAACAGCTTGGGAAAAAAACAGATTATCTGGGAAATTCAATCAGCTTTCCTGATTTCTCTGAAAAAAAAATCCGTACTCCCACCAAAGGACATATATTAAGTTTATGGGTAGGAGGTGTAATTACAAGAGGAGAACTATTGGCAAGAATAACCAAAGATTAAATTGTTATTTCATCCTCTCCCTTTATAAGTTCAAAGATTTTCTTGTCGGCAGGTACTTGTTTAATCCGATATTCCAATTTAAGGGCATCGCTTTTCGTCATTTTAAGACTGGCACCAACGAATTCAATTGGCCTCCGGGATCTTGTATATTTGGCTCCTTTACCTGAATTATGCACCATCAACCGGTTTTTCAGGTTATTGGTTATCCCGCAATACAAGGATTCATCAGAACACCGAATCAGATAAACAACCCATTGTCTTTTATTCATTCTTTTCTTAGCCACAGTAATGAATGCTGGGAGCCTTACGACTGCCCCGAAAACAGAGAAATTCTTGAACGTGTTGTCTGGTTAAAACGAACAGGTGGGTAACGAAGTTACAAAACTACGCGATACATCTTGGTTGAATCAGCCCTGCTTTGCGCAAAACGTTTTCCGTATGCCCTTCTCAAACCAGGTTACACTTTACCTCTTTCACGCGCCATCTTCAGATAGGTTTCAAATGTATTTTTAGGCGGCACATACTGGTCGGCACCCTCTTTTTGCTTAAGCGTCATGGCATCTTCAGGACATTCGGTCACACACAATCCGCATCCGATACACCGGTCAGGGTCAACCCGGGCCGTGTCCTCCACTTCAATGGCGTCCATCTGGCAGCGATCCACACAGGCTTCACAGGCAGTGCAGTTCTCCATGTTCACTTCGGCATAATAGTTCGTATGCACCACTTGGGCCGGGCGATCCATCATTTTCAAGTTTTTCAGTATCTGGCAGCAGCACCCGCAGCACAAGCAGATGTTGATCGGCTTTTGGGAGTTGCCCGGCTGAAGCACCAGCCCGGCCTCCAGTCCGCTATTCAGAATCGTGAGGGCCTCATCCTGGGTGATGGAACGCCCCAGGCCGTTTTCCTCGTAATAATGGGCGCCGGTGCCAAAGACCAGACAAGTTTCCTTTGGTTTGTCACAGCCTTTTCCCACCATTTCGTGTTCTCTACGGCAAATACACGGTGAAACCACGATTTTGGATTGCTTTTTAATAATTTCTTCGGCCAGTTCATAGGGCATGACCGACATCTCGGCGTTGATGCTCTGGGAAATCGGTATAACTCGCAATTGTTTGGTTTTCTGTTTAAACCATCTCGTTTTGGATAGGTGAGGCAGGTATTCGTTCACATCCCGGATCAGGCTTTCGTCCAGATCATTGAGGTGGTATTCCCAAATCCCGATGACGAACTGAGCGGCCATATAATATTTTTCACCGCCTTTTGTTGAACGAAAGATCAATCCCTTTTTAGACATCACCTCCAGCATCGGAGCCAGTTCAATTTCATCTCGACCCATCCGTTGGGCAATGGCCGTCACCGGCTCCGGCATCATGGTCAGGCCGGGGGCGATCTCCGCCTCCTGTTGCGAAAATAGTCGTTTTAAAATCCTCAGTTCAACACCGGTCTCGGTCGATGGAAACCCGGCCGGAAGATGATCCAAATAATTTGCCAATCTTTGATACACATCGGTCATTAAATTTCTCCTTTTCACCAATCGAATATCAAAATTAATTATCCATTTCGTATCTCGATATAGCATCAGACTCAACCAATTTGTCAATATTCTTGTCAACCTACCCCATTCAGAACCCAATACTCAACCCCAAAAATAAAAATGGGAGTTCGCAAGAACTCCCTGTTTTTATTTTAGAACTCTGGTCGGGACGAGATTTATCCGCCGGTTTTTTGGCGGAGGACTCCTCAGCCTCAAGCTGATTTATCCGCCGGCTTTATGGAGGACTCCGACTTCCTGTTCCCAAGCTACGTGCGCTGTCACACCCAATTGTCTCTAATATACTGATTTAATTAATCAATAAGTTGAAGTGGGTGGGCGATTTCGTTTAATAGCCGTTATTTCGTCTAATAACACTTAATTTCTGTATCAAGCGTCTAGTGGATCATCTATCAATTCTTGGTTAAATTAGACTTGAAAACTTAATTGTGTATATGTTGGAGATAGTGCAGGTTTTTAAAAGCTCAAAAACCCCGTGCTTACCATTAGATCTCATATTTAGCAATTTATGTGCTCGTGGCAAGAGATCAAAGGTTTTGACAAGCCCGATTTTCTTGAGGTAATCTCAATATACCTCAACAAATGGAAGAGCCAAGATAAGAAAACGATATCTGTAAAATAATCTGAGCTTGATCTTTACAGTTCCAATTTGATATTTGTTAATCTAATGGATGAGGCTAACCAAAAATAATGAACTGAGCTGAGAAAGATCGAAGGGAAAATTATTGTCGGTGATTCTACCCATACCAGCCAGTATTCCATTGGCGCTCAAGTGAAAAAGTTTCTGAAGGCGAGCTCTTTTCAGACAGGGATTAATATCGATGCAATCAGTAGATCTTCAACATTTCAAACGAACTCAGATTAAAATACAACTTTTTCTCTTGATGGCATTAATTTTTGCTGTTTTTACGGCTGTGACTGCCTGGGCCCAAGAATTCAGCTATGATTACAATGGAGGTCTTGGAAAATTTAACATTCGTTCCCAGTCACCAGCACAGAGCCTGAGATTGGATATGCCGCTACCGGTCCCCGGCGATATTAAGCCCGGCTGGGGAACCCGCATAGGTTTAGCATGGTCGAACGTATGGGCCAGTGGAACAACATATCTTCTGGACTATGAAATGTTTGGTACTATTTTAAGCCTGGATTACGGTTTTAATGAGCGGTTGGGTTTGGAACTGAGTTTCGAAAACCGCCATTATTTTGGCGGTGCCATGGATGGTTTAATCCAAGAGTTTCATGATCTGTTCGGCATCGATCAGAATGGACGGGATGAGGTACCTAAGAACAGAAAAGTTATCCAGCGCTTTGATCCAAACGCCGGTGCAACGCTAAGCGAAACATCAGCCAATGAACTAGACAATAACGGTCTTTCTCTGTTGATAAACTATAATCTTACCCCTGGGACAGAAATATGGCCATCGGTGAATGTTTTTGGCATTGTGCGTTACGCACTAACATGTGCGGACATATGCGCTGATAACCATCCGGTGGATTTCGGCCTCGGAACAGGTCTTGCCAAACGCTGGTCAAAAAACTGGTATAGCTATGCAGCGCTGGGGTATACTCTTTACGAATCACGCAAGTCCCGCGCACCAGCGCCGGGAGTGGAACCGATTGAGTTCGAAGACAGTGCGATCTCCGGTCTTTTTGCGCTTTCATGGCATTGGACACCGAATTTTTCCCTGGTTGGACAGTATCTATACAGTGGTCCGGATATAAAGAATATTGCCGAGATGAATAAAGCGTCCCACGAGGTTGATTTTGGATTTAAATGGAAAACATCGGTCGGCTTATTGGAATTTGCTGTAATTGAAAATATTGTTAATTTTGATAACAGCGCCGATTTCGGGTTGCACTGTGGATGGAGCCATATATTTTAAATCAGCTATTAATTGTCTAAACCCTCAAACCATCCGATATCACTAAAAAAGATATTCATTATGAATTTCAGATAACATCATATCATTTTTGCAGCAATCTTGCGGAGCGGCACAAACCGATTCACATTCCATTCTTTTAAGACTCCTGTGACCGTTTTGGTATTCATCAATGGTTTTGTTAGGGGTTTTCACGGCAAGTTGTATGCAGTGGTGTTTTTTAGCGGGAATATCGATAAGCTGGCTGAATACATTACCGTCATTCAAATTTCTGGCCTGCTCAATACGTTTACCTTTAACCAGATCTACAGCAGTCATTCAAGTATTAAGGTCCTGATTTTTTTAGTGATATTATATAATACGATATCAAGACCTTAGCCAACCTTTTGAGTTCTGCGTTCGATCGCATGATTTTTTCAATCAAAATATTTTGTGTCCCAAAGATATATCTGAAAAAAGGGCGAAGTGTGGATATAGTCGGTATCTGTACAAATATAAAACCCCGGCTCTCAATCTAAGAAACGGGGTTTTATTACCATCATATGCTCTTCCTTTTTTTAAAGGTTTAAGCGGCTATTTTGAAATCATATGTTTTTTCGCAGATTTAACCTATATTGTCAAGGATATTGCAAAATTGACGCTTTGCGTCAGGTGTTCCTTTGCAGAGGTTTTTATGGCATGATCACCAAAAAACCACCGAGATATATGCTGGTCACATTGAAACAGGAACAAAAAAACAGACGGATTTTCTTAATGACTTCTTGAAGGGTAAGCTTAACAAAAATGAAGGTTCAGTGTTTATTGCTGAAGGCGGATGAATATATGGCGACTTTTTCCTGCGTGATTTTTTGGGGCTGTTGAATTGTATTCGGCGACAATCTGAAACAATAGAAATTCGATATTACAACTTAAATTGAATCCCTGTGACTGAAAGATTTATTGCAGAGAGTACAGGTCTTGAGTTCATAATCTCAAACCGAAGTTGTAATCATTAATGGGGTATCAGGTATGCTCTTTTACAAATTGGAAATAATCTTTGATTAATGAAACACTTTATTTTTTTCGGAAATTTTTAACCCTAAGGCCAAAAGAATTTTTCGTTTTGTATCCATTCTGCTTGGTTTCCCCTGCTCTATCCGTGTCAGGGTGATTGATGATATATTTGCCTTTCTAGAAAATTCGGCCTTGCTGATCATGAAAGATTCTCTAATTTCTTTTAAGGAGTTTGTGCTCATTTTTTCACCTATAACATGTTTCGTATTAAGTTCTTACCCGAATCGAGTCAAAATTCGATTTGAGTAATTTGGGATTTGCTTTAATCACCTGTTGATAAGGCATAAAAGGATTTTCAAGCGGACTTTGTTGAGGTTTAAGGTCTGATGATAGCGAATTGGGAAGGTATAAATTCAAACCAAACAAAAGGGCATCCCCTCAATATTAGAAGGAATGCCTTTTTTACTCAGAATATAAGGTTACATCAAAGTGACATTTACAGCAGCAAGACCTTTTTGTCCTTGCTCTATATCAAAGGAAACTTGATCGCCTTCATTGAGGGATTTAAAACCGCTTGAATTGATTGCTGAATGATGAACAAACACATCCGCTCCGTCTTCCTGCTCAATAAATCCGAACCCTTTTTGGTCGTTAAACCACTTAACAGTTCCATTGGTCATGATAACATCCTCCTTTCTTAAAAATTTTCAACGTCACAAACTGGAGGGTGCCACTCTGACAAATGGATTTTTCCTTCAGAAAGAAACTATCCTGTAAATTAAACAGGACTTAATTGATTAAATATATAATAATCTTTATTTAGAGAGAAAGCAAGCTAAATATTTGTTTTTTTTAAAAAATTCGACATACGCATTTAAACGTGCAAAAACGAAATGTTAAGCGCAAACAAAAAAAAACTTCTATCAACTCTGTTTTCATATTTCTCTGAATTATGCCGATAGCCCATCCCGTTTTTTGTGAAAATCCCAAGTTCAAGTTTGGATTTTCATAAAAAAAAATAGATGGGCTTGAGCCCAAAATTCGTGACTGAGAATTCGGATTTAAATGCAAATATAGAGCATATAGAATATGCATATATACACTTGACATCTACATATTAAATGCGTTTAATCCGGATCAGTCAATAAAAGGAGGTTTGGCTTATGGAACAGGTTGGAGTGGGTGGTCAATTTCGTTTAGTAGACGTTATTTCGTCTAATAGCACTTAATTTCTGTAACAAGCATCTAGTGGATCGTCTATCAATTCTTGGTTAAGTTAGACTTGAAAATTTTAATCGATATATCGAATAGTTCTATTTTTTCGAGTCTTAAATCGGTATCTCCGCCCAAACATGCGTTCCTTTACCCAAAAGTGATTCTATGGTCAACTCTCCATCGAGCTGCATGGCCCTTTCTCGCATGATGACGAGTCCCAGCGGCCCTTTCCCTTTCGATATCTTCATTGCCTTGTCCTGATCAAAACCAACTCCATTATCTTCCACACTGAGAGAAAGCACGTTACCTTTATTTAACAGATTCACAGAAACATTTTTAGCCTCGGCATGTTTAATAATATTATTTAATGCCTCCTGTACGATGCGGTAAATGGCAAGCTCCTTTTCCTTATCAAATCGTTTCCCAATATTTCGATTGAAAAAATCGATCTTAATATCCGTATGCTCTCTAAATTCACTAAATAGCGAACGAAGAGAAGACTCCAAACCCAAAGCATAAAGTATGCTGGGCATTAACCCCTGAGCGATATTATTAAGATCATCTATGGCCTGATTCGCTCTTTTGATAGCGTCCTTTGTCAAAGACCCCAACTCGTTATCAATGGGTTTTAATTTGTTATCGATAAGTTCAAGGTTTATTTTGAGTGAGGTTAAAATTTGACCAATATTGTCCTGAAGCTCCATAGCGATATCATGACGATCTTTTTCCAGAAGGTCGATAAGCCTTTTTGACAAAATTTTTCTTTGATTATACTCCTCCAATAAATTTTCTCTATAAATCTTTAAAGCTTCCTCTGCCTGCTTCCGATCGGTGATATCTTTATGGGTACCGAGAAAACGAACGGGTTTTTTATTTTTATCCCATTCGACGCATTCACCGGCAGCCCAAATCCATTTCCAATCACCTGGCTTGGTTTTAATCTGGTATTCCAATTCATATACTGAATATCTACCTTCAAGATAATCATTCAAGGCCTTTTCAAATACAGGTTTACAATCAGGATGAATACTCTCTTCCCACCATTGAAAATCAAAAGCCCTTTCTCCAGGTTCAAAACCTAAAACTCTCACCCACCGGTTATCGAAATTGATACGGCCGTTTTCAGGAAACCATTCCCAAAAACTTATCCCGGAACTGGCCAATGACAATCGCAGTCGTTCCTCGCGCTTCAGCAGCGACTCATCTACCCGCTTATGTTCAACAGCTCCGTTCTCAATCTCCATATCTCTTCTAAGCTCATTGCTTATTTCCATTAATTTTGAATACATATCAAAAGATTGGATCATCATTTTTCTGTTATCTTCATGCAAATATTTTTCTGATTTCTTTTTTTCTTCTTCCGCAACTTTTTCTATTTCGTAAATGAGGTCTTTATACCACATTTTTGACATGGGTAATTTAGTGCTAATCTCGCCTTCCTCATTCGGGGATAAGTTAATTTTAACATATGGATATTTTCCACTATGACCAATTTTCATTTCTACCATGAGGACTATCTTCTCTAAATTTGGAAACACAACAAGTGGATATTTATTAACCCAGTGAGTGGATGGAAAGTTTCGTGACTGTACTTTTGATTTCTAAAAAGTACAGATTTCAAAGCGAAATTGTAAAAATATTGTTCCAATTCATCGGTTATATCGAATAAGCCGATCTCTCCTGAACGGTTAAATCCAAGATTACGGCAACCGATTTAGTTTCTAACTTATCGAGCCATTTTCGGCCTTGTCCAGACTTGAGGAATTTCTCTTTTATCCTTGCAGACTTGTAATCGGGAAACCTTTCCGTATAAAGCACAATGAAGTCATCAAGCAATTGACCTGCTTTGGTCTTATGGGAGCGATGCTCTTTGAGGCGTCGAGAAAAGTCGTTGGTAATCCCGACGTATCGTTTGCCAGCCTCACCTTTTAAAACATATAAAGTGATCAATGGTAGATTTTGTGGCTGATAGAATTAGATATTGGTCGGGGCGAGAGGATTTGAACCTCCGACTTCCTGCTCCCAAAGCAGGCGCGCTTCCAGGCTGCGCCACGCCCCGACGATACACGTTTCTAACATTGTTGTTGTTATCATGCAAGCAGATAATTGATTAGAAGTGGTTTCAAAACCCTCAATCAGGTTCAAAGTCCCGAAGGCGGGACCGAGGGATTCAAACACAGGAATATATTTAATATTTCGAGTATTGAATCCCTCGGTCCAACACAGGAATTGGGCCTGAGGGGAGGTTTTGAAACCACTTCTACGGTGCTTTTTCAAAAAAATCATCAATGCCTTTTTTTATTTTTTGGGCAAGAAACGACAGAAAAACGATATCATTCAAAGATTTTTCTTCTTTAGGATTGGTGATATATCCGATTTCAATGAGGACCGCGGGCGTGTCCGCACCTTCTAAAACCATCAGCGGCACCCCTTGTATTTCAGGGTTATGTTCAACCGTTTCACCCATCTTTTCCTTGAGACTGTTTAGGATATCCTCGGCAAGAACTTTACTGCTTTTTTGATGTCGGCCTTGAATATTAGACCATAGTTCCTTAATATTTGAGGCTTTGGATTCTTCCATGGATTCTGTTTCAAGCATAAGGGGGGAAGTTGTCGCTTTTTCATAATAATACAATGACATACCCCTTGCTTGATGAAGAAAGCTGCCCCCGGTATGGATGCTGATGAACATGTCTGCATTCAGATGATTGGCCATCGCTGTCCGTGTCGGAATATCAACCCAATAGTCATCTGTTCGAGTAAGAACGACTTTATACGTTTTTTCGAGTGCTAATGCCAACACCCGGGCGAATTCCATGGTAACGGCTTTTTCAAAGGTGCCGTCAGGCCCCCGGGCGCCTTTATCATAACCGCCGTGTCCGGGATCGATAACAATGGTTTTTTGTTGGATCTGAAAATGGTGTTTGTTGGACGCTGCTTCTGTAATTGCAAACTGTGCAAGGATTATAAAGAGCAATAAGGTTATGACGATATGGCGCTTATAAAGAGTCGGCTTATAACCTTTCATCATAACTTCAATACCCCTTATTTGACTTGACCCTAAACTGAGCATTTCCAATTTCTATCCGCCTTTGGAGGATCACCTCATCTACTTTGTCAGATTCCGTTCCGCATAGGCAACTATAGCGAAACGACATCTTCCTCGTATCTGAGGCAAACTTGAAAATCGCTCAATTTGGGTTGACAGATGCCTGATTTGACATTAATTTTATAGTTTGATTTTTCTTAAAATCTAATATATTTTAAAATAATGTCAAGACGGCTTTCAAACTATTTAACAACATCACGATAGCTCATGGTTTTCCTAAATAATTCCTGTTAAAAATATTAACCCAAATTTGGGTTTAAATCAAACGACAGGTTCTTATTAAGATCGCGGTCATGATGTTTTAACTTGCTATATTTTAAATAAAATATTGACGAATCAAAACGCGAGAGTGGCGGAATTGGCAGACGCACTGGACTTAGGATCCAGCTCTGGCGACAGAGTGGGAGTTCAAATCTCCCCTCTCGCACCAGTTAAAAACCCGCTGTAAGGTGCCTGAGATATTGTCAATCTTGAGGCACTAATTTATTAGAATCTAAGTTGAGCGATTGTCGAGGTTCCCGTAAATACAAGGAAGATGCCATTCCGCTATAGTCGACTATGCGGGATGGCATCTGACGAAGTAGATGCGGTAAGATCGGCAATCCCGAAGGGTTTCAAATTTTAAAAATATAAATCAAAACGAATCATTAATAATAAAAGATATTTAACCACCTTTTAAAATTTGAAACGCTCAGCTTAGGAAGAAAGGAACCACATGCAAGTCACCGTAGAAGATGTGAGCAGTGTTAAAAAGATCCTGCATATTGAAGTGCCGGAAAAAATTGTCATTCGCGAACTGGACAATGCCTATAAAAATCTTAAAAAAAATGCCAAAGTAAAGGGTTTTCGTCCTGGCAAAGCACCCCGTTCAGTTTTAGAAAGGTTATACAAAAAGGATGTCCATGGTGATGTCTCCTCAAAATTGCTTCAGGATTCCTTCGTAGAGGCCCTCAAGGAAACCGAATTAAATATCATCGGAAATCCAAAAATTGAACCGCCGAAACTCGAAGAAAAGGGTCCGTATAAATATGATGCCACAGTGGAGGTAAAACCTGAAATTGATGATATTGATTTCAAAGGATTAACACTGAAAAAAGCATTATATCAGGTTACGGATGAAGAAATGGAGGCGCAGCTTAAACTTCTCCAGAAGAACCTGACACAGCAAATACCCATAACTGAAGATCGACCGGTACAAGAAAATGACTCTGTTCTGATCGATTACGAAGGGTTTAAAGACGGTATGCCCTTTCCCGAAACTCAGAAAACAAAAAATTTTACCATGAAAATCGGTGCAGGCGCCATTTCAAAAACCCTGGACGAAAAATTGATCGGTATGAAACCGGGTGAAAACCGAGAAATAACCGTAAATTTTCCAGAAGACCATTTCAATGATAAACTGGCAAACCATGAAATTACCTTCCATGTAACTCTCCATGAAATCAGAGAAGAAATCCTTCCTGAAATCGATGATGAATTTGCCAAAAAACTCGGCCAATATGAAACGTTAGACGTCTTGAAAAATGCTATAACAAACAATTTAAATGAAGGATATCAAAAACGTGTGGAGCAGGAACTGAATGAACAGATCTATAACGACTTGATTGAAAAAACGGAATTTGAATTGCCGGATTCAATGGTGGACTATGAGCTGAACAATATTATTGATGAAATTGAAAAAACGTTGACATATTATAACAAAACCATGGAAGAACAAGGCCTGACAAAGGAAATGCTTGTTGAAGAACATCGTGAAACAGCGGAAAAAAAAGTCAGACGCCACTTGATTTTAGGAAAGATTATAGATCAGGAAAATATTGAGCTTTCCGATCAAGAACTGGAAGACGGTTTCGCGGAAATGGCGCAGGTGGTCAATCAGCCGGTTGAAGCCATCAAAAATTACTATCAACAGAACGAGGACAATCTCGATTTTTTTAAACACACCTTACTTGAAAAAAAGGCCATCAAGCTTATTATAGAGAGTAGCAACATTGAAGAAGTTAAGCCGGAGTTGGAGGAAAAGACGGAAAGTTGATGAAACTGTGGATTGTTTCGTGCTATGATTGTGGTGAACAAAAAGAAATCTTTTAGAAATTATCCGTAATTTTAAAAATAATACTTAATAAGGAGATAATTTGTGCCGTTAATACCTATGGTTATAGAACAAAGTAGCAGGGGTGAGCGGGCCTACGACATCTACTCAAGGCTCCTAAAGGACAGGATTATTTTTCTTGGGACAGCCATGAATGATGAGGTTGCAAATCTTTTAATCGCACAGCTCTTATTTCTGGAGTCCGAAGACCCTGATAAGGATATAAATTTTTATGTAAATTCGCCCGGCGGAATTGTTACTGCAGGATTGGCGGTTTATGATACCATGCAGTATATCAAACCGGACATTGCAACGGTATGTATCGGTCAGGCCGCCAGCATGGGTGCCCTTTTATTGACTGCCGGGACGAAGGGAAAGCGTTATTCACTTCCCAATTCAAGGATTTTGATCCATCAACCCATGGGCGGATTTCAGGGGCAGGCATCAGACATCGAGATCCAAGCCAAAGAAATCCTGCGAATGAAAGAAACCTTAAATCAAATACTGGTGCATCATACTGGAAAAGATTTGAGTCAAATACAAAATGATACGGATCGTGACTTTTTTATGAGCGGTGCGGAAGCCAAAGAATACGGCATCATCGATCATGTTATTGAGAACAGAGATGATTTGAATAAAATAGAAATGACGGAGAAATAAAATGGCGAAAAAAGGGGAAATGAACGACAACCTTTTCTGTTCATTCTGCGGAAAGAATCAGAAAGAGGTTCAAAAACTGATTGCCGGTCCTGCCGTCTATATTTGTGATGAATGTATCCAACTGTGCAGTGAAATTATCGAAGAGGAAAGAGGCAAAGACGAAAAAGACACGGAACGGCTTTTAGTTCCAAAAGAAATTAAAGAAATGCTCGATGATTATGTCATTGAGCAAGATGCAGCAAAAAAAATTCTCGCTGTTGCAGTTTACAATCATTACAAACGATTGGACTCTACAATCAAAACCGGAGATGTGGAGATCCAGAAGAGCAATATTCTTCTTATCGGACCGACTGGATGTGGAAAAACATTGCTGGCACAAACTCTTGCCAGATTTTTAAATGTGCCCTTTACCATTGCCGATGCTACCAGCCTTACTGAAGCCGGTTATGTCGGCGAGGATGTCGAAAATATCATCCTTGCTCTGCTTCAGAATGCGGATTATGATGTGGAAAAGGCAGGTCGAGGTATTGTATACATTGACGAAATCGACAAAATTGCTCGAAAGTCCGACAATCCGTCCATCACCCGTGATGTTTCAGGAGAAGGCGTACAGCAGGCATTATTGAAAATTATAGAAGGGACCACAGCCAGTGTTCCGCCCAAAGGGGGACGAAAACACCCTCAACAGGATTTTGTTAAAGTCGACACGTCTAACATACTTTTTATTTGTGGTGGAACGTTTACCGGTCTCGAGCAGATCGTCCAAAGGCGTCTGGGTTCCAAAGTCATGGGCTTTGGGGCTAAAATCATCAAACAGGAAGAAAAAAATATCGGTGAAATCCTTAAATTGGTGCGGCCCGAGGACCTGATTAAATACGGTTTGATTCCTGAATTTTTGGGACGTCTCCCTGTTATTGCGACCCTTGGTGAATTGAATGCATCGGCTTTGATCAGAATACTGAAAGAACCCAAAAATGCACTGATAAAGCAATTTAAAAAACTCATGGAGATAGAAGGTGTCAACTTAAGATTAACGGATAGCGCGCTAACAGCCATTGCCGAAGAGGCCATGAAACGCAAATCCGGAGCCAGAGGGCTACGTGCCATTATGGAAAAATGCATGATCGATGTCATGTATGATATCCCTTCCATGGAGAATGTTAAAGAATGTGTCATAGGAGAAGATACGGTTCTCAATCAGGAAGATCCAATTCTCTTATTTGAGCAACCCCAGAAAAAAGCACAAGACGGATGATTGGGAGAATAATCGCTTATTATGATTAGTATACAAAAATTTTTTAAAGATGACGATTCTGATTCGCCAAACCTGATATTGCCTCTCTTACCGCTGAGGGATATTGTTGTTTTTCCCCACATGGTCGCACCACTTTTTGTGGGACGATCGAAATCAGTAAATGCGCTTACCGATGCAATGAACCACGACAAGAGGGTTTTTCTTTCCACCCAGGTTAAGGCAGGGATAGACAACCCCGGTGAAAAAGACATTAGTCATGTAGGAACCATTGCTAGTGTTCTTCAACTTCTAAAGCTTCCCGATGGAACAGTAAAAGCTTTGATCGAAGGGAAAAACAGAGCGTCTATTACCCGTTTTGTTAAAAACAAGGACTTTTTTCAGGTGGAGTTGGAATTGATTCCCGAAACCCAAGTATCGCTTGCAGAGGGTGAAGCACTGATCAGGGCGATTAACAAAAGTTTTGATGAGTATGCTCAAATAAACAAGAGTCTATCAAAAGATCTTGTGAAAAGTGTTTCCAGCATCTCAGACCCTTCAAAGCTTGTTGATACCATGGCGGCTCATTTCGCGTTCAAAAACGAAGATAAACAGCATCTGCTGGAAACGATTTCTCTGGAAAAACGGCTTTCTTTCCTTTTGAATTTGATCAAGATGGAAATTGATATTTTCAAAATGGATCAGCGGATAAAAAGTCGTGTCAAAGAACAGATGGATAAAACCCAGAAAAATTATTATCTGAATGAACAGATGCGAGCCATAAAAAAGGAAATCGGTTCTGAGGATGATCATCAGGATGAACTTAAAGAGCTTGAAAAACGAATCAAACGTAAAAAGATGCCCAAGGAGGCTGCAGGAAAGGTTCGACATGAATTTAGAAAACTCAGAATGATGACCCCCATGTCTGCCGAAGCTACAGTGGTTCGCGGCTATATCGACTGGCTAATCAGCCTTCCGTGGTTTGAACAAAGCAGGGTACGTAAGGATCTTGAAGAAGCCGATAAGATACTTGAAGAAGATCACTACGGATTAAAAAAGCCAAAGGAACGCATTCTGGAATATCTGGCTGTTCAGTGCCTTGTCAAAAAAATTAGGGGGCCGATACTCTGTTTTGTAGGACCACCCGGGGTTGGGAAAACCTCTTTGGCCAAATCCGTTGCCCGGGCCACAGGAAGAAAATTTGTACGTCTTTCTTTGGGAGGGGTTAGAGACGAGGCTGAAATTCGAGGACACCGGCGCACATACATCGGTGCAATGCCCGGCAAAATCATTCAATCCCTGAAAAAGGTCGGTGTCAATAATCCAGTATTTTGCCTTGATGAAGTGGATAAAATGAGTATGGATTTTAGGGGAGATCCCTCAGCCGCCCTTTTGGAGGTGCTCGATCCTGAGCAAAATTACAGCTTTAACGATCATTATCTGGATGTCGATTACGATCTTTCAGATATTCTGTTTATCACCACAGCCAACACATTGCCTGAGATACCCCTTCCATTACAGGATAGAATGGAAATTATACGCCTGCCCGGCTATGCAGAATATGAGAAATATCATATTGCCAATGACTTTTTAATATCCAAGCAGATTAATATGAACGGGCTTAAAGAAAAGAATGTTCATTTTTCCAAGAATGGTATCCTCAGGATAATTCGTCGATATACCAGAGAATCAGGGGTAAGAAACCTTGAACGTGAGATCTCTTCAATATGCCGAAAGATTGCAAGAAAACTTGTAACAAACAAAGAGGATAAAACCTACAGAGTAACGGCCAATTCGATTCAGAAATATCTGGGTCCAACCCGGTTCAAGGAGATTCAGATAGAAGAAGAAGATCAGGTCGGCACTGTAACCGGTCTTGCCTGGACCCAAGTGGGTGGCGAGTTACTTTCCATTGAAACGCTGATTATGCCCGGCAAAGGAAAACTCACCATGACCGGCAAACTGGGAGAGGTAATGCAAGAGTCTGCCCAGGCAGCGGTCAGTTATGTTCGTTCACGTGTAACGAGCCTTTCGATACAGCCGGATTTTTACAAGAAAAAAGATATTCATATTCATATACCTGAAGGTGCTATTTCAAAAGACGGGCCTTCTGCAGGGATTTCAATGTGCACATCTTTGGTGTCAGCTCTAACAAAGCGACCTGTTCGACGGGATATTGCCATGACCGGAGAAATTACATTGCGGGGACGCATTTTGACAATTGGCGGACTAAAAGAGAAGATTTTGGCTGCTCACAGGGGCGGTATCAAAAAGGTCGTCATCCCAAAAGAAAACAAGAAAAATCTAAAGGATATACCCGCGACGGTCTTAAAGGCGATCGAGATTGTTTTGGTTGAGCATATGGATGAGGTTCTGCCCCATGCGTTGGTTCTGGAACCAGGGGGGACAATTTTTAAAGAACATGATATTCCATTTGAAGTGATGACCGAAGAGATGGACAAGGATCAAAGGTCAGCCTTAATTTGATTTAATTTTATAAAGCAAAACAACATTTAAAGCCAATTTAGACTTGACTTCATATATTGAAATTGTTAGCAGTAAGCTTTTTTAAGGTAATAAAAGTCACGCTATACTTAGTTTTTCGGGCGGGTAGCTCAGTTGGGAGAGCATCGGCCTTACAAGCCGAGGGTCACAGGTTCAAGCCCTGTTCCGCCTACCATTTTTATTGACAATTTACTGAGGGGGGTGTAGCTCAGTTTGGTTAGAGCGTCCCGTCTTTCAGGACGGGAAGATCGCAAAATTGAGTCCCATACCGAATTAAATTATTGATCACTTTGGGGGTGTAGCTCAGTTTGGTTAGAGCGTCCCGTCTTTCATGACGGGAAGATCGCAAAATCGAGTCCCATACCGAATTAAATTATTGATCACTTTGGGGGTGTAGCTCAGTTTGGTTAGAACGTCCCGTCTTTCATGACGGGAAGATCGCAAAATCGAGTCCCATACCGAATTAAATTATTGATCACTTTGGGGGTGTAGCTCAGTTTGGTTAGAGCGCCGGCCTGTCAAGCCGGAGGTCGCGAGTTCAAGTCTCGTCACTCCCGCCATTCTAACCTTAAGCTTGTTATTTCCATAACAAGCTTTTTTTGTTATGACATACTTTGTTTACATAATCGAAAGTCTCAAGGACGGAAGTTATTACGTCGGCTCCACCCAAAATCTGAGCGAGAGAATTAAACGCCACAACCAAGGAAGATCAACATATACAAAACCCAAAAGGCCCTGGGAACTGGTATTTTCCGAAGAACACCTTGATCGATCCAAAGCAATAATTCGTGAAAAAGAGATCAAATCAAGAAAAAGCAAATCGTACATTGAAGCTATAGTTAGAGCGTCCCGTCTACCATGACGGGAAGGTCGCGAGTTCAAGTCTCGTCACTCCCGCCATGAGAACATCAGCCTGTCCATTCGTGAGACAGGCTTTTTTGTTATGAGCCATTTTGTTTATACCATCAAAAGTCTCAAAGATAATACCTATTACGTCGAATCCACTACTCCGGCAGCCTTACTATGGTTCTTCCTTTGTGTTTTCTTTGAAGAATAAGATCGATTCGTTCGTTCAGTCCATCCAGAGAAACCTCAGTGGTTAAGAGTTCCAGACGATCAAGTTTCCACTCACTCGCAATTTTATTCCATACTTTAAGGCGCGTGGGCATCGGACAGTTCTGCGAATCAATCCCCATCAGTGTCACCCCACGCAAAATAAAAGGATAGACATTCATGGGCAGGTCATGCGACCCTACATTCCCACAACATGTGACCCCGCCGTGGGGGTGTATTGATTTTATCATTGTAGCCAGTATTTCTCCGCCGATGGTATCTATGCCGCCGGCCCAAAGTCCTTTTAGAAGCGGCTTGCCGCTGGAATCTGTAGCCTCTTCGATACTGATAACCTCTTTTGCGCCGATTTCTAGTAAAAAATCCTTTTCATCCACGATTCCGTTTACTGCCACGACCTCATATCCGGCTTTGGTGAGTATGGAGACGGCAATGCTTCCAACCCCTCCCGTTGCACCGGAAACCAGTATGCGTCCCATATCCGGAGTAACGCCATAGTCAACTAGCCGGTAAACCGAAAGGGCGGCTGTAAAACCGGCCGTACCGAATATCATGCTATCTCGAGCGGAAAGATGGTCTGGCATTTTGACAACCCAGTCCGCCGGAACGCGAATATATTGCCCGAAACCACCGGATGTGTTCATTCCAAGATCATAGCTCGTCACGATCACTTCATCTCCGGCGTTAAAATCCTTGCTTTGGCTTTCAGCGACAATCCCTGCAGCATCAATTCCAGGCGTGTGTGGATATTTTTTGGTAACACCTCTGTTTCCTTGGGTAGAAAGAACATCCTTGTAATTTAATGAAGAGTACTTGACGTTGACGAGCACATCTCCTTCTGGCAGATCGTCCAGGTTTCGGTCTTTGATTTCTTTGATAAACTGATTGTTCTCTCCTTCTGAAACAACCATTGCTTTGAATGTCCTTTGATTCATGGATTTACCTCCTTTTTCATTCTATCGAATGGTATTATGAACAATGATCTTTTTTTCTCGTCAATCTTAATCCAAAATCCAGGTATGGGTTCACTCTATGTCAAGAATAGGATAGATAATAAGATCCTGTCGATGAAACATCGGTGAAGTACACGGCTTGCATTTACCGATTCGTAATTGTAACATAAGGCACGTTTTTAAAATTGCAAATTCAACTGATTCAAATTGTTCATGAAAAAAGGTAAACGATGAACACCCGAAAAGCGATTTTATTTTTTTACTTCTTCAGGAACACAGTTTGACGGGCATTGATAATAAACACATCTTTTGCATTCATATCTTCTTAACGTTGTACCCATAACCCCGACAGACAGCAGATAAATCACCAGCAATCCCGGTCGAAGTAACAACCAATAAATGGGAAGCATGATGATGACAAGAAGTGTAATGACAGATACCGTCTTTTCCAGCGGGCTTAATGGACCGGATTTTGCTTTGAAAAATTTTGGCATCCACCAAAAAAACATACATTTTAAGGTCTTTGTGTTTTGATGGTAATGGGGACAATGGATACAGTAAAATCGGTATATAATCATAACCAGCAAAATACATGCAATAATATATATGATTAACCATGCTATCGATTCTTCAGCGATAGCAATGCAGGCGGTAATAAACGGAACGGAAACAACCATATTCCAATAAAGAAAATCCAAAAATGTATGTTTGGTCTTTAATGGGGTTTCAGGATGGTTCATATTTTCATTTCTCCTTTTGACGTTCAACCTCAATTGTTCTTTACCTTCACCTACGTTGAGCGATTTTTCAAGTTTGCCGCAGATACAAGGAAGATGTTGTTTCGCTATAGTCGTCTATGCGGAACGACATCTGACGCAGTAGATGCGGTGAAATTGGAAATCCCCCAGGGTTTCAAATTATTTAAATTCAAAATGTCAGAATACTTTAATAATATGGTTAAATTAATCATTTCAAAAATTTGAAACGCTCAGCTTAGGTTTTATTGTATGGAAAACCCACCCAACTTGGTTTCAAGATATTCGGCAATCCCTTCTTGTCCCCCTTCGCGCCCCAATCCACTTTCCTTCATACCTCCAAAAGGGGCGGCGGCGGCTGTCGGATTGATATCGTTAATACCGACAATACCGAAACGAAGCTTTTCGAACATGCGCATGGCGCGTGAAAGATCACGGGTATACACATAAGATGCCAAGCCGTAATGGGTATCATTGGCCATGTGTAACACGGATTCTTCAGAATCAAAGGTAATGATGGGAGCCACCGGTCCAAATGTCTCTTCTCTATAGATTAACATTTCCGGTGTAACATCGCTTAGAACCGTAGGCGCGTAAAAAAATCCCTTGTCGAGGTTGTTGTCCGCGAGTCGTTTCCCGCCGCAAACCAAAGTCGCGCCTTTTTCCAATGCATCAGTCACCTGTCGATCAACCTTCTCCAAGGCTGCAGCGTTCACCAGAGGTCCAATGCTAACGCCTTTTTCAAATCCGCTGCCGGCACGCATTTTTGACACACGGCTTTTGAATTCCTCGATAAACGGTCCCACGATACGATGATGAACGAAAATTCTGTTTGGACTGATACAAGCCTGCCCGGTATTTAGAAACTTGACCAGCACGGCGCCCTTTGCAGCATATACCGGGTCGGCATCTTCGAAAACAATAAACGGGGCATGACCACCGAGTTCCAGAGAAACCCGTTTGATCTGTTTGGCTGCGTTTTGGCTCAAAAGCTTTCCAACATCGGTGGAGCCGGTAAATGTAATTTTAGAAACCAAAGGATGCGCAATAAACGTTTCGCCAATTGGAGCGGGGTTCAATGCCGTAACAAGATTCACCACACCGGCAGGAATTTGTGCCTTTTCAAATATTTTAAACATTTCAACGGCGCACAAAGGTGTTGCTTCCGCCGGTTTCAACACCACGGTACATCCGGCAGCCAGTGCCGGGGCGACTTTTCGTGTAATCATGGATATCGGGTAGTTCCAGGGGGTAATGGCCGCTACCACCCCTACCGGTTGACGTATCGCAATAAACCGCTGATCTGAACGGGGAGCCGGAATCGTCTCTCCGTAGACCCGTTTGGCTTCTTCCGCATACCAGCGCAAAAAATCCGCACCGTATTGTACTTCGCCCGTAGCGGCCTTTAAGGGTTTGCCCTGTTCCTCGGTCATCACCCGTGCCAGGTGTTCTTTTTGCTCCATCATCAACTGATACGCCATGTAAAGGTATTCTGATCGTTGATAGGCGGTCAGGCCGGACCAGGCTTCAAAGGCCCCATGGGCTGCTTCTATGGCCTGCCGGGCATCGTCTTGATTTCCATCTGCCGCTTCCCCGATTTTTTCATTGTTTGACGGATTATGGACGGGAAAAATTAAACCCCTGACAGCATTGACCCAATGCCCGTTAATGTACATCATGGAATCCTCCTTTAGAAACAAAGATCCGATGTAAAATTGTTATATTCTATATCAGCATGTCTAAAATTTTACTTTTGGGGCTGCTTTCTCTGCCTCCGGCACTTCATAATACGCTGCGTTAGAAACGCCCGCAATCATAGCATAAAACTTTCCAAAAAATGTCCGGATATATGTGTTCAGAGTTTGAACAGATTCATTGTATCGTTTTCTTTCCACGGCAATCCTGTTCTCAGTTCCTTCAAGACTGTCCTGAAGCTTTAGGAACGATTCATTGGCCTTTAGAACGGGATATCTTTCCTGAAGCAAAAGAAGCCTTGAGAGTACACCTTCTAGCTGGTTTGAGGCTTTAACCTTGTCTTTTACATCCTTTGCTTGAAAGTATTGTGTCCTGGCCTGGGCGATATTTTCGAACAGCTCTTTTTCATGTTTTGCATACCCTTTTACCGTTTCAACCAGATTCGGAATCAGATCGTATCTTCTTTTCAACTGGTTTTCCACCTGGGCCCATTTTCCTTTGACATTTTCATCCATAGCGATGACCCGATTATAACCGGCGATAATCTTGCCGAACGTCATAAAACCGACCAGTACGACGATTCCCACGACAATAAGTATGGTCTTCATTTTTTTTGACATAATGATCCTCCGAAAATAAACAATTAAACGGTTGATATTTCTAAAATTTAATGAAAATATGAAACACTTCTTGAAGCTTTAACATTTTCCTCGACATGGAACAATGGAATATTGGAAGGCTGGTTTTTTAAGGATATTATCCATTTTTAAATGTTATCTTCAACCCAAGTTTTACCATTAACCCCAAATAACATTATTCCAGCATTTTTGCTCGGTGAATCTTTTTCTCCTCCTCCGGAATCACATTCCAGTTGGATCAAAGCCTATAATTAGTGTCCATCCATGAGTCCAAAATAAACACGAAGAGTGTCCATTCAGATATGAGCAGTTTTTGTTCTGATCAAGGCCGCACAAGGGTTTTCGCGCGAGGCGTACGTCTGTACGCCGCAGCCGGAAACCCGCGGAGAACGCCGATCAGGACAAAAAGGGCCATTTCTGGATGGACACTACCACCCACCAGACGCCCCCCCGCCGCCGAATCCACCACCGCCGCCGCCGCCGAAACTGCCGAATCCGCCGCCGCCGAAACCACCGCCGCCACCCCATGAACCTCTTCTTCCGCCCATGGAAGAAAATAAAAGGAACAGCAAAAATGCTCTCGGATTTTTGATAAACAATATTCCCATGATAATGAAAAACACGATGCCAATAATCATGGATAGCGGACTGGCGCCTTTTTCATTTCTCGCGGGCGAAGTTTGGTACTTTATCGAAGGCATTCCTTCTATTTTAACGCCGGCGTTAGCGGCAATTTTATTTGCCATTGCAAGGGTGGTTGCAAAAATACCGTCTGAGTAATCTCCTTTTTTGAAATAAGGAACCAATATGTTTCGGCCTAGACTACCGACGAGACTGTCCGGAAGCACACCTTCGAGCCCGTATCCGACCTCGATCCTGTATTTTCGATCTTTAAACGCAATCAAAAAAAGGACGCCGTTATCCTTTCCCTTCTGACCCAGTTTCCATTTATCATGGGCAATTCTGATTGAAAGATCTTCGATGGACTCACCGCCGAGATCCATGATGGTCAACACCACCATCTGTGCGGTCGTTTTTTGCTCAAGTTCCTGAAGGTATCCGTTCAACCGGTTTTCCACGGCATCGTCGATAATGCCGGCCAGATCCACCACATATTTTTGCGGCATTTCCGGAATATTCGCGGACCGTCCAACAGATACAAACAAAAGGCAAATAAAAACGGCCGTTATGAACGCTTTGGGTTTAGTCTTCAAGGCCATCCGTAATATCCCCCAGTTTTTCTACCGCGGCATAGTAGTCTTTAAAAATAGCGGTTAGGTGTGTTATCGCCATTTTTGTCTTTTGTCGTTTTTGCTTTAAAACCGTTCTGAAAACTTGGGTATCAATACCGGAGGCGTCTTCAAGAATCTGTAATACATCCTCGTTTCTTAAAGGCGGTTCCTTTCCGAGAATGAGGATAACGCCTCTGAAAAGGGGGATATACCCTGAAATGGTATTGATAAACAGGTCGGTGAGGATTTTGGCATCGCCCATGGAAGAGATATACCCTTGCCTGAGACCGATCAATCGGACTTTCAGCTCCCTTTCGCACTGCAATCTGAGATCCTTTCGTTCAATCAAGAGATGCTGAAAAAGATCTTCACCAAACAGGGTTTCGTGAAGCAGTTTCATGTTCAGAAATTCTATGGGAAAAACATCAAGGGAATGCTTGATGTATTCCGGTGTCATGATCAGAGGCGCTGAAATTCCTTTTTTACCGTATATTTTCCCCAGAGAAGCGAGCACTTCGAGGAATCCTAAATCCATTTTATTGAGGACCAATACTGAATTAACATCCGATTTTTCCGGATCGAAATCATCTGTCAACGCGCTTCCGGTGATCGCGATGGAATGAATGTTATCTTTATGGCTTTTCAATATTTCATCCTGAAAGGGTTTAAACCTTTCAGCAGCCGCATGGTGTAACGTCGGCTCAGTCATATAAACCTCCTTGTTTATTGAATGGGCAAAGAAGTATCCGTAAAAAAGGCCCATTTAACATCAACATTATTTTTAACCACCGATGCAATATGCCCGTTGAAATAAAAATGTTCTACGACCCAATTATTTTCTCTGTAATTGACAACAAGATGCTTATCGTCAATGATTCGCTTTATCCGGCATTTTAACAAATCCCGGATACCGGTGCCTGAAGCCTTGAGTACTGACTCTTTGGAGGTCCAGTATCGAAAAAAAAGGGCAATTTTATCGGTATCTGAAAGCTCCCATTCGTTCTCGGAGGCAGCTTTTTTGTAAAGCGCTTCTTTAAAGGGACGAATTTTTTCCAGATCAATTCCGATCCTTTCCCGGGAAATAACTCCGGCGACATATCCGGTCTTGTGTGTTACAGACCAGTAATTTCCATTAAAGGGCAAGGGAACACCATTTTCATCTTTTTTAAGATCACCGAGTTGAATTTGTCGCTTTTGCGCTGATATTTCAAGAGCCCTTCTGGCATGTCTGCTAAGAAAGGAAACTTTTTCTCTTCCCGTAAGTTGCTGTTTTTGATCCGGAACAGCAAGAATGACCGGATAAATCAAATGCTTTTGCATGGCATCCAAGATAATAAGGCTCCATTTATACTGATAGTAGCCACTTAATTGAAGGCTTCTAATCTTTTTCCTTTGAGCTTTTCTCTTTCAATTTCAACGCTTCATCATACACCCTGTTTTTAGAAAGGCCGTATTTTTTGGCAATAATTCTGGAAGCCTCGGATATCTTACACCCTTTCTTGCCCAGCGCTTCAACCAATTCAGCGCGTATGACATCCTTTGAAACGTTCTTTATTTCTTCACAGCCTTTCACGAGAAGCGTGCATTCCCCTTTTACAGCCGGGCGACGGGATAACGAATCTATGAGATCTGATAAACGGCCTCTTAAAAATTCTTCGTGTAGTTTGGTCATCTCTCTGCAAAGCACGCCATATCTGTCTCCCATAACATTTATAATTTCTTCCATAAAAGCCAAAATGCGTCCAGGATTTTCATAAAATATAAGGGGTTTTTTTTCACCGGCAAGTTCTTGAAGCTGTTTGAGTCGTTTTGCCTTTTTCTTGGCACAAAACCCGATAAAAATAAAAGAATCCGTGGGCAGCCCGGAAACACTGAGTGCAGCAACACCAGCAGAGGCGCCAGGGATGGGTATGACCCTTATCCCCTGTTTAACGGCAGTTTGAAGCAGTATATAGCCCGGATCCGAAACGGTGGGTGTACCGGCATTGGACACCAGTGCTATGGATGATCCGGATTCTATCCGGTCAATTAATAACGGTGTTTTCTCTTTTTCATTATGCTCATGGTAAGAAACCAGACGACTCTTGATATGGTGATATTTCAACAGCTTTCCTGTATGCCGTGTATCTTCTGCGGCGATAAGATCAACCTGATCAAGAATATTTAGCGCCCTTAGGGTGATATCGTCCATGTTTCCGATAGGGGTGGCCACAACATAAAGCGTTCCCTGATCCGGTGTATTTTTGCTACTATCCATAGGCGAGTTCAAAGGCATTTTTTATGATCTCTATCTGAGGATTGTCTTTTGCCAGGCTGAGGGAAACAACATCAAACCTTGCTTTGACATGGGTCTGCTTTGTGGCTTTGAGATAGTAAAGGGCAACCATGGAAATTTTACGTTGTTTTTTAGGGGTGATTGCCCATTTTGGGTTTCCGAAAACATAGGTTTTTCTGGCCTTGACTTCAACGAAAACCAGCGCCCCCTTTTCTTTGGCAATAATATCGATCTCTCCAATTTTGTTGCGATGATTCTGCTCCAAAATCTTGTATCCGTTTTTCTTAAGGTGTTTTACAGCCAAGGACTCGCTTTCTTTACCGAATTGCTGTCGCTTGTTAAGCATTATGTATCCTTAAATCATATCATTTTCTTTTGTTGTTCAATAAAAATATCAAACTCAATATTTA
The DNA here is from genome assembly GCA_963731025.1 of uncultured delta proteobacterium. Lineage (GTDB taxonomy): Bacteria > Desulfobacterota > Desulfobacteria > Desulfobacterales > UBA11574 > UBA11574. The sequence continues at coordinate 322,308 of CAVSVL010000014.1, read as the reverse complement.
AAATATAGCTTTTGCGTTCTAAATCATCGAATCCATTCTATTTTAACCAAATGGTCTACATTTTTGAATTCAGGATCTCCGGTTACGATGGTCGCGTTGTGCTCTTGAGCACAGGCGATAACAAAACAATCGGCATAAGATATCGGATATTCTGCTTTAATCTCGGCTGCCTGATAAACCAAAGTATCGGGAACAGGCAGCACCTTAAATCCAAGCTGATGAATACGGCCCAATATTTCAATTTTTTTTTGATCCCCAAACATTCTTTTGGTGATGTAGATGATTTCGCCCAAGTTAATCACACAAACAAGACGATCGATGTGATCTTTTATGCTTTTCTGCAAGATTTCGTATACGATATTTGCACCGGTTTCATTTTGAAAAAAGGCCAGCAGGGCGTGGCTGTCAAACAGGTATCCGGATGTCATTCGGCAAAATCCTTTTTTCTCTCCTTCAAAAGCGCTTTAGACAGCGAAGGGGTTTTGGAAATACACCCCATGGCATCCTTAACCGGGTCTTCAACCGGCGGGACCAGATAGAGAAGATTGCCGTATTCAAAGATCTGGAGCGCATTCCCGGGGTGTATATTGTATTTTTTTCGAATCGAAGCAGGAATTACGATTTGCCCTTTGGTTAACACCTTGACCGTATTCATTATAGACTCCTTAAAAGTTATACGTTTACAAAAAACGTATAACAAAAGATCTTGGAAGTCAATTAATTAAGGAGCTTCAGGTATGATTAAATTTTTGACTGGAAGCTGTTTGAGTGGATTAGGGATCGTTTTGAAAGAACCGTCGGCGATTTAACGTTATGGATGAAATCCCTTAATAAAACAGAAATCTTTATTAATAGCCAGGGCATGTTCTTTCATTACGAGCCCTTATCCACGAGTTCTTTCAGCAAAAATTTAATTATACCTGAAGCGGTAATTTTTTTCAAAAGGCTAAAATGTTACGAAAGTTGATTGAAACGAAATTTCGCTTGTTAAAGATGCCGCTCACAGATCAGTACGGGAGCATCGGGGGTGAGTCAGATAAATCCTTCATGAAAATTAGATTACAGGTATTCTTTGACGCCCTTGAAGCTTCTTCTGTGAATCGGACAGCATCCGAATTGTCGGATCGCCTGTTTATGTGCCTTTGTGGGGTATCCTTTGTGTTTTGAGAACCCAAACAGAGGATAATCCTGGTGGTACCTCTCCATCAATCTGTCACGGGTTACTTTTGCAACGATGGACGCAGCGGCGATGGAAACACTGAGGGCATCACCCTTGGGTATCGCCTCTTGTGGCAGCGCTGACGAGATCGAAAATGTGCCGTCGATGAGCAGACAATCCGGCTGGGGGGCAAGGTTTTCAACGGCCATGGCCATGGACAGGAGCGCTGCCTGAAGGATGTTGATACGATCTATTTCAAACGGATCAACGATGCCGATCCCAACGGAAACGGCAAGATCGTATATTTTTTCGTAAAGGGTGTCACGTTTTTTGGGAGTTAATTTCTTTGAATCGTATATTCCGAAATTCTGCAAAGAAATCGGAATAATAACCGCCGCAGAAACAACCGGACCGGCCAGGGGTCCCCGACCGGCTTCATCAATACCTGCAATTTTTGAAAAGCCTTTTTGAAAAGCCTTTTTTTCGAATAACCACAGGTCTGGGTCCATGAATTCTCAGCAGATAACAACTTGAATATGTTGTTAATTAGTTGATACGACGCTCTTTTATTCTTGCTGCTTTGCCCCTTAGCTTGCGCAGATAATAGATTTTTGACCGGCGAACACGTCCGTGAGAAATGACCTCTATTTTATCAATCACAGGGGAATGCAGCGGAAAAATACGTTCAACCCCTATGCCGTATGAAACCTTCCGAACGGTAAATGTCGCATGGGCTCCGCCACCCCGTTTGCTGATCACAACGCCTTGAAAAGCCTGGATACGCTCTTTTTCACCTTCTTTTATCTTTACATGAACTTTAACAGTATCTCCTGCGGCAAAACGGGGTATATCAAGCCGCATCATCTCTCTTTGTAGCTGATCTAATCTTTCCATATTCATCTCCAAACTGTATTTTATTCTTTTTTTCCAAAAATTCTGTCGAGAATGACCGCAGCAGCGGACCTTACAGACAGGTGATTGTAATCTGTATTCCCTAAAACCGGATCAAGAACGTAGTCAGCCTCAGCCATAAAATTTTTCGAAAGCCCCCATCCGGTACCCAGTATCAAGAGGTACAAGGACCCATCTTGCAGCATCTCACGGAACCGTTTAAAACTGATATTGCGGGGGCTGTGACCGGCGCTGGTGACCACCGTTTTCGGAGAATCTCCGCCTTTTTTACGTATATGCTCTATAACCTCTTTCAGAGAATTTTTAATGACAATCAGTTCCAGCGCTTCTTTTCGTTTTGGATTATATGTCGCGCCTGTTCCTTCTGTCCAATGTGAAACAATTTTTTCAACCAGTTCTTTTTGATCAGAAAGTGGTGTTACCACATAAAACGATCGTACGCCATATGTTTTTGCTGATCTGGATATATCATGCAGATCAAGGTTCGTTACCGCAGAAGCGATCGTGTCGCCATGCTTATTGACCACCGGATAGTGCACCAGGGCCATATAAAGATTGGTTGTGTATGATTTTTTCAATATCAACACACCATTTTTTCAGAATTCCGATCTCCTGTTTGCTCAAGGCTCTGTTCTCCAACAGGTCCGGTCTTTTCAGAAACGTCCGGATCAACGATGCTTCAAGCCTCCAGTTCTCAATTTTTTTGTGGTCTCCCGACAACAGAATTTCGGGAACATCATGTCCTTCAAAGGTTCTGGGACGGGTATATTGTGCATATTCTAAAACACTGCCTGAAAAGGAATCCTGTTCAGCAGATTCCTCGCCGCCGAGTACGCCGGGAATCAGTCGGGTTACTGCATCGATAATCACCATGGCAGCCAACTCGCCTCCGGTAAGGACATAATCACCGATGGAAATTTCATCATCGATGAAATCAAGACAAATTCGTTCATCTACACCTTCGTAACGACCGCAGATGAAAATAAGTCCATCCGATGACGACAATTCATGCGCCACACTCGAATCAAAGCGTCGCCCCTGGGGTGTTAACAGAATCTTCTTCGATAAAGGTGCTTTTTTCGTTGCTGCCCGGATAGCAGCGGCCAGCGGTTCGGGCTTCATGACCATTCCACACCCCCCGCCATATGGCCTGTCATCCGTCACACGGTGCTTTCCGTTAGCAAAATTTCTAATATCTATGGCAGATACCCGAATCTTATTTCGGTCTATTGCTCTTCTGATAATTCCGTGTTCCCAAAAAGGATTAAACATTTCCGGGAATATCGTAAGGGCTATGAAATTCATCCCTAATATATTGCCTGTTATCGGTGTGCGGATAAGGTTTTACAACCCTTCGGGCAACTCCACACGCATGGTTTTGTTCTCGAAATCTATTTCTAACACCACCGATTCAATGGCCGGAATCAGTATTTCAGTGCTGTCATCTTTTGTTTTATTTTTGACGATATATACGTCGTTACTGCCGGTTGACATTATCGATTCAACACGGCCGATGTATTGATTTTCGGTTGTAAAAACTGAGAGCCCGATAATGTCTACCCAGTAATAGACGCCTTCTTCGAGTTCAGGAAGAGCGATCCGTTCGATGAATAGCTCGGCCCCAATCAGGGTTTCGGCCGTAATGCGGTCCTCAATACCCTTAAATGATAGAAGGATGGATTTGCCGTGAGGTTTGGCCCATTTTACAGCAAAATGTTTTTCTGCTTTTCCGGCATGGATGGCAAGGATCAAACGACCTGGTTTGAAAACGGACACGGATTCAGCGTAAGAATAAACCTTAAGGTTCCCTTTTACGCCGTGGGCGCCAACAATTTTGCCAACAGGAAGAAACCCATCTTTTCCCACAACACTATTCGATAATTTCAAGAACCGATCGTTTTTTTAGTTTGGCAGAAGCAGCGCTCAATATGGTCCGCATGGCCCGAGCCGTTCGGCCCTGTTTTCCAATCACCTTTCCCAAGTCCTCTTTTGCCACTTTGAGTTCTAATACCGAGGTCTGGTTACCTTCTACCTCTGAAACTTCAACCAGTTCTGGATTGTCCACCAACGCCTGAGCAATATATTTAATCAGCTCTTTCATAGCTCCATCTCCTTTGTAGGCTTATGAGCGTTAGAGGTAAAGATTCTATGCAAGTTTAACAGAAAAACCTTCTTTTTTCAAAAGGCTTTTCACAGTGTCTGTAAAAGTTGCGCCTTGATCAATCCAGTACTTAATTCTCTCTTGTTTTAAAACGACCTTGGCCGGATCTAACAATGGATTGTATGTGCCGACATTTTCCAAGAATCTACCATCACGAGGGCATTTGGTGTCCGCCACAACAATTCGATAAAAGGGTCTTTTTTTTGCGCCGTGCCTGGCCAGCCTGATTTTAACCGACATTTAAATTTCTCCTTCAAAACGACGGCATACCCGCGCCAAACCCGCGCATGCCACCTTTGTTTATCTTTTTAATCATTTTCATAACCTGATTATAATTCTTAAGCAATTTATTTATATCCTGGACACTGGTTCCACTTCCTTTGGCAATTCTTTTACGGCGGCTTCCCTTGATTAACGTATGCTGACGCCGTTCCAGGGGTGTCATGGAATTTATGATCGCTTCGATCTTAATCAGTTCTTTATCGTCAACTTCTAAGTTTTTGAGTTGCTTCATCTGGTTCATGCCGGGAATCATTTTAATGATGTCCGACATAGAACCCATTTTCCTGACTTGTACCATTTGATCACGAAAATCTTCCAGTGTAAACGCATTTTTTTTTAATTTTTTTTCGAGTTCGGCGGCTTTCTTCTCGTCAACGACAGATTGAGCCTTTTCTATGATGGTAAGGACGTCACCCATCCCAAGAATCCTTGAAGACATCCTGTCAGGGTGAAACGGCTCCAGGTCACTCAGTTTTTCACCGACACCAATAAATTTTATGGGTTTGTCGGTTATAGATTTTATAGACAGGGCTGCCCCGCCACGTGCATCACCATCCATTTTTGTAAGGACAACACCACCAATGTCGAGGGTATTGTTGAATGACTTGGCGATATTTACAGCATCCTGACCCGTCATGGCGTCGGCCACAAGAAGAATATCAGAGGGTTTTACCTCATCTTTGATGCGGCAAAGCTCTTCCATCAACGCTTCGTCGATATGCAAACGTCCGGCCGTATCGATTAATACGGTATCGCATCCTGTTTGGTGCGCTGTTGTTCTGGCTTCCTGGCAAATTTGTATGGGATTCATGTCTGTGCTGGAAGGAAATACCGGAACAGACAATTGTTCACCCAGTTTAGTCAACTGATCAATGGCGGCAGGACGGTAAACATCTGCCGGAACCAGATAAGGTTTTCTTCCCTTTTTTCGCAAAAAAACGGCGAGTTTACCTGCTGTCGTTGTTTTTCCGGATCCCTGTAGCCCAACCAGCATGATTGATACAGGCACCGGACCGGAAAGGTTCAAGTCTTCGAGCATGCCTCCCATGAGTTCTGTCAGCTCATCATTGACGATCTTTATGACCTGCTGACCGGGAGTCAGGCTTGACATAACCTCCTGGCCGAGCGCACGCGCTTTAATACCGCTGATAAAGCTTTTTACGACCTTAAAGTGCACATCGGCCTCGAGAAGCGCCATCCTGACTTCTCGAAGTCCTTCTTCGATATTCTTTTCCGTTAATTTGCCGTGCCCTTTGAGCTTTTTAAATACGGCATTTAACTTGTCGCTTAAATTATCAAACATAAAAGTACCAATAAAATCTGAATTTTAAAAACCTTGAATGTAATCGTAAAATAATGCTATGTCAAGATTTAATAAATCATCGTACGATTTTAGTAAATTAAATACATACAACGCAACCTATGAACACTGTTCTATCAAAAACAGACATCAAAGAACTCACAAAAGATGAGCTTATTTTATGGCTTCAATCAAGGGATATCAAGTCCTATCGTGCCAATCAGATCCGAAAATGGATCTATCTTCGACAGGCAGATACCTTTGACGTAATGACCGATATTAAAAAGGAGATCCGAAAGCGACTTTCGCAGCATTTTTCTATCCATCGTCTTGAAAAGACACGTGTCGAAACATCACAGGATGGTTCGAAAAAGTATCTTTTTAAACTCAGAGACGGCAAACATGTCGAAAGTGTGCTCATTCCGGAAAAGGATCATTATACACTCTGCATATCGAGTCAGGTCGGCTGTGCACAGGGCTGTCTATTTTGTCTGACTGCAAAAGGAGGGTTTATAAGAAATCTCACAAAAGGCGAAATCATTGCTCAAGTTCGTGATGTTGCGTACGATATCGGCGGGTCAAAACGTCTCACCAATATTGTCATGATGGGGATGGGGGAACCTCTGGCCAATCTTTCCAATGTTGTCAGTGCAATTCATATCATTACGGACAAGGATGTCGGACTCGGATTTTCAAGCCGCAGGATAACCGTATCAACAGCAGGTCTTGTTCCAAAGCTTTCCGATCTGGGACGTGAAACAACGGTAAATCTGGCCATATCATTAAACGCCACAGAGAATAAGACCCGGGACATGCTGATGCCCATCAATCGAAAATACCCTATCGAAAACCTTCTCGATGCCTGCGCCAGGTATCCTCTAATGACCCGCAGAAAAATCACATTTGAATATATTCTGTTAAAAGGAATCAACGACTCCGAAGAAGACGCAAAACGCCTGGTCAGGTTGCTGAGACCGATAAAGGCAAAAATTAATCTTATCCCCTTTAACACCTACGAAGAAAGTCAATTCGAGTGTCCTGAAGAATCTGTAATCCTTAAATTCAAAGAGATATTAAGTAAAAACAATTATACGGCCATCGTTCGTCACAGCAAGGGACAAGACATTTCCGCGGCCTGCGGCCAGCTCAGGGCGAATATGATATTATAATGGTCGATAGATTATCGTTCAGTTACTGGATCAGAAAGTGCTTGATGTCTTTGGGCGGAACACCGATGACTCGGACAATCTCATGTCCTTGGGGAGTGGTCACCGAAACTTCTATCGGAGTGATTTCCGGAGCCTTGCTGTAGCCCACGCATATAGAAGCTGCCAGTATCCTGAGGTCCTTGCTGCCGTCATTGGGCATTAAAACGATGGGGCCTGGAATTTTTTTTACTTTGATCATGGTGTCCAGGTTCGGATCATGGTATTTTTTTATATCTTCATTATCTTTCTGGGTTCGTCCCACGATAATTTTTGTGGTGTTGTTTAACCGCAGATGCCGCCCATGTTTTAAAAGATGAAGCTCCCTTTCGGCATAGGTGTCCTGATGGTCAAAAAGGTCTTTGAGACGCGAAGCGTATCCTCTGTCCGTGAGGAGACAACCTCCGGCAGGAGACGGATAGTTTTTAATTCCATATTCTTTGGCGAGTTTTATCTGAGGCTTTCGGGATCTGCCTGATATGTCCATCAGTAGCTCTCTATTGACCATCCCCTGTTGTTCGGGGATGGTTTCAGAAAGCTTTTTGGCGCTTAAAGGGCGCAGAATATAACCGTCAAAGCCGGATTGTTTTTCCACATAACGGAGAGAATTCATGGTTTGAGACATGGGGCGCTGACCCAGCACTTCGCCGCTGAAAAGAAAATCAAATCCTTTTTCTTTCATTATCTTTCCCGCCAGGTTGAACATCAACGCGTGACAGTCCATACACGGATTCATATGTTTTCCATAGCCGCAATGCGGATCTGTCAGCATCTTCAGATAGATCGGCGTTATATTGTTAACCATGAGCGGTATTCCGGTAGTTTTGGAGGCCTGTTGGGCCTTTTCAGATGAAAAAAACGGGGTTTCGAAGGTGACCCATTGAACCTTTATTCCCTGTTTTCGCAGCAGCATGCCGGACAGCATGCTGTCCAATCCGCCGGAACAGAGTCCTAAAGCACTCACTTTTTTTAAAGATAGATTCATGATATACGGTTGCTTAAAACAATAATGAGTAAAGAATCATTGCCTATAGGCTTGTACGTTGTTTTTCCCTTGAAAGGGTCTGTTTCCCACAGAACGCTTAAGTGTGAAGTGACTAAAGTGATCTAAAATGCCTAAAGTTATGGAGTCACTTCGCTCTCTACGAGCCGGAAGCCGATATTTTATATATAATTGACAGAATTCCTTAACTTTAGATCACTTTAAACTTTAGCTCACTTTAGTCACTTGGCATTTTTTTACTCGGTAGAGCCGGACAACTCTGCCCCCCGCAATGTAAGACAAGCAAGGACCATAGGACCAAGAAAAAATCAAATAAAAAAATCCACAAAGGAACAACAATGCCGAAAAAAACAACATTGAACAAAGATAAGGCCCGATCTGCAAAAATTCAACGCATACTCAAAAAAACCTATCTCGAAGTCAAAACCCAGCTTCGTCACGCCAACCCATTTCAACTTCTTGTGGCAACCATCCTATCCGCACAGTGTACGGATAAACAGGTAAATAGCGTAACAACAGATCTGTTCAATCACTTAAAAACACCCCAGGATTTTGCAAGTGCCCCAAATGAAACCATTGAAAAACTGATTCGTCCTACCGGATACTTCCGAAACAAAGCAAAGAATATCAAAAACTGCTCAAAAAGTCTTCTGGAAAAATATGACGGTCAGGTCCCTCAAACTTTGGATGAACTGGTAAAACTTCCCGGTGTGGGACGTAAAACCGCCAATGTGGTCCTTGGCAGTGCATTTAATATTCCGGGTATTGTTGTGGACACACATGTGGCAAGAATATCAAAAAGGCTCGGACTTACTAAGAGTAACAACCCGGTTAAAATAGAACATGACCTGATGGAAATTATTCCAAGAGAAAATTGGAACGTATTTTCTTTGCAGTTGATTTATTTCGGAAGGGCCATATGCAAAGCGAGAAAGCCGCTGTGTCCCACCTGTCCGCTTTATGATCTGTGTGAATTTCCCGATAAAATTTTAAAACCACAATAAGCTGATTTTTTTACCTTATAAACCTTACCTGGACAAGCCGGAAAAGTTATTTATCACGAAAGCACGAAAGTACAAAAACACGAAAAAGATGCTAATAAAATTTCGTGCTTTCCTATTTTCGTGTTTTCGTGATTGTTTTTATTTTTTTGCCACAAAAAGCACAAAATTTGCTATCAAGAAACTAAGTCAATCCGGTGAAGTCGATGTGACAACAACAGCTCGATTTCATCTTCAACATCTAATATTTTTTCGGTCCAGGACGTCCCGGATTATTTCTGCAAATTCTGCAACCCGGATCGGCTTGCCGATTAAGGCCCCGATCCCCAGATGCCTGGTATTATCTTCGGTTATTTTTTCATTGAATCCGGTACATAAAATAACCGGAATATCGGACCGGATAAGACGTATTTCCCTGATCAATTCCATCCCTGTCATTTTGGGCATGGTTTGATCGGTGATCACCAGATCAAAGGTTTTAGGCGCCTTTTGGAATATCTCAAGCGCTTTAACGCTGCTTAACATTGAAATGACTTGATAACCGAGTCTTTCCATCATTAAATTCATCATTTCAAGCACAGCTTCTTCATCATCCACCAGCAACACCGTCTCATTGCCAGATGGTTGGTGTGCTTCAGTGGATATTTCAGATATGTGGTCGGGTTGGGTATTCAGCAAGGGCAGATAAACATCAATGGTTGTCCTCCGGTCCGGATCAGAAGAAATGCAAGTCATCCCTTTATAGCTTCGGATAATTTCATGTACAATATTTAGCCCCATACCGGTCCCTTCATTTCGGTCACCGGTGCGATATTGTGGATCGAAAACGTGCTTGACTTCAGTTTGCTCCAAGCCGGGGCCTGTATCTTTAACCGTCAGCTTCAGATAACATCCAGGGCTTAGATCAATCTCAAAGGATAGATCGCCGGAAGTCAGATCCACTTCTTGGAGGGTGATCTCCAGTTCACCACCCTTTTCTTCCATAACCTGATATGCGTTGGTACAAAGGTTCATCAAAATCTGCTGAATCTCAGATGGATCAGCCGCCACAGGACCGCAGGTAGTGTCTATCTCATGGCGTAATTCAATGGTCGCCGGCAGCGACGCCCTTAACAGCTTCAGTGTTTCTTTTATAATATATTGAATCTTTAAGGGCTTTTTGTTCTGCTCCCCTTTCGTACTAAAATTTTGAATCTGCTGAATCAGGTCTTTGGCCCGATCAGCAGCTTTAAGGACAGCTGCCAGGTTTTTTTTGGTTTTGCTGTTTTCAGGTACATCATACATGCACATCTCGGTGTATCCGATAATAGGAAAAAGAATATTGTTAAATTCGTGTGCGATCCCTCCTGCCAGGGTCCCAATGGATTCCATCTTTTGGGCCTGTTGAAGCTGCTTTTTAAGTTCGGCTTTTTCTTTCTCCAATGCACTGATTCGCAATGCCATATTGACCTGAACCGCCAACTCTGCTTTGTTTATGGGCTTTCCCAAAAAACCCGCCGCTCCGGTCTCCAATCCCTTAACATAGGTTTTGGGATCGGATCGGATATCGGTCATTAAAAGAATCGGGATGTGTTTTGTGTTTTCTTTAGATGTCAATGTTCTGCAAACTTCGTAGCGGTCTATCTCTCCTATTTCGAGATCCAGAAGAACCATTTCCGGAGATTCAGCCTTTATGCTTTCTATCCCTGCAATTCCTGATTGAACAGGAATGACAAGACAATCTGGAATTAAATCCTCCAAAAAGGTCGACATCGTATTCAGATCGTCATTTTTATCACTCATCACCAATATCTTTTTCATAGGTCACCATTTTGTTAAAAAACATCCTTTTTGGCAAACGATTTTATCTGGTTTTTTGTATAACCGAATTCCCGGAGGATTGAAACCGTACTTTCTCCAAAACCCTTCGGCAGCGTTCGAATCGAACCCGGTGTTTCACTCAGCTTAATCGGCGTCCCAAGGGTTGCGGTCTCTTTTCCGTTCTTTTGACGCATGCTTACAACCATTTCCCTTTCCCGAAAAAAGGGGTCCTCCAACACTTCTTTAAGTGTTTGAATTCGTCCCCAGCACACATCAAGATCTGCGAGTTCGGTTTCCCACTGGTCAAGCGTTTGTTTCTTAAACGTTCTGCGCATAAAACCGATGATCTCTTCCCGGCGCTTTTCGTCATACTGGAGTGCCCCATATTCCGGAACACTCAGGTGATCACAAAGATTCTTCCAAAAACGATTTTCCACAGCACCGATGGAAATAAATCGTCCATCGGCAGTTTCATAGGTGTTATAAAAAGCGTACCTGTGAGAAAGCATGGATTCACCGCGTTTTGGGAATTCTCCTGTGCGTTGATGTAAAAAAAGGGCCAGTGATAAAAAGCTTACCATTGTGTCTGTCATGGAGATATCGATATGTTGACCTTTACCGGTCCTTTCCCTGGCCCACAGCGCCAGAAGGATTCCAATGGCAGCGTTCATTCCTCCCCCAGCAATGTCCCCAATCTGGACACCCGGTATGGAGGGTGGTCGATCCGGCTCACCCATAAGATCAAGAACACCCGAACAGCCCAGAAAATTTACATCATGTCCGGCTCGATTCCGGTAGGACCCGCTTTGACCGTACCCGGTAATGGAACAGTAAATAATTTTTGGATTGATATTACGAACCGTATCATAGTCAATTCCGAGTCTGTGGACAACCCCCGGTCGAAACCCCTCCAGCAAGACATCCGCGTTATCGACCAGACGGAAAAAAATCTCTTTGCCTTCCCGGGTTTTCAAGTTTAAGGACATGTGCTCTTTGTTTCGATTGACCTCGGAAATGAAGAGGTCGTCAGATAAAAAACGTTTGTCTTCCACCGAAATCACACGTGCACCATGGTCAGCAAGGATCATGGAACAAAATGGTCCGGGAAGCAAACGGGACAGATCCAGAACCAATATTCCGGACAAGGCTCCGTTATTTTTCATGTTTTTCCTGTCCATGGACTTCATCTGACACCTTATTTAAGTTTCGCATCCTTAAACTCAGCTGAAACAAGTTCCCCCACAAAGCTTCCGACCACGACTTTACTCTTTATTTTTACTGGAATCCTTCGCTTATCCGCAGTGACCCACATTTGAATTTTAGCGTTCTTGCTTTTTTCAAATACACCCCCAATATGTTTGAGTTCGGGTTCTATGAGATACGTGTCGTATGTACCACTTTTCAGTTTAAGCGTTTCCCTTTTAATGACAGAAAGCTTGCCGATGACACATTTCTTTCCATCAGTGACCGGACGCTCGATATTCGATTTTTCTTGAAAATCAAACAGGCGAACAAAATAAAACGCGGATAATGGATCAAATGATCCGGGCAGTATGTCAATGGGCGGCCGTTTATCTTTGAAGTTGGTATATTGGGCCTTGTTGTTCTGCCAATCGAAATTTACAACAACATCTCTCTGGGTATTTCCTTCGTGCTGCTTTTTTTTATACAGCAACGAATGGGTCATTTCAGTGTTTACATAGGCATCTAATTTATCCCGCACCTTATAGAGGGTGTCGATAAAGGCATTTGTTTTTGCCGTCAGCAAAAAATGGTAGACTTTAACGCCATCAATGGTTTCCATGGGAAGCACTTCAAGAACACTCTCTCCCGCCGGTATAATCGTCCATTTAAGGACAAACGTCAGTTTTTCACCCGGATAAAACGGAAAATCCTTTTCACCGGCTTTGACGCAAGGACTCGAACCCAAAATCGCAGCAGTGGCTGTAATGATGATGAATGTGATAAGCCACACGTTCACTCGCTTATTTAGTGTCCATCCAAAAATGGCCCTTTTTCCGCTGAGCGGCGTTCTCCGCGGCTTTCCGGTTGCGACGTACGTTGAGTACGTCTCACCGCAAACCCTTGTGCGGCCTTGCTCAACGAAAAAATTGCTCATTTCTGAATTGGACACTTAATGGTATCTCCACGATTCGCGGATGGGCACTATTTAGAATATATGAATACACGATTACAACAAATGTGCAAACTCTGTTTGAATAACATCAAACAGTTCCTTTCCGATGGCAAGCCCGATGTCGATAAACTGGGGACCGTATTTTTTCCCGGTATTCGTCCGAAATGTATGCTTTATTTTGGCAAGTTTTTCCATTCCTTCCGGATAAAGCTCCACAAATTGGGCAACTGGAATGTTAAAAAACGACACCATGGCCCATACCGTATCTGTAAAGTTGTCAGGCCCCCACCGAAATTTATCGGCATCATAAAGGCAGTCGGATACAAGCCCACCTTCAGAAGTGTTTGCTTTTACGGTTTTTTTAAAAGCTTCATGGTTGCGAATCGCGCGACAGATATCATCGACTTCGTGGGGTTTAAATGGAAAAACTTTTAGAACTTGCCTTGCATAGACAGCCCCCTTAACGGCATGATCTTCATGCTTTCGTTGAATATCATGGAGAAGACCGGCACATTGGACGATGATGACTCTCTGTTCGATAAAATTGTCGGAGCGTCCGGCAAGCTTATTCTCGATAATCATCAAAGCACCTGCATCAACCGCTACTTTTAATGCGTGTTCAATGCCGTGTCCAAAATCATCTTCTAAGTGCTTGGCAACAAATGATTGTAATTTTTCGGTGAACGCGTTTGTCTCAAGATATTGAAGGGACAATTCATTTGCAAGAGAATGGTCTTGATAAAAATCAGGAGATGGATACTGAGAAACAATTTGGCGGGCTCGTTCTCGAATACGAGTATAAATAATGTCCATATCTCTTTGCAAAAAATCGCTCGACTTAAGTTGAAGTCAACGAAAAAAGGTTGCCGCAAACCTTCCATTGGCCGTCTTCTTTAATGACATGAATGATCTTATCAACCTTATGCGTTGAGCCGATGTCAAATAGTTTGGCAACAACCGGGTAAACAGAATTTATCGCGACCCTTATTCTACCGGTTATTCGGATTTGAGCTTCGGTAGCATTTTCTGATATGGTTTCGGTTTCTATGTGATAAAGTTTATTTTTCAAAAAATTAATGTCAAAACCACGCTCTTTAGCTGTTTTGGCAGCTAAATACAGATATTCATCGACCACATTGACATCACCAGAAGCGAGCTGTTTTTTACAGATTCTTTTTGCCATTGATTTGTCAAGCTCAAAATATGCTTTGCTGAATTCTACAACAGCTTTGTTCGGTGTATCTCTAGCATCTGCCATATAAAAAATTAATTGTACCACAAACCCGATGATTAGAACCAGAATGATACCTACGCTTCTGTTTAACTGGGCCATCTAATCTACCTCCTTATTATCCATTTATTAGAGACTTAAGTATTTTCAAAATAACAGTATAACATCCTAAGGATATTATATTTTGATTATAATGGTACAATTTAACACACTCAATTTAGGTTAAAAAATGTCTGATACCATGGAATAAATCTGGAAACAAGGATAAATTGGCTGATTCATTTTTGATGGTAAAAGAAGACTTTTTCTTTGACACATGGGCCAGTTTTTTTTATAGTCCAGATTTGATTTGGGTATTATTTTAAAGCTACTTTGGTTGTTTCATACCAAATCTATTTTCCGTTTTGAGCTTGTGGATTTCCATGGATTATGAAGATTCAAAGGGGCATTCGCATCAAAGAAAATCTTCCAACGGGAAGATAACGTCGTTAGGACTGTGCCTTGGGGCTTCTACAGTTTCTTTGGTTCAACTGGAACAAAACCGGAATCCCAAGACATACAGTCCGACAAAGCGTAATAACAACCTCCGAATTATAAAAAGATCCCTCTATCCCCATGAAGGAGACCCCAAAAAGACCCTTCTTCGCCTTATCAACGGCCTTGATCTGAATGAATTCGATAGAATTGTCGCCACCGGCAGGCGATTCCGTTCGTTTGTTAATCTGACGTCAATACCCGAACCTGAAGCCGTGGAATATGCCTATCAGTATATCAAACCGACGGATATTCTCTGCCCGGCGATTGTCTCTGCCGGTGGCGAGACGTTTATGGTGTATGTTCTGAACCGTTTCGGCCAGATTTCCAATGTTCTTACAGGGAATAAATGCGCATCAGGAACCGGTGAATTTTTTCTCCAGCAACTGCGTCGAATGGACGTAACACTGGAAGAAGCTGCCCAGTGGGGTGCTGCGACCGAAGCGTATCCCGTCTCCGGACGGTGTTCGGTTTTCTGCAAGTCCGACTGTACCCATGCCACCAATAAAGGTGTTCCTAAATCAAAAGTCACTGCCGGCCTTGGTCAAATGATGGCCAATAAAATCTTGGAGCTTTTAAAAAAGGTAGAAAGAAAAAACATTATCATCACCGGAGGAACAGCGCGTAATCACATGATGATCGAGCGGTTGCGTGAGGAAATTCCCGGATTGATCGTTCCGGACGAAGCCCCTTATTTTGAAGCACTGGGCGCCGCACTCTGGGGACTTGAACATGAAACAAACATCTTAACCGGTATATCCGAGTTGTTGAGCACCGAAGTTTCATCATTCGACACACTCCCGCCCCTTAAGAATTATTACGACATGGTGGAGTTCAAAACCATCGAAAAGGGAGAAATCCATTCCGGAGACACCTGCATTCTGGGTCTTGATGTCGGCTCAACCACCACCAAAGCCATTCTGTTGCGAAAATCGGATGATGCATTGCTTGCCTCTGTTTATCTTCGCACCAGCGGAGATCCGGTCGGCGCTTCCAGACAGTGTTACCGCATCCTTCTCGACCAGATAAAGCAAAAGGTTCATCCTTCTGAAATATCCATAGAAGGATTAGGCGTCTGCGGTTCCGGCAGACAGATTGCCGGGCTGCACGCTCTGACGAACAGTGTGATCAACGAAATCATCGCCCACGCTGCTGCCGCCGTTTATTTTGATCCCCAGGTGGACACCATCTTTGAAATTGGAGGACAGGACGCCAAATATACTTACATTACCAATTCAGTCGCTTCAGATTATGCCATGAACGAAGCCTGCTCAGCCGGCACCGGTTCTTTTTTGGAAGAATCCGCCCATGAAACGCTGGGAGTGAAAATGGAGGATATTGCAGACATCGCCCTCAAAGGCGAACATCCGCCTAATTTCAACGATCAGTGTGCTGCATTCATTACTTCTGATATAAAGACGGCTATTCACGAAGGCGTCAAGCATGAAAATATCGTTGCCGGGTTGGTTTATTCCATCTGCATGAACTACTCAAACCGCGTCAAGGGAAACCGGCCGGTGGGAGAAAAAGTGTTTATGCAAGGCGGTGTTTGTTACAACCGCGCCATTCCATTGGCCATGGCGTCTCTTGTGGGAAAACCGATCATTGTTCCCCCGGAACCCGGACTCATGGGCGCCTATGGGGTCGCACTGGAAGTCAAAAAGAGAATTGAACATGGCCTATTAAAGAAACAGCACTTTGACCTGGAAGTTTTAATAAATCGGCAGGTAAACTATGGGAAATCATTTATTTGCAAAGGAGGAAAAGATAAGTGTGACCGCCGGTGTAACATTGCCATGATAGAACTCGAGGGTAACACGTATCCATTTGGCGGGGCCTGTAATCGGTATTACAATTTGCGTCATAATATAAGATACCATGTTAAAAAATTGGATATAGTGCGATTGCGTCAGCAACTTGTCTTTGAAAAATATGGTGCTCCATTTGTTTTCGATACGGATCAGGATTCTTTCAGGGAAAAAGGGAAGAAAACCCAAAAAAGAATCGGTATCAACAGAAGTTTTTTAGTCAACACGTATTACCCTCTTTATTCAACATTTTTTGCTAAACTCGGATTTAAAATTGTTGTTCCGGATTCTTACTCGAAAAAAGGAATTGACCAGAAAAATGCTCCTTTTTGCTATCCCGCGGAACTTGCTCACGGTTTTTTTCATACCCTAATTGAAATGAAAAACCCGCCGGAATATATTTTCCTGCCTCATTTCAAAGCGCTTCCAATTTCGGATGGCAGCTCCAGTTCACAGGTCTGTCCTTTTGTTCAAGGGGAAACTTACTATCTTCAAGCCGCATTTCGCCAAAAACTTGAAGAAATTAAAGCCAAAGGAACAAAAATTCTGACCCCGCTTCTTGATCTGACAAAGGGCTTGGAGACAGCCAGAACGCCTCTGATCGAAACAGCCCTTCAAATGGGGGTCAGGCGCAAATCTGCATTATCTGCTTATAAAGCTGCCGTGAAACAACAAGTGGCATGTCTGGATGAAATGAAACATATTGGGGAAAAAATGCTTCAACAACTCGAATCGGATCCAAGTCAGATCGCTGTCGTGATTTTTGCCCGACCGTACAATGGATTTGTTGAAGAAGCGCACATGGGTATTCCTCACAAACTCGCGTCAAGAGGCATCTCTGTCATCCCTTTTGATTTTCTGTTATTCAACCATGAAACATCAAAACGCCATATGTACTGGGGGATGGGCCAGCGTATCCTTCAAGTTGCTAAATTAGTTAAAAAGCATTCTCAACTTTTTGGCACTTTTGTCACCAACTTTTCCTGTGGCCCGGATTCGTTTATTATTGGATATTTCAGAGATATCATGGGCCGAAAGCCTTCTCTGACACTTGAACTGGACAGTCACACCGCCGATGCCGGTCTGGAAACCCGCATCGAAGCGTTTATCGATATCATCTCTTCATACCGACAACTGACAGCAAAACAAGATGTCGCTTCAAAGAAACGAACGTTCATCCCTGCTCGCACAAAATTGGAAAACAGCATCCCAATGATCATAACTTCTTCAGGCGAAACGCTGCCAATGACCCACCCGCGTGTGAAACTTTTGATTCCGTCTATGGGGAAACTAACGACGGAATCTTTTGCGGCGGTATTTCGCGGCCTCGGTTTCAATTCCATCGCTCACCCTCCATCAGACGAAACAATTTTGAAACTTGGACGGGCAAATACGTCCTGCAAGGAATGTCTGCCCTTGATACTCACCACAGGAACATTGCTCAGTTATATTTACAACGAAAGAAAAAAAGGCGACATTCTGGTTTATTTTATGCTTACCGGTTCCGGTCCATGCCGCTTTGGCCAATATCGGATTTTCATGGAAGATCTGTTAAAAAGGCAAGAAATAGCGGATGTGGCGCTTTTATCACTATCATCAGAGAACTCCTATGCGGGCTTAGGCAACGATTTTCACTTAAAAGCATGGTGTGGTGTGGTCGTATCCGACATCATGGAAGACATTCGATCAATGTTGTTGGCCAATGCTGTTGACGTAGAATCGGCGATCCGAATTTTTAATGAAGAATGGGAGTTAATTCTTCGTAATTTTGAAAAAGGAAATTTTCCCCGGCTCGAAACACAACTTAACCGAACAGCCGAACAATTTCGTGAAATTCCACTGAAACATTCACCGGAAGCCGTGCCGACAATTTCTCTTGTGGGTGAAATATTTGTACGAAGAGATGAATTGTCCAGACAATATCTCACAGAACGACTAGCAGAAAAGGGATTCGCTACGATCTGTTCGCCCATTGCCGAATGGGCGCTCTATGCCGATTATTTGGTGGACAAAGGACTTGTTGATTACAACATGTCAATACGTGAAAAACTTTTGTTTTTACTTAAAAAAAGATATATGGCACGATATAAAAAACGTATCAAATCGACATTGGCAGGCTCGGGACTGATTCATGCGAAACCGCTAAATATTCGATCCATTATAAACAATGCCTCCCCTCATTTATCACTCAATTTAACGGGTGAAGCCATTTTGACCGTGGGAAGCTCCTTGGCTGAAATTGCGTCACACACTTGCGGCGTTATCGCCATCGGTCCTTTTGGCTGTATGCCAAACCGTCTGGCAGAAGCCATTCTTAGTGAAGCCATGACTCATGAAGGCAAACTGGCAACGGACCCAAACAACAAACAACTTCGATCCATACTCACCAGTCTCGACGACCTCCCTTTTTTGGCCATCGAAAGCGATGGTTCCCCCTTTCCTCAACTTATCACCGCAAAACTGGAAAGCTTTTGTTTACGAGCAGAGCGATTGCACAACAAAATGATATCTAAGCCTATCGTTTCAAATCTTAAAAGGGAATAAAAAATCATATATTTTTAATGAATTACCTTCATTTGAATTTTTTAAATCTGAATCCCTCATTTCGGTAAAAATTCCTTGACAGCATCAGCAGATCCATTTAGAGTCTGACGCCTAAAGATCACAATAGATTCAAAATATAATGGTATTGAATTTATCCCTTAGATGTCTTATTATTATATATTGATTCTAAAAAACGGAAAATGCACCGTTTTTTGTACAAGGAGGGCCTAATAAAATGAATGAATTGCTGGCTCCGGGCGGCAGCCTTGCAATGGTGGAAGGCGTTTTGAAAAGTGGCGCCGATGCCGTCTATGTTGGGGCAAAAGGTTTCAGCAGAAGAAAGTGCGCTTGGGAACTCGAAGATAGTGATATCAAAGAAGCCGTGCGAATCGCCGATACCTATTCCGGCAAGATTCGGGTGGCGATTAACGCAGAAATTCAGGAAAAACATTTTATTCGAGTATTGAGCAAAGTCGCTAAATGGGCGCAATATGGTGTAGAAGGGGTTATTGTCAAAACTCCGGATCTCATGCGACTTATCCAACGAAACTATCCGGAACTGGTTATCCATGCCAGCGTGGGCTGTAATATCCAGACAAAAAAAGAAATGGAATATTATCGAGAGGCCGGCGCCACCCAGATTGTGGCCAGTACCGAAATCGATACCGTACAGAAACTAAAAACGTATAAGAAAGCGGCAGATGAAGTCGGTGTTCTCACCGAAATACTCATCCACGGAAACCGTTGTATCGGAGGGGTGGGCAATTGTCTATTTCATGAAATGACCAGCGACTCTTATATTAAAAAAGTTCATCACGATGAAAACGGTAATGAAATCGTTGAGTACGAAGGCTGGCCGGACAGAAGCGGCAGTTGCTTTCGATTTTGCCTCCTTACCGAAGCCCAACGGGAAAAACTGATGCGCCGTAAGGGAAAGAGTTCTGAAGAAATCACCCATATTAACGAAACCATCCGTCGCCAACCGAATGTCGCCTTTGCCATTTCCGGTGAAGAGCTGAAACAGTACGTTGATTTGGGTTTACATACCCTCAAAGTCCAGGGACGTGAGTATCCGGTGGCGCTAATTTCTGAGATGATCCACGCATACCGAACCCTTATCGATGGATTCATTCAAGGCAAAAATCTCCTTGATCCCAAAATGGTAGATGCCGATAAAAACATTCAACGCCTGGCAAAAGATCGCGACCGGGCCCGCAGGGAGAAAACCAAAGAACTTCACCAGAAAATCAAAGGCATTTAAATAAAACTTTTAATGCCTGCACACGAAAGCATCTATATTTAAACGGCTCGGTCGAATCTTTTTTCATCCGTGGCATTTTATTTATCACAACTTCATTCAACGATCACTGTCGTTGGTGAATTTCCTATCTATCCTTTTGAATTTAAAGCATAAAACTCGTATACAAATCCACTAAAAGCACCTATTTGGAGGTTTGAATCATGACCAAAGTATATGTGGTTCGTCACGGTCAGACCGCATGGAACCTGGAAGAGGTCTTTCGGGGACGCATGGATATTCCTTTGGATGAAACCGGAAAAAAAGAAGTGCACCTGGCCGGTGAGGCGCTAAAGGACGAAACCCTCCATGCCATTTACAGCAGTCCCCTTTCACGATCAATGGAAACCGCTGAAAATATATCCAAATTTCAAAATATTCCCGTCACGCCACTTGAACCCATTATTGATATCAGCTACGGTGAATGGGAAGGAGTCAGCCTGGTCGAGGTTCAGAAAAAATATCCGGATCTATATGATCTGTGGTTAACAGAACCCCACAATATTACTTTCCCCGGCGGAGAAAGTTTAGAGCAGGTACGGGTGCGAACCCAGAATGCCATTGATGATTTGCTTGAAAGACACAAAAATCAAAACATCGCTTTAGTGGCCCATCGGGTGCCGAACAAAGTCATCTGTTGCAGCCTTCTCGGAATCGACAACAGCAATTTTTGGCGAATTCAACAAGATACGGCAAGCACCAACCTTTTTGTTTATAAAGACGGACAGTGGATCATCTCGTATTTAAATGACACCGCTTACCTAAAAGTTTTGGGAAAACCTGCCCTGTCCGATTTTTAGCAGTACAATTTAAGTCAACATAATTAAAGCTTCCTTTTTAAAAGGGATCACTTTATGAAAAAAACCGGCGTGTTTTATCACCCCAGCTTTAGTCGAAGGAGCTATTTAACCCGGGGCGCCCGTCTTGAAGACTTTCCGGGTGCCATCGATCACCTGCTGGCCAAGGACAATATTATTCTCTATGAATCACCCCCCATTGAGGAGGAATGGATTCTGAAGGTACATACTCCGGAACTCATCCGAGGTGTGGAGGCGGATCATCTATGTTCAACGGCCTGGCACTCAGTGGGCGGTGTGGTTCTGGCCGGAGAAAAGATTTGTACCGGGGAAATCGATAATGCATTTGCGCTCATCGGTGCAGGGGGCCATCACTCCGGCAGAGACTATTTTGGCGGCTATTGCTGTTTCAACGATGTGGTCATTACCATCACCTATCTTCGTGAAATCCATAATATTCAACGATTTGCAATCATGGATACGGATGCCCACCATGGAGACGGTACCCGGGACCTTCTTAGAAACGATCCTGATGTTTTACATGTCTGCTGCTGCGGCATGACGTCCGAATCGCCCGACGGCACAAAAGTGGACATCCGGGCACCAGGCAGCTCTTGGGGATTCTGGGGCCGGGGTGATAAAATCGAGAATGTCGACCAACAATACGCCGACAACGTGAGAGACGAATTTTATCCCCGGGTAAAGGATTTTAAACCGGATCTGATTTTCTGGTATTTCGGATTTGACACCCACCAGGGAGATTACGGCAGCCTCGGATTGAGCGGCCGCTGCTTTCAGGATATTGCCCGCTTTATGAAAAAAACCGCCGAAGAAGTGACCGACGGTCGCCTGGAAGTGGTCCTGGGCGGCGGCTCCCAAACAGATATCGCCACCAATGTTATACCACCTATAATTGAAATTCTGGCAATGTAACTCGCTAATATATAAAATGCTTTTTTATTAGTTTCCAATCAAAAAATATGCAATTTTTTTGATGAGCAAGACCGCACCCGGGTTTTCGTTGAGGCGTACTTTTGGGTACGCCGCAGGCGGAGATCTGGGGAGAACGCCGCTCATCTGGGAAATGGCCATTTTTGGATGGAAACTATCACATTTTGCCTACCGTGATCAGATACAACACTGTCTCATCTTCACCGTCGATTTCCAGCAACCGATTGATTTCATTATCGAAAAATGCACCGATGGGACATGAACCGAGATCCATTGCGGTGGCAGCCAGCTGGATGTTCTGGCAGACATGGCCCAGATCCATGGGGATATAGCGCATCGCACGGTCGCGATATTTGACCATGCACCTGAGCATCATGGCGGTCCAGATGAAAACAACCGCAGCACGACGCACCATCGGCTGTCCCAGGCAGGCGGTGGTCAATTCCCTGCTGAAGCTTCCATCCTTTAACCGCTCAAGGGTAAAGGATGCGACATCGAAATGATAAAGTCCCTGAGGTATATCTTCAACATGATCAACATAAAGATAGGTTTCAAAGGGATAAAGGGCGCCTGCTGAAGGAGCGGTGCGTAACAGATGAACTCCGACCCGCGCCGTAACCCCTTGGGCCGCCCAAAGCAACGTTGAAAGTTCATTTAAACTCAACGGTTCCGCTGTGGTGTCACGTTCCGCGCGGCGTTTCGTCAAACATTGCCACAAGTTCGCCGGACGGTTCAAGTCCGGCTGGGGCAGCTGGAACTTTTCCGACTCCGGATAGTTTTTAAAGCTCTGGACAGCCGGAATGGGTCCAAGGCGGTCTTTTAAAGGTTTGTCCCGATGATATTTTGTGCCCTGAATATAGCCAAAGGCCAGTCCTTCTTTGTACAGTGCCATATATTGCTCCTTTTATCTTAAATGGAATTTTCTTGAATTTTGTGGCAAAATATTTTCTTTCTCGCCACAAAGGTACCAAGGCACTAAGAATAAATAACAAAATAAAATCCTTCGTGTCTTTGTGTCTTGGTGGCAAATATGCTTGCTTCCCCGATAAATCGGGATTTTCGCTTCGCTACAATAGGCCTGTCCCGTTTGCGGGGCTTGTCTATGTTAGGATATTTAAATTTTAAAAGGATTTGCAATTTTGTGTCAATGTATTTAAATTAAAAGCACCATGGGAAACGTCGAAAACAACGCTTTGAAACTGGCTTCGGAAGCTTTAAGTTGGACCGACGAAGCCATTCAGAAATTTACATCCCTTGAGTCCCTGCCCGAACCCTTGGACTGCAAGCCGGGATGCCATTACTGCTGCTATAATCTGCCAATGGTGACACCCCCTGAGGCTCTGCTTATAGGATATCATGTAGATCAAACTTTTACAGATCAGCAAAAAGAAACATTAAATACAAGAATCCAAAAGATTCTTAAAAAAATAGCCGGCAAACCTTCAGATGAAATTTTCATGATGCGCCATGAATTGCCTTGTATTTTTTTAAAAGAACGCATGTGTCTGATTTATGAAGTAAGACCTGCTGTATGCCGGACCTGCACCTCGACACGTGCAGAACACTGCAAAATGATTTTCGAGACTATAAATCATAGGGCCAGACTCCGCTGTTATCAACAAGTGCGAGAAACCTTTGATACCGTCCATTCACGGTTAGTTAACCAGTGCCGGGAAATGGGATGTCAGGCGGATCCTTTGTATTTAGCAGAAGCTACGAGAGATTACTTCAATCACCCTATGCCTATAAAAGCATGGTTACAAGGCGAAATCGTTTTTCGAATTCCAATGTAGCTAAACTTTTAGGATCACCTCCCGATTAGTTGTAGTTAGTTGAACCCTCGGGGAGTTTTTCTAAATAGTCGCTCCATGGATAATCTTTTTTTAAAACGCGTGAACTCGTGGCAAAGGCTCGTAAAGAAAGAACAGGAACCTATCTTTGAAAAATCAATCGGTTTGCCACACGATCTGCAATTTCTTTTAAAGATACGATTTCGTCATGCGCCTGTTCTTTCTAACGACCCCTAAGCCACTCAAACAGCACCCGCTTTAAAATAAGATCATCCATTCCACTAATATTCAAGGATTTAGTCTAAAACTCCTCGATCCCTCAATTAATTAGTGTCCAATTCAGAAATGAGCAATTTTTGTCCCGATCAAGGCCGCACAAGGGTTTGCGGTGAGACGTACGCCTGTACGCCGCAGCCGGAAACCCGCGGAGAACAACGAGCATGGCGAAAAGGGCCATTTATGGATGGAAACTAAATCGTATCTTGACAAAACTCTCTTGAAAGGTCATGGTGAACGCGTTTTATGCATATTTTTATAGAATCTAATTTTAATAATCAAATAAATGCGGAGGAACATGACTAAAGCGAAAACTGGTGATAAGGTAAAAGTCCACTTTGAAGGTTATCTTGAAGACGGTACGGTGTTTGGTTCTTCCATGGATGATGAGCCGTTTGAGTTTACCATTGGAGAAAAAAACATGCTCCCGGGTTTTGAAAACGCGGTCATCGGAATGCAAAAAGGAGACACCAAGACCATCACACTTCCCCCTGAAGAGGCCTATGGTCCTCATAAAAAAGAGCTCGTATCTGTTATGGAAAAATCAGGTTTCCCCAAAGAAATAAATTTGGAAGTTGGAAAGAGACTGAGAGTTCGTACACAAGATGGAAAATATACCGTAGTTACCATAAAAGAATTCACTGAAGACAGTATCGTTTTAGATGAAAATGACCCTCTCGCAGGTAAAACCCTGACCTTTAAAATCGAGCTTGTTGAAATAAAACAATAAAATCGTATTGCGATTTTATTGTTTTAAGGAGTGTTTATGAATTGTATGTTTTGTGAATCAGAGATTAATGAAAATGATATTATACAAGAAGGACTTGATGCTAGAATAGCTGGTCAAAAAACAATCCCCATTGAATACAATTGTACGCAATGTATCCATGTTTGGGTGACTGAATCCTGTATAGGAAGATTTTCGCTCGACCCTTTCTTTGAGGATCCGGAAAGGAGAATGGAGCTTAGCAGATGCATTCGAAAGCTTTGTGAACAACGCGATGATAACCGTTTACAAGAACCATTAAGTCTTCAGAAGTTAAACTATCTTTGGATGAAAAAATAAAATCGTATTACGATTTTATAAAACTCCCGCAGCTGAGCTGCGGGATCAATTTGACTAAAGGTTCACTCGCCTCCGGCGAGCTAAAAACCCTACCTCATTTTAATCCTTTACAGCGCAAAAAATTATTCTACTGTCTCTGGGCTACGATGTTTTGATACCATTCTTTTTTAGCCCCCTCGGGCACCTCAAATTGTTCATAAAAAACCCTGTAAGTTCCGTTTGGAAGCTTAATTTTTACGCCGTCTTCTCTTGCTAAAGCCTTGTCCATCGGACTGCCCAAGGGCGCTGGTACATCCTCGCGGACCGGCAGCAATAGAAATGATCCCGAAGGGCCTGAAACGCTCCCCACAACCTTCCCAACATCTTCGTAACCCATCGAATTTTCATCTAAATGTTGTGACAGAGGCAGCATCAAAAAAGGTTCGTTCCAAAACACAGGGCCGGCAACATTACGATTATAACTGCCGACAATGACACCATGCGTTCTGACATAAGATGCTGATGGGCTGTTGAAGGGATTCAGTATGCCACCTATATGAGCTGTATCGACAATCAGCAGAAACTCGTTGTCTATTACGAAAATGTCATCGATTGATGCGTCACAATCCGGGCGCATTTTGGTCAGGTCCTGAATCGTTTGAAAGCGCCTGGGGTCGGCCAAGGCAATCGGTTTTCGGTTTGACGGCATATTCTTTAGCATCCTTTTTAAGCAAATAAAAACAATCTGTATAAACTTTTTTTATAGACTCGACAGTTTGTTTGTCAATGAAATAAGGATGTTCAAAAACACTGTGCAAACGTTTATCCGCAATTTTAAAGGCTTGCCACTTGGAGTTACAGTTGTTATAGTTTACAGGACAATTGTTTCATAAAAACCCCAAAAGAGGTGTACTATGAGTATGATGTGGTTTTTTGATAATTTAAACGAGATGCAAGATTATAATAATTTACGTGACGCCGTAAAACGTTTGGAGAAAGAATATCTCGATCTACGTATCCAGTTGCGCGATACCGAAGTAGAGCTCCGGAGTGATCCTGACAGCGAATATCTTCTGGCCAAAGTGAAGTATCTGAAGAAAAGGCTAAAAGATATCGAGAAAGAGGGGCCCCGACTAGCCGCCGATTATCCGCTGGAAATGGCCCTTTTTTCAACACCTCACGGATGATCTGGGTTGTCAATGGCAGGATAAACACCATGCGACAAAATAGGCTTGACAGACAGCTTCGTATTGAGGGCTGGAACCAACAGGCATTGGAAAATTCCAAAATAGGGGTTGTGGGTGATGACGATCTTTTAGCATCGCTGTTTATCATGTCGGCCTCCGCCCTGGGAATCAACAATCTGATCGTTCTGGCACCCGCATTAAATGCGGTTTTGGTTGAAACAGCCAAAAAAATAAATCCGAGATTTGCACTGACTCATTTAGAGGGTTTTTACACCCATCCAGCTGTCGGTGAACTGTTACAAGGGTGCAGCCTGATTGTGGATTTAAGCCGTTACGGACTGGCAAACAAACTGCTATTAGAGAAAGGATTTCATGAGAAAAAACCGATTATCAGAGGGTTATGCTACCAAAAAAATGGCTGGCAGGGATTTAAGGTTTTTACCTATATGAGGGGACGCGAGTGGCACGAGATTGAGCAAATTGTCTCGCCGAACAACTTTCCCAACAGTCACTTTGATGACGGCGTGATAGATACCATTGTTACCGGAATCGTACTGGAAGAAACCAAGAACCTTTTAATGGGTCAAAACGCTTCAGATGATCTGATATCATATACCAGAAAACAGCTTAACACCTCAAATCATCAGCCGCAAATACTGGTGGTCGGCTCCGGAGCCTTGGGCGTCTTCGTAGGACTGGATCTTGCGTATTCAGGGTTTCGGCAGATGACGTTTATTGATCCTGACGTTGTTGAGGTAACCAATCTAAACCGGCAGATTTTTTTTTATGATGCCGTTGGAGAGAGCAAAGCCAAAACACTGTCAAACAAACTCAACAATCTGTTTGAAATTGACAGTACTTTTCAGGTTGCCTACTTCGATAATAACAGCGATATTTCAACTTATGATGTTGTTTTCGACTGCGTTGACAACTTCGAATCCCGAAACGTACTGAGCGAAAAATGTGCTGATAAGGGTAAAATACTGATAAGCGGCGGGACCAGTGCCGATGCCGGCCAGGTCGTGATTTACAATCCCGCAAACAATGACGTTACACCTTCAAAATTGTTGGGATTGTATGACATCGTTCAAAATAGAAATCCTGACACCTATCACCGGGAAAGAGCGGCCTGCATTTATCAACCGGATCCGTCCGTAATTATGACAAACCAAATTGCGGCCGGATTTATGGTGGATGCCTACAGAATGCTCATTGACGGCCAAAAACCTGAAAATGTTTTTTACGATTCTACAAGTGCTCTGAGATTTTAGTTAGTGTCCATCCATGAATTAAAAATGAATACAATGAGTGTCCAATTCAGAAATGAGCAGTTTTTGTTCTGATCAAGGCCGCACAAGGGTTTGCGGCGAGGCGTACGTCTGTACGCCGCAGCCGGAAGCC
Source organism: uncultured delta proteobacterium (assembly GCA_963731025.1). GTDB lineage: Bacteria > Desulfobacterota > Desulfobacteria > Desulfobacterales > UBA11574 > UBA11574. Next base: position 294,487 of record CAVSVL010000014.1, on the reverse strand, counting down.
CGCGGAGAACGCCGATCAGGACAAAAAGGGCCATTTATGGATGGACACTAGTTAGCAAGGAGGGATGATACCATGTCAGACATTGAACTTAAAAAAGAACTTCAAATGGATGAAGCCGAAAAATTGCTGCCGCTCGTCCTTGAAATCTTACCAGGCCATGCTGCCGAGGGACTCATTGACATATACGAACCCGGAAGTTATGCAGCAAAGTCTCTTAGAAAGTTATGCGATAAGACACTGAACAAAAAGAATTTAAGTATTGAGGAACAACTTATCGTTGAAGATATCAAGAGACAATTAGACGGTGGTAAATTGCTGTCACGAGGGCAAGAGATCGAAGGCACAGCATTGGAATATGCCGTCTCTGAACAAACGGAAGCCGGTGAAAAATATCTGTATGTCCCGATCCGTGCAATTAAACCCCAAGAAGGAGGGGGTTGGGATTGTAGATTGTAGATTGACGATTTATTAAGGAATTTTCTAACAAATTATATTTTAATGACAGCGCGCTAGCGCTACCTTAACTTCCCCGATGAATACGGGATAAATAGGCACTTTAGATCACTTCAAACCCTGGCCCAGACCGATAACCATAACGCTTTACTTAAAAAGTTTTATTTGCAATGGTATATATATCAGATCACGATATGAGCGAAGCGCACCAAGGCGGGCTTTAGGCACTTGTGAGAAGGGTTGCAATATAGATAAAATAGTTAAATATCGAATTCATCTTTGGAAAAAAACGGGAAAGTTAAATAATGAAACGGTTGCTTGATTCTAACCTGGAACTTGTGGTGGAATCAAATTTTATATACCTGCCTCTTTTGTTCGACCCGGAAATAGAACAAGAAATTCAGACTATTTTTCCGCCGGAAAATCAAATAGAAAATTCCGCTCAACCCGGTTTAAACACCATTATAAGGCGTAAAGACAAATATTTCGTAAAAGCACTGAATTTAAACGCCCTCTTAGAAAATTACGAAGTCATCAACCCTTATGATTATAAGCGTCTGAGAAATGACTGTTTGCTAAAATACCAGCTAACCGATGAGGTTGATGGAATATTTTTAAATGAAACGCTTAGAACAATTCTCTTTCAGGTAATGCCTCATTTTATAAAAAAGAACAGAGGCCTTGTTCGAAAGAAATTAAATGATGAAGAACTACTCGATCTTATAAATAATAAAATCAAAATCCCTGAAAAATATTATAAAAATGCAGAAACATTTCAAGATTTAGAACCGTTAAAGAACATCCTTGAGCGTCTTAATAATAAAACGCCGATCTTCAAACCTCATGGAAATGGAATTCTTACCGGTCGAAAGCTTCGGGGCTGGTTCCATGATGCTGTCCAGGCCAAAGTTTTGAAAAGCGAGCATCATCGTTTAGCAAACGCACTGAAAATACGAAAGCAATTTAGTCAGGTAAAACCCGAGCACATCGCAATACTGCTTTATATTGCGGATACGGGCTCTCTCGAGATTGATGGTTTTGGCTTTATCAGACACAACGCTTATAATGGAGAATACATTGTATATAAACGTACAAAAGAATATGTCCTTACGGATTACTACGCACGCAGCTATTTGTTTCCAGAATGCAAAGTCGCTGTGTCGACGTATTCACCTTTCAGACCTTTTGTGATGGAAAAATACAAACATCCATTTTTATTTGGCCATAAATCAGGACAAGAAATCTGTATGAAGGATTTTGTTCCGTCAAACAAACTTTCTGCCAAAAATCTTATTCGAACCTTGGAAGAAGGTCTTACTGCCTTGCATTATGGCTACGACAGTCGGCGTCGCAACGGATATCACAGCCTTGACAAAACCTGGGTCAATATCCCCACAATAGATTTTGAAGACTACCGCATTTAAGGAGGGGTTAGGGGTCAGTACTCAGGGGACAGTAAAGAATGTACATTAAAAATTATATCTCATCTATTTAAATATAATAAAAATTTGCCCGATTCTGTTTGTTGATCACTGATCCCTGGCCCCCGACAACTGTCGATTGAGATTATAGTTAACATGAATTTATTAACACACATTAAAAGACAACGAAAACAGCAAAGAAAAAAACAAACCATCAGGCGGAATGTTTTTAACCAAATCAGCACTATTGCAAAACGATATCGTCTTACAACAGGCTTTCTGGATATTCTTGATAACGTTGAGGATTATCTGTCCGAGAAAAATTTAAATCTTAGCCGGATAAGAGTGAAAGCACCCTTGGATGGTCCTTTATTTTCTCTGTCAACAAAAGACGAATACTCGCTTACAATGTCAATAATAAACAAAATCGACAACCCATATCTTAAGTTTGCACATTCACCGGAAGAGATCATTTGGTGCGGACCTTTATATCGTCTGAATCCATCCATAGATCTTGATAAATTGATGCGATATCATTTTGAGACCCTCTATTTGCATGAACGTGCCAAAGTAAAAATAGGGGAACCTAAACCGACCGATGCAAAAAACTAAAAATATTTGCCACAAAGGCACCAGGACACAAAAGATATATTTGTTATTGTTTACTTCGAGTATTGTAATGGTTTAAAAACCAATCGATCTTAAAAGAGCTTTAGGTATGATTAAATTTTTGGATGGAAGCTGTTTGAGTGGATTAGGAATCGTTTTGAAAGAACCACAATCAATTTAACATTATGAATGAAACCCCTTGTTAAAGCAGAGATCTTTATTAATTGACCGGGCAGATTCTTTCATTACGAGCCCTTATTCACGAGTTCTTTCAGCCATAAATTTAATCATACCTGAAGCGATAATGGTTACTAAAGGCTAAAATGTTACCGTGTCTTAGTGGCAACAAATATAATATTGTTTCTAAGAATTATGGCTCAGACTCGAGAACCCAAAAGGAAATGATGAAAATGGATAATGGGATATCAAAAAAGAAGCAAGAGCGCATCAAAGAAAAGATCTCACAGTTGAAAGAAGATCAGGAAAACAAGGCTGCCCAGGAAATTATCGAATTTGACAAAACACCATCTGATCTAAAAGCAGATATGGACAGGTTTGTCATCGGGCAGGAACAAGGGAAGAAAATCATGTGTACGGCCATTGCGTTTCATTATCGGAGACTGAGTCAGGCACTTAAAAAAGAGATGGCAGATAGCAATGGAGACATTGAGACTGCACTTCGGAATACAACAACGCCTAAAGCCAACATTATGATTATCGGTCCCACCGGATGTGGCAAGACGTACACCGGTGAAACCGCTTCTAACCTGGTGGGGGTATCTTTCGTGCATGAAGATATGACCAAATTCAGTGAAGTCGGCTATGTGGGACAGAATGCCGGTGACATCCTGATTGACCTGCTTTTGGCCGCCGGCGGCAATCCGAATGTGGCCCAGATGGGGATTGTATATTTTGATGAAATCGACAAGATTGCCACGGAAACCACCGCTTACAAGGACGTGTCCGGCAGAGGTGTTCAAAAAGGGCTGTTGCATATGGTCGACGGATCGGAAAACACCGTTCACATGGGAAAGGAAAGAATCTCTCTGTCAACAAAGCACGTGCTCTTTATTGCCGGAGGGGCTTTTGAAAATCTCGATACCATCGTAAAAAAACGGATGGCCCGCCAGGGTATTGAAGGCAATTGGCGACATTATTTGATAGCAGATGATTTGGTGGAATTTGGTATGGAAAGACAGCTCGTGGGCCGTTTCCCAGTGAGAGTGGTGTATGATCAACTGACAACCCAGGACTTAAAAGACATCATGACCCAAAGCCAAGGCAGCGCTCTGTTGGCCTATACTGATGACCTCAAAGCATGGGACATCGACCTTGAATTCACGGATGATGCGTTAACCGAAGTTGCAAAACAGGCTGAACAGGAAAGAACCGGAGCCCGGGGACTGATCAGCATTATTCACCGGGTTCTGCTGGAAGACATGTACCAGCTCCCCGGCAACTTTACCGGAAAATTCGTGGTGGATCAAAACAAAGTGAAAGAGAGATTGGGATGAGATTCAAAGACCTTTCACGTCTGAAACGACCGAAGCCGTTAATAATAGCGTTGGGAAGCCTGCCCCAGCGTATTTTGATGGCCAAGTATGCCAAGGATAAGGCATTTAAAATCAGTGAACGGGTTGGTGTGATTTTCGAAAAGAGTTTTGAATGGTATGGGTTTACCCTTGCGGAGAATGATTATCCGGAACTCATCGTGGACATCGGATTGCCGCAAAACGATCTGAATCTTCAAGACTATACCACCCTTGGGTCCCAAAGAATCGCCGAATTCCAGGAATCGCTGCCGGAAGATGTGATGATCAATGGATGGATTCACTCTCATGGGGCCTTGAATTACAGGCATTTTTCGAACACCGATGAAAAAAATCACCTGACCGTATTAGATTTTGTTGCCGCACGCACCAGAAAGCCTTTGGCCAAAAAAGAAATCGCCATCCAGGATCTGGTTTTATTAGAAAAAGATCGGTTCGTGGCAAAGGATTTGGGAAAAGGCAGCGTTTGTCTGATAACCGATGGCCCGATTACCGAAGCGAAAATCATGGAAACCATTTACGGCAGTTTCTGCTACAGCATCGTCATCGGGGATGAAGGATGGCACGAACAAGAAATCCATTGCCGTGAAAGGGGAATCTTATCCGGCCATACAACAGAGAGGAGCCAAGCTGCGAACATCGAATTTGTGGATACGGGCAGGTCTTTATCTCAGTCTGACATCAGCGAGTTAAGCAACGAGGTAGAGGAGAAAATCAAACCCCGCACCGACCCGCCGCCGGAGTTAATCGAACGCATGTAAACAGCCAAAGGTCTCTCAGTGGACGTCCATGTCGACATGATGACTCACGCAATCCCAAACCCCTTTGGGATCACATTCCCGGCAGTGGTAGTGCTCACCATACACAAGGTTGTGTTTGTAATCAACGGCCTCTTCTTTAGGCACCCGAACCCCACAGTGGGCGCAGTTAACATATTGAATGTCTTCCTTTTTCATTAAATTTTAGATTACTTTTCTTTTTTTATGGGCTTATGCATCGGCAGCCCATAAATCGTATCAATCCAATATTCACAATTTTCAGGGCCGATCTCTGCCACCTCGCGCCGGAATTTTGCACAAATCTCCAAGCCTTTCTCTTTAGCGCCCGGAGGAAAACCTTTCTCATCGGATCGATACCGTTTCTCAAGCTCGTCGATCTTTTTCATATACTCTTCGTAAGTCATTTTCTCAATGGCCATATCTACTCCCTTAGATTCCAAACTTAACCGTTCAGAGGTTCAAAGGTTCTAGGTTGGTGAAGGTTAATATAAACAAGAAGAATCATTTGGAAACTTTCAATCCGTTTTCAACTTTCTGTACGGCTTTATTGGTATTTTGAACCACTTCTTTAAGAGCATCCGATTGATAGGTCTCGATACCAACCGGTCCCATATCATTAACTTTATCAAAAGCACGCTCTTTTTCAACATGGGTAGCCAAAGCTTTTGCAGCCTCAAGCAGTCTTAAGCTTGCTTCCCCGCCCGTATCAGCGTCTTCCGGTCCGTTTTCAACGTCGCTGATGACCTTTCTGGTATTTACAATTAAATCATAAAATTTGTCCGATAAATGATAGTCCATACCACTGCATCCCCCGGCAGAGGCTTTGTCAAAAACATACTCTTTATCAATATAGGTTACCAGAGCTTTTGTAGCCTCAAACAGTGTCAAAAACTCATCCTTCATTTGTGACTTCTCCTGCGTGTTTTCTAATCTTATATTACCCTCAAATATATAGAACACAGATTTTCGCAGATATACACAGATATTATTTTTTTAAATTTAAAATCCTGACAATCTATGCCTGCCCTATGAAATGCATTTTCTTTTTCTATTTCATCGGGGTGAATCTGTGTCCAAATAAAATTTCTTTATTATCAAGCTGCGTTTGAATCCGTGTTAAGTGCTTTGATCCGTTTCACCCTGCTCTTTTTCTTGTTGTCGTTTATCAATTTCGTGCTTGAATCTTTCGGCAAACGCTATCTTGAAAGCTTCGATTTCCATGGCCTCGTCGTGTCTGCCCAAAAAAGTCAGGGCCATACCCTTGAACACCCGGGCTTCCTCGATATCCGGATTTATGGCCAAAGCATCATCAAAATACGGCAGGCTTTCTTCAAATTTTTGCAGACCCAGCAAGGCGTGACCCTTGGCTGTCAGGGCGTGAGCATCGTCGCTTTGCTTTTCAAGGATCTGATCCAAAAGTTCAATGGCCTCTTCACAACGGCCCAAATCGTTCAACGCAAATGCCTTTAGCTGCATGGCTCCCAAGTTTCTCGGTCTGAGGGCCAGTTCTTTGTCGCAACAAAAAACGGCCTCTTCCAAAAGCCCTTGTTCAGCCAATTTCGAGGCACCCTCCATCCAGGTAATTCTGTCTTCCGGATTGACCTCGATGATTTTCATCATTACACCCTCGTAGGTTTGCTCGATTTGTTGTCTGCCGGTGCGCGCCATGGGCACGTCATGGCCGGGAAGAATATTTTCAATCTCTTTTTTCAAAAGCTGCTTGAGCCCGTACAGGTAATGGTCCAGCCTTCCGCCGCCGGCTTTGTCAGCATCTGCCATTGCATTGGGCAATACGGTGTCACCGGTAATGGCCGTTTTAGTCGCCTGGTGATATAGGCATATGCTGTCGATGGTATGACCGGGCGTATGAATAGCTTCCCATTCAAAGCCGCTCAGCTCAAGGGTTTCACCTCCTTCTATTTCGGTCAGAGAAAATCCGGTTTCAGTCAGCATTTTTTTAAACTCGGCAGGACCGGCCGCATGAATGATAATCTCGATCTCTTTTTTCTCCCAGATTTGGGGAATTCTCAAAAATTCGAACACGCCCATGCAGTGATCCCGATGCCCATGGGTGAGAACGATTTTTTTGATGTCCAGAATACTAAACCCTAATTTTGCAAGTTCATTAAAAATGGTATAATCATTTCCCGGATCCACGATGGTAAGATAATCACCGACCAGCACATAGACATTGCTGGAATGATGATATCCTATCAAAAACTTGCTTTTTTCAAAGACAGGGTGTGATATCTTCATGATCTCGGCAATGGAGAGCCACCCGGGATGATCCGGCTCTTCTTCGGGATACACCTCATCCTCAATTAGCGGCTTTGGCTCCTCGTCCAGGTTTTGTTGATCTTGTTTTTTGCTTTCCTCGGTCATTTTGTTTCCTTTATGAACGCTTGAAGTTTAAGTTTCTAACCTATGATTCGCGATTGTAATATTATATCTAGTGAAAAAATAACAAGACTATTCTTGTTGGCAAAATAATTAATGGCAAAATGATTGAGCAATGGTTTTCTCCGGCATAGCCGGAGCTAGTTATTTGAGTTTAAAATTATTTTGCCTTTAATTATTTTGCTTTAATATTTATTAGTTGGAGAATTTTGCTTTAAAGTTTTTGACAAAAAAATCCCCCTCTCCGGGCAAACCGAAAAGGGGGATTCTTATTTCGATTTAGCCTCTCCCCTGCAAGCAGAAGAGAGGGTGTTGGTTATGGGTTAGTGATGGTTACCCGATGTAGTCAATGGTAAAATCAAGTTTCATCTTTTCATCCGGCCACCACTTCTTGCTTATCTTTTCTTCGCCGGGGTAGACCTTTTTCCCATCAATCGTCTCGATAAGCAAATCGGCAAACATAAATGCGGTAAGCTTATATTTTTTTACTGTATCAGGCGGAATCAGAACGACAATTCCGGTTTCTTTACTGGTCTCCCATTCAAACGCTTCATTGGGAGCTGCGAATTCCTCGCCGGTTTTGCCGTCGTAAAGCTTGAGCAGCTTGCCGGTAACCTTCATTCCCGGCTTCATGTCAAACTCATCATACAGCTCATCGGATATGTGCCACCAAATGGCTCTCATATTCAAAGCGATATATCCTTTGACGAGCATGGGATCAAAGCCGCAGATACCCACACGACATTTTTCAGGCATATCAAACCTCCTTTTTACTTTCGTTGGTCTCCACTTTATCTAACTGGTCGCGAAGATCTTCAACCTGGCTATAGCAATAATTCATGAACTCGCTGGCCTCGGACTGACTGAGATGTTTAGCCTCAAGCAATCTTGTGACATAGGGATAAAGCTGCGAATTGATCTCTTCTTGAAATTCCAAAAGCACATACTCGTTATCCCCGTCCGGGGATGCCCAACTCAAAAAACCTCTTTTCCAGTTGTTCAGCATCCCCTTGAGGGTATCGAGTTCCTTGATTACATTTTCTTCCATGCTACTTCTTCTTTTTGTCTTCAAAGGCATAGCATTTCTTGACCACGTTGAAGTCTGCTACGCACCAGTAATGGGGCCAGTGGATCTTCTTGCACCAGCCGATAATGTCTGCGGGCGGAAACTTGGAGCCCTTGAGAACCGGCTTCAAACCAGTGCAATTCCAGCATATATGGTCACTCGATTTTTCCGGAATCATTATGTTCTTCCAGAAATTCTTCAGGTGTTAATTCTGCCATAAGACACTCCTTTCTAAGTTACCAGTCCTTGACTTCGCCTGCGGCGAGTTTCTGCTGATACTCTTCCCAGACTTCGGGCGTCAGTTTCTGAATATCCCAATTGTAAGGGAACTGTCCGGCCAACCCTGCCGACGGCGGTTGCGGGCGCCATCCCCGCATCGGTCGGTCCCCGGATGCTGAATTTGCACATGTCGGCGGTACCCGTCAACCAGGACCTGGGCTTGCACTGATACGGCCGGGTTCGGCCCTCGACACCGGGTCTGTAGTTGGAATAACCGTCATAGGGCTTGTCCGCATACAGCGGCATAATGTCCGCCTTCTCGCCGGGTCTTTCATCCGGGCCTTTGTACATAAAGCCGTTAATCATGTAGATGTAGTACACCGTACCGCACTCGGCACAAGCGATCGTGCCTTCCCAGTTCCAGAAATAGTATGGGTCGAGGTAGTTGATGGTGTCACAATCTTTTCCATCTACTTGTATTTTTGCACCAAATTATATCACACACTGTACCACCTCCTTTTTTATATCCAGGCCTTGTCATACCACTCTTGGATCTTGCTTTGCGGTATGCCGAGCCAGTCTTGGTAGACTTTTTTATTGTCCGCACCTACCGGACGCCAGTGCCAGTTGATCCTTCTCGGGGTTTTTTCCATCTGTCCGCAACTGTAGCCGCAGTGGACCAGCATATCGCCGAACAAAGGATCGTCCAGCCACCTGACCGTGCCTCTTTCCCTGATAGTGCGGGCTCTCGTAAACCTCGCGGTCGTTGCGGACCGGTTCGGCCAGAATGCCGGCATCTTGAAGGGTCTTGGCAACTTCGGACCGTGTTTTATCTTCGGCCCATTTTTCCAGAGCAGTGTAGATTTCCACCTGAGCTTCGCCTTCGCAGCGTTCATTATGAGATTTATACTTCTCATAAAGATTATTCATGCCGGTAATGGCGCACAGCTCCTTGAAGTCCTCATCCTGGAAGGCGCTGACCATGACATAGCGCGCACAGAACTTGTCCTGCGGGTTGTCGGCATCCGGAAAATCGGACTTGCCGCACAGGATGATGCCGTGGGCACAGAGCTGGGTGTCCCAGTTGCCCCAGCGTTGACGGACGATACCGAACTTGCCGTACATGGGCAAGGTATGTCCGAGCATGCGGGTGGGAACCTGTACCTGGGAGAATTCGATCATGGTGCCCAGGCCGGTCTTGCGGCGGTGATGAATGGCCGCCAGGATCGAGCAGGTGATGAGGTTGCCGGATTGCCAGTCAATGACCCAGTTGGTCTGCTTGGTGCAATGCCCGCCCATATACTCGTGCATACCGGTTATGGAAGCGAGTCCGGCGTGGGCCTGGCCCAAAATGTCGTAAGAACCGCCGAAAATTTTGGGACCGTAGCCGAAACCGCCGCCCCAGACATAGATGAACCGGGGGTTGATTTCAGACAGGTACCGGTAGCTCATTTTCCACTTGTCCAGGGTTCCCGGGCGATACAGCTCGGTGAGCCCGTCGAACTTTTTCACCAGCCCGTAAAAGACTTCCACCATCTCGGGGATGTGGTAGTCCATGGTCAAAAAGTACTTGTTGGGGTTGGCGTTGGTGAACCCGAGACCGGTTCCGGTCATGGGACGGGTGTCATGGAGCGGATACAAATAGCACTCGTTAAACGGAGAGGTGTGCCGCATGGCATCCCCCATCCTGGGCATTTCGATCTTGACGACCTTGGCACCCAGTTCGGCCAGGTTGGCAACAGAATGGGGCGTGAAGATGTACATGGTGCAGCTCAGCCACTTGATGCCTTTGAGCGCCTCGGGTTTGGTGTGCTCATTGCCCACGTCAAAAGCCTGCTTGCAGTACTCCTCGTAGGGCATCTTCATCTCGTCCATTTCGCCTTGACTTTTGGGGCCTGGCAGGTCTTCTATGCGTGTTACTCTTGGGTCTTTTGCCATTATATCACCCCCTTCTGTTTTAATTCATTGACCGTGGTCTGGTTCATTCCACACCATTTCATGTAAATTTCATAGTTGTCAAATCCGAGATCCCTGCCCATCCATTTACACCGGAAGGGTGCATCAGACCTGATAGGAGGCCGGGCTCGATGCGATCAGCAGCGGGCCGTAGTCGGTCTCCTGGACATACTGCCAGGGGCGGTATTTGAAATGCGGGAACTCAGCAACCTCATCGATATACATGACCGGTCCTGCTGCAAGCTGGTACTCGAGCAGCTTGGCTTCAGCTTCAACCCTGCATTGGTCTCTGAGCCAGCGGGTGGTCACGGAATAGGTCTTGATCAGGGCGTGCAGGGCGTTCCTGGCCCCCACCTCCTTGAGGAAGGGATCTTCGTGGATCAGCCGGCCGAACTGGTGGTAATCGCGCTCTAAGCAAAAGCCGATGTTGTACCACAGCTTGTCGGTCTGACCGCCGATCATCATGTACCCGTCCTTGCAGGGGTTCCAGGCATACTGGTTCAGGTTGGGGTCCCAGCCGCCGGATCGGCCTTTGATACTGGCATTGAACCCGTACCAGGTGATATCAAAGTCGATGATGTCCATCAGCGTTTCGGCGCCGGTGACCTCGATCATCTGGCCGGTATTCCCCAGTTCGTCTCGCCAGTAAAGGGCTGCATAGGCATTAAGAAATGCCTGGGCGCCGGCCACATAGTCGGCCAGCCAGATCCCCGAACGGGTCGGGTCGCCGCCCTTGCCTCTTGGGCAGCAGATCCTGGGCCAGACCGGTGTTGTGGACCCATGAATTGGCACAACTGGCAAAGGGCTCCAGTTCCCACTGGCCGAACTTGGACTGCTTGTCCTTCCAGGGGCCCCATTGGCCGAGCATACCGACCCAGACATAGATCATCTTGGGATTGGCCTCCTTGAGCTGCCGGTAGCCGATCCCCAGGTTATCCATGTAGCCCGGAGGCATCCCGTCGATCAACACATCCACGTTGGACGCCATCTTCGTGAAAATTTCCTGGCCGTCCGCGGTCTCCACATCCAGGGTAACGCAGTGCGTGTTCACCGTCTCGGCGACGAACTCCATCCCACACTTTTCACCGGTATCCCTATTTTCCAGCAGGTACTCATCCCGGCCAAAAGGCGTCAGCTTCCTTAACGGATCGCCGCCGGGGGGTTCAATGGAAACACATTCCGCCCCGGCTTCGCCGAACAGAGAGGTGGCAAACTTGTGCCCCAGCCGCCAGAGGCCGATATCCAGTACCCTGAGATGTGCCAGAGACTCATCTTTCTGGTATCTATTTTCGAACTTTAGGTTTTTCTCAGCCCACTCACAGAACTCCAGCGCCTTCCGTTTTTCGTACACCGGTTTGACCTCTTCGTAGGGAGGCGGCGGTGTGACCGGGTAGGGTCTGACATCCATATCCATAAGACCAATGGTGTCGGCCCGGCTGTTTATTTCAATATCTCGTTTTTCTGCCATATTTTACCTCCAAAATAGTTTAAATTCCACTTAAGAATTTATCCAGAGTCGTTTTCAGTATCAGAGAAACGGCATTAACTCCTCCTTACTGAATTTTTATCACCTCCTTTCAAATTGAAATTTGGCTCACTTCAACGCTGAAGCTAAAACGACCTTTTTGTGTCGATGGATTATGTTTGCTTCTGCTTTTGAGCCTATCCTTTTGTATTCCTCTTTTTGGGTCGTTTTCCTTTACGCTTTGTTCAAAAAGCGTAAAGATCTTGCATCACCTCCTTTGGGTAATAAAATGGAAATAAGAATCGATTTAAAAAAATAATACCAAAAAAAGTGAACTAAATTAGTATGTAAATTTGAAACAAGTACTGAAAAAAAGTGAACTAAATTAGTATGAATTATACAGTGAATGCAATATTTGGATTGAGTTATCCATAAAATCAATAATTGAATCTGATTCAGCGCAATGCTTTTTTTAAAATTGTTTAGAAATTTTGTCAAGAGTAAAAAATGAATTTTATTCAAAAAATTCTAAGATTCTGCGGTTTAAGCTCGGATGACAAGGGTTTATAATCTTGTCTCCTTAAAACACCCCGTGACTGAAGGAATATTGAACAGAAGCGCTTAAACGTTTTTCTCAATAGCGTTTTATGCCACGTAACATACAACATGTAGATTAACAGTCATCCCAGAGTACTTTATACTGTATAAATTATCTATGAACACACACCGTCGAACCTATCATTTTCTTCCGGTTTCGTACCGAAATAAAGGGCTTTAAACACATATGTTTTTTTACCTTGCAATTTATTTACGGATATTTTATACGCAACTGTTTGATAGCTTTTCCAAACGACATTTATTTGGTTTTTAGATAGCCGCAAGGCTTATGAAAAATCTTTCAATCGGTCCCAACATTTTTTTGGAAAGGAGGTGAATTTTTTAAATATTGGCCCAGGGCATATGCCCGAACGTCTGCCGTGTTGGAATTTAGCAACCATCGACTTCAGGTATTTCAAACTAAAATTTGCAGGCTGTAAAAGGGATATACCCCCGGCTGTTGAGAAATAGGCACAGGTTACATTAATCAGACAATAATAAAATTAGGGAGGTTTATGCTATGGGTAAAATACCGGAAAAAATGCTGCCACCAAAAGATTTGTGGCCGGAATATGTGGTTCCAGAAGAGTTTGCGGATACACCGGATGAATTGAATCTTGCCGATTTTTTGCTTGACCGCCATGTACGCGAAGGCAGAGGCGACAATGCTGCCATCAAATTTATGGACCAGACCGTCAGCTATGCCCAGCTTCAGGAAATGGTCAACAAGTTCGGCAACGCGCTTAAAGAGGTCGGCGTTGAATCCCAGGACCGCGTCGGCATCCGGCTGGTAAACTCTATCCAGGCGCTGGTAGCCATCTTTGCCATTGAAAAAATCGGCGCCATTCCTGTTCCAACATCACCCCTGTGGTCCGGCGAAGAAGTCGCCTTTGTGGCCAACAACGCCGAGATGAAACTTTTTATCGTCAATGCCCCGCTGATGCCTCCGGTAGAGCAGGCCAAACCCAACTTTCAGTTCGGCACCAAAGTCATCACCATCGGCGGCAAGCCAGACGAAGTCAAGGCTGCCGGAAACATGGTCTATGAAGAAATGCTCGCAGCCGGTTCTGCGGATCTGGAAGCCACCATGCTTAAAGGTACCGACATCGGCATTATGCTCTATACATCCGGTACCACGGGCATGCCCAAGGGCTGCGTACACTTTGTAAAACCGATTGTTATAGAAACCAAACTGGTCAACAAGCATGTTTATAATATGAAACCGGGTGATTGTTTGGGCGGGGCCGCTCCGGTCTCTTTTGCCGCCGGTTTCGGTACCTTTACGCTGATGCCGTTTGAAGGCGGTGCAGCCATATCTCTGATTCCCAAGTTCACGCCCCCGGACATGCTGGATTTGATTCAGAAACACAAAATCACCATCCTCACCGGTCTGCCCACCGGCTACCGCGCGCTGATGAAGTTCCCCAAATTCAAGGATTATGACACCAGTTCGATCCGTCTGTATACCTCAGGTGGTGATGCGCTTGGCCAGGAAACTCTTGAAGGTTGGACGAATTTGACCGGCAAGCCCATCTGGGAAGGTTTAGGCGGTACGGAGATGCTGCATTTGGTCACTTCCAACACCATGAACGACGAGCCCGTGCCCAACTCCATCGGCAGAGCCCTGCCCGGCGTACAGTGCAAGGTTGTTGATCCCGAATGGAATGAATGCGAACCGGAGAAAGTCGGCAGCATGGTTATCAAGGGACCCTCGGGAAGCCTATACTGGAAACCTTACGAGGATAATGAGAAACTTATCAAATCCCAGAAAAAGGGGGTTGTTAACGGCTGGAATCAGATGGGTGATGCGGTCTATATGAAAGCAGACGGCAACATTTTCTTCGTATCCCGGGAAGACGACATGATCAAGAGTTCCGGTTACCGTATCGGCCCCGCAGAAGTTGAAGAGGCCATCGAAAAGCATCCGGCCGTTGCCGAATGCGGCATTGTCGGTGTACCTGATCCGGACAAGGGCCAGATTACCAAGGCCTTTGTGGTGCTGAAAGAAGGGCATGAGGGCAGTGATGAATTCTTCGAAGAACTCAAAACATTCTTGAAGGAACACATTGCCATTTACAAGCTCCCCAGAGCCATCGAGTACCGGACTGAACTGCCGCGCACACCCACCGGCAAGCTCCTGAGACGTCATCTGCGTCCACCTAAATAATCGATGATGGTTCGCAGAACAAGACAATGAAATACCTCCCCTCACTCTTCGGAGTGAGGGGTTTTTTTATTTGTGGCAGCATGTTACCCTAAATTTCGGATGTTTCGAGAGTGAATAAATCTCTTTACATGTTTATTTTTTTCCCATAAACATTGTGCTGGGTTTTCTTTCGATCATTATTCGTAATATGGGGATTGTATGAACCACAATGAGCATCGGATGGAGGTAATGAGCACCCAATGGAGGAAAGACCATGAATGAACATTCAACTGCTTCGTTGAAAACGGTGGATCGTATTGAAATTACCACACTAATGGACAATTACGTTGATCTGTTGCTCCCAAGCACCGATATCATCGTCCGGCCCCCCTTGGCAAAGGAAGGCAAAATTAACGCCGACACATTGCTTGCGGAACACGGACTCTCTTTGCTCGTCACGGTTTATCGAGGGGAAGATAAGCATACCATTCTTTTTGATACCGGCTACACAAAGGTCGGGGTCTTGCACAATATGGAGCAGCTTGGGGTGAACGTCGAGGAAATAGAGGCCATCGTCTTAAGTCACGGACATATGGATCATACAGGTACTTTATACGGGATTCTCGATAAGATTTCCCGTACCATTCCACTGGTCCTTCATCCCGGGATCTTTCAACATCCCCGTTATACCCGCCGACCGGATGGCGCAAAAAGCGTCTGGCCCAGAACCGTTGTGAAAAGTGATCTGGAAGGGAGAAACGTTGACATCATAGAAAGCGAAACACCCGTCTGTCTCGCAGATGATATGATTATGGTTACCGGTGAAGTGGAAAGAACGACCCCTTTTGAAAAAGGCATGCCCAATGCCCTTATGGAACAAAACGGCGAACTTGTCCATGATCCGATTATGGACGACCAGTCCATTGCCATGAAACTCAAGGGGAAAGGACTGGTGGTGGTTTCCGGATGCGCCCATGCCGGGATTGTGAATACACTGATGTTTGCACAAAAAACCACCGGAGAGCAGAAAGTCCATGCAGTTCTGGGAGGATTTCACTTGTCCGGTCCGTTTTTCGAAAAATTCCATGATCCAACGGTTGATGCATTAAAAAAAATAAACCCCGATGTGCTGATGCCCATGCACTGTACGGGTTGGAAAGCCATACAGCGGTTTCAAAAAGAATTTCCCGAAAGCTTTGTGCTCAACAGTGTTGGTTCCAAATTGATGCTGTCGTAGATCAGGGATCAGAGATCGGGGGTCAGGGGTCAGGTTTCGGGGGTCGGAAATCAGGGATTGAAGGGCAATAATTGTGATGTTTCAAGGTCATCGTGATTTAGAAGTTTGGCAAAAAACTATCGGATAAAACCCCCGAAATTGGGAGGATGCTTAACGGATTAAAAAAATCAATTGAAAAAAGAATCTGATCCCTGACTCCCGACCCCTGTGAGCTTTTTAAAAGGCTTCTATTTTGAAAACATCACCGAAAAATCATCAAACCTTTTTTTTCTCACTTCATAAATTCTCGTTTATCCTTTTCTGTTTTTCATTTCTTATTTTCTGGACTGAAACAAGTTTTGCCGCTGCCATCAAAATCGGTGAAATCAATCCCCTTTCAGGAAGGTTTGCAAAGCAAGGGATTGAAATCCATCAAGGGATTGAGGTTGCCGTTGCCGAAGCCAACACGGCTGGGGGTATCGGCAAAAATCAACTACAGCTCATCTCAAGGGACGACCAAAGCCAGCCGGATGTGGCCATCTCCAGGGCTGAAGAATTATGTTCATGGCAAAACGTAGTAGCCATTACCGGTGGCTATGTCGATTCACTGGTCGGTCCAATTGCGGCCATCGCAAAAAAACACAAAATTCCTTATGTCGCCAGCGCCAGTCTCCAAAAAGAATTGACACGGCATAAGAACCCTTACTTTTTCAGGGTTTCAAGGCTTCAGGGATTTGTTGAACCGCTCTGTGGAATTCTCATCGAGCGTTTTAAGCCCCAACGTCTGGCCATTTTACATGCCGCCACTCCCGGAGCCACTGAACTGGCCAGGGAGTTGGAGTCCTGTATCAAAAATCGAGGTCTAAAGGTCCGACTGGTTGAAAAGTTTCGTCCGGGCACCCCCGATTTTACACCGCTGATTGCCAAACTGGCCGGTATGAAAATCGATGTGATTGTTTCAGCCGTCTTTACACCGGATCACATTCTTTTCGTGAGACAGCTTAAAGAGAATAGAATGACCCCCAAGGCGTATATCGGCCCGTTCGGTATCGCCTACGAAAGCTTTATTCATGCTTTGGGAAAAGACGCCGACTATCTTTACAGCACCTGTGCCTGGAATCCGGAAATTACGGAACCGGGAACAGAGGATGCTTCTGCATCTTTCGTCAATAACTTTCATAACATGTTCGGCCGGCAGCCGAATACCACCAACATGCACGGTTACACATCTGCCAAGGTCCTTATCGCGGCGATGCAAAAAGTTCTGCATAATGATCAACCCCTTACCGGCGAGAATATTCGCCGGTCATTGACACAATTAGACCTATCTCTGCCCATGGAGCATATCACTTTTAATTCCAACGGAGATCCGTTGCATTATCGTCATGTGGTCGTTCAAATTCAAAAAGGCAAGTTCGTTGTTGTCTATCCACCGGATCGATCTACCGGACAATCGGTCTATCCAATGCCGTCATGGGAAAAAAGATAAATTACAAGGCCAATCGTATTTTTGCAAAGTATTTGATATCAAATCATAAATTAGCAGTAACACAAGACTTTAAAGTGACTAAAGTGAGCTAAAGTTACTAGTGCCTAAAGTTAAGGTGTCGCCTTGCTCCATCTATTTATTTAAAATTGACAGAATACCCTAACTTTAGATCACTTCAAACTTTAGGCACTTCAAACTCTCATTTAAACCTACGCGCATTTAATGCATAATATAAATGTGTAATCATATGACTGCAAATTCGTAAAAATATGTGGACAACGATCTTTGTTTCCGGGATCTCCCTGGGTTCATTTTATGTCCTCGTCGCGCTCGGTTTTGCCCTCATATTCGGGGTAACTCGAAATTTTAACCTTGCCCATGGCGAATTGCTGGTCCTTGCCGGTTACTCATCCTACTGGTTATGGAAAGTATGGGCATTTCCCTTTGTTTTGACATTTCCCTTCGCTATTCTGGTGACACTGCTCATTTGTCTGGGGCTTCAACGGTTGTTTTCCCGCCTACGTGATCCAATAGAGCTGAACTCCATTGTGCTCAGCTTTGGTATTGCCGTTTTGATTCAAAACAGCATGCTTTTTTGCTTTTCCGGCGATTATCGGCTCATTCGAATTCCGATGTTGAATCAGGGATTTCACATTCCCGGATTTTACATCAGTTACGGCCAACTCACTTTGTTTTTATTGTCTTTGATCATTCTTGGAATACTTTATGTACTGATGTATCGGACCTACCTGGGAAAAGCCTTGAGGGCCACCATCCAGGACAAAGACGCCGCCGCTCTGGCGGGTATCAATGTAGCAGCCATGGGAACCCTTGCTTTTTGTATCGGCGCCGTCCTCATCGGACTGGCCGGTCCTCTTTATGGTTGCATTCACTACTTGTATCCGTCTACCGGTCATGAAGCCACCCTGGTGGCAATTACCATTACCATTTTCGCAGGTGTCGGCCGGCTGGGCAGTATTATTCTTGCGGGCTGGATTCTTGGGCTGGCGGAATCTTTTACCGTTGTTCTGTGTGGTGCCAGCTGGCGTGAAATGGTCAGTGCAGTTTTACTCCTCACCCTTTTGGCTTTCAGGCCACACGGTATTCTGGGTAAAGGAGAGTGATGAAAAAATTTCCCGACTGGATGGACCGAGTAAAGATCCTGGCCATAAGGACCAAGTTTTCAATGTAAAAAAAACCGATGATTTATTTTGCTGCAAAAAACCGAATTAATGGATCAAAGACCTATGGTGTCGGCTTTGTACTGGGGCTCTTGTTATTGCTCACGCTGCCCCTGCTGGTTCAATCCAACGATTATATCTTGCAGGTTTTTACCCATGCCCTGCTTCTGGCCTCTTTGGCCTTGGCGTGGAATCTTTTAGGTGTCAGCGGTTCCATTTCCCTGGGACACGCGGCCTTTTTTGGGGTTGGCGCATATGGCTCTGCTTTGCTCAGCCTCGAACAGGGTCTGTCCCCATGGATTACCATTCCCTTAGCCGGCTTATTCGCAGCAGGTTTGGGGCTGATGATGGGCCTGATTTGCCTGCGCTTAAGAGGCGCCTATTTTGCGCTGGCAACTCTGGCATTTGTCGAAATCCCCAGAGTGATAACGGACAACTGGGATGCATTGACCAAAGGGTCACTAGGGCTGGTCGGCATATCCGGACTTCCAACCCTTCGTGTGGGAGATTGGCATGTGGATTTTGGGGCCGGGATCACGGCGTCATATTACCTTGTCTTTGTGTATTCTTTGGTATTGCTGGGTGTTGTAACGTTTGTATTTCGATCCAACATGGGGCTGGCACTTCGAGGCGATCCGCGAGGAGGAAATTGCAGCAGAAGCCGTCGGCATCCATGTAACCAGATATCGATTGTTATCTCTACTAATGAGCGCCTTTTTTACCGGTGTCAGCGGCGCATGTTATGCACATCTTGTCCGCTATATCGAGCCCGGATTGGTCTATGGACTTCACTTTTCAGCCATACCCATGATCCTTGCCATATGTGGGGGACGATTTACAATTCTTGGACCTGCGCTTGCAGCCATGGTTCTTTATCCTGTGGATCAGTTTATTTTTCATCCCCTTCTTCCGGCGGGTCACGAATTTCTTTACGGTGCTGTGTTAATCCTGACCGTGCTGTTTATGCCGAACGGATTCTGGGGGAGGTTGCGGAACGCATCGTGATGCTGTTACAATTAAAATCATTAAATAAGACGTTTAACAATTTTTGTGCCCTGAGCAATATTGATTTTTCCGTTAGCGAAGGAGAGATCGTGGGTTTGGTGGGTCCCAATGGTGCCGGCAAAACAACGCTGTTTAATTTGATCTGTGGCCGATACCGTCCCAGCAGCGGGAATATCCTGTTTGAAGGCACTGATATCACCTATTTTAAACCGCACAAGATCTGCCGTTTGGGCATCAGCAGGACGTTTCAATCCTCCAGACCGTTCCCTCGGATGAGCACCCTGCAAAATGTGTTGGTCGGCCATATTTTTGGTAAAGGATTTTCTCTTCATGCCTGCCCTGAAGACAAACAGGTGGCAAAAGAGCTTTTGGAAATTGTCGGCATCGCCCATAAAGCCGACATACCCGCCAGCCAACTCACTCTCAGTGAACAACGGCGACTGGATCTGGCCCGGGCTCTGGCAACACGCCCGAAACTGCTCCTTTTGGATGAAGTCGCGGCAGGATTCAGCCCGGTTTTGGTGAAACAGGCGATCCAACTGATAAACAGGGTACGAAAACGAGGCGTAACCCTTCTTATTATTGACCATTTTTTAAATTTGAGTTTAAAGGTGTCCGATCGTCTGTTGGCGCTCGATCACGGGGAAAAAATTGCAGAAGGACCGCCCTATAAGGTCATGCGAAACCGGGATGTTCTACAGGCATATCTGGGACTGCGACACCAGGATGAGAATGGTTAAAAGCGATAAAAGCAGAATAATTATTGGCAAAATGATTAAGAATTTTTTTGGAATGCTGTAAGATGCCAATCAAACATAATGTCGTTATTAAACAGATAACAGATAATAAGTTTTATTCGCTTGATTATAAAATTATGGAGATAGTCTTCTCTGTGCATAAAGACCTTGGTCGATTTTATGATGAGAGGATTTATAAAAATGAGCTTGCTTATCGCTGTAAAAAAATAGGTATAGAAAAAGTCGAAACCGAAATACCAATACAAGTTTCGTATAGAGATTTTACCAAGTATTACTATATGGATTTATTGATTAATAATTCTGTAACTTATGAATTAAAAACAGTGGAAGCTTTAACCGGCAAACATCAAAAACAGGCTCTCAACTATATTCTAATGGTGGGTATGCGCCATGGCAAGCTTGTAAATATGCGAACGCCTTCGGTTCAACATAGATTTGTTTCAACAAATCTGACAACAAAAGAACGTTATAAGTTTAGAATTGATGATCGTGAGTGGAACGATTTTGATAAAGATAGCATTTGGTTAAAACAATTAATGGAAAATCTATTAGCAGAATGGGGAGCATTTCTTGATACAAATCTTTTTTACAGCGCTGTTACACATTTTAGAGGCGTGAAAGAAAATCTCATTCAAAAAATAAAAATAATGGCCGACTCACGGATACTGGGTACTCAAAAAGTACATCTTTTGAACTCGAAGATCGCATTCAAAATATCAGCTGTTACAAATGACACATATTTTTATGAAGAACATCTTAGAAAGTTCTTGAATCATACCTCTATGGAAGCAATACAATGGATAAATTTCGACCATGGTAAAATCATTTTTAAAGCAATTTTTCGTTAAAGCCAATTTTAGTTTTTTTGCTTTGAACCCTAACATTTAATCATTTTGTCCTAAATTATTTTGCTAATGTTACAAAATGTTGGCAAAAACGAACAAGATCTGGATATGGAAATCCAAAAACCTCTTTTAAAAGTCTGCAACCTAAGTGTTCATTACGGAGACATTCAGGTGTTGAAAAAGATCAATCTATCGGTATGCGCCAACCAAATCATTTCCGTTGTTGGCGTCAATGGCTCGGGAAAAACCACATTAATGAAAGCAATCTCCGGTCTTCTGCGTCCCATAAAAGGCTTGATCCATTATCAACATGAGGAGATACAAACGCTTCCGGTATACGATGTGGTCCGCCGTGGTCTGGTCTATGTGCCTGAAGGAATGAATGTCTTCCCTTTTATGAGCGTGTCGGAGAACCTGGACGTCGGCGCTTTTGTTGCCAGAGAAAAAAAGAAGGACCGACTTTCCTTTGTATTTGAAATCTTTCCTGTACTAGCCGAGAAACGTCGACAAATGGCCGGAACGTTGAGTGGCGGTCAGAAAAGAATGCTGACGATCGCTCGCGGCCTGATGAGCGATCCCCGCCTTATTCTTCTGGACGATCCTTTTCTGGGTCTCGCGCCAAGGGATGTGAATCGACTGTGCAATACCTTTAGACAGATCCGCAGTCACGGTGTAACGCTGTTTTTGGCCGGTCAGCATGTTCGCCGAATCCTGAGGGTAGCGACCAAGTCGTTTCTATTAGAAGAAGGTAAAATAACACTTTCCGGTAGCGGAGAACAGCTTATGGGGCATCCGCACTTGCGTGAAACGCTCTTTGGGATTGTCGCGGAATCCGGAGTTGAGATCCCGTAACAACTAAAATCTGCAACCCAAACTTCAAAAGATTCTATTAAATCAATTAACCGAAAGTTAAATGTTTATTGACTTAATACATAACTTTAGAATATTATTCACTTAATGATCTGTTTTTAGCATTTCTAATTCTAATAATTGGAGGTTAAATAATGACCGAGGAACTCAAAGTTGGAATCACCCATGAAATTGAACGGGAAACCACCGAAGACATGTCGGCACAAAAGGTCTTCCCCCACGTGCCCAATGTCTATGCCACAAGCGTGATGGTTGGACATATGGAAGCAGTTTGTGCCGAGATGGTCCTCCCTCACCTCGGTGAAGGTGAGCAAACTGTCGGAACCGGCATGAAATTCAAACACATGGCAGCTACACCTCTGGGGATGAAGGTCCGCTATAGTGCCAAATTGACGGCAGTTGACGGCCCAAAACTGGCTTTTGAAGTAGAGGGATTTGACGAAGTGGACAAAATCGGTGAAGCCACTCATTTTCGTTTTATCATCAATGCCGAAAAATTTAACCGCAATGTAGCAAAAAAAGCAGAAAAAGCATCATAGACAGGGATCAGGGATCGGGAGTATTCGGGTCTCTTATTTTGAAAGCCGAAGACTGTAACCATTTTGAATTTCGAATTTACGAACACCGCTAATATTGAATCTCGAAGGATCTAAAATCTATGTAATATCCACTCATCATAAAGGAGGTAGACCATGGCAGTGACGGATCCCATTCGCCAGTTGGATGCGATTCTGAGACCCAAAAGTGTGGCCGTTATCGGCGCCTCAACCAGTCCGGACAAAATAGGCCATGAAATTCTGAAAAACATCATTGACAGCGGCTTTAAAGGGACCGTTTATCCCATCAACCCCAAGGCTGAAGTTATTCTCGATCTTGCCTGTCACAAGAGTGTCAAAGATATTGCAGAAGCCCCTGACATGGCTGTTATTATCATTCCCGCCCGATTTGTACCCCAGGCCGTTCAGGAATGCGGTGAAGCCGGTGTGAAAGGCGCGGTGATCATTACCGGCGGCTTTAGTGAAGCCGGTGACGAAGGCGAAGCGCTCCAAAATCAGGTTGTCGAGACGGCGCAAGAATTCGGCGTTCGTATCATCGGGCCCAACTGCCAGGGCGTGAACAATCCCCATCATCCCCTGTGTGCATCCTGGCCCCTGCTCACCTGCCAGGGCAAGATCGCGCTCATTTCCCAGAGCGGCACGGTGGGCGCCGCCATGATGGATTGGTTGTCCGAGGATAAACTCGGAACGTCAAGTTTCGTCAGCATGGGTAATCGCGCCGACGTCGATGAAGCAGACCTTATTGCCTATTTCAATCAGGATCCCAACACCGAGGTGATTGCTGCTTATATCGAAGGGATCAAACGTCCCGAACGATTCATTCAAGCGGTGGAGCAACTTCAAAAACCGCTGGTGGTTCTTAAATCCGGCCGGACCCCCAAGGGAAAGGTGGCAGCCGAGTCCCACACCAAGGCTTTGGCCGGTGCTGATGCCATCTATGAAGCGCTTTTTTCAAAATATAACATTTGCAGAGCCTACACAGCAGAGGAATTCTACGACTATGCCAAGGCCCTGGCTTATCTGAAACCACCAAAAGGCAATCGTATTCTTTTTATCACCACATCCGGCGGGGCTGCTATTTTAGCAACGGATCAGGCTGAACAAGAAGGTTTAGACGTTTCTCCGCTGCCCGAGGAGGCGGTGGAGGCCGTAACGCCGCTTATCCCGGCCCATGCCATAAAAGCCAATCCCATTGATCTTACCGGAGACGCCACCGCTCAAATGTTTGGCGATGTTATTGAGGTCACCCGCAAATACTATGATACACTGGGGGTGATTTTTGGTGATCCGGTGGAAGGTGCCTCGGGTGTCGTGACGCCTAATGCCAATGAGTTGATTATTTTTTATGGAGGGGCTGACGTCGAACGTTACGAAAGTGAGCGCATGCACCTAAAGGGAATTCCGGTTTTCCCTACTCCCGAACGCGGAATAAAGGCCCTGGCCCAGGTACTCGAGCGGAAAACGCTGAATGCGCCCCAGAAACCGACCCTGACTGTTCCGGCCGCCGGGCGGCAACTGCCGCTTCATCAGGCATTTTCACGCATGGCCGAACAAGGCCTGCCCTGTACCGAATTTGCTTTGGCGGACAGCCGGACCCATGCTGTTCAGATTGCACAGGAACAGGGATTTCCGGTAGCGCTCAAAATCAGCTCTCCCGATATTCTGCATAAAAGCGATGTCGGCGGGGTACAGCTAAACCTAAATTCTGCTGAAACCGTTGAAAACGGGTACGATGCGTTGCTGTCGGCCGTGAAACGCAACAATCCCGAAGCCCGGGTGGATGGCGTGTTGGTGAGCAAAATGGCGTCGCCCGGACTGGAGGTCATTGTGGGAATGAATCGAGATCCTCAATTCGGTCCGGTGATTCTTTTTGGACTTGGCGGTATCATGGTGGAGATTTTTCAGGATGTGAGCCTCAGGCTCCTTCCCTTGACAAAGGAAGAGGTTTTAGACATGATCCGGGAGATAAAAGGCTACGGTCTCATTGCCGGCTATCGCGGCACGACCGGCGGTGGATGAACAGGCCCTGGCAGACTGCCTGTTGGCCGTGGCGCGTATTTCCGAAGACTATCCTGAAATCGTTGAAATCGATCTTAATCCAGTCTTTGCCTATCCGGACGGAATACAGGTGGCTGATGTCAGGATGATGGTAAAATGATATCAATTTGGATTTGTTTTGCCACAATAACAAACAATTTACTATTAAGGAACGTTGATGGACGAGTTTGACAGCTTTGTTTCAAAGCTCAAGAAGAAGTACCCCATGTTGCAAACCTTTACTGATCGCACCTTTGGTGTGGAGATCGAATTTTTCGGCCTGAGCTATGTGATAACACCATTGGACAATAGTATCATCAAGCCCTACTGCATTTCATCCCGGCCAAAAGACGGACGCCACATTTCAGATCTTTACAAGGATTATAACCTGGACCTTGGCGCCGGCCGGGACTACATGGCACTTTGAGCAAGACACATCCGTCAGAGGCAAAGGACACACCAGATGTGGTGCTGAACTGATCAGCCCGATCTTAAGCGGCTTGGAAGGCCTGGTGCAAGTCTTCGATGCTTTTCGATTTCTAAATGCTATCGAAGGAATTGATATCGATGCAAGTTGCGGCATGCATGTCCATCACGGTGTTGACCCGGCAACTTACAACTGTAAAGAACTCCAGCAGCTTGTACGCATCGTTCACCACTATGAAGATCTCTTTTACCTGCTGATCCCGGGAGAGCGCCGGAATGCTGAAACCTGCCGGCCCATGGAAATTGACGTGAACGCCTTCATGGATGTCTGTGAAGGCGATCATGATGGCCGCAATTGCCAAATCAAAGATCTCTGGTATTCGCTTCAAAACCGGTACGATGCAAAGCGTGGTGTGAACTCACGCTACGACAGGACCCGCTACCACGGTCTGAATCTGCACTCCTACTGGTATCGCTCCACCATTGAATTTCGCTATCACTCTGCTCTGCTGGAAAAAGCAGATGAGGCCATCCAATGGATCATTTTCACCCAGTTTATCATAGAACTGAGCCAGGGTCACGCTCCGGATATCTATTACTATCCTGAAGCGAACAAATGGCTGGCAACCATCTATAAAATTTACGAAGAGTTCGGCTATCAAGAGCGTATCAAGCAGGCACCAAGATTAAAATCAGTCAGTAAAACATATAAAATTGTTTAACTAATAAATTTGGTGTAATCATGTGTGACATATTGGCCATCTCGGCAGGCTACAACTATACACCCAGAAATATCTGCCTATCTTCGCGGAAAAGAGCAGTGAAAATATGAACGGATGGGGTATCGGTTTTTTTCGCGAGGATAAGGCTTTGGTGGAAAAATCCGCAGAGCAGGTGTTTAGCGATCAGCAGGTTCACGAAAGCTTTCAGAGGCTTGCACGGGTCATCGACAGCCGGATCATCATTGTGCATGTGAATTGTCCCAAAAGCGGCGGTCACCACAGTGCTCAACTCCATCCCTTCAAGCTTTCCTTTCTGGATCACGACTGGCTGTTTGCCCATGTCGGCGTTGTTGAAAATATTAACACATATCAAACAACAGGAACACCCAGGCTGGAAGTCGATGTCTATACGGCTAGAATTTTTGAATATTTAAGAGATCAACTGGTCTTGCTGCACCGCAAGAACCCGTATATCAGTGTATACATCGCCCTGCGCATCGCTATTCAAGAGCTTTTAGATGACTATCCCGGGAATTACACTTTTTTTCTGGCCAATGAATCGTTTCTCTTTGCCTTTTGTAACTTCCGACAGCTGATGGTTCTCAAGGAGTCCGAAAGTATGGGAGATATTTTTCTGGTTACTTCCGTCAAGCAAGGGCTGAGTCGCACCGATTGGCACCCCATAACACCGGACCCACAATCTTTAGGTGAGCTTTTGGTGATTGCCGGTCCTGATGTGTTGTATGCCGGTGAAGTCTAATTAGTGTCCATCCATAAATGGCCCTTTTTGCCCTGCTCTGCGTTCTCCCGCGGGTTTCCGGCTGCGGTGTACAGACGTACACCTCACCGCAAACCCTTGTGCGGCCTTGATCAGGACAAAAATTGCTCATTTCTGAATTGGACACTTAATTGGGTCCATTACACTTCGTGGATGGACACTAATTAATGTGTAAATTTTTCCATTGTTATCATGCTCAAATCCGTTCCATAAGGTTCAAACAAAATGTGTGACCTCTTTGCTTTGTCTGCCAAAAAAGATTATTCGGCTCCGGAATTTCTTCCGATTTTTGCAGTTCGGGCCAAAAAGAACATGGATGGCTGGGGCATTGGTTTTTATCGTAAACACCATGCCATTGTTGAAAAGTCGGCTGAACAAATTTTCCACTCAGGCGAATTGCACGACAGTTTTCAGAGGCTGGCCCGTGTCGTAAAGAGCAGAATTATCATTTGCCATCTCCGTTTTCGAACCAGCGGGCTCGTGGACGAGTGCCATGCCCATCCCTTTGTTCTAAAATTCGGCGGGCATGATTGGATTTTTGCACATAACGGCAAGGCACCGGCCATTGAATCTTACAAAAGCAGGGGTATTGCCATTGAAGATGCCATCAGCGACTCGGCCAGAGCGTTTGAATACCTCCGGGACCGCATGGAAGACCATCACAGGCATAATGAAAAGCCTGAGAAGCTTTTCAATACACTGGCAGACAGTATTTCGCAAATGATCGACCAGTATCCGGGTGACTACAATTTTTTACTGTCCAACGGCCATCTTCTATTTGCTTTCACCAACCATCGCCAGTTTATGTTTATGAAAGGGAGCGAGAAACTTAAAGGCGCCTTCCTGCTCACCACACTGGCACGCGGCTTGACCAAAGAAAAGTGGTTGCGGGTGGCAAAGGCCACCAATCGCCGGGGACTGCTTCTGGCAATTTCAGGCAATGATGTTATTTTACATCAATCAATTTAATACCTGAATAGAGCGTTTCAAATAGTGACATGCAGAGTATACCATCAACATATGAAAAACAATTACAGGAGTTGTTTTTAAACAAATCCGACCTGGTTATCGACTTTCCAAAATGGCTCCTTTCCGACCCGTCCATTGAAAACTACCGGTCCATTTCAAAACTGGCCATGGTTGAAATCGCGGGCCGTGACAGCATCGCCGCCGCAGTGAAAAGCATTCAGGAATACGGCTTTACCGACTTATTGCCCACTTATGTATATACCGGAACAGAATACGGACCATGGGATATCGTAAACCAGGCGCTTTTACGGCTGAAGAGCCGTTTACCCAAAGTTCGGGTTCATTCTTTGATTGTTCTGGGTTCCCCGGGTTTTTGGAAAGCCCTCAACGGAGCCTTTATCAGTGAACTGTTGTCCATATACGATTTTTATACCCCCTGTATTGGTTGCCACATGTATTTGCATGCGGTTCGTATTCCTTTGGCGCTTTTACTCAAAAATATTCCCATTATATCCGGTGAGCGTGAACGTCATAACGGTTCCGTAAAGATAAACCAGATCCTCGAAGCTCTGGATTTGTATAAGAGCCTGACCGAGACATTCAGCATTCAACTGCTCCTGCCGCTTCGCAAAATCACCCGCAGCCAAGAGATAGAAGCGATTTTGCAAATGGACTGGCAAGAGAGTAAGGAGCAGCTGTACTGCTGTCTTTCGGGCAACTATCGCTCGGTTGACGGTTCGGTTGAGATGAATGAAACACAGGTTGTGCGCTTTCTCAATGAATTTGCCATCCCATGTACCGAAAAGATCGTCCGGGAATATATATCCGGGAACATACCGAATCATGTAAAGATTGCGAAACAAATCATAGCAAATTTGAAACCTGTCAGGAGTATTCAATGAAACCAAAAGTTGCGCTGTGCAACCTTTTCGATGATATCAAACAACTCAAAGAATTTGCGCTTGATAATGAGTTTTCAGGCGTAGACTGGTCGTTTAATATGGAAAAACTTCCGTCACGTCCTTTGGAAGAAACCCGGTGGGTCGAGCGTCTATTCACCTTGAATCCCCTTGAGGTTCGCTACCATTGCCCGTTTATGAAAGTCGATCTCGGCCACGAAGATTCTTCTAAAGTATTATCCGCCCTTAACCTTTTCCAGCGCGTTATACGACTGGTCTCCAAAACCAACGGTAAATTCTTGACCTTACATGTGGGACTCGGCCATGATACCACACGCATACTGTCATGGGAAAGAACCGTCACCAATTTACGAGACCTGGTTCAGTACGGCGCTGATCGCGGTGTAAAGGTTTGTCTGGAAAACCTGGCTTGGGGATGGACCAGCAAACCCAATCTTTTTGAAAAATTGATTCGTCGGACCGGCGCAGGGATGACCTTTGACATCGGCCATGCACATGCCTGCGAATCTGTCAGCAACCAATATTTTTCCCCTGAAGATTTTGTCTCCCCCCATCCGGACCGGGTCCATAATGCACATATCTATCACACTGAAATTCCCGGGAAGGGACATATGCCGCCGGATGGAATCGAAGACATCAGAGAACGCCTGGATATATTGCGAAAAATCGGCTGTCTCTGGTGGGTCATCGAAATAAGAGACGCCCAACAGTTGCTGTGGATAAAACAGATCATAGACGAGTATATTGAGAAAGCATTTCCGGTAAAAATTTTCCGGACCTTGAATTAAATGAGCCCTCGGGGTATTTTTCTTCTAAATCTTTGAATATAGCGGAATGGATGATCTTTTTTTTAATCGGATGCTGTTTGAGTGGCTTAGGGATCGTTAGAAAGAACAGACGCATGCCGAAATCGTATCTTTAAAAGAAATTTTAAGATGGTGCTATGAGGCTACTGATTTTTCAAAGATAGTTTCCTGTTCTTTTTTACGATCCCTTGCCACGAGTTCATGCGGTTTAACAAAAGATTATCCATGCAGCAAACGGCTATTTATAAGAATACCCCGACCCCTGAATTAAATAGTGTCCATCAATAAAGGTGTTGAATGAAGGTTATTCTAGTGCTTTTGGATGGGTTAGGCGATCGATCTTACAACGCTTTGAATTATCGAACACCTCTTGAAGCGGCAGATACCCCTAACCTTGACCGCCTGGCCGAATTGGGGGGAAATGGTTTGTTTCACCCCTCAAGCCCTGGACTCTGCTTTCCCAGTGAGACAGCTCACTTTCTGCTTTTTGGCTACGATTTGAAAAATTTTCCCGGCCGGGGACTATTTGAAGCCGTGGGTGAAGGCGTCTCTTTTCATAATGATGACGTGTTGGTGTTGGCACACATTTCCGGTGTCATATGGGAAAACAACCGATTTGTTCTGACATTGGGTCGGGATAACATCAAAGGTTCATTTGAAGACATCAGCCGTCTGTATTCTGTCATCAGCAGCTATGAATCCGAAGGTGTCAGCATCCGGCTTCAGCAAACCCGGCGCAATGATGCCATCCTGGTTTTAAACGGCCCTGTTTCCCCGTACGTGTCCGACTCGGATCCGATAATTCTCGGAAAGCCGGTCAGCAAAATTGTTCCATTGTCTGAAAATCCGGAGCCGGAAAAGAGCCAACGGACCGCCAGGGCACTGAATAACTACCTTATCTTCTGTTATCACCAACTAAAAAAAACCATGATCAGGGGTCTATTCCAAGAAATTAAACCCTCGGCTGAATATTTTTTGGTCACTCAGCGAAGCGGTCGCCGTATCGAATTGCCGCCTTTTCAGCAACGCTGGGGCCTCAATGGACTGATGATCGCTTCGCCCTCCGTCTATGAAGGTCTGGCCCATGAACTGGGGATCGAATACCGATCGGTTCAGGACTCCGATGATCCGGGTCTGGACTTAAAAGATCGGATCTGCCTGGCCCTGTCCGATCCAACGCACGATTTTATTCACGTTCACACCAAAGTTCCTGATGAAGCCGCCCATACCGGAGATCCGCTTTACAAAAAAGATCAAATTTCCCGGCTTGACCGGGGGTTGAAAGAACTATTAAATGCCGTTGAAAAGGAAGAAGATCTGCTGGTGGTCGTCACAGCGGATCATTCAACTCCGAGCATCTCGCCCATGATTCACTCCGGAGAACCTGTCCCTGTTATAATGGCAGGTCCATCTGTTCGAAGGGATGATGTGAAAATTTTTTCTGAGACCCATGCAGCGAGGGGATGTCTGGGAATGCTTCGCGGCGCTGAACTCATGTTGATGATTCTTAATTTTTCGAATCGAGGCAATTTATACGGACATCAATTGGGACCCGTCAAAAGGGCGTATCTGCCGTCCGACGATGATCCATTTGAACTGATTTAAACCTAAATTAAGTCGTCTCAACGTATATGGAGATCAACTGATCCTTTGATCACCGAAACAGATCACGGTCTCACCCAACCCTTTGATAAAAGAGTATAACATTTTGGAATCTAAAAACCGGTTATTCTCCAATAATCTTCACAAGAGCCCGTTTGCGCCTTCGTCCGTCGAACTCGCCGTAAAATATCTGTTCCCAGGTTCCAAAATCCAGCCGACCCTTTGTAATGGCCACAACCACTTCCCGGCCCATGATCTGTCTTTTCATATGCGCATCTGCATTGTCCTCACCCACATTATGCCGGTACTGTGATACCGGTTCGTGGGGCGCCAGTTTTTCAAGCCATATTTCGTAATCATGATGAAGACCGGCTTCGTCGTCATTTATAAATACAGAGGCCGTGATGTGCATGGCGTTAACCAGCACAAGCCCCTCTTTGATGCCGCTCTCCTTGAGACAGGCCTCCACCTTAGGCGTAATATTGATCAATGCACGCCGGGTCGGCACTTCAAACCATAATTCTTTTCGATACGTTTTCATAGCCTATTCCTCCGCAAATAGATTGTATCAATTTCAAAATAATTGATTATTTTTCCCTTTGCAAACATTATCCTAAATTGAGCGATTTTTTACTCGATCTGCACCGATCTCTTGCGCATAAAGGCTTTGCAAAAATCCTCGACATATCCACGGGTATGCCTGAGGTTTGTGCAAATTTTTCTGCATCAAGACCTCGGCACATATCTTCGCAAAAATCGCTCAACTTAGGATTATATAATTTTAGGTTCGGATGTACACAACCAGCCAAATTTGATAATGTAATATTTTATCCCTTTGAAACAAATCGATTTCAATGGTCTTCGCTTTCAGCTACGCCCAACAAGAAGGAGCTTCAGGTATGATTACATTTTTATCAACACCGATAAAAGGCAACACGTCCATGCAGAAGAAAAAAAAATTTGTTACAGCGGTTGTATCCAATAAAGCCGGAGAAATTTTTGATCTTGATGGATATGCGGCTGTGGGAATGGCCGGCTCTTCTTTAGTCCCGCTGACAATAGATGACACGATGAATATGCCTTTTGGGGGAGAGCTGATGTTGATGCCGGACAGAAAGCCGTTGGTGTATAACATAAAGCATCATCGAATAGAATCACTACTGGAAAATCCTTACTCTCCCGGCGAATCGATCTTTCCGGTGGCTGCATTTAATTCTCCCGGATATGTTATCTCTTTTGTCAGTGCTTTTAAAGAAAATAAACATGCCGGCTTTCTCCCCCTGTTTTCATACGGCGCCGTCGGATGGCACAATGATAAATTCAAAACTGCCGTCATACGGGTGGATCGAGAGAAGCGACAGGATTTGCGCCTGATGAAACCCGAAGATGTCGTTTCGGGAATCAGAATAATTCAAGAAGAAATGCCGGACAACCGGCTGGTAAAGCACCTTGAAAAATGCGCCATGGAATACGGCTGTCCGGCTGCCAAGAATTTCTTTCTGGGAAGATACGAGGCACCGCTGCCGACATCCAGACATTGCAATGCACATTGTCTTGGCTGTTTGTCGCTTCAAAAAAACAATGACATTCCACACAGCCAGGACAGAATCGATTTCATACCATCTTCCAAAGAAATTGCCGGCATCGCACTTTGTCACATCAAGCGCGTTAAACAAAGTGTTGTGAGCTTTGGCCAGGGATGTGAAGGAGATCCGCTGCTGGCGGCCGATGTCATCGAATCCGCCATAAAAGAGATACGATCCAAAACCGGGCAAGGCACCATCAACATGAACACTAACGGTAGCAAACCTGATATTTTAAAAAAGTTGATCGCCGCAGGTCTCGACAGCATCCGAATCAGTCTCAACAGTGTCAGAAAAAACTGCTATGATGCCTATTTTCGACCCTCAGGATATGCATTTGTCGATGTCATAAAAAGTATTGAGATCGCACTTAAAAAGAAAATATTTGTGTCCATAAATTATCTCAACTGCCCCGGGTTCACGGACACGCCGGAAGAAGTGAAAGCTTTTATAAATTTTATTAACCGATACCCCGTCAATATGATCCAATGGCGAAATCTGAACTTTGACCCGCTAAGGTATTGGAAGGTTATGTCTGCCGTCATTGAGCCTGGAACGCCGGTGGGAATGCATCGTGTTGTCCGTCAGGTGAAAGAATCTTTTCCGGACATCAAACACGGCTACTTTAATCCGCCAAAGGAAAAATTTTAATTTATGAAATGGATCGAAGCAAAAGTCATTTTTGATTTCAAAGACAAGCCATTGGCTGTAGACCTCATATCCAATCTGTTTTACGATCTTGATCTTAAAGGCGTGGTTATCGAAACACCGGAGATTGAATCTTTTCAAGATTGGGGAAGCGACCCCGTCATACCCGAAGAAGATGCGGTCATCGGTTATCTCCCCTGCGATGACCAATTAGAAAAAAGGCAAAAATTCGTTGAACAACATTTATCACAACTCGAAAAAACAAAGGGTATTAAATACAAAATTATCTACTCTGATATAAATGAAGAAGATTGGACTCAAACATGGAAAACGTATTTTCAGCCTGAAAAAATTACAGAAAATATCGTCGTAAAACCCACATGGCGGGAATATATTCGAGAGCATAATGAAATCGTACTCGAAATCGATCCGGGAATGGCCTTTGGGACCGGCACCCATCCCACAACCTGTATGTGCATCAGAATGATTGAAAACTATATGAAAAGAAACAGTACGTTTCTGGATATAGGAACCGGTTCGGGCATCCTTATGATTGCCGCCGCAAAGCTTGGCGCAATCAAGGTTTGGGGAACGGACAACGATCCTGTCGCTGTGGATATTGCCTGCAAAAACTTGATACAAAACAGAATATCGGAATCGAGTTTCAACATTTTAGATGCCGATCTTGCGGATCGGATAACGGAACAGTTTGATCTTGTTGCGGCAAATCTAACAACCAAAACGATTTTAATCCTTCTTGAGAATGTCAAAAGGGTACTGGTTCAAGACGGCATCCTTGTCTGTTCCGGGATCCTTGAAACAGATAAGGATGAAGTTTTAAAGAAAATGCAAGATCTCGATTTTGAGCGCGTTGACATCCTGACCAAAGATGAATGGATTTCAATCGCTTGCCGTTTATCATGAACCTATGTCAAGAATAAGATTAGGGTTCAGGAATAGCAAGTTGAGCTTTGCGAAATCCCGAGAATCGGGGGCGCGAAACGGTGAAAAAGCGGAGCATACACGTAGTATGTGAGCATGTTGAACCGTTTTGCAACACAGCCATGGGCACTTAGATTGTTTTTGAGATAGGTTCATGTCATAATTTGAAACGCTCGGTTAGGAAACGATAAAATGAAACCCGAATATCCCGAAAAAGTGCAGGTCGTGATCATCGGCAGCGGCATTATCGGTGCCGTCATCGCCTATTACCTGACCCGAAAGGGGATCAGCGATGTACTCGTTCTGGAGCAGGGTGAAATCGGTTCTCAAGGCGCTACCTCCGCCTGCCTGGGGGGTTTGAGAACCCAGTTTTCTACTGCCGTGAACATCCGGTTCTCATTAATTTCACGCAACGTGTATCAACGGTTCAAAAAAGATTTCGGAGTTGACCCCGGCTTCAAACCTTACGGCTACCTGTTCTTGGCAACAACACCAAAACAGTGGGAAATCTTCAAAAGTACATCTCGCCTTATGAAGGTGTTGGATGTTCCCGTTGAATTACTTTCACCTCAAGAGCTTTCCCGGCGCTGGCCGTTTATTCGGGGCGATGATCTTTCAGGCGGGTCATATACCAAAGAAGACGGTTTTTATAGTCCCATAGAAATCCTTCAGACCTATGTCAAAAAGGCCCGTCAGGGTGGCACTGTTTTCATGGAAAAAGTTGAGGTCACCGGCATCTCGATTAAAAACAACAGGGTTGTTTGCCTGCAAACAAAAGATGGACACAAAATCAAAGCGGATAGTGTTGTGAACGCAGCCGGTCCCTGGGCCGGCCGAGTGGCTTCCATGGCCGGACTGAGTTTACCCGTAGGTCCTTTAAAGCGCCATCTCTTTTTTACGGATACCTTTCATGAAATTCCGGATATCTTTCCTATGGTGATCGATATTGATTCCGGATGGTACATGAAGCGGGAGGGTCGAGGACTGATTTTGGGCGGACCCACGGGCGAAAAATCCTTGAGCCAACATGTCGATTTCGATGCCGAGGAATGGACCGCCAGAAAGTCGATACAACGCATTCCTGCGCTTGAGCACGCAAAGATTATCCGCGGCTGGGTGGGACATTATGAAATGACACCGGACCATCATTCGGTTATCGGCACATTTCCGGAACTTCGAAATTTTATTTGTGCCGCTGGTTTTTCCGGTCACGGATTCCAGCACGCGCCTGCAACCGGCATGGTCGTTGCCGAGCTCATTGCAAACGGCAAGGCCGAAATCGAAGATATTTACCCTTTACGACCGACCCGTTTTAGGGAAAACGATCTGATCCATGAACCGATGACAGCATTTCGGGACTAATGCCGATTAGTAATATTTCCTATTTGATGCTTCATCGGTTTTCGATTACTATTGGTTTGATGAACTTACGCATTGACTTTTTTTGCATCTGCCTTATGGTTTTTTTCCATATACACCATCGATGCCGTAAAAGCTGAGATAGTGATGATCGACATTCAAACAACCCAACAACGATTGCAGGATCATATAAAAATGCTGACGATCACCATCGGTGAACGGAGTGTTTTATTTCCCGGCAATCTTGAAAAGACCAGAGCCTGCATCGAAAGGTTCTATCAGAACATCGGAGTTCCGGTGCACTGTGAGCCTTATCCATATCGGAATTTCACGGTGTCAAATGTCGTGGCTCAAATTTCTTTTTGCGAAAACCCCACGAAATACTATCTTGTTGGTGCCCATTACGATTCGGTGGCCGGAACCGTGGGTGCTGACGACAACGCCAGTGCCGTTGCAGTTCAACTGGAGACGGCCCGTCATTTGATGATGCTGAAAGATCACCTTGAACTGGATCTGGCAGTAAAGTTTGTCTCGTTCCCTCTCGAAGAACCGCCGACGTTCGGTACCCGGCATATGGGGAGCAGTGTTTACGCCCACAATGCCTGGAAAACAAACGAACAGATCGACGGTATGATCTGCCTGGAGATGGTCGGTTATACCTGTCATGATGAGGGATGCCAGGATTATCCGTTTCCGTTGATGTTTTTCGACTACCCCAAACAGGGAAATTTTATCGGCATTGTCGGCAATTTTAAATCCAGAAAATTTACAAATGATTTATTTGAAGCGTTTGGCAAAAATCCGAATCTTCCCGCAGTCAAACTTACAGTTCCGGTTGGAGGATTCCTGCTTCCTTCTGTTCGACTCAGCGATCATTCTTCATTCTGGCACAGAGACTACAAGGCTGTCATGGTGACCGATACGGCCTTTTATCGAAACCCCCATTATCACCGGATCTCGGACACTATGGAAAAGCTGGACTATGCCTTCATGGCCGAACTGGTAAAGAGTTTACTTCTCTATTTTTGTTCCCGCTCAAAGTCGTAAAATATAATATCTGAATCTATCATGAAAATTGATGTTTCTTTTTTTCATCCATCTTTACTCCAAAGGGCGCGTCGGAGACTTTCGTGTTAACCGATTTAAGCAGGATCTTTGAGTTGCGATTGTCCGCCTCTGGCGGACCTTCACGTACCTTACATATGAAAACCCCCGACTCGTGCGAGATTCAGGTAAAAAAATGATCATTCTTAGGCATTGTATGCCTCAATTACTGACAGATAGAAGCATTTTTTTAAGTTTTTACTATAAATACTGCAATAAAAGCGTTTTATGTATTGACTTTCTGTTTTTGTTCCTGCATCTTCAAATAAAACAAGGGTTATTAGGCGTGAACAATGACAAACAAAGGGAGGGAACACATGACAAAAGCTGAATTGGTCGAAAAGATGGCTAACGATGCGGGTATTTCAAAGGTCGCGGCTAAAGCGGCATTGGAATCATTTCTTGACGGGATTATAAAAGGCCTGAAGAAAAGAAACAGCAGGGTAACTTTAG
This sequence comes from uncultured delta proteobacterium, assembly GCA_963731025.1. Taxonomy (GTDB): domain Bacteria; phylum Desulfobacterota; class Desulfobacteria; order Desulfobacterales; family UBA11574; genus UBA11574. The sequence continues at coordinate 257,559 of CAVSVL010000014.1, read as the reverse complement.
TCGGTTTCGGATCATTCAAAAAGGTCTATCGAAAAACCCGAATGGGACGAAATCCACAGACAGGTGAAAAGATCAAGATTAAAGGCAGAAATGCTGTCACTTTTAAAGCAGGGAAAAATCTTCAATAAGAAAATCTTGTAAAGTATTTTTATTGTTTTCTGCAGGGCAAATCCATATCACAGGGTTTGCCCTTTTTTATCGGTCTTTGGATGTGATATACTGATCCTTATTCCGAATGAAGATTTCCGTTCTTACTCTGATTCGTTTAATAATCTCTTAACGCAGTCTTTGAGTTCTGTGATCTTTATCGGTTTGGCGAAAAAGTCGTCCGCACTTTTTCGAAACGCTTCGATGGACGTATCCATACTTGCAAAGGCGGTAATCATGATCACTTTGGTTCCCGGAGCTTCTTTTTTTATTGTTCTCAAAACCTCCATACCGTCGATATCTTTCATTTTCAAATCGGTAATGACCACACCGAAATTTTCTTCTTTTAAACGTTCAAATGCGGGCTTTGCATGCAAAAAGGTCTCCACGCTATAGCCGTCCCGTTCAAAAGTTGCTTTTATCATCTTTCCCACAATGTTTTCATCATCAATCACCATGATTTTGTGACCACTCATCTGTATCCTCCTTTGATGTATAAATAGGTAATGCTATAATGAAAGTTGTTCCGACTCCCACGTTGCTTTTTACCTCTATTTTTCCATTATGCCTTTTTATAATACCGTAACTGATAGACAAACCGAGTCCGGTCCCCTGGGTCCCTTTGGTACTGAAAAAGGGATCAAAAACATTGGATAAGTACTCAGGAGAAATTCCTATGCCGGTATCCTCGATTTCTATGACAATATGATCCGGATTGTCTTTAAATTCCGTCCGGATGAAAAGGGTGCCTCCGGGAGACATGGCCTGAATGGCGTTGGTTACCAAATTCACCAGTACGCCCTGAATCTTATCCTCATCAATGAAAACCGGAGGAAGCCCTTCTTGAAGGTTTAATTGCGCCTCAATTCCGGAAACATGAAGCACATTCTGGACCAGTCTGAGGGAACTTTTTATCAGGGAGTTGATATCGGAAATTCTGAAATCCGCATTTTTGGGTTTCGAAAAATTCAAAAGGTTTTGAACAATATTCTTTATTCTCTGGGTTTCTTCCAGCACGGTTTTCATATAATCCATTCTTTCTTTCTTGCCGAGGTGATCGTACAGTTCGCCATATGCCTGGGCAACCATGGATATGTTGTTCAGCGGATTGCCGAGCTCATGGGCAACGCCCGCCGTAAGAATTCCCAATGACGACAGTTTTTTGGATTGGACAAGCTGCTCATGCCGGGTCTTAAGTTCTTCACACATGGAGTTGATCGCCTGCATGGCGGAACCCAATTCATCGTTGGATATCTTACATTCTGTCTCAAAGAAGTTTCCTTCAGATATGGAAAGTGCCGTTTTTTCTATTTGTCGAAGAGACTTGAACATTTTTGAAAAAAATAAATACGTGCTGGTTATGGCCACAAAAATGACCAGACAGAAAAAATATAATAACCCCTTGATTGAAGCAGAAATAATTTTATTAACATTTTCTCTCTCAAGCTTAATCATTCTTTCGGAAAACAGTTTTAATTCACGGCCGGCCTCTCTTATATTTAATTCCATCTTCGCGGTATCTTGTCCGGGCGCACTGATTTTTTCAATTTCCTCCTTATATTTCTTGAGGCTCAAATTGAGTTTCTTAAAATTTTCACCTCCGATGGCTAAAAGTATATTCTCCTTTGTGTGTTCAATCGTTTGTTCGCTCTCATTTAATTCCTTTTTGATCAGCTGAAAATCCGCCGTATTCTGATATAAAAAGTAATTCTTTTCCGAAAGCCTCATTCTCAACAAAGATGCATTGAGATTATCCGCTATCTCAACAAAGCGTAATTTGGCCTGAATAAGTTTAAATTCATGATACGAGAAAGCGGATATCAGGACGATGGTAATAATACCGAGCGCATTGCCAAGTATGATTTTATGTACCAGCTTCATGACGATTCCGAATAAAAATTAGATAATCTTTCGTAAACGTTACACGCACGATGGTTTCAGTAAACAGGTATAATATCCACACGAACATCTTTTACATCGTGCATATCCATTAATATGTCTCGGATGTCTTCGGTGATAGCTTCTTCTTGCTTTAAACTCCGTTGGATGTGGACAACGACCGTATGATCCTCCACAGAAACCTCGACGTCATGGTAAAAATTCATCAAATCCGACTTTACCTTTGCAGCCAGGCTTTCGTTCATAAGATATTGGCGCAATTCAGGGGTCATTTGAAAAGAGGGGAGCTTCACGGCATTCAGAATTTTTGTAACGGCGTCATCTATGGTCAGCCTGCCGATAACCACACCAAAATCATACATACTGAGATCCCATGGATCCTTGCCATGGAAATACATGGCCCATTTTTTCCGTTCTTTGTCGAATTTTTCTATGACTTTCAGTGCTTCCTTTTCCGATACATTTTCCCGTCTCATTAAGACCTTCACCCGTTCTTCAGGCGTCGCGGAAATCATAACTCTAAGAATGTTGGGTATGCCTAAAAGCAAAAAATGTCCCGCAAGTCCATGATAGACCAGATTATCTTCCACCACATATTCCAAAAGCGCAGAACGGATGTACGCGACGTATTTCTTTTTTGCAAAGCTGAACCGATCAAGGATCGAAGGCGCCTTTTCAATCGCCTGTCGCAGGTAATTTTCCGGAATATCGAATTCTTGTGAAGCAAGACTGATCACCTCTTTAGAGATGCACCGATAGTTCAGCTCTTGTGCGACCCTTTCCGCAATCTCCGCACCGTGACTGTAAGAAGTTCTGGAGATGACGATGATAGCCATTGGTAACCTCCTTGTCTAAAACACCAAAAAATGGATGAAATGTCGATGATAAACTTCCGGCATCTTGCGCCGTGCATCTTTTCACTTAGGCATGGGTGCCAGCCCCAATACGCCAATCACAACGACGATCCCACCTACCATGGCCAATGCTCCATAGAGCCATTCCTTCTCCTTGAACAACGCCGCTGCGGAAAGAAAAAGCGCCGGAACCACTGAAAAAACACCCAGAGAAATGCCCAAGGCGCTCAAACCATCGCCTGTTGTGAGGTGGGAAAGATACCAGTGCCCATTCGGCAGCGCACCGGTTGCACCCTTCCAAGTTTGATAAACGGTCTCACCCTTCCAAATCGAAGACACCCAATAAGAGACAGGCACGAAATTGTCTCCTAAAAAAGCCAGCACAGAACCGACAATTACGATCAAAGAGCCCGCTAAAACTCCCCAGTAAACGATTTCTCCGTATATCAATCCTGCAAGTGGCGGTTTAGGTCTGTCCTCTTTCATAACTCCCTCCTATAAAATGGGTATATTTATTCCAAATGCTTCTTCCACCCCGCGTACGATCAGCTTAATGGATGAAACAACCAGAATAATAATCAAAACTTTCCGAACAAAACCAGCCCTGATTCTGATTAAAAGGTGTGCCCCTAAAATTCCCCCGACAACCTGCCCCAACATCCACGGGGCTGCGAAAATGGCAATCATGGCACCGTAGGTGATGTAAGTCCAAATGGCAGTGGCGTTGCTGATGGCCAGCAAAACCCCGCTGCATGCGGCCGCAATCTTAACCGGCGCCATCATGATAAGGTTCAGCGTCGCAGTGAGAAACGCTCCTCCTCCCAGGCCGAAGAAGCCGCCTATAAATCCGAGAGCAATAAAAACAATTCCACCTACAAAGGCTCTTGTCAACTGGTAATGAACCACCTTTCCCAGCGATTCTTCCCAATAAAAACCGTTCAGCCCCAAAAGAACGGAAAGTCGATCGATGCGTTTGGGTTCCGGATATTCGGTTTTGCCACCACCGGTGAATAAAAACCAGGCTACGACAAGCATGAGAATCCCGAGTGACAGGCGAACAAGGCCGTCGCCAAAATCACCCAGGCCTTTGTGTAAATAAATGGCACTGACACTCCCCACGAGAGCACCAACGGTGATGGGGACACCACAGTAAAAGGTCAGCTTTATGTCGGCCAGTTTGGTTTTCATAAAAGGCCCTGTGGACACCAACCCGCTGAACATGGCCACCACCAGGCCGGTCGCGCGTATGACCAGGCTATCCAGGGAGGTAAAACCCAACATGATGGGCGTAAATATAACCCCGCCGCCGATGCCGCCGATAACCGCCAGGGTCGCTATGGCGGTGCTTATCAGGAAAGACCCGACGATGATCAGCCATATGGATGCTGCGCTGAGGACCTCGGTGCTTTCCACTTTTGAAAATACTCCCATGAGCATATAGGCGCCTACAATTAGCATGATCAGTATGCTCAACTCCGGAACATTGGTCACTAAAGACCATAGCCTATTTTTACGTGTACGTTTTCTTTTTTTCTTCTCATCCTTCATATTTTTGGCAAGTGGAACCGGTTGTGTGGAAAATTCAGAACGGGCTGTTGCTGATGATCTAGGATTCATCTTTTATTCCTCTTTAGAAAAACGTCTTTAGACTTTTTTTGCCCAGTTTAAACAAAAATGGGAAAAGAATCGGTCACCGGCTGTAAACTGTCATGGGGATCAATCGGTGTCTGCCTGATATTCTTGAATTGCCCCTGGTATGGATGAATTTGACTGGATTTTATTTAAGAGCAATAGACCGCGTTAAACGAGCCAACACAGAATTTAAGCGCAGAGCGGAGCCCATAGAGGTTGTAGCCGGAAAGCATTCCTGCCACATGTTTTAAACGTGGTTCAAATTATCAGCCGGGACACTTCCGGCGGGAAGTGGAAGATTTTCAGTGCTAAGGACCGCACTATTAAGGCCGGATTTTCTTTGGGGACCGACGACGTTAGAGGCACGCCAGGGTCATTCATCTCGAACTCTTCAGGTGGATCGCCTGTATCGATGTCGGTATCCAAGCTGATATCCTCCGTTACAACATCACTGGAAATGGACGGGTGGATGTCAACATCTGGAGATAGGAAGGTTATATCTGCAATATTGCTTTCCACAGACGCGGGCGCACTCTGAAGTCTGCATTCTAAATCCGCATAATTGCTGTCGAATACAGGTATTACCGTGGCAACCGCAACGAAAGCATGTAAGACCCAAAAAAAACTTAAGATAACAATTGATAGCTGAAGTTTTTTCATTTGCGTTTCTGCTTAAAAACCAACGGAGATAGAACCTACCCCGTTGTCAACATTTTTGATTCGATAAAATATAATAAGTCGAACATAACTAATGCAATTGTATCTATTTGTCAAGTTCAAGATATCCTGAAATTTAAAAAACGCTTTTTGTTTTCGATCAATTAGGGTATTATTTAACCATGACGGAATCTGATGTAACCCAGAAAAAAATCGGTAAACACAAAGTTGGCTTTGTGGGTCTTAAAGAAACCTTTAAGGACATAGCAGAATTATATTCTAACAACCTGATGATGTGGTTGGCGAAAAATTATTAAACCGGCTTTCAAAAAAGCTCAGGAGGAAAAATGGACAAACCAGCACTTATAAAAAACATTTCATTCTCAGAACCCCATCATCTCGACGAATTGGTTGCATATGAAGAAGGACGGGTCGTAAGCAGGACATTTTCACAAAATTCATCCCTTAGTTTAACTCTGTTTTCATTTGACGAGGGGGAAGGAGTCAGCTCCCATACGGCGCCGGGTGATGCAATGGTGCAAATCTTGGATGGTGAAGCGCTCGTTAATATTGATGGAAAAGAAATGACCGTTAGTAAAGGACAGATCGTGGTTATGCCGGCGGACATTCCCCATTCTGTCACTGCTGTAAAACGGTTTAAGATGCTTTTGACCGTGGTGAAAAGGCCTAAAAATATCGAATCCAAACCTGCCATCCATTGAGCAACCTCACTCTTTTTGAATGGTGTCGAATTTTTGATTTTCGCTTTAAACAAATTTTCTGATCTTTAATTTTCAAGGATAAAATACGATACCTTGAATATATTTCATAAAAAAGCGGTGTAATATGTTTTAAATTGCACTGTCTATTTGCTTAGAAGGAGAATGATAACATGTCACGAATATCCCCGAAATCCCGCACAGAAATTGAGCGCGCCGAAGAAAAGTTCAAAAAGAAACTTGAAATGGAAGAAAAGCTGGGACACAAGGAGGGCATGGTGGATGCCTGCGGTAATCTTGCAACTATTTATCTAACACTTGGTCATCTGAATCAAGCCGAAGAGATGTTTAACAAATGCTTACTATTGAAAGAAACGCTGGGTGATAAAGAGGGTATGGCATCAGATTACGGATATTTGGGCACTATTTATCAAACACGCAGCGAATTGAAACAAGCTGAAATCATGTACAAAAAAAGTCTTGAGATTAATAAAGAGTTGGGCCGAAAGCAGGGTATGGTAACGATATATGGCAAACTTGGTGAAATTTACTACACCCGTCGTGATTTGGATCAAGCCGAAGCCATGTTTAAAAAGAGCTTAGAAGTGGAAGAAACGCCTGACAACAAAGGGGTTATGGCGACTGCTTACGGATATTTAGGAGATATTTGCCGTCTTAGAAATAATTTGAACCAAGCCGAAGACCTGTACAATAAAGGTTTGAACCTTTTTGAGGCCATCGGATCTGAGCATATGATTGAGATAATGAAGACAATGCTGACAAACTTAAAAATGAAGAAAAAACAGGGTTAATAACCAAAACAGCAAGCCACCACAATGTGGCATCTAACCATCTGGATTGATTTACGATATTGTGTAAACAATGTAATAGTTCTTTGTGTAATTTACCCCACAATTACATAGTTTTTTATGTGATTTAGGCAGGCTGCATTTTCTCTCTAATTGATGTAACCGTTTAGTATCTTTAACATAGCTATCTTTTTAAACATAATCATCCTATATAGCATAATTTTTGCATAAAGCTAAATAATTAGGCTTATCTAAAGTACAAAAACCAAATCCCAAGCAATTGAATGACGGAAAACTACAGGTTGAAGGGATAAATTATGATTAAATTAGGGCCGACGTCCGAAGAGATGAGAGCAATGACAGATGACGACATTTTTTTATCACGCTTGAAACTTCTTATTATCATGGCCAGGGCTTATTTAAAAGATTGTCCCATTGGAAAGTATCGAAAATCCGCCATCATCGAAAATGCTCACCACGTTTTTTATCGTTCCCTAATAACGGCCAGCAAAACAGCCTTTTTCAAGAACCAAGATTTTAAACAGCGCTTGAGTATTACTTCCGAGGGTGAGACAGAAGAAGAGTATGTGTTTCATCAAAGAGTTCAGCTTCTTTCGGTTATGGCAAAAGCTCTGGCTGAAAATCGCCTGACAGGGAATTTCAGGAAAAAGGCCCTTCAAGATAATTTGGATAGAATCTGCGAGACACTGTTATTCAGCTTTCACGTTAAAGATGTAGGCTTTCTTAAAGTGGCTTGAGCAATATACAATTCTCTTTTTCGAACAATAGCAGGCGTTACACCTCAGAAAACACCTTCATCCACATTATCCATCAGATATTGAAGACACAATTCCAAACTATACTTTTACTTTATAAATGCTAATCGGTTCATTGATACCCTTAACGGTCACTGGGGGCAGGGCTTCAACATCTATTTTATCCGAAAGCTTTTGAAACGTCATATGGCTAATAAGAATTTCGCCGCTGTTTGCGATGCCTTGGAGTCTTGCGGCGATATTGACCGGCATACCTACGGAGGTATACTCTTTGATTCTCAATGAACCTAAAATGCCTGAAAAAACCTTCCCCGTTGATACGCCGATTCCGATTTTAAGCCTCAGGCCATTTTTTTCATGAAGTCTCTTATCAATTTCCATTGCTTTTCTCTGCATGGCCATGGCCGTTTTCACCGCATGAATCGCATGATCATCATGAGCGACAGGGGAGCCGAAAACCACCATAATACTGTCACCGATATGTTTGTCCACGACACCATTATATTTATAGACAACCTCTCCCAGCGGCGCAAAATAGTCATTGTTTAAAAAAGACGCAAGTTTGTCCGGTGGAACATGCTGGGACATTTGAGTAAAGCCACGAATATCGGAAAAAAGGACCGACACCTCATGAAATGATGGTTTCAGGACGCCCTGTGCCTTTTCAATCTTTTTGTAAACCTGCTCTGATACAAACTGTTTTAAACGCTTACGCACATTGATTGTACGAATTTTGGCTCTGAGTTCCACATTATCAAACGGTTTGGTTAAAAAACCATCGATCCCGTCATTGGTCGCCTGAATCGCCGCTTCCATGGTCGTATATCCGGTTAGTATGATGCGAGTGATTTCCGGATTCATATTCCCAATCGCGGAAAGCGTTTCAAGACCATCCAATCCTGGCATTTTATAATCTGAAATAACCGTAGCAACTTCAAAAAGATTTTTTTTAACGAACGCTATACCGATATCACCGTTTTCAGCGGTATAAGTTTCATAAGGTTCGTTTTTTAGTGCGCGAACAACGGATCGTCGAATGCCTTCTTCGTCATCAATAAAAAGTAATTTGTCCATGATTATCCTTTTGTAACATAAGGGTTCACCTTGTGTGCATCAAGATTCATGCCAAATTCCACCGACGCAACATCCAGTGAAATTGTTGAGAAAATTTTTTGTAAATCGCACTCGAACACCCTTGTTTCATGGACATTTGCAATCATTAAAATTTTAACCTTTAAGAATTTTAATTCCGGAATGAGATCAAATGATAAGATCTAAAATGCAGCATGCACAAAAAACAGGGCATACATGCACATATTTTTGTGCATGTTAGAGAGAAAAAATTGATTTTTGTAGGAGAAAGAATGTTGTGATATTCATTTCTTTGTGCTATTTAAAAATAAATGGTTATAAACACGCTCGCTGATCCTTGCATTAAAAATTTAATGACCATATCATGCACATATCCAAGTCCAATCCAGTCATCCAACATCATTCTCTTACAAATCAAGGAAATAAAAATGTCCGGTCATATCTTGGAGTCCATCCATCGATTGGCACATATTGCCGCTAACGTGTATCTGAAAAAAGCGCATTTAATCCTTTAACCATTTAATAAGATTGATGCTTTCAGATACAGAAAGGAGAAATGTCATGTCGCCACAGATTTCCTTTACAAAGTACGAAAATGAAGTCCTTCCCGATTTCAGGAAAAAACTCAACCTTGCGGAATCCACTGAAGATGTCATCAATTTTTTTGGTCAAACCATCACGGAATTATGTAACAGTATTTTTGAGGGTAAAATCGATATCGATTATGAAGATATCACCCTTATTTTGGACCACGAACCCCATTATAAGATAAACAAAAGACTATTTAATTCAGATGAATTCACCTCTGTTTGGAATGCTTCAGATCTATCCAGGGTCATTGGCCGCTTTGCAAAATCTGCAATGAACCGCTACAAACGCCTTGAAAAATATTCAGAAAAAACCGACACAAAAATCAGAAAATAAGTTCTTGATACTTTATTGGCCATCCAGAAAGGGTAGATTTAGGTTCCCCGATAAAGACCTCGGGATCTCCGACAGGCCTGGGCCGATGGAACATCCCGAGTTCCCTGTCGGGGAAGATGCCATTTATGGATGGCCAATAGGCAACTCCACCGCATAAAGATCCAGCTGCGGAATTTTCTTTATTAAACCATGCTTTTTAAGGAATTTTGCAAAGCGCTGATACCGGGCCCGATCCAGTGCACCCGGCCGAAGGGCAAAGCGAAAAAGTGTATCCCGCCACGCCAGACGATTCAACTGGCTATCCAGATCCTTTCGTCCCCGTATAAATAGTTCCCAGCTTTCGTCCGGATGATTGACCAGAAACTGCACGCCTTCTTCCAATGCATCGACAAACTTTCTGAATTTTAACGCTTTGATATCATCACGACGGGCAACCAGTATCAATTCATCGTAAGAAGGAATGCCGTATTCCTCGACATAAAAGGCCCGGCCCGGCCGTCCTTCTATGTCCATCTGGTTCAGTTCGAAATTTCGAAAAGCACCGATAACCGCATCTGTGCTTTTCGAAAAAAGAGATGGAGACAACGAAAAATTGACATTGACCAGTTTTACAGCATCCAGTGACAGGCCCTGGCTTTCGAGCATGACCTTGAGAATAACGGTTTCAAATCCACCGATTGAATACCCCACGGTTTTACCTTTCAATTGAGCAAGATTTTTTATGTCACTATCTGCCAGCACGACCAGCGTATTTAAAGGAGTTGCAACAAGGGTTGCAATTCGTACCAATGGTAATCCCTGATCCACATAAAGATAATGCTGGGGCTGGTAGGACACCGCAATATCTGCGCTTTTTGCGGCAACAAGCTTGGGAGGGTCATTCGGATTTGAAGGAACCTGGAATCTGACATCCAGCCCGCGCCTGCTGAAAAATCCTTTTTCCAGAGCGATAAAGAGCGGCCCATGATCCGGATTGATGAACCAATCGAGTACAACTGTCATTTTCTCTGATGCGGCTAAAGCATTTGAAGCTCCACCCAACAAGGCTATCACGATGAAAAATACGATAAGATATTTATGTTTCATAAATGACTTTCCTCCTTTTTATTTCCTTCTTTCTGCCAGTAAACAATTTTGATCATTGTCCTGTCGACTAAAAAATAGAGCGTCAGAGAAACGATACACAAAAGAGAAAGTGCCGCAAACATGATATCGATTTGCATGCGGGCATTGGCGTGAAGCATATAAAACCCGAGACCTTTACTGGACCCGACCCATTCACCCACAACTGCGCCAATGGGTGCTACGGCAGTCGCAACGCGCAAACCCGAAGCAAACGCCGGAAGCGCCGCAGGAATCCTGATCTGCCGGATAATTGCCATTGGTTTCGCGTTCATCACTTGTGCAAGTTCCAGCCATTCGGGCTCGGTGCTGCGCATTCCATCGTAAAACGCTGCGGTCACCGGGAAAAAAATAATCAGAACAGCCATTGCAATCTTTGAGCTCATACCGTAACCCAGCCAAAGGACAAGAAGGGGTGCCAGAGCAAATACCGGAATCGCCTGACTGATTACAAGAACAGGTAACAGCCAACGTTTTAAAGATCGAGAAGCAATCATAACAAGCGCATTTAAAGCACCCAACAGTGTTCCAATCAGCAATCCGGCAATAATTTCCAACAACGTTGTCATGGCATGTTCACATAAAGGGCCTGCGTGAGATAACGCAGCTTCAGCGACGCTCATGGGTCCGGGCAATATATAGGCGGGCACTCCGGTAACGAGAACAATCGTCTGCCATATCAGCACCAATCCGAACAAAATAACTATGGGACGGATAATGATCATGCGTTGTCTCTGCCCTCCAGCCGCGCAAGCAATGTTGCCTGCATGGAAATAATGGCTGAATCGCCGGGATTACGTGGCGGAGAACCTGGCGGAATTAATGCATCGCTCAGTTCTGCAGGTCTGCCCGTCATCACATATATTCTGTGACCGAGACGGAGTGCCTCGAGGGGATCATGGGTCACCATCAAAACGGTGGCGCCTTCAACCAGCCTTGCTGCCAAGTCCTGAAGTTTGAGTCTTGTCAATGCATCAAGTGCTGAAAACGGCTCATCCATGAGGATGACCGAACGTTCTTCCATAAGTGTTCGCAACAGCGCCACACGTTGACGCATGCCGCCGGAAAGTGATGAAGGAAGTACGTCTGCATATTTACCCAATCCTGCATCTTCAAGCAAAGACATCGCCCTTGAACGCTTCCTGGCGGTCATTTCACCCCGTAAACGTGCTCCCAGACAGACATTATCCACGACGCTCAACCAGGGAAGCAACAGATCTTTTTGAGACATCCAGGCAGTAAGTCCTTTATGATTGTTGCCGTTACTAAAATTAATTTGTCCGGAAAGTCCCTCTCGAAGGATTCCTGAAATCAATCTGAGTAATGTAGACTTTCCACAACCACTGGGACCGATAAGGCATGTCCACTGACCGCTTTGTACAGTAAAATTTAAGGAACGAAAAATCTGCTCGCCGGGATATGCAAAGGACACCTGTTCCAATGTAACACTCGGGGCAGCCGGACGTCCCTCAAATCTTGTGTCGATTTTCGTGCTGTTATGCATGGTTCACCGGTAATACTACCGAAACTTTGGTTTGATTAAGGTTGGTGTTGAATGCCGGTGAGCAGGAAGAAACGCAATGGGATGGTATCAACTTCCCTACGCCGGCATGATCCGGATCAGGTTCCAGGAGTCGAGGCTTATAGCCTCCTCTCAGCCGATTTGCACCAGCTCCCCCAGTGACGTATTATTTAATTGCTAACACGAGCAACCTCGTTTGTCAAACAACGACTCTTCCTCAGGGCAAACACATTTGAATACCAATGTGGGGAGAACGCTCCACGACGGCGCAATCAAATGCGTCTACCCTGCTCTCTCCTTTGCGATTAATATTAAACTTGCAATTTTTCATTCAGGCTGGTAGATGTATGACTTATTTCCGGCTGGGGGTGTTCTGATTTTACCACAGAACTGAGAGCATACCCTTTGAACCTGATACAGTTAGTACTGTCGCAGGGAAATCGGAGAATCTTGCTAACATTTTTTATCACGCCATTTTCTTCATCGTTCTCCCATTTCCCATCGATATTTAAAATTATACCTTAAGCGGTAATGTGTTCGAAGGCCAAGGTCTTACAACACACGAAATATTGAAATGTTTTCATAACAATTTTTTTGATTCAATCATTCAGGAGGTCTTTCATGCGAATCGCACTTACCATTGCGGGTTCGGATTCATCCGGCGGTGCAGGAATTCAGGCTGACCTAAAAACATTTCAGGCCCATGGCGTTTTCGGCATGAGTGCCGTTACAGCGGTAACCGTCCAGAATACACAAAAAGTTTATGACATCCAGGAGATGCACCCAAATATTGTCCATGACCAGATTACCTGTCTTTTTGACGATATTGACATTCATGCCGTAAAAATCGGAATGGTCTCCAGTATCGAGCTGATTCAGGCCATTGCAAAAGCCCTAAAAACCGTAAAATCGCCACCCGTCGTTCTTGACCCGGTAATGATTTCCAAAAGTGGCTATCGCCTGCTTAACCAGGATGCTCAGGATGCCTTAATACAATACCTTTTCCCGTTGGCGGAAGTCATCACACCCAATATTTATGAGGCTCAAGCGCTCATTAACAGAAAAATTAAGAGCATCGATGATATGAAAAGTGCTGCGCTTGACATCTTGAAGCTTGGGGCAAAAAAGGTGGTCATCAAAGGGGGCCATCTTAAAGAAGACCTTGCCACTGACATTCTCTACGACGGCCAGGAATTTAAGAGGCTTCAAAGTCGCTGGGTGGAAACAAAAAATACCCACGGCACCGGCTGCACATTTTCTTCGGCCATTGCCGCCAATATTGCTTTAGGTAAAAATTTCTTTGAGGCCGTTACCCTTGCCAAGGCATATATCACCGGCACCATCGAACATGCGTTGTCCATAGGTAAAGGCCATGGGCCCACCCATCATTTTTTTGATTTATATGCCAAGGCAGGGTTAATCTGAATTTTTCGTAACTCTTTAGCTTTTTGAAAACCTTAACGCTTCAGGGGACTAGACCATTACAGTTTTTTTAAAACCTAAGCGATTTTCAAGTTTGCCGCCCAAAGAAATAGGTTAAACATGTCAAAAATTTGAAACGCTCCACTTAGGTAAAAGAAAGGATGTTATATGCCCTCCGATAACCGGTCAAAATATCTCGAAAAGTCAGGTTTTCACAGATTTTTCAGCCAGATGGGACCGGCTTGGATTATTAGCGCGGTCGCTTGTGGACCGGCCACCATGGCCAGCGTATCCATTGCCGGCGCTCATTACGGATTCCAGTTGTTATGGGTAGTGGTTTTAAGCGCCCTTTTCGCCTTTGTGATTCAATTCATGGCAGCCAAAGTTGGAATAATTGGTGGCAAAGGGATTATTGCTCTGGTGGAGGAAAGCTGGGGCAACGTTTGGGCCTGGATCTTGATGATCGATGCACTTTTGGCGACATGGCTGGCAGCTGCCGTTTTGATGAAGGCCCTGGTGGGCACCACCGGTCTTGTCACGGGCGTGTCCACACGCTGGTGGTCCCTGGTTTACGCGGTTCTTATCTTTGTCCTGGTTGGCGTAGGTGGATATCGTTGGGTGGAAAGGGTCTGCAAAATGCTGGTAGCCATTGTGGTGTGCTGTTTTATTGTCACCGTGATCATGATTAAGCCGGATCTGAGCGGAATGGCCAGAGGACTTATCCCAACATTTATCGGTGGTTCACGAGAAGCACTGATGATGGCTGGAATTATGGGTGGCGCCGTTCACATTACTATCATCGCCATGCATACGTATAATGTAAACGCCCGAAACTGGGGAACAGACGACATCGGTCTGGCTTGGACAGACACATTTCTGTCTATGTTCATCGCCTTCGGTATTTACAGTGTTACTATTTTCATAGCGGCAGCCGCGGTTTTGCACCCTAACGGCATCGAAGTTAGAACAGCCTTTGACCTTGCCAGACCGCTCAAACCGGTTTTGGGCGTTTATGCCCATGGGATTTTCCTTGGTGGGTTCTGGGCTGCGGTTTTCTCGACGATCACGCCAACTTATCTGGCTGCCGGTTATTTCATCGCCGATAAAATGAAATGGGAAATCAGCGTTCGTGATACCCGGTTTAAAGTCGTCGTTCTTTTGGGATGCCTGATTAGCCTTATCGGTCCGTTGGTAAAGGGCAGTTTTTTGATCTTGCTGGTGGTCATGCTGGCGCTCGGGCTCTGCGGTACACCCTTAGTGGTATTTATTCTACTCTTTTTCCTCAATCAGAAGAGCTGGGCCAAAGAGCATCGCAACGGTTGGTTGCTCAATCTACTCGGCAGTGTGGCTCTATTTATCACTACGTTTTTGGCTGTTCGCTTTATCTTGACAAAAACCGGCATATAGTCATGGATGGGCTCTAATTTTTGTCACACAATTCGACGATATTTGTCACACCATATTAATCAAACGACTTCGACAGTTGAGCTAACCATTCATAATTAAAACAGATTTTCTTTATTATCCACCTGGTTCAATTCTTGCATCTAATTAAATTAGTTTAAAATTATAAATGGAGCATACATATGAACAACCGCGTTTTAAAAAGAGTGATACTTCTTTTAAGTATTGTTTTCTTTATATTTTCTTTAAGTGCATGTGAGACGATGAAAGCAGCGATAACTTTAAAATGGGGCAAAAGAACAGAATATGAGCGCCATTTTGAAGCAAAAACGCCCAAAAAGGAATATCCCTCAACTTATACGAAGGCCCATGGTAATGAGCAAACAAAAAATGTTGCTACAAGCCATCTCAATAACACATCTAACGCCCAATTACAGCGTTGCGGACCTGTTTAAGAATTGAGACCGAATTTTTCCTTTAATTTCTGGTTGACAATAGGCGGCACCATGGTTTTGATATCACCACCAAATTGTGCTGCCTCTTTGATTATGGAAGAACTGGTAAAGATCCATCGCAGACCGGTCATGAGAAAGACGGTCTGAACCTCTCTCTTTAATCTTCGATTCATGAGTGCCAGCTGAAATTCATATTCAAAATCCGAAACCGCGCGCATCCCCCGAAGTATGGCAATAGATCCTTTCTTGGATGCATATTCCACAAGAAGCCCGTCAAAAGTTTCAACCTCAATATTCGGATAGGCTTCAAAACTCGATTCAAGCATCTCTATCCGTTCTTCAACGGAAAACAGAAATTTCTTTACCGGGTTATGCAGTATGGCTACGATGATTTTATCAAAAATTTTAAGCCCTCTTTGTGCAATATCAACATGACCGTTTGTCACCGGATCAAAGGATCCTGGATATATGGCTATTTTTTGCATTTACTAACCATCCTTTTGGTTTTTATATTTTTTCCCAAATAAAATGGGGAATTCAAATTTAACAAAAACGGATTCATATCACATAGTTTAAGAATGAAACAAGCGTTTTTCCATATTTTCTCTGATCTAAAAGATCAAATGCAAAAAGATCTGTTGGAATCGGCTCAAAAAGAGAGTGTTCAACCACAATACAGGCGCCTTTTTTCAAAGAATGACTTTTGTCAAGATTGAACAATGTCGGTTTTATCAAGTTTTTGTCGTACGGAGGATCTAAAAAGATAAGATCAAAATGGTGTTTTTGTGATCTTATGCAATTTAAGTTTTGTCTAATATTCCATTTGACAACATTGGCCTTTTGATCAAGCAGACATGAATCAATGTTTCTCCTTAATACAGATAGGGCTCCTTTTCTATTATCTACAAATACAACCGTTTCAGCGCCTCTGCTTAGGGCTTCGATGCCCAAAGCGCCTGTCCCTGCAAACAGATCCAGCACCACTGCATTCAGAACACGTTGGGAAAGAATATTAAATATTGATTCTCGTAATCTGTCGGCAGTCGGACGAATCGACATATTACGGACCGAATACAACCTTTTACCTTTCAGAGCGCCGGCGATGATTCTCAAGCCCATAATTATTGATTTAGGATGTTGCATCCAAGACATCGGTAAGATTTAGTTTTTTAAGCTTCTTATACAGATGACTCCGTTGGACCCCGATGGCTTCAGCAGTTTTAGTAACATTGTTGCTGTGCTGAATCAGTTTTCTTTTGATAAATTCTTTTTCAAATATCTCCCTGGCTTCCTTTATGGAATTACTCAAAAAAAGCTGGGCTTCAACCGAGGCAATATCATCTTTTGCTTTCGGATGATAGGGAGACGGCAAATCATGTTCATCAATAACATCTTTATCTGTCATGATCGTCAGCCGCTCAACCAGATTTTTCAGTTCCCTGACATTTCCTGGCCATGAATAATTTAATAAAAGATCGAAAACATTCTGGGTTACGACCTTTTTTTTGCTCCGATTTTGTTTGGCACATTCATCGAAAAATATTTCCATAAGCTGTGGAATGTCTTCGACACGGTTTCTTAAGGGGGGTACTTCAATGGGTATGACATTCAATCTGTAGTAGATATCTTCTCTGAAAGTGCCCTTTTCAATCTCTTTTTCAAGGTCCTTATTGCTGGATGCAATGACCCGAACATTGATGCTTAATGTCCTGCTTCCGCCAACCCTCTGGAATTGCTGTTCCTGAAGAACTCGGAGTATCTTAGACTGAGACTTTAAGCTCATATCGCCGATTTCATCCAGAAAAAGGGTACCTTTATTCGCCAGTTCGAATTTCCCTATTTTTTTCGTGCTTGATTCGGCAAAGGCACCCTTTTCTTGCCCAAACAGTTCGATTTCAATGAGTTCTTCGGGAATAGACGCGCAGTGAACGTCTATCAGCGGATAATCCACCCTTGAGCTGAGCTGGTGTATGGTGCGTGCAACCAGTTCTTTTCCTGTGCCATTCTCTCCGGTAATCAGTACCCATGCCTCTGTGGGAGCTGTTACGGCAATCTGTTTTTTCAGTTCTTGAATTGGAAGGCTGTTTCCGGTGATGGAGTGTTTTTCCAAAGTTTTTTTACGCAAATATTTATTTTCTTCTTCAAGTCTCCTGAAATTCAATGCATTGTTAATTGCCACAATAACTTTATCAATTGAAAGCGGTTTTTCGATCAAGTCGAATGCACCGAGTTTTGTGGCCTTTACGGCAGTTTCTATCGTCCCGTGCCCGGATATGATGATAACCTGAATGTGGGGATTGTCTTTCTTTATTTCCTTTAATGTTTCGATACCGTCGATGCCCGGCATCCAGATATCGAGCAATACAAGATCCGGCGATTCGGTATCAACGATTTTTAATGCCTCATACCCATTGGCGGCAGTTGTGACCTCAAAACCTTCATCTGAAAGGAGTCCGCCTAAAGACTGAAGTATGGAAGGTTCATCATCTACAATTAAAATAGAAGGATACATGGTATAAACTCCTTTTTGATCCGAAACGAATTAACCTCGATTCAACATATTTTCAATGCGTTCTTTATCACACCGGTAGTTCGATAACAAATTTAGCGCCCTTAGGTTTATTGTCCTGAACGCGTATCATTCCGTTATGATCAGCGATAATGGTGCTCACAATGGTAAGCCCTAAACCCATACCGGTCTTTTTGGTCGAAAAATAGGGTTCAAAAAGACGCGTTTTACCTTCATCGGAAATACCCACCCCATTATCAGCAATCTCAATTCGTACGATTTTAAGAATTGGATCATGGGCCAAAGATATCATTATGCGGCCTTCATTCCTTATGGAACCGATGGCATTATCCACAAGATTAATCATCGCCTGCTTTATCTGCTGCCGATCTAAATCAAGAACAGGAATATCATCTGTAACATTAAACTCAAAATTAATTCGAGGATGTCCTTCCTTATACAGTGCCAGGGTATCTTCAATGATAGGCGGCAGATCATCGGGTTTCGGATTTGCTGTGGGGAATCTTGCAAAGGAAGAAAACTCGTCCACAAGATTTCGAATCAGTTCAACGTGATCGGTGATGGTTTGGGTACACTCATCAAAAACAGGCTCTTTGATGTAATCTGAATATTTCCGTTTAAGGCGTTGAGCCGAAAGCGATATGGGGGTTAGTGGATTTTTGACTTCATGGGCAATTCGCCGGGCAACTTCACGCCAGGCAGCCATACGCTGAGCTTTCTCGAGTTCGGTCAAATCATCAAATACCATAACCATGCCCATATGCTGACCTGCATCGTCTTTCAGGGCATTTACATGCATGATAAAACTCATCGGTCTTCCATCTATGGCCAGTTTTAACGGCAATTCTGCGGCATCATTCCGTGATGATTTAAGATTTTCCATGACATCTTCGGCAAGTTCTAAAAGTTGTCCATCGAGAAGTTTTTTATAGCTTTTCTGAAGGATATGTTCCGATTTAAGATTCAGCATCTTTTCAGCCGATTTGTTCATGGTGGTAATAAATCCGCCGGCATCGAGTGTGATGACGCCGGCAGAAACATTTTTCAAAACAATTTCCATGTATTGTCTTCTTTTTTCTATTTCAACATTCTGTTCTCGAAGCAAACGAGCAGAAAGTTCGAGTTGATCCCTTCCAATACGCAAATCCCTTGTCATTTTATTGAACGAATCCACAAGAGTTCCAATTTCATCATCAGCCACCATGGCGATATTAACACTTAAATCCCCTTCTTTGACTCTAAGGATTCCTTCAGCAAGTACCCTGATGGGTATGGAAATCGTTTTGGCCATGTAGAAGCCAAACCATACTGAACAAAACACCACCAATAAGGCGACAATTGATAGCGTGATGTAGTAGGTCGCCTGAATCGGTTTTTTAAGAAGTTTTATCTGCTGATATTCTTCAAATCCCCTTGAAATTGATGACATTTTTTTGGCAAGCTCCGGAGGCATCAGCCTGGCTATCACAATAAAGGCCTGGGCATTGGTGGTCTTTGAGGCAAAAGGAATCGTACCGATGGTTCTGATAAGTTCACCGGAAGGAATTTTTTCGGAAATCGTCCTGACACCTTTTGACGGTATTTCTTTTTGAAGATTATTAGCAGAAATGACGTCAAAAGGCTTGTCTTCCAGTTCCGGAGCAAGGGCGAATGTAATACGTGTTGCATTGTCTGCATAAATTTCTATGGCATTAAAATCAAACTCACGCTGGACGACCTGTACATAACGGGAAAGTGCTTTTTTGTTGTTCGTATCCAAAAGTTTTTTTGTTGTTATCTGATACGAGATTCTTTCCATAAAAAAACGGCTTCTTTCTTCGGTATGCCAATATATGCTTCTCCCGACGTCTAATGAATTTTCAAGGGCCTGTTCAACGGGAACGTTAAACCAGAACTCAATGCTCGTTGTGATGAAGTTGATGGAAAAGAAAAAAAGTACAATGGTCGGCAAAAGTGAAAGGGCTATGAAAGCGACCACAAGTCTTGTTCGCAGCCGGGTTCCCATGACTTTTCGTTTTCTATCATAAAGTAGCTTTACCAGGTTTCTGAAAACAAGAAATATTAACAAGAGAAGTAATAATAAATTGATATTTATCAATATAAACATCAAGATGGTATTGGAAACAGGGATGTCGGCACCAAAATGAATAACTCTGTTTTCAACAAACGTCAGCAGGGCAACCACAGCAATGATGACAATGCTAATAATGATTTCCCGCTTTCGTCTTTTCATCTCTTGTTCTGAAATAAAAGATGCTGTCTTTTTTTTTCGTCTATTATTCATTTCAACTATTTGTTTTAATAAATGAAATCTACGGTATACCAATCGGTTTCAAAATCCCACAGAGAAACAAAAAACAAGACATAATGCAGATAAAAAGGAAGGGTAACTTTGCTAAGTTCCGCCTTAGCTCTTAATTGATAATGCGCACCTTTTTCCAGTTGTTTCAAAGGGACAATTTTTAAGCTGTCAATTTCACTCATCAGCTTTTGGGCTTCATCGAAAGATTTTGTCACATGCGGCCCGCTTTTTTCCCAAGAGCGTGTTACAATATACTCTTCTTTCAGATTATTGTATTTAATCGTATTTGTAACTTTTATATCCTCTATATTATTGTCAAACCATAGATTGCGAACTTTATAAAAGCTTAAGTAATATGAAAAGGTCGTGGAAACACCACTTGAGATCGCCTTTTTCATCTTTTCTGTAAAAGCACCTTCAACATTAAGATAGACCAGTAGATCATCCCGTGTGTTAGTAACAATGATATTTGTTAACGTTGCATTCTGGGCAAACGCCAAATTCTGAAAACAAAAGATGAGGCCAAAAAGCAAGACCAGTGATTTTCGATTCATAAATGTTATCATATCTATCCGCTAAATACGTATAGTTTGTTGCTTACAAGGATCAGTCCCACAATAATCAAAACCACGCCGGCCACCACATTGACGTATTTCAAAACTTTTGAAGCTTTTTTAATGAAAGTTAACAGGAAATTGATAAAAATAGAAATAATAATAAAAGGTATGGCCAGTCCGGCTGAATAGATGCCAAGAAGTATAACGCCCTGCCACACCGTTTCCTGGCTGCCGGCAACAATGAGGATTGAGCCGAGTAAAGGCCCGATACATGGGCTCCAGCCGGCACCAAAGGCCATTCCGATGATCAGCGTTCCCAAGAAATGCAAGGGCTTCTTTTCCAGAGTAATCCGCTTTTCAAAATCAAGCCCGGGGATACGAATGATGCCGGTTAAATGAATTCCTAAAATAATAATTAAAATACCACCGATGATCCTTATTAATTTTTTATACGTATACATCAAGCCGCCGAGATAGGAGGCTGAAGCACCCATCAAAATAAAAACCAGAGAAAACCCCAAAACGAACAGAAAGGTTGAAAGAAATACTTTTTTCCTGATTTCTGAATTGTATTTTTCTGTCAACTCCTCTATTGAAAATCCCGTAATAAAGGTAAAGTATGCGGGTATCAGAGGCAGCACACAAGGGGAAAAAAAAGATAGAACTCCGGCAACAAAGGCAGCCGGAAATGAAACGGTTTGAGTGAACATTAGCCTCCTGCAATCAGGGAAATGAGAAACACCTCTGAGTTATCGGAGATCAGCGTCTTTTCAAAATAAGGTCTGGAAACATATTTATCGTTAATGCGTATCACCGCATAGTGATGCGAATCTTCAAGATCCGCAAGCAGATCTTTAACGGTCATTCCTTCATACCATAACTGTTGTTTGCCGTTAACCCTGATCATCACCTAATTTCGTATTAAGCAGTTCCAAAACCTCAGGGAAATCGATACCCAGGCGCGTCACGGTGTCAATGGTCGGAATCCCGTTTGAAGTCCATCCCCGACGTTTATACACCGCATCCTTGAGTTGTTCATACAGTGACTCACGAAATTTACGCAGGGTCCTGATTTTATCTTCCGTGCTCATGTCTGTAATATCGACATGATGCTTCTCAACCAGTTCTTTGTCATAACGTTCGCGTCGTGATTCATATTCAACCGGTTTGACAGGCCCCACTGCACGATAGGGGATATTGTCATGTTTGCGTGTTCCGAAACCCATTTTAAGATTGAATATACGCTGGAAATTGTAAACCGCTTCGCTCATTCGAATAAGACCGTCGGGAGTCGTATGTCTTCCGGTAACCGCCGTGTAATATTCAGCATACCATTTGACGTGTTTCATGACCTTTGCCGGCTCCTGGGTATCTTTATTGTCTTCAGGGACGATATCGTTCCATGGAAGTTTGCACAGTCCGCACAGACCAAACCATGTTCTAAACATTGGAAACCAATGAAGCGCCTCTGCTTTTTGCTCAAAGGAAGGCATAAAATTATGTACCATATCGAGAAAAATCAACCAAGCTTCATCATGTTGTGGCCCCTTGAGTGCAAGACCATATCCCCCTTGTTGGGCAAGCGATTCTTTGGTCATATATTCGGAAAACTCCAAACCCTTTGCTTCCATTCCGATATCTTGCATGATATTTGGATCAGCCTTATAATCTTGCGCAAAAATCGACTTCATTGCGCGAACCCCTCGCCCCACGACATGGCCAAAACCATCACCTTGAGCCATTTGGTGAACCATCTCCAGTGCAGCCGCCCGATTGCCAAAGGAAAGATTTATTCCGCCGGTATGGGTTTTGTTAATCAAATCCATTGCAAAGCATTCCATTGCAAATGCAATACTTGTCCCCACAGAAATCGTGTCAAGGCCATAGGCATCACAGTAAAAATTCATCTCAATAACGGTATGGGGATCAAAGATACCCAGATTAGAACCACAGCCGGCAATGGTTTCATATTCGGGACCGTCCACAAAAACTTTTTCTCCTCTGTAAGGTCCCGTCAGCGGAACAAAGTCCTTGACACCATGAGAGCAGGCCACCGTGCATCCCATCCAGCATCCATCATAGCCCGTATCAAAGATACGTCTGTACACCTCTTGACCGACATTAACGGCTTCCGGGTGCTGCCCATATTGAAAATTATGGGTGGGCAGTAAATCGAAATCATTCATAATCGTGACCAGATGGGTGGTGCCGATTTTAGCCATTTCATTTTGTTTGGGATCAAGATCCACAATTTCCCTGGAGTGTTTTTTCCCAACTTCTTTTAATGTAATCTTATCTGAAGGATTATTTGTATCTGCTGTAACCTTATCCCATCGTGCCACAACGGCTTTAATACACTTATCTGCAAAGACACTGCCGATGCCGCCGCGCCCGGCCTGTTTGTATCGTGATCGCTTTCGCTTTAAATCATACCATGTAAAATTCAGACAGCCCATGAGCGTGTGCTTCGCGCCCGGTCCCGTGGAAACAACAGAAATATGCCGGGGTTTTCCCTGGGCAAAATGTTCTGTTAATAGGGATGAAAGCGCATATGAATCATCCGGCAATCCGGATGTTTTAAAAATTTGTATTTTTTCATCAACGCCGTCGATGAGAACAACAACATCCGTTTTGGCCTTTCCTCTGATTTGAAGCGCATCAAATCCGGAAAATTTAAGATAAGGACCAAAATATCCACCCACATTGGAATCTATTACGCTTCCGGTTAACGGCGAAATCGTGGTGACAATACTTTTGCCCGAGCCCGGATATACGGGAGTTCCACCCATGGGGCCCGAAGCAATACATATGGCATTATCAGGATCAGACCATTTCGTTGTCCCTTTGACAGCATTCCATAACAGCCAGAGATCAAATCCCTTGCCGCCAATAAATACTTTCTTCATTTTTTCGGTCACCGGATGAATGGAAATATCCGAGTTAGAAATGTCAATCAAAAGGGTTTGATTGACATAACCTTTGTCAATAACCGGCCTGTTGTAATCAAATGTCTTTATCGCTTCAATTTTATATTCCGTTATCATATCAATCCTAATTTTTAACACCCGTTATTGGCAAAATTTCGTGTAACGATTTCCCCCAGTTCTTTGGATCGCTGGGTAGCCACTTCCACTGCATTGATGAGGGTGGTTCGAAGCCCTCCTTTTTCAAGCGTATGAATTCCGGCAATGGCGGTTCCACCCGGTGATGTAACCATATCCTTTAGCCTGCCCGGATGTTCTTTGGTCTCCATCAACAATTTTGCAGCCCCCAAAATAGTTTGGGTTGAAAGAAAAAGCGAATCTTCCCTTGACAGTCCCACCTTGACACCGGCATCAGCCAACGCATCGACAATTAAAAAGATATATGCAGGTCCGCTTCCACTCAAGCCCGTAATGGCATCCATAAGGATATTTTCCTTTAGAAAAATGCTTTTGCCCATGGAGTCGAAAATCGCCATAGAAAGATCAATGTCTTCCTTGGTGGCATTTGAGCCGGCGGCAATCACCGACGCGCTCTCTTTTACAAATGCGGCAATGTTGGGCATAACACGAATAAGACGTAATTCCTTTTTAAGACACGATTCGATGGCCGCCAGAGGCACGCCTGCAGCAATGGAAATGATGAGCTTGGACATGTCCAGACAAGATGCTGTTTCTTTTAATACCGATGCGATAATTTGGGGTTTAACTGCATATATAATAATATCAGAAAATTCTACAGCTTTGATGTTTTCGGTCAGTGTAACCACACCATATTTTTTTGCAACGGATTCTAGCTTGTTCATCCGAATATCTGTGCAAATGATGTTTTCTGGCTTGGATGATCCCGAAGTAATGAGTCCGCTGACAAGGGCTTCTCCCATATTTCCGGATCCGATGATGCTGATTTTTTTATCTTTTAACATGAATTTTATTCCTCCTTAAATGTGTTAGTCTCTAAGAAAATAATTTTATAGATATTATGGCATAATAATTGCTTTCTAAAAATGAGTTCGGTTGACATACAAAAGGATTTAAAAGCAAGCGGATTAAGGGCTGTGCCGGCTGTGGCAAAATTGCCCAAATCTTATAAAGCTAAAAAATCACAATATACTTTTATCGTTAGATTATTTGGTGTGTCAACGATTTTGCCTGAAATATCTTGACTTATTGCTAATATATCATTTATTTTCTAAAAAAGATCTGATTTCAGAGAAACTAAAATTTATAATTTCTTAAAAGAGTCAAAAAAATGACTGGATAAGAAACCTTCGCGTTTCTTAATCCCATGAATCAAAAGAACGAAAGCACATTGTTGATATGTTTATCATTGGTAATTTTATAAAGGCTGTTGCAATAATTCTCCATTACGTTCTTACCTTTTATATGTGGATCGTGATCGCTCGGGCGATACTTTCCTGGGTAAATCCAGACCCTTATAATCCAATTGTCCGCTTTATCCATAATGTAACCGAACCGGTGCTGTATCGAATCCGAGCAAAAATCCCCGTCAATTTCGGCGGGATCGATTTTTCACCGATCATCGTTATTTTAGGTGTGATATTTTTACAAAATTTTGTCGTAAACAGTCTATTGAGGCTGTCCATAACTTTTATGTAGTAAAAAAAGGAGGGTGATCTCTGATGAAAATGACACCCCTTGATATTCAACAACAGCAGTTTAAAATGAAGTTTAGAGGCTTTGATGTACGGGAGGTCGATACATTTCTTGAACAAATGGCAGATGCCTTCGAATCACTTCAAAGTGAAAATAGCCGCTTAAATCAAGAAATCAAACGGCTTCAGCTCGAGGCTCAGGGATATAGAGAGCGCGAAGACAGTTTTAAACGTGCCATGCTGAATTCTCAAAAAGTTTTGGAACAAATGAAGGAAAATGCCAGAAAATCAGCGGAATTGGTTGTCGCTGAAGCAGAAGTTAAAGCAGAAAAAATTCTCAGTAGAGCGCAAAACAGACTTTCACAACTTCATGAAGATATAGCAGAGTTGAGGCGACAACGATCGCAGATTGAGGTTCAAATCCGATCCGTTATCGAGGGTCATTCCAAACTCCTTGAAATTGGAAAAGAGGAAGCTATCATCAGGGAAGAAGAAGATGGCAAACTAAAAATTTTTAGGCAGTCTGAATAAACAGGTAGATTGATATGGCAAAAATTGATGCGTTTTTCAAATTGATGCACGAGCAGGGAGCCTCTGATCTCCATCTTGTGTCCGGACAACCACCCGCACTTCGTATCAGGGGAGACATGGAACGGATCAAATATAAAGTCCTTGATAATGACGAACTGAAAGCGATGCTTTATGAAATTGCACCCGATACTAAAATCAAGCAGTTTGAAGAAGACGGTGATATTGACTTTGGCTATGAAATACCCGGAGTCGCCAGGTACCGGTCAAATTTCTTTATGCAAAAGAATGGTTGTGCCGCCGTTTTCAGGCAAATTCCTGAAGAAATCATGACCGCTGAACAACTGGGCCTTCCGGATGTAATATCCAAACTGGCTTCACTTCCCAGGGGACTGGTTCTGGTCACCGGACCTACAGGAAGCGGCAAATCGACGACGCTGGCCGCCATTGTCGATGTTGCCAACCGAACCCGAAAAGACCACATCATCACTGTCGAAGATCCCATCGAATTTGTACACCAAAGTAAAGGGTGTATCATAAACCATCGTGAGGTGGGTATCCATACCAAGTCATTTAGTGCAGCATTAAGGGGTGCCTTAAGAGAAGACCCGGATATCATTCTGGTGGGGGAAATGCGGGACCTTGAAACCATATCGCTCGCCATAGAAGCCGCATCTACCGGACACCTTGTTTTTGGCACGTTGCATACCATGAGTGCACCGAAAACCATTGATCGTATCATCGAGGTTTTTCCTGCCACCGAACAGGCACAGATCCGTTCAACCCTATCTGATGGAATTCGGGCGGTTATCTCACAAGTTTTGTTTAAAAGAATCGATAAAAAAGCCCTTTGTGTTGCCTTGGAAATATTGATTGCGACACCGGCAGCCCGAAATCTAATCCGTGAAGGAAAAACACATCAGATTCCTTCGGTCATTCAAACAGGAAAGAAATACGGCATGGTGCTTTTGGATGATGCCATTATGGCATTGTATGAAAAAGGGTGGATAAGTGCCGATGATGCCTACCTTAAAGCCAATGACAAGGGAAAATTCAGAAATTTTATAAAAAATCCGCCGGCCGATTTTACCGAGGCCTAGCAACATCGTGAGGTTATATTTTGAAAAAACAAGAAATTGATCATCTACTTGCGAGAATGCTGGATTCACATGACAATGTTTCCGATCTGAATATTACCGTTGGAAAACCATTTCAGGTTGAAACTTCGGGCGTTCTCGCTAATGTGGATCTTGAGCCTAAGTTTGATGAAATCACCCCTTTTCAATCTGAAATTTTCGCTCTCAACCTGATCAACCAGAGCCAGAGGCTCACCGAAACGCTTTTACTTGAAGGATCGTGCGATTCATCCTATGAACTTCCCGGAAAGGCACGCTTTAGAGTCAATATTTTTTCCCAGCGGGGTAATTATTCTGTTGTCTTGCGTAAGCTTTCCCCCAAAATACCCACCTGCCAGGAATTGGGTCTTCCTGATGCCTTTTTTGAAATGGCTAAAGAACAAAACGGTTTTATCTTGGTTACCGGTGCCACGGGCAGCGGAAAATCGACTTCGCTGGCTGCCATACTCAATGAAATTAATGATGTTAGATCGGTTCATATCGTCACCCTTGAAGACCCGGTGGAATACGATCACCCACATAAAAAAGCCACGTTTAACCAGCGGGAGCTGGGAGAGGATTTCAACTCTTTTTCCATTGGCTTAAGAGCAGCCCTTCGACAGGCGCCCAAAGTGATATTGGTGGGTGAGATGCGCGACAGAGAATCACTGGAGATCGGTATGAGTGCGGCTGAGACCGGCCATCTGGTTTTAAGTACGTTACATACCCTGGATGCCGGACAGACCATCAACAGAATCCTCGGTATGTTTCCCACAGAAGAAGAAAATCAGATACGCACTCGAATCGCCGATTCAATCCGATGGATCGTGTGCCAGAGGCTTCTTCCCAAAGTGGGTGGCGGACGGGTTGCCGTTTTTGAAATTTTGCGTACCAATCTTCGCGTTAAAGATTCGATTTTACATGGAGAATCAGAAGGTAAAACATTTTATGAAATTATCCAGGCTGGAAAAGCGTTCGGCATGGTAACCTTTGACGATTATATCTTGGGGCTGTATGAAAAAGGCATCATTACCCAGGAAACCGCAATGGCTTATGCATCTCGAAAGGACGTGCTGGGCCGAGGCATTGACACCATCAAAACTACCCGAGGAGAAACCACAACGGACATCGAGGATTTAAAGGTTGATCATGAATATGGCAAGACTTCGCGTTAATCGAGTCCTGCCGATTTTTTATCCGTAACGTATCGATAAAGGCAAAAATAATGAACATTTCATGCGAAAACTGCCGGAGTAAGTTTAAAATACCGGACGAAAAGATTCCTAAAGGACAAATGTTTTCAATTACTTGTCCGCAGTGTGACACCAAGGTCGTTGTCGATGCACGCTCTGACAAGGTCTCTTCATCAGATACCCATTCGAACCCATTAGACAACCCCAAACCGGAAAAGGAAAAAACGATTATTGATGAAGTTGACGCCGATACCTACGATGCTTCGGACAAACCTTTTGACTTCGTGGAAGAGGGTGTGAAAACCGCCCTCTTGTGCGAGCCCGATGCTGCCTTACAAACGAAGATCAAAACGGCTTTATATAATATGGACTATCATATCACCACCCCCCAGTTGCCCAAAGATGCGCTAAAGCAAATGCGATTTCATGTTTTTGACATGGTGGTGCTAAACGAGAGGTTCGGCACCCAAAGTCCGGATATGAACCCTGTCCACAAATATCTGGACCGCCTCAACATGTCCATCCGACGAAACATTTTTGTGACACTCCTTACGGACCGTTACCGCACCATGGACAGTATGGCAGCTTTTAACAAAAGCGTTAACCTGATTGTCAATCTGAAAAACATTGATGAAATCGAAAAAATCCTTAGACGCGGTATCGCCGAATATGAGGATTTTTATCGTGTTTATAAGCGGGCGCTTATTAAAACCGGCAGGGTCTAACGCCTTAAATTGTATCGCATAACAAACAAATCCCAAACATAAAGCCAATCACTGATGAAATATACGTGCACAGACTATCGGACTGAAATGATTCTTGTGAGCCTCAGGCAGCGTCTTAAACAAGAAAACCTGAATGAAGACGAAAAAAAGGATCTTATTTTACAAATCGAAGAGATAGAAGCAGCAATGGAACTCGATTAATGTTCAGTTGTCTTCAGTGTAAATAGTGTTGCTGATAATCCTAAGCCCCTCCAGCGTCAAGTTCGGTTCAACAACCTCTATTGTCTCAGATACCTGACACATAAGATTTGCCAGACCACCCGTAGCGATGATTTGGGGATCCGTACCCATTTCATCCCTCATACGCTTGACCATTCCATCGACAAGACCTGCATATCCGTAGATAATTCCTGCTTTGATACTGCTTGCGGTATCTTTGCCGATCACGCTTTGGGGGGGGATAAAGATCTCGACTCTGGGAAGTCTTGATGCTTTTATAAAAAGCGCTTCAGAAGAAATCATGATGCCGGGACTGATTGCACCACCTAAGTATTCCCCTTTTTCAGAAATAGCATCAAAGGTTGTTGCCGTTCCAAAATCTATTACAATTAAGCTCGTTTGGTATTTATGGAAGGCTGCAACCGCATTAACGATCCTGTCTGCCCCGACTTCTGATGGGTTTTTATATCGTATCGGCAGTTTCGGAGCAGACCTGGCATCCACCCAATGGGGTGTATGTCCAAGATATTTGCGACAGAAAGAATCCAGAATGGTAACCATGGGTGGAACGACACAAGAAATAATTGTTTTGTGGATATTTATAGAATTGATACTGCCTTCGGAAAAAAGATTGCGGGCAAGAATATTAAACTCATCTTCGGTCGTACGCCGTTCAGTTCGAAGTCGCCAATTTTGAACGAGATGTTTGTCGTCATAAACGCCGATGACCATATTTGTATTACCAACATCAATAACAAGGAGCATAGGACAAAATCCTTTTTTAACGAATTCTTTTTTGGTCAATAATTTTGACTTTAAAACTTTCAGGTTTTGCATCGATCAGTGTGGTTTTAACGGGTAATGTTATGGTTGCACGCTTATTATAAACCCCCGGTGTCAATCCTTTAAGGTCTACATATACTTGAATCCCGTTACCCTCATAAAGTTTTTCGATCATATTAACAGGCCCTTTAACTTTTATCGTTATTGTCGGCGGCGTTATACGGTATACATACAGCCCCCCATCTCCCTGAACGGGAATATTATCGAACGTTTTGGTTGTCAGTTGTTCCTTTATAACCACGTTTGCAAGAATAATTTTCGAAGAATCAACGAGCTTGAGATTTTCCAAAAGGTCCAGCGCCACCTCTTTCTTGAAAGACCTGGATAATCCTTTTATATTAATGGGTTTTGTTGAAACCTTATTCATATTGCTCAGCGTATTTTCAGATCCTCGCAAAATCACCGACATGGGTCTGGCTTTTGCACCAACAACCATAAATCCTTTGGCCGGCTTTCCGGTTAGAGAAATGTTGACGGGAAGCTTTTTTTTAATTTCATTTTCCACTTTAACGGTTATCGAGTCGGGATTTATTTTTAAAATTGAAATCCCGTCAGGGAGTGGAATCCGAACCTGATGTACGGGTATAACATTAACCCCGATTTTTACTCCGGACAGATCAATCGTATATTGTATCTTTAAATCAGAAAGGGCACGTAGGATTGACTTCGGACCGCGGACATGCACCTCTATGCCGGTGAAGGGGCCGTTTGTTATAATCAATCCTTCAGGAATTTGTTCTGTGTCTACCGGAATGAATATATCGGCTTCCTGGATGGATGCATAGGGCCATAAGAAAAATATGCCAATCCCAATAAAGAAAAACAGGATTAAACCTGCCAGATTTCGATAATTTAAAATTGATAACGCACTAGGGTTGGTCATCGCAAGTTGTTAAATAAGATCATTGATTAAAATTTCAAGAAAATAATCAATAGGATAAATCCTTTAAAAATTTTGTGCGTTTTTTATGGCATCTATTACTCTTACGGTGACACGAGTATTGGCAACATTGTGGACCCGAACGATATGGGCACCATTCAAAATAGCAGCAGCAACTGAAGCCTGGGTTCCGCTCTCTACCATCGCCGAATCGGTATTGATATCTTCAACAGTATTATCTTTAAGAAGATGTCGAATAAATGCCTTTCTTGAAGTCCCAATCATAATGGGGACTTTCAGAGTTTTAAATTCATGTAATCGCTGAATTAATAAAAGATTATGCCCGACGGTTTTTCCAAAACCGATCCCGGGATCAATGATAATTTTTGATCTTGAAAGCCCTTTATTTACAGCCAGATCTATTGCATTATCAAGGAATGTTTTGATTTCATTGATGAGGTCATCATAAAAGGGTTCAACCTGCATGGTTTTTGGGTTTCCAAGCATATGCATAAAAATTACCGGAACCCCGTAATGTACCGCAACATCTGCCATTTCCGGATCGAAACTCAGGGACGATACGTCATTTATCATTGAAGCACCGGCTTTGATGGCCTGTTCGGCCACACCAGATTTGGTTGTATCAATGGAAATGGGAATCGGTATGCGTTTTGAAAGCGTTTCAATCACGGGAACAACCCGCAGAATTTCTTCTTCTTCAGATACCGGATCTGAAAATGGTCGTGTAGATTCACCACCGATATCAAGGATGTCCGCACCGTTTTCAAATAGTTTATACCCTTGAGCGACTGCATCATTAAATGTAAAAAACTGTCCGCCGTCCGAAAAGGAATCCGGGGTTACATTCAAGACACCCATAATGCAGGTTTTTTGACCAAAATCAAGACGGTGTTTGCCCCATGCAAGGCTGTATGCTTTCATTTGAGATAGATTCTTAGAATTTATTGAAATCTAATTAAGCGATTCCTTTCACTATTTGAACCGCTCATTTTAGGTGAAAAGTAGATGAACAAATAGGTAGTTAATTTGAGTTAAGATGCCCCCTGCTCGCTTTCAGATTCTGCTTCGGGTTCTATTTTTTCCGCGCTAACTTCTTCTTGGTTCTCGTTTTCCGCCTCTTCGCTTTTTGGCGTCTTTGATGGAAACTCAAATCCGGGTTTCATGGACAGTATGAGTTCATCAAGCTCTTTACCCATAACGGTTTCTTTTTCAAGCAAACGATCCGATAAAGCATGAAGAACATCTAAATTTTCTCTTAAAATTTTCCCAGCGCGTTTATACGCATTTTCAATCAGCTTATCGACTTCAGCATCAATTTTTCTTGCGGTTTCTTCAGAATAATCCCTGTGCTGAGCAATTTCACGTCCAAGGAAGATGTGGTCTTCTTCTTTGGCATACGACATCGGACCGAGTTCATCACTCATCCCCCAATTTCGTATCATTTTTTGAGCAATATCGGTTGCCTGTTTAATATCGTTAGCAGCACCGGTACTGATACGGTTAAAAACGATTTCTTCGGCAACCCGTCCGCCAAAAGCAACGGACAATTCACTTTCAAGCTGATCCTTGTATTTAAAATCGCTTTCTTCAGGCAAAAACCACGTAATCCCTGCAGCGCGTCCTCTTGGAATAATGGTGATCTTATTCACCGCATCAGTGCCCGGCAAAAAGCGGGCCACAAGGGCGTGCCCTGCTTCATGATATGCCGTTGTTTTTCGGTCTTCTTCCCTGATCACTTTTGATTTTCTTTCCAATCCCATGTAAACCTTGTCTTTGGCGTCTTCCAGGTCAATCATATCAATTTTTTCCTTATTTCTCTTGGCGCCTAAAAGTGCCGCTTCATTGACAAGGTTTTCCAAGTCAGCACCCGAAAATCCGGGAGTTCCCTTTGCCAGTACGACAGGATTTACATCAGGTGCAATCGGCGTTTTCTTCATATGAACTTTAAGAATTTTCTCGCGTCCCAGGATGTCCGGCAACGGAACAACCACTTGACGGTCAAAACGACCGGGACGCAAGAGGGCCGGGTCAAGCACATCAGGACGGTTGGTGGCGGAAATAAGGATTACGCCCTCGTTGGATTCAAATCCGTCCATTTCCACCAAAAGCTGATTTAAGGTCTGTTCTCTTTCGTCATGCCCCCCTCCGAGACCGGCACCTCTGTGCCTTCCAACAGCATCGATTTCATCGATGAATATAATGCATGGGGCATTCTTTTTGCCCTGAACAAACAAATCCCTGACACGAGAGGCTCCGACGCCGACAAACATTTCTACGAAATCTGAACCACTGATATGAAAAAAAGGAACGTCAGCTTCACCTGCAATGGCCCGTGCAAGGAGCGTTTTTCCGGTGCCGGGGGATCCCATCAAAAGCACCCCTTTGGGTATCCTTCCCCCGAGACGAGTGAATTTCTTAGGTTCTCTTAAAAACTCGATAATTTCGCCAAGTTCTTCTTTGGCTTCATCGATACCGGCAACATCTTCAAACGTTACTTTTTTCGATTGATCAGACTGCAAACGGGCCCGGCTCTTACCAAAAGACATGGCTTTTCCCCCGCCGGACTGCATCTGGCGCATAAAAAATATCCATACACCGATCAGTACGATCATTGGAAACCACGACACCAGAACAGACATATACCATGGCGATTCGCTCTCAGGTTTGGCAGTAATGGTAACACCCTTATCCCTAAGGATTTTGATTAAATCACTATCCTGGGGTGCATATACCTTGAAGCGATTACGATTTGAATCTGTGACATAGAGTTCGTGACCCTGTATGACGACACTAGAAACACGCTCCTTTTCCACCATAGTCAGAAATTCGGTATAACTGATGCTTGTTTCAGCCAGATGCTGTTGATTGAAAAGGTTGTAAAGCATGATCATCATCAACGTGATGACTATCCATAAGGCCAGATTTTTGTAAAAAGGATTCAAAAGTTTTACCCCCCCCTAAAAGTCAATTAAGGAACCATCAATATTAAGCATCAATAATAATCATCATTGTTGATTAGGCAAGCAAAAGTTCCACTTTCAGTACATTTCTGGTTGAAGGCATCAATTTAACAGACTCATCAATTCTATGGCCGACCACCCAGATTATTTTCCCTCGGCTCAATAGTATGGGGCATTTTATTCGTTCACTTCGAGGTACTTTTTTGTCAATAAAAAATTTTTTTAACTTTTGCGTTCCTCCTGCTCCCAATGGTTTAAAAGCATCTCCCGGCCGGAAATTCCTTATTACTATTGGAAAACTTAAGCTATTCTTATCAAAAAAACTGGTGTGTTGTCCAGCATAACGATAATCAAATACCTTTTTCAAACGCATTTCAGTAAATTTAATGGTCGCGCCTATTTCTCTTATAAACACAGATTCAAGTTTTTCGATTTGATATTCAAACGTAAATGTGTCTGAATGGCTCTCTTTTTCACTCCCACCGCACGACATACGTCTTGCTTTAAACACATGGAGCGCATCACGGTCTCTTTGAATTCTAATACGGTCAGGCAGGTCCACTTTTCCATAGGCCGATCTTTTATCTATAAGGCCGATGACAGAATTGATATTGACAAACCGAATACGCCTTAAGTCCCCTTTTATTTTTTCAATGGTCGTTCTTATGATCCGCCTTTGCAGTGCAAGGTGGTATCGATTAAGCATCGGAACAGAAAGGATGATGCAATTTTCCTGAACATCCAGTACGGTCTTTTCATAAAAAGGATGAACAACATCGCCAATCCATTCTTCTTCTGATCGTATAATTGACGAAAGCCGGTTTAGTGTTTCAGAAATTTTTGGATTGAACGCTGCTTTTATCAAAGGAATTAAATCATGACGCACTCTGTTCCTTAAGTGCTTTGTGTCCGTGTTAGATGCGTCAGAAACATATTCTAATTTGTTTTGACTTAAAAAATCGATGAGTTCAGATCGATTTAGCTTTATCAACGGGCGGATAATCTTATGGTCTCTTACGGGAGGTATACCTGAAAGACCCTGTGTTCCACTTCCTCTAAAAAGATTCATCAAAATAAGTTCTGCATTGTCATCACTATGGTGCCCAACTGCAATTTTGTTGTATTGCATTGTGTTCGCAACGTTGTTTAAAAAGGTATAGCGAACACACCGGGCAGCTTCTTCTAAAGATAGTTTGTTTTCGATCTGATACGTTAAAACATCTTTTTTATGCGTGTGACAGGGCAAATCATACTTTTTTGCCAGAAATTCAACAAACTGAGCATCTTTATCCGAATCATTCTTGCGAAGACAGTGATTTAAATGGGCAACACCCAGTTTGAGAGAAAAACGAGGCGCAATTAAGAAGAGAACATGAAGCAGGGCAACCGAATCAGGTCCTCCGGACACGCCAATAACCACCGAATCTTTGGGTTTAAGCATTCCATAAGTTGCAATGGTTTTTTCAACAGTTTGTAATAACTGACTCAAGTTTACCATCCCGATATGGCTATAAGTGGTTTCAAAACCTCCCCTCAAGCCTAATTCCCGTGTTGGGTCAAGGGATTCAATCTTCGAAATATTATATATATTCCTGCGTTTGAATCCCTCGGTCCGATTTGCCAATATTGCATTATATTTCAGAGATTTATGTATACAAAATCCTTTCAAATTATGATATAGTGGTCTGTGGTTGTCAATAAAAAACACAAAAGCCGCATCTTATAATATTGTTCCATCCTTCCTTAAAGTGAAAAAATCGAGTCCTTTTTTATCTTGAAAAAATTCTTTATCGATTATATTTATGATAACGGTTGTGCTAGGCGGGGAGTTAGCGGTGCCCTTTTCCCGAAATCCGCTTCATGCGGGGCTGAATTCCCCCTTAAGGGTTTGAACCTGGAAGCCTATAGGCCAATCTGATCGGCCGCCGCGCAACAGACGGTTACGAACCTCGTCAGGTCCGGAAGGAAGCAGCGATAAGTAATGCGGTCTGTGTCGTGGTTGATCCCGGTCAATTTTTTGGCTTGTTATATTTCAGCAAGAATTCGAAAGGGGGTGCACAACCGACTTTTTCCCATGATTTTTCCCATCATTCTTTTGTTCTCTAAATTCCCGAACCTATAATATAAAATTCCTATTTCCGGCTTGACAATATTCCAGACAGTCTTATTTTTTAGCGACATCGTAATATTGGTGCAAAACTTTAACGGCCAAGCAGTAAATATTAAAAAAAATCAGGAGATAACAACGTTGATGGCAAAAGGAAAGGAAGTCAAAGTTCATACCAAGGTTGAAGACACCGGAAAAGAAGATAAAGACAATAATAAAAATGAGTTGAGTGAAAAAGACATCTCTGAGCCTCTTGACCCTTTCAAAGAGATGGAGGAAAAGGTTGAATCTCTTGAAAATGAGGCCAAAGAAACCCA
Organism: uncultured delta proteobacterium; assembly: GCA_963731025.1. Taxonomy (GTDB): domain Bacteria; phylum Desulfobacterota; class Desulfobacteria; order Desulfobacterales; family UBA11574; genus UBA11574. The sequence continues at coordinate 221,231 of CAVSVL010000014.1, read as the reverse complement.
CGATCGTTTGCTCAGGGTATCTGCCGAGTTTGAAAACTACAAAAAGCGTGCTGCACGCGAAATGAATGATTTCAGAAAATTTGCCAATGAAAGCTTTGTAAAAGCCATGCTCCCGGTAATTGATAATTTAGACCGCGCCATCGAATCTTCAAATAATGAAAAACACACTGACAGCTCCATGGTAGAAGGTGTCAATATGACCCTTAAAGAGATACTCAAAGTATTGGAACAATTCGGCGTAAAGCGGTTTGACTCTATAGGAGATACTTTTGACCCCGGTTTACACCAGGCCGTCATGCAAGAAGAAACAGACAGGCATGCTGAAAATTCTGTGGTTAAGGAGTTGCAAAAAGGATACATGATACATGACAGACTCCTGAGGCCTGCCATGGTCGTCGTCTCTAAAAAACCGGAAAACCGGAAGAAAAAAGATCATACAGAATAAAATGAAACATATAAAAAAGACTATCGTAAATGTTAGGAGGAAAACAAATGGGTAAAGTCATTGGAATCGATTTGGGAACCACAAATTCCTGTGTAGCGGTCATGGAAGGTAGTGATGCAAAAGTTATTACCAACCCTGAAGGAGGACGTACCACCCCTTCCATTGTCGCGGTTTCAGAAAGTGGGGAAAGGTCGGTGGGTCAAATTGCAAAACGGCAGGCCATTACGAACCCCGAGAATACGGTTTTTGCAGTAAAAAGACTTATTGGCCGACAGTATGCATCAAAAGAAGTTCAGGATGATATCAAGATACTTCCCTACAAGATTGAACAAGCTAAAAATGGCGATTTGCGTATAAACTTGAGGGGCAAATTGAACAGTCCTGCAGAAATATCATCCTTTATTCTGGCCAACATCAAGCACACCGCAGAGGAATATCTTGGCGAAAAAGTGACAGACGCCGTGATTACGGTACCTGCCTATTTTAATGACAGTCAGCGACAGGCAACCAAAGATGCCGGGAAGATTGCCGGTCTCAATGTGCTCAGGATTATCAATGAACCTACTGCTGCATCCCTGGCGTATGGTCTTGACAAGAAAAAAGAAGAAAAAATAGCTGTTTTTGATCTGGGAGGAGGTACGTTTGACGTATCGATTCTAGAAATCGGTGAAGGCGTTTTTGAAGTTAAGGCCACAAATGGCGATACCCATCTTGGCGGTGAAGATTTCGACTTAAGGCTAATCGATTACCTTGCAAGTGAATTCAAAAAAGATCAGGGCATCGATATAAGAAATGATAAAATGGCGTTGCAGCGGCTCAAAGAGGCTGCTGAAAAAGCAAAAATGGAACTTTCCACATCCATGGAAACCGATGTCAATCTTCCATTCATCACCGCCGATGCTTCAGGACCCAAGCACCTCAACATAAAAATAACCCGAGCCAAACTTGAAGGGCTTATCGGTGATCTTTTAGACAACCTGGAAAAACCCTGTCGTATTGCACTCAAGGATGCAGGTCTGACACCCAATGACATTAATGAGGTCATTCTTGTGGGCGGAATGACGCGTATGCCGGCGGTTCAGGAACGCGTAAAGAAAATCTTCGGCAAAGAACCGCACAAAGGGGTTAATCCCGATGAAGTTGTGGCTATTGGTGCTGCCATTCAAGGCGGCGTGCTTAAAGGAGACGTTAAAGATGTTCTCCTTCTTGACGTAACCCCTCTATCTCTGGGCATTGAAACCCTGGGCGGTGTTATGACGCGTCTCATTGAAAAAAATACCACCATTCCGACAAAAAAGAGTCAGATTTTTTCAACCGCAGCAGACAGCCAACCGGCCGTTTCCATCCATGTCTTACAGGGTGAGCGGGAAATGGCCGCCGGCAACAAGACACTAGGTCGTTTTGAACTTGTGGGAATACCGCCTGCACCCAGAGGTGTGCCGCAAATTGAAGTCACGTTTGACATCGATGCCAATGGTATCGTCAATGTTTCTGCCAAGGATATGGCCACCGGTAAAGAACAATCTATTCAGATAACAGCTTCGAGCGGACTATCCAAAGAAGAAATCGATAAGCTAATAAAAGATGCCGAACTTCATGCTGAAGACGATAAGAAAAAAAGGGAGCTGGTAGACGCCCGCAACCATGCCGATGCACTGATCTATTCCACAGAAAAATCGATTAAAGATCTTGGCGACAAAGTTGATGCCGAAACCAAGAGCAAGGTCGAAGCCACCATTGAACCCCTTAAAAAGGCCATGGAAGGTGATGACGCTGAAGAAATTAAGCGATTGAGCGAGGAATTAACCCAGGCGTCTCATAAACTGGCTGAGGCTATGTATCAGCAGGCTTCCAAGACAGACGACCAGCAGCAAGCCGGCGGGGCAGCGGGTCAGGAACAGGCCGGCCAGTCCGCGCCCGATGAGGATGTGGTGGATGCCGATTTTGAAGAGGTTAAAGACGACGATAAAAAATAACTGACGATCCTGTATTATCAAAAATGAATCCTGCGCGCACCATTTTGCCGCAGGATTTTTTTTGGGCTGCTTAATATGCCTATGCTTACTTTTATACAGATTATATTAAATTCTTTACCAAATCATACTTTCCTGATATTATTCTTTTATTTTTTATTATTCCTTACATGCGAAATTGATGTCAAAAAACAAACAAAAATATATGCTTTAAAAAGGTGATCTTCATGAAAAAAATAAACATATTGTTTTCTTCACTGGCGATTATAGTCATCGCTACGGTATCGTTTCAAAGCATCGCCATGGCCGCACAAGTTACAAGAATTAATGAAAAAAAAGGATTTATATTTATTGACGGCAGTATTTCGGACGGATTCGTAATGGGAGCTAACGTATGTTTTTATTCTTCTTCTGATGAAGAAATCACTTGCGGCCGAGTTGAGCAGACTTCGGAGTCCTTTGCCAGGGTTAAGATAAACAACAGAATAGCAAATCAGATCAGATACGGAATGGAAGCAAGACTGTCTGTTGAAAAAGAGAGTCAGGAAGAAAAAACAGGATCACAGACATGTACCGATGATTCAGAATGCGGTAATACCGGATTTTGTTTTAATGGCAGATGTCAGCAGAGATAAGTATCGTTCGGATTAATCTTCCTGCAACGCCTTTAAATCAGCAAAATAATCCAGCGATTCCGGATTTTTCAGCGAGTCCTTGTTGAGCACCGGCTGGTTATGAATGACCTTATTCACCGCCAGTTCCACTTTTTTCATATTATGGGTATAGGGAATATCCGGCACCGAAACAATGACAGCAGGCACATGCCTTGGCGATGCATTGGTTCGAATAGTGGTTTTTATTTTTTTGATAATCTCATCGGTTAGCTCGTGTCCTTGGGTCATTTTGACAAACAATACCACACGAACATCATTTTTCCAGTTTTGCCCCACCACAACACAGTCTTCGATCTCCTCTAAAAGATCCACCTGTCGATAGATCTCGGCGGTACCGATGCGTACGCCACCGGGATTCAAGGTGGCATCCGACCGACCATAAATAACGACACCGCCTCTCTCTGTGATCAGAATATAATCTCCATGTCGCCAGATATTGGGATAAACATCAAAATATGCGTCATGATATTTTTGCTTGTCCGGATCATTCCAGAAATAGATGGGCATGGACGGAAAAGGCGCTGTACATACAAGTTCTCCCTGCTGATTGATGACCGATTTTCCATTCTCGTCAAAAGCCTCGACCTTCATGGCCAATCCCCTGCACTGAAGTTCGCCGGTATATACCGCTCCCATGGGGTTTCCCAAAGCAAAACATCCATTAAGATCCGTACCTCCGGAAATCGAGGCCAACTGAAGCTCTTTCTTGACGTCTCTGTAAATATACTCAAAACCTTCGATGGAAAGCGGTGATCCTGTTGAAAGCACCGCCTTAAGCGGCGTGAGATCGTATGTCTTGCCGGGTTTTACACCCGCATTTTGCAGTGCGGCAATGTATCCGGCGCTGGTTCCGAATATCGATATTTTTTCGTCCTGAGCGATCTTCCAGAGAACGCCGGGATCCGGATGAAAGGGATTTCCGTCAAAAAGAACCAATGTGGCGCCCGCGGCCAGAGAACTGACCAGCCAGTTCCACATCATCCAGCTGCACGTGGTAAAGTAAAATATGGTATCTTCTCTTTTCAAATCCGTGTGAAGCACGAGTTCTTTTAAATGGTGAATAAGAATCCCTCCGGCACTCTGAACCATACATTTGGGAAGCCCGGTGGTACCGGACGAATACATGATGTAAAGGGGGTGATCAAACGGAAGCTGTGCGAACTCGATGTTCAGATCAGATTCTGAAGACCGAAAATCCTCATAAAGAACACCATTGGATAATCCTTTGATATCCGGATTTTTTTGAGTGTACGGCACGACCACCGCTTTTTCAATGGAAGGAATTTCTTTAATCATGTTTGAAATTTTTTTCAGGTTGTCAAATTGTTTTCCCTTGAAAAAATATCCGTCAGCCGTAAACAAAACCCTGGGTTTGATCTGGCCGAATCGATCCAGCACCCCTTTTGTTCCGAAATCCGGAGAACACGAAGACCAGGTGGCACCGATACTGGCAGCAGCCAGCATGGCGATGATAGTCTCCGGCATGTTGGGCATAAAGCCGGCCACCCGATCACCGGCCTGAACACCAACGGTTTTTAAAGATCTGGCCACACGTGCGGTCTCATCGTAGAGTTCGGCATATGTCATTCTTCTGGCCACCCGATCCTCTCCTCGAAAGACGAGTGCTGTCTGATCGTCCCGGAATCTTAGAAGATTTTCAGCGAAATTAAGTCGTGATCCGGAAAACCATCGGGCACCCGGCATTTTCGTCTCATCGTCAATGACCTGATCATAAGATTTTGATGCTTTTATTTTTACAAACTCCCATGTTGCCGCCCAAAAATCTGAAATATTGTCTATGGACCATCGATACAGGGGATTATATTCAGAGAAATTTTGATCGAACTTAACATTCACAAAGTTCATGAATCGATACATATTGGTGCTATGGATTCTTTCCTCGGATGGTTTCCATAAAAGTTTGGCCATGGTCAATTTCTCCCTTAAACAATTGACATGTTAAGAATCCTGTCCAAGATGGTCAGGATTTCGATTGAAAGGCAAATGGCATGCAATGTATTAAATTCCTTTTTAACGTTAACTTTAAAAAATAGTCAAGAATATGCCTTGAAAATTTAATTGAAAGAATCATAAAATCGTGTAGCAAATTAAAATTCAAAGGAGACAAGAAATGCGTATAGTTGACATGCGATCAGACACCATTACACAACCGACACCGGCCATGCGTCAGGCCATGTCCGAGGCAAAAGTCGGAGACGATGTGTTTGGTGAAGACCCCACGGTAAACCGCCTCGAAGAAATGGTTGCCGAACGGTTGGGAAAAGAAGCGGCACTGTTTGTAGCCAGCGGCACCATGGCAAATCTGGTGAGCCAGCTTACCCACTGCGGCAGGGGCGATGAAATGATACTCGGTGATCAGTCCCATATGTTCGTCTACGAACAGGGGGGCTCCGCAGCACTGGGCGGTATACATCCTTGCAGCCTGGAAAATAAGCCAGACGGCACAATGGCATTGGCTGATATAGAAGCTGCTATTCGTCCGGACGACGTCCACTTTCCCAGAACAAAACTCATTGTCCTGGAAAATACCCATAACCGGTGCAGCGGCAGTCCGCTGAATGTTGGCTATATGCATTCTGTAGCAGAATTGGCCCGTTGTTATGGGCTGAAATTACATGTGGACGGCGCCCGACTGTTTAATGCAACAACCGCTCTTGGTGTAGATGCCAAGGATCTTGTTGCTCAAGCCGATTCCGTAAGCATTTGTTTGAGCAAAGGATTGGCGGCACCGGTGGGTTCTGTTGTTTCCGGAAACCAAGACTTTATCTCGGAAGCCCGGCGAAACCGGAAGGTGGTCGGCGGCGGTATGCGCCAGGCAGGTATTCTGGCCACAGCCGGTATCGTTGCGTTGACCGAAATGGTGGATCGCCTGGCAGATGATCATAAAAACGCCGGGAAATTGGCCCAAGGCCTTGCAAACATGGAAGGCTTATCCATTGATCCGGATCTGGTCTCAACCAATATTGTATTCGTTGACGTAACGAAAAAAAGTATAACATCACAGATCTTGGCGGAAAGACTCCATAACCGGGGCATCCACGTGCTCCCCATCGGATCGAACCGTTTGAGGGCTGTCACCAATTATCATGTGACTTCTTCGGATATCGATTATACCTTGGATATATTTCTCGAGGTATTGAAGGAATCTTGAAACGTGTTGTATTATTTGGGATTTATTTTCCCGACCTAAACTTGATTTGATAGAATGTAAGTCGGATCAATACATCCCTTTACAGTTCAACTTTCGAAGTATGATATCACAGCCACAAATTGTCATGCCGGTATCTTACAATTCCAGACACTCTCTTCATCAATAATCTATGCATTGATTGAAACTCGGTGAATCGACTTATCCTTTGATTATTCTGGGCAGGATCATATGATGCTGAGGGCAGATGGATTTTGGGTTCTGATAGGCGGCTCCGGTAAACGCCACAAGGTATTTTCTCAAATCACACAGCGGCACAATTTCATCGATCATCCCACTTTTTGCGCAAAACAGGGGTCTTGATTTTTCATGATAATCCTGGGCCAGCTTGTTCATTTTTTCAATGATCGGTTCTAAAGGCCTTCCCGCATCTTTTTCTTTGACCAGCCTTCGAGAATAGGTTGCCACCGCAGCGGTTTCTCCATGCATGACATATATTTCACTGGCTGCGGTTCCCAGGGTAAAGGCATTGTGCCGGTTGGCCGTGGGTCCGCCCATGAGATAGTGGGCTGACGCCGTTCCTTTTCTGAGAAGCAGAAGCAGCATGGGAACGTCCGTTTGCTGAATCGAGTAGACCAACCCTTGGGCAAGACCCAGCAATTCGGCTTTTTCAGCCGCATCTCCCACATCCAGTCCTGAGCTGTCCTGGAGCCAAATGACAGGAATCCGGTCCCTGCCGCAAAGGGTCACGAACTCGTTCATTTTGATCAGCCCCTGACGGTAGAGTTTCCCCCCCATGCCGGGATAGTCGGCATACTCCGGATAGTTTCTGCCAAGATATTCTTGCCGATTTCCGATGCAGGCCACCAGAAATCCGTTGATTTTACATAATCCTGCATACACTTCAGGGCCGTAATCGGGACGGAATTCCATATGCTCGCTGGAATCCACCAGCCGGGACAATACCTCGTCAAAATCGTAGACTCTTTTGGGATTCAAGGGAATCAAGCGGTAAAGATCGTCTATGGGGAATCGGGGTTCTTTGGGTTCAGTCACCCGAAAAAATTTGGGATGATATGCCGGCATATCTTTCATATACGCTTTCAGCCCGTCCAGCACACCGGTTTCATCTTCAAACACATATCTAAAAAAACCGGTTTCATCATAGTGGGTGCTTACCGACCCCGGTGGTTTGGTCCGAAACTGTTTTGCTCGTTCGATGATGTCTTCTGCGGCTTCTAAATTAAATTCTCCTTTGGGCGCCATGCCGCTAACGATGCCGACACCCCCCACGGCAATATTACAGTCTTTGTGTGCAAAGAGTATGGTGGGGCTGATGCTCTGATACCCGCCGCCGGCCGGATTGGTGCCGTATATGCCGGCAAGCACCGGTATCCCCATCTGTTCAAGCTCGGCATGCCTGAAAAAAGGGGTTCCGGCTCCACGACGATTGGCATAGAACTTTTCCTGTTCGGTCAATTTGGCGCCGCTGCAATTAACCAGCCAGACCAGCGGAATATTCAGGCGTTTGGAGAGGTCGGTCACCCGAAGAATATTTTCAGACTGCCCCGGCAGCCAGGCACCGGCCATCACTTTGTTGTCAAAACCGATGATCACCGCCCATTTCCCGGAAATCTTTCCGACACCGTCGATGACGTTGGTCGTTCCTTCTTCATTGTTCATTGGATTGTACAGGGTATGCAACGGACACCAGGTGCCGGGATCGACGAGATATTCAAGACGCTGCCACACGGTCATCTGTCCCCTGGCATTGATTTTCTCTTCAGGGAACCCGGCCAGTTTGACACGATTCACTTTATCAGCGACCTCTTCTTCGATATTTTTGAGGTTGTTAAGATTTTCTTCCGTGCTCTTTATTCGGCCTTTTTTCAGGGCATGGCCGAATTCTGTCATTTTTTCAAAATACGGTTTCATGGTTTAAGCCTCAATGTGTTCTTCGTCGATAATGGCCAAAACATCGTTTTCCGCCACTTCATCCCCTTCTTTGACTCTGATTTCTCTGACGGTTCCATCACAGGGGACAAATATGGGTGTTTCCATCTTCATCGCTTCGATGACCAGGATTTCCTCGTCTTCTTCTACCGTATCTCCGGGCTTTATCTTCAGCTGAAATACCTTTCCGTCAAGTAGCGCCACAATTTCATGTGTCATCATCGACCTCCGTAAAATAGAATGTTACAAATCATAAAAAAGCAACGATTGTCTGTCAAACAGTATCATCTCGAATTTTTTTGGAGAGACGATAATATCAGTTTTAAAATCATCACAATTGCGAGAATGATGATACCCTTGTGAGTAATTCGGATCGTACCATTTCAATTATTTTCGCAATATCAGTTAAGGTTTATTTTCGCTCATTGACAGCGTCTTTACCGGCCAAAGAATCTAAGTTTTATGTTGAAAATTTTACCATAGTAAGGCAGAATAAAACGTTTAAGTTTGAAAATCATCACTCGAATTTTTTAACGTCTCGGTAAAACCTGAAATTTACGAATTTAAATTGTCGCTCCTGTATTGGATAATAATATGACACCCATAAAAATTGGTATCATCGGCGTTGGCAATTGTGCAAGTTCTCTCTTGCAAGGTATAATATACTACCAGGGGAAAAACCGCAATAATGCCATCGGAATTTTAAGTTGGTCGATAAATGGTTACACACCTTGTGATATCGAAGTTGTTTCGGCATTTGACATCGATCAGAGAAAAGTCGGTAAAGATGTTCATGAAGCCATTTTCCAGCGACCCAATTGCACTAAAAAATTTGTGGAAAATATGCCAAGAGCCGGAGTTAAGGTGTCCATGGGGAAAATATTGGACGGTTTTTCGGAGCATATGAAATACTATGAACCTGACTATACATTTTTGATTTGTGACCAGAAAGAGCCAACCAAGAGCGACGTTATCAACATTCTAAAAAGTTCCGGAACGGAAATTCTGTTAAATTATCTGCCGGTTGGTTCAGAGGCGGCATCGAGGTTTTATGCCGAATGCGCCCTGGAGGCCGGTGTGGCATTTATCAACAACATACCTGTTTTTATTGCCAGTGATCCTTTTTGGGCCGAACAGTTTAAATCCAGTAGAATTCCTATTATAGGCGACGATATTAAATCCCAAGTGGGTGCAACCATTGTTCATCGGGCGTTAACCAATCTGTTTGAAAAACGGGGTGCGAAGCTGGAAAAGACATATCAAATTAATACGGGGGGTAATACCGATTTTTTAAATATGTTGAACAGAAAGAGACTTGATAAAAAAAAGGAATCGAAAACAACAGCTGTACAGGCTGTTATGAAAAAAAAGCTTGAAGACCGCAACATACACATCGGTCCCAGTGATTATGTCCCCTGGCTCAATGACAACAAGGTGGCTTTTATTCGAATGGAAGGCAGGCTTTTCGGTGATATACCAATGAACCTTGAGCTCAGGTTGTCTGTTGAGGATTCGCCCAATTCGGCGGGTGCCACCATCGATTGCATTCGGTTGTGCAAACTGGCTATCGAAAGAAATATCGGCGGGGTTTTAGAGGCACCCTCAGCCTACTATTGTAAACACCCACCGGTTCAATATGTCGATGATGAGGCTTTTTTGTTGGTCAAAGATTTTATTTCAAATAAATAACCTTGGGTGCTTTGCAACTCTAATGACCCCTGCGAAGGCGGGCGGAATGGGTGGTGAACTATCCTATTAAAACGGATACGATATGATACAAACCGGAATTATTCCCCAACATGCAGCCACGCGCATTTCGTTGGTTCGACACGGCAGCGTGCATAATCCATCCAATATTTTTTATGGCCGTCTGCCGGGTTTCTCCATCAGTAAAAAAGGGCGTCTTGAAGCGGCTCGCACAGCCCGGGCGTTAAAGGACCTGACCATTGACGAAGTTGTAAGCAGCCCTCTGCTTCGCTGCCGACAAACAGCCGCTGAAATACGCCGCTATCATCCCCATCTCAAACTGAGGCAATCAAGCTTAATCACAGAGGTTCATACATCGTTTCAAGGTCAGCCTGCGGAGACGGTTAATTTAAGACACGGAGATGTTTATACGGGTGTTGATTCGAAATATGAGCAACCGGAAGACATCCTGGCGAGGGTTCAAAAATTTTTATTGAGAATGCGACGCACTTTTCCTGAAAAACATGTTGTGGCAATAACCCATGGCGACGTTATTTTATTCATGCTGCTGTGGGCGAGTGGTTTTCCTGCTACACCGGACTACAAGAAAAAATTTGCGGCCCTTGGTATTTTAAAAGAATACCCGGCGGTTTCGTCAATTACCACATTTTCTTATTCGACGTCTGCAAAAGATGAACACCCGTCAATGGCTTATTTTAATCCCAGGATCCATTTGCCGGAATAATTGAGAAGTTCCTGTAATCGGACAACACTTTGATGAAGATCAGTAGGTTACCTCCACCTGATGAAACGCTTCGGCGACCTCAAAATATTCGCCTTCGGCCATTTTCTGACATCGTTGCCACAACCATTTTTCCAGATCAGGAATGCCAAGCTGGATGATTTGGCTTTTGTGACAACGCAATGCTTCAAGTTTGAGTTGAAAGGTGTCGGTAATGTCAATTCTCAGATTGACATCCTCGGTCCCGAAGAAGAGAATCTTTTTAACTTTATGGGGCATGATCCCTTCTTCGATTAAATCCGGATATGCCAACAGATCGCGGGCATAAGGAAAGACCGCATCCAGCGTTACCTGTCCGATGATGCGATGGTCTCTGTGCCAGATATAACGCCTGTAAGGGTCTGATGTTATGACCATCTCCGGTTTAAATATTCGGATTTGTCTGACAATCGCTTTTCGAAAATCCGATGTGTCTTCGAGTCCCTGGTCAGGATATCCAAGGAAAATTACATCAGAGACACCCAATACCAAAGCAGCGTCTTTTTGCTCTTTTTCTCGAATTTTCGCAAGCTGTTGGGAGGGAATGTCGGGATTGTCGGTGCCTTTGTCCCCGCTGGTGCACACCACATAGACAACCCGCTTTCCTTCCTGTATCCATTTGGCCACTGAACCTGCTGACCCGAATTCCGAATCATCAGGATGTGCCGTAATTACCATTATGTCGGATTTATTTAACAATTTAGATCACCCCTCTGTTTATTTTTACATTGAAAACCCGGTCATCTTAGTCAGAAATAGGAAAGAGAAAATAGGAAAATAACGAGCAAAAAGGTGGGAAGCTCGACACTTTTTAGAGCCTCCGACCTTCTGATTTTCTAACCTTCTTAACTTCTTGTTTCCCGAAAACTCTTTAACCCCCTGTTTTCCGCCACCGTCTCATCATCCGATCCCAGTTTCCAATGTGCCCTCCAATGCCGTCCGGTATGCGTCAAGCAGCAGAGAAGCGGACCTTGACCATGTGTATTCAGCAACGGTTGCTCGAATCTTTGAGGAAGCTAAGCCGTTATGCTGCTGCTTTAATAAAATGGTCTCTATATCCTTTGCAAACTGTTGTGGGTCCGAATCCTTTGATACATATCCTGTAACCCCATCTTGCACAATATTTTCCATGGCCCCAACCGGTGTTGTCACAACCGGTGTTCCGCACGCCAAAGCCTCAAGTGCCACAAGGCCGAAGCTTTCGTAATACGACGGTACCGCCAGAACATCTGCGGCGCTGTAATATTCGGGCAGAATTTTTTGTTCCACCCTTCCGGCGAAAATCAAACGATTGTCAATATCAAGGGTTTTAGCCTTGGATTGCAACTCTTTAAACATGGAGGAGTGTTCTCCGTCGCCGCCCACCAATACCAGACGAAGATGCGTAAGATGCGTAAGATTTAAAAACGCTGTGATCAAACGGTCAATACCTTTAATAGGCGTATATCTTCCCACATAAAGGATAATGCGGTCATCCGAACGAAACCCCAACTGCCGGCGGGCAGAAATTTTATCCCGTGGTTTGAAAATGTCAAGATTCACGCCACAGGGTATCATCCGAATTTTATCATAGGGGATATTATAATATTGTCTTAAATATTCTTTTTCTTTTTGGGTGGGAACGACAATTTGATCGCACAGCTTTGCCAGTTTTTTTTCGTTTGCCAGCCGTAATTCGGACGCATTTTCAGTTGAACAGGTTAAGTTTTTCACAGCGCCGATGGTATGGTATGTTATCAGGTGATATACATTCCAGGATGACTGCAGCTTGAGCCCTAAAACCCCTGAGAGCCAATAATGGCTGTGAATGATATCATACGTGATGTTTTCCTTGATTCGAAAGGATTCTAGTTCGTTAAATAGTTGCGGCAAAACCTCATAGAGAGAGGATTTGGCGATATTTCCGGGTGTTCCCCCAGGCAAATGAATAAGCCGGACGTTGTCGTATAATTGTATGACCGGATCGTGCTTGCCGACATTGTGCTGTGTAAAGATGTCGATATGATGGCCCTTTTTGCCCAATTCTTTGGCCATTTCCCGAACATAAACGCTCATTCCGCCTGTATCCCGGGTTCCCAAATCACCAATGGGGCTTGAATGGATACTCAGCATGGCAATTTTCAATCCCATCTGAAGGCACTTCATATGATGCTTCTCATCTCTAATCGTTTTTTTGTCTGAATTAATTAAGGAGTCAGGAAATTTCGTTTATAAAAAATATTTAAACCAGGCGCATATTGAAACATTAAATAAATAGAAGTTGTTTATTTCAATGTAAATCCATTGTTATTATATTGAAATCTGTTCTTTCTTTACGAGCCTTTAACCACGAGTTTACACGCTTTTCAAAATAAATGATCCATGGAGCGACTTAACAAATAAAAATACCACGACCCCTCATTATCCTTCAAAATCGATCTTTAAATGATACAGCAGGACCGGCGTGCTCCCCAGACGTTTTTTATACCCTTCATCACCTTTTAACAGATCATACCGAAGCTTTCCTTGTTCAATACAATCTTTGATACTATATACTTTGCTGAGAAATCCGGGACTCAGATGGCTGAATTGAGGATTATATCCATTGTTATAAAGAAATAGGGTATTGTTGTAATCAAAGCACATTACGCCGGCAGCCGGCACTTGATCGATGTCTAAAAAAAACAGTCTCAAAAATCCCTGTTGCGCCATTCTTTGGGCCAACAAACGAAAAAAGGACATCATTTGTTCTGTCAAAAATTCGGATTTGTCCGGACGGCTGGCCTTAAACAAAGAAAAAAAAGTGTCCATGGCTTCGGATATTTCATCCGATCGTTCAAGAACACGAAATTGGACATGCCCCGCTTCGTTTAACCGTCTCAATTTACGTCGAATTTCATGGCGCTGTTTTCCCTTGAGCATGTAAAGATATGATTCCCAGGAGTCCGGTAATATTATTTCATAGCTAAACGCCACTTGACTGTATTCAACAGTATATCCCATTTGTTTTGCCAGATCCGGCAATTGGGTTAACGATATGGAATCAGGCCGTAACGTTCCCAGTTGAAGAAACCGTATTCCCTTTTTTTTCAGATAAACTAAAATTGCATTCAAGAATTCATGGTGATGATTTGACGCCACAATCATGTCCTGATAGTCGCACACATTTTCTCCACCAATGAACCGGGCTGTTTTATCTTGTATACTTAAAGGGGCAAGGCCAATCAATTTTCCCTGGCGATATCCTGCCAGAATTTCAGGGTCGTTATTTTCGCCAAAAGTATCCCACCATGTTTTCAGCCACCATGGAAGGACAAACAAACAGTTCCAATCAAGATTGTATTTTTTGTTTAGAAAAAAAGACTCCAAACACTCAAAAGATTCTGTTTTGATCTCTATTTTTGGTTTATTCAGATTCATCGACATTTTTAAATGAATTCAGGTTAAATTTGCTAGGGATAATGACCCTTTGTCCGGATCTTGCCGACTCGGCCAATGCGTCCAATACCCGCATGTTTTGGATACTGTCGTGAATTCGGATCACAGGTGAATACCCGTGGATCAAAACGTTTGAAAAATGCTCAACCATCAACCGATACTCGTCGGCACCCGGAACAACTTCTTGTCTACCGATTTCCTCATGTCTGCCGCGATGAACGTAAGTTGCATCGTTTTCCCATGGAATAAAGGCATTGTGTGGAAGTTCAATGGAACCGTCTTCGCCGACGATGGTATAGGTTTGCTGCAACGAACTAATAAAGCTGGCTTCAATCGTTGCCAGACCGCCGTTTTGAAAGTACAAAACACCCACTGAGTGTATATCGACACCCTCGGAGTTAAAATGTGCAGTGGCTTGAACACTTTCAGGATTTTCTCCCATCATCCATCGTGCGACACTGACCCCATAGCATCCCACATCTAAAAGGGCACCTCCCCCCCCTTTTTTCAGACGGGCGTTCTCTTGTTTCTTTAAAATATGTTCTTGCATATGGAAACAAAACGAAACTCGAACAAGTCGCGGTATTCCGATTTTGCCCTGGGCAACCATTTGGTGGATGGTCCTGCTGCGAGGATGAAATCGGTACATAAGAGCTTCCATGAGATACAAGCCTTTTTTCGATGCAACCTCTGCCATTTCCAAGGCTTCGGCCGTATTACAGGCCAAAGGTTTTTCACATAAAACATGTTTACCCGCCTCTAACGCTTTTATCGTCCATTCCCTGTGAAGGCGATTGGGAAGCGGAATATAAACAATATCCACCTGTTTATCTTCAATAACAGATTCATATTCTGAGTATAATTGGGTGATGTCATATTTTTTTGCCAATGTCTCGGCTTCTTCAGGGGTTCGAGATGCCAAGGCATGAACGCGGCCATTTGCGGAGCTAAAGATGGCTGGAATCACGCATTTTCTGGCAATCGTGGCGTTACCTAAAATTCCCCATTTTATGCTAAAATTCATTGAATCGCTCCACGGTGCCACCTTTTGATGCACTCAAAGCTGCTGTTTCTAAAATGGAAACGACTTTTACAGAGTCTTTTAAAGATGAAACCAGGGGTTCGCCGGTCAACAGATGATCCGCAAGATTTTTATAAAATGCGTAGTCCTTTCGTTCGGGTATGGCCATCTTTTGCTCTACAATTTGTCCTGAAGCATGACGCCGAGAAAGAGTCAGATCCGGAATCATCTCCGTTGCCGGAATGTTATGTTGGTGAAAATAAAGAACCGGATCGATATGATATGTGGCTACCTCTTTCCAGTTTCCGATGATGGCCCCTTTAGTGCCTAAAAGGTACCATTTGGGCTTGCGAACGGCCGCAATATCCGAATGAATAAATTCAGCCTCTTTTCCTCCTTTAAATTTGATCCATATCTTTTCCTGGTCGGCATTGGTGACGTCATGCCATACCCTTTTGTGGCGAAATCCGGCGACAGACTCCGGGGGATCAGGGATGAGATCTACAATCCAATCCAAATAATGGGCACCCCAGTCATAGGCGGTGCCTCCGGATATTTCTTCATGGGAATGCCAGTATCCGCAAGGGTGTGAAAAACCCCCGACAAATGTTTCCATATAAAAAAGATCGCCAATGAGATCTTCATGCAATGCGCGTTTGATCGCCATAAAGTCAGGGTCCCAACGCCGGTTCTGGTGGCAGCTTAAATGAACCTGCATTTTTTCAGCCATTTCCAGCATCCGGTCGGTTTCTTTGCGACTGAGTGCCAATGGTTTTTCACAGACCACATGCTTTTTATTCGCCATCATCTGAAGGCACAATTTAGCATGACTGTTAGGCGGCGTGGCGATGATGACCAAATCTATGTTATCGTTATTGACAAATTTTTCGGTATTTGGATATACGTTTACTTCGGGAAATCGATGCGTTGCCATCTTCAAACGCTGAGGATTCAAGTCGCAAACGGCGTGAAGTTCAAAACCGTTTGTTTCGCAAACGCCGTTTCCATGAAGTTCTCCTACAGAAGGGGCGTACCCCAGTATCCCGACGTTTAGGTTCTGATCAGTCGCTGGTTGTCCCGAAAGCTTCCGTAATAACCGATAGATGATCTGTCTTAAGCCAGAATTTTCAAAATCTTGAAGGGTTGTACATGCCACCTGTCCGGCGTCTATCTGACGGGACACCAGTACCGGGTTATGCTGATAATGCCAGTCTGCATACAATAGTGTCGTTACATCATCGCTGAGAATTTGAAGGGGATGATATCGTCCTTTTACATAAATGGCATCGGGCAATCGGTCCGCCATGGGCTGATTTATATTTTGAAACAGGATCCGTATTTCCGATTCCGGACCAATAGGACCGGACGATGCACCGAAAAGTTCTGATATGGGCAATTCCAACAAATTGACCACTCCCAGCCACCCACCCCCTGCTCGAACAAATTGTTCCAATTTTTTAGGGGCCGGGTTGTATGCTGATGCAGGCACCGTGATAACCACCTGAAATTCGCTTAAATCCGCTGGAAGTTTTTCCGATAGTGTGGTCCGAACATGCGGTATTTTTTGTAAATACTTTAAGAGTGAAGAAAGGTTGGATTTTGATTCTGAAAAGCAACATAGAACATTCATTTGAAGGTGCGGTTGCATGAATATATCGTCTCCTTGAGCCGATGATTTCGCGATGCTTTCTAAAAATCGTAGGTCTTGTTGGTTCTTCTAATTGTCTTTTTCAATGATATGCCACTGAACCCCGTCTTTGGTATCTTCTACGTGAATATTGGATTGTTGAAGGACCTCCCGGATGCGGTCAGCCTCAGACCATTTTTGCTCATTTCTAAACCGTAATCTTAATTGAAGCATTTGTTCAACAAGAGGCGATAGGAATTTTCGAATTTGATGGGGTGAAGCCCCTAATTCGGCCCCCAAAAGAACGAGAGAATCTCTGAGAATTTCTCGCGCTTCAGAAATACGTTCTTCATCCTCTAAATCCTTTTGTGCTTTCCAGATAGCACTGTCCAATTCCAAAATAGCATTGGTCGTATCTTTTTGATCATGATTTGCCAACCCTTCTCGAAAAGAAGCTTCTATTAAACTAATTTTATTTAGAAAGCTTTCTTTTGATACATTCAGGTCACCGGTTTGCTCGACGTCATCGAGGTCTTTTGGCTTCCAATCCCTTTGGCTGATCTCTTTAACCAATATCTCAAGGGGAATTTGATCTCCTCTGCCAAATTTGATCTCATGTCCTCTTTTTCGAATGGTGACATGACCAATTCCCTGGATGTCGATTCGTTGGGTATTAAAATCAATGACACAAGCGGTATGTTCGTCGATGCCCAGAATCATCGCGTCATCCGGTAAAAGCTTTTCAAGTTGTTGGAAGCGTGGTTCTCCCATAAAACAGAAACGCGTATCGTGGGTTCCACCCTCGGCATTGTTCCAATGAGGAATGACAACCAGATTGAGCCCGAACTGTGTTAGAACATCGAGTCCATCGGTCCAATGGATGTCCTGGCCGACCTTATATATTTCGTAAACAGGAAGGGTAAAACGCCCCATGGTCAGGGCTGCGGCACTTGCGGCCACCAAACATCCACCGGATCGAATGTTATTAAGGAGAATTTCAGGGATCGGCGTTTTTTGAAGCTGGTGAACAGCATACGTGGGGCTACCCGGCCCCACAAGAACAAAATCTGCATTTCGAAGCATATGAAATGCTGTTTCTGCTTCAAAACCACTTGTATTCTCCGAGGATTTGTAGGAGGCAACGTTGAGCTGCTTTTGAACGTGAACACGGAAATATTCAACGGCTTTTCTTGAAATCTCATCAACGTTCAGTTGAAAACCGGCAGGGGTGTCCAAGAAAACAGCGGTAGGGGAATCCGGAAATCGGGCGAGCATTTTTTTGTGTACCTCCACCATTGTGGCGGTAAGCTCGCCGGAACCCATCAAAACGATCCTGCCCATTATAGATGACATATTTAAAGACCTTCACGAGTCGAACGATACAGTTCAATCCTAACCTGAACAACCTCTTCGTAGTGTAACATATATTCCGCCTTCATTGAAACCGAAATGATTGTCCGGTCTTATAAGTCTCGATGGATGTTTTCTGATATAACGTAATCCCGCTTTTTCCATACACCGTCCATTGATGACGGTCGGCTTGATTGATCATTCCTGTTTGTTCATCTATGCCGATACAACGGATGTCTGAACTTTTATCGAAATATAGCGAATGCCATAAGTGGCCAAATGTATCGTGATGCGGAATCAATATGACGTCTTTTAGGATCCCAAACCCTTTCTTAATCTCTTTAACTGTGGGGTCAAAATACCACTCACATAACACCATTGCACCCGCGCTGCTCCCTGCAAGTACAGCGCCTTTTTCATAAGCGCGCAAAAGGGCATCCAGACATCGAGTTTCTTTTAAGGTGTGTTCCAGATAACCGGGAAATCCTCCAAGAATATAAATTAGGTTCGCACGATCCAATTCGGCCGAGAGATCCGGATCATTGGCTGATTCTTTATCTATAATCGGCAACGCTAAAATATTTCTTGCCCCGAGTGTTCGAAACCATTCCGATGCAATATTGCCGGCATGTTCGCTATTGTTGTCCGGGGCTGCGGCTGTCGGTATAACAACAACTTTAGCGTTTTGTCCACCGGCCAGTGCCAGTGCTTTCCTGTCCGGCGCTTCCATTTTCCCTTGAAATTCACACCCTCCCTCAAGCAGTAGAATTCCCATTGTTATGAATTTCCATTGAAAGATTAATTGTCATAAACGTTAGAGATGGTTTTTCTTTCAATATTTTTTTCTTTGAAGCTAAAGACAATGTTAGCAGTTGCAATACTTTCGAAACGGTAAGGCCAGCTTATTTGGCGATTCAAATTTGTGCATTATAGTTTACCGGTTTGCCTTTTTGATGCCAAGCTGATCCAGGGCAATAATCCATTTACAAATATTGGCCGATCCTTCCACCATGGTATAGGTTGGCGTATCCCGATAAAAACGGGATAGCGGATATTCGGTGGAATAGCCGTAGGCTCCCAGAATCCGCATGGCATAACCCGCACATCGGGTAACGACTTCGCCCGCAAAATATTTTGCCTGTGCCACATCGAGACCGTTGTTCAGGTTTCCCTGATCCTTTGCCCAGGCCGCTTTGTAAACCAATAAACGGGCTGCTTCAATTTCGGTGGACATTTGAGCGATCATGTCCTGGTTCATTTGAAACTCGCCGATGGGTTTTCCGTACTGTTTGCGTTCATTGCAATATTTTAGCGATATTTCCAAACAAGCCCGTGCAACACCAACTGCACCGGCAGCTGCCGAAAGCCGGGTTTGGTTAAGAGATCCGAAGAGAATCCTTGCACCGTCTCCGGGTTTTCCAATGATATTTTCTTTGGGGACCTTGGTATTGGTTAAAAATATTTCGCCGGTGGGAGATGAATGGGACCCCATTTTTTCTAGCACCGATGTTTTAATACCGTTAAAGTTCTTTGGTTCTATGACAAAGGCTGAAAGGCCTTTGGAGCCCTTTTCCGGATCTGTATAGGCATAATAGATGATCACATCCGCAACGTCCGCATTGGAGATCCATGTTTTGGAACCGTTTAAGCACCAGTGGTCGTTTTTGTCTTCGGCGGTGGATGTCATGGCCATGACATCGGAACCGGCGTCAGGCTCTGTTATGGCAAATCCGCCCAAATATTCGGCGTCGACGAGTTTGGAGATGTATTTTTGTTTTAAGGCTTCATCTCCGTATTCACAGATGGTGAACGCACTTCCAAGACACTGCATGTTGACCTGAACCCTCAGAGAACTGGAGGTTTTTGCGATTTCTTCGGTTATAATCATGGCTGCCAGCCAACCCATGTCTTCTCCCCCATATTTTTCCGGAATGACCGTTCCGAAAAAACCGAGTTCTCCCATGGGCTTGATGGCTTCTTTATAAGGGAAATAATGGTTTGCATCCCACTCATCAGCATAGGGTGCAATTTTTTGGGTCGCAAATTCAGAAACCGCCTTTTTCAGCATCTGAAGTTCTTTAGATAACGCAAAATTCATATGACATCCTCCCACCAATTAGAAACAATTGAATATTTTTTTAGATCTTATCTATGCCGTTATTCTCTATCAGAAGCGGAAGTACTGATAAACCCGAGGTATGACATACCGAATAGCGCTGAGAGGATGGACCCTGCCAGGATCGCAATTCTGGCATAATCGATAATATGAGGATCGGAAAATGAAAGTTCGGAAAGAAACAAAGACATGGTGAAGCCGATTCCCCCAAGCATGGCCCCTCCAAAAATGTGCGACCACCTGACTTCTTGGGGTAAGGAAGCAATTCCGGTCTTAACCGACAGATAGGAAAATAACAGGATTCCTATGGGTTTCCCGACAACCAGACCAAATATAATCCCGAGGATTACCGGATTTGAGACCACCTCCGAAAAAACGACACCTCGAAAGATTAAACCCGTATTCCCCATGGCAAAAAGGGGAAGAATTAAAAATGCAACCCATGGATGCAGCGCATGCATCAACCGTTGCAGAGGTGTTTCAACATCATGGCAGGCCAGTTCCAGCGCTTGAACGGCATACAAGTGTTCCTGATTCAAAAGGATTGAATACCCACAACTCTGTTCTTCACATTCGAACTTTTCTGTTATGTTCTTTACGTTTTGCAAAAAGTTGTCGGTATCATACCTTCCTCGGGCCGGTACAAAAAGAGAAACGATAACGCCGGCAATGGTTGGATGAACCCCGGATCCTAAGACAAAAAACCAGACGGCAAGTCCCAGAATGGCATATATGAGCGTCTGTCGAATCCAGAAAAAGTTTGCAACCGCAAGTCCGAAAATCAAAAACAGGCTGATGATCAGATTGGACCAGACGATTTCCTTGGTATAAAAGATTGCGATGATGACCACCGCACCCAGATCGTCGGCTATGGCGAAGGCCGCCAGGAATATCCTCAGACCCACAGGCAGCCTGCGACCGAATACAGCCACAGCCCCTAAAGCGAAGGCGATATCCGTTGCAACGGGAATTCCCCATCCGTGTATGGTTGGTAATCCGACATTAAGTGCTGCATAAATAAGGCCGGGTACGATCATTCCTCCCACTGCGGCAATCACCGGCAGCAAAGCCTTTTTGGGGGTCGCGAGTTCTCCTACGAGAATTTCGCGTTTGATTTCAAGACCCACCGTAAAAAAAAACAAAGACATGAGTCCGTCGTTTACCCAGTGGAGAAGTGTTTTGCTGATGTGAAAATATCCGAAGGTAAAGGAGATTTTGGTATGCCAAAAGCTGTGATAGGTTTCCCCGATGCTGGAATTGATCCAAATCAGAGCAATGGCTGTCGCGGCAATGAGCAATATACTGCTGGAAGCTTCCTTGTTGAAAAACTGCTGGGCGGGTTTTAAAATTTGATCAGCAACCAGTTGCCGGGTGGATTTTATGTACTTATCGGGGTTTAAAGCCATCAGTCTTTTTTTATAGGTACAAAGCGATAATTAAATTTCGATTATTCGGTTTTATATTTTACGTTGTCACATATCATGTCAACGGCTTTTTCCACCGATGTTTTTCCCATATCTACAATAAGGTCATATAGGTGTGCAGCCTTCCAGTCCTCGTTAAAGTATTGTTTGACATAAGCCTTTAAATCACCTTCTTCTCTGTCAATAAAATCTTTTGCAGCTTTGTGACTAAGATTTTGAGATTGCATAATCTCATTTATTTTCAGATCATTATCTTTTATCAAACGCACATGGAGCGTATCCGGCTTTCCTTTCAAGAGACACTGGCCTCCCCATCCAAGAATGATGACATCACCGGCCTCATATACATTTTCAACCAACTTTTTGGTGACCTCATAATAGTTCTTGTCATCCAAACAACCGTGTTCACGGTCAACCACCTTCTGGACAATAGAACATGTATAGCGATCGACAAAACGAAGAATCCGTGACTGAGAAGTTTGATGAAACGTTTCCGCTTCACTTTCGGAAATATGGAGTTCTTTAGCGATATCAGCGACTAAATTTTTTCCGATGTATTCGTAACCGAGTTTTTCCGCTACCAGCGATGCGACTTTTTCACCTTCAGTACCAAATTCTTTGCTAATGGTAATGACTGCCATGAAATCCTCCTTTTACCCAATCAATTCTTGAGACCTTTGAAAAACGCCTCCTTTTCCCCAATTCCAGTGTCCCCGATAAACGGGATCTACACTAGGTTTCGGCCTTAATGACAAACAACCTTCCATATCTTCAATGATTGGGTATTGTCAAGGGGCTACACCGACTCTACGCTGATGATTTCCGGAATTAGCTTCTTAATATACCGTTCGATGCCCTGCTTGAGTGTCATCTGGGACATGGGGCAGCCTGCGCAAGCGCCCTTTAATCTTACCTTGACAATATTATTTTCTACATCCACAAGTTCCACATCTCCGCCATCTGCCTGAAGGGATGGCCTGACATCATTTAACGCTTTTTCAACTTTTTCTTTCATTGGTTCTATGCTCCTTTTTTTGTTGAATTCGAATTGTTTCAGGGGTCAACAAGTTTTTTCTCGAAACGCGCCATTATATGTGTTTTTCGAGGACCGGCCGGATATCTCCTGGTGTTAATTGGACAGGAATTCTTCCTGCCAAAAGTTTCTCTTCATAGGTAGGTTTTATTACCTGGTAAAAAATGCCAATGGGAATCTCTTCACCCTCTCCGTAGGCCCATTCTCCGGCTTTGACAAAAGCGGCCTTTCTATCTGAAACATCATGATCCTCAGAGGAGAACTCATACACCCTTTCGTTGTAATAATCATAGGTATTAAAAAAAGTGAAGCAAGGTTGAAGCACATCAATAAAGGAAAATCCCTTATGGTTGACTGCGGTTTTAATCAAAGACTGAAGATGTTCCATATTTTTCGTATACCCTCTGGCGACAAAAGTGGCGCCGGCAGACAGCATGAGCTCAATGGGATTCAACGGTCCTTCGGGACTGCCTTTCGGGGTCGAACGCCCTTTAAAATCGGGGGGACTGGTGGGTGTAAATTGGCCGGTTGTAAGTCCGTAAACCCTGTTGTTGTGAACAATGAACGTCATGTCGATGTTTCGCTTGGCACTGAAAATGAGATGTTCAATGCCTTCACCATATGCATCTCCGTCACCGGCATGGCCGATCACCGTCAACTCCGGATTGGCCAGCTTTATTCCGGTCATGGGCGGGGGAACCCGGCCGTGAATGGAGTAAAAGGTGTTGACGTTGATATAATCCACAATTTTAGCATGGCATCCGATACCCGATACGATGGCTACTTTATTGAGATCCAGTCCGTCCTCTTCGAGATCTGCCAATGCTTTTTTAATGGACGCCAAGATGCCGAAATTGCCGCAACCGGGACACCAGGTATTCTGGGCATAGGTGCCCAATTCTTTAATGGTTGTCATGAAAGCACCTCCTTTACATTGTCTAGTAAAACATCCACGGTAAATGGACGTGCGTCAAAACGTAAAATCATATCGTCAATGCAAATACCGTGACCGGATATAAGTTTCGCCAGTTGGCCGGTGGCATTGACTTCTACGGCTATGATTTTATCAGCACTGGACAGGGCTTTTTTTAAAGGTTCTACCGGGAGCGGTTCTACCAATAGTGGCTGAACCACTTTAAGATCCAGGGCTTCGGCCACTTCTATACACGCCCCTTTGGTGGAGCCCCAACACAAAAGGACGGTTTTTGAATCAGGGTTTCCGTATATCTTCACTGTTTCATTTTTTTCAAGCGCATCTTCTAAGGCTTTTCTTTTGCGCAACCGTTTTCTTTGCATCTGTGTAATTGTCTCTGGTTCCTCGGTGGTAATGCCGTTCTCATCATGTTCATAGGATGTGGCTTTAATGATAGCCGACGGATTTCCCGGAAAGGCCAACGGTGAAATGCCGTCTTCGGTATCCAGATATCTTTTGTATTCTCCCTGGTTGTTCCATAGAAGTGGCTTATCAGGTTTAACCTTATCCAGATCGGCCTCGAAGCTGAATATACTCTCGCTCAAATGCTTGTCGGACAGCACAAACGCCGGAATCTGAAATTTCCATGCAAGGTTCATCGCCAGTCCTGCGGTATAAAATGCCTCCTCAGCATCGCCGGGTGCCAGCACCACCCTTAAAATATCCCCATGCCCGGCATGGATAACAAAATTAAGGTCGCCTTGCATGGTGTATGTGGGAACACCGGTACTTGGTCCAGGTCTCTGAACTTCCACGATGACCATGGGAAGTTCACCCTGTCCGGCCAGGCTCAACGCTTCTGTCATCAATGCAAACCCTCCGCCGGAAGTTCCGACCATGGCTCTTGCGCCGGCATAGGCAGCTCCCAGTGCCATGAGCGCCACGCCGATTTCGCTTTCAGGATGTACCGTAACCACCCCCAATTCTTTTTCATGGGCAGCTAAATAATGAAGAATGGCCGAGGCCGGAGTCATGGGATAGGCAATGTACATGTTCAGACCGGCTTTGACGGCTCCAAGGGCAATGGCTTCATTACCGGAAACCAGTGGAAGGGGCTTTTGGTCCAGTTTTGGCACAGATTTGGAAGGATTTTCTATTTGCTCATAAGCATCCCGGGCAATTTTAAGATTCAGATCGATTTGGTGCTCTACGGCATCCTTGATGACTTTTTCCAAAACAGACCATTCAATATTCAATACACCGGCCAGTGCTCCGATGGCTGCGGTATTTCTCATAATCGGCTTTCCGTCGAACTTTTTGACAATGTCCATAAAGTCGATCCCCAAGCCTTCGGCATCCGCTTTTTTAGAATCATAGAGGATTATTCCACCGGTATTGAGTCGATGTTTGTGATTATCAACGGCATCCTGATTTAAGCCTACAATGATATCGACCGTCTCTTTGTGCGCAACGATGCGTTTTTCCGAGGCCCTGATGATGGAAAAATTGTGGCCGCCACGAATCAAAGAGGGATAATCATCATAGAAAAAAATCCGATAGCCGATTCGATTCAAAAGTCGGGCAATGACGTGACCGGCCTGTCGGATACCATCACCAGCTTTACCGCCTACAAGAATCGATATCTCTTTCATGATGTGCCTCCTGGGCTATATAGATGATTGTTGATATTTCAGGACACGATTCAGCTTGCTATTGATCTTAATATAACTCCACACGGTGGCATGTCAAATCTAATGTTTTCGCAGGATAAAAAGCTACGGGGCCAGGTTTATATGGTATAATTCTGACCCCGTTTAGATGTCATCAATCATCTTCCACGATAATGGCATCGGCGCCGCATTCATCTGCAGCCTGCCTAACAAGGGCCTCATATTGTGCGGGAATTTCATCCATCTTGACAATGGACAACAGCTGATCTTCATCGTATTCGAAAACTTCAGGACATAAGTCGTTACAACGCCGATCTCCCATGCAGTTTTCAGTGACTTTTACTTTCATCTTTGTCTCCTTTTTCAATAAGTTTAATCCACCCTGGAAAAAGCCTTGATATTGGCTTTGCAAACCGGACATGTTTCCGGTGGTTCATTTTCACAGGTATAGCCACAAACGCTACAAACATAATAACATTCAACGTCTTCAGGATTATCAAGACTGTCCAGGGCCTTTTGGTAAAGATCGGCATGAATCTTTTCAACTTCATTTGCAAAAGAAAAGGTTCTCTCCGCCGCTTTGTTTCCCTCTGATTTTGCTGTTTCGATCATGGCCGGATACATACTTTTAAACTCATGGGTTTCACCGGCAACGGCCTCTTTGAGGTTTTCAGCGGTTGAATTTATTCCTTTGAGAACCCTCAGATGTGCATGGGCGTGGACGGTTTCAGCTTCTGCGGCCGCTCTGAAAAGGTTGGCAACCAGAGGATAACCTTCCTGATCGGCCTTTTTTGCAAATGCAAGATATTTTCGGTTGGCCTGGGATTCCCCGGCAAATGCTTCCTGTAAATTTTTTTCTGTTTGACTCATACAATTTCCTCCTTTTTATTCAATTAAGTCTTCCATACTCAATTCATGGTTAATATCAATGCAACCGATGACGCTTTGGGCTCCGGGACACAATGTCAAATAGGATTCCAGCGCATCTTCTGCCTCTGTCCTTTTTTCTTTTGGCAATTTAAGCCAGTAACTGACGTTAATCCGCGTAATTTTCAAAACACCGTCGACGTCTTCGATGTCGCCGGTTACGATGGCTTTAAACAAATCTCGAAAGGTCCGAATCTTTTTGCCGGCCAGCACCGCGGCCAGTGTGCCCATCATTCAGCCGCCTACAGCACCGACAATATGATCTAACGTTGCCGCATGTTCTTTTTCCGGATCAACTTTATAAAAATCTTTGATTCCGCCGTGCACCCCGTAATAGACCGGCTCGGCAAACCCCTTGATCTCGGCTTTTCGGGTAGGCCCCATTTCCCTCGTGATCGTAATGTGTGATGTATGAACGATTTTACCCATAATTTCCTCCTTGATGATCACCTGAAGTTTACAAGAGCCGATTTCACCGCATCTGCTGCGTTGCAGGGCATTTGCGGTAGTACACTACAGCTGCATGCTCTGTGCCTTGCATATGCGGCAAACTCGACGCTTGTAAACTTCAGGTATAAATTTAAGTCAAATTATCACCCCGCGCAACTGGTGAATTATGTTAATGATTTTAAATGATATACTTATATTGAGACCATCGTATAGTGCGATGATTCAAATCGACTCATCAGTGAATCGGCATGCCCATGATCGGCCACAAAACGTAAACTGCAAAACCGGTTACTGCGATCAGTAAAATACTGGCCGGTATTCCGTATAGAAAAAATTCAGCAGGTGAAAACTGTCTGGATTCATATGCGATGGCATTTGGAGCGGCACCGACAAGCAACAAAAATGGCATTCCTGACGTGACCAAGGATGCAAAAAGGATGACATCCGGTGCTACACCGATATAAGACGTAAGCACCAAGGCAACCGGCAGGGAGATTGCGATGGCCGCTACGTTCATTAAAAAATTGGTCATCATCATAACGAAAAATGCAATACCCATTATAAAGAAAAAACCGCTTGAATTATGGAATATCATCAGCCATTTTATCGCAAGCCACTTGGCCGCACCGGTTTGCCAGAGGCAAAAACCCATGCTCATGGCACCTGCAAAAAGAAGAATGATATTCCATGGTATTTCTTCAAGATCATCGATATCCAGGATGCCTGTTATAAAAAAAAGAATCGTTGATGTTAATATGATGGCCGTTTTATTAAGAAACATAAACTCCGGAAAAAAGGAACTCAGCGACATTGCCAGAATACAAGCAAAAACGATGACCATGGCGATGATTTCTTTTCTGGAAACCGGTCCCAGGTTTTTATCGAGTTGAACGGCCCTTTCTCTCAATCCTGGAATAGCGCTTTTTTCGGGCTTAAAGAAAATCATAAAAAATATCCACAATAGAAAAACCATCAACCACCCGATGGGGAGCATGTAATAACTTAATTGGAAAAATGTGATATCCCTGCCAATGATGTCATTATAAAAGCCTATGGCAACCGCACCCCGCGCAGCTCCCAATAGTGTTACAATGCTTCCAGCCCCGGCGACATAAGCCATGCCCATAAAAAGCCCCTTGCCAAACTTCGTTGGTTGGTCTTCTTCTCCATAAAGCCCGTAAATAGAAACAAGGAGCGGATATATGGTTGCTGCTACCGCTGTATGAGCCATTATGTGAGTCAACGCAGCGATCAATACAAAACATCCGAGATAAATCATGCTGGTTTTTTCGCCGACGATCACCAGCATTTTATAGGCCATCCGTTTGGTGAGTCCTGTTTTTGTAAACACCATGCCGATGACGATGGAGGCGAAGATAAACATGACCGATGGATCCATAAAGTCCGTGAACGCCACCCTGGCCGGCCGGATCAGAAAATAGACCTGAAGAACGCCGATGGCAAGGCTGGTGACGCCGACGGGTACGACTTCCATAACCCACCAAATTGTGGCAAACACAGATATCGCCAGAGCGCCTTTTCCCTCTCTGCTCAGTACAAAATGTTTTCCAGCCGGATCGACGGCATCTGACCAGGGCGGCGTATAATACACCAGCGCAAAGAGCAATATACCGGCAATAAGGAAAGTAAATTGTTTTAGGTTAAAATGACCGTTCCCAATCTTAAATTTGAAATCTCCTGCCATCGGTTATTCCAAAACTTCCACTCTCAGAACGCATTAAGAAGATTTATGCCAGACAGTTAGAGTTCACAAACGGCCAGTGTTTGCACAACCTCTTTAAACATATCTGTTTGTCTTAAAATCCCCACAATTTTTTTGCCCCGGGTAACCAGTAAAGACTGGTGATGTTCCAGGGCCAACTGATGTATGGCTTCACTCAGGGAAGCGTCTTCCGGAACATATTCTCCTTCGGCTGGAGCGCAGACCAGAATTCTGACTTTAAGCCGGCCCGCACTTCTACAGATATCAATCAACGGTTTGTCCCAAAATGCGCATTGACTCAGCATGGGTTTTAAATACGAAGAACTGACACCAAACCTGGTTAGGGTTTTGGAATCATAGACCTGTTGTCCTTTGGGTTCCAATGCCCTGAGAACATCCATCTGGCTGATTTTACCGACTATTTCTCCAATTCCATCAGCTATAAGAAGGATTCTATGAGGATGCGTCCCTTGCTCATATGCTTTTCGCGCTTTATCTAAAGCAAGAGCGGCCTCATATAAATTGGCTTCGATGTCAATTGTCCCATATTCGGATACGGGAATCATTAAATCTTTTACTCTTTTATCTTTCATGTTAAGTCTTCCAACCTATATCTATTCATGTTTTTCCAGAAAACGGACCATAGATTCTTTAATCCGTTTACCGACTTCAGGCGATAGTTGAATTGAAAGGTTCGAGTCTTCGCTGCTTTCGGAATATAGGCGAGCTGTTTTACGTAAAAAAAGTAGCTGCTCTTTGTATCGGGAACAGAATTTACACATCATCAGATGAATCCTCATTCCCATTCGCTGGTACAAAGGCAGGTTACGGTCAAGAGATTCTGACAGCAACTGTGTTACTTTTTTGCAGTTAAACATCCAGTGTTTCATATCGATTCTCTAACGTTCAGGTTGGTGAACCAGTTGATTTCAAGGCAGCGCCTTAAATACATGCGGGCTCTGTGAAGCAACACCCAACAATTGGTCGTAGAAACATCCAAAATCTTACAAATTTCTTTTGTATTCTCACCTACGATTTCTCTGAGAATAAACGCACTGGCCTGCCGCCTGGGAAGCTCCCTTAAACAGTTGTGGAGAACCTCGATAAACTCCTTTTGATCGTAAAGCTTCTGTGGATCGGCGTTCCAATCAGCCGGTTTGATTTTCCAATGTCCATTCTGATCAAAAAGCGCTTCTAATTTATTCATATTGGGTTCGATATCATCAAGTTGCTGTTCTTTTGCCTGTTTTCGAAAGTGATCAATGATTTTGTGCTTGAGAATACCGGTAAGCCAGGTTTTTATGGATGATCGGTATTGAAAATTTTTAAAAGAACCAAGGGCGGCCAGAAAGGTTTCCTGGACCAGGTCTTCTGCCACGCTGGTCTCATAAACCCTATAAAGTGCGAATCTGTAAAGATAATTACCATACAGATCGACCCATTTTTCGGGGGTTTCAACCGGGTTATTTGAAATGAATCGTTTTTTGTTCACTTTTATACCAAAATGCGGTGATGTTAAAAACAGCTCGCAGAAGTTAGGGGTCATGGAGCAGAAGGTACAAATATTAATGGAATTTATACATCAAAATCATAAAATCGAATTTAAATTCGGCAAGAAACATCATAAAATATGAATTGATGCTTGATCTGTACCTCTTTGTGAACTGTTTCGGTATGTTATTCAGCCTAAATTTTCAATGTGTTGATTGTCACCAAGAATTTAGGTCCAGTATGGATTGATGAGGTCTTCAAAAATGGTTATCGCAGCTTCCGCACCATGACCTGCGGCCGTTACAATTTGTTTGTATCCGCCGGATACATCTCCAGCCGTATATATCCCGGGAACGTTTGTACGATAGTTGTCATGTTTAATGAACCCTTCTTCGGTGAGCTCAATCCCAATTTGCGTTGCTATGGCAACGGCGGGATCATAGCCGATGGCAATAAAAACGGCACTTACGGACAAAGTTGAAAGATTTTTGGTTTTATTGTTATAGATCAGCACTTCTTCTACTCTGTGTTTTCCCCTGATTTCCTTGACTTCGGAGTCAAATAGTATTGGAATATTGTTTTGAACAAGGTTCGTCACCAGAAAGTCTTGTGCCCTTAATTTGTCCCTGCGATGAATTAGGGTGACATCGATACCGATATGATGCAAATGAAGGGCTTCCGTTGCTGCGCTATTGCCGCCGCCTACGACGATTACTTTACGTCCTTTAAAAAGTGGGCCGTCACAGGTACTACAGTAGCTGACGCCGTGTCCTGAGAGGCGCTTTTCGCCGGGAATGCCAAGGTTCCTGTGAGTGGCCCCTGTGGCAATCAGTATGGTTTTGGTTAGAAATTTTCGCCGGGTGGTCTGAACAATTATGGGGCTTCCGGGCGTAATGCCGATAAC
Source organism: uncultured delta proteobacterium (assembly GCA_963731025.1). Lineage (GTDB taxonomy): Bacteria > Desulfobacterota > Desulfobacteria > Desulfobacterales > UBA11574 > UBA11574. The sequence goes on along the minus strand of CAVSVL010000014.1, from coordinate 190,484 downwards.
CTCTTCTCCGGGGAATATCTGGACGTACTCCAGAGCATGCGTTACCATAATATCCACGAGTGTCTTTCCCCCGACCTGTTTAAGACCCGGATAATTTTCAACGATCGGTGTGGTTGCAACCTGACCGCCAAGAACCCCTTTTTCCACGACAACCGTTTTTAGGCCGCTTCGTTCTGCATATATTCCCGCAGTCAATCCGGCCGGGCCGCCCCCTATAATCACAAGATCCGTTTCTACCTCTTCTGCATCATTTTCAGGTATGAATACGGTTTGTTGTTCCATTCTGTCCAGAGATAACATAAACAGCTCTTCCGTCTGAGCACCCTGTGCAATCAGAATCTCATTTGAAAATGTTTGTGGAACAGAGTGGGCCGAATACTGGTCGGCAAGCTGCGGGTTGGCTTGGATATCAATGATTTCAAGTGAAATCAGCTCTGGTTTTTCCACGGCTGCCTTCAGAGCATTCAGTGCCTGTTGAGGGCAATACGGGCAACTGGCGCTGATAAACACCTTGATGTTCCTCGGGGTGTCGATGCGTTTTATGACTTGGAGTGATTGTTCGCCAAGATTACTCTTTTGAAGTCCTATAAGGATGAGGGCCTCCAGAAAAATACGTCCCTCTTCACCGAGGGGGGCTCCCAGCCACCGGATATTGTATCGGTCCGGATCGAACACCAAAGTGGGTGAATGTTCAACGTTCAATTTTTTTGCGGATTCATGGTTTAAATCAAATTCGCGCAATACAATTTTATCGGTGAGCTGCCGGAAAAACCGAATGGCCTGTTTGGCAACATCCGTGAATACATCATTTTGGCCGGGCTGAGCGTACAAATAAATAGGAATTTCTGTTTTAATCGCGTCTAAAATTCTTTCAATTTCTTTTTGAGCTTCCAGTGCCTGAATCTCTTCCTGTTGATCCATCGTTTAGTGTCCTTTTGTTTATGGAATCAATCTTTAAATACGAGTTTTCCGCCGAGAAATCCGGCTGTAACCGCCGCACCGAGCATCACCATGCTAACAAAGAGAAACGCGACTAAATGGGTAGACGTCAGTGTCAACATGCCGGGGTCAACAATATACCATATGACCAATATCATGGCTGATAATGATACCACGCCACCGCAAATCATCTTTGTCAGAAACAATTTTGTCATGACGCCGTTGTATTTTTTTTGCCACACGGTAATCCCTGAAAAAAGGACCACCGGCATGGCAAAGACAACACAGATAAGGTTATAAAATGCGGCCTGACTTAAGCCGGTGAATTTGAAAATGACGGCTAATAAGATAAAAAAAACGGAAACGGGAAGTACGCCGTTGGGGATATGAACCGAAATCGGATGGATATGATGCTTGACCGTCAGTTGATAAAGCCGGTCATATTTTGACAAAGGTTCAAGAGTTGTTCCCGGAGCATCTGATACTTTTGCTTCAGTTTCCGGTTCCAGGGGGTCTATTTCTGTTTTTGATTTTTTTTCATCATTTTCTTCATCAACGATTTCAACAAACTTACTCCGATCAGCGCCGCAAACCGGGCATATTTCAGGCGGCTCCTCCCCTTCATGAATGTAGCCGCAGACCGTACATCGCCACTTTTTCACTTGAGCTCCTTTCCTGACTCCGTTCGGAACAGGCCGTTAACGCTGTCCGCCACCCTTTTTAAATTGATCATTTTCGTGCATCCATGGGTACAAATGCGCATTCTTCAGGACCGCAGTAATCACCAATATACTCGGAGTCGGGACGATAAAGCACCGGTTTGGATGCGGCACCGCCAAACTGCTCTTCAAGCACGTGGGCGGTCCATCCGGAAATTCTGGCGATGGCAAATATCGGCGTAAAAAGGTCTATGGGTATCCCCATATAGTAATACAAAGATGCGCTGTAAAAATCGACATTGACAAAAATGTCTCTGCCCTTTCTCTCTTTAAATGCTTCCTTTCCCTTTTTCTCAAGAACTTTGGACATTTCGTACCATTTCGGTTCTCCGACACGCTCGCCCATTTTCTTGGACATGGGTGCCAGTATATGCGCTCTGGGATCATCGGTTTTGTAGACGGCATGGCCCAGTCCCATGATAACGCCACCGGTATCGAGCAGATTGTTTACATACGACTCGACATTATCCACAGAACCAATTTTAATGAGCATCTCCATAACGCGAGCATTCGCACCACCGTGCAGTTCACCGGACAAGGAACCGACACCGGCCGCTATGGCCGAATAGATGTGGGCTCTCGTCGATGCCACCTGTCTGGCTGAAAATGTCGAAGCGTTAAAAGAATGTTCCGCATGAAGGAGCAGGCAGGTATCGAAAAAATCGGCGAGCTCATCGTCCGGAGACGTTCCGTTGAGCATGTAAAGAAAGTTGCCAGCATGGCTCAAGTCCGGATCCGGATCAAGAGGTTTTTTATTGTTTCGAATGCGATTCCAGGCTGCAACGATGGTTGGAAATTTTGCAATCAGCCTAATGCCCATGCGAAGCGTCGCTTCAGAAGAATATTCTTTGATGTCATGATCATAGTGAGCCAGCAATGCAGTGGCTGCCTGAAGGACGTCCATGGGAATGGCATCTTTGGGTATCGTTTCAAGGGCTGTGATGAGTCCGGCAGGAATGGATCGTTCCGATACAAGCAATTTCTTAAAGTTTTCGAGTTCGGCTTTTTGAGGCAGTCTTTCATAGAGTAACAGGTAGACAACCTCTTCAAATGATGCTTTTCCTGCCAAATCCGGCACCAAATACCCTCTGTAGATCAATCGGCCGGCAGTACCGTCAACATCGCTGATCCGGGTCGTTGCGACCTTAAAGCCGCGGAGGCCGGTATTCAAAATAGGTTGACATGATTCCATAGTTTACCTCCGTACTTAAGTGTTAAAATATATTAGACCGTGAAACCTTAATATATATCATTAAAATATAATTATCAAATTCCGTGCCAGGTTTTGTGCCCTAAATCAAAAACTCGACATAACCTCTTGGGCATTTTAACTCCTTATAGGCGCACCCATACTCTAATAGGAATTCGATGACTCTCAATATATCGCAAATTGGTGACTTTCAGAATGATTTTTAAAGAGCATGAAAGCACATCACCGTTGAAAAAAATGTCTCACAGATGATCGATGACACATATATGTATCATAAAACACCCGTTACAAATCGAATTAACTTTAGATTAAGAAACGAAATATTTGTTCTGAAATCAAATATTGACCGTCCACGTAATCATTGATTATTTACATAAAACATATCGCTGGCGGGTGAAGGCTCTTTTTGATCCGTCTTCTTGAATCCGGGCATAGGAAGTTGCATTCAATATCGATAATATGGGCCTGGTGTTGAAAGTAGTTATTCAGCCTGGTTCGGAGCCGCTTTTTTTGAACATTCAGGACAAAGACCGGTAAATTCAAGGTTATGTCCGATAATTTCAAAAACAGTGGCCCCATAAAGGTCATTCTCGAGTTGATTCAAAGGTGCTATGGGTGCATCGTCCACCCGGTCGCAGCACACACAGCGAATATGATAATGTTTATTCGTGTTCCAGTCATAGCGTTTTAAAGCGCCGCTGAGTTCCAATTTCTGGATTTTACCCATGCTGGCAAGGACTTCAAGGTTCCGGTATACTGTACCGAGACTGATTCTTGGGATCCGGCGGCGGACCATTTGATAAATTTCATCGGCGCTTGGATGGTCATTTTGTTTCAGCAGCTCTTCAAGAATTACCTTGCGCTGCCGGGTCATTCTTGTGTTTTTAGGTTGCAGCAAGTGATTACCCCCGGTGCGATAATACGGGTCACAGGGTTGGTTCCCCGTAAACACATACATACGACGGCTTTTCCCCCGATTCCTTTGATATTTCCTAAGCTGAATAGAAAATTGTGTCAAGAGTGAATAAAATGTATATTTATTGTATCATAATATTTTAAACCTTTGGAGAAAAATGTTGCATGAATCTGAGAGGATGTTTTACGGTATAATTATTGCGTTTAGAAAGGTCCGTTCTATGAAAACAAGCACACATTCTATGGCCAAACCGCCATATGGCGTCCACCTGTATCGGAAAAGGTTACAATTTTAGTATTGCCGGAAGAAAAAGCATTTTCAAACCGGAAAGGAGAACACAATGAGCAAAAGCATACTCATAACCGGGGCAACGTCCGGTTTTGGCGAAGCATGCGCCAGACGTTTTGCCAAGGAGAGCCGGCAGCTTATTCTGGCAGCCAGACGGATAGACCGGTTAAAAGCCTTGCAGGAAGAACTGGACGGTGAAACATCTGTTCATATCATGATACTGGACGTCCGCAGCCAGGAAGCGGTGATGACGAACCTGACGAATTTGCCCGAAACGTTCTCTGAAATTGATGTCCTCGTGAACAATGCAGGTCTTGCACTGGGTCTGGAACCGGCCCATGAATCAGATATCTCAGATTGGAATACAATGGTGGACACCAACATCAAGGGGTTGATGTACTGTACCCGGGCGATTTTGCCGGGTATGGTCGAGCGCAATCAAGGACATATCGTCAATATCGGTTCGATTGCCGGAGACTGGCCCTACCCGGGGGGAAATGTATATGGTGCCACCAAAGCGTTTGTGAAACAGTTTTCGCAAAATTTGCGTGCCGACCTTTACGGGACAGCATTACGGGTAACGAATATAGAACCCGGATTAGCGGAAACGGAGTTTTCTGTTGTCCGTTTTAAGGGAGATGCAAAAAAAGCTGAAAAGGTATACGATGGAACCCAACCGATAACTCCCGAAGATATTGCTGAAATGGTTCACTGGGTCGTAAACCTTCCGCCTCACATCAATATCAATCGTCTTGAAGTCATGCCGGTGTGTCAAACCTGGGGGCCGTTTGCTATCCATCGTACATGATCCAGGTATGAACGGGGGATTATATTGTTTTAAAATCCTTCGGATCGAATATTTCCGCAAACCGCTCTCCATGTTTGCTATGTGTTTTATAGTAATCGATACAGTCTTTGACCAATTGTAACACTTCATTTTCACTGTAGATTCCTTCAAGCTCAACGGCCAACTTCGGATGTCGGCCCAACTTTCCACCGAGTTGAACCCGAAACCCTTTGTTTTTTGCTGCAATGGTTCCGGTGGGGCACACATGAATACACTTGCCGCATTTCAAGCACCGCCCATGATCAATTTCAGGAATATTGTTTTCGCTGTCGAGAATAACACACGTTTCAATACATGCCTCAACGCAAGCCTTGCAACTCGAACATTCCTCATCGGTTATTTCCGGAATGACCGCACCGATGATTCCGACATCCTTAATTTGAGGTTGAGAACACGCATTTGGACATTCCGCCAGGGTCACTCGAAATTCGTGATGGTACTTGAGATCGCCTTCAACCCGTTCTTTCAAAAACGTTAAAAGATCCGCATCTTCCAGTAATGACCCTATTTTTTTGACCAGGACATCACAGCTGTTTGCCGGATTAGGGCACCCGCTCGATCCAAAACAGGTATCGATCTGATATCCTTTGATGTCTGAGCTCATTTTCGACATAAATCGAGCCTGTACCGCCTTGACATCAGAAAGCGATACCATTTTTTTACCAGCAGCCGCAGTGTCATTTTCGATTCGGGAACGAACTTTTTTTCGAACAAAAAAAGGAACGTTCTTTATCGCAGCTTCAGCATCAGATGTCCATTTCATGGTGTTGTATTTCTCTGATAAGGTTTTTATTATAAGTTCTGGATCTGCATGCTGATGTCCACACATCTTGCAGAGTGGGTGAGGGCTCCTACGGATATGATATCGATGCCGGTGTCTGCCAGGGATTTAAGATCGCCTTTGGTTATACCGCCTGACAATTCGACCACCGCTCTTTTATCAATAAAGGCAGTCGCCTCTTTTATTTGACTAATCGTCATGTTATCCAGCATGATGACATCGGCATTGGCTTGAAGCGCTTCTTTGACCTGGTCCAGACTTGAAACCTCTACCTCTATTTTCAATAGATGGGATACCCGGGTTCTGATGTGGTCCATCGCTTTTTTGATACCCCCAAAAGCAGCGATGTGATTATCCTTAATCAGAACGCCGTCATACAGTCCCATCCTGTGGTTATCGGCGCCACCCACTCGTACGGCATATTTTTCCAACACACGCCAGCCCGGGGTGGTCTTTCGGGTATCGACCAGACGTATATTTTTGTCTGAAAGTTCGCTCATATATGATCGCACTAAAGTTGAAATACCTGAGAGATGTTGGAGGAAATTCAAAGCGGTTCGCTCACCGGAAAGCAGTGCACAAAGTGTCCCTTTGACGTTGGCCAACGTATCCCCTTTTTTTACAAAATCACCATCATTAAATTCAGATCCGAATTTAACCTCTGAATCAAGGTGCTGAAACACCTGTTTGGCCACATTCAAACCGGCAACCACAAGGGGCTCTTTGGCGATGATGAACCCTTTGCCTTTGAGTTGAGGGTCTATGAGATTATCGGTGGTAATGTCTCCCGGACCGATATCTTCTTTGAGCGCAATTTCAATGAGATGTTGTATGGAATTCATGATAATATCGTCTCACATTTATTCGGGTTAAGACTCAAGTTCCTTAATCTTATCCAAATTCGTCTGAAGTTTTTGCTGCTTCTCCATGAGCGCTTCTTGTTTTTCTTTTACTTTTTCAACCACATCTTTGGGTGCCTTGCTGAGAAAGTCCTCATTTCTAAGTTTTTTCGAAACAATGCTCAACTCATTGGTCAGTTTGTTGATTTCCTTGTCAAGACGATTCATTTCTTGGGCAAAATCGATAATTCCTTCCAAATGAACAAAGATCGTCGCATTATCCACTACAGATGTTGCCGCTGACTTTGGCCTCCGGACTGCATTTTCCACTAACAGGGATTTAAGCCGTGCCAGATTAATGATCATGTCTTTGTACTGCTCGATGGTTCCTCGGGTGGATTCTTCCTGTGAATGGACGGTAACGGCCAGAGACAGAGAGGGTGAAATATTCATTTCCCCTCTTATGTTTCTGATTCCGGAAATGATTCCTGAGATAAGCGCCATTGTTGATTCTGCTTCCATATCCCTGTAAAGACCGTTATCGCCGGCATCTAAAGGAAACATGGATTTCATAATGGAATCTTTTGTTCCTGGAAGCTTATCCCAAATTTCTTCCGTGACAAAGGGAGTGAAAGGATGGAGTAGAATCAGCGTGTCATGAAGAACGCGCCATAATACGCTCAATGTGGCTTCCTTGCGTTTCGTTCCCTCTTTTTCGTACAATACGGGCTTAATGGCTTCAAGGTACCAGTCACAGAATTCATGCCAGACAAAGTTATAGAGCACTCCGGCAGCATCGTTGAACCTGTAGCTGTCAAGCGCCTGGGACACTTTGTCGGCAACATGACAGCGTCTGGATAAAATCCATCTGTCAACCAGAGAAAGAGAGTCATGGGGTATATTTTTATATTCTTTGTCGAGGTGCATCAGCGAAAACCGGGCGGCATTCCAGATCTTGTTGATGAAATTCCTGTAGCCTTCAACACGCTTTTCAGACATTTTAACGTCTCTGCCCTGGGCTGCAAATGCGGCCAGTGTAAAACGAAATGCATCGGTTCCATAGTTGTCGATAACGCTTAAGGGATCGATGACGTTTCCGGTTGATTTGCTCATCTTTTTGCCATCTTCATCACGTACCAGCGCATGTACATAAACGTCCTTAAACGGCACGTCCCCCATAAAATGAAGTCCCATCATCATCATTCGGGCGACCCAGAAAAAGAGGATGTCAAAACCGGTGACAAGAACAGATGTGGGATAAAACAATTTCAGCATCGGTGTGTCATCCGGCCACCCCATGGTCGAAAAAGGCCACAGGGCAGAGCTGAACCAGGTATCCAGAACATCTGTATCTTGTATCAGATTTGTTCCTTTACACGCCGGGCATGTATCCGGTGCCTTCATGGCGACGATAACTTCATTGCACGTTTCACATGTCCATGCCGGAATCTGATGCCCCCACCATATCTGTCTTGAAATACACCAGTCTTTTATGTTGTTCATCCATTCGAAGTAGGTTTTCGTCCATGTTTCAGGGACGATTCGAGTATCGCCGCTCTTGACCGCAGCCATGGCTTTTTCAGCAAGCGGTTTGGTTTTGACAAACCACTGCTTTGACAAATTGGGTTCAATGATGGTGTTGCACCGATAACAGTGACCGATATTGTGCTGATAAGGTTCGATTTTTTCAAATAGACCCTCTTTTTTTAGTGCTTCAATCACAGCTTCCCTGCATTGAAACCGGTCCATGTTTTCAAATTTTCCGGCTTCCGGTGTCATCAAGCCGTTATCATCGATGACCTTAATCCGGTCAAGGTTATGACGGTTTCCGATTTCAAAGTCATTGGGATCATGGGCCGGGGTAATTTTGAGGGCGCCGGTTCCAAATGACATATCGACATATTTATCTTGGATAATGGGGATTTCTCTGTTCATCAGCGGAAGCATTATTTTTTGAGACTCAAGACCATGATAGCGCTCATCATCCGGATTTACAGCCACTGCCGTATCCCCCAGCATGGTTTCAGGCCGGGTCGTTGCGATCACGACATTTCCTTTTCCGTCTGAAAAAGGATATCGGATGTGATACAGGAAACCGTCATGGAGTTCGTGTTCCACTTCCAAGTCTGCAAGCGCTGTATGGCAGCGATTGCACCAGTTAATAATGTAATTACCACGGTATATAAGACCTTCTTGATAGAGTGTTACAAAGACCTTGCGGACAGCTCTTGAAAGCCCTTCGTCCATTGTGAAACGCTCCCTGTCCCAATCACACGAAGCGCCAAGACGTTTGAGCTGATTGATAATCGCACTGCCGTACTCACCGCGCCACTCCCAGACCGCCTCAATGAATTTTTTCCTGCCGACCTGGTGACGACTCAACCCTTCACCGGCAAGCTTTTTTTCAACAACATTCTGCGTGGCGATGCCGGCATGATCGGTCCCCGGCATCCAAAGAACATTATCGCCTCTCAGTCTTCTGTAACGACAGAGAATATCCTGTAATGTATTGTTTAATGCATGTCCCATGTGAAGGACACCGGTCACATTGGGTGGCGGTATGACAATGGAATAACACGTCTGAGTGCTTTCCGACTCGCTGGCTGAAAACAAGCGTTCTTTTTCCCAGAAATCGTACCATCGTTTTTCCACATCATGTGGTTCATAACCTTTGTCAAGAAGATTGGAACTCATATGTTATTGCTCCTTAATGTGGGTAATACCTGGATAAATATAAATCAAATTGAAAAGGGGATTATGAAATAATCCCCGGTTCTTTTTCATTTGATTTTTGGCTGTGAGCAGATCAGTCAGTCAGACTATAAATTTCGTCAATATGTGACGATTATTTTTCACCGTCAGGTGAGTCTTCAAGCAGGGCTTTTTTCAATTTTTCGATTTCTCTTGTAACCGTTTTTTCAATTGCCTGTGCAAGAAGACCGTCGATTTTTTCGTAAAACATTTTTTTTATAACACGTTCCAAAGCGGCTTCTAGTTTTTCGTCCGTTATACTGTCAGCCTCAGAAATATCTTCTTTAGAATCGAGTTCAATGCCGAGTGAGTCAGCAAAATCATCTTCCAACGCGTCATCCATTATTGCGTCCGTATCCAATTCATCCTTAAAATCATCGGCTTCTTTTATAAGGTCGTTGTCTGATCCATCGATATCATCGAATTCATATGAATCGTCTGCCGTATCCGAGATAGGCTCACCAATATCTTCGATTTCCTGGGGAGTTTCGCTGATGGTTACGGTTAAATCTACATACGTATCATCTTCCGTTGAATCCTGTTCTTTGGTATCAATGCTTTCATCTTGATCTTCTTTGGGAGATTCTTCGGCAGCTTCTAATAGATCGATAATTTCTTCGTCACCTTTTGGCTCATCTGCTGCCTCTTCCTCAAGCTCTATGATGGCTTCATCTTCCATTGGGTCCGGTTCTTCGGCTGCTTGCAAGAGATCGATAATTTCCTCGTCGCCTGTTGGCCCTTCTGCTGCCTCTTCCTCAAGCACTATGATGGTTTCGTCTTTCGTTGATTCGGTTTCATCATTTTTCTTGTCCGGTTCATTTGGCTCAGTCATATCTGCTCCCCCGTTCGCCATAAAGTGTCATTTTTAAACAAACACCCTATAATTCAAGGAAATTTATCACATGGTATCAGGTGTGTCAAGATACAAGAAGCTATCTCAAAATAATTTTTTGCCCCAACCTCGGCGTTGGAGCCTCGTTTTAAGTCCTCGACATACTTGAGTATGCCTGCGGGTTAAAACTCGGCTCCGCCTTGATCTTGAATCAAAATCTTTATTTTGAGATGGCTTCTAATAAGCAAATTAGATACTCGACATGAACACGTATAAAACTGTCGAGTATGAATTTTAACCCTTCGCCTATGAGATCCCGTCCTGCTTTCAACGGGGCGGGATCTCATAAAATCGTTGTACGATTTTATGAAGGATATACATACAATAAAATGATTTACAGCTGAGCTATTTTGGTTGTAAAAGGCTGTATGCGCTATTTTTTCATTGAAAAATCGGAACGTGAAGATTCAATATTAGGTATTACAGGCCCTGATGCCAGACATATAAAGACGGTTTTGCGCATGAAGCCCGGTGATATCATCGGACTGTTCGACGGTAAAGGATTTGAATACGAAGCCAAGATTATTGATTTATCCCCCGGAAGGGTTCAGGTGTCGCTTATACGCCGCTTTCCGTCAACTGCAGAATCTCCGCTTAAAATTATTGTTGCCCAGGCGTTTTTAAAAGAAAAAAAAATGGATGGTCTTGTCCGGCAGCTTAGTGAACTCGGCATCATAAAATGGATACCTTTTATTGCCGAAAGATCGGTTCCCAGGCCTTATAAAAAGCAGCTTTTAGCACGTACCAAACGCTGGGAAAAAATTGCAAAAGAGGCCCTAAAACAATGCAAACGAGGGCGTATCATGGAAATCGGCGAAACCGTATCCTTTGAAGAAATGTTGAATCAGGGTCAGTTTTACGACCTTAAGGTCGCTTTCTGGGAAGATGAATTACAGCCTGTTCATGCCAACCTGCTGAGATCCGCTGAAAAAATTGATACCGTTTTTGCCCTTATTGGACCCGAAGGGGGATTCACCCAAAAGGAAATTGAAAAAGCCAGAAATCGTGGATTTATCACCGTTGGATTGGGACCTCGAATTTTAAGGGCCGAAACAGCCACCGTTGCAGCATGTGTTTTGATACAATATCTTTTTGGTGATATGAGCTAAAAATATCTTGACAAAGAAAAGGAGGTCTAATAATTTTTGTTTTTTTCAAGGTCATGCCGAGGTAGCTCAGTCGGTAGAGCAGGGGACTGAAAATCCCCGTGTCGGCAGTTCGATTCTGTCCCTCGGCACCAGTAAAATGGTATTAAGATTAAAGGGTTAGCCAACATTATGGTTAGCCCTTTTTTCGTTGAAATCATGGATTGTGCTTGAAATTGTGTCTTTTTGTGTCTGCAAATAATGTTCCTGCCTTTGTGCCGCAAGTTTTAAATCTGCATCGTTTACGATATTGTATCGCTCAAAAATTGATCTTGTCTTATGGCCTGATATCTTCATTGCCACACCTTCAGGGATACCGGACCTAACCATATTCCTAACCGCCGTACGTCTGAAATCATGGAATAGCTTTTTACCGATCTTCGCATTTTTACAAGCTGTGTTCCATGACTTGTCAAAACGCTTTACCTTGTCGGTTCCCTTTTCGTTTAGAAACACATAGGGCAAAAGATTTTCTCTGACCTTCCATTGATGATTGAATATCTCTTGAAGTTCATCGTCAAGATATTCTACTGTTGTGATGCCTGACGGACCAAATGGCCCTCCTTTTATACTCAAAAAGGGTAACCCACGTCGCAAGGGGCAGACCTCTTAACTTTCAAACATTATGTCTATATATCCAGAATTCTAAAGCAAGATCAAATGGTTGTGATATCACACCCCAAAATAGAACTGTCAACTGTTGTATCAATTCCCCTGCTGGCCACTTATAATCATTAAAACCAGAAAATTTGTGTGTGAGGATTTATGTATATATATGAAGGCCATTAGCTGAGTCCCATGTCCACCATCGCCCAACACGCCCCCCCGGGTCATTATTTTTATTTGACATCTACTCATTCTGATCTACTGTTTTGTTTATACCTTTTCTAAGTGAAATTTATTATATCGAATCATGGCTTAAAGCAATATCATTGTATAGAGGGCTGATATTAATGAAAGAAAGGCGTCTACATAAAAGGTTAAATATCCAACTCCCAGTAAGAGTTAACGCTATGAATGGAGGCGTATTAATGGCTTTAGACCTTGAAGCAAGAGATATTTCTTATTCTGGCACGTTCATCCCTACATTAACTTCTTTCCCGAAGGGAACACGTTTTGTTTTGGATTTTACGATTCCGAGTGACAACCTTAAAGATTTCAAGAATGTAGATAGCTTGATTGGTTGTGCAGGAACGATGGTACGTTCCGACTCTCACGGTATAGCCATAGAATTTGATAAAGAATGTCGGATTAAGAATCTAAAAAACTTGTAAAATACAACAGAGATAAAATTCATTTTTATGTTGATTATTTTGGAGCAGGAGGAAGATCAAGCAATAAACATCTTCCAATCATCTATTCCAGAAAGGCAGGGTCAAATAACTCTGCTTTTTTTATCTCCATATCTTGTAGTTTGTCATTCAGCATATATTAGACATATAAACATCAGAGCATAAACACTGCATTTGATATCGTTTTTGAAAAGGGCAGATCCATTTTACAGGATTTGCCTTTTTTAGTTTTTAGGATTTTTTAGGATTTATTGTATTTAACGTATTTTTAACATTATGCTTTCGATAACTTGGGCATGACCGGCAATTAGAACAAAAAGATACCGGGCAGTTATAAATAATGTCAATTTTTGTTTAATACATTTTAATATAGCTTAAGATTTTTAATAAGAATATCGATAAAAAGTATAAGGAGGTGTGTATTATGTTAGTTAAACCTTTAACAGGATCAGGAAAAAGTTTGTCTCCATCAGTTCAGACAAACCTTACTGCAGATCAGGGTGAAACACAAAGAAATGATCAAGTTAACAAAGCTGATAAAAAGCCAGATTTGTCTGGATTGGAAGAAATTGCATCAGATGTGAAGAAAAATCTAAAAATCACGCATAATGTTGATTTACACTTTAAAGTTCATAAGGGATCCGGCCGAATTGTGGTAGCTGTCACAGATGGATCTACTGGTGAGGTAATCAGGGAAATTCCGACCTCTGAATTTTTAGCATTTAAGGACAAATTTGATGAAATTGTCGGCATGATATTTGATCAGAAGGCCTAAAACCAAATCATCAAAGGTCTTGATAGGCTGATTTTGGTGAGCTAATTTTATTGACATTTACATCGGAATTTATTATAATATTTTAAAAATAGATCGAAAGGGCAAATCCATTGAAAGGTGGGGACGCAAAGCTACGGGTCTAAAGCTGAAAAGCTATGATAGCCGGGCCGCCGAAGCTTATTGATAGCCTTTGGAAGCGTTTGTCCAAAGGCTTTTTTGTTTTAGAGTTCTTTCATCTTATTGCCTTATAATAAAAAATTCTAAATATGTCTCAATGATGGACAACGATTATGTAAGCGTTTGATAGATAGGAGGACTATTTTATGAGAACAAAAGCAACAATTGTAATTTTTATCGGGATCATTTTCGTTATGGTGATGGGCTATTCGCATAAGAGCTCTGCAGAGGTAAATGTAAATATAGGAATTGGTGTGCCTCTACCGCACGTGGTTATCCATTCACCGCCTCCAGTAGTAGTGATACCCGGAACATATGCGTATTTTGCACCTGATGTTGGCTTGGAAATTTTCTTTTACCATGGCTATTGGTATCGACCACATCATGGGTACTGGTATAGAGCGAGAGGTTATAATGGGCCATGGGGTCATGTCAAAAAAACAAGGGTGCCCCATGTATTGAGAGATTTACCTCCTGATTTTCGTCACACTGTTGGGCATGGTGAACGAATCCGACATGCAGACTTCAAACAGAATTGGAAGACGTGGGAACGAAAGAAGCACTGGGACAGAAATGGTTATAGACAAGATGTTGGAGATAAACGCGATGATGGGAGAAGAAAAAGCAATCAAAGCAAACACGGAGGTAAAGGAAAACATAAGCGCTAAAAAGACTGAAAATCTTTAATCAGATCGATTTTCAATACCTGTCAGTGGGTGTTATGAGAATAGTCACCGGATTTTCTATTCGGCTTTAATTAAGATGCTGCATGTAAGATGCAATTTAGTGACCTATCACCGAAAAGAAGCGAACAACATTCAAGCTGATATGGTTCCACCTGAATAAAGGTCAAAATTGAATCAGATTAAATAAAAGTTTAATAACATTTAAATCAATGGAACGGCCGAAGATTTTGGATATGAATTCGACATTGAGTATTCAAAGGTGACTTTAAATTTTGGCTATAATTTCTAATATTAGGGAGATTGGGATAGTAATGCATTTATTAATACAAACAAGAAAAGCCATCGCATTATTGGTTATTGTATCATTTAGCACTTTTAGCATTATTTCAGCACCTGCCCATGCAAAAATGATAAATACAGATGAATTTTTGAAGCAAAGCCAGCACGATCTTTCGAGAAAGAGTATAAATACATTTTTAGATCGTTCTGAAGTTCAAAAATATTTAGTCGCCTGGGGAGTAAGTCCTAATGAAGCTAAAGCACGGATAGATAGTCTTACCGACGAAGAAATTGAAAACATTGCATCCAGGATAGACCGTCTACCGGCAGGGGGCGATGGATTAGGTACAATAGTTGGAGCAGCGCTGCTAATATTTATCATATTATTGATAACAGATATTCTGGGTTTTACAGATGTTTTTTCTTTCGTTAAAAGTCGATGACTAATGTCAATCTTGGCTTTCATTTACGACAAGTTATTAAAAAGCGGACATCATCAACGATTTTTTCGGGCTAAAGGCGCAGAAGTAGCTACAGCAAAAGATTAAATTCAATTAATATATTCTAATGTTATCGTGTAGTATAAGTAGAAAAAGGGTTGCCCACAAAAAAGAAAAGATAAATAAAATGACTAATTACCGACCCACGATTTTGACAATATTCATTATTTGTCTTGTTCCTATGTTTATTCTCTTAGGATGTAGCAAAATAAATAAAGAGAATTACGACAAATTAAAAGTAGGATTGGAATACGATGAAGTTCTAAAGATTCTCGATAAACCGGATAATTGTGAATCTGTCTTGAATATGAAAAATTGTATATGGGAAGAATCCTCAAAAACTATAAAGATAATAATTGTTGCTGACAAAGTGGTTTTTCTATCCAGTCAAGGGATTTAGGAACATGTTGGAACCAGTCGAGAGCTAAAATATTTGCGATCTCGATTTATAATCTTCAATTCTGAACTTGTACTTTCTGCTATCAATCACTGGGTTTGTACCATTGAAATATTTTGTTTATGTCGGATGATATCTGAAAAAGAAGCAAATTGCAGATCATTAATAGAGAGCACACGAATTTAACCTGCTTTGTTTTGTGTGTTAACTCCAACATATTTCTGAATAGAGTTGCACTGTAATAATCTCAATATAAATATAGTTTGAATAACGTTATGATTTATTACTATCACAGATATGATCAGAAAATGGGTAGTTACTCTGGAAGAAATATTCATAAAAAATTGAGGGGACAACCATGAAAAATACACTATTAATCAATTTTTTCACTATCCTTTTTTTTGCTTTGTTTTATCAACCAACATTTGTATTTGGTGTTACAATTTATTTTGACTTTAATGACAATGTCATTACTAAAGCACATTATGAGATGAATGCATCGGATAGAGAAAAAAATTTAAGCATGAAATTAAGAAATGGCTATAATGTAAAATCTAATGTCTGGATAGATCCTATTAAATTAAGAAAGAAAAGAATTGAACAGTGGAGAATAATGAGATCACATTATAGCCCTGATTCGCTTCCAATAAAAAAAGAGAACTCATCAACAAAGAATAAATAGGGGCTTTGTTTTAGAATTGATGCAGAGAAGGTATCCTGGTTTGTTCTTTAGTAAATTAGGGGAATATAATGTATCAACACAAAGCTGCTGAAACAGTCGAGTACAGAAGGCAAAGAGCTAAAACAGCTGGATACATGCTTTGTCTAATTACGATGGCAACAGGTTTTGCTGGATGGTATCTATGGAAGTGGTATGCATTACTAATTTCAATAGTAATTGCTGTTCTCTTAAACATCTTATATTCAATAATTGAAGCGAAGCGTATCCAAAAAAAGACCTGCTTAAATATTGATGAGCAAGAAATGGCCTTTATAGAAAGTGCCGTAGAAATCCTTGATCCAACTACTTGTGACCCCGAAGAATATCGTGCCTATCTCGACTCATTGTCGGAAGATGAATCAGATGAAAAAGATTATGATGACATCTGGTCACGAGCTAAGAAAATTGAAGTTGTTGGACCAGATTTTTTTGGACGATATTCTATATATGTTGATCTAAAATCTAATGTGGCTATTTTCCTTCCAAAGTCTAATAAAACATTACATATTTTCATTGGTGATATTTTTCGAGCAAACAGATGGATAATTTGTGACATAACAGATTTAAAGGTCATAGATAAAACCCCACCAGAGGAAGCTTATCAATGGAAGATTAATCCAAAAGATATCTGGTACAGAGGGACAGGATTGCCATCAGGTAAATCTAATTATAGGGGGGAAGTTCTCTCCTTCGAAGATTTTATTGATGAAATAAATGATGAATGGGTTGATATTAAAATTAAAGAATACATTAAGATGATGGGTTCTTCATAGAATATTAATCTGTAGATAAACGGAGATGATTTACCAACAATAGGATTTACTTATTCTGAAACTGGAAAAATAAAATATCTGTATTTAAGATGGTATATACGAAGCAGATTTAGAAGGTGGTTTGTATTGGGGTGGCGGAGATGTTATAATCAATAAACATTTCTGATTGAGCTTTTATATTAGGCAAATAATGGAACTGCTGATCGTCCGACAATTAATTTGGAAGAAATAAAAGAAGTCAACTCTATAAAACTCTTTTCTAAAAAAACAACAACAGACTTTACCTTTTATCTCGAAGATGAGGAATAGATTCCTGATAGTGCGCCCGGAGCAAACTTTATATATAAAGTGTCGTAACTGCACAACAGTTCCTATGAATCGGCTTACATGAGCAGTCTTCCTTTTGTTTCGGTACAAAGGACGTTGCCTTGGAGATTATGTTGTCCATAGAAGGGCAAACTCACATGGCTAAACTGACCAGAGAGATATTCCTGTTAGCTTGGAAATGAATGAATTTCGAAAAGATATTGTTCTTTCAGCAATGATTAGAGATGCAGACGAAAAATTGTATGCAGCCAAGTCGCCAGTAAGAAACTATATGGTTTTTAAATAATGAAACAGATCGCTTCCTCTTATGTCGGTGTGAAATCTATAAAAACGATTTTGCTTATTTTACTCATTATTACCGGCTGTGCGACACACCCTCCACAAAAGTCCATAATAATTCCAGAACCGCTTGAAATCCCTGATGCGATATTCACCCCTGATATAGTATCTGAACTTATTCAAGAAAAAATCACTAAATCTTCAGGCAAGAAAGACTTTATGTTCCGTTCAGAGATTATCTACGATATATCTCTAATTCCTTCATTTTATCAACAAAGGAAATTTTCGCCAGCATGGATGGGGAAAAATGGGGAGTTTCTTTTGGCAGATGACTTGCTCGAAGAAATTAAAAACTGCAAAAAGCATGCTTTAGAACCTGAAAATTATCACCTTAAAACCATAGAGACCTTACTCAAAACAGTAAGAGATAATCATCATAAACCTTCACTCATCTATCACGACACAGCTGCAGATCTTGATATACTATTGACTGATGCGTTTTTGCTTCTTTCTTCCAATTTGCTTTTCGGTATCGTGAATCCAGAGACCGTCCATGTAAAAGGAGAAGCGTTCAACCCGGATATTGATTTGGCCAGCGTTCTCAACATTGCCTTAAAAGATCAAACCATACGAAAAACACTACAAAATCTTGCACCCCAGCATCAAGAGTATTTAAATCTTCAATCGGCACTGAAAAAATATCAGGAACTGGCGTCTAAAAAAGAATCGTTCCACATAACTGTCGGGGAGACGTTACGATACGGCAGTTCGTATGAGCGGGTCCGAACGTTAAGAAATCGGTTAATTTTCTTGGGAGATTTAAAAGCTACGGAGATTCCAAATCCAACTTTTTTTGACTCTGACCTTGAAAAAGCTGTAAAGTCATTTCAATTTCGTCATGGACTCATAGTAGACGGCTTGGCTGGCCGTCAAACTGTTGCGGCTATGAACATCTCTGCACAGAAGAGATTGCGTCAAATCAAGCTTAACATGGAGCGATGGCGTTGGTTGCCAAGAGACCTGGGGAACCAATACATCCTCGTAAATATAGCAAACTTCAAATTGACAGTGGTTGAACGCAAGAAGCAGATTATGGAAATGCGGGTTGTTGTTGGAAAACCTTATCGAAAGACACCCGTATTTAGTGGAAAAATGCAGTTTCTCGTCATAAATCCCTTTTGGAACGTTCCTACAAAGTTGGCATTGAGGGATCTTGTGCCAAAAGCCTGCTCAGACCCTGATTACTTGGCAGCAAGACAAATAAAAGTATATAAAAACTGGCAGCAGGATTCACTTGAAATAGACCCGTTGTTCATCAGTTGGTGCAATTTGACCCAGGCATCTTTTTTTCCGTATAAACTGCAACAAGCCTCTGGCCCGTACAATCCACTTGGGAAAATAAAATTTATATTTCCCAATAAATATGCAGTTTACCTTCACGACACACCGGATAAATCTTTATTTGACAAAAATCTAAGAGACTTCAGCTCCGGATGTATCCGCGTGGAAAAGCCCCACCTTCTGGCTGAATTTCTTTTAAAATCAGATCCTCGTTGGACAAAAGAAGCCATTTTGGATTTATTTGAAAGCTCAGAGCGTAAAAGCATTTTTCTAAATGAACAAATCCCCGTCCATCTGGTTTATATCACTGCGTGGGCAGATAATGACGGCGTCGTTCATTTCCGTAATGATGTTTATGAACAAGACCGGATATTGTATGTTGCCTTGAAAGAACGGCCCTATCAATTTTGGAAGCTCATAGTTGATGACGAGACTTCTTTCTTTGATGATTTGGATGTATTTTAGGGACATCTTCACAAATGAAGTTTATTTCTCCTTATGAAACAATCTGGAGAAATAAATTATATACGACAAAATTCATCTAATACCTGAACTATGACGCACAGAATACCTCTTGAGCAGTTACTGAATGCCATCGAAATATAAAAAATGACATAATAACTTATAGTTAAATAGATGGATTAATAATTTTCCAAATACATATAAGAATGGGGACATCCTATATTCCCTTTGTCAAGCAAGAAGTTAAAAACTTTAAATATAAATAATATCAATGTGTTATAAAAGAACGCTTTTTGAGGACGCACCTATCCATTGTTCTTTGACATAATTTTTCGGCGAACTCCCACTCATTACGAACCTTACCTCTGATCGTTACGTTTATCCGGCATGCCCATGTATGCGGGGCTGCCCAATCATCCCTTATCCAGAGTTTCTAAGTTCAGTGAGAGGCCCGGTATCGTCCCTCCAGAGGTCTTACTGCCTCAACGTTCGTGCACGGGCTCTCTCGCCGAAGATGAAAAAATTTGTTATTCTATGGTCAGATATTCCGGATCAAAAGGCTCTTTCTTTTTCATCAGGGTCCAGGCAATGATCAGCATTTTTGCTGCCAGTTTAACACACATTTTTGTTTTAATTCCGCGCTCGCGTTCCCTTCCACGAAGAAGCTCGGTAAAATAGGTTCTGAACAGATCGACTCTTGCAGTTGCCACTTTAGCTGCCTGATATAAAGCATAGCGAAGCTCGCTGTTTCCTTTTTTAGAAATTACCGGCACTGCTTTATCACTTGTTTTACCGCTTCGGTTTGCACATAAATCATATCCGGCCATTTTGATAAGCTGTTTTCGGTTTTTAAATCGAAAAGGATCTCCGATGGAAGCCAGCACTCTGGCTGATATGTAAGGGCCAAAACCTGGTATCGTCAACAGATAGCTATACTCAGTAAACTCAAGAGCAACATCTTTTATAGCTGCTTCAGTCTCTTTTAGCTGTTGGCGAACTTGTTTGAGTTTGTCTACCAGAAGCTGAGCTTCAAACGTTGCTGATGATCCCATGGGGCAACCTATGGATTCTGACGCCTGTTGATGGATTTTTCGTAGTCTAAGTAGCTGGGCTGTCCCTCGCCGGGTTCGTGTCACCATCTGAAAGAACGGTTCAAAGTCCATGCCGGCGATTTGATCCGGATCCAGGCACCATTTGACAATTGCCAGAGTTTCATTCTCACAAGCACTGTAGAACCTGTCGAGCTCGGGGAAATACAGAGCCAGAAGATTGTTCCTGATTCGCATCCGAAGGCTGTGTTCTTCTTTCTTCAGGCGTCTTCTCAATGACAACAAAGACCGAAGCTCAATAATGTCAGAAGATGGGGAATCATAGTAAAGACATCGGCCCCTTGATACCAAGTCGGCAATATTGGCTGCGCACTTGGTGTCATGTTTGTCCCATCGGCCATCTAAAAGTGCACGGTTTTTCTTAACTGCTTCGCCGGAAACCAGAACAAGGTTACTGCCAAAACGGATTAAATGCTTGGCCAATGGCTTATGATAATTGCCGGTAGGCTCCAGTCCATAGACGATTTTGGAAAGATCGTTTTGCGACCTGATCTCATCGGCTGTTCTCAGCAGCCGTGAAAAACCGTCTATATTGTTTTCAAAGATCAGTTTTCTGAACAAAGATTTGCCGATGGCCGTACCCATAAACGCGTGATGTTTGTCTTTGCCAATATCGATGCCAACGACCATATATTGATCTGATCCGGCAATTTCTTGAACAATTTGACAATACTGTTGACGCCTGATAAGTTCTTGGTTACTCACAATAACCTCCTTTTGGTGTAATAGGGTTTGATTTCGGGTTCCTTTATGCTATCAGGAGGTTATTTTTTTACAAGGCGATAATTACTTCTACTTTTACTACTCTTAAAAGTTTTATTTATAGTATTTTCAATATATAACGTTCGTGCAGAACGTTCCTGGTAATCGAAATTGATATTGCTCCAGTGGATTAGGCCGACATTATCAAAGTGGATGATTCTGAGTATCTGATTATTATAGGAAGTGATCGTTTCTGATATCCATCTATCCCCTCAGGATGTCAGCTGGCCTTAAAATCTTTAATAAGTTTGACGGATCCACGCTTGTCCCTAAGTGCAGATGGACGAAACCGCTTCGCGGCAGCCCTCTGACTTGATAGTCTTCAGCCCGTCCCGATTGTCCTCATTTCCCCGACCTGCCTTATCGCTTCAAACTTTGCACCTCGACTATATAAACAGATGCGCCATTAGTTGTAGGCCGCACAAAGATACCTATAAACTCTCCCCATGTAGCCATACAGCACCTTTTTCTGCTTTTAGGATTCCGGCTTCCTTATTACTTTCAACGATTGTTAAGCTGCGGCTTGCTGTCCTCACTACAGCTTGCCAAATCTCATCATAGCTTTTTCCGCGAACTTTAAAACACAGATTTAGGGTTTTTCGACAGTCTCTGCAGATATCTATAGCGCAGAGATGAGACGCGCGGTTTTTGCGCGTCGTTTTTCCAGCAACAGGTTAGGCTTTTCGTTCAACTCGCTTTACGACTATGGTGTGAACTCGACCAACATCCGCATCGTTTCGACCTTCAGGCCGTCCTCCCGCATTGCTCTCTTGCCCTCGTCGGATTGTAGCAACTCCTGGAATTTCGCCATGTCAGGTATCTCCGCCATCACACCAGTCGCATTGGGGTTATCGGGGTCACGAAAGTTCCGGCACTTGATTCCAAGCTTTCCGAACATCTCATGCCTGCTTCCCGGCCCCTTCTTCCAGGCTTTGGCCCAGACTGCTCCATCCTGAACTTCGTGGAATATGATTGCTGTTGTCATCGTTGATTCCTTTCGTTATATGTTAGTTGTATGTATGCCGTAGTTGATGCTGAGTATAGATCATGCCACGCTTCACAGCGGATGCTGCGGACGAAATGCGCACGGCTGAACCGTGCATCGGATCAGACATTGTCTCCATGTCCTTGTTGAACAATAGATTGAATATGACCTTTCAGGTCGTGTCAATCCTTAAAGGTTATGCATCGCGTATTCGTAATGTGTTTGAACTATGTCGTTATTCAAATTCCCTTGTATCCGAATACCGCCTCGAATCCCTCCGATATGATTTTATTAATAATTTCCTTAGTAGCCTCTTCGTCATTCAAAAACGGAAAATCTGCATCAGGTTCAGGTAGCTCCAGGAACTCGCACAATGGCCCCCACCCTTGCTTCACTTCGAAGACCAAAAGCCGTGATGCCGGAATAGTATTTCGTACCTCCTCGATATGTTCCTGAAAACGCTGAATCAAGTGCGCTTTGTCGTGCATTCGATCCTGTAGATAATCATTGACGGTCAACTGTATGAATTTGCCCATCTCAACGTTCCTAAGGTATTTAATCCAATGTGGCGCGAAGATGGTATCCTGAGTTGACTCAAACCAGCGCTCAGGATCACGAACGGTTAGAATGACTTTGGCATCGGGGTAGTGGGCGGCGAGAGCCTTGTAGCTTGAACACGAAGGGAAGTCGACGGTTGACTCGAACCCATCGAATAGGGTGCTCCAGTCAGGCTTGCCGTTGGCAGCATCAATCCACTTCTGCCAATGCTCCGGCCCTCGGGGAAGACACTCAACCATGTGGTAGCAAGGGCCTAAGCCAAGTTGTTCTAATGCTGCTTTTAAGCTCATGGTTCCTGTTCGGCCAAAACCTGCGCCGATTACTTTCAATGCCATACTTTATCTCCTATAGCCGCGCCGGGCATTTGTGATGTGTTAACTAACGATGATGCATAACGCTTCGCCTGAGCATCGGCCTAAATAAAATAGAAAAGTAAACTCCGGGATCCTTACAGATTTAATAATAAAATAGATATAAAATTACCCAAGTCAAGAAAATAAATGCCACAACGTGGTAGGATTGAGCAGAAGGAAAAGGCATGCGATGCATGAAGATATCTTGCCATGATGTGAAATCCATTAAAACCGATAGATATCAAATCGTGATCATCTTTCAGATATCCTACAATTACATGGCCTGTTGCCGATGTTGGGATCTAATCGGTATCTGAAAAACAAAACCCCACCTCTCTATGTGAGAAACGGGGTTTCTTGTATTATCATGTGCTCTTCATTTGTCTAAGGTTAAAGCAACTATCTTGAAATCACATATTTTTACACATATTTAACCTAACGTGTCAAGGCCATTGCAAAATTGATTTATAAATGAAAATTGGGCAATATTTGCACACGTTTTTGTGCACTTTGGGAATGGCTTTCTTTAATGCTGAATGAGAAGATGATATTTGTGGAAAAACAAAAAAGCGGATGGTCGTTTTTACGACCATCCGCTGTTTAACAATGGGTTACAGTCGCGCTATTAGCCGTGAGGCTTTGCGTGCGATTCGGGCGCGGGTGCCTCGTGCGTCGGTGCTTCGATTTTGGTCGTCGGTGCGGGCGCGTGCACGGGAGCCGGAGTTTTTGCTGCGGTCTGTTTTGCTTTCAGGGCAGCAATTTGTTTATCCACGGCATCCATTTTTTTATGGACTAAACTTAGCTGCATATCATCGATTGTCCGATTTATTTGCCTCTTCAGTCTATCCTGATGTAATCTGGACCATTTCAGGCGGCAGTAAACTTTGCATCCCCACCGATGGGTCTATCTAAAAAAGGAAAAGGGTGGTTAAAGAAAAGATCCTCAACTACGTTTGATCGGGCTATTTTGCTAACAGACTGTAAATATTAGAACTTCAACTATTTTTCTCTTTCTCGAGATGTGGCCCTTATTTTCTGTGTTTCGACTTTTTCCGCAGTTCTCGATTGGCCATGATCAATTCCTTTTCCAACTGTCTCCCCAAAAAGCCAACGAACTCGATTTCTGTTTCCTCTGGGAGCAAAGCAACAACATCGTGCAGAAGGTGATTCATGACTTTAAATTTCCTTCCATTAACAACACAGTTGATGTTACGATCTATGATAATTTTAATATTACTAAGTTTTGTTTCAAAAACTCCCTGGTTAAACATCAAAAACAACTTTATTCTTTTATCATTCTCATCGATAATTAACTTATAACACGAATTTCGATGGAAAAATCTCATAATAGCAGTAGTGCCTATAAAAATTGGTGCGATTATCTTGATAGCTAATATTGATTTTTCACCACCTTTATCAATAGCAAAAATCAGACATCCTAAAATGACAAGAAGAAAGATCATGGAACACCATGGATGCTTGAATATAAATTCACTATACCATGACTTTATTCCTAAAGTGTGTATTTTTTCATGATCAGATTTCTTTAGTCTTTCTCGCATCTCAGTCGTACTCAAGGTAGATTGTTATAAATTGCTACTCCTGTTGCTACAGCAGTATCTCCCATAATGCCCCCTGACACACCCATAAGCGCTGTTGCGGTTGCGGACCCACCTGTCCCTATGTAAGATAAAGCAACACCTGGAGTAGCTATTGTGGCTGCTGCTCCGCCAGTTAACGCGCCTCTCCCTACAGCGCCCCAACTGAATTCGCCACAATTGTCGACAGCATGTGAAGTAGCACCGCCGACGCCTCCTCCAACAATCCCACCAACTATTGAACCAATAGCTTGTCCAGCAGCAGAGCTGCCGAATATATTTAAAGATCCAACCGCTCCTCCAACAATCCCGCCAACTGCCCCACCCGCAATTGCCGCCACCAAGCTACCGTTACCGCTGATAAGTCCAGATGTAAATCCACCGATTGCACCAGAAATGCTGCCAACGACAGCTCCGAATACTCCAAATGCGCCTTCGGGATCTATTCGGTTAATAGGGTCATTTAGACAATACCCATAGAGATCAGGATCCCCACCGGCAAAGAAGATAGGATCTTTTGCAGTCCATCTTCCGGTATCCGGGTCATAATCTCTATGCCCGAATCTAACTAATCCCGTATCCTGATCGTGTAAACCTCCTGCAAATCCAAACGGCACTTCAAATGATGGATTGGTGTCGTTAATGATATTCCCAAAGGAATCGTAGTCGATTCTTTTTACCACATTACCCGATGCATCGGCAACAACTCTTAGAGAACCCACCTGATCGTATGTGAGATAATAGGTGGAACCGCCTTTGGTCATGGCTACCGGCATTCGTCCGTCGGCATACTCGAATCGCATAAGCAGGTTGTCGCTACTGTCATAAACTGCCAAAAGTCGCGTTAACCCTTGCCAGAGATATTTTTCGACGATAACGCCGTCGATCTTCTTGGCGATCCTTCTGCCCAATGGATCGTGAACATATTCGATGATCCGGCTGTCAGGGAGCATAACGCTAAAAAGCTCTCCTCTGGAAAAATAGTCATAAGTAGTGACATCGGATCCTTCGGTTTTAGCTGCTAAAAATCCGTCCAAGTTATAGGAGTAGATTACGGAGCCTGCGGTTAACAGATGGTCTTCATCATCGTATGAAAAACTCCTTCCGGCAATACCCCGTAACGAATTCATTTCATAAATGCGGGTGCCGTTGGCATCATACTGGTATTCTTCAACCAGGGTGCTGTCTTTGGTTACCGTCAGCAGCCGCCCCATTGGACCGTATGTATAAACATAATCGGAAGTGGTGCTGTCGATTGTTTCTGTTTTGTTTCTAATCCGACCGTTATTGTCACGGGTCAGGTTCCATGAGGTAAGATTTTGTCCACTGATCGAATAGTCCTGTGCGTCAACCTCTCCATATCCATTGAAAGTCCGGGACAGGCTTAACGAACCACCGAAGACCGATTCCGGTAAACCGTTTCCAGCATTACGAGAAATCGCAAAATTTCCTGCACCGGTTAACAGACCGTCATTATCGTAGGTGTAGCTTTCGGTTCCACCGGAATAGGTCAGCGAGGTGATGTTAAAATCATTGTCATAGGTGTAGCCAAGGGCCTGGTTTAACGTACCGATTAAGGTTTCGGACGTAACGAGTTTTCCGTCATAGCCATAGATGATGGATTCCGATTCCTTTGTGATCGATCCCACTTTGGTGCTGCATAGATATGTATAATCGATGTTCCCTTCAGGCGTCTGGACCTGTTCGAGTCTGCCGTTAGCATAGATGTTGCTGATTTGATTTCCGGAAGGAAAGTTGGTTTGTTTCAATCTCCTGTCCTTGTCATACACGTAACTGTAACTGCCGCTCAACGGCGTCTGGTATGAACTGTTCAGATTCACCTTGTTGTAGCCAAACTCATGATCGATGGTAGATGGATTGGTCAGCACGGTCATGTTGCCGTTTTTGTCATATGAAAACCATAAAGATGTGGTGTCCGGCCGGTTGACCGGTCTTACGCGGCCCACTGCATCATGAATATAATTTGTCGTATGGTTTTCGGCATCGGTTAAAGGTTTCGAGAAACCCCTTGGCATTATAGGTAAAATCAAGCCCTCTTGTATCGGTATCGACGGATATAAGCCTTCCTTTTGAATCATATCCATATAATGTATCAAAAAGACCGGTCACATTCACATTTTCGATCACCAGTGTTGAAGGATCATAAAGCATCGTTGCTGTTTTTCCTTCAGGGGACGTAACACTTTTCTGCACCAGGAGAGTATTGTTTATAATTTTTGTAATCTTTCCATTAACAGTCACTCTTTCGGTGATCAGATCCGGCGTCCCTTCACCGTTTGTATCCTGGTAGATCTTACTTTTTGTTGTCACCTTTTGAAGACCATCGGGCGTGCTTTCTTTTATTTCCTTAATATATTTTAATTTGTATTGATTATCGATTCCGTAAAGGAATTCAAGGTCCATACCGCAGGGAAGAACTTTGGTTACGATCATCCCGTCTGCAGGCCGGGTAAACAATATCTCGGCCCCCGTAGGATCGGTGATGGTGGACGTATAGGTCTCCAAGGGATCGATATGGTCTATATACGAGATGACATTTCCTTCACCAGTTGTTACTTCTGTAAGTATATCACCATTTTCATATACGTTCCTTGTGTAATTCCAGTGACCTCCTTCTTCGTCAGTTACATCCGATAGCTGTCCAGTAGTGCTGAATGTATGATCAAAATGATTTCCTTCAGGTTCGAATTCAGCCGTCATAAGTCCGTTAGAGGTGTACTCAAAGCTGTAGAAACTGCCATCCGGATAGGTAATGCGAGTAAGATGGTTATCGCTATCTATGGTTAACTGGGTCGTAAGACCATCGGGAGAGGTAATTGAGGTAGGCATACCGCTACTGTCCCGATTGATTGCGGTCTGGTTGCCAAATCGATCGATAACGGAAACCAGATTTTGATTTTCATCATAACTGAATTCATACAAAGTTATGCCTAGTATCAAGGTCTATCGTTGCATGATGTTGGCCGGACTTATTCATGATATATCCCACTCCTTTTTCACCAAAGACAACATGACCGCTAGTTGTATACTCAGCTAAAACTGAAGGGAAAGATATTTTTTTGATATTATGATAATTAAAATCGGCGATGTAAAGGTTGTCCAAAGGATCCAAACAAACGCCAAACGTACTAATACCATAAGGACTTCCGGCTACAGTTGTTATGATACCGTTTGTATGCACTTTACGAACACGATTATTAAAACTATCTGCGATGTAAAGATTTCCTGTAGAATCCAAGACAATACCATGTGGTTGAGAAAGTCTTGCCTGAGTAGAAAGGCCTCCGTCACCGCCGTATTCGCCCAGATAAGAGCCGGCAGGGCCGCTGCCTGCTATCGTTGTTATGATTCCACTTGTATCGACTTTCCGAATACGGTGGTTATAGCTGTCTGAGAAATAAAGATTTCCTGTAGAATCCGCAGTCACGTCACGAGGATGATCAATTTGGGCTTCGACGGCAAAACCTCCATCGCCGGTGAATCCGTTGGTTCCATTGCCGGCTACGGTAGTTATGATGCCGTTTGTATCGACCTTCCGAACCCGATGATTATAACAATCCGCTATGTAAAGGTTGCCTGAGGCATCCATTGTAATTCCACATGCACTATTAAGAAGGGCATCTGTGGCAGGAATGCCGTCACGGTTGTAACCGGCTGGCCCTTTGCCGGCAACAGTAGTTATTATGCCGTCCGTATTGACTTTTCGAATGCGGGTACCAAATTCTGTGCTAATGTAAAGGTTGCCTGAGGCATCTACGACAGTGTCGGTTGGAGCAGTTAATCTGGCATCTGTGGCAGGAATACCGTCACCCGCATTGTTGCCACCTCCAGCTACAGTAGTGATGATGCCTTCTGTATCGACCTTCTGAATACGGTTATTGCTTGTGTCCGATATATAAAGGTTGCCTGAGGCATCCATGTTAACACCCATCGGGTAAAAGAATCCGCCTACCACTACGTTGAGAATGTTTTTTACATTTACATTATCATTGGCTACTGATCCGTCCCCTTTGTAAAGTGTGGTGGAATTAATAAGACTGAGGTAATGGTGAGGGGACAAGGTCCAGCCTTGGGCAATGGTCCCGATCTTCTCTCGGTTTGGGCTTTGTATTACCAGGCTGCTGTGCTTCCACGTGGTCACACCTTCCCTGCCTTGGATTCCTGTAATATCATCTCCGGCTTTAGCAAATGCCTGCTGAAATTCATCCGAAGCACTATACATTACAACATCGTAAGTAAAACCAATACTCACATAAGCAGTAGGGTTAGTAACTTCTCTTCCCAAAAAATCAAGCCCATCCCAGCCAAAGTCTGCCTTCTGGTTGGGGAGCGAATCAAGCGTCTTTTCAAATGTTCTGCCTGCAACTTGTACCCTGATGATAATTCTTTTAAGGCTGTTGGGAATTAAATCGCCACTGGCCGGGATAGAAATACCATCAACGTAGCCTGGGACTCTGTTACTTGCATAGTGCATTGTCATACCAGCACCAGGGATGGGAATATCTTCATGAAAAATACGCCCTCTCTCCTCTACGAAAGATCCTATCCGTCTTTGACAGTCTTCAACACACTTCTGGTCTATTTTTGGCTGTCCTTCAGGGTTTGGAGGTATAGCATCTGCCGGCGGGCCAAAGGGCCAATTGCAATCCCAGGGAGTAAAATGGGTTACAATCACTCTCCAGAAAGTGATATCCGGCTGGTACTTCCCGGCATCGTCTAAGCCTGTAACTTCATCACTGAATGATCCGTTGCCGTTAAGGTCGTCGGGCTGATTATCTCCATCTGCATCCAGGGCATCCACAATGGCGTCGGAATTCGTATCGAGAAGTTTCACCACCACACCGTTGTCCGAAGGCACCCATACACCTCTGTCCCGATCGTAGTAGCCTACAGGAACAATTTCCCCCACATCGAACCCAAGGAAATTATCCACCCAGGTGATGACCGGTTTTTCAAACCGAACCCTTTGAGCGCCATCCACACTCAATTCCGTACAATATGTGTAAGCTGAAGTAGGAGGAAGGACAGCCGGCATGGACTCAAGGGTGGTATACTCCGTGGCCCGGGTGGTGATGGTGGTCAGTTCCTGGACATCGTTGCCGTTTTCATCCACCAGATAGGCATGGTTGTCTCCGGTAAATACCATGGTTGCAGACCGGCTCCCGAATTCGTCAGAGACTTCCGTGCTTTGGTGCGTGACCACCGTGTCCGGATTTCCGTCAAAGGTAACGGTGGTGGCCGCCGGGTCCTGAGCGATCATCTGGATGGTTTCAGCAATGGCGATGTCGTTCCAGGACACATAGACCTTCCGATGGGTAGTGATAAATCCATTCTTTTCATAGACAACGGTTAACGTTGTTCCACCTTCAACCGGAAGGGAAAAGCGACCCTGTGCATCGGTTAACACGGTGCCATATTCCGGATGACCGTGCAGGGTCACTGAAACATCAGATATGGGAGAATCCGTAATGGAGCGAACCAGGCCAGTGATCAATGAAAATCGTTTGGCATCATATTCTTCCACCGTGGCATCAGTTGGAACCAGGTCTTCATATTGTTCGCCGAATGAGCCTTCCGGCAAGGGTGCCGGACTACCCGTAACCGTTATCTTTGCTTGTGCACTGTTCGAGCCGGTGGCACCTGTCACCGTGAGGGTGTAAGTAGTGGTATGGTCCGGAGACACCGTGGTCGATCCATTCACCGATACTTTGCCGACAGCATTATCGATAAAGGCGCTTTGTGTCCTTTCGGCGTTCCAGGTCAGGGTGATTGATTCACCCTGAGAAATGACGACCGATGCCGGGGTCATGACGACGGTGGGGGGTGCGTCCGGATCGGTCACAGTGATCGTGATGTCAGCAGAGGACGTGCCGCCAGGGCCGGTCACGGTAATGGTGTACGTGGTTGTCTCCGTGGGTGACACAGAAATAGAACCATCCACATCAACCGATCCGATGCCTGGTTCGATCACACAAGTATCTGCATGGGTGATACTCCAGGTGAGGGTAGAGGATCCACCCAAAAAAATCGCTTCAGGATCGGCAGTGATGATTACAGTGGGCACTGGGATATTGACCGAAATGGTGACGCTTTCAGTGGTTGTTCCACCCGTTCCAACAGCAGTAAGGGTGTAGGTGGTTGTTTCGGTTGGAAAAACTTCATAAGATTCGTTTGGATCGACACTCCCGATATCCGGGTCTATATTGATGGTATCGGCATTGATAACGTTCCAGGACAACGTGCTTGATTCTCCCAGCATAATGGTTTGCGGATCTGCGGAAAAAGAAACTTCCGGTGGCAGAGCAGGGGCCTCTCCTGTATTGATGGTTATTGTTATTGAAGCTCCGGGGTTTCCCCTGAGGAAAACAGTGATAAAGTTAGTGGATCGTAATGTAATCTCTTTTTCAAACACGATTTCGTCCCCGGTCAAAAAATCCTGAAGGGGAACAATCATGGTATTGAAAAGGATAAATCCGCCGTTGATCGATTTGTCGGGGGTATTTTTGGTGATGGTGACAATGCCTTCTCCGGGATCTTCTGCATTGAAGGTATGAATCGACGCGTGGACATGCCACTTGCCAATCTCAAAAGATTTTGGGCCGAACACGGTCTGGTTGTCTGCATGAATCAATGAAGGGAAGGCGGAACAAATGAACAAAACGATGAAGAGACAGCATACTTTTCTATACATGGCGAACCTCCGGATGATGTTTGGTGCTTCAATGCAAGCTTCATTTAGCGGGACATTTACCGGAGATTATTTTCAACATTTGTGCCAAAAAGATGATATTTTTTAAAAGAGCGACATTTGAGACAGGTTTTATAGTCCAAAACTCTTCGCAATCTCTAAGTTGAAAGGGATTCAGGCGGTCCTGAAAAAAATTGAAGTTTTTAGAAAGATGGATGGATCAGATGAGAGGGAAAGAATTTAAAGAAGAAAATCATCCATATATTTGCACAAAGAATTGTGCACTGCTGCACAGGTTTTTGTGCATTTTGGGAATGGCTTTCTTTAATGCTGAATGAAAAGATGATATTTAAAAAACAAAAAAGCGGATGGTCGTTTTTACAACCATCCGCTTTTTAACAATGGGTTACAGTCGCGCTATTAGCCGTGCGGCTTTGGGTGCGATTCGGGCGCGGGTGCCTCGTGCGTCGGTGCTTCGATTTTGGCTGTCGGTGCGGGCGCGTGCACGGGCGCCGGAGTTTTTGCCGCTGTCTTTTTCGCTTTCAGGGCTGCAATTTGTTTATCCACAGCATCCATTTTTTTATGGACTAAATTTAGCTGCATATCATCGATATCCAACCGCGATGCTTCAGAAAGATATTTTTTTGCCTCGTTAAGGTCAGAAAGGGTGGATTTGCTGGCTGCCACATTCGCCTTGTACAAAAGAATCAACAAATCGATATTGCTTAAGCGCTTAAAAACAACATCTTTGGATTCGGGTGTTATGGCATAGGGCCTGGCCTTATTGACATATTTTTTTATTCCTTCAAAATCCGGCAGGCCCGCAACTTTCAATAGGGTGTCAGCTTTTTCAACATAATAGTTGAAAATCAGCGGGTACACATCTGTTTTGGAATAAATATCCTTGGCTTTTTCAGGAGCCTGAACACCGGGCAGGGAAATCAAAAGTTTTTCGCCCATGGGGGCGAAACTGCCTTGATAGATTTTCAGGGCACCGTCTGTTGATTGAATATAATATTTACCCTGGTTGATCATGCTGCTGCCCACAAGAAGTAAAATGAGAAGTGCAAAAGCAGCAACCCCATATTTAATGGCCTTATCCATGGGATCGGCCGGGATGGTGTCGTCTGAGTCGGGCGGTTCATAGGATACTGAAACTTCAGGTTCGGCAGCAGCCTTTTCAGCGACAGCTTTCTCGGCGGCGACTTTTTCAGTAGCAGCCTTTTCAGCTTCGGCCTTTTCAGCAGCCGCTTTTTCGCCGACAGCTTTAATCTCCGCCAGATCATACTTCTTCAAAAGCAGTTCCTTGATTCGCTTCTGTTCCTCTTCCGATCCTGAAACAAAGGGCGGTGCTGTAAAATCCTTAGCATCTCCTTTGTCCGGAGCGACAGAATATAGCTTTTCCGGTTTCCACACAGGAAATTTTTTCTGAAGAAGATCTTTCACAGAAACGGGTTTCTTTTTGGGTGCAGGAGCGGCTTTTGCAGCAGCTTTGGGTTTCGGGGCGGCTTTGGCCTTAGCAGCAGCTTTGGCCTTTGGTGCGGCCTTGGCCTTTGGTGCGGCCTTGGCTTTTGCGGCGGCTTTGGCTTTGGCAGCAGCTTTGGCCTTTGGTGCGGCTTTGGCTTTGGCGGCTGTCTTTTTCTTGGCGGGGCTCTTTTTTCCTTTGGTTGTTGATTGAATTAAACTGTCTTTTCCCATAAAAAACCTCTTTGAAGTTGTTTGTGGCGTTGCACATGAAAAGTGTTATATGTTATGTTGCAAAGAATTTTTATATATGAATCCAAAAGTTTTGTAAACATTTTTTTATTTGAATATGAATAAGAATCACTTAGCAGAAAAAAAGGATCGGCTTCTTTCGATCTTGAAAGGATATGGCGCTCTTGTTGTGGCATATTCAGGTGGAGTTGACAGCTCTTTTTTGCTGGCAACGGCACATGAAGCGCTGCATAAAAATCTCCTTGCCGTCACGGCTTCGTCTCCGCTTCACCCGGAACGGGAAACCCGCGAAGCAATTG
This sequence comes from uncultured delta proteobacterium, assembly GCA_963731025.1. Taxonomy (GTDB): domain Bacteria; phylum Desulfobacterota; class Desulfobacteria; order Desulfobacterales; family UBA11574; genus UBA11574. The sequence continues at coordinate 157,059 of CAVSVL010000014.1, read as the reverse complement.
ATTTTGCGAACATTTTGGGTGTTGAGCATATGATTATTCAATCCAAGGAAATGCACCGGGCCGACTTTATATCCAACACAAAAGAGCGATGCTATTTGTGCAAAAAATACCTTATTGAGGAATTGTTGAAAATCTCGAGTCATCGGAACATTCAGCATGTGGCGCATGGGGCAAATATTGATGATTTAAGCGATTATCGACCCGGATTCGCCGCGGCTCAAGAAATGGGTATCAAAGCGCCGCTGGTGGATGCAAATCTGACAAAAAACGACATCCGCCGGCTTTCAAAGCAGATGAATTTAACCACCTGGAACAAGCCGTCAATGGCATGTCTTGCCAGCAGAATTCCATATGGTACACCCATCACCGTAAAAGACCTTAAAATGATAGAACAGGCTGAGCAGGTTTTAACAAGCGTTGGTTTCACAGGTTGCCGGGTGAGAGTGCATGACAAGGTTGCCAGAATTGAGGTCAATGCCAAAGACATTGAACGGATCATCGATCCAAAGACAAGATCTTTCATTGTAGAAAAGTTGAGAAAAATCGGGTTTTCTCATGTGGCTGTAGATCTGGAGGGATATCGGCAAGGGAGTTTGAACAGGGCTTTAAACCTCAAATGAAAATGCATCCAAACGATATCATTAGGTCAAAAGAAAGGCTCCTTGATCCTGCAATTAAAAAGAGCTCTTTTTTCGATAATGTTAATATAAATTGCGACTTACGAACGGGCTTTGGAATACGCCAACGAAGCACGGATAAATTCTCTGAACAAAGGATGGGGATCCATCGGACTCGATTTGAATTCCGGGTGAAATTGGCAACCGAGATACCAGGGATGATCTTCAATCTCGACGATTTCCACCAGCTCGGCATCCGGTGAGGTTCCACTGATGACCAATCCCTTTTCTTCAAGCCGGTCAATAAACATATTGTTGAACTCGTACCTGTGGCGGTGACGTTCCGAAATGTCCGAAATCCCATACGCCTTATGGGCAAGCGTGCCCTCTTTGATCATGCAGGGATAAGCACCAAGGCGCATGGTTCCCCCTTTATCAGAGGTGGTATCCCGCTGTTGTACGGTTCCGGTTTTATCATCATACCATTCGGTCATCAGATATATCACCGGGTAGGGTGTGTTTTTATCAAACTCCTGGCTGTTGGCATTCGCCATGGCTGCTACATTGCGGGCAAATTCTATGACGGCGATCTGCATACCGAGGCAGATGCCGAAATAGGGAATTTTTTCTTCTCTGGCATATTTTGCGGCACAGATCTTACCGTCGATGCCCCTGGAGCCAAAGCCTCCGGGGACCAATATGCCGTCGACATCTTTTATAATCTCTTTACAATTGGTTTTTTCTAGTTTTTCAGAATCGATAAATTTGAGATTTACCCGACAATCATTGGGAATTCCGCCATGACGCAGCGCTTCATTCAAACTTTTATAAGATTCCGTTAAATCAACATATTTTCCGACAATTGCAATGGTTACCGACGACGTGGGCTCTTTTAGACACCGGACAATTTCCTCCCAGTTGTCGAGACGGGGTGCTCTGGTCCAAATGTTAAGCTTATCCACTATCTTCTGATCAAGCCCTTCCTTGTGGAACACCAGGGGGACTTCATAAATACACTCCACATCTTTGGCCGTGAAGACCTCGTCAACGGTGACATTACAGAAAAGGGCTATTTTTGATTTGATTTCTTTGGGTAAATATTTGTTCGTACGACAGAGAAGAATGTCCGGCTGAATACCGATACTTCGAAGTTCCTTTACGCTGTGTTGGGTCGGTTTTGTTTTAACTTCTCCGGCGGTGCTGATGTATGGAACAAGGGTAAGATGGATATACAGGGCATTTTCCTTGCCGACATCCGCTCTAAATTGTCGGATAGCTTCCAGAAAAGGCAGACTTTCTATATCACCGACGGTTCCGCCGATTTCAACGATGACAATATCTACGGAATCTGCCACCAGCTTGATGCTTTCTTTAATCTCATCTGTAATGTGGGGAATGACCTGTACCGTGCCGCCCAAATAATCTCCCCGACGTTCTTTGGTGATAACCGAATGGTATATTTTACCGGTGGTAAAGTTGTTGTCTCTGTTCAGTTTGGCGTGGGTAAACCGCTCATAATGTCCAAGATCCAGATCCGTTTCTGCCCCGTCATCCGTGACATAGACTTCTCCATGCTGGAAAGGGTTCATAGTTCCGGGATCAACATTGATGTAAGGGTCCAGTTTCTGTATGGTTACGGTAAGCCCCCTGCTTTCAAGAAGTGCTCCGATGGCTGCGGAAGCAAGCCCTTTGCCCAGGGATGAAAGTACACCGCCCGTAATAAATATAAATTTTGTTTTATAATCCATTTTGCGCCTTTTCTTCAGGTGTTGCGAATCAAAGATACGTGTTTATTTATATATTTTTTTGAATTCTTCTATGGTCTTTTGAACTTCATCCAGTTCCTCTTTATCGCCATTTTTCGGTTCGATAGAATCATCCTTGGGATAAAGCGATGCAAGTTTTTCGATATCAAACAAATCGTCGGAAAAGAAGGGTTTACCTTAATGTCCTGTACATGGATTTCGCGGACCAGGTTCCCATTTGAAAAAAATTCGATACGCATTGGATACCAGGTCTTATTCAATTTTTTCCAATCAAGATACAAAACTTCCAGGTTTTGTGTTGCGTTGCCGCTTATTATCCAGCGAAAAGGGAGGAATGTGTTCTTGTCCAGCCAGACTTGAGGCGTGGTTTCATCCGGATATTGGGCGCCTAAAACATAAGCCGGTGTGCCTTGAAAACGACCAAAGCTTGAAACTTTTACATCCACGCCAAGATCTGACAACCGTTCTTCTAAAATTTCTCTGGATCTAAACAGGATAAGATCCTTGTAATGATCATAGGCGTTTTCAGGTTCATCTGAAATTTTTCCATCAATAACCGTGAATACGATTCCATTTGATAAGATACGAATTCTTTGAATATTTTCTGAGACGATGTCCGAACGGAATGTTTTCGGGAACTTGAACGCTAAGGTTTCACTGAGTTCATCAGTGTTCATGTTCGGGTTGTCATCATGTAGAATCAGTTTTTGAGTGACCAAAAGGCGATCGGCATTGCCGAGGTTTTGGGTCATTAATTTCAAAAGAAAGGGACCTGGCAGAACATAGGCATGTAGAGCGGCATGCTGAAATCCTAATATTGCAAGGCAGAAAAAAATGGCTAACGATTTTCTCAAAAAGTATGGCATTCCAATTTAAAGAACAACAGCCGTTTTTAGTACTCTATATTGTTAGAAGAACATTTTACAGTATTTCGTCTTCAAAAATTGCGCCTTCTCCGAGTTCTTCTTCAATCCGCATGAGCTGGTTGTATTTCGAGACACGATCGCTGCGGGACATGGAACCGGTTTTTATCTGGCCGCCGCTGGTACCCACAACAAAATCTGCAATAAAGGTATCTTCCGTTTCGCCGGATCTGTGAGAAATGACGGTCGTATATCCGGATTGCTTTGCCATCTCAATGGTATCGAGAGTTTCGGTGACCGTACCGATTTGATTCAACTTTATCAGGATGGAATTGGCAATACCTTCTTCGATCCCTTTTTTGAATATTGTGGGGTTGGTGACAAAAATATCATCGCCGACGATCTGGATGGATCCTTCCAAACGATCTGTCATCAAGGCCCAGCCTTTCCAATCCTGTTCTGCAAGGCCATCTTCAATAGAGAGGATCGGATATTTATCAATTAACATCTGATAGTAATCAATCAGTGCTTTGGCGGTCATTTCTTTATTTTCTGAATGAAGGATATATTTTCCTTTTTTGTAAAATTCGCTGGCAGCAGAATCCAAAGCCAATCCAATATCACTTCCCGGCTTGTAACCGGCCGATTCGATGGCTCTGATGATAAACTGAATGGCTTCTTCATGAGACGCAAAATCCGGCGCAAAACCGCCCTCGTCCCCCACGGCGGTGTTGAGGCCCTTGTCTTTGAGTATCTTTTTCAGGCTGTGAAAGGTTTCTGCCGCCATCTGAACGGCCTGGGTGATGGATTTTGCACCCACGGGTACGATCATAAACTCCTGGATGTCAAGGTTGTTGGCGGCATGGGCACCACCGTTGATGACGTTCATCATGGGAAGCGGAAGCCGCCGGGCATTCATTCCTCCCAGATATTTGTAAAGCGGCAATCCATGAGCCTGGGCAGCGGCTCTGGCAGCTGCCATCGATACACTCAGGATTGCATTTGCTCCGAGTTTTGACTTATTGGATGTACCATCCAGCTTGATCATCAGGTTGTCTAATGCGATTTGATCCGCTGCATCCAATCCTTGAACAGCCGGGGCAATTTTATCCATGACATTTTTAACGGCCGTAACAACGCCTTTACCCCCATACCTCTTTGATCGCTTGTTACGAAGCTCCAAGGCCTCACGTTTTCCTGTAGAAGCGCCGGATGGGACAGCAGCACGACCAACGGCACCGCAGGAAACATAGACGTCTGATTCAATTGTAGGATTGCCTCTAGAATCGAGTATTTCCCTTGCTTTGATTTCAATTATTTCGGTCATGCTTCCCTCCTGTGAATGTTTTTTGCTGGTTTTTTGATTGCCCGAAATTATACGCAACGTCCTGCCATGCATATGTATTTTTGCAGCTTGACAATTTTGGCATAAATGTTACTCTTCTAAATATTTAATGTCAAGAAGTGGAAATACGATATCTTTTTTATTTTTGATTTTTAATAAAAAATTGCCTGTTTCAACGGGTTGGATTGTTATGCAACGTCTTGATTTATATTATAACGCACATCTTGTGGTTGCAGCCATAAGGATATGCAGCCATAAGAACTCAAAACATCCGTCAATGAATGAGATTTGCGACACCCTGTCTTTTTCTTTGGAACAAGGTAATTTAATCTGTAAAAAGCTAAAGGAGTTAGGGGTAATTGACGTAATCGAAGGCGCTTTTGAAAACCATCTTTTTATCAAAGACTATTTGAAAATAGAAGAAATCCCCAGGGATAAAAAGGAAGACAAGTTCGATGATGCGCTTAAAAAATTTAAAGATTCAAAAAAAGATTTTTCAAAAAAAATAGAATCTTTTCAGGCCAAACAGGCGGAAAAACAAAAAGCACTTTTTGCGGAACTAGAGGAAAAGCTGAAAAAAGGTTCAACCTAAAGTGAGCGTTTCCAATTTAACCGCATCTACTGCGTCAGATGCCGTTCCGCATAGATGACTATAGCGAAACAACATCTTCCTTGTATCTGTGGCAAACTTGAAAATCGCTCAATTTAGGTTCCAATCAAAACAAACCCTCATCTGGATAGTTATAATTTCCAGCCCCAGAATTTGAGAAATGTCGCAAAATACCACATGTCCGAGGCTTCCCGATTCCAGGGCTTAAGGCTGGTATAAAAAGGATTACCCGTTTTTTTCCTGTCCCCATAGATCTTATCGGTTCCCACAAAAAAATCGAGGCTTGGCAGACTTAAAAAGATCGACTCCCAAGGCTTTACCGATCCCTTGACATGACCTTTCAAGACACCTTTGCTATAATAAAAGCTCGTGCTACCACCGTCTAGAGGAATGCGCTCCAATTCCTGCATCGGTTTTAAGGATGCTGGAACAATGGTAAAATGCAAGGATTTTCTTATTGCCCCTTCCTCCACAACTGCGATATCCATAACCCGATGAACACCGGGTCTTAGATAGATCAGTAATTTGGGATTTTTCATATTTTTATAGTTCAGACGTGACGGTAATATTTCGCCGTAAATGTCGATGGAATCGTCCGGCCATTTCAACGGCAGCGCATCATGAGGCAAAAAAGAGGTTGGAACGATGGCGAGATAACAGCCGCAAGTGCCGACCGTGGTTACCAGAACAGGTTTCTTGGCGGCATCGAGGGTAACTACCACCAAAAGGCCTACGTTTTCACCGGCGGTGAGATAAAAAGGAAACAGACTGAATGGCACCTTTGGGAAATGAACCCGATAAATCAAATTGGTATATTGTCCTTTTGAGGTGGTAAAGGTACGTTTCAGATAATAGATGACCGGATGTTCGGTGTCCACATAGATCTGTTCTTCTCCCAGATCGTCAAATCTTGCCGAAGGCCGGCCGATACGGTTGTAAATAGACGCGCTGTTATGGATGAGAAAAATAGGCGTTTGTCGAAAGACAAGGGGATCAACTATGTCCTGACCCTGATAGAGTGTCTTGGTTTTTTCAAAGGGAATTTTTTGATGATATGCACATCCTGAGAGGATCAGAAACACGCCCAGAATGAATATTCGCATTGGTTTAATGAACATGGCCTCATTTCCCTGTCGCCGGCAAGTTATTTAAAAGAATAAACCTATTAACGACAAAAAGCGACTTTTTTCCCTTAACCCAATATCATTTAAGCCCTATCATTGTAAAGCAGATCCAAGCAAAATAAGACCTTTGAGCATTTTTCAAAGGTTTCAACATCTGATTCATGCTTTATCGGAATGAATGAGAATCAAGATCAATTTTTGATAGACTCTTTGGGGCTATCTTGATATCAATTATGCGTTACCCAGAATTTTAAAACGGTGTTTTTATATACCCCAGGAAAGGATTTTTAGAAAATGAGAAATGTAACCCTCACAATCGGAATGATGTTGTGTGTCTTGGCTGCCGGAATTGGCTGGACCGGTGAAAAAAAACTAAAGGATAATCCAGTGTATGTCATTCAAACGACTCTCGGAGACATTGAAGTGGAACTGTTTCAGAGCGAAACTCCAAAAACCGTCGCCAATTTTATCGGTCTGGCTGAAGGCACCAAGGAATTTGAAGATAGTAAGACCGGAAAAAAGGTTAAACGGCCCTATTACAACGGCCTGATTTTTCACAGAGTGATCAAAAATTTCATGATACAAAGCGGCTGCCCTCTAGGCAATGGACGGGGTGGACCAGGCTATACATTTGCCGATGAAATCGATGCCACAGCGTTGGGTCTCGATAAAATGAAAGCATTCGGTCCCCAAAAGGGACTTCATCGCTTTTTAATGATACACAGCCAGGAAGAATATCAGCGAAACATTATGACACCTTTATTTCGAGCGATGAATATCAACTCGCAAGAAGAATTCGATCAAAGAAAAAAAGAGGTCGAGACCCGGCTCGACACGTTGACTCTTAAGGAGGCCTACGAAAATATGGGTTATGTCTATTCCGATGACGGATCAGAGCATCCCCCGGTTCGCGGCTCGCTGGCCATGGCCAACGCAGGTCCCAATACCAATGGATCACAGTTTTTTATCAACCTGGTAGATACGGATTGGCTTACCGGCAAACATACTGTTTTTGGAAAAGTGGTAAAGGGAATGGATGTGGTGGATAAGATCGGAGCGGTCAAAGTCGATTCAGGACAAAAACCGGTTAAGGATGTGAAAATTATCACCGTTTATCGAAAAACGTCTTCATAGGGGATAGCTTTTGTGGGGATAATTTCTTAATATGGAGAATTAAAATGGGATGTTGTCTCACGGACGGTAATGAAGCAATGGCCTGGGGAGCGGTTGCTTCAGGATGCCGTTTTTTTGCCGGGTATCCCATCACTCCGGCAACAACCATATTTAATGCCATGCTTAAACTTTTGCCACCTTTGGGAGGCATCTGTCTTCAGGGTGAAGATGAAATCGCTTCCATCGGCTACTGTTTAGGGGCATCCATGGGGGGCTTGAAAACCATGACCGCCTCATCAGGCCCGGGAATCAGCCTGTATAGCGAGCATATTTCTTTTGCCATTGGAAGCGAAATTCCCATTGTCATTGTGGATGTCCAGCGGCTCGGGCCGTCTACCGGTTCGGCCACCCGGGGCGCAGACGGTGATATTCAGTTTTTACGCTGGGGCAACAGCGGAGGATTGCCTGTTATCGTGTTGGCTCCTATGGATGTTAAGGACTGCTATTTACTGACCATTAACGCCTTTAATCTTGCCGAAGAATTTAGGTGTCCGGTATTTATTGCTTCCAACAAAGAAATCGCCATGACCCGTGAAAATATAGATATGGATGCCGTTGATATACCTCAAATTATTGAACGTACCCCTCCCCCTGCCGGAAAGCCGTTTATTCCTTTTGAAGTGCCTTTAGAAAATAAGGTTCCCTACTTTTTACCCATCGGCGGTGATGTGATCGTTCGTCAGACCTCTTCGACGCACGGGATCGACGGATACATCACCACCGACTCTGATGAAATTGCCCGGATCCAGGACAGACTCAATACCAAGCTGACATCTGAAGTAAAAAGGTTCAGTTTTCACGAATCTTTTCTGGAAGAAGATGCGGACACACTTCTTTTAACATACGGGATTACCGCCCGGGCAGCCCTTGATGTATACCGGATGTGTAAAAATTCGGAGCGTCCTGTTTCGCTCCTTATTCTCAAAACCCTCTGGCCGGTGCCTGAAGAATTAATTAAGGAAACAGCAGAGCATGTTCAGCGGGTGGTGGTGGTGGAGATGAATCTCGGACAGTATGTTCGAGAAATAGAGCGGATTTTGCCGGATAAAACCATCGATTTTCTGGGTCAAATGGACGGGCGTCTGATATCCCCGACCCAGATAGCTAAGGCTTTGGCTCATGAATAGTTTGTTGAACACAAGCAGGCCGCCGGTTTTCTGTCCGGGGTGCTCGCATGACCGGATCACCCAAACCCTGGACCGAGCTTTTCAAAACATGGGCCTAAAGGGAGAAGAGATTGTTATTGTCACCGACATTGGATGTTCAGGACTTTTTGACACCTTTTTCAACACCCATGCATTTCACGGGCTTCACGGCAGGGCGCTGACTTATGCCACCGGTTTGAAAATGGCCCAACCCGATCTTAATGTTATCGTCACCATGGGAGACGGCGGTCTGGGTATCGGCGGTGCCCATGTTCTTTCTGCCTGTCGTCGGAATCTTGATGTGACGCTTTTGGTATTGAATAATTTCAATTTCGGGATGACCGGCGGACAGTTTTCGGTAACCACCCCATCGACCGCCCAGGTGGGGTCCGGTTTTTTAAACCGCTTGGAATTTCCTTTTGATATCTGCCGGGTCGCAGCATCGGCAGGAGCTGCCTATGTCAGGCGCTGCTCCGGGTTTGCAAAAAATCTTTGGCAAGAGATAGAAAATGCCGTTCGTTTTGAGGGGTTTTCCGTTCTTGATATCTGGGGGATATGCCCGGGGCGCTATACCAAACGCAACAAACTCACCCCACGGATCATTGAAGAATTCCTCGCCAAAATGCCGCCGATCAAAAACCCGGTACCTGAAAATCAAAGAGAAGAATATGGGCGCCGTTACAGAGATCTGGCTGCGGGACAAAAACAGGTTTCACCGCCAAAGACAATGACGGCGCAATTCGACCCTATTGATCGAAAAAGAATGGAGGTGGTTATTCTGGGCAGCGCCGGTCAGCGGATCATCACTGCCGGTGAAATCTTGTGCCTGGCAGGGCTTACTGCCGGGTTTCAAACCACTCAGAAAAATGAGTACAATATCACCGTTCTTAGAGGGCCTTCCATAACGGAGGTGATTTTGTCTCCACAATCTATCGGTTACACGGGTATCGAACGACCGGATGTTGTTCTGGCGTTGAGTCAGGAAGGGGTGGATCGCCGGAAACGTCTTTTTGATTTGCTGGATAATTCAGTCCTGATCCTCCAGGCTCCTGGAGTTTTAATTCCATCCTGCAAGGCCGAGACTTATCAAACAAACTTTAAGTCACAAAAAATCAAATCCACGGACTGGGCCCTTGCTGCCTTAATTGTCCTTGCCAAAATGAATCGGATCATTCATCTTGAGATGCTTACAACCGCCCTAAAATACAAATTCAAAAATAACATTCTGACCTCTTCTCTTGATCTTATTGAACGCATTAAGATCGACTAAATTCTCAAGTTTCGCACCCCAATATTCCAAGATCTCCATGCAACTTTTTCCGGCCTGTTATGCTGTATTGGCAATGCTGAAAATGAAGGGGAAAAACCCGAGTTTCAACTATTACCCAAATTACCTATTGTGTAAGTAATGTAATAAATATTGTGGTGTTTGCTTCACAATTAGTTGTGATATTTTTTTTGAAGTTAAAGTAACTACTTGAAATTTAAGGAAGTAAATTAATTGTTTCATTTTGCATGATTTTTGCAGAACTTCTATACAGAAAGACTCAAAACGTTAACCTCTTTTGTTACATCGATTCTATACGAGTTCCTTTTATTCTTTTCTGAGAATTCCGTAAAGATTGATCTGTGTAGCTTTTAATATATAAGTGTTATCAGGATAGGTATTATGAAAAAGAATATATTAGTTGCAATGCTACTAATTATATATATTTTCGGATTTATAATTATCTCCACGGTTTTTGCCGAAGGTAAAGAGGGATTTCAAACATTCTCCGTCCCAGAACCTGCCTCCTTGTTCCTATTGGGAGTTGGTTTGGTTGGTCTTGCAGGATTTGGACGCAAAAAAATTAAAAAATAGCTGACTTTGAACACTCCTTTGACTGATAATAAAGATAGGCGTACAGGTATTGATCGACGTCAATTTTCATATTATGCCCATATTCCAGAACGACGGTCTGGAAAAGAAAGGAGAAATGGGTTCGATAGAAGACTAAAACCGACCGAATCAAAATAATAAAAAAACTCCAAACAGGCAGGGTCAGATATGGCTCTGCCTGTTTAGTTTTAGGGACTTATCACCAGCAAAACAAATCCACCTTGACACTACCCTTCCATTTATTTATATTTTTGTTTTTATTTCGAATATAATGCTGTTTACAGGTTAGGGTCCATCCATAAATGAGGATTTTTGTTCAAGATCCCCCGCTGGAAATAACGGGATAAAAAGGCATGCGAAAAAAATAACCACTCCGTTGAAGTACCGGGACAAGCCGGCATATAATTGATATTCCGAGGATTATTTTTTGAGCATAACAAAGAGATTGGATAAAAAGACCATTTATGGATGGACACTGGTTAGGATCATTTGCCCATGCCCTTAAAAAACACAAAAGAATTTATCAAAAAACTTGAATCCGAGGGTGAGCTGAAAAGGATCTCTAAAGAAGTGGATCCTGTTTTGGAAGTAACTGAAATTGCCGATCGGATCAGTAAAACCCATGGCCCGGCACTGCTTTTTGAAAAGGTCAAAGGCTCTGTGTTTCCGCTGATAATCAATGCCTTCGGCAGTTTTAGACGTATGGAGATGGCTCTGGGATGTGATTCATTTGACGATATCGGCCGGCGCATCGAATCACTCATAAAAATGAAACCCCCGGGCAGTTTCACCCAAAAAATTAAAATGCTCCTCGATCTCAAAACCCTGTCGGGGGTTACACCGAAAAAAGTGAAACGGGCGCCATGCCAGCAGCAGGTCTATGACCGAAAAGGCCCCCTTTTGGACTTGCTTCCCATACTCACCTGCTGGCCTAAAGACGGCGGACCGTTTATCACGCTTCCCATTGTCATCACCAAAGATCCGGATACCGGCATTCAGAATATGGGCATGTACCGCATGCACAAATATGATCATGCGACCACCGGCATGCACTGGCAGTACAATAAAGACGGAAACCGACACTTTGATAAATACAAATCGCGGGGAAAGCGCATGGAAGTGGCGGTGGCCCTTGGTGGATCACCTCTGGTGACCTATGCGGCAACAGCGCCACTGCCCCCTGATATCGACGAGTTGTTACTGGCCGGTTTTATCGGATCAAAACCCATAGAAATCACCCGGGGCAAAACCATTGATATCTTTGTTCCGGCAGAATCTGATTTTGTCATTGAAGGATATGTGGATCCGAACGAGGATCGTGTCGAAGGTCCTTTTGGAGATCATACCGGGTTCTATTCTCCTGCGGACCTTTATCCGGTATTCAATGTCACATGCATAACATGCAGAAATGACGCGGTTTATCCGGCGACCATCGTTGGAAAGCCTCCCATGGAAGACTGTTACATGGCCAAAGCTACGGAAAGGATTTTTCTGCCGGCAATAAAAATGATCATTCCGGAAATTGTGGATATGGAGCTTCCCATTGAAGGCGTATTTCACAACTGTGCCCTGATCGCCATCAACAAGAAATTTCCCGGTCAGGCCAAGAAGGTCATCAGCGCGCTCTGGGGGCTTGGACAGATGGCATCCACCAAATATATTGCCGTATTTGACAAAGATATCGATCTAAAAGATTCACGGACAGTGGTCTGGAAACTTTTAAATAACGTCGACCCCAAAAGGGATCTATTGCTATCGGAAGGCCCCCTGGATGCACTGGACCATTCAGCACCGTATTCTAATTTTGGCGGAAAAATGGGCATAGATGCCACGCGGAAAACCCGTGAAGAAGGCATGGGAAGAGAATGGCCCGAAGAGATCAAAATGGCTGAAGAAATCATAGAAAAAGTTAGCAGCCGTTGGAAAGAATATGGATTTTAAAAAATTTTCCGAACTGATTATGATCGAACAGACCCTTTTTGCGCTTCCTTTTGCATTCCTGGGGGTGCTTTTCGCCGGTGGGGGGACTGTTGGAACCTGGTTCTGGGTGATGATTGCAATGGCAGCGGCCAGAACCGCCGGCATGTCATTTAATCGGGTTATCGATGCCGGCATCGATGCAAAAAATCCACGCACCAGTGATCGCTTGATCCCAAAAGGGGATGTTCAGCCGAAAACGGTTTGGGTGACGGCGGTGATTTCCTCGCTGGTGCTTATCGGTGCATCATTCATGCTGAACAGACTCTGTTTTTATCTGTCGTTTCCGGCGGTTTTTATGCTGTTTACCTATTCCTACTTTAAACGCTTCAGTGCGTCATCTCATTTTTATCTGGGGTTGGTGGAAGCTGCCGCCCCCATCGGCGGATATCTTGCCGTGACCGGAGAATTTACGCAAGTGCCCCTTGTTCTGGGGCTGGTTATTTTTACCTGGATCGCCGGACTCGATATTGTGTATGCGATACAGGACATGGAATTCGATGCCAAAGAAAATCTTCATTCCATACCGGTTCGGGTGGGAAAGAAAAAGGCGCTTTTCATCTCCACCGCCTGCTATATGGTTTCCATTAGTGCTATGGTATATGCGGGTGTGTTAACCCACAAAAATGTTTTTTACTGGACGGCGGTGGTCTCCGTTGGAATGATATTTTTATATCAGCAGCGAATGGCCAGGAGCCGCAACATCAGGTTAGCAGTAAAACATTTTTTTAAAGTCAATATGTATATATCGCCGATACTTTTTATTGGAACATTTACGGATGTGTTTTTTCTGCAAGGATGGCATCTTTTCTTTTAATTTTGGGAACAAAAAATAATAACAGGAGTCTTTTAATAAAATGATCGTTGTTGCAATTTCAGGCGCGAGCGGGCCGGTGATGGGGATTCGTTTAATAGAAGAACTCCTCAATTCAAAAGAACGGGTGGCCGCTATCGTTTCACAACCGGCCGGACAGATCATCGAATATGAAATGTTGTTTGGAAAAGCACCTTTTTCATCTTTGAACGCACTGCTTGAAAAGCGCGGCATTGCAAACAACATTGATCTTTTGAACGAGTACAAAAATAATGACTTTTTTGCACCGGTGGCCAGCGGATCTGCTGAATTTGAAGCAATGGTCGTGATGCCCTGCTCCATGAAAACACTGTCGGCCATTGTTCATGGATATGCCGATTCATTGATGACCCGGGCATGTGATGTGGCTTTAAAAGAAAAGCGAAGATGTATTATTGTACCCAGGGAAACACCGCTCAGTGTCATTCACACTGAAAATTTACACAAGGCGGCGCTGGCCGGAATAGACATCGTGCCGCCGGTACCCGGATTTTACACGCGGCCCGAATCCCTTGATGATGTTATTGATTTTGTTGTGGGCAAAGTGTTGAACCTTTTGGGCAGAAAGCACAACCTGTTTGAAAGCTGGGGAAAGAAGAACATATAAAATGGCGTTTCCGAATAACATACACAACAAAAAGCTTCGCCGTATCGCTGAAAAGGTCTACAGCGATGATCCGGTGACCAAAGAAGATGCGCTCTTCATGCTCAAAACAAATGATATTCTGGATCTTGGCGCCATTGCCAACCATATCAAGACCAAATTGCACAAAAACATCGCGTACTACGGCGTTAACATGAATCTGAATTACACCAATATTTGCGAGCTGAGATGCCCGCTATGCGCCTACTCCTGCGATGAAAACGATGAAAATGCGTTTTTACTTTCTTTTGACGACATCGAAAAGAGAATACGACGTGCGGTTTCTATGGGGATCGACGAAGTTCACATCGTGGGTGGACTCCATCCAAAACTGACACTGGGTTATTTCGAAAAAATGATACGGCTCATTAAAGGAATAAAACCGGATATGCACATTGTTGCATTTACTGCCGTTGAATATGATTACTTTGCCAAAATTAACAACGTTTCTTTAGAAGAAGTGTTCCGGCGGCTGATGGATGCCGGTGTCGAAGCACTTCCCGGCGGCGGCGCCGAAATCTTTTCTCCCCAAGTTCGGGAGATCATCGCACCCAAAAAAATATCCGGCACAAAATGGTTGTCCGTCATGCAAACGGCCCACAAAATGGGCCTTAAAACCAATGCAACCCTGCTGTACAATCATATCGAAAAACCCGAAGATATTGTCGATCACCTGTCGCGAATTCGTGATCTTCAGGATGAAACCGGCGGCTTTAAAACCTTTGTTCCCTTACAGTTTCACGGAGAAAATACGAACATCGATGTAAAACGCCCTACAACCGGTTACGATGATATCAGGATCTATGCCACCAGTCGCATTTTCCTTCACAATGTACCTCATTTAAAAGCCCTGTGGATGTATGTTGGAGAAAAAATGGCCCAGGTGCTCCTCAGGTTCGGCGTCGATGATATCGGTGCCACCTATCACAATGAAAAAGTGGTTCATGCTGCCGGCGCACAAACCCCCGATTTTGGCTCTGAATCATTTTTAAGAAGACTGATCCACAATGCTCAACTTTTGCCTGAACGAACAACCGCCAGTTACCGAACGGTTTCAGACCATCCAAAAGAGGCAGCGATATGAAGCTGGGCTATATCGACTATCTCAACTGCTATCCGTTTTATTTTCGCATGTTCGAAAAACAAGCCGTCAATGGGATCCGTATCTATCCGGGATACCCATGTATGCTCAACAGAATGATGACGGACCGACAACTCGACATGAGCCCCATTTCCTCTGCAACCTGTGGAGAAATTGCCGAAGATGTAATGGTACTGCCGCAATTTTGTTTAAGTTCGGTGGGGTATGTCGGTTCGGTGATTTTGGTGAGCAAAATACCCATTGAAGATCTGAATCGAAAAAGAGTGGGAATTACCAGTGCCTCACATACGTCTGAAGTTCTTCTAAAAGTTCTTCTCAAACATTTTTACAATTTAGAACCGGTTTATATACCGACCCAACCCAGACCCGTTCTCAAAGATATGGATGCGGCTCTGGTCATCGGGAACGATGCCATGGCCATATCTTCCGAACCGATTCCCTATATTTATGATCTCGGAGATTTGTGGCTGAGAAAAACCGGTTTTCCCGTGGTATTTGCCGTGTTTGCCGTAAGAAAAAATGTGGTTGAAAAATTTTCATCCCAGATAAAATCTGTTGTTTCTTCTTATCACCGATCACTCGACTGTCTTGAAAAAGAAAAAGAAGAGGTCGTTTCAAAAGCAAGGGCAAAATATCCGGATATCATTTACGATATAAACAGTTATTTTGATCTGTTACAGTTTAAATTCGATGATAAATTAAAAAACGCCCTGATGTTTTACTATACCCTGGCAGGAGAGATGGGCCTGCTCAAAAAGGTGACAAGGCTGAACTATTTGGATAAATAAAGCTTACGGCATCGTAAAAAGTCCAATTTCTGCGTTGAGCCTCATTCCACGAAATTCGCGACGTCTTTTTATCCCGCGGATGTTATGCGGGAGAACTCGAATTTTTTATTTTGCCGTCTCAATGTTGACTTTTTACAAGTTCATCGAGCTTTAATATTTATCCAGGGAATACATGCGGTCATGGAAGATATGAACAAAAGCAGCACCCTTTATTATAAGATTTGCGAAGGTGACCGGATAACCCCTGAAGAAGCGCTTGAACTCTTCTCCTGGGACATCATCGATCTGGGAAACGCCGGAGATATGCGCCGAAAATCAGCATTTCCCAAAGAAACGGTGGGGTTCATTATTGACCGGATTATCAATTTCACCAATATCTGTGAAGCGGCATGTGCGTTTTGTGCATTTCATGCCCGGGCCAATCTTATTGAGCCTTATGAAGTGACCATGGACGATATTTATCTGAAAATCGAAGAACTTGTGGTTGCCGGGGGCACCCAGGTCATGCTCCAAGGCGGACTTCATCCCGACTATACCTTGAACACGTATATCGACATGGTCACATCAGTAAAAAAACGCTTTCCGGACATCTGGCTCCACTCTTTTTCTCCTTCAGAAATCGTTCATATTTCCCGAAAAAGTTCGGTGCCCATAGATGATGTGGTAAAAGTGCTCAAATCGGCCGGTCTCGATTCTGTGCCCGGGGCGTCCGATCTGTTGGTGGACAGGATCCGCACCAAAGTCAGCCCGAAAAAAATCACGGTGGATGAATGGCGCGCGGTCATGCGGGCGCTTTACCGGAACGACATGATGTCGTCGGCAACCATGACGTATGGTATGGGAGAGACCCATGAAGAAAAGATCGCCCACTTAAAGGTCATCCGGGATATCCAGGATGAAACCGGAATTTTGCAGGCTTTTATTCCCTGGTCTTTTTCACCGGCAAACACGCGCATGGAAAATACGCTTCCGGCGACGGGAATCGATTATCTTAAAATACTGGCCATTTCACGGATATTTCTCGACAATATCACCCATATTCAGGCAGGATGGCTCACCGAGGGTCTGAAACTTGCTCAGGTTGCCCTGACCATGGGGGCAAACGATATGGGCGGGGTGCTCATGGAAGAGGTCGTGGTAAAGGCCACCGGGATAAAAACCAAAACCAACGACACGGAGCTTATCCATATCATTCGAAATGCCGGAAAAATTCCTGTTCAGAGGGATTCTCGCTATCAGGCGATAAAGGAGTATGTATGACACGTCTTGATATCGCCTTTTCAACATGCCCGAACGATACCTTTATTTTTCACGCCATGCTTCATGACTGTATTGATACAAAAGATTTTCATTTTGCTGCCCATATGCACGATGTGGAAGCATTAAATAAAAAGGCTTTTTCCAAAACATTCCATGTCTCTAAACTCTCCTTTTATGCCTATCTTCAACTCAGACAATTCTATGAAATCCTCGATGCAGGATCCGCCTTGGGGTTTGGATGCGGACCGTTGCTTGTGGGAAGATCAGCGGATCTTAATTTTTCAAAAGCAAAAATTGCCGTGCCCGGAGAATACACCACGGCATATCTTCTCATGAGGTTGTGGAATCCTTCAATACAAAATGTCGAAGTCACCCGGTTTGACAATATTTTAGAAGGGGTCCAAATCGGAAAATACGATGCCGGACTCATCATTCACGAAGGCCGGTTCATCTATCCGGAGTATGACTGCATCGAGATCATCGATCTTGGCAAATGGTGGGAAGACGAAACATCGCTTCCCATCCCACTAGGATGTATTGCCGTCAGAAAAGATCCTCCTTTTATCGATTATAAACAGGATATTGAATCTGTTTTACGCCATTCGGTATCATATGCTTTCAATAACAGGGATGCATCCAGAGAGTTTGTAAAACAGCATGCCCAGGAAATGGATGATGAGGTGATTGACGGGCACATTGACCTGTATGTCAATAATTTCACCCTATCGTTAGGGGATACAGGGAGAGAAGCCGTTCAGGCCCTTGAGGAGATGGCGCGTTGGAAACAGATATTGTAACGGCCATTGTCATGGCCACCATGCTCGAGGCAAAGCCGTTTGTCCTGGGGATGTCCTTACGGCAGACCCGGAAAATTCCTTTCCGATTGTTTCAAAATAACGGGACGTTATTAATTATTTCAGGCATCGGCAAAGCCAATGCCGCCATGGCGACGGCGTATAGCTGTCTGAAATTCAAGCCGGCCTGTATCTGTAATTTGGGCGCAGCAGGCGCCACGCGTTCCGGATATGATCTCGGGGAGATCTTTCATATTCAGAAAATTGTCGAACCTGATCGGCCCGATCTGAAAACCGGGAAACCATGTGTTCACAAACCGGATTTGCTGGCAGGATTCAAAACCACGACACTGGCTACCAGCGATCGGGCGGTTCTCGATCCTAAAGAACGAAAAGAAATTTCCCTAAATGCCGATCTGATTGATATGGAAGGCGCTTCGGTGGTTCAGGCGTGCAGAACATTTAAGAAAGATTGTTATCTATTCAAATTCGTCAGTGACACGCCGGATCATACGCGAGATCAGGATATTGTGGATCATATTCGACGTTATCGTGAAAGATTTTACGAATTTTTTTCAGATTCCGTAAGGCCGATGTTGCCTGCCATCTCCGCGTTTTCCCCCATGGCTAAGTCATTGAAATGACAAAGCCGATCCGCCAATATCGTTATACGAAAAGTATACCCGGCAGACAGCTCAAGTGACAGATCCTCCGGCAGCACTTGTCGGTGATGACCCTTCGGACGGCATTGTCTCGTCCACAACAAAAATACCGTCATCTTTTAAGCCGGCCAGTTCGTTTAAAGCCTCACGGATTTCCGTTGCCCCTCTGTCTCTTACAAGTTTCACAGCATCGAACGCCTTCTTGGCCGCAGCAAGAGAAAATCGTCCGGCTGTCTTTTCGAGATAGGCAGACACAAAGCCTTTTACAGCTTGCCAACTGTCGCGACGCGACTGATTTTCAAGGGGGGAAAGTGTGTCCAGATCTCTAAGAACACGAGAATGAAATCGGTTTGTCCGACGTTTCATGAGCAGGGTGGACCACAAAAAGAATACAATCAAAGCAGCGACACCTCCGGTACCCATAAGCATGCGCAGGTCCATGCCTCCCAGAATACCGGAGATCATCAGACCGAAAGTCGCACTTGCGCCGAGAAGAAAACTCACCAAAAAGCCGATAAAGGTGTGTTTCCATCGAAATTTGCGCAATCTGCGACGGTAGTTCATCAAGGCTTCAAGGAAATGGCCCAGGCGTTCGCCGTGGGTTTCGACAAAGGTGGCCAGGTGATCGAGACGATATCTCGGGGCTTTAAGGATGGCCCGTTTCAATTCCTCGCGCTGATTTTCAAGATGACCTAAAAAACTCATATCCCCTCCGGATCGTTTCCCTGCACGCAGCATGGCCCGGGGAGAGTAAGTAAGACAGATGGGGGGGATGTCTTTGCGACCGGTGATCTGAGATAGATTCCAACACAACGTTCCATAGACCTGCAAAAGATCGGCAAAGGAGGCACATTCATCAATTCGATTCAACACAAAGAGCAGACGGTCTTCAAAGGTACGGGTCGGCAGGGTTTCACGAATGCTGATATATGATTCACGCACCGTTCCTGCCTTATGGGGATCAAAAACCACCAGAACCAGATCGGCGATTTGTGCCAATTCACCGATGACTTCCTGATAGTCATACCCGCGGTCCCGTTCGGTGATACTGTCTAGCATTCCCGGGGTATCAATGATGGCAAGGGTTTCTAAAAAAGGCGCATTTACTTTTTTCAGGCGAAAGTGAGAGGCAAATCGCTGTCCGTGTTTTCTCAGTGTTTCAAAGGGATATTCCGGATCATTGAGTAAAAATTTTCCATCCCGTTCTTCAACAACGCAAACGTTTTCTGCGCAAGACCCAGCGTCGTCATGGGTGATGACGGTAAAGGAATCGTCGGTAGGCGCCTGGCCGGTTGCTTGAATATCCGCGCCAAGGAATTCATTGATAAGGGTCGATTTGCCGGAAGAATAGTTCCCTAAAACAAGGACCATTGGCCGCCATTTAATGTTGGTTTCCAAAGGAACATCACTATAACCGTAATGGAGCGCTGCAGGGGAGAGGTAGTCCGATACCATTTTCACCAGTTCGGTTCGAAGCGAATTCATGTAATTCTGACGATACATTTTTATCTCCAGCTTATTCGTCTATATTGCATTATTAGTTGTCGGGTGCCGTCAATTTTCTTCGCTTCATCCACCACCGAAGACCTAACAATGTCAGCGCCCATCCTAAAAAAATGCTGTCGTCAATTTTTCCCATAATGAAATCCGGCATGAAAAAGTAAACACTGGCACCAAAAAGAAAGCTGATGAACAAGGCCGTCGTATAACGCATCCAGGTAAAGATTCTAAAGAAAACCAAAAACAGCAACGTCCAGAAAAGGTAGAATACCGTGGTGGCCGTAACCCGGTACTTCACAGGAATACTTTCCGATATTTTTGATAAAAAAATGTCCAACTTTTTATTCGGCCTGCGGAGCCGATGGTGGAGGACCTCTTTCACTGTTATTTTTTCATCAATGTGAAATCCTGCCGGTATCAGAAAATCGAGGGTCAACGGGAATCCCTGCTCATGGAGAAGGTCGTTGGTTTGGCGAAAAGGAAGAGACAGTATCTTTCGAAATCCCAGATAAAAGACACTGACGATGGCTATCAAAGACACCAAAGAGAGCACTGCCCAGAGAATTTTAGCCCGTATAACCATCTATGAGCCCTGACCTTTAGAGATAAACATATAGATACATTTATTTTTTAATGCTGCCTTGATCCAAAGCTACCAGAGGCGATTCAAGGTGTCAACCGACACTTTTTGGTCCGGCTGAAAAAGGAGGGCAAATCAGATATTGATTTTATCAATCATAATCAGTCCAACTATTTGCATTATCAATTTTACTTATTCGTTTATCATTATATTATAGATTCATCACTATAAAATCATTAGGAATACAGTGTTCAATGAACGGTCAAGAAGCGAAAACAATCAACCGCCGGAAACGGAGAAGGAAAATTTGCCCGAATAAATTCTTTTCCGCCGCCTTTAATCTACCATTTGATTCGTGTATCTGATCAGTGTCATTTTTTTGTGGTTCGGCATTTCAAAGCTGATGAATCCTACAGAATTTTGCAGTCATTATAGATGCATATGGTTTAATACCAGAGGATTGGGTTCTGCCGCTGGCCATTTTCCTGCCCTTGCTTGAGGTCATCTTCGGGTTTGGTCTGTTATTAGAGATCAGAGGATCTTTGGCCGGCATTACGAGCCTTTTAATGCTGTTCGTGGCGATCCTTGGCTATGGTATCTGGCTGGGGCTGGATGTGGACTGCGGCTGTTTCGGGCCGAAAGATCCCGAGGCCGGGGCTTTTCACAGTTTGCGCCCGGCGCTCTATCGGGATTTTGTAATGATTGCAGGCGTTGTTTATTTGTATGTTTGGCGATATTACCGGTCGATTAAACCAATTCGATTGATGCCCTTTTTCAACAGTTTATTCCACAGAGGAGGTATTATTGATGCACATGATTAAAAAGATTCTCACGTTCACTGTTTTAGGATTACTTGTGGTATGTCTGTCGACGCCCGCAATGGCCAAAAACAAATTTAAAAAGGAACTTGAAAAGGAACAAGGTGCCGTAAAACTGGTTCGCGAAGTGCAGCGTGGTGGCTATGATATGGTTACAACAAAAGAACTCAAGCAATGGATCGACGCCGGCAAGGACATGCTGATCATCGACACCATGCCTTATGCAGCCAGTTACAAAAAGGGTCACGTTCCCGGTGCCAAGCAGTTTCTGTTTCCGATCCCGGATATGCAAACCTGGGATACCAAAGAAACCAACGGTAAGTCCAAAGAAGACTTTGAAGCCCTGCTTGGCCCGGACAAAAATAAAACCATCGTTATTTACTGTGGATTTGTCAAATGTACCCGCAGCCACAATGGTGCTGCCTGGGCCATCAAGCTTGGCTACAAAAATGTTTACCGCTATTCCGGCGGAATTTTCGCTTGGAAAGGCGCCGGCTATCCAATGGAAAAAGTAAAATAAAGATTTATCTTCGAATTGAGCGACAACGCTCAATTCGAAGATATCCGTTCGCTTTTTTGTTGTTGTTTTCAAACAATTTCCGAGCCGACCAGAATACAAGAAACATTATTTCTCATGATCCGACTAAATAAAGACAATAAGTTGTTGGGCCATCGTGGCGAAACGGTGATTAACAAAATCCGGCAGCGCACAGAGAACCTGTTCATGACGGGCCAACTGATGTGCTCCGAAGCGGTATTGACGGTATTGAATCAAGGTCTCAAGGGAGGATTAGCGCCGGAAATCACTGTTCGGATTACTTCCGGTCTGCCGGAGGGATTTGGGGGAAGCGGCTGCACCTGTGGGGCATTAAGTGCCGGTGTTATTGCCCTTGGATTGTTCCTGGGCCGAAACGGTCCCGGCATCCTGAACAACCGAACGGTTTGCACCGCTTCCAGAGAACTCCACCAACAGTTCAAAAAGAAGTTCGGTGCCACCTGCTGCCGGGTACTGACAAAAAATATCGACGTCGGTACGAAGCACCACCTTAGGTTTTGTGCCCGGCATGCCGGAGAAGTTTCTGAGCAGACCGCGCGTCTTGTTCTTGACCATGAACCGGAACGACTTGAACTGGCGGATTGGACCTATTTGAATCAAATAGATTCCAAAATGAGCGCAAGGATCAAACAATTCACAAACGCACTTCGATCATAATTAAACGAGGGGTCGGGGAGTTTTTCTAAATAGTCGCTCCATGGATCTATAAGAAAAATTCCTTGAGGGCCCAATTAAACGAGTGTTCCTAAATCAGTTCGTTTACACCTTCAAAACCGACAACGCATCCTTTCAGCGAAAAAACCTTGACCTGCATGCTTAATGAAAAGAATAATAAGGACGATCCAAATAATAAATTAGGAGCGTACAGGCAATGAAACTGAACGTGTTTAAAAAACCGACCCTGCTGAGCCTTTCAAAAACCTGTGGTTGAGCCGCAAAAATCGACCCGGTCGGGCTTGGCAGTTTGTTGGCGAATCTTCCTAAGAATATAGATCCGAACTTGTTGGTGGGCTATGAAACCAGTGATGATGCCGGCGTTTATCGATTAACCGATGATCTGGCCATCATTATAACGGCCGACTTTATAACGCCGCCGGTGAACGACCCGTATATCTACGGTCAAATAGCGGCAGCCAATGCCATCAGCGATGTCTACGCCATGGGTGGACAACCCGTCGCATGTCTCAACCTGGTCAGTTTTCCCTCTAATAAGCTGCCTCCGGAGGTCCTTCATCAAATCGTGGCCGGTGCTTTGAGTAAGATTACCGAAGCCGGTGCTGTATTGGCGGGCGGGCATAGTGTGGAAGACGATGAACCCAAATTCGGTCTGGCAGTCACCGGTATCGTACATCCGGACAAATTCTGGACCAACAAAGGTGCTCAACCCGGAGATGTGCTGATTCTGACCAAGCCCTTGGGAAGCGGCGTTTTGTTTAACGCCAATTTAAAAAAATGGGTCTCCAAGGAGGCCATGGAGGCCTGCTTGTCAATCCTTATAACGCTCAATCGAACCGCTGCCGAGGTGATGTCCGGTTTTGATATCCATGCCGCAACGGATGTCACCGGATTCGGATTGGCCGGGCACGGGTTTGAAATGGCCAGGGCAGCCGGAGTGTGTCTAAAAATCAGTATCAAAGATTTGCCGATCATGGACGAAGCGCTAAAGGTGTATGAAAAAGGAATGACCACCGGCGTAAATGCTTACAATCGGAAGATGGTGGAACAATATTTGTGGCTTGAAACCGATTTGCCCTCTTGGCACGAAGAAATCGTATTTGACCCACAAACCAACGGTGGTTTGCTTGTTGCGGTGACAAAGAGCCAGGGAGAAAGTCTCGTCAACGCTTTGCATGCCAAAGGAGTGACGGCTGCCAGTATCATCGGCAGTGTTCATGAGCTTAAAGCGGAGATTCATCTGAAACTCAGGTAAATTGATTTCGACGATTCATACCATTTAAACTACAGTTGCTGTATTTTTTCAGCAACAATTTTTGGCAAAGGAATTGCCTTCCAGGTATGATCGATGGCAACGAAGGTCACGGTTCCCTCTGCCAGCAACCGGGTGTCCGGTGGGCGGTAAAAGTGAAACTGAAAGACGATGGCTTTTTCTTTGATTTCTTTTATAGACGTATGCATTTCAAGTAAATCGCCATAGTAGGCCGGGGCTAAAAAATGGCAATTGGCAGCTACTTTGGGCATGCCGTATTTTTCTTTTTTGTTACGAAAGAAAGTTTCCGGAGGTAGGTCGATATACCGAAGAAATTCCTCAATCCCCTCATGGAAATAGCGAAAATAAGCGACAAAATAAACAACACCATACGGATCCGTATCACCGAAGCGAACCGGTATTTTGGTTTTATGAATGAGCATGTTATACCTCCTGCGGGTGATGAAATAACTATTTCCTTGATAAACGTATTGGGTGTCCTTAAACTAAAGGGATTATGATGCGATTTTTTAAATGTTTTTTTCTGGTTTGCTTTTTTATTATTATCGGATTAAGTCAACCGACGATAGCTGCTGAAAACATCGACGTCGATTTGGTCAAATTGAAAACCGACGACGGCGTAAGGCTGACCGGTATTTTACGCCGGCCCCGTATGGCCAAAGCAAACGCCTGTGTGGTGTTGATCCACGGTTACAGCGGCAACTTTTATTCAGGCATCATGGACTTTCTTCCTAAAGCCCTGGCAGACAGAGGATTTGCCACTTTGGCGCTCAACATGCGTGATCATGATCGGGGCCCTAAAAAAAATAGGTTTGAAGAAAACCGTTATGATATTGCGACAGCCATCGATAAAATGGCTCAGCTGGGTTATCATTCTATATTCATTTACGGGCACAGTATGGGGTCCAACCGGGTGCTATATTACATTGCAGCCACCCGGGACGTAAGAATTAAAGGCATACTTCTAACCGGTCCCCCGGGCAATCTTTTCGAGTGGAATATCAGTGTATTCGGGCCTGAGACGGCACACAGCGTCCTTGGTCAGGCCCAGGACCTGGTGGCAAAAGGTAAAGGAGATCAATGGATGCTGATCGATCTGGGACCTTTGGGCAAAGCGCTTTATACCGCCAACCATGTTGTCAGCCTCAGGGGCCCGAAAACCGTATCCGATCCCTACAAAAACATTTCCCGTATTTTTCAACCCATACTCATTGTTCACGGCCTTGCTGATCGCCTGGCCAATCCCGATGTCGCCGATCGCCTCCGAAGCAGCGCAACGCCTAAGACAAATGTTACGGTTGTCAAAATTCCCGGTGCCAACCACCGGTTCAGTCATCACCAAAAAAAACTTGTAAGCGTTGTAACCCGATGGATGCTTGATCGTCTGAGTCACTAGTGCGGACTAACATAACTTTTTAAGGTCGCTGATAAGATTTTTAATTTCTGATCTGTTTAATTTAAGTTTAACTTTTCCTCCACCGGGATGTGCAAGGTTCAACGTACAACCGTCGTTGTTTTTTATTATCGCCCATTTTTGTCCCTTTGGAAATACAAGAGATTTATCCAGCCAGTCGTCGGGATCGAACTCGGCAATCTGAATCAGAACACCAAAAGCATCTTTGGGATGAATGAAGATCTCCTTCCAAAAGTCGCCGTATTCGTTATACCCGAAATAAGGAACATTATGATTTTCAAGTTTTCGAATCGCATGTTGAATATCCGGCGTTTGCAGGGAGATATGATGAAGGCCCCCGTTTTTATTTTTCTTTAAGAATTTTGACAAAAACGTTTTATCCTCAAGGGGGGTTATAAGCTCGAGGCGTGAAAGATCACCAAATGAAAAAATTTGCCAATGATACTTCATATCATTATTTCGTTCACCAGCACCGAGGACCGCCCCAAGTATGTCTTTAAAAAAATGGAGCGCTTTAGGATAATCTTTCACCGCAATTGAAATATGATCGATCCTTGAAATCATGTTATATTTTTAAATAGATTAAGAAACCTCCTTCAGGCTGTTGCGAACTTGTGTATAAATGCCCGGGGCCATAACCAGGAGGCGGTCATTGATCTTTTGGCCGTCCAGATATTCATTGATAAAAAAATTGCTTCCATCTAACTTGCAGATCTTTCCACCTGCCGCCTCAAGAATAATGCCGGCTGCAGCAAGATCCTGATACGATTCATTCGCAATTACAGCCGCTTCGGCACGGCCCATTGCAACATAACAAATGTGAGCACCGGTACACCCCAAATCACGGATTTTTCCTGGAAATGTTGAACGATAACGTTGATGAAATCGTGAATACGTAAAAAGAAGGCTCTCATCATTAATGTTTTTCTTTCTTGAAACACGAATTTCCTTATCTCCCAAGAAGGCTTTTCGATCCGCCCGTGCGTGAAAAAGATCGCCGGTTGCCGGCATATAGAATGCCCCGAAAATAGGCCAGAAATTTTCTATCAATGCAAGGGAAATGCCCCAAATCGGAATTCCCGCCTGAAAATTGGCCACCCCGTCTAATGGATCGTAAATCCAGATATACCGCTTTCCATCATGGGTGTAATCTTTGTTCTCCGGGTTGTTCTTAAATACCTGATGTTCAGGAAAATGGTTGTCAAGTTGATCCTGAAAAAAATTCATCAAATGGGAGTCCGCCTCGGTCACAAGCGCTTCATCAAATTTGATGTGACGATCCCCCTTACCATAAAAGGAAAGTGCTTCCTCCCCTGAACGTCGAATCACATCCATTGCGAACTGGGTTAGATCTTCAATCCCATGATGTTTTATTCCAGCCATATTGCCCCCTTGTTTGGTCGTATCTGTGGGTCGAACCTTATTGTGGATGGCAATATATGCTTTAAAATTCTCCCAGCCCTCTTGTAAATGTAAATGCGGCAGGTTCTTGGACCAATTTTTGGGATGCCTGTTTGATATTGCCGCCCAGAGCTGAAAAGGGGAGTGATACAACAAAGACGGCACAACCCAAAACGGTTGCGACAATACCCAACGGTCTGGCAAGAATAAGATCAGCGGTCATAAGGGCGCCGCTGTTTTCCTTATCTACCGTCTGTCCTGCTGCAAGGGCCGATGTTCCGAATGGGATAAAAACAAGGGTTATAATGAGCAATAACACCATGGATTGTTTTCTAATTTTATTCATTTTTTCCTCCTTTAGGTTTGCTTGTTATCTATTGCTTTGTCTCTTTTTTGAAGTCGATGCCGGAAACGTTCCGGTACGGACCGTTTGGGCATAATATTTTGTTTTTTCGGGGTTGAATATTTAAGCGTTTGAATAAGTCAAGATCCTTACAAAAGGGTTGTTCATGACTGATCTATAGATGGTTGAAAAACATTTGTATTAAGGCTATAGTGTTCAAAAGAAAATATTTAAGAAAAATCTAATTTTCACAGACAGTTTGAAAATTACAGATTAGAAAAAAGCGGATGAAGTGTCAAGAAAAAAGCCTTCATCTCACATTGGTTTTGCTGCTAATCAACGGAATTCGAACGGACATAAAGAAATGACAACGGCATCATCATGTATAGAAGTCGCCATCGCCTTGCCGGTATACAGCACATATGTTTACAGCGTTCCGGAAAACCTGTTAGCGCTGGTTTCGGCAGGAAAAAGAGTTCTTGTTCCCTTTGGCCGGCGCAGAGTAACGGGATACATTTTGGGTGCATGCAAAAAAACGGATCAGGGGAAGATAAAAAATGTTCTTGATATTCTTGACAAAGAGCCGCTTTTCCCTTCGAGTATGATACCTTTTTTCCGATGGACGGCTGATTACTACCTGCATCCCATCGGAGATGTTATCAAATGTGCACTGCCTGGTGGACTGAATGTTTATGATTTTGCTGCCATTGCCATTACGAAAAAGGGAGAAGAAGCCCTTTTAAGAAATACGCTGACACCTTTGGAGCGGGAAATCTTAAACGTGTTAAAAAAAGCGTCTTGTGGATTAAAAAAACTTCGCGAAAAACTTAACGACAATATTCCTAATGCTTTAATCTATGCCATACAGCATAAAGGGCTCATTGTTCATGAACGGGAGTTGAAAGGCGGGATTACAAAACCAAAAACACAAAGGCATGTGTCATTGATCGATTCGAATATTCCGATGGGCAGTCTATCTGCGTCAAAACAAAGGATCATCGAAGCCATCAAAAGCCGGGGCGAAGTCAGCGTAAGCAAACTCAAAAAACTTGTGCCGTCTGCTCCGAAATTAATAAAGCATTTAGAAGCGGACAGGTATATTTCTATTTTTGATAAACAGGTTTATCGTGATCCCCTTGGTGAATGTATAAAACCAGATATACCCCACAGACTCACTGAGGAACAAAACCGTGTGGTTTCAAAAGTGATCAGAGCTTTAGGTGGAAAATTCAATCCCTTCCTTCTAACCGGCGTTACCGGAAGCGGTAAGACAGAAGTTTACCTGCATATTGCAGCAAAGACGATATATTTGGGTTATAACGTTCTGGTTCTGGTTCCTGAAATTGCCCTTATATCTCAAACGGAAAGGCAATTCAGGGCCCGATTTGGTGATCGTGTCGCTATTCTTCACAGCGGACTTTCTGCAGGGGAGCGTTACGATCAGTGGGTACGTATTGTAAGAGATGAGGTTTCCATCGTCATTGGTGCCAGATCCGCTGTTTTTGCACCGTTAACGAATATCGGCATTATTATCGTTGATGAAGAACATGACACATCTTACAAGCAGGACAGCCGTTTGAGATACAATGCCAGAGATCTTGCCGTGGTCAGGGCAAAGCAACAAAATGCGGTGGCACTGCTGGGGTCGGCCACGCCTTCAATACAATCCTATTATAATGTAAAAACAGATAAGTTCAAAGGGATTACATTAACGAAGCGGGTTGAAAACAGATCACTCCCCAAGGTAACTGTTGTTGATCTTCGTAAAAGCAGAGATGTTCGGGGAAGTCGACGGTTTATCACTCCGGAGCTTTATAACGCAATGGAAACGACACTTGGACGCGGTGAGCAGGTGCTTCTTTTCTTGAACCGGCGCGGCTTTGCCAGCAATCCGGTTTGTTCAGCTTGTGGTGAAGCGATACGATGTAAAAATTGTGATATTTCTTTGACATTGCATCAAAAGGCCAATGCCTACAAATGCCATTACTGCGGATTTACGCGAGCGTCAGCATCCAACTGCATTTCCTGCGGGTCGTCTAAGATCATGCTTTTAGGGCTTGGGACCGAAAAGGTCGAGGCTACGGTAAAAATGCTTTTCCCCGAGGCCTCAGTCGCTAGAATGGATCGTGATACGACCCGGCGCAAAGGATCCATGATAAAGATACTCAAAGGTTTAAGAAACCGGACCATTGATGTTCTGGTGGGGACTCAGATGGTGGCAAAAGGCCATGACTTTCCAAACATTACCCTTGTGGGTATTATCTGCGCAGACCTTTCTTTGAATTTTCCTGATTTTCGGGCCGGAGAACGGACATTTCAGCTGTTGGCCCAGGTTGCCGGTCGCGCCGGGCGAGGGGTTGTGCCCGGACGTGTTCTTCTTCAGACGTATAACCCGGATCATTTCAGTATTTTATCTGCAACTGAGCAGGATTTTAAACCGTTTTACAAGACCGAGATCGGGTTTCGAAAAGGCCTGAATTATCCACCATTTTCCAGAGTGGTTCAGATTAAAATATCTGGAAAAAACAAAGAAAAAACGCGCCAGCATGCCGAGACTGTTGGAGATCTTTGCCATACATTAAAACAAAAGAACCGATCTCTATCAAAATCCCTTGAAATATTGGGGCCCATTGAAGCCCCGCTTTTCAAGATTGCAAAAAAATACCGATGGCAGATCCTGTTAAAAGGTTTGGAGGTCAGATCCCTCCACCGATTTCTTCACAATTTATGGTTTGAAAACAGAGCAACCATCGACCGGCGCGATGTCAAGGTCGTTCTTGATGTTGATCCGATTTTTATGATGTAAAAAGATGCGACTTGACATTCTATGGGATGGACACTAAATAAACGTTTCATGCCTTTGAGGTTTGGCGGCTATGGGTTGTGAATGGGAAGTTTGAGTTAAGGAGACCTTTGCAAAACACCCCTTACATTATATTTTTCAAGGATTTCTAAATATAAACCGGTTAATTTTTTGAGGACATTTGAACATGAAACTTAAATTTTTATCCATCTTTTTTGCCACTGTTTGTATTTTGTGTTTTAATAGCAGCGCATTCAGCGCTTCGAAACAAACACCTTTATCACCATCCGTCTTTGTACCCGAAAGCCGGTACAAATTCCCCACAGTTATCGATGGTACTGAAGTCACACATGATTTTATCATACAAAATAAAGGAGACGCGCCGCTTGTGATTGAAAGAGTCAAAACCGGCTGAGGGTGTACGGCTGTCTCATATCCGAGACAGATCCCTCCCGGCGGTGAGGGAAAAATTATTATTAAAGTCGATACATCAGGATACGGCGGTAGAACACTCACCAAAAAGATAACGGTCAAAACCAATTCTTTCAAACATTCCATGCTCTATTTGACCATTATGGGTAATGTCGAACAATTCGTTGACATTGTTCCAAAAAGAGTTGTTTTGCGTGGTTTTGCAGGCGATCCAATAAAAGCAACGGTGAAGATCATACCGAAAGATAAGTATCCATTTACAATTAAAAAAGCCAAGGCAACCAATACAAAAAATATTGCCTTTACCATGGAAAAAACGAAAAGCGCAGAAAAAACAGAATATGTCCTGACGGTTGAAAATCTGAAAAAAACCAAGGGGCGCTACGCTGACGCTATAAAATTAAAAACAGACAGCAAGATACGCCCAGAGATTAAAATCTACGTTATCGGGAACATTCTCGACCGGCCGAAAAACGAAAAACAATAATGATGGACCATATCAAAGTTATCGCTTTTGACTGTGACGGAGTCATGTTTGATACAACGAAAGCAAACATGGCGTATTATAACGAGATATTACAGCATTTCGGTCAGCCGACCTTGACTCCCGATCAGTTTGCGTATTGTCATAGCCACACGGCAGATCAATCGATTGCACACCTGTTTAATGATGAAAAAAGCTTCAGGGAAGCTCAGAATTATCGAAAAAATATGAGTTACATCCCGTTTTTAAAGTATATGGTGTTGGAACCCTATTTGAAGCCTCTGCTCGAAAAACTCAGGCCCAGATACAAGACTGCCATTGCGACAAACCGATCCAATACAATGGATCGGGTCCTCAGTGAACATGGTCTGGAAGGATATTTTGACCTGGTTGTGAGTTCAAATGACGTCGAGCGCCCCAAACCTTTTCCGGATCCCTTGACCAAAATTCTGGAACATTTTGAAATAGAGGCACATGATTCCTTATATGTGGGAGATTCAGAACTTGACGAAATGGCTGCAAAAGCAGCGGGTATGCCGTTTGTGGCATATCAAAACAGATCCCTTTCAGCCAATTTTCATATCAAGAGCTTAAAAGAAATCGCTCGGATACTTGATATTTAAATAACGTAACAATTTTTAATATTTTTCAATGCAAATTATAACCAACAATGTTAAAGACACGCGAAAGACCGTTGATTTCATCTTCATGAAAGCGGTTTTTCTTGTTGTCGTCGTCGCTTTAACTATTTGTTATGACGGTTTAAATCACAATTCCTATTCTAAAGAACCTTTCCAAAATATTCTCATCGGAGACTCGGTCCAAGGTGATGTAAACGACGGGCTATGGGACGGTCCGATTCTTTTTTACAAAGGAAACGGAAAGCCCATTCACCTCATTCTGGTGGAAAAAGCCTTCCAAAAGCTCCACTTGTATACTTATGACGGTCGCTACAAGCTAATTAAGAGCTATGATTGCAGCACCGGAGAACAGCCCGGTAAAAAACAAAAAGAAAATGACGAAAAAACGCCTGAAGGGATTTACTTCAATGTAAAGTCTTACCGGGATTCTAAAGTCACCTTGTTTGGCGACCGGGCCTTTGGGTTAAGTTATCCAGATATCTTTGACAACCTTGAAGGTAATTGTGGCAACGGAATATTCATCCATGGTTCCAACCAGACCATAAAGCCTTTTTCGACCAATGGGTGTGTGGTTTTAAGCACTCGAGACCTTGCGGATCTGGATCGACGGGCTCCGTTAAAGAAAACACCTGTTATCATTGCAAATCACCTTCCTTATCGGTTTGAGCCGGCGAAAAAGAAACTATCCGAACTTATGCGTTTACTCAAACAGGCCATGCTTCCTGAAAGCTACCGGTCTTTAAATCGAAAGTTTAAATATATTACTGTCATCGGTTTTCAAAAGCGTGTGGTGGCCGTGGGTGAGGTCAGCATAAAGGATAGCAAGAATACGCTGGGTTTTTCCAGGCTTTACCTTTATCGACCGGGAAAAGACCTTATGGTATTACTCAAGCGGGAGTGGACCGAGGAATAACGAAGCCACTCCGCCAATATCGTTACACGGGGAAATGCAACCCGTGATACGTACGAGTGATAGGTGTATAGGGAGTTATTGATTTCCGAATCCGTTATTTGCACCGCAGTCAGGGCACTCCCAGGTTATTCCGTTGCACGACATCCCCCAGACATTTTCCATCATGCATTCCTGGCAAATTGCAAAACCGCAACGGCATCGCCAGCAAAAAGGTGGATGTTTGTTGCAACAATGACATCCGATTTGTTGAGCCCTAAGACGCCTTTGTCGATAAGATGTTTTTTTTACAGAGTCTGTCATGTTCAATCTTTATGCATTTGTTCATGACGACATCGATACCTGCTTTTACTAAAAGCGATGCCGCTTTTTGATTTTCGATACCAAGCTGCATCCAAAAAACCTTGGGTTGCATCCGTATCGCCTCGTGGGCATGGGGTAACACTTGTTCAGGATTTCTAAATACATCCACAATATCCACGTGTTCCTTGATATCATCGAGGGTGGCATAGGCCCTTTGCCCCAGGATCTCTTCCTGGCCGGGTCTGACCGGAATGATGCTGTATCCCTGATCTTTCAGATATCTGGCGACCTCGTTGGACGCCCTTTCAGATTCGGGACTCAGACCGAGGATTGCGATGGTCTTGGCGTTTTCAAGTATACCTTTGATGTCGCTGTCTTCGTTAATTATTTTGCCTGATTTCATATGATGATCCTTTAAGCGGCCTTGCTGTCTTAGGGAATTAATGATAGAAACGAAAGCATAACAATTTTTAAATTGAACCTAAGTTGAGCGATTTTTAAGTTTGCCGCAGATACAAGGAAGATGTCGTTTCGCTATAGTCGGCTATGCGGAACGGCATCTGACGCAGTAGATGCGGTGAAATTGGAAATCCCGTAGGGTTTCAAATTATTGAAATTCAAAATGTCAGAATACCTTAAAAATATTGTTAATTTAACCATTTCAAAAATTTGAAACGCTCTGTTTAGGTTGAGATTAATGCAACTGTGTAATCTTGTCAACCGCTGGCAATCTATAGAAATATTTGGCATGAATATCATCTGCAAACGGAATCCATATGAAAAATGATAGAACATTATATTTAATAGACGGCAGTGCATATATTTATCGTGCCTATCATGCCATAAGAAGTTTGACCAATTCAAAAGGTCTCCCCACTAACGCAGTATTCGGATTCACTCGAATGCTGATCAAACTCATTGAGGACCGATCTCCTGAATATGTGGTCATGTTTTTCGATGCCAAGGGGCCGACCTTCAGGCATGAAATATACCAGGCCTACAAGGCGAATCGCCCTCCCATGCCCGAGGATTTGTCGATTCAGATTCCTTATATAAAGGAAATAACCCATGGATTCAACATACCGGTAATTGAAATGCAGGGTTTTGAAGCCGATGATCTTATCGGCACATTCAAATGCCGGGCTGAAAAAGCCGGGTTTTTTGTCGTCATGGTTACCGGAGACAAAGATTTTGTCCAACTGGTTACGGACAATGCCGTCATCTGGGATCCCATGAAAGAAAAAACCATTGATATCAATACGGTTAGAGACGATTTTGGCGTTGAGCCATACCAGATGATAGATGTAATGGCGCTTTCAGGTGATACGTCAGACAATATACCCGGTGTACCCGGTATCGGGCCCAAAACAGCCCTGTCTTTAATCAAAACTTTTAAAACCGTGGAACGTCTTTATGAAAGCGTTCATACGATTACAAAGAAAAAACAGCATGAAAACCTCGTTTTATACAAAGAACAGGCTTTATTGAGCAAAGAATTGGTTAAAATCAATATTGATGTTCCGTTTCCATTTAATACTGAAAATTTCAAATATCAAGCACCGGATAATACCAAACTGTCAAAACTTTTTAAAAATCTTGAATTTAAACAATTGCAGCAAGCTTTTCCCAAACGATCCGATCTTTCAAATAAAAATTATCATGCGGTATATGATATGTCAGCGCTTTTTGATCTGATCGGGCGACTTGAAAAAACTGAAATGTTCGCTATCGATACCGAAACCACCTCAAAAAATCCTATGAAAGCAAACCTTGTGGGACTGTCATTTTCAATGAAGCCTGATGAAGCGTTTTACATCCCGTGTGCCCATGATTATCCGGAGGCCCCTGCACAGCTTGAGTTTAAAAAAGTATTGAGCCAATTAAAACCTGTGCTTGAAAATTCGGACATCAAAAAAATTGGGCAGAATATAAAATATGACTGGATGGTCCTTAAGCGTCACGGGATAAACCTGGCCGGCGTGATGTTTGACACCATGCTGGCATCCTATCTGATTAACCCTTCGAAACGGGCCCACAACCTGGACCAGATCGCTCTTGATTTTCTGGATCATAAAACGATCACGTATAAGGAGATTTCAGGAAAGGGGAAAAAAGAGGTGAGTTTTGCCGAAATTCCCCTGGAAAAGGCGGTGCCGTATTCCTGTGAAGATGCGGATATTACGCTGATGGCCTATCATGTTCTAATGCCTTTGATCGACAACGCCGGCTTGATGGAACTGTATAACAACGTTGAGTTACCCCTTGTGCCGGTTTTAATGAATATGGAAATGACAGGGGTTTGTGTTGACAAACAAAAGCTCATGGATCTTTCTAAATCTTTTGAACACCAGCTGGAACAGCTCGAAAGTATGATTTATTCAATGGCCGGAGAAGAATTTA
The DNA here is from genome assembly GCA_963731025.1 of uncultured delta proteobacterium. GTDB lineage: Bacteria > Desulfobacterota > Desulfobacteria > Desulfobacterales > UBA11574 > UBA11574. The sequence goes on along the minus strand of CAVSVL010000014.1, from coordinate 121,925 downwards.
ATATCAGATCGTCTCAGCAGCTGGGGAGGATACTTTTTGAAAAACTCAAGCTGCCGGTTCAAAAAAAGACCAAAAAAAAAACAGGATATTCAACAGATGTTAACGTACTGACCGCCCTTGCTGACAAGCATGAACTTCCGGAGATTATTTTAAGACACAGAACCCTTGCCAAGTTGAAATCAACCTATACGGATGCTCTGCTTGATCTTGTTCATCCGGAAACCGGCAGGATTCATACATCCTACAATCAAACGGTTACCGCTACCGGAAGACTGAGCAGTTCGGATCCGAACCTTCAAAATATACCCATCCGGACAGATGAGGGTATGGAAATTCGCAAAGCATTTGTTCCCAGAAAAGGCTGGACCCTGGTTTCAGCCGATTATTCTCAGATAGAACTTCGCATCCTGGCCCATTATGCTGCTGATGATATTCTGATAGAAGCATTTAAAAATGATGAGGACATTCACACCCGCACCGCTACCGAAGTATTTCAGGTTTTTCCCTCATTTGTCACATCCGAGCTGAGACGGCAGGCCAAGGTGATTAACTTCGGTATTGTGTATGGTATGAGCCCTTACGGGCTTTCCAAAGAACTGGGCATCAGTCGAAAAATGGCCAAAATTTATATCGATAATTATTTTGCCAGATATAAAGGTGTTAAAAAATTTGTTGATCAAACCATCAGAGATGCCAGAAATACCCAAAAAACGAGCACGCTCTTGGGCCGCATCAGACTGCTGCCGGATATCAATAGTTCCAATAAAGTTGTGCGGGAGTTTGCAGAACGCACGGCCATCAACACACCTGTCCAGGGAACGGCGGCTGATCTCATTAAGCTGGCCATGATCCGTGTGGATGTCGCATTCAGGGAAGGCGGTCTGAACAGCGCAATGCTTCTTTCAGTACATGATGAAATCGTTTTTGAAGTTCCCCCGGAGGAGCTTGCATCCGTCAAGGTCCTTGTCAAAGAAATCATGGAAGGGATCTGGAATCTAAAAGTGCCTTTAAAGGTCAACCTGGCATCAGGCGATAACTGGGCTAAGGCCCATTAACTTGAATTTTAATGAAGAATTTATCTAATCTTAGAATATCGTAAATACTTGCTATTCCGATTGTTCAGCATCCTCATCTTCTTGAAAACCTTTTACCGTTTGTTCAACCGTTTTATAAATAGTCTTGAATGTTTCTTCAAAACCGGCGGGTCCCACTCTGCCCGTTTCAATAAATTTTACGACGATTTCTTTGGTTGATCTGAGAATCAGTTCATCAATAGAGCGCATTTTTGACACCTTTGTTTTATTTATAATAATATTAATTTGTTATCAAAACCAAAGCCTTGTGTCAAGATCCCTGCGAAGTTCCTTGGGACCTGCATAAAAAAATCAGGGGGTTTGTTTGACAGAAAACATTTTCTTCACTATTATAGCATTTCTTAAAAAATCATAACACTATTATAAATAAGAATATCATGGAGCATTAAAAAAGTGTCGGCATCATTAGAAAAGCAAATAAAATCTACCATTGAAAGCCCGGACATTGTAAAGACGGACGTGCTTGTCCCAATGGACTATCAATATCAAAACCAAAGGGACATTGATATTGTCATTCAACAACCTGAGTATACCTCGGTATGCCCAATGACCGGATTGCCGGATGTCGGATGTATCACGATAACATACCGGCCGTACAACAAAATCATTGAATTGAAATCGTTAAAATTCTATCTGCTGCAATATAGAAACGTGGGTATCTTCTATGAACACGTCGTCAACCGGATTCTTGAAGATCTTGTTGCTGTACTGGCCCCCAACTACATGGAAATTACGGCGGATTTTACGGCAAGAGGGGGTATGACGACCAAAGTTACAGCTGTGTTCGAGGGGAAAAAATAATGTTTCAAAGATTTAAATTTTTGGCCGTAAAGATTCATCCGGTTGTCGGTATGGTGTTCTTGATGTTATGTTTAGTTTCGATGGCAGGATGTTCCACCGTTTCTTCCATTGAAAAATCAACCAAGAGAATGGTCAGAGATTTTAGGGCGCCGGATAGTGATTTGAAAAAAAGGGTTGGAATACTGTTGTTTGAAAATAAAACGACCCTCGTCAACAAAGATGTGGAACAAAAGTTTATAAAAGATCTGGCTGAAATCATTGCATCTTCATGCCCGAACATTCTTTTGGAAAAGCCGGGCGACCTCGATTATCCTGACGACTTGACAAGGGTGCCAAGGACAGAATCCGGATGGATCGATAACCTGGCTCTGGCCAAGATCGGCCGGCAGCTCGGTCTGAATGCCATTGTCACCGGCGCTTTAATAACCATCACACCGAACAAAAGAAAGCAGGGTCTCTGGTGGATGAAAGACACCCATTATTTTGTTCAAGTACGAATTGCCACGGAAGTTTACGATACTGAAACCGGCGCAAAACTACTGGATGAAAGTTTTGTGCACGAAGTAGAGGTCGACGAAATGGATCTGGAGTCCGTCCAAGCCGACAGTGAAATGAATTCACTAATTGTGAATGAGGCGTTTGGGGCCATTGCAGACAAAATGGGCGAAAAAATTTGTGATGCCATCGTCTCTCAACCCTGGAAAGGGTTCATCGCTTCAGTTGATTCGAATAAAATTTTTTTAAATTTCGGAGAAAACATCGGCCTGAAAATCGGAGATTTGTTTGATGTCTTTGACAGCAGCATTATATTCGAAGGACTGGAAGGACACCGATTCTTTAAACCAGGCGTTAAGACCGGCGAAATCAAAATCACTGCGGTATATCCTGACACTGCTGAAGCGATTCTTGTTTCAGGCCATGATATACGACCGGGGTTTTGTGTTCAGCCAAAGGAAAAATAACATGATTTTAAGTTGTTAGGACTTCGGCAACAACCCGTCAAATACCAACTCCCCTTTTTCTATAACTTTTTCAACAGTGCTTATTCCCACATGATACGGAATGAATTGATATGAAGGATACTTAATTATGATGACATCGCCGTACTTTCCGATGTCAAGACTTCCGATGGTATCTGCCCGCCCAATGGCCGCTGCACCACTGATGGATTATAATTTTTCTATGTATTCGTAGAGCAACGGGTGGATAGAGACTTCATAGTATTTTTTATCTGTTTTTCGAATGATGCTAAAATCGTGAGGGGAAATAACAGATATTTGATCTTCTCGTATAATTAATCTGTGGTACTTGCCGGTTACCGTTGGAAATTTTCCCGTGTGAACTCTGATCTTCTCTGCTTGTAACTCCGGGATGTGACACTCTAATGATTTTAGGTCGATTTCTCGTGATAGTTTTTCAAAACCCTCGGCATTCAATTCAATACCGTTTACATTATGGCGCAACAACATATTATCTGTCGGTGTAACGGCGCTATTTTCTGATGCTTTTTGAAACACATAAAGATTAAACGGATTTTTTTGGTGTGAGATTTCTTGAGATAATGGTTTCGCACATTTGGACATTCGATCTGCCGCATTAATGGCAGGTGAGATCATGATGCGGTTACTTTCATCAAAGAGAAATGTCGGAGCGCTGTTATTATAACTTATTCCGATGCCCAGTTCGAGTACCGGAAGTTTATGTTTTTCACTTTGTGAGTTATATTTCTGTACAATCTGAAGTATTTTCCTTGCAAGGCCACAGGCCCGTGCGACACTATACCAGTCTTCAGGTGTATCTTCACGTTCAGATATTGCCAGGATAATTGCATCACCTTCGAGAAATACCTTTTCAGCCGAATAATCAAATAAAATGCTGGTAATGGGAACAAAAAAATTAAGATTGAAAAAGGATGCCGGGTTTAATCCTTTTTCTTTCATCTTAAGGGTAATATGTGTGGAATCACGCAGGTCCGCCTTGATAACCACATGATGGATGATCGGCTTTTCCTCCGGCGTCTGTTCGTCTGGCAGTAAAAATTCATACAGAAGATTATTTTCTCGTGAAAGGTCGATGATCTTTTGTTCCGATACCAGATTAATGCTGTCCATGGCATCTTTGAGCATCAAGAAATTTTGAAAATCTCTGTGATAACGGACAAAGTCATTTATAAATTGAATTAAATACTTTTTTTTCTCTTGAACGGTAATTTTTCTCAAATCTGCAATCTTTTTTTTCAAAGGCACAAGGGAGAAAGATTTGCCATAAAATCCTTTTACTCGAGAAAGCTGACTTGCGATATTCTTCCTTTGTTTGGGTTGAATCAGAAACTGTAAAACCTGATGAGGTACCAAAGGCGGGCAATACTCCAGATAGACGGATTTCATTTCATAAAACGCGGTAATCCGTTTCACAAGACCGTTCTTGTTAAATTTTTTATAGAAAAAATTTAACAGCTTTTCTTGGTTTTTGGCCAGTTTTTTGAGATTTTCGACGTCCTTTTCAGACTTTTTATGGTATTTTAGTGATTGATAACGCTCCCTGGATTTAAAGCTGTTGAACAACAAATCGATATTATCAACTTGGTTTAACCATATATCTATTGCGTCATAGCGGATATCCTGATAATTTTTTCCAGATTTACCATACACCTTTTGGGTGATTTTTGCTTGATTTATAGATCCGCCCGAAACAGATGAATCCTTTAAAAAAATTTTTAAAAGAATCTTTCTTAATAGACTTCTGATTAAAAACAACAAATTTTCATAACTATCCGGGTCCTCAAAACGGTGGCCGATCAATACGTATTCATCTATCATAAATAAATCTTCAAACGGGTTCTCTACATGGATGATGGGATTGGAAAAGACATCATCAGGAAAAATTGTCTCGGGTCCCAAAATCGACTCACGCATCTCTGTTATGTTTTCGTGTTGAACTTCTATCAAATACTGAAACAGCTCAGCAGCAACGCTAAGTAAAATGGATTTCTTATTCTGCTGTATCTCGGCTAGTTTCTCTTTTATTTTTATATAGCTGTTCAATCCTTCGCTGGAAGCAATTTCATGTCTTCCAGCATTATCATTAAAATTCTCAATCAATTTGCTGTATTGACATGGAATTTCCTCCGCTAATTTTTTGACAATGGTTATCTGAGCTAATAGATCGATTTGTATTTCTGAAGCAGACTTTGCTTGATTAATTGCAGCATGCAATACATCGTGGCAAAGATGTTTAAACTCGTCTCGTTCAGTGACCAAGCTCGATGTTGGATCGATATTCAATATTTTTTTGGCTTTGGCATGTTTTAGAAAAAGTTGGTAAACCAATTTGCCGATTGATTTACAAAAATCCGGACTTAAAAGAACATCATGGCGGATATTGTCCACACCCGGAGTCAGTCGGTCCAACGAGAATTTCACCGAATAAGCTTTGAGAGGAAGCCCTGTAAGATCCGAATTATTTGAAAACAATGCAAACATATCTTAAATTTTAATAAAGTTTAGATCCAATATTGTTATTTTGGTTTAGATTTAAATTCCAAGCATTTTTAACGTTATGATTATACCATGAAAACTTTTTTTCTCAAGATTCACTTATCTCTTAATAACATTATCGACATTAGATATTTTTGCTTAAGTGGTATTAATCCTCTTGGATACGAAATATGAGATGATGTTTTACAAGGAATGGGTATTATGATAAAAATAAAATAATCCATTAACCAAGGAAAGATTCAACCATTATAACTATTTGAACCTTAAGCTAGGATTTAATAATTTGCCTTTGATAAGGAGGTCCCAAATGACACTAAAAATGACGTGGTATGGACATGCATGTTTTTTAATTGAAGCAGGCAAAACAAAGCTGCTGACCGATCCCTTTATTACCGGCAACCCCTTGTCTCCAGTCCAGGCAGATGAGGTTGAGGCGGATTATATCCTTGTTTCGCACGGACACGGGGATCATTTAGGCGATACTCTGGACATTGCAAAAAGAACCGGAGCAACCGTGATTTCAAACTATGAAATCCAAAACTGGATCGTAAAGCAGGGAATCGAAAATGTTCATCCGCAGCATATCGGCGGCGGCTTCGATTACCCTTGGGGCCGTGTTAAATTGACGATTGCCCAGCACGGTTCAGCACTTCCCGATGGCACCTATGGCGGTAATCCTTGTGGCTTTCTGTTTTACATCCAAGGGAAAAAAATTTATCATGCCTGCGATACAGGCCTTTTTTACGATATGAAGCTTATCGGAGAAGAGGGAATCGATTTGGCAATTTTACCCATTGGTGATAACTTTACCATGGGACCGGATGATGCCTTGCGAGCGGTAAAACTGATTGAACCGACCCACGTCATTCCGATTCACTATAATACCTTTGATGTGATCAAACAGGACCCACATGCCTGGGCCGATAAAGTGAAAGAAGAAACCTCGGCCAAGGTTACGGTTATGAAACCCGGAGACGTTCTTGAGCTTTAGCATTGATCGATTTAGAACTTGATTCACTGTCTTTCGTTATGGTTTGTTTTCGAGAGGCTGGGGTTAACAAGAGCGTTTTTGTTTCTTGATCTGAAAGAATTTGCAATATTATGCCGCAAAGAGATTATTATCAGATATTGGGTGTGGAAAAAGATGCCGGCCCGAAAGAGATCAAAACAGCCTACCGGCAGTTGGCCTTCAAATATCATCCAGACCGAAACAGAGAGAATCTTGAAGCTTCTGAAGAAATGAAATCTGTTAATGAAGCCTACGCTGTCCTTTCGGATACGGCGAAAAGAAATGAATACGATATCTTGAGACAGCGGTTCGGGTCCTCTGCTCATCAACAATTTAGAAGCAACTACTCTGAACAAGATATTTTCAGCGGCTCAGATATTAACCATGTCTTTGAAGAAATGGCAAAGGCATTTGGATTCCGGGGGTTTGACGATATTTTCAGGGAATTTTACGGGAAGGAATACCGAACCTTTCAGTTTAAACGACCCGGCATTTTTGCAGGAGGTTTTATATTTACCGGTTCCTCTAAAAGAGGCGAATACGGTCAATCCGTGTTACCCCCGTCAGGCAAACTTGGAAAACTCTCCAGATTTTTGTTAAAACAAATCAGTGGGTTTGAAATGGCAAAAAACGGTAAAGATGTGGATGACGTCATTCGCTTGACCCCCGAACAGGCACTGAAGGGAGGTCCCTATGCGTATTTTTTGCGAAAAAAATCCAAGAAACTGGTAGTGAAAATCCCACCGGGAGTCCGTGAAGGGCAGCGAATACGGCTTGCGGAAATGGGGGAAGACGGGAAAAACGGGGGAACCTCCGGAGATCTCTATCTAAAGGTTCAGATCAAAAGACCTCTTCTTCAGAAAATAAAAAAATCTATTGCCGATCTTCGCAAACGGTGAATAAATGGCGATCCGGAATAACTATTTTTCAGACCTCGCCTTTTAAACCGATCTCCTCGGCAACTTCCCGCATGCCCATAATGGTATCCGTAATCAGTTCTGTTCGTTCCATACCCAGCATTTGGGCACCCTTATCAATGATAGACCGATCGACGCCGGCGGCAAACCGCTTATCCTTCCATTTCTTTTTTACGGATTTGGCTTTTAAATCCATAACACTTTTTGAAGGTCGCACCAATGCCGTTGTTACCACCAGACCGGTAAGCTCATCAATGGCATAAAGCACCTTTTCGAGTTCTGTTTTTGGCTCAACATCCGAGCAAATCCCCCATCCGTGGCTAACCACTGCACGGATATATTCCTGGGGCCAGTTATTTTCCTTTAAAATCTCCTCGGTTTTTCGACAATGTTCGTCCGGAAACTGCTCATAATCGAGGTCATGGATCAGGCCGATAATTCCCCATTTTTCTTCGTCTTCCCCTCGTTTTCGGGCAAAATAGCGCATCACACCCTCCACGGCCAGCGCATGTTTAATCAAATTTTCAGTTTTATTGTATTTTTTTAGAAGGTTAAAGGCCTGTTCGCGGGTTGGAATATTTGAATTCATATGTTATCTCCTCGGGTAAGGATATCAAACTGTATTGTCGAAAACTATACCCACAAATTTGTTTGGTTGTAAATACCCATATAGAAAAATTAGTAAAGGACTCTGATTTCCAATACTAGTAGTCGCTCCGCTACTGCACATATCTCTTTCAATCAAATACATTTGCCCTAAGAAAAATCCCTTGACAGGTGCCGGCATATCCTTTAGAAACTCGGGCAAGGTGCCTGTCAAGGGCTTAATAGGGAATCCCGTGAGAATCGGGAGCGGTCCCGCCGCTGTAATCCCCCCCCTTTTTAATAAAGGGAACCTTTTTAGCAAACATGGCCACTTTTCCGATAAACCGGAATGGGAAGGCCGCTAAAAAGGCGGGAAAGTCAGAAGACCTGCCTGAACAAAATAGACACGCCTCCGCGGCATGACGGGGTGATACGGTCTTAGCAAAATAGGGTCAAGAAAGCTGGGTGCAGCCCTTCAATCTTCTGCTATAAGATTGAAGGGCTTTTTTTGTTTGTACACATAAAGCATCCTCGGCGGGACTAAAAACATGATGAAAGGAGGTGAGGCAATGAAAACGGGATTAATTGTGTATGTTGTTGGAACAGAGCCTGTCGATTGGGATGCAAATTCTGAATTGAGGGCCATCAAGCAAAGCAGTCGAGCAGATCTGGTAGAAATCATTACCGTAAAATCAGGTCATTTTGATGTGTCGGATGCCTGGTGGTCCCTTTTGACCAGGGGAATGAAGCAAATTGTCTGTATAATTGGTGAATTTGCGCCGAACGGCCGTTTGACCCTTAAGGGACGTAAGCTTTGTCTGTGTGGTTAGGAAACGGATGGTTGTTAAATTCAGGCGATGTTTTTAGCGGATAATAATACAAACCTTAACACCTCCGATCGAGCTTTTTGCTCGATTGGGGGTATTAACTTAGATCATAAAGTTCAGGCCTCCTGTTGGGCAAAAAGTATCGCATCCGGTGCTTTCTGACCCGTTCAAGGGCTTTGGATTTAAGATCGGCAATTAACAGATGTTCCTTGTCGCTCAAATTTTTTTTAATAACGTTTCCCGATGGGCCGATGATTACGGCGACACCTGGAAAACAAAGCCCTTTTTCATTTTCCCCGATTTGGTTGCAAGCGACGATAAATAAGCCGTTATCAAACGCTCTTGCTGTGAGATGGCGCATCCAGGATTTGTATTTCTCTTCGGGTGTTCCTCTTGGAGATGCATGGGGAATAAAAATCAGATCAGCGCCTTTTATTGCCATGTGAGTGGAAAGCTCGGGGAAATGGGCATCATAACAAAGTTGTATGCCGAACGTAACTCCCTTTGCATCAAACAAGGGAATCGTATCGCCTGGTGTGAAAATGTCAAGTTCAGGAGGGGCGATGTGTAACTTTCGATAGACGCCTATAAATCCGTCCGGTTTTATTACCAGATGGCTGGAAAAAATATACCCTTTTTCATCTTTTTCAACAATGCCCGCCAAAATGATCATCTTTTGGGATTTGGACAAATTTGAAAGTTCCCGGGTTATAGGGCCGGGAATCGGTTCGGCCACATTCTTGATCTCTTTATGATTACTATAGCCTGTGATATTCAATTCAGGAAAACAGATGACATGGGCGCCTTCAATTCTTGATATCTTTATCCAATGGACCATGGCGTCGAGATTACGACGCACATCCCCTGAAACGGAACGAAAGATCATGGCTGCAATGCGGATGTCTTGCATAGGCGAATTTATTACTGCCGGTTGTTGGATTTGATACGATGAATCCGGGTCATTGATGTATAAAAATTAAAGATCAAAATGTGCTTTAATTTTATACATTTTGGTTGCAGGCAGGTTAATAATTCCTTTTACACTTGTCTCCTGAGAGATATTTTCAAGGTTATTTCTTATTTCATCCATGGATTGAGCGATAAAGGTGAACCAGATGTTATACTTATTATCCCGCCGGTAGTTATGGGTTACCCCTGGATAACGGTTAACAGTCCTGGCAAAACTGTCAATTTTATCCTGGGAGACCTTTGCCGCACAGAGAGTACTGACAAATCCTAATTTTTCGGGAACAAAGTTGCCGCCGATCCGTCGGATAATTCCCTTTTTCTTCAGCCGTTTTAATCGCTTGATTACTTGATTTTCCGAAAGATGAAGGTTTTGTGCAATTGAAAGATAGGGACGCGGTGTTATGGGAAAGTCGGATTGAATCCGATTAAGTATCGCTCGGTCAATTTCATCTATTGACGGCATGATTTACTCCTGAAACTTTTCTTTTATCAGACGCACATGGACCTTTCTGGTTCGGGGCCCGTCAAATTCACAGAAAAATATTCCCTGCCACGTACCCAGGATCAGTCGATCATTTTCTACGGCGATCAGTTCAGAAGGGCCGAAAAGCGTCGATTTGATATGGGCCGGTGAATTTCCTTCCAGATGACGATATCCCGCCTTCCAAGGTATGATGGTATTGATGATCATCAAGATGTCATCCTTTACGCTGGGATCAGCACTTTCATTAATGGTTACGGCAGCAGTCGTGTGCGGGACATAAAGCATACAGAGCCCCTGGCCAATGCCTGCAGAACGGACCATATCCTGAATTTTGGATGTAATATCGATCATTTCCGTTCTGCTTTTCGATTTAATTGTGCAGATCATATCATCTCTCCATTACATAAAAAAAGCTCTGCAAAAATGCAGAGCTTTTTTTGTAAAATGGGTAAACCAATAATTGTCTTTTAAATTAAACACATCCTGTAGGCTTCGGAAGACCGGCCATCTTACATGCTCCCTTGCCGGGGCCTGAGGGGAACAGTTCATAAATATGTTTCAGTTTAAAACCGGTTACTTTTGAGAGGATACGAACCATGGGGGCAATTCCATTTTTTTCATAGTATTCCTGAAGAACCGTAATCACCTTCTTGTGCTCATCATTCAATTCTTCAATCCCTTCTTGGTGCTTTACCCACTGCACCCACTCGTCACAATAGCTTTTGTAGTCGTCGATAAAGCCGTCTTCATCTACGTTAAATGTCTTTCCCATATACTCAACTGTTGCCATTCAAAACCTCCTTTTTACTTTAATTATTTTTTTGGCGTTCTGCCTATTCCTTTTCTTTAAAAAGACTTAAAATAATTATCTGATTGATTTGTCAATGTCAATATGAAAAATATAAATACTTTTTTTTTGATAAAGATAATGTATTTTAAATGGTTGATTACCTATAGCGCAGGCTGATTGTGTTTGAACGCAAAAAAAGAAATTCTGTAGATGATGCTTAATTTTAAACACTCGAAAAGGATAATCGATGTATTTTAAAGATGTTAAACCAAAGGTGATTGTCATATGCGGACCCACGGCTTTGGGAAAAACATCTACGGCCATTCATATAGCACGACACTTCGATGGTGAAATTATCGGCGCTGATTCAATGCAAATATACAAATATATGGATATTGGAACAGCCAAGCCCACATTGGACGAGCAAGCTCGTGTCAAACACCATATGATCGATGTCATCGACCCGGATGAACATTTTGATGCCAGAAAGTATGCAACCCTGTCCCGTGAAAAGGTAATGGAGCTTCACGGGCAAAAGACAATCCCTTTTGTTGTCGGGGGGACAGGACTTTATATCAAAGCACTTTTTCACGGTCTTTTTAAAACCGAGGTAGCAGATCCTGATATCCGCAGCCGTTTAAAGGCCGAACTTCAAGCCTGCGGCAGCGTTTATTTATACCAAAGATTATGCCGGCAGGATCCCGACACGGCAAAAAAGATACACCCTAATGACACCTACAGGATCATGAGGGCCCTGGAAGTATATGCGCTAACCGGAAAGACGCTTGCCAAACTCCACCAGGCCCATGGTTTTAAAGACAGTCCCTTTGTCGTTCTGAAAATCGGTCTTCATATCCATCGCGAAATACTTTATGATCGTATAAACAAAAGGGTGGACATCATGATCAACACTGGATTTGTTGACGAGGTTAAACATTTGCTTGAAATGGGGTATTCGCCGGAGCTAAAATCCATGCAGTCCATCGGTTATCGTCATATCGTCAATTTCATAGAAGGTCGTTGCACATGGGAAGAGACGGAAAGGACACTGAAACGGGATACAAGACGATATGCAAAACGTCAAATGACATGGTTTAAAGCGGATCCGGAAGTCATATGGAAAGATCCGGAAGCCTTAGAGGATATCAAAAAATTGATAAAAAAATTCTTGCAAGGGGAATAGAGATATATCAATAAATAAGTTAGTTCGCTTCGCTCACAATTGGAGTAATGGAACAATGGAATGATGGAATAATGGGTAACTGAATGAATTAGATTGATATTGTTCCTTCAATCCAACATTCCTCTATTCCAAGATTCCAACATTCCATGGAAATGGAAAAGGCTATAAGCTGTTAACGATCTTTAATTTCAACCAAATCTAGAATTTCCGAGATATTAAATCATCATGAAGATAGCCATAGCACAGATCAATCCGATTATCGGCGACTTTAAACACAATTTTGACAAGATCAAGCATTTTGCCGATCAGGCCATAACGCTTCAGTGTGATCTCGTTGTCTTTTCAGAACTTGTGATTACCGGATACCCACCTCGAGATCTTCTTGAGAGAAAAGATTTTATCGATGCCAATCTTGCCTGTTTAGAACGGCTGCTGATTTCCATCCGCGGCATCGGGGTGATATGCGGCTTTGTGGACAAAAATTTTACGGGAAAAGGAAAGCCGCTATATAACACGGCGATTCTTTTTGAAGATGGTAACATCATTCATAAGGTTCATAAAAGGTTACTGCCGACCTATGACATATTTGATGAGCAGCGATACTTTGAACCCGGCGAGGAACGTCTGCCATGTTCGTACAAAGGACACAGAATCGGACTTACAATTTGTGAAGATGCCTGGAATGACGAAGATATTTTTCAAAAAAGAGTTTATGCTCATGACCCCGTGGCCCGGACGGTTCAAACCGGAGCTGATCTGGTGATCAATATTGCCGCATCTCCTTATTATCTGGGACACGATACGTTCAGGCAGAACATGTTTTCGCATATGGCAAAAAAATATCGGCTTCCTTTTATGTTTGCCAATCAGGTTGGCGGAAATGACAGCATTCTTTTCGATGGGTCCAGCTCGGTTTTCGACAAAAATGGTAAAGTGATTGCCAGGGCTTCAGACTTTTCAGAAGATATTGTGGTCTTTGATTCAAAACCGTTACAAGCCGGCAAAGACAGCATCCACAACGTTTCACAATCGGATACGGAATCGATATTAAAGGCTCTGGTTACGGGAACCCACAACTATGTGACGAAGTGCGGTTTTTCCAAAGTGGTCATCGGTTTGAGCGGAGGAATAGATTCAGCTCTGACCGCAGGCATTGCCGTCAGGGCTTTGGGGCCGGAGAATGTTTCTGTGGTTTTTATGCCATCTCCATATACATCTAAAGAAAATTTTGAAGATACACAAAAGCTGGCCGCGAATCTGGGTGTGACTCTGACCACCATCCCCATAGAAAGCATGTTTAAAGAATTTTTAAAATTTCTTTCACCTGCATTTAAAGACGCCGAACCGGACATTACGGAACAAAACATCCAGGCCAGAATCAGAGGCACCATCCTTATGGCACTTTCCAATAAACAGGGTGCGCTTGTTCTCTCCACGGGCAACAAGTCTGAACTTGCCGTTGGGTATTGTACGCTCTATGGTGACATGACCGGCGGTTTGGCGGTCATTTCGGACGTTCCCAAAACCATGGTTTATGATCTGGCGCATTTTATCAACAGGGAAAAAGCGTTGATTCCTTCCCGAATCATCACCAAGGCGCCTTCCGCCGAACTCAAACCGGATCAAATCGACCAGGATGATCTGCCGCCTTATGACATTCTTGACGCTATTTTAAAAGAATACATCGAAGAGGTTAAAGGGATTGAAGAGTTGGTTCAAATGGGGTTTGATAAAAGGGTTGTCGAGGAGGTTATTTCCAGGGTTGACAGGAATGAATATAAACGTCATCAGGCGGCACCGGGTCTAAAGGTGACGTCAAAGGCGTTTGGGTATGGCAGAAGATATCCACTGGCACAGCGGTTAGGCACTGAGAAAATCCGATTAAATCATGGGACGCCGTTTTAACCTTCAACTATACTTTTCCCTGCCATGTATCCCTGATTTTTAAAGTTTTCCGGATGAGGGCAATGGTTTCCGTTTTTTTAAGGGACCATGTGGGGGCCACCAATTCATTTGGATGCGGATCTCCGGTCAGACGCTGAATCACCATGTGTTTTGGGATCCGTTCTAAAAAATCACAGACGATATCGACGTATTCATTTTGCTCCAGACATCTGTATTGGTTCGTTCGGTATAGTTTTTCAAGTTTTGTACCTTTTACAACGTAAAGGAGATGAAGTTTGATACCGTCTATTTCCATGTCGGCAATCGCCCGGGCGGTTTGGAGCATATGAACCCTTTTTTCCCGGGGAAGACCGAGAATCACATGGGCACAGATATGGATACCTCTGTTTTTCGTTGCATCCACAGCCGCTTTGAAGCAACTGAAATCATGTCCCCGGTTGATCAAGGCAAGGGTAGAATCATGGGCCGATTGCAGACCGTATTCGATCCAAACCAGATAATTGTCCACATATCCCTGTATTAGATCCAGAATCGGTTCGTTGACACAGTCCGGTCTTGTACCGATGGAAATGCCCACCACATCTTCAACGCCAAGGGCCTGTTCATATAGATGTTTAAGTGTGTCAAAAGACCCATAAGTGTTTGTAAATGATTGGAAATATGCTATAAATTTTTTTGCTTTGTAGCGTTTAAACAAAGCGCTTTTTGCTGTTACAATTTGATCGATAACCGAAAGTCCCTTTGTATGGGCCCCGGTGCCGGAGCCTCTCACATTACAGTAGATACATCCGCCAGTGGAGATGGTTCCGTCCCTGTTTGGACAGGAAAGACCGGCATCAATGGTGATTTTTTGAACTCTGCATCCGAAGATATTTTTCAGATAGGTGTTAAAGTCATTGTATCGTTGACGCATTTTTCTCGGCTCGGGGAAGGAGCATGGGTTCATGTTTGTTTTTGGCGAATTAATGATTAATTTAAAAGGTTAATATATACATTTTTGTGTAAAAGATGTAAAATAATTAATAATGAATTCGCAAAACATCGAATTCATCTGGTGTTTGATGCCCAAACACGAAATACTAAATATTTTCGAAAAAAGATTTTATTCTGCGCATTATAGGAAACCATAATTAAAAATAATTTAATCGGATATGCCTGTTAATAGCAAAAAATACGATATTATTGTCGTTGGTGCCGGCCATGCCGGATGTGAGGCTGCGCTTGCTGCTGCCAGAATGGGGTGCCGTGTTCTTCTTTTTGCCATAGATTTGGATAAGGTGGCGTCCATGCCCTGCAGCCCATCCATTGGCGGCATGGCAAAAGGCCAGCTCGTAAAAGAGATCGATGCCCTGGGGGGTGAAATGGCAAAGATCACGGATAAAACGGCGATACAGTATCGAACCCTGAACACCAAAAAAGGCCCTGCCGTCCATTCTTCCCGAACGCAAAACGATAAAATCCGGTATCACATCGCCATGAAGGCCGTCATTGAAAAACAACCGAACCTCGACCTGAAGCAGGCCATGGTGGAACGGCTTGTGGTGGAAGACGATAGAATTTCCGGGGTGGAGGATCAAACCGGTTTCGGATACCAGGCTGGTGCTGTTGTTCTGGCCACGGGAACTTTTTTAAGCGGTCTGGTTCATATCGGTTTTAATTCTTTTAAAGCCGGTAGGGCCGGTGAATTTGCATCCTATGGCCTTGCTTCTCAGTTGAAAGACCTTGGATTTAAACTGGGAAGGATGAAAACCGGTACACCGCCCAGACTCAAAAAATCGAGTGTCGATTTTAATGCATTTACCGTTCATGGCGCAGAGGAGCAACCTGTGCCGTTTTCGTTTTTCACGAATAAAATCACCCTGCCGCAAATTCCAAGCTTTATCGGTCATACCAATAAGAAAAGCCACAAGATCATACAAGAGAATCTAAAACGTTCTGCCCTGTATGGGGGTATGATCAAAGGGATTTCGGCCCGCTACTGCCCTTCTTTCGAAGATAAGATCGTCAGATTTCCGGATAAGGAAAGGCACCAGGTCATTCTTGAACCTGAAGGCCTTGATACCCAAGAGATTTATGCCAGCGGCCTTGGAAACAGCATGCCGATGGACATTCAGGTTCAATTTGTCAGATCCGTCAAGGGGCTGGAATCGGCGGAGATCATGCGGCCCGCCTATGCCATAGAGTACGACTATGTCAATCCTGTTCAGCTTAAACCCACGCTGGAAACGAAAATGATTTCAGGCCTGTTTATGGCCGGCCAGATTAATGGGACGTCAGGTTATGAAGAGGCTGCGGCTCAGGGAATTTGGTCTGGAATCAATGCCGCCTGCAAGGTTCAGAAAAGACCACCCTTTCTTCTTGACCGCTCCCAGGCATATATGGCGGTGATGGTCGATGACCTGGTGACGCGGGGTACGCGGGAACCTTACCGCATGTTTACGTCAAGAGCGGAATATAGATTGATGCTCAGAGAAGATAATGCCGATATAAGATTGATGGAAATCGGACACAAAATGGGCCTTATCAACCATGATGCTTTAAAGGGTGTACAAGAACGGAAAAAGCAAATTTCTAATGAAATCAATCGAATTAAGTCCACTGTTATAAAACCCGCAAAGGAAATAAACGATTATCTCATTCATCAAGGGACAACACCCTTAAAAAGTGGTATGTATCTTGATCAGCTGCTTAAAAGAGCCGAACTTGATTACAGTGCGGTTGATGCTTTGGCGAAAAGTCCGGACAATATCAGCAGCAAGGTGGCTCGGCAAGTGGAAACAGAGATTAAATATGAAGGATATATACATCGTCAGCTTAAAGAAATCGAAAAATTTAAAAATATGGAAAGGATGAAAATACCCGACAGTTTTGATTTTAATCGGGTGCATGGCCTTTCCAACGAACTCAAAGAAAAACTTTCCGCGGTCATGCCGTCTTCTCTGGGCCAGGCGTCACGTATCGACGGTATTACCCCTGCCGGACTTTCAGTAATTATGGTCGCTATCAAAGCTGCTGAAAAGCCGACACCTGAAATCGTACATCAACCATCGCATGATTCTTGACACGTTGAAGTTTTAACTTATTTTGATTGTTGATAAAAATAATCGTCAAAGATATGAATGTATTAATAAAGAGGTGATTACCCGATGGCAGAAACAAATTACTATAAAATACTCGGAGTTAACAAAACCGCTTCTGACAATGAGATTAAAAAGGCGTATCGAAAACTTGCCATGAAGTATCATCCGGATCACACCAAAGGGGATAAAAGCGACGAGGAAAAATTTAAGAAGATCAGTGAAGCTTATTCTGTTTTGAGTGATAAAGAAAAACGAAAACAATATGATACGTTCGGTGCAGCCGGATTCCAGCAACGGTATTCACAGGAAGATATTTTTAAAGGTTCAGATTTTGAAAGTATACTCAGCGAATTGTTCGGAGGATCCGGCCGTTTTGGCGGCGGTGGAAGGGGTTCGCGGTTTTCCTTTGGTAACGGCAGCCCGTTTGGCGGTTATCAAAGAAATCAGCAGGCGCATACAAAAGGATCTGATCTTGAATATGAACTTCCTCTGACCTTGGAGGAAGTGGCCGCAGGAACCCAAAAAATCGTATCTTTTCAACACAAGGGCCGTAGCGAAAAGATAACGGTAAAAATACCAAAAGGAATGATTGCCGGTAAGAAAGTACGGATTGCGGGAAAGGGTGAACCCAGCCCATACGGTGGTCCCGCAGGAGATCTGTATATTAAATCAAAAGTGCTTGATCATCCGGTCTATGATGTCCAGGCACAGGATCTGTATATCAATCGAGACATAAAACTAAGTGAGGCGATACTGGGTACGAATATTTCTGTCCCGACATTGAGCGGCAAAGAATTAAAACTGAAAATACCCGCCGGCACAAAACATAAAACAAAAATGCGTTTGTCCGGGCATGGACTGCCTCATATGCACGGTAACGGTCAAGGGGATCTTTATGTTAGGATCGATATCAAAATGCCAAAGCGCCTGACCAAAAAACAAAAAGGCCTGATTGAACAATTGGCAGAGACCGGCTTGTAAAATAATGCATTTATTGATAGAATGTTGGGCGAGAGTAACATTTTTCAATGGGATCATTGACAAGAATTTTCGTTCAATGTATTTTTGTTTTCAATCAGACAAATTGGTCTTTTATTAAAATGTCGAAAAGGGACCTTGTTGGTTCTCATTATGCCTGAACTCGTACCCGTCCTGTCGAAAAAGGATATCGATAGCCTGGTCACAAAGGTTGCACACAGAATTTCCACTGATTATCGGAATCATGACCTTGTTCTTATTGGCGTATTAAAAGGGGTATTTGTCTTTTTATCTGATCTTGTCCGGTGCCTTGATATCCCTGTTCAAATCGATTTTATACGCGTTTTCAGTTATGGATCTGATGTGTCTTCCTCCGGAGAGATCCATTTAACCAAGGACATAGAGGTTGATATAAAAGATAAAGATGTACTCATTGTAGAGGATATTGTGGATACGGGCTTGACTTTAAAATATCTTATTGATTATTTGAGATCTTATCATCCAAAGACGATCAAGGTGTGTGTCTTTATTGACAAACACGAGCGCCGTGAGGCAGATATTGGGATCGATTATCGTTGCCATGATGTGGCCAAAGGGTTTCTTGTTGGTTATGGCCTTGATTATAATGAAGACTATCGGTATTTATCCGGGATTTATCACCTTAAACTATAACCATTGGGGTCTACTATGATTATTACCTGTAAAGAATGCAACGCAAATTTTAAATTGGATGAAAATCTTTTAAAGCCGACAGGTTCAAAAGTTCGTTGCTCGAAGTGTAGCGAGATTTTCACGGCATATCCACCAAAGGTTTCAGAAGAGATTGAAGCGCCTATTGAGATGGAATTGGATGTTGAAGATCAAAAAGTTACAGAGGACCTCGATGTCGACAAGAAGGAAATGACGGACTCGGATGAACTTGATTTTTCGGACATGGACACGTTAATTGACGACGACCAAGCGTCGAAGAGTGATGATATAGCGGATGAAGCGCCCGAGGAACTCGAGCTGGATCTTGATCTGGATATGGCGCCTGAAACGGACATAAAAAAAGAGGAGTCTTGAGGCCGAAGTCGACCAAGAAGAGCCGGACGAACTCGATCTCTCCGACCTGGAGAGCCTGCTTGACGAGGAAGAATCAGCAACAGGTGAAGGCACATCGGGTGAAACGGTTGAAGATCTGGATCTTAAAATTGAGCCCGAAACTGATGTGTCGATGGAAAAGACGCCTCCGAGTATCGAACCCGAAGAGCTCGATGAACTCGATCTGTCCGATCTGGAAGAGATTCTGGATTTAGATGAACCCATGGTCGAAGATGAATCCGTACCGGATGATATTGAACTCGAATTGGATATGGAGACGGAACCCGAACTCGAAAAAGCACCGGAAGATGGTGAAGCCGAAGATCTTGAAGACGTAGATCTGTCCGAAATCGAAAAAATGCTCGAGGTAGAAGAAGAAACCGAAGCCAAAGAGGAACCTGTCGAAAAAGAGCTGGATCTTGAATTGGATATGGAAGAAACGTCTGCTGATACCCCGATGCCTGATGATCCCTCCCAAGTTGAAGTATATGAACTTGATGAAGCTGACGATACCCTGGACGAACCCGAAGCCGTGGAGGCTGCTGCAACCGGGGAGATGGCGCCGGAATTTGAAGTCGGAGAAAGTGAAGAGGAGGACCAGCTTGAAGATGACGTCGCCGATGAAGAACCTCTGGTAGAGGAAACGACACCTGTCAAAGAAAAACGCGTCAGCAAACCGCTTGTTGTTCTGCTGATTTTGGCATTATTGGCGGGTGGCTCTTACGGCACTTATGTTTTGCTTAATTACATGAATATTGAAATTCCTTTTATCAGCGATTATATGAAACCCAAAGTTTCTGATCCTACCGGCAGTCTCAAGATAGACACTTTAGATATAAACAGCAAATTTCTGCTCAATGTCAAGGATGGCAAACTTTTTGTGATAACAGGCCGAGTTAAAAACGGATATCCGGATGCTCGTAGTTTTATCAAAATCAACGGCAAATTGTATAAAAAAGGAAAAATTCTTTCCCAGACAGAAACGGTTTTCTGCGGAAATGTTTTGTCGGATATCGAACTTTCCAATATGGAGCTTGAAGCCATAAAGAAGCGACTTTCAAACCGTTTCGGGGATAATAAATCGAATATGCAGATTAAACCCGGAGGAGAGATTCCGTTTATGCTTATATTTTCGAATCTGCCGGAGGATCTCGATGAGTTTTCCATTGAAGTGGCAGGTTCGACTCCAGCTTCAGGATGATTGATACAAACCAAAGTTTTTGACTTGACTTGGCAAATCCGAGCTGTTAGAAGTTCCGTTTTTCGTATAGAAAGTGCCATGGCGATGTAGCTCAGATGGTTAGAGCATACGGCTCATATCCGTAGTGTCCGGGGTTCAATTCCCTGCATCGCCACCAAAAAGTATTCCGGCAAGTTCCGGTTAAATATATAACCCCAGATTCTAACAAGAATTTTGGGGTTTTTCTTTTGGCTGGTATCGATTAGAAAATCGCAACAATGGCAGGAGCTGAGATCTGGAATGGATATCACATGTTCACCTGACGTACTGGAATTGATGATATCACAGTAATTTGGTATGCATAAGAAATGATTTTATTGCAAAATGTCATAAAAAGTTGATGAGCGTTTTTTCTGAGATATCCTAATATGGTATCTCAATATGATGTATAATTAGGTAGTTGCAAGGTATCTGTTAGCGGTCAACGCTTTTCGCCCATTCCGAAAAATCAATATCTTGTGGTTTTAACTATTTCCTGATATTGAATGTTTATCTTACAGAATCTGCCCTGCATTTAATCTGATCTGATAGTATACCTTGGAACACATAGCTCTTGTTTTAACGTTTTTCCGTTACACAATAATACCACTAATGTTGAACTCGATGTAATTTAACAATAATGCAAGTATACTTGAATATACAGTTTGGGAAATTGGATTTCTTTCTCGTAACAAGCGGATAGGGGGCCGCACCAATATTAACAAATGAAGAAACGCAAGAAAATGTCGGCTTGCCACCATTTGGCCATTTAGATGTCTAACTCAGAAATGCAAAAACACTACAAACTTATAGGATGCCACCATGTCCAAATCTGACTCCTTTTTTGATACTGAATATATGCTGGAAGGCTATGATTTTAGCACGGTTAGTTTTATGGATATGTTGTGCCGCTTTGATCAGGGGGTCCTCATGACGGACGACCAGGGAATTCTGGTCTTTTATAATGCCGTGCAGGCCATGATCGACAAACTCGACCCCTCTGATGTACTTGGCAAAAAAATTACGGATGTTTATACCTACAACAACGATTCCAGTACCTGCATGAGGGTTTTGAAACACGGCCGTCCCATTATAAATTACGCCCTGTCTTACAACTCAAAAAATGCCAATGTCGGCAATACTATCCACAGCGTTTTTCCTTTACATAAAGGAAAAAAAATTATCGGTACGATCTGCTTTGTGAAGGATTATAATATGCTGGAACGCTCGATTCCCTCATTCCTGGTTCCTCGCAACAATGAGGAATTTGCAGAAGACACCCAGTTCACTTTTGCCAGCATCATCGGGTCTGAACCTGCTTTTATCAATGCGGTAAAAACAGCCAAAATGGCCGGGAATTCGCCCTCACCGGTCATGCTGTACGGCGAAACCGGAACTGGCAAGGAATTGTTTGCCCAAGCGATCCACAATTTTTACTATGCCAATCGGGAACGGTACGTCGATATCAACTGCGCAGCCATTCCTGAAAATTTGATCGAGGGATTACTGTTCGGGACCGTCAAAGGCGCTTACACAGGCGCTTTGGATCGGGCCGGCCTTTTTGAAAGGGCCAATGGCGGCACTATTTTTCTGGATGAAATTGACTCGATGCCGCTTCAGTTGCAGAGTAAACTGCTGCGTGTTCTCCAGGAAAAAAGGTTTCGGCGGTTGGGTTCCCCGGATAACATCAGCCTCAACGTCAAAGTGATCAGTTCGCTCAACCGGTCTCCCCGGGAACTTGTCCAATCCGGCGAATTCAGAATGGATCTTTTTTACAGGCTGGCAGTTATCTATATTAAAATTCCTCCCCTGCGGGAGAGATTGTTGGACATTGAGGAACTGGGGCGCCATTTTCTCCAAAAATACAACCGAATTCTCGGCCGAAAGATTGCCAATATTGCACCTGAAGTGATCGATTTTTTTTGGCATTACCGATGGCCGGGCAATGTCCGCGAACTGGAGCACGTTATAGAAAGCGCGGTAAATATGACGCCCGAAAATGAAACCCGGCTGAAACTCGAGCACTGCTACTTCGCCGACCTGTTTGAAAAAGAGGCTGCAAGCTCGGTCCCTTTGGCACCACTGGACGAAGCTTTCTCCACAGGGGATACCCCCCCCGGGGGCCCTGCTGATACGGCACGCCACCCGGTTAAACGCCATCCTCAATACCCATCGAGGGACATGCATCCTGCGGCGCTCAACCTGGCCGATACTAAAGCTGAAGTAGAAAAGGATTCGATCCTGCAGGCGCTCCAAGCCGCCCATGGGAACATTTCCAAGGCATCGAAATTGCTTGGCATTTCAAGGCAACTGCTCGGCTACAAATTGAAAAAATACAACCTACGGTCATACATTCCTGACTTGAAATCTATCTAAAATCCGGGAGAATTGTAAAATAATTTTTACATGTAAAAAATTTTTTACAATTTTGGAAGTATTTTTTGCGCTACAATCTCCCCACTACCCGTCGGGACTGCTTTTTTGATTGACAACTTACTGATATTATTCACTCTATTCCCAATCTATTTGCGGTGGCACCATAATTGCTTAAAGGACGGCAACCGCTATCTATCAACACTCCAGGTCACAGGCACCTGGTACCGGGTGGCACTATTAACAATCCATATCGGGGAGGCAGATTATGTCAGAAAAATCAGCAAATATCGATCACAGTTTAATGTGGCCAGGCGTCATTGTCACCAGCATTATAGGACTGCTTTTATCCATTTTTCCAAAAACAGGACGGGCTGTCGTGGATTCCCTTTTCGGGATTCTCACCCATAATTTTAAATGGCTGTTTTTATTATTCGGCCTCTTTTGCGTTCTTTTTTTGATCTGGCTGGCATTGTCAAAGTGGGGAAATATTAAGCTCGGCGACCCCGAAGACAAACCCGAATTTTCGACCTACACTTGGGCGGCCATGATATTCTGCGCAGGTATTGGCATCGCCATCGTCTACTGGGCTTTTATCGAACCAGTCTATTACCTGAATACCGGTATCTTGCATGTGGATCCAGCCACTCAGAAAGGTCTGCTGGGCGAACTCGCGGGTATGTATGGGCAGTTTCACTGGGGCATAACCCCCTGGGCAATCTATGCTCTGCCAACCTTTCCCATTGCCTACGCCATCCATGTCAAAAAAATTAAGGCATTGCGCCTAAGCGCCGCCTGCCGGGGGATTATCGGCCGACAAGCAGACGGCATCCTTGGTAAGATTATCGATATCGTCGTTATTTTCGCTATGATCGGCGGGGTCGGCACCAGCCTGGGGCTGGCGGTTCCCCTCGGCACCGCCCTGGTAGCGGAAATTACCGGCCTGCCTGAGTCCTTTTCCTTGCAGGTCATCGTCTTGGCTATCTGGACCGCCCTGTTCACCATCACAGTCTGGGCCGGGCTTAAAAAGGGCATTGCCAAGCTGGCTGACCTCAACACCTTTATCGCTTATTTCCTGCTGATTTATGTTTTTATCATCGGGCCGACGACTTTTATCCTAAACACATGGTGCAACAGCATCGGCCTCATGCTAAGTGATTTCTTCAAATTGAGCCTCTGGACCGATCCGATAAGCAACGGCGGCTTTCCTGAAAGCTGGACTGTTTTCTACTGGGCTTGGTGGGTTGCCTACGCGCCCATGATGGGGCTTTTCGTGGCCCGCATCTCCCGAGGCCGAACGATCCGCCAAGTTATCTTCGGTGAATTGGTATACGGCAGTCTGGGCTGCTGGGTCTTTTTTGCCATTTGGGGTGGCTATGCCATCAATCTTCAGACATCGGGCGCCTTGGATGTCTACAACATCCTTAAGGATTCCGGCTGGTCCAACAACGTCACCATCGTGGCCATTTTGAAATCCATGCCCGGTTCCAAGTGGATCTATATTCCTGTCTTCACTGTTCTGTGTTCCATTTTCCTGGCGACTACTCTCAACTCGGCAGCCTATACCCTTTCTTCCCAGGTAACCAAAAAGTTGTCCGGCGATGAGGAACCACCGCGCTGGAACCGTACTTTGTGGGGATTACTGCTGGGCTTGCTGGCCCTGGGCCTGCTCTCTACCGGAGCGTTGAAGGCAGTGCAATTGTCTTCGATAGTGGTTGCCTTGCCTTTGATTCCGGTACTGTTGCTGATGGTGTTTTCATTGATGAAATGGCTCAATGAAGACTATGGCGAAATCCTCAAAGACCATGTTGCGGTGCTTCCACCTGAAAAAATAAAGGAAGTTGCCGAGTTCGTAGGCTGTATTGGAGGAAAAAATGAACAACCTGTCTCGACTAAAAGCATCGTCGGCAATCCTGAAAAAAGCTTTCGACCTTGGTGCATCTCTCTGCGGTTTCGCAGATGTTCATGACCTTAAGAAAGCTCCCTCTTTTACCTTTGCACCCAAAATGCCTGATGCCGGTGAAGGTATCGGTACCCGTAAAAACGAACTGGGTCTGAAACCGGGCGAAGCAGCCTGGCCCGAAAACGCTCGAACGGTCCTTGTGATAGCCGTGGAGCACCCTGAAGACCAGCCGGAAATGGACTGGTGGTTCGGACGGATCGATCCTCCTGGCAACCGAGTTCTATCACAAGTGGTTCGGAACCTGTGCGATTGGATAGAAGACACTTACCAAATAGGCACATTCCACATGCCCTATCATGTGGAAAAAGGCGGAACCTACCTGAAGGACTCTGCAGTGATGGCCGGACTCGGGTGTATCGGGAAAAACAATATTCTCGTGACGCCGGAATACGGTCCGCGGGTGCGACTGAGAGCGTTGACCTTAGATGTCGCTATCCCATCAACCGGCCCCAGGGACTTCAACCCCTGTAACGATTGTGACGAGCTGTGCCGTCGGGCCTGCCCCCAGAAGGTGTTCGGCCGGCAAGTCTATGCTGCAAAGGATTATGGCCAGGACATCCTACCTGGCCGGGATGGCCATTTCAGTCGGCCAACTTGCAACGTCCAGATGGAAATAGACAACGATGTGGCAAGGGAAGCGACTGTTGATGGCTTTGACGAGCCAATCAAGATTATCAAATACTGTCGGAAATGTGAACTGGCCTGTCCGGTGGGAAAACTCTAATAGCTCGTTGTTTCAGTCCTCCGAAGATTATCGGAGGACTGAAACTTCATTTGTTTGATCACTCCAAATAGGAATTCGAATAGAAATAATATTCAGCTTCTCTTATATAACATCCATAAAGGCTGGTTTGGCTTAAGACATTTCATACAACGGCATTAGAAGCAGGTAAAGCCATCGGGATACTGCGCAACGATATCGATACCGAAGCCGCCACAGAAAGTTGTTTGCCGGCCTACTATTGGCTTCGGTGAACTATGGTGTCGAAAAATCAGACGCCTATTTGCGAAAAACCGTCGACTCGCTGACCGATTATCTTGAAACTGTAAAACCCTAAAAACGTTCCTTGAAGACGACGCATAGAACGGTATTTTTTGGACAAGATCAAGACTGAATGGTCGGTTTGTTTTCTTTGCATATTTGGAGACTGTCCAAAAAATCGTTATCGGCAGATAAAATTTCTGATCTCCAATAACCGTTGGAGTTATCATTTTATATTAAAAAAAGGGGAAAACATCATGTCAATTAAAACAAGAACAGAATATCTATTGGCCCTTCAGAAACTTCGGCCGAATATCTACAAATTTGGAGAATTAATTGAAGATGTGACCACACATCCGGCCACAAAACGGACTGTCGAGAGCCATGCGCTCAACTATAACGCCGCCAATGATCCGGAATTGGAAGATATGTACACCACCACTTCTATTTTCACCGGCGAAAAAATCCTTCGCTGGAATTCCATGATGCAAAGCGCGGATGATCTCATCGGAAACATGAAGATGAAACGTCAAAATTACCGACGCACGGGCAGCTGTACCGGCGGGGTGTGCGTGGGCTGGAACGCGATGAATGTGATGTGGGCCGTCACCCAGGAAATTGATCAGGAACTGGGCACGGACTACCAAACAAGACTGAAAAACTGGATTCTATCTGCTGAAGACAAGGGGCTGACTGTGGCTGGAGCTCTAACCGACGCCAAAGGGAACCGGAGCCTGAAGCCTTCACAGCAGCCAGATCCGGATACCAACCTCAGGGTATCGGAAGTCCGGGATGACGGCATCGTTATCCGCGGGGCAAAACTAATGATCTGTGGCACAGCAGCTTCACAGGAGATTTTTCTTTTACCTGGAGCAATCTACGGTGAAGCGGATCAAGATTTTGCTGTGGCCTGTGTGGTTCCCAGAGATATCGACGGGCTGACTATCGTCGAGACAACACATCCCAGCGACAGGCGTGAGCTCGAGGAGACGGCTGCAGTTGAAGTCCCAAATACAGGGATTACTCAGGCATGGCTTTTGTTTGAGGATGTGTTTGTGCCCCGTGAACGCGTTTTTATGTGTAAAGAGTATAAATACACCGCCAAGGTAATCCAGTTTTTCACCGCTAACTACCGAGCCTGTATTGGCGCCTGCGTTTCAGGCCAGGGCGATGTCATGATCGGAGTCTCGATGCTAATGGCTCGGGCCAACGGCCTCTCTGCCAAGACCTTTATAAACAAACTGGTGGATATGTCCATAAACAACCAGGTGACTTATGGTTTGGGTGCTGGAGCTATTGCCATTGGTTCAAAACATCCTTCAGGCTCCTATTTTGCAGACCCCCTGACAGCGCATACGAATAAAGTCATGGTAGCAACACTACCTTACGAGGTCAAACGGCTGACCCAGGAAATAGGAGGTGGGTGCGTTGAAACCGGTTGCATGCCTTCTTACAAAGATTTTACCAACCTCGAATACGGGGCGCTGTTGCATAAATATTTTAAAGCAGGGGCTTGCAGCGCAGAATCGCGGTTTAAGGCGGCCCGCTTGTCTGAGTGGCTGACGATCGGATCCGGTGTGCCGGGGTGCATGCACGGTGGTGGGTCACCGGATGGCGCCAAATTGGTGGTTCGGTTTACAACGCCGATGGAGGAGTATGCCGATTATGCTAGAAAGATAATGAACATTGAGGAAGAAATTCCGGAACCGCAAAAACCGTTGAAGAAGTAAAACTTATCAGCTGGAAAAAATTATGAGCAAATATGGGTTTTGATTTATCGTGGGGAAGGAGGTGAAAGTCGAAAGGGTTTGAAAGAAGCTATGCCAAGTAACTGGTTATTATTAGAATGAATTAATGTCTCGAATGGGGCCAATATCAACCCTATAATAGAAATGTACAAGGCGATATCAGCAGGCATTGGTTCGGGCATTTTTGTTCTTCTAACAGCATATCCGTTGGGCACGTCGGTAGCGTTGAATAGAGATTCAGAATACTTGCAAAATTGTATGTATGTCTGGCTTTTTCATCTATTTTCGCCTTGCCTGGATTCTTGGTGCATATTTTGAGATAGGTTCTAAATTAATTGAAAGGAGAATAGTATGAAAGCAATAGTCTACGAAGAGTATGCCCCGGATGATGATTATAAGAAAATCCTTAAGGTAAAAGATGTAAAAGACCCCAAACCAAAATCAAACGAAGTCGTTTTTCAAGTTAAAGCAGCTGCTTTGAATTACAACGACATTTGGGGGATGCGAGGAGTTCCAATACCCGTCCCGCTGCCACATATTTCTGGCTCCGATGCCGCCGGCGAAGTCATCGCAGTCGGTGAAGATGTAACAGAAATTAAAGTCGGAGATAGGGTTGTCTCCCATTCTAATATGTCGTGCCGAGTTTGTTCCGACTGTACCGATGGTCGTGAATATGACTGTAGGAAGCGTGGGATTTGGGGTTTTCAGACCGGCCCGTTGTGGGGCGCTTTTTCGGAAGTCACGCATCTTCCGGAAGTAAATGTAATTAAGATTCCGGACAGTTTGAGCTTTGACGAAGCCGCCGCAGCCTCAATGACCCTGCTTACGTCTTGGCACATGCTTGTTGGACGTGCCAAGATACAACCCGGACAAACCGTACTTGTAATGGGAGGCGGTTCCGGCGTCGGTATGTTTGGGATCCAAATTGCCAAACTTTATAACTGTACAGTGATTGCAACAGCAAGTCCTGAAAAACTGGAAAAATGTATTGAGCTCGGCTCCGATTATGCGGTAGACCACAGAAAGGATGATTGGCACAAGGAAGTACGGTCCTTGTGTAAGGAAATCTCCAAGAAAACAGGAGTATCTCCGGGAATTGACGTGTCATTCGATCACATCGGTCAGACCCATTTTAACAAGCAGCTTACGCTGCTCAAGTATGGTGGAACTCTAGTTCAATGCGGTGCTACTACTGGTTACGATGCCAAGGCTGATCTAAGACACATTTTCTTCAAAGGAACCAACATTTTAGGCTCATCGCAAGGAACGAAGGCTGAAGTTGAACAAGGATTTTACTGGATGTCTCAGGGAAAGATAAAGGCTGTTATCGACTCCGTGTACCCTTTTGAAAAAGCAGCCGAAGCACACACCAAGATGCTCACTGGAAAAGGTCTTTTTGGAAAAATTTTAATGAAACCGGAGTAGCGTCAAGCTAAACCAAATATGGGGTTGGCTCTTCTATAAGAGTTGGCCCCGTTATCCGCGCAAGAAAATATTATGGCCAGTAAAAAATTCAAAGCCATGGTTGTGCAGAAAGCACCAAATGGTAAATATATAAGGCAAATTACTCACAAATCATTGGATGAATTACCCAAAGGTGAAGTATTGATTCAGGTTAAATACTCATCTTTAAACTATAAAGACGGACTTTCCGCCACGGGTCACCGGGGAGTTACCAAGAATTATCCTCACACGCCGGGAGTGGATGCCGCCGGTATTGTAGAACAAAGTTTTGATGATGCATTTCAGCCTGGAGACAAGGTGATTTCCACCAGCTATGATCTTGGCATGAACACTTCCGGTGGTTTTGGACAATACATCAACGTGCCGGCCTCTTGGGTTGTCCCGCTTCCGGACAATCTCTCGCTAAAAGAAAGCATGGCGTACGGTTCAGCCGGGCTCACCGCCGGCTTTTGCATTCTTAAACTCAATGAGCATCGCATCACCCCAGATAAGGGAGAAATATTAGTTACAGGAGCTACTGGTGGAACTGGCAGCTTCGCCTTAGCTATGCTTGCCAAAATCGGATACCAAGTGGTCACAGTAACTGGAAAGATGAATGAAAAGCAGTTTCTTATGGATCTTGGGGCAAAGGAAGTCATCTCCAGAGAGGAGGCAACCGATACTTCCGGTAAACCTCTGTTGAAGGGTCGTTGGGCAGGTGTAGTAGATTCGGTGGGAGGTGAAATTCTCTCAACAGCCATTCGGTCCACTAAACCTTATGGCGTCGTTACCTCCTGCGGCAACGTGGCTTCGCCTGATTTGCATATTAACGTCTACCCTTTCATATTGAGGGGTATTACGGTTGTCGGTATTGACTCACAGAATTGCCCTATGGACTATCGTCGTAAAGCATGGGAAAAAATCGCCAATGAATGGAAACTGCCTTTTCTACATCGACAGACTTCCATATGCTCACTTGATGATTTGGATGCCGAAATAGATCGCATTTTAGCAGGAAAGCAAAAAGGCAGGGTGATCGTCGATTTGACAAAATAAGAGTAGATGCGTCATTAGGATAAAGGGATTGATAATACGGTTTTTTGGTGGTGATACCTGGTACTCTGCAATGAAGTCACACTATCAAGTTCCTTAATTTTTTGTGATACCTCAACATCGTATCACCAAATGATAGTTATGGCGATCATACTTAAATAGCAGAGTTTTGAGACCTGTAAGTTTTTGTGATATCGCTTTTCAATAAAGGCAAATCCATTTTGCAGGGTTTGTCTTTTTGATTATTATGATTATGATATATTTAATGAACAAGAGTTGGATCCATGATGTGCTGATGATAAATGATATGTACTTCTTATGGTTTCGATTATAGGTATCAAAAATTCAAGTTGCAAAATTAACATGATTCAGTTCCTTTATTATCTATTCTCTCGATTGAACTTCAGTTGTAGTCTAAGGCAAGGAACCTTGGGTCATAGTAAACAAAAGGAAGAATGGACGTCCAATGGAAAAACGCTATGCCAAGATAATTAGTACCGGCCGCTACGTGCCGAAACGCATCATGACTAACGCAGAATTTGAGCCCCTTGTTGGGGACGTGGATGCTTGGCTCAAGGAAAATGTGGGTATTGCAGAGCGCCATGTGATTGATGATGAAACGACCAGCGATATGTGTACCGCTGCCGCTCGTCAAGCCTTAGAGCGAGCCGACCTCGATCCCGCCGATATCGATCTGATTATTTTGGGCACTGACACGCCCGATTACATCAGTCCTGCCACTGCTCCCATTTTGCAACATAAACTGGGTGCCTTGAACAGCGGGTCTTTTGATATCAACAGTGCCTGTGCCTCTTGGATTGTAGGTTTGGATGTTGCAGCCAAGCAGATCACAGTCGATATAGACATCAACAATGTTTTGGTCGTTGGCGGCTACGCCATGACCCGCTTCCTTGATTATCATGATAAGCGTACCTGCACACTCTTTGGCGATGGGGCCGGGGCGGTAGTGATGAGCGTCAGCGACGAGCCGGGCTACCTGGCCTCAAAGCTGATTTCTCAGGGTCAGTACTACAAATCATGGGGAATATACACTGGTGGGGCTGTTTCTCCTGTCAACGACAACGCTCTAAATCGTCCTGTTATGCAGTTTTTGGAAAAATTTCCGGTAACCTTTAACAACGATAACTGGCCTCCGATCATCCGCCAAACCGTTGCCAAGGCAGGGTTGGCCTCAGTAAACGAGATTGATTTTTTTCTTTTCACCCAGTTGAACCTCAATACCATTAAAGATGTAATGCAAAGGCTTAACCAACCATTGAAAAAAACCCACTGGATAATGGATAAATGGGGATATACCGGTGCCGCCTGTATACCTATGGCTTTAGACGATGCACTGGTTAAAGGTAAAGGCCCTCGGCCAGGAGATTTTGTTCTGTTCTGTGCGAGCGGCGGCGGATTTGCGATTGCCTGTGCTGTTTTTAAATGGTAAACTTCCTGACACAATATTGAATATTGTAAAATTAAAACTTTTAATACAATGCTATGAAGTATAAGATATCGAGCTCCTGATAAGCAAGATTCACAAACGAAATCTTCAACCAGAAGCCGTGGATACCTGCAATTTATCGCTGCGGCATAAAATCCCTCAATGAATTTGATATGTTATGAGTATCACACTCGGATAAGGCCACATTGTTCAGCTTGGATCGAAACAGGAAAAATCAATATATTGTGGTATGATTTTTATCCGGTTTGCCTGTTTTTTTGAATCTGCTTCGTTAAGGATGAGGGCAATTCTAAACATCGTGAGTATAGGGTCCAAGAACATCGCTGCTATAGCTGAGTTATCTTCCACAGATTACAACTGCAACCAAACCACCGATAAGAGAATAATCTAACAGAAGGGGCTTTGATACTTTTTTAAATGTGGGAAGATCATTAAGGTTTATATCGTGACCCCCTTAGGCATAAAGTTTTTTTGAAATTACATGTTATCTATTTCGAGCCAACCTCAATTCAAGACGAAAGGGATGAACATCCGTTGTTTGGAAATAATATTTAAGGGTGTAAGCCTGAAGGCGTGACGGTATTTATGACGGTATTTTAGTAATATATAAAATATATTTTATGTAAAAACAATTTGTTAACTTAACATTTCAATCCCCTGCATCCCACAGATAATTAAAAGCCATAATCCTATAAGGTTATGGCTTTTTCGTTTTTTTTGGGCCTGCTATAAATGCGTGTGTTGTCTCGCGGAAAGAAGTTCGGATACGGAAACCAGTTCAAAAATAGGCCCCTTTTTATTGAGTTCTTGCTTGAAATCATAAAGGGCTGTCAGAGTGGCAAGGTGAGGGTGTCCGATGCCGATGGCTGCGCCATGTATTAAGGCATATTGTTTTAAATGCCAAAGTTGCCGACGGACGGCCCGGACATCGATGGACGTGTCCAAAAAGACGTTTCTCGGTGCGGTCCTCATGTTCAACCGTCTGGCCATTTTGTAAGCCTGTGAATGACTGCTCGTCAAACTGTCCACAAAAAAAAGATCCTTTTGTTTGATGATCTTCAATGCCTCCACGACTTTGCTGGAGCTGGATGTAAACCTGGAACCCATGTGGTTATTCACACCCGTTGCCTGGGGAATTTGTGAGAGGTTTTCCTGGATGATTTCTTCGATTTCTGCGTCCCCATAGGAAATGTAGAGGGCTCCTGGTCCGGGATCGGCTTCATGGCTGTAAGGTTCCATGGGCTGGTGGAGCATGATTTCCTGCCCTTGTTCGTATATTTCCTCGGCAAGAATGTCGGAGTACTGTAATTTGGGGAGTATTGAAAATGTCATTGGCATCTTCAAATCCAAAAACGCTTGGGCTCGGGAAATGCTGCTTCCGATATCGTCAATGATAAAGGCGATTCTGGGACTAAATTCAGATAAAGACAATTTTTGCATTGGAGGGGTGTTAATTGGAAAGATACGCCGTTGCCCTGCGTTTGCATTTGAAAAAAAATTCAGTCCAAACAGGGCGCCGGAAAGGTATGTAACGCCTTTTAATAGGAAAAGTCTGCGATGGCACTGTTGTTTTTTCTGTTCCTGATTCTTTTCCGTCATATTATGGAAGTACATACAACCTATAGATATATACGTCAAGTAAAAACACTATATGTTGTGAAATAAGACAGAAAAAAATTATGTCCTTATCCATAGAGAATAGAGGGGCACCCCGGTTAAATCAACAATTTGAAATTGCTTGACATCAAAAATGATTGTCAGTATTGAAACTATACAAGCGAGCATTCATCATCAATTGATTATGTTTCCAAGGTATTACGATGAAACAACTACCGTCCGTTGCTGCCAGTTTTGTAAAAACCGGGCCCCTCTGACAGGTATCATCGAGGCGCTATGTTTTTTATTGTTTTCCGGCTTGAAAATATTGTGGGTTGTACTATAATCATAGAGTGTAACTTAGGTGTTAATAAAAAAGACTATTACACATAGGTGTAAGAAACGAAGCGTTCGGCTATGATCCAAGGCTTTGAAAAAATCGTCGAGGAACGAATTTTAAGGGCTCAAAAAAAGGGCGAATTTGAAAACCTTATCGGTACCGGCAAGCCGTTGAAATTTGATGAAAATTTCTATGTCCACGAAGAGTTGCGTCTGGCCTATAAAATTCTTAAAAATGCAGACTGCCTCCCCCCGGAACTTGAGTTGAAAAAGGAGATTAAACAGACAGAAGACCTTTTGGCCGGTATGCAAGAGACCTCTGAAAAATACCGAATATTGAAAAAGCTAAACTTTTTAATCATGAAGTTGAATACCATCCGAAACACATCCATTATGTACGAAATGCCCCAACATTATATGGAAAAGCTGGAGGGGCATATTGAAAAATCTAAAACCCAAACTGAGCGTTTCAAAGATTTGAAACGCTCAGCTTAGGAAAAAGAAATATACATCTTATGGCGCTACCTAAAAAAGAAAAAGAGAGCCAACACTTTAAAAGCGTCCTGATGGCTTATTTTATCCTTGTGCTTCATGTTTTTTTGGTTGCAGGTTTGGTCATCATGGTCATCTTTTTCCGTGGCATTATTAATTATATGATTTGGATTTTTTTGGGCGGCTTGATCGCCATTATTTTTTCAGGCTATCGTTTTTACAAACGAATGAAAATGGAAGGAAAAACCCTTCGGGAAATACTTAACACCTATCGAAATGATGGAAGAAGCGTCGAAGTCAGTTTTCTTGGGGGGCTTGCATCACTAAAAATCGGCGGCGAACATCATCACCCGCCTGCCCTGAATAGTCACTCATCAGGCCATATCAAACAACTCGAAGACCCTGAGTCGATTCGCTATAAAGAGTTTTCAGAACTTGTGCGACTGCTTGAAAACAACCTTATTACCCTTGAAGAATATAACAAATTCAAAGAAGAGATTTTCAAATCATAAACCTGATATTATAACTTAAATATAATAAGCATAGTGCGTTTACACATCCCATCTCAGCATGTTTCACACGGAAAGGAAACCTCATGGAAAAATTAACCATTGCCCTGTTGTCCGGGGGAATATCCTCCGAGCGTGAAGTTTCTATCTCAAGTGGAGACCAGGTTTATGAAGCTCTGGACCACAATAAGTACGATATCATTCGGTATGATCCAAAAACCGACCTTCCGCAACTGGTCGCGGACGCATCCAAAATTGATGCCGCTTTGATCATCCTCCATGGCCCCTTTGGCGAGGACGGTACCGTTCAGGGATTGCTCGATCTTCTTGACATTCCGTATCAGGGGTCTGGCGTTCTCGGGAGCGCGCTTGCCATGAACAAGCTGGCGTCCAAATACCTTTACGAAACATCCGGACTGTTGGTTCCATCTTATGTTGTGATTGGAAAAAATGACATGCTAGATGCGGATGCGTGTGTTCAACGACTGGGTTTACCCCTGGTTGTAAAACCGGTTGGCAGTGGATCGAGTGTTGGCATATCTATCGTAAAATCAAAAGACTTGCTCAAAGAAGCGGTCGATAAAGCATTTGAGCAGGACTCGATGGTGTTGATAGAGGCATATATCGATGGTATCGAACTCACCGGCGGCGTAATTGGTAATGATCAATTGGAAGCATTGCCCATTATTGAAATTATCCCCAGCGAATCCTTTGATTTTTTCGATTACGAAGCCAAGTATACCGCAGGTGCCACCAACGAGATTTGTCCGGCCCGAATTGATGACGTGATGACCCAAAAATCACAAAAAATTGCCAAAACAGCGCATAACGCGCTGTTTTGTAAAGGATACAGCCGGACCGATATGATACTTAAAGGTCAGGATATTTATGTCCTTGAGACCAACACCATCCCCGGAATGACGGCCACCAGCCTGTTGCCGCTCGCTGCCGGAGAAGCGGGTATTCCTTTTGGCCAGCTTCTGGATCGTTTGATTGAACTGAGTATCGAAGGACACAATATCAACAGGTGATTCAATGATCGTCAGAAGCAGCAGGGAGCTTAAGGAACGGTATCACGATCTTTGTTCCGGGGATATCTTTTTAGGTATACTGACCTACAAACATATCAAACAATCCATTCTCATCGATCTTATGGAACGGGGCGTATCCTGCTTTCCATCTCCCCTCTCACAGGTTTTGAATTATTCCAAGACGACGCAGGCGGTTGTTCTTAATAATTGGATGTTGCCCCATACATTTGTTGTCGCACGACGAACGGATCTCATTGAAGCCATAAACACCTATAACAGACTCGGCATCGCTCCGGTGGTCACAAAAGAAGATCATCTGCACTGCGGCCATGGTGTGAGAAAGTGGGATAGCATTGAAACCCTTTACAGTTTTGTGGCCCTGTCCGAAACGTCATACCCGTTTGTCATTCAACCCTTTTTGGACAATTTTACGGATGTTCGGGTGATAATTGCAGGGGAATATACGGAAGCTTACGTTCGGCATAATCCCGATAATTTCCGGATGAATATCTCCATGGGCGGGAAAAATTATCCCTACGAGATGAACACGGATTTGTTGAATTTTTGCCGCAAAGCAATGGCGCGTGGTAAATTTCCCTATGCGCATCTGGATATCCATATTACAGATGATGGAAATTATTATCTTTCGGAAATCACCTTAAACGGCGGGACAAAAGGTGCAAAGATTCACCGTCGGGAACTGGACCAAAAGAAAGCGGATGTGTTGGAGGGTCTCGCAATAGGATAAGGAGGTCTATTTGAAAAAAGAAAATAAGGCTATAAAACAACCGGATCGGCTGCCTCAGGTTGGCATTGTCATGGGAAGCGATTCGGACCTTAATGTAATGGAAGAAACCGCTTTGGTTTTAAAAAAATTCGGCATATCTTATGAAATGACGGTGGCGTCTGCACACCGGAGTCCTAAAAAAGCGGCCAAGTTTGCCGCTTCCGCCCACAAGCGAGGCATAAAAGTAATTGTGGCCGGAGCCGGCCATGCCGCACATCTTGCCGGGAATCTGGCGGCATATACATCGCTTCCGGTAATCGGCGTCCCCATAGATTCATCTTGCCTTCAGGGGCTCGACGCGCTCCTTTCCACGGTTCAAATGCCTCCCGGGGTTCCTGTGGCCACGGTATCCATTGGCAAACCGGGAGCAAAAAATGCAGGTATCCTGGCAGTACAGATACTGGCCCTTTCAGACCCAACACTTGCAAAAAAGTTGGAAACCTATAAAAAGGAGCTCGCAAAACACGTTGATCAAAAAGCCAAAACGCTTAAAAATCATTCATGCTGACCCATTACATCCCGGAAATGATCACATTGTTGCGAGCTCCCGGATCATAAAAGACGGCGGGGTCATTGTGTTTCCCACCCAGTATCTTTATGGATTGGGAGCAGACGCCTTGAACGCAGAAGCTGTGGATAGGATTTTTGAAATAAAGCAGAGGTCATATCATAAACCTTTGCCAATCCTCATACCCCATCGAAAAGAACTGACAAAACTTGTTCAACATGTCTCTTCGACAGCCGTTCGCCTGATGAACTGTTTCTGGCCGGGTGCAGTCACCTTTATTTTCAAGGCCAAAGACACGCTGCCGGCAAACCTTTTGGCAGATACCGGCAACGTCGGTATTCGATTGCCGCATCACCCGGTTGCTTTGGCCCTCTCAAAGGCCGCGGGATGCCCTCTTACCGCCACAAGTGCCAATGTTGCCGGTGAGTTGGGATGTTCGTCAATTTCAGATATGGATCCGCGGATTTCGAATAAAGTGGATCTGATTCTTGATGCCGGGCCGCTCAAAGGTGGTATCGGCTCAACCGTCGTGGATGTGACCGTCGATCCCCCGAAAATTTTAAGAGAAGGCGCAATCGCTGCAAAAGATATTTTTATTGCGCTTGAAAAGCCGGAGGACTTCAGATCCTGCGTTGTCAAAGGCTCGCGGTAGCCGACTACAGCTTCACCCTTGACGCCTTGGCTCTAAAGCCCTCCGGCTTTTGCAACGTTAGGGCGAAGTGGAGATAAAACGATATGTTGCAAATAAGTGACATCACCGACCAAGTCCTTGAGAACTGCAATATTGCGGATGCCCGGCATGCCGGACTCTATTCCATCTGCGGTTTGGCTTTGCGATTGCGGGATTTGTACAAGTGGGAAAACAGATTGGATCCCTGGATTGAAAATGATCCTTCAGAGGTGTTAAAATGGATTGGAGACAAAGAGGAACTATGGGAAAAACTGATAGAAAAAGATTTTGGCGACATCACCCTTTCCGGGCATCGATTCGATCCATTTGATGTCAAAGGAATCAATGCGATTTTGGAACCCCGTGGATACATCTACGGGGGCGGCTATGCCCGGAGCCTTAAACCGTCTTTTTTTCTGGCCGCAATTGAGGACAAGAAAGAAATAAACGAAATTACGATATTTGTTCTCGGAGAAGAGCTTGCTCGAGATCTGTTGACCATTCCTGCGATGTCTCAGGACAATTGTATTTATGTTCGAAAAGAATCCGCCAGACTTTATCTGTGGGATCAAATATTTTATATCAAAAAATCAGGTCGTTATGCCTTAAGATTCGGTTTGGAAGACTATGGATTGAAAGAACAGACACCTGAAGATTTACACCGTAATTTGTCTTCAATTGCCGCCAATGAAACAGATACATACATTTATCATGAGTTGGGCGAAATTCAGGACACGGTTTTTGACCGCAAAACATGGCAAGAAATTATTGCAGCGTTTCCCCACACCCCCATCGAACTTTTAGCCCGAACCATTAAGGACCTTTTGGCCGACACCGGCGAATACGGAACATTGCAGCATATCATCAGAGAGCGAAAAACAACTTCTTTGGCATTTTACGTTGCTTTTATAGAGAGCTTTACCAAAATATTATTTCCTCAAATAATTGAGGAATTTCAAAATTTTACTCAAACACATAGACTGGGAATTGATAGAGAAGGCAGTGACTGAAGGTTATCAAAGCGCCAAATCTCGCGCCGAAGCGATCATCGGTATTTATCGTATCGGCAGAGAGAAAAATGACATGAGATGGGTGGAGAATGAGATCGCAAAGCGGTTTAAGTTTTGCTTTGCCCGATAGTCAAGTTTGACGGCTTCGTAAAAAGCCCAATTTCTGCGTTGTGCTTCATTTCGTGTTCACTGCGGCGTACAAAAAAGTACGCCGCATTCCACAAAATTCGCGCGCCTTTTTATCCCGCTGGTGTTATGCGGGGGAACTTGAACTTTTGACTTTTATGACTAGTTCATCAAGTTTAGAGATGAAAAAGCTATGATTCCGGAAAAAGAAAAAAAACAAATCGCCGGCTGGAGTCAAACACTTAAAGATGACATACGCATCCATCTGATTTTAACCGAGGATGAACGCAGCCAAACATTTAAAGAATTCTGTGACGATTTGGCGCGCATTGTGCCTAAGATTAAAATTAAACAAGAAAAGGACGACGAATCAAAACCACCGGTTATCCGGGTCGGCAATGTCGGATATCACGCGATTCCAACGGGTAAGGAACTTGAACCGTTTCTGAGTGCGCTTTTCGACGGTGATGGCCAGGCCCAAAACAGCCCTTTATCGACTTATAAAAAGGTGCATCAAATCCGGGTTCCCGCCCTGTTGAAAGTTTATATTACGCCCCATTGTCCATTTTGTCCGGCAGCAGTAAAACAGCTGCTGTGTCTTGCTGCGGTGAGTGAATCCATAAAACTGACCATCATTGACGGTGCATTTTTTCCGGAAATGGCGGCATCTGATAAGATCCAATCTGCACCGACAGTTTTGCTGGATGATCAATTTTACTGGACCGGATCGATTCGGATCGAAGAAATTGTGGACATGATTTTGAACCGGGATCCTTCTCGACTCAGTGCGTCATCATTGGAAGCCATGTTTGAAGAAGGCAAAGCCGTAGAAGTGGCCGGAATGATGCTCGACAGCGGAAAAATATTTTCGGCATTTACGGAACTTCTGGTTCACAAAAAATGGCCGGTTCGCCTGGCAGCCATGGTGGCCTTTGAAACCATTGCCGAGGAAAATCGAACATTGGTTCACCAAACCCTACCCTCTTTGTTGGATTTTTTTTTGACGGCAGAAGATACGGTCAAAGGGGATATTCTTTATCTTTTGGGAAAATCCGGGGATAAGGGAATCATTCCAAAACTTGAAACCGTTTTGAACGGTCCATATGGCGTTGATGTGAAGGAGGCGGCGCAGGAAGCATTGGAATCTCTTAACCTGAACTGAGCGTTTCAAATTCAAAACAAGTCGTGTTGATCAATATAGGAATGAGGAACACAAATGGTCAGAAAACCAAACGCGTTGCTCATTGAATTTTTAGACAAAGATCTTCCGTTGCCCGCCATCAATTGGGAGACCATGCCGCCGGGAGTGAACCCGGCAGATGCCTGGGAGATGTACGATGACACCGTGGAAGGTTGGGTTCCGGTATGGTTCCCCACCATCGATCGGGGAACCGGAAGGTCCTATGAAGAGTTCGAGCGGGCGATATTGTTCAATGACAGCCTGGAGAGGATTTTAAAAGCCATGAATCGCTGGCCGTTGTGGGGCTCTCCGACTCAGAAAAAAACTGCGGCGGCTTTTGCGCTGTTGCAATTATTTTGTGAAACCAGGGCGCTTTGTCCGAGGGTATGATGTTAAGTATTGATTTCCCTGGTCTTAAAAAACGCGATTCCGGGCCATTCTTTCATGCAATAGTCGAGTTGGAACTCATTGGTTGTCAGATAGGCCATGGACCCTTGGGCATCTCTTACCATGTTGGACCTGTTTTTTTTCTCAAAATCCGCCATTTTTTTAGGATCGTCGCATTCGATCCACCGCGCGACGCGATAATCGACAGGCTCGTAAACGGCATCAACGCCATATTCGGACCTTAAGCGTTCCATTGTGATGTCAAACTGAAGTATTCCCACAGCCCCTAATATGTAACCGTTTCTGGCAACCGGTCTGAAAACCTGAACAACCCCCTCTTCTGAGAGCTGAACCAGTCCTTTTTGAAGATGTTTTGCCTTCATGGGATTTTTTAAAATGACCGTTTTGAAAATTTCAGGGGCAAAACTGGGAATTCCGCAGAATTTTAAGGGCTCTTTTTCCGTAAATGTATCACCGATCTTTATGGTCCCATGGTTATGAATACCAATGATATCGCCTGGATAGGCTTCCGACACGTTTTCACGCTCATTGGCCATGAAAATGGTGGCATTTGAAAATGTAACCTCTTTTCCGATTCTGTGATGAACGGCCTTCATCCCTCTGGTAAATTTGCCCGAGCAGATCCGGATAAATGCGATTCTGTCCCGGTGTGCCGGATTCATATTGGCCTGAATTTTGAACGCAAAACCCGAGAACGGTTCCTCATAGGGAGACACGTTTCGTGTCACCGCCGCCCTGGGGCCCGGAGACGGCGCCATCTCCACAAAGGCGTCCAGCATCTCCTTTACACCGAAATTGTTAATGGCACTTCCGAAGAAAACAGGGGTCTGGTTGCCCTTAAGGTAATGGTCAAGTTCAAAGGGCGCTGCAACACCTTCGATGAATTCAATATCCTCTCTTAACTCATCGGCCTGGCTTCCGAGAACCTCATCCAGTTTGGCGTCGGAAAGGTCTTTAATCACCAGGCCTTCCCTGCGGCGTGTTTCCTGGCCGGGAATAAAAAGGTGAAGTTCTTTTTTGTAGAGGTTGTAAACTCCCTTGAATCTTTTTCCCATGCCGATGGGCCAGGAAAGAGGGGTGCACTCGATCTGTAGCTTGCTCTCGATATCGTCAAGAATATCAATCGGTACCATGCCCTCCCGGTCCAGCTTGTTGATAAAGGTAATGATGGGCGTGTTGCGCATGCGGCAAACTTCCATGAGCTTTTCGGTCTGGGGTTCAACACCTTTGGCGTTGTCGATAACCATCAAAGCGCTATCCACGGCCGTTAAAACCCGGTAGGTATCCTCGGAAAAGTCCTGGTGTCCGGGCGTATCCAGAAGATTTATCTCGAAATCCCTATAGTTGAATTTCATCACCGATGTGGTGACGGATATGCCCCGTTCCTTTTCAATGGCCATCCAGTCGCTGGTTGCATATCGTTCTGTCTTGCGGGCCTTTACGGCACCGGCCTGCTGAATGGCGCCGCCATAAAGAAGAAGCTTTTCGGTCAATGTGGTCTTGCCTGCATCCGGATGGCTGATGATGCCGAATGTCCGGCGTTTATCGATTTCTATTTTGTTATTGCTCATGATGTATTTATTAAATCCTAAACTGAGCGTTTCAAATAGTAGTTCGCCAATCGTTCAATTTATGTAAATATATATTTTCTTGGAACGTTAGTTCAGTCCGTTTTTATGTTTCCGCTTCTTTACGGAAAGCGTTTTTTTATACAGCCTGATGGATTGTGGGGTAACCTCCACCATCTCGTCATCTTTTATAAAATTTATGGCCCTTTCGAGGGTCATGGGTTTTACCGGCGAACATACCGTGCTTTCATCTTTTCCTGCAGCACGCATGTTTGTGAGCTTTTTTTCCTTGCTTGGATTTGCACTAATATCAACGGTCTTGTTATGCTCACCGACAATCATTCCCGCATAAACAGGTTCTCCGGGGACAATGAAAAGACGGCCTCTGGGTTCGAGGTGATAGAGTGCGTATGCAACAGAGTTCCCCTGCCGGTCTGAAACAATAGAGCCGGTAAAGCGGGTAGGAAAATCACCGCGAAACGGCTCATATCCTGCAAAAAGGGTGTTCATGATTCCGGTTCCCTTGGTGTCCGTGAGGAATTCATCCCGGTAACCGATTAAAGCACGCGAGGGAACCGAAAATTCCGCCCTTATTCTTCCGCTTTGGTTATTGACAAGGTTTGTCAAACGTCCCTTTCTTATGGAAAGCTTTTCGGTGACAACTCCCAGAAAATGTTCATCACAATCCACAAACAGTGTCTCAATGGGTTCGAGCATGGTTCCGTTCAATTGTTTGTAAATTACCTTTGGACGGCCCACGGAAAGCTCAAATCCTTCCCGCCTCATGGTTTCAATGAGGATGGCCATCTGGAACTCCCCTCTGCCCTTTACGATAAATCGTTCCCTGTCCTCGGTCTGTTCAAACCTGACGGCAACGTTTTTAAGGGTTTCCTTGATCAGCCGTTCGCGTATTTTGCCGGACTGTACGATTTTGCCTTCCTTGCCGCTCAAAGGAGAGGTGTTGATGGTAAATTCCATGGAAATCGTCGGCTCGTCTACTCTGATTCTCTTTAAGGGTTTTGGAAATTCTTTTGTGCAGATCGTGTCACCGATTTTGACATCCTCGATCCCGGAAAGAACGACAATATCGCCGGGTTCCGCCGTTTCAACCTCTTTCAAAATCATCCCTTCATATACTTGAAGCTTGGATATCTTGAGGGGGAGGTGTTCTTCTTTGTCGTTGATACAGACCATGGCGTCATTGAACCTGGCATTTTGGTTAAAAATTCTTCCGATGGCAAGCCGACCAAGATAATCCGAATATCCGAGATCAGACACCAGCATCTGAAACGGTTCTTCGGGATCGTATTCAGGGGCCGGTATTTCATTGATGATGGTTTCAAAGAGAAGATGAAGATCATCCCTTTTTTCGGCCAGGGTCTTTTTTGCGACGCCTTCGCGTCCGATGGCATAAAGATACGGAAAATCGAGCTGTTCCCCGGCGGCATCGAGATCGATAAACAGATCATATATCCCATCAAGAATCTGTTCGGGACGGGCATCTTTTCTGTCGATTTTGTTGATTACCACCACAACCTTGAGGCCTTTCTCAAAGGTTTTCTTCAACACGAAGCGGGTCTGGGGCAGCGGCCCTTCAGACGCGTCAACAAGCAAAACCGCACCGTCCGCCATAGACAGGGCGCGCTCAACTTCTCCGCCAAAATCGGCATGGCCAGGGGTGTCGATAATATTGATTTTTACACCGTTCCACTGCACGGAACAGTTTTTTGCGGCAATGGTGATGCCTCTTTCCTTTTCTAAGTCCATGCTGTCCATGATTCTCTCATCAACTTCGAGGCCCGGCCTGAAGAGCCCACTCTGCCTGAACATGGCATCAACAAGGGTTGTCTTACCATGGTCAACATGCGCAATGATCGCGATATTTCTTATTTTTTCA
Source organism: uncultured delta proteobacterium (assembly GCA_963731025.1). Lineage (GTDB taxonomy): Bacteria > Desulfobacterota > Desulfobacteria > Desulfobacterales > UBA11574 > UBA11574. Next base: position 78,353 of record CAVSVL010000014.1, on the reverse strand, counting down.
TTTCTTATGATTTTTTTCACTGGGTACACTTCCATATTAATTAAAGGTCAAACAGCAAAAATAAGCATCGAAATTAGTATTACAACTTTTTTGTGAACGATTATCTAATTGAGAGGTTGGGGAATTTTTCTATATAGGCGCTCCATGGATAATCTTTTTTTAAAACGCGTGAACTCATGGCAAGGGATCGTAAAAAAGAACAGGAACCAATCTTTGAAAAATCAATAAGTTGACTAAGCAATTTGCAATTTCTTTTAAGGATTTGATTTCAGCTATGCGCCTGTTCTTTCTAACGATCCCTAAGCCACTCAAACAGCACCCGTTTTAAAAAAAGATTATCCATTACGCTAATACATAAGGATATAAAAGAAAAACTCCGAGATTCCTCATCTAATTGATAATTTGTTTTTGATGAAAAAGTTACGTTGCAGGATATGAAGCGTGTGTACAGAGGTTGAGGCAATGAGGAAAGTTTCCCCAAAACATTCTATAGAAGTAACATCTCATTAGCAATTGACTGATATCATATTTTTTGTTAGGAATTTTCTCTGTTTTGTAATAACCGAATCACCTTAAGAAGCTGCTTTAACTTCTTTATGTTTCGACAAGCCTTAAGATCGTTTTCCTTTGCGATTTTCTTTACCAGTCCTTTCAGTCTTTCTTCGCCGTTGTTCAGTTTCCCGGCTTCTTCTTTGATTCTTTCCTGAAGCGCTTTTATCTGGCCGACGCCAGCACCCGGATCCTTGAAATCCGGCACCTTCTTTTTAAATCCTAAGGACTCAAAATATTTCACCAGTTCTTCAAGCTCCGGGATAGACATGTCTGCCGAAGATCCGACACCCCAGTATGCAATAACATCCCGATATTCATCATCTGAAAGGGGAATCTCTTTTTTTGCAATATGCACCAGTGCCAGTAGTTTGTGCCGCCGTTCCTGAAGCTTGTCAGCCGTCTTTGTTTTATTCCTGTCAGCGAAGGTCATCGCTTTTTCCCCTCTTTCAGTAATTTAATACACGTTTCAACAAATGAAACCCTTTGGGGTATAAAGCTATGGAAAACAAGGCCCAAAATTGGGGTTAATCTATTCAGATGATCTAAAACATATTAAAATTATTCTATTGGTGCAACGGAATATAAATAGTCATAAAGTTCATCGGGCCTTTTGGGGATCTTTGTATTTCGTTTTGTGCAGCGTCCATAATATTTGCAATTTTTTTGCCGATAACAGGCTGTAAACAACTCGGGACATTGTGACTGAAGTGACGGTATATTCTGATGCAATTGTAACAATCTCCATGCCATTCACATCTTGTATTCGGGCACGAACATGCGGCGAATTCGTCAGTTTTTAAAACATCCCGTACTTTCTTAACGATTTCAACGAATTCCTCTTTTGACTGTTCCATTGTTTTTCCTCCTTTTAATATTCTGAATCATTTCATTCTCCCTCCTGACCCATTGAATCCTGTTGACACTTTTAACCGGTTTCACTACATTATCTCTTATCAATAATATCGTGTCCAACGAATTAATTTGATAAGAGTAATCAAAAAAATCGATTAAAGGGAGCGGCAATGGAATTGCGTCAACTCAGAACATTCCAAACCGTTGCACGCCTAATGAATTTTAACCGCGCAGCGGATGCACTCAATTACGCCCAGTCCACCGTGTCAGCGCAGATCAAACTCCTTGAAGAGGAATTGGGTGTATCCCTTTTCGATCGACTTGGAAAGCGTATCGTGATTACCGAAGCCGGGCAGAAATTGATGCGGTATGCCCAAAAAATGATCGACATCGAACAGGAGACGCTGACTGAAATCTCAAATTCTGAAACACTGATTGGTTCTATATCCGTCAGGGCGCCGCAAAGTGTGGGGACGTATCTTCTGCCCTCGGTTCTCCAACAATTCAAAAGCCAATATCCGAGGGTGGGCTTCGATGTCAGCAGCTGCGCCCTTTTTACCCTGCAACAGGAGTTGAGATCGGGCATCATTGATGTGGCCTTTTTGCTTGCAGAATCCGTCAATGCCGCGGATCTGACGGCGGAATTGGTACGAATCGAACCGCTTGTTTTTATATCCCATCCGAATCATGTCCTCACAAAAAGTGTCGGCATGACCTTTCGTGATCTAAACGGCCAGTCGATTCTTTTACCCAAGCATGATTGCAGTTACAAAATGCAGTTTGAAGAGACGCTCACCGCTGAAAATATCAGTCCATCGGTGGTTATGGAGTTTAACAGTATCGAGGCGATAAAACAGTGTGTTATTAAAGGGCTCGGCATAACGGTTATACCGGAGATAGCGGTCAAAGCGGAACTTGCCCAAAACAAGCTTAAAAAGATACCGTGGTTGGATGAACCGCTGGAGACAGGTGTTTTGATGATCCGGCATAAAGACAAGTGGATATCGCCGGCGTTACAGGCCTTTATGGACATATGTAGAGAAACGATGAAACTTTTTCCTAAACCGAGCGTTTCAAATTTTAAAAAAGGATAAAATAGCTTTTATTTTTAATTGAATTTTTTTATTTATATTTTTAAAATTTGAAACCCTTTGGGATTGCCGAGGTTGTCGCATCTACTGCGTCAGATCCCATCCCGCATAGTTTGACTATAGCGGAACGGGATCTTTCTTGTATTTGCGACAACCTCGACAATCAATTTAGATTTCTATTTAAGGTATCATATGAAAACGACCCTAGAATTTGGAATTGCCGCCCTATTAATTTTGGGTTTCGTTGCAGCGAGTTGCCTCGCATCCGAAAATATCACGGATGTCAGCCGCTACTTTTATCACGGCGATGGAAGGCTCAACCTTGTGAGTGCAAAAAACGGGATAACGTTCAATGGTCAATACCGGAAAAGCAAGGGCATCTATGATGAAAAAGCCCTTAAAACCATTCAGCGTCTGTTTGGTGGTCAAAGTGGCAAACCGCTTTCCACCATATCCCTGCGGCTGATCGAGTTTCTCGACTATTTAGAAGACAATCTTCATCCAGGGGCACGGATCACCATTGTTTCCGGATGGCGAAGCCCGCAATACAATACCGATCTTCGCAACAAGGGAAAACTTGCTGCAAAGGCAAGTCTCCATCAATACGGGATGGCGGCGGACATAAAAATTCAGGGAACTTCATCAAAGCGCGTCTGGAACACGGTTAAAAAACTCGGATTCGGCGGAACAGGTTACTACAAGGGAAAACTCGTGCATATCGATGTGGGGCCTGCGCGGTCCTGGGATGAGAAAACATCCGGCGTGGGAACGGATATTTCAACCCAAAATAAACTGATCGGGCTCGTGACAGACTATGATATTTATCTGCCAGAAGAGAGTGTCCAACTGAGATTCATCCGGATGACGGCATTTCCCATTGGCGTAAGCCCTGAATTTGTTCTGGAGAAAGTAGAAAAGAACGGTCAATCAAAGGAGATTGCCCATTTTACACCGTCATTTGCAATTGCTGCTAAAAGCCAATGTCCGCAGTTTTCTGATATTTATCAGATGATGGGGATCCGATGGAAATTGCCGAGCGATATCTTGCCCGGTCGATATAAGATCCGCACCTCGTTTTGCCAAAAACTATGGGAAGATATGCCGACTGACATCGTTACGCCTGAATTCGATATTAACCATAGATATAATTGCTTTCTTTTGTCACATTTGAAACGCTCAGATTAGGCGAAAATAAGGAGACACATCATGCCGCAACCTGAACTTTATGATCTGGCTATCATCGGCGGAGGACCCGGGGGCCTTTCAGCCGCGATCTACGCCATGCGGGCGGCCTTAAAGACCGTACTCATTGAAAAAGGGGTGCCCGGCGGTCAGCTCAACCAATCCGATGCTGTGGAAAACTACCCTGGCTTCGAGATTATCGGCGGCAGCGAGCTTTCCATGAAGTTTGCCCAGCATGCCCGTTCTTACGGTATCGAGGAACTCAACGACGAAGCCACGGCCATCGAGCCGGGTCTCGAATTTCATACAATACGCACCGCCGGCGGACGGGTGATCCAAACCCATGCCGTGATACTGGCCCCGGGCGGACGGCCCCGGGAGTTGAACGTACCCGGAGAAGAAGAATACTACGGCAAGGGAGTATCCTATTGCGCTGTGTGTGACGGCTTTTTTTTCAGGGGCAAAAATTTGGTGGTCATAGGCGGCGGCGATACCGCCTGCGAAGAAGGGCTTTATCTGGCCAAATTGGCTGCCAAGGTTTACCTGGTTCATCGCCGCGATGCGTTGCGTGCCAGCATGATCCTGCAACAGCGCGTCGAGGCGGAGTGTAAGATGGAGGTTCTGTGGAACACCGTTGTCACTGAAATCAAGGCGAACACCGACGGGGTGAATGCCGTCACTTTGCAGGACACCCAGACCGGCGATAAGCACGACCTTCCCATTGACGGTGTTTTTATATTCATCGGCTTTGATCCCAACAATCAATTGGTGCCGGCTGGGATTCGCATGTCTCCGGAAGGTTTCGTGATCACCAATGATCAATGCGCCACCAACATCGACGGCATTTATGTGGTCGGTGATCTGCGGGAAAGATATGCCCGCCAGATCGTGTTGGCGGCAGCCGACGGCTGCATGGCGGCCCTGTCAGCCGCTCATTATGTGGAAACCCGCAAGGCCAAGATGGAAGATCCCACCTGCGCTTTGCCGGAGTGAGATTGAGCGTCGTAAAACAAGGAAGCGTACTCTTGAACGCGTATCAAAAAGGGAGTTTTGCAAAAATCTCATCGTATCTTTATGACGCGATCAAGACAGGGGTGTAAGGATGCAATCCAGGAACAGAAACAGAGATCACCTGAATCTACTTTGCGATATCGGAGAACTGGCCAATCTCATCATCGGCAGTACCGATATCCAGGGGTTCCTTCAGCAAACCGTTGAGATGGTTGCACACCACCTCAATGCCGATGTTGGCTCCATCTATCTTTACGATGACACCACCCGGGATTTGGTGCTCCAGGCCACCGTTGGTCTGAATCCATCAGCGGTGGGCCGGGTAAGAATGAAAACCGGTGAGGGCATTGTGGGAAAAATCTTTGAATCCCTGAAACCCATTTGCGAAGCGCGTGCCAGTCGTCATCCCAATTTCAAGTACTTTGAAGAGGCTGATGAAGATCCTTTTGAATCGTTTCTAGCGGTCCCGATTCACAGGGGAAATGAAAAAATCGGCGTTCTGGTGGTACAGCATGAACATCCCGATTATTTTGATGAGATCGATGTGATGGCCATGCGGGCCATTGCTTCTCAGTTGACCGGAGCCATCGAAAACGCCCGCTTGATGATCGACCAAAACCGCAAGACGGTTCCCTCCCAAAGAGACGACCTGCTGGAAAAACTCCGGTTTATTAAAGGTAAAACCGCCTCGGGCGGATTTGCCCATGCCCCTGTTACGGTGTTGAAATCCGATGGTGAATCCTTGCTGTCCCATCGACCCGATTCAGAATTCGTGTCTGCACCCCAGGATTTTCTCAAGGCAGTGGAAACCACCAAACGACAGCTCACGAATTTGCAGGATCGCCTGGCTCAGCGTTTGCCGGAAAGTGCGGCCCTGATTTTTGAAGCCCACTTTATGATTCTCAAAGATGCCCGATTTGTGGATGCGATGCTGACAAAAATAGAACAAGGGGTATCTGTGCCCGAAGCAGTTCGAGAGGTTGCCGGACATTATATGGCTCTTTTTTCTTCAGCTCCCAGTGCCTATCTGAAGGAGAAAGCCCAGGACATTGAAGATCTGGCCCGGCGCCTGCTCAACAACCTTTGCAAAAACACATCACAAGACACGGATCATACCGAAGGCCGGATTGTTATCGCCCGGCAACTCCTGCCATCCGATTTGCTCAAACTGGCATCTGAAGATGTTAAGGGAATTGTTTTGGTGAGCGGCGGGGTGACATCCCATGTCGCCATCATTGCCCGGTCTTTGAAGCTTCCCATGGTGATTGCCGAGCGCAGCGATTTGCTGGAGCTTCCGGATGGTACGCCTATGCTCCTGGATGCGGATATCGGCAGCATTCACACCAGACCCTCTGAAACCATTATCCGTCGCTTTGAACTCCGCAACCAGACACAAAAAGATGAAAAGAAAGCCGACCGTCCCATACTTCCCCAAACAAAAACCCGCGACGGCGAATCTGTTAAACTGCTGGCCAATATTAATTTGCTTAGTGAAATAAAACTGGCCAAGGACCTCAATGTCGAGGGAATCGGATTATACCGAACCGAATTCCCCTTTTTAGTGCGATCCAACCTTCCCTCCGAAGAGGAGCAGTATTTGGTCTACAAACGGCTGTGCGATGAAATGGGAGACCGTGAGGTCACCATCCGAACGCTGGATATCGGCGGCGAAAAATTACTGCCGTATATAGAAGGCATAAAGGAAGCCAATCCCGAACTGGGTCTCAAATCGATCCGCTTTTCACTGCACCACCGGGAAGTATTTCTCCAGCAACTGAGAGCGATCTTAAGGGCTGGCGCCGGTGCCAGGAAATTAAAAATTGTATTCCCCATGATTTCCGGCATTGATGAGTTTCGGAAGGCCCGTCACTCAGTAGAAGAAGCCATGGTAGATCTGGCTCGCAAAAAACTGCCCTTTTATCCCGCACCCGCTCTTGGAGCAATGATTGAACTGCCGGCGGTATTGGATATTATCCATGAATTGGCCAATGAAGCGGATTTTTTTTCCATCGGGACCAACGACTTTATTCAATACATGCTGGCGGTGGATAGAACCAATGAAAGGGTGGCGGCCTATTATCAACCCTATCATCCTTCTGTTCTCAGATCCCTGAACCGCATCATTCAGGCAGCCGTCAAGGCTGAAATTGAGGTGACGGTATGCGGTGAAATGGGTCATCATACCGAATTTATTCCTTTTTTTATAGGAGCCGGGCTAAGAACCTTTAGTGTTGATCCGCATTTCTTGCGCTCTGTTCAGGAGACGATCGTCAATCTCAGCGTAAGCGAAGCGTCAGCTTATACCCGGACGTTGCTGGCCGAACCTACATTGGAAGGAATCAAAAAGTTGTTAAAGACCCAAACCGAGCGGCATAGCAGCGTTTCATAACATCGTTACACGATGTTATTTTAATGCACTGATCAGACTTTGCCCCCAATTTCCGCACATACGACATTTATTCTTGATGGGCTTTTCTGGAAATTCAACAGGTGTATCGCTTTGATCGATGTCTAAAAATTCATCTCTAAGCGATCGATGTGACAGAAAAAGATACACACGCTTTTCGGAGTCTGCATTGCGGTATTCTTCTATAATGTTTTTATAATCTCTCATCTTTTATTCTCCTTTGAGTATGATGTTTTTCGTTGCATTGGACGTAAGGTGCCATAATGCTGACAGCAAAAAATGAGTGCCTCTTTGTTTGGCCTTAATATAACGAACGTTCGTGCTTATCGGTTTCATTTTGACAATTTTTTTTGCTATATTATCTCCTTACTATTTATAGGAATTTAATATTCGGGTGAGAGCGGCTTCCTGACGTTTTTTGATTTCAACGTCGTCAAGCAAATTATAATAAAGATGAAAACCCAGCAGAAGAGAATAGAGATCAAAGGCAAACTGGCCAACATCAATATTTTGCCTGAAATCACCCACCTGAACGGCGGATTGGGCGATACGTTTAAGGCAATCGATCCATTCTTTCTGCTGATGCAGCAAAACATCCCTGACCTTTCCGGGTCGGTCACTAAAATCCGCACTTGCGGATACAAAAATGCAGCCTCCTGTCAATTCAGAAGTCCATTGAATCCAGTTGTCCACAAGAGCCCTGATTCTTGGAATGCCGGCGTTGGTTCTCAGCGCCGGGATGATGACACCTTCTGAAAAAACTTGCGCCGCGTAATGGAGTATCTCGATCTGAAGATTTTCCTTGGACTGGAAATGGGCAAACACCCCGCTTTTGGACATATTCGTTGCCTTGGCAAGATTTCCGATGGTTACGCACTCAAGACCCAGTTGGCTTGCCATATCCAGACCGGCTTCCAGTACATTAAGTTTAGTATCCTTTCCTTTTGCCATGCCGATAGAATAATACGACCGTTCGTTCTTGTCAAGTAAAAAAATCAACATCATCTCGACTTGGATGTTTCACGGAGACCTTTGAAAAACGTTCATTTTCGTTTAAGTTCAAGTCTTGGACCTGTAGGGCCTGCGGCCCGGAGGGAAAAGCGAAATTTTTGCTTTGCTCCAACAAGGCATTCGGGAGCTAAGCTGAAATTCGGAAGTGCAAGTCCTTGACTATTTGTGAATAATGGATAATCTTGCTGTTCAAGGCAGGAGGTGACAAACCCATTGAAAGATCAACGAGCGATCTGATTTATGAAAACTGAACGCACAAAGCAAGAAAAAGAACCGTTACTGAAATCGATTGTCCGCCCCAGTAAAACAGAAAAGACCCATAGGTTTCACCCCGATGGAATATAAAATAAAACTGTTAAGTTCGATGAGGTAATTTATATGCTCTGTATGATCAGAAGCCGGTATATCATGACATGTTCCTCGGTGGTGTATAACCATGGCTGACACTTCTTATTTCCGCTTACAATTCATTGTCTTTGCGCTGGTGTCCGCTTCTTTCACGAACATTTATATCACTCAACCGATATTGCCTGTGTTGCAGCATGAGTTTGCAGCGGATATGGTATTGGTTTCTTTGAGTGTATCCGCTGTTATCCTCGGCATCGCAATATCCAATCTTCCCTTCGGTTTTTTGGCAGACAGATTGCCTATCCATCCCATTATTTTAACCGGAGGTATTTTGGTGGCACTTGGCGGTTTGGTTTGCGCGGTGACAAAAGACCTTTGGGTTTTAATTGCAGCACGATTTCTCCAGGGGCTCTTCATTCCAGCCTTAACCACCTGTCTTGCAGCTTATCTGGCAAAGGTACTTCCGGCAGCGCGGCTGAACGTGGTAATGGGCTCATATGTTTCTGCTACGGTGCTCGGTGGATTGGGTGGCCGCTTGCTTGGCGGTTGGAGTGCTGTGATATATATTTGCTTGTTCTTTTTGGTCATTCCATTAAGCGCAGGTATTGGAGAACGCAAAAACAGGCGCCGCAGAACATCCGCATGAAAAGGATGCTCGTAAAATTGAAAAAATCAGATCGTTTCTTTTTTTCTCATTTTTCATAAAATATTTCATGAAACACTCAGACTATGTGCAGTCTTCAAATTTACATCCCCGTAAAAGTTCTTCCGGTGTAATGGTGTAAAGTGCATCCAGCATTGCAATCATGAAACTTCCCGGCGCAAACGCATTTTTTGCCGCAACTTCTCCGGCCAACCCGAAGAAGGCCAGTGCTGTGGCTGATGCACTGACAGGATCTTCGTCCACCGACAGGAACGCACCAATGGTCACCGTAGCTGTGCAACCGGTTCCGGTGACATAGCCCATGAGGGGATGACCGTTTGAGACCCGTATCACCTGCCGACCGTCTGTAATTAAGTCTGTGGGACCCGTAACTGCAAGGATTGAGTCGAGTTCTCCGGCGAGAATTTTTGCAGACTCCGCAGCAGCCTCAACCGAATGAATCGAATCCACCCCCTTTGTTTTTGAATTGTCCTGTCGGAGGGACAAAATCTCCGATGCATTCCCGCGAATGACGCTGACACGGGTTTCCCGGATGATTCTTTTTGCGGCGTTTGTCCTGAATGATGTTGCGCCGGATCCGACAGGATCGAGTATGATCGGTGTTCTTAATTCTGACGCCTTTTTCCCGGCTGTTATCATCGATGCGATCCAGTCATCGGCCAGCGTGCCGATATTAAGCACCAGAGCCCCGGCAAAGGATACCATTTCTTCCACCTCATTTGAAGCATGGGCCATTACCGGTGATGCACCCATGGCCAACAGCGCATTTGCTGTGTAGTTCATTACCACGTAATTGGTGATATTATGAATCAACGGCTTTTGCTTTCGTATTTCTGCCAGATTCCGGGCAGCTTTTTCTGATAAACTTTCCATGTCTTACCTCGCAGTCATTTCAAATAAGGAAAAATTTCGAACAAAAGTCACTTTATGCTGAATCATGTATCCTATAATTAAAGAAAAATCAAAAAGATATACTCAAGAATAAAACATGTGGTCATGAGGATTTTCATACAAAATTTTCAATGAACTCGGCAAACCTTGATCATTGATTAGGTACCGTGAAGGCCCCGGTCTTCGAGACGTCGGAGACAGTCTTTTCGGTCAAAAAGACGGCAGGATATTGGTTTGATATTATGGATGGCACAAAAAAAGCGCGGTTCACCAAAGAACTGAAACAAAAATGGGCAGAGTTGTTGATTTTCAACTGTTTCACCTGCAAGGAAGCCAAGCCAGTGATCCGGATAAACAACACCTGCAGGCGGATCCGGCGGTACGCCCCCGATTTTACAGCATACTCCGCAAAGAGTGCACCACTGGCTGGAAGGAAGGTGGTGACGTATACCGTCCACTGGTATGCAAGTAACGGTATTCGGATCAAACAGGGTTTGAATGTCGTGTCGAATTCTTAGAAAAGCTCCGGCCCATTCCACGAGTTCTTGGCCCAGGATCGGTTCCAGATCCCATCGCTTTTTGTTGATAATAAACCGCATGCCGACCACATCGGCAAAAATCGTCTGCTCAAGCATGCCTAAAGGAAAGTAGGGGTCCGGTAATGCCCGCAACAAAATTAAGACATCTGTTTCGCGATGAAAACGATCCAGCAACTGCTCAAAAAACCGGTTTGCAGCATGCTGTTGCTCGGCATCCGGTCTGCACAACAAATTTTGCTGTAACCCGGCATACTGTTTGAACAATTCCGTGATATGATGTTGTTGATCGTTCATGGGGCGATGCTTTTTGTACCCTAATGGATGGTAAAAAGATAAAGAAAAGGAAAACCGAGGCCGAGCATGCGTTTTTACGTTGATAAAGGAGGAATTCCCTCGGATACCCTTCGGAGAATGTCCCAATATGCGCCGCGGTGTCCGGATTTGATCGCTTTAGTCAGCTCCGGATTGTCATTATAATTGTAATCCGGATTTGCCTCAGTCCGTCGGCCGAGAAGAAATCTCGGATCATCACCCACAAGACCATGCAGCCAATCCTCCACATCTTCACCCAGGCCGATATCACAGAAATAAATCGGACGCAGAAATGATTCGTTATTTTCCAGGGTTCCGAAAAGGCTAGGATTTTTCGACGGTGTTCCTTTTGACTCCTCTAATACTTGCCGCCCCAGCCGGGTCATTGGATAAAGTCTCACACCGAGACTAATTCCCACACGATCCGGTTTGATTTTTTTCATCAGATGTATCGTTGTTTCGATGGATTGTTTTGTTTCACCGGGTGATCCAAGGATTAAGTCGAACATGCAGATAATATCATGTCTCAGGCATATGTCTCGAATTCGAATGATATCATCCGGGCGATAATTATGGCCCAGACGACGCAGCATGTTTTCATCACCATGATCGGCACCGAAATCGATTCCAACACATCCGGCGCTGCGCATCAGATGTGCCAGTTCATCTGTGAAATGTTCAGGAGAACAGTAGGCATACCATTTTATTTTACTTCCCAGCCCTGATTCGAGGATGGCTTTGGATACCTCAACCGCATGGGAATAGGGGATATTAAACTCGCAGTCACATGTATGAAAGACGTTGATCCCCCGTTGATAAAGATCGGATAATTCCGCGGCCACATTTTTCGGGGAACGCAGTCTTACGGTTTTACCCTTGATAAAGGGTTCCGGACAATAGGTGCACGTCATGGAACAGCCGCGTTTGGATTCGAACCCGACCTGACCGCCGTTTTCAAAATAATATTGATTGTCAATCAAAGATCTGGAGGCCAAATCTATGTTTTCAAGAGGAACCGCTAAGATTGGGTTGTGTTTAAAGCTGCCGTTTTCCATCCAAACCAGTCCCGGCACCGTATCCAATCCAATATTGTCTCTGAGCGCTATTGCAAGTTTAACGAGGCTTTCCTCTCCGTCTCCACAAATGCCGTAAGACACATCACAAAATTTCAGAACTTCAGAGGGAAAAATAGAAAAACCAACGCCGCCAAGACAAATCGGCGCATTGGTTGAACGTTTAATTTTTTCAAGCACCGGTATTGCTCGAAGAAGAGAAAAGTCCTGACTTGCGAAATAGGAATCATCTATGTTTCGGAGGGTAACACCGACGAGAACCGGTTTTTCCGTCAAAACATCAGAGAGTTTTTTATGCCAATCCGGTTCAATGGCACAATCTACCAAATCGACGTCTATTCCGGCATGACGGCATGTGGCACCGATATAGTCCAGAGATACCGGAGTCACCGGTGGTTTCATGGGATTCGGGTTGACGAGAACGATTCGCATCTGTCCACTCATTAAACAAATTGTTTTTTTTGAGAAGCTATATCATGCATTGAAAACGGAAAATCTCGTGGATAAATTCTTATCAGACATATATTTTTTATCCCCATAGGACGAACGTTGAGGATCAGTTTATACTCAAAGGGTTGTTGGGTGTCAATTTTAAACATAATGTATTGGATGTAATAATCTTCGGTTAGGGTTTTGGGTGTGTTTTTTACTGATTTTCCCCTTGCATTTTATCTGTCACTTGCTTAAACATACTGCGGTTTAACTCAAAAGTGGAAGATTTTATAGTTCCCGTTAAGTTGTCTCAAGCCGCGGAGGCGCTTCTGGGGACAGATAAGATACATTACCTTTAAAATCTATACAGGATAGCCCCCCTTTTTTGTAATCCTGCTTGGGAAGGAGAGGTGTCAAAGCGTGACGCAAGCCAAATTTGAAAAGATTTCCCGATCCGATAAATTGCTTTACGGTTCTCGCAAACTCCTTTTATCCGGATTTTCCGACAAGGCCCAGTCCAAGTTTATGACAGTTTTAAAAGCGGTCGGTTTGGAAACGATTCCCACGGTCTGGGCGACCTCGGAGCATGGCGACACCCGTCTCTTAGACCTGTTGAAACTATCCGATCAAACCGGCCGGGGTGAATCATCAGATTTATCACGGGCCGTTATTGTTGCAGGTATCACCGAAAAAGAACTACACCGACTAATGACCGTCTGCCGCAAATCCGGCATGCAGCAAGCCTTGTGGGCTACCCTGACCCCAACCTCGGAAACATGGACTTTGAAACAACTGCTGGCCGAGCTCAGCGCTGAACGACGGGCTTTTCAAAAACGCAAACGCTGACACCTGAACGCTTCAAATCTTAAGAATAGTATTAAAGCTTAACGGGATGTGTGTTGGCTTTGGGAACATTCGTTCTGAACGTGTATAAACTTTTTACAAAAATCAAAAAATAAAACTTTATATTGTTTTTTCGAACAATGATCTAATAACCTTCCATAGACCCATCAGATCTCATTTGTTATATCGCTCTATGTTTTTGTTTCTCCATAAATTTAGCAAAATTTACTATCTGCCTTGAATTGACCTCCAAAGCCTCCCCATTAATGACAAAAGTGTATTGCTACTATATATTGTATTATTTAGTTATTGACATACAAAATATATAGCCTTATACGGATATTAAACAATTCTTCTTTTAACATTTGATTTAAATGAATTAGTCTGCCATGAAACCCACACTTATCAATAACGGAGGGAGGCGATTCGGAGTAGATAGGCGACAATTTGCTTATTTGAATAAGGGCAGATCTTTTTAAGGTTTGCTCTTTTTATTTTTATGAATAATTGGAACATAAAATTAAATCGTTGAAGAAGAGATTTTATTGGATCTTAAGCTGGAAAGGTTTCATAGACTGTTAAACTTAAATCTAAAGGGGTGCAATATGAAAAAATATCTGTTAATCACTTTCGTTTGTGTACTGGTGTTCTTTTTTTCTGCTCCCGTTTATAGTGCTGAGGGGCTTTATGTGAGTGGTAATATCGGTTTTGCCATGGCAAGTGATTCCGATATAACAGATTCGACGGTCCCGGGTGTTACGGTCAACACTGAATTTGATACTGGATTGGCCTTTGGTGCAGCTTTAGGATATGACTTTAATAGATTTAGAGCGGAAGGCGAAATATCTTATCAAAAAAATGATATTGACAAAATTGGTTCGCCGGGAGTTATTTTGGATGCAACCGGAGACGCGAAAGCCCTTTCTTTCTTGATTAATGGATATTATGACTTTATCAACAGCAGTGCATTTACCCCGTATATAAGTGCTGGCATAGGATTTGCTCAAGTCGAGTTTAATGATCTCGATATCCGCAGCTTAGGTTTTTCCGGTTCAAATGACGAGGATACCGTATTTGCATATCAGATACTGCTTTAAGCCTTCAATCTTTAAAGCAACATCGCCATCCATTTCACACAACTGATTCCTTGCCTTGCGGATCGTTTACATTCATATATTACCAACCAAAAACGTGCGGTTTGCCCACGCGAAGCTTCCTCAATTAAAAAATTTTTCATGATATATATTTTTGCACGATTTTTGCATACGAAAAAATTGAGGTTTTTAAAAATAATGTTCAAGATCAAATTAACACTTTCATGAGGATGGCGTACAAATGTTTGAGTTGGTGATGATAGGAGATGAAAGCGAAAATGACTTGGTCGAGTGTAGATCTGAAGCAAAGACCATTTTGGAAGAGTATTACAGTGTGGGTTTTTTTTTAAATGATAAAGGGCCGACCTACCTGTTCAAATTACGAAATATTTCCTCAAATGGGCCCTGTATCCTTGTAAAACAAGATTCTTCCGTGTTTAAAAAATTGAAAGTCGGCGATATATTGGACATGGAATACAATCAGCCTGAATCATTGGGTGGCAAATTTTTTAAAACCCAGATCGCTTCAAAAAATTCCCACGATCGTTATACTGGGCATTCTATCGTCGAGTTATCTATCATCGACAATCAGAATGAATAAAAAGATTAAACCAGACGGATCTTATGATTCAGAAAATGAATACGTTTTCCTTTAGAGAAATTAGAGAATCTCTTAGGTAAAAAAGGGTGAACTTTCCCAAAAAATCAACAAATCCAAAGAAAATACACGCATAAAACAGGGCATAACTTGCAGAATAAAACGCTACATCATCTTATTGGGCGATAAAGATTCAATGATGACTTTGCGTTAATATTTTGACACTAAAAGTTAGATCGTTCTGACAGCCTTTTTCAAAAGTTTCACATCTTATATTACTTAAATATTTGTTCGGCCAAACAGTTGGCAGTTCGAATCAATCCAGGTCGTTTTCGAGAACCAACCGAAAGCGCGGTTTGCCGGTGCGAAGCTTCTCCATGGCATCATTGACTTTGGACATGGGAAATGTTTCGGTTACCGGACCGATGCCGTGTCTTGCGGCGAACTCTATCATGGTTGCCATGGTTGCCGGACTGCCCAGCGGGGATCCGCCGATGGATTTCTGACCGATAATAAGCGGAAATACGGTCGCAGAGACCGAAGGTACCGCTCCAACGATATGAAGTTTACCATTTGGACGAAGTGCGTTGATGTAACCGTCCCAGCTCAGGTCGACATTAACCGCAACCAGGATCATATCCAGGGAGTTGGCGAGCTTGGCAAGTGCATCAGCGTCGTGCGTGTTGACGAAATGATGAGCCCCGAGTTCCCGGGCTTCAGCCTCTTTGCCGGGACTGGTAGAAAATGCGGTCACCTCACATCCCCAGGCGTTGAGAAAGCGAAGGGCCATATGTCCCAAACCACCGATGCCGACGACACCCACGCGGTCGGTGGGCTGAATATTGTTTTGGATGATGGGGTTAAACACCGTAATACCGCCGCAGAAAAGGGGTCCAGCGGTGGCAACGTTGATCCCTTCAGGCAGTGGAAAGACCCAGGTTTTATCCGCCCGAACCTTGTTGGCAAAACCGCCATGGCGTCCGACAATGACACCTTCAGCGGTTGGACAGAGATTGTAATTCCCGGACATACACTCGCTGCAAGTCATACATGATTTGGAAAACCAACCTAAGCCGACGATCTGTCCCGGTTTGAGATGCGTGACCCGTTCGCCGACGGCGTTAATCTTTCCTACGATTTCATGACCCGGCACCAGGGGGTACTCGGTCATTTGCCAATCATTGTTTAACATGCTCAGGTCGCTATGACAAATACCGCAAGAACTGATGTCAATTTCAACCTGATCAACGCCAAGCTCTCCGGGATCATACTCAAAGGGTTCGAGTTTTCCTCCGGCTGTTAGTGCTGCATATGCTTTTATTGTCATCGTCTTATCCTCCTTCAAAGACTGATATTATTTTTCGGGATAATATTCGGGGCCTAAAGACTAGTACGAACCTGGAAAAATTGGATGTCGGGGTCCCACCTCACCGCCGGGTTTTATCCATAAAGGTGCTGTAAAAAATAATTCATCTGTTTATACCACCAGGGCCAGTCGTGATTCACGTTATAGCCCCAGAAATCGACCCAGGCTGGAATCGACTTTTCTCTAAAAAGAGCATCCAGGGAACGTGTGTCGGCAATGGCTTCCTCTTCCCAGGCACCTTGGCCCACGCAGACAATGATTTTACTGTGCCGGTAGCGATCCAGATACCAGGGATCGTTAATTCCCGAAAGATAGTGAACAGGAGAATTAAAGTATACGGCAGGTATGTCGTGGACCGAGAGTCCGAACTCGGTCCGATCCAGGCGATAAAGGCCGCTTAAGGCGATGGTGCCTTCGAAAACATCCGGATGCTTGAGAAAAAAATTTACGGAGTGATAGGCTCCCATGCTGCAACCGTTGGCCATGACTCGTTCATTCGGTGAGCGGCAGTGATCGCGAATAAACGGGATCACCTCTTCGACCACATAGCGGTCAAAGGCTTCGTGCCGCGCATTTCGATCCGCCGGCGGAACGGCGAAATTGTACCAGGATTCTGCGTCGATGCTGTCTATGCAAAACATCTTGATCTTGCCTTCATTGATGAACCCTTCGATGGCGTTGATCATTCCCATGCCTTCATAATCAAAATATCGGCCCCGGGAGCAGGGAAAAACCATAAACGGTTTTCCAAAGTGTCCGTAAATTTTCAACGCCATATCCCGACTTAGATTCGGGCTGAACCAATTGTGTTCTTCAATGTGCATATTTTAGATGTCAGTTGCATGAATAAAATTAATAATCTCAAAAATATCGTCTAATTTTGCTGATCTGAAAATATAGCCGATATCGCCAAGGGCACTGCTGAATACGCCTGGAACGCTTGCCACCTGGACCATAAAATCACCATAGCGGGTCATGATGTCTTCATGTCCGTGACGATAATGCTGGTTGTTTTTGCGACTCGTGTAGCAGCAGTGATGTTTGCGTGTATAGGCAAGTTCCGTGCGCGGATGCACCAATAGTTCGGCCCATACCCGATAAATATCAATGTCACAGGCATAATTAAACATGTCGGTGGTGAAGCCGCCCGGCGGGCGCATGTTCACTTCCAGCCCTGTATACGTGTCGGGGGCGGTTTGAAAAAATTCGATATGGAAAAAACGCTCTTTCACCTCGAATGTCTTTATGCACCGACGCCCGAGTGCTTCCAGGGCCGGGGGAATCTCACGTAAAGAGTAGTAATAGATGTGGCGCGACTCGTTGACCGTTTCCATGATTCCTTGACTGAACGTATGCGAGGTATAGAACACCAGGTCGCCGTTACGGTCGGCCAGTCCGTCAAAAGAATAAATGGTTCCGGAAATGAATTCTTCAAGTATGTAATCCACTGCTGGCTTACCGGCAAAGAACTTTTTAAGATCTTCATCACTCTCCAGGCGATAGGTATCCAGGGCACCCACCCCTGCATCGGGTTTGGCCACTACCGGATAGCCCGTCTCGCGGATCAACTCTCGGGCGTCCTCCATGGTCTGCACCACCCATCCCCGGGGCACCGGCACGCCGGCTTCCCGGAATTTGTCCTTCATCCGGGATTTGCGGCGGATGTGATCAATGTCGCGGCCTCGAATACCAAAGATATTGAAATCGTCCCGTATCCGGGCTTCGGTGCTCAACCAGTACTCGTTTAGCGATTCAAACCGATCGATCTTACCGTACTTGTGGGTGAAAAATCCGCAGGCCCGAAGCAATGCATCGTAGTTGTGCATATCATCTATTTGAAAGTACTCTGTAAGAGAGTCACGTACCTCAATAGCCAAGTGATCGTACTGCGCATCTCCGATTCCCAGCACGTTGGCCCCGGCCTGTTTCAGATGCTGGCAGAAACGGTGGTACTGGGGCGGAAAGTGAGGTGAAAGGTATACGATATTCATGGTTTCTACCTTGGGATACCTGCAAAAAAAAGATTAAATGCAAATTTACATTTCAAAACAATAACCCTTTTACGGCAAAAAGAAACGTCTCTCTGTCATGGTCATCCGGTTTTCGAAAATCACTTCAAGTAGTCTCGATATACCGGCTCGAACATCAGAGATTTGATTTGGGTTGACAGGTCATCGGGTTTCGGATTCGTTGCAAGGTCTCTTTTATAAACCACCTCAGCTACGGCGGTCGCGATGTGTGCCGAAACCTCTCTGATCTTTGTCAGCTTCGGATAAATGCATCCTGCTTTATAATCTTCTTCTGATACGAGTTCAGCCAACTCTTTTGCTGCGATGAGGAACATCTCATCGGTCACATGCCTTGCTCCTGTCGCAATAGCCCCCAACCCTACACCGGGAAAGATATAAACGTTGTTTCCCTGCCCCGGCACATACCTTTTGCCGTTAAAGATGACAGACTCAGAAGGACTTCCGCTTGCAAAAATAACACGTCCTTGGGTCCATTGATACGCTTCTTCTGCCGTACATTCGGATTTTGAGGTCGGATTCGACAGGGCAAATACGATGGGTCTTTCATTGTGCTTTGCCATGGCTTCCAATACCAATCGGGTAAAGGTTCGGGGCTGACCGGAGACGCCGATGATTGCGGTTGGCCTCAACGTTTCAACCGCCGTGAAAAGATCGGGAATGAACTCATGATCATGGGCAAAGGAACGCTTTTGGCGGGCCAATTTTTTACGGCTTTTTACGACCAGACCTTTGGAATCCATATACCAGCACATGTTCCGGGCTTCTTTTTGAGACATGCCTTGGTCTGTGACGGCAGAGACGATGAGATCGCCGATTCCAATGCCCGCTTCCCCGGCACCGAGAAACAAAATTTTCTGATCCTTAAGTTTTTTTCCTGTCATTCGCATCGCCGAGTAAATTCCCGCTACCGCAACACTTGCCGTACCTTGAATATCGTCATTGAAACAGCAAATCCGGTCCCTATACTTTGCAAGCAAGCGAAAGGCATTACGGTTGCCGAAATCTTCAAACTGAATCAGGGCCCGAGGAAATGTTTCTCCCACCGCCATGACAAATTCTTCAATCAGTTCGTCATAGGTCTCATCATAAGGTCGTAAATTTTGTAACCCCAGGTAGAGAGGGTCATTTAATAATTTTTCGTTATTCGTTCCGACGTCAATACACACGGGCAGACAGGATAAGGGATGGATGCCGGCACAGGCGGTATAAAGGCAAAGTTTCCCCACGGGGATTCCCATTCCGTCAACCCCGAGATCCCCGATCCCGAGAATTCTTTCACCGTCGGTGACAACGATAATACGAACGTCTTTGTGGGGCCAGTTTTTTAAAATTTTGCGTATTCGCCCCTTGTTATTTGCTGCAATATAAACGCCTCGGGCTTTCCTGAAAATATGCGAAAACTCCTGACATGCTTGTCCGACCGTAGGGGTATAGATGATCGGCATCATTTCTTCGAGGTTCTCTTCAATCACTTTATAAAACAACGTGATGTTGCGATCGTAAAGGCCCATCAGTGTAATATATTTTCCAAGATCGGTAGGTTTTCTACGGAAGCTTTCCAAAACCTTGTCACATTGCTGTTCCATCGTCAGATTCCGTGGGGGCAAAAGTCCCTGAAGCTTTAGTTTGTCTCGTTCCGCTTCAGAAAAAGCCGTTCCCTTGTTCAAAAACGGGTCTTGAAGCAGTTTCAGACCGACAGGTAATTTATTTGGAATGTGAGGCATTTTCCATGCTCCTTTCTGTGAATCTTTTAACCCGTCTATCACTGCCATTCCTAACATTATGGGGTAAAATAATAATTTTCATCAGCTACGACGATTCCTTCTTGTTCGCCATGGTGTAAGTCACAAAGCCTCCGCTTAGGTTTTTGGACTTAAAACCGTTTTGAACCAGAATTCTGTGCCCCAGATACCCCCTAAAACCCACGGCACAAAACGGAATATATGTTTTTTCCTTATCGAGTTCGGTGAGTCTGTTTCTTAGTTCATCGATAGGAATATGTATAGCATTTTCGATCTTTCCCACATGCTTCAGCTCAAACTGGGTGCGAAGATCGATCAACATCGCACCTTTTTTTTGAAGCGAGTCAAGTTCACTCCAATGGGCGATGTCCATATCCCCTTTAAGAATATTGGCAGCCACAAAGCCGCAAATGTTGATAGGGTCTTTTGCCGATGAATACGGCGGTGCATAAGCCAGTTCGAGTTCTTCGAGGTCGTAGACGGTCATTTTTGCCCGAATGGCGGTGGCCAGCACATCGATCCTCTTGTCCACACCCTTTTTTCCCACTATTTGAGCCCCCAGCACTTTACCGGTACCCGGGGAAAAAAGAATTTTTACCGATGTGTTGGTGGCACCCGGATAATAGCCGGCATGGGAACCGGAATGGGTGTAGGAAACAAGATAGGGAATGTCATGCTTTTTCAAAAACTTTTCGTTAGCACCGGTAGATGCCAGGACCATATCGAAGACCTTGACCACCGAAGTCCCCAGCGTTCCGGTAAAGATGGATTTTCTGCCCAAAGCATTGTCTGCGGCAATACGCGCCTGTTTATTGGCAGGCCCTGCCAGGGCGGTCAGTGTGGGAAATCCCGTGACGATGTCTCTGACCTCCACCGCATCTCCCACAGCATAGATGTTCGGATCGGAAGTCCTCATGGTGTCATCAACCACAATGCCGCCGGTTGAGCCTATTTTCAAATCCGCCTGTTTGGCCAGTGAATTTTCGGGTCTGATGCCAACGGAAAGCAGCACCAGGTCACATTCAATTTCGTGTCCTTTTTGCGTGGTGACCAAAATCCGGTCACCGGCTTTTGAAAATGATTTTACACCGTTTTCAAGCTCGAGTTCCACTTTTTTGGCTTCAAGATGGTCATGAATCAGGGTCGCCATTTCATAGTCCAAAGACGGCATCACCTGGTCGAGCATCTCTACGATGGTCGTTTTAACGCCTCTCTCGGTCAGGTTTTCGGCCATCTCGAGGCCGATAAAACCGCCGCCCACCACAACGGCGCATTGGGGATTGCGCTCATCCACAATCTTTTTAATTCGGTCTGAATCGGGGACATTTCGAAGGTGAAAAATATTTTCCAGTTCAATACCCTCCAGAGGCGGCTTGATGGGTTCGGCCCCGGGAGATAAAATAAGCTTGTCATAATTTTCCCAGTATTTTTCCCCTGTAATGGTATTTTTTATCTCAACGGCTTTTTCTTTGGAGTTGATACCAACGACTTCGGAGAAAATACGCACATCAATGTTATAGCGCTGTTTGAATTCTTCCGGAGTGGCCAAAAGAAGGTGATCGCGTTTTTTGATGACATTTCCGATATAATAGGGAAGACCACAGTTGGCAAAGGAGATATATTCTCCCCGCTCAAAAACGACAATTTCAGCATCTTCAATCACCCTTCTTGCTCGGGCCGCTGCTGTAGCGCCTCCGGCAACACCACCAACAATAACCAGTTTAATACCCATGTCTTTCCCCCAATGTTTCTTATTTAATCGGCTCCCATCAAGGGTATCACGTGTACGTCAACCACCTTAATACCCGGCACGGTTTCTGCGATTTGTTTGATTCTATCTGTTGCTTTTTGCTGCTGACTTAAGGGAAGCTCTATTTTAACGAAGGCAGAGCCGTCTTTGGCTGTAACCTCTGACGTTGGAAATTCATCAACCAGGGCGGTTTTTAGCTCGGCAGCCAATGTCAGATCATCGAGGATCTTTTGAGATTCTGGTGTTGTTTGGAAGCAAGACATTCTTGCAGCATATAATATAAGACCCACCGCATCGTCCACTTTTTTTGTTTTGATATGAACAACCAAATCGTAGAGACTAGAATCCCGGGTGTCACGACCGTATAGTTGCAAACCCCATTTGCGGCGCTCATCATCATCTTTTCTCAAAATATATCGTGCTTCGTCAGCAGGAATGTTTTCCCGTTTCATTTCTTCTTTGACCCGGTATTCCAAGTCGGAAATAACACGCACCTTGAGAACATGGGGAATATCTTGGAGGAAAAAATGACCTGCCAGTCCATGATAGACGACATTGTCTTTCTGCACGTTTGTTAACAGGGCAGAACGAAGATAAGCAATATACTTTTCCTTTCCGTAAGTGAATCGGTCGAGTACAGAAGGGGCATCATGAATTGCCCGAACCAGCTTAATTTCCGGAATATGAAATTTTTCAGAAGCTTCGAGGAGAATTTCTCGTGATATACATTGATAGCCCAATTCTTGAGCAACTTTTTCAGCGACTTCTTTTCCCCGACTGTAAGATCCTCTTGAGATGGTAATAATGGACATTTTAAACTCCTTTCAGTAATAAAAATAGAAACATACAACTCAAATTCATATGGTTTTAAACGAATATGGAAAAGAGTCTTCCTGTTAAATGTTTATCAATTCGAATGTGTAATGTCTATCATAATCTTTTGCACCGGCAAAAGCGAACAAATCCCCCGAAGCTTGTTGAAGCGCAGCAAAAATCCCGCCTAACGGGATCGGAACACAACGCAGATCCCGATCCTTTACACCTTCCTTGTCTTCTTTTCAACTTGAGGGCCAATGGCATGCTTTGGGAGTTATTAGAGATATTTTTGATCGAAAGCAATTGGATAACAGTAGTCGGTTGACAATACCGATATCATGAGGTATTTGAATGAAAATTTGTGGTATTTGAATGAAAATCAGCGTAGTTGTGAGATGGGTTCTAATAAAAGAATACAGAAAAAGTTGTTCACAATAAGTGAGGAAGGTAAGGTTTATGGACTATGGGTGTAATGTGAGGAAGGTAAGGAGAATCATAAAAATTCGAGGTTTTCAAAATAAAATTACACACATTAAAAGTTTCTTTGAATGTGGCACAAACAAAAAAATCAACATATTAACCACCGGAAATTATTTGTTGATTTTTACTTTGTTGTTTTTTTGTTTCGTGACATCAGGCTATGCCTTAGATGTTACCCTCAAATGGACCCCGAATAATGAGTCAAACTTGGCAGGCTACACAGTTTTTTATCGTCAGGAAGGTCAGCCATATAATTATACCACTCCATACTGGGAGACCACAGATCCCACATGCACTATTTATGATCTGGATGAAACTCAAACGTATTATTTTACAGTAAGAGCATTCAGTACTGAAGGTTTTCAAAGTGGTAATTCCAACGAAGTATGTCTTGAAGCAGGAACCACCACAGGCAATTAGCTGCCAATAGCAGACGCCGGATCAGCCCCGACCTGTGGAGTTTCACATATGCACCATAAACATTATAAAAATTTATTTTCGCTTATTCTCTTACGGTCCTAAAATCGTCACTCTGTTTCATCCATCCCGTAATGGGATGTGCTTTCTTATCTTGACGCGGACTTGTGTTCCAATCGCTGCCCTTTCGGGTATGTATTGATATAGGCCATTATCAAAGAGTAAAATTTAAATCTCAAATGTCTCAGACAGATCAAGACAGCATTGATCGGCATTCGAAAAAAACGAAAGTTCGAAATCAAATTAAAATGGAATCAATTATTTTGCTGTTCTCAACCATAGCTGTAACCGGTCTGGCTGTTTTCATTATCTTTTGGTTGTTTGTCGTTCATATCATATAAAGGTATTAAACCTAAGGTGGCCGCAATATGTTCTGATAAAGGGTTATAAATCTGACGTGTTTTCGACATCCGCTATAGATCGAAAAGGAATCTAACATTTTAAACAGCTGAAACAAGAGTCATCGTTCGAGTTTTAGATTACGAATTATGCACTCGTGACCTTCAAAAAGCGAAAGGAGAAAAAACATGAACAAAGCAGATTTGGTCAACGAAGTTGCCAAGGCCTTAAAAACCAAAAAGGATGCCCAGGCGGCTGTGGACGTTGTTCTTTCAAGCATTACCAAGGCACTTGGGAAAGGAGACGCCGTATCATTGGTTGGTTTCGGCACATTTAAGGTGACAGAAAGAAAGGCTCGTAAAGGTAGAAATCCTCAGACAGGAGAAGAGATATTTATTGCGGCAAGTAAGGTGCCAAAATTTGTTGCAGGAAAGGCTTTGAAGGAGGCCGTGAAATAATTATTTGTTTATAGATGAGAAGAGATAAAGGCAGCGTCAAAATGACCCTGCCTTTTCTATTTATACGCCCGGCAGGGCGAACGCATTCAATTTTGGTTTCTACCTGTAATAATAGCCAAATAAAAATTTCGAACTCTAATTTCAAATTTAGATTGAGGTTAATGATTCGTATATGCTAAAAAACGATAGCGGTGTGACATCATCCCCTCGAAATTTTTTTACTCATCAAAAAAATGGGTTAAAATTGCAAAAGCTCACCTTGACAATCGTCTTTTTAATTATCACCTTTTTTGGGATAGTACTTTGTTTTTCCTCTGAAACCAGAGCATATGATTATATGGTTAGACCAAAAGATACGTTAAGCGAAATCACACTCATGTTCACCGGCACCCATGATTATCGTAAAATTGCAAAACAAAACCGGATTTCAAATCCCGATTTAATATATCCGGGAGATATCATTAGGCTACCTTCATCGAGGCCCATTGAAACCCTCAGAAACTACCTTTCCGCAATATATGAATCAGAAGAAATAAAAGCATATAAATTGCTCTCTGCCAACACGCGTTCAAATATTTCTTATGATGAATTTAATAAAGCGTTAGATAAGATCACGTTTTATAATTTAGACTCAATGCGTATCTGTGCAGATTTTATTGACAATGAGAATCATATCTTACAAATAAAGATATGGTTAGCGCAAGATCCCGCAAGTTGGGGATTTAACTTGATTAGAGAAAAATACAAGTGGTACATATTATTATTTGATCTCAATCCAACAAATCCACAAGATGACGGATTTATCGAATGGAAATGTAATGGATCATACAAACCTCACACGGCCACGATTGTGACCGAAAACGAGCCAATCCGTTATTCGGAACGAAGATGATTTGGCTTCTGCCAGGTTCCTTTTATAAGCGAGTTCAAAACCTTCAATCAGGTTCAAAGTCAAGGCGGACCTAGGGATTCAACCGCAGGAATATATTTAATATTTCGAGTATTGAATCCCTCGGCCCAACACAGGAATTGGGCCTGAGAGGAGGTTTTTAAACCGCTTCTAAACATATTGCCAACCTAAAGATAAGCGTTCGTTTCATATTTAACCATACTGCATAATCATCAAAAACCATGAACCTCCAAAGTCATGCACAGAAAATTGTGCATCAATGCACAGTTTTTTGTGCATTTTTTAATTCCTTATGCATTTTAGTTTCCTTCATGATGCAACTGACCTCTCATAGCTCACTAAAAAATATGGCCATTTTACCATATCATACGCACAAAACAGAATTTGGCACATATGTTGAATAGAATTCTATTTCATACGTTCTGCCTAAAGGAGTTAATGTCATGAAATTCAACGTTATGATCGTTGCCGATTCAAAGAGTGATCTTGAATGCCTGCAACGGTTGTTCATGGATGAACCTTATTATTCATTTACTTTCGATAATCCCCTTGATGCACTGAAAGTGATAAGAACATTGGAGTGGGCCGTTGTCATTGCGGATCGATCAATACCGAAAATAAGTGGTCTTGAATTTTTGAAAAAGGTTTGGGCAGATTCGCCTCATACAATGGGAATAATGATGTGCGACGATAATGAAATTACGAGGGAACTTGATACGTCAGATTCTGAATGCGTTTATCGGTTTGTCAAGAAGCCCCTGAAAAAAAATGAAATTAAACAAGCGGTGAAGACGGCCATTGCGTGTTATGAAAACAATGTCGGCAGCAAAGAGCATGCAATTTCAACCTAAAACCCCTCTAAAAGATGTTGCTTTACAATGTGTGTTGGTAAGTATCTCAAGTTTCGCACCCCAATATTTCTAAAAAACCTTATAGATAGGCAATAATTAGTGTTCATCCATGAATCTAAAATGAACACAATGGGTGCCCGATTCAGAAATGAGCAATTTTTGTTCTGATCAAGGCCGCACAAGGGTTTGCGGTGAGGCGTACGTCTGTACGCCGCAGCCGGAAACCCGCGGAGAACGCCGATCAGGACAAAAATGGCCATTTATGGATGGGCACTAATTAACAGGCTGAAATAATTTTTTTGTCCGCCTCAGCGTAATTCCCTGATTTCCCTTCCAAAGTCCGAAATCTTCGATGTGACCTTACGAAAAATTTCTAATTTCTGTAATGGAAATTTAATTTGTATCCGATATAGATTTATAAATAAACACTCATTCGCGTGGATCCAAAAAGAGAAATTGTGAAAAGAATTTCATAAAAATTGGAAATATTTTTCATAATATTTGACAGTGTTAACGTCGTCTGTCGCATATAACTATCTGTGATTATAATAAATATGTCTGTTTGAATAATTTGGCACGATTTGTGCCTAATTATGCTTAATTATAAAGTTAAACCCATACGTTGAAAAAAAATTGATAAAAGACAGTGCCACTCAACTTCAACACTTAAACAAAAGATCACGGAACAGCCAAGCGCCTTTATTGTCATACTTAAAAAGGGAGTTTGAGATGGCACTTAATAAGTGGCTTCTCTGGTATGCGTACATCTTATTCTTCGGTCGACCGTATATGTTGATATATAACTTTAGAATGCACCGAAGTTAATAACCGCATTTGGGGAAGCCCTTATATTTAGAATAATTCCATCATGATAAACAGCACTATTTCATACAAAAAAAGTACTTGTATTCCCTATATTTTTCCCTTTGCCCTTTTTGCAGTCTGCATCTATGCGGGCCTCCTCTTCAATATTTCCCAACGCTTTATGTATCCGATAAAAACCGTTTTGGTGGCTTCAAGCCTGATTTACTTTTGGAATGTCTACAAACAAGAAATACGATTTTCATTTAGCTGGCTGCCTGTCATCTCCGGAATTTTAGTCTTCTGTATATGGGTGTTTTTTGAAGGGATGTATCCTCAGATCGGACATTCAGAGTTTAATCCTTATAAGCATGCAAGCGGTTATGGTGTATATTTAATTATTGCTTTCAGGCTGATCGGAGCCACTTTGGTTGTTCCTTTAATGGAAGAGTTGTTTTGGAGATCGTTTGCCCTAAGATTTGCTATAAAATCTGACTTTAAATCCGTGCCGCTCGGGCAGTTTTCATGGTTCTCTTTTATTTTCATTTCTATTCTTTTTGGACTTGAACATGAACGCTGGCTTGTAGGAATTATTGCAGGAATGGTATATTCAGGCACCCTCTATCGAAGCAAAAACCTATTTGATCCCATCTTGTCCCATACAACAACAAATTTATTTCTGGGCGTGTATGTTCTCTCAACCCATCAATGGTCTTTCTGGTAACTGAAAGGCAAAATGCCAAAATAATTTTAAAAGTTTTTCACCCAACTACGGTCCGGCGCAATATAAAAAATAACATCGGCTTTCTTCCAACCAACCGCAATATTCTCTTGATTATAAGTCATCGGGTTTGACAGAATCAATCATGTGTGAAATGTATTCACAGCTTCTTTCATAAGCTTCCCGATAGCCATCTTTTGAGGACATCGTTGCTCTGCCAATGAATAATCCAAATTTGCCATTTGCTGTCGGATATTTTCGGGTATTGTTTTAAATTGGACAGCGGCGTAATCGAACTCACCGTAACTACGGTCATACATGAGATATCGCATCACATCACCGATAGGGACATCCATTTCAACTGTGGATTCACAAATTTTGGTACAACCGGCGCAATAATCTGAATGTGTTTCCCAAGCATAGCGGCGCAAAAATTCAGTATCCCTTATAGAGAGGTCAGACCTGTTCAATGCAGCGGCGACATTGGCCTTGAGAATTGTCATGTTCGGCATCTGCGAACAAATGCTGGCGATATCAGGATGTTGCCAAACGGCCATTAATTTGGCTTGGGCGTCGGTAAATCCTTTTTGTAAAAAACGGCCAGCCATTTTGAGTTCAATATCTGTATTTGTCTTAACCGATCCTCCGCCCTGGGTTTTCATGGCGGTCAATCCGATGCCGGCTTTCACACAGGCATCGACCGCCCGTTTCATGCGGTCGGTATTCATCAAGCGAAAGTTGTAGGCCATCATAATACCGTCAATCCAGCCAAGCTTTGCCGCCGCCAGCATACACGTTTCCATATTACGATGGGTACTGAAGCCGAAAAAACGGATTTTTCCCGATGCCTTGGCTTTTTCCGCCCAGGTTTTGGTGCGTTCATCCAATTCATCAATACCATAGATTCCGTGAACAAAATAAAGATCAATATAGTCGGTATTCATTCTTTCAAGAGATCGATCAAGAAGCCGGGTCATGCCTTTGGGATCCCTGGCGTCGGATTTGGTCACCAGAAAAATCGTGTTGCGATCTTCAGGATATTTTTTAAAATATTTCCCAATGCCGGTTTCGCTGCCGCGTTGATAGCAGTCCGCTGTATCCCAGTAGGTTACACCCCAACGCACGGCCTGTTTTATCATTATCTGGTTGGAGGCGATGTCGAACATTCCGCCCATTGAAAGTATTGACACCTTTGCTCCGGTTTTCCCGAAGGGTCGAACAGGTACCGTTTTTTGTGTTTCGGTTGCGTTTGCAATTTGGCTGACCGGTGCCATGACCGCTCCCAATCCGGCAGTACCGGTAGCCTTTAAAAAGTCCCTGCGAGACCATTTGCCGTCATTTTGGGTCATTTTATAACCTCCGTTAGTTCATTTTTGTCAGTATCTTACTTGAATATTTATATAGTTTTTTCCAAAAAATCGTCATTGTTTAAGAAGCAACGCATGTTCGGGGGCTCTTGACTCATTGTCCGCCGTCACCCGAATCGCGCGCTTTCCCGGAACCGGGCACTCGTGTTCACAAACACCGCAGCCGATGCAGTGTTTGGGATCGACAGAAGGCTGCTGAAGCCGTATCTGAATTTCAACGTGGCTTCCCGGCACCGGCGGTGTTTCAAAGGGCAACCCGTCGGCAATCCGCAACCCTCTTTCCCAGTTGCTGACGATTCGCCGCGGTCGATGATCGGGTGACGGTAGAACCACGGTAAAATAGTCACCTGTGGCAAATTGATTCATACCGGGAACGATGTCCTGAAATTCGATATACAAGTCATCGGCCGTTGCGACCATCAGATTGGAACCCGTATCGACTGTGTTAAAAACTTCACGGGTCCGGACAGCCTTGGGACTCACCGGGCAATTTTCCTGGCAAACGATACAGGGTCTGTCCATAGCCCAGGGCAGACATCGACCCCGGTCGACAAAGGCGGTTCCAATTTTAATCGGTCCTTGTTCGGCATAGCGGTTTCTTCCCAGGCGTTCATCGATGCTTATGGGCCGTATCGCGGCTGTTGGACAGAGATTTCCGCAGGCAATGCAATTTAACTGACAACCGCTGGTTCCGATACGAAAATTGAGAACCGGGGTCCACAATCCTTCAAGACCGCCCTGCATACCCGCCGGATGGATCACATTGGTCGGGCAAATACGCATGCACTGACCGCACTTGATGCACCGGGAGAGGAACGCTTTTTCTGATAGGGCACCAGGAGGACGCACCAACGCCGGGTCCCAATTTCCACCGAGATGACCGCTTATCCGCAGCATGGGAATGACTGCGGCCCCAGATACTGCCGAAGCTAAAAATTGCCTGCGAGACAGATCCGGTGCGAAAATTTCACCGGCAGCGGACGGAGCGGTCTGATATGTCATTATATGATGACGGCAGTCGTTCAGACAATTCATACACAGGATGCATTCGTTTATTCGAATTTGCGATGTCGGCGAGCACGCACCTTCACAATTCTTTTCACAGAGATGGCAATCAATACATTCATTTTTTGTTTTGCCCACTCTCCAGATGGCAAAACGACTCAATATACCGAACATGGCGCCCGCCGGACATATGAAACGGCAATAAAAACGTGGTTTCGCCAGATTTAACAATACTGCCGACAGGAATATAGCTGCAATCAGCCAGGTACCGTCGTAGGTGCGTGGGATGGTTGAAATGGATATTAACGTGGGGTCGACCAGCGGAAGGATAACAAGGTTTATCGAGCGGTACACCAACGGAATCGGGTCCAGCAGTCCGATTTGAAGAGATGCCACCGAAGTTTGATAGCCGTTAAAGAGGGTGCTTAACAACAGCCATATTGCAATGAAGATCAAAAAGACAATGCCCATTTTTTTTGGATTCGTCCGTGTTTGGCGCACGGCATTGAGGATCATCCAGGCGAGGACGACCAACACCAGTATCCCGAAAAACAATCGATTGGTTTCTGGCAAACGAATCAAATCAATTGCCAGTTCGAGCGTCGAAACCGTCAAAAGAAAAATCAGAATCCAATATTTGATCGATTGTCCGGGATGGTATCGGTTGAGTTTTAATTTATCCGGTGTTGATCTTTTGCGATTGGCCAGAAAACCGACAAACTGGTGAATGGAACCGAAGGGGCATATCCAACCACAAAAAAATCTTCCCAGGATAATTGTCAATACGATGGTTGCCAGTCCCCACAAGAGGCCGGCATATACCGTTCGGGTGCTCAGCAGTGTCGCCAATCCCACCAGCGGATCCAGCTGAATGATCCAGTTCACCGGCCAGCCGCGCAATTGCCACCATTGATTCCCAAGAGTGGTGACCGCACAAAACCATAAAAAAAGGGCAAAAAAGAACCCTTGACAGATTCGTCGGGTGGTTACAATATTCATGATTTTATTTAAATTGATGCCATTACCGGATTCAATTTGTGATAGTCCGCGGTTCCGATTCCGGCGGCTTCGGCTTTTCCGATGAACGGAAGCTGGTCTAAAGATCTTCCGAGTAAAGATGCGCCAAATGCATCGGCAGCAACCTGATCCGTACTGACGATCATGGTATGGGTGTTTTTAAGGTCCGAGAGAGAGCCACCGGTGGGACCGTTGCTCATCATGGCCGTGGTCGCATCCAGTATCACAAAAGACGGCTTTACCATCATGGCCAGTTCCATGATAATGCCGTGTATATCCTGGTGAAAGATATTGCGGCGTCCTCCCAGAAGTCCGTACCAGTTTTTCATGGTCATGGATGCGCCGCTTCGATGATGATCTTTAAGCGGCGCCATACCGATTACTTTGGTGATATCCGTAAAGGGTTTGTAAAGAACCGGCCAATTTCGGATCAACTTTGCATCTTTGACCGTCATGGGGATGAAATAATCATTGCGCGGCAATACCACCCGGGCACCGGCTTTGCGGGCGGCATCGGCAATGCCGGTCAGGGTAAAGCAGCTGGCAGGATCATTGATGGGGTTATCCGTTACCACGACAGATGCAGCTCCGGCTCGAAAACATAGCTGTGCCATTTCGCTGATGATCGCAGGATGCGTCGTTGCCGACAGCATGGCCGGAGATGCAAAGGCGGCATTGACTTTAAGCAGTACCCGATCCCCTTTTTTAATAAATGTTTCAATACCACCTAAGGATTTTAGTGCCGTCCGTAAAGTGGCAACCCTGTCCTTTCCTCGGATAATGCTCATTTTTTGTCCCAAAGCGTCAATGGAAAAATCCGGCAGCACAAGGTTTGATGGATCATTTTTTGATATAGCGGGACCTTTGGAATCATGGAACCAGAAACCCACGGCACAGGCAGCAGATATAAAAATTCCTGCTTTGGCCAATCGATCCAGAAATTGACGCCGGTTCAAGCCGTTACTGTTCGGATCGGGATTCATTTCCCCCCTCTTTTATTCGATGATATAATCGTATGGCCAGTGTTTTCGCCTGATGAATGGTTGCCGCTTCCCGGATGCCTGCCAAATACGAACCATGGAAAAAAATGATTTCATAAGTATCTAAAATCTCTATCAATCTCGCATTTTTTATCGGCAACTTATCTTCAATATTTTGCCCGCCATATGTCAATAAAAACTGCGTGTAAGCCGAAGCCATTTTTTTTGCTTCCTCAGGTGTATTACGAAGGGAAAGATAAGCCATGAGCCTTTGCTGGTCAAATTCATATTCGGCGGTGTAAATTTTATCGAAACCATCATAACCAAAAGCATTCGAAGCGATTAAGACCATACTGTTTTTTACCAGCTCCTGTTTTGGGAACAGCTCTACCTCATTGACGGTGGCTATTTTTGCAGGGGTGTTTCGAATGAATGTCTCGACCATTTTTTTTACGGACTCCAGCACCTGTCCGGATACTTTGGATGCAATGATCTCCACATAATAACGGCCATGTGTCAGAAAGAGAGCGTTGGAAGTTCTGTAGGCGTTTCGAGTCAAATCGAGCGACGCTGCATCTTCCCGGCGCTGGGCGCTAAACACTGAAAAAGCATTTTGACTGTTGCCCATGTCATAAACAAAAGCTTCCATCCAAAGATCCGCTTCATGTTCATCCTTGAAGCGCTGACTGACCAAACGGGTAAAACCGGCGGATAAATATAATTCTGCTTTACCGTCTATTTTATCGGAAAGATTGCGGGCATCAAATGTCTCCGTTGGTGTGAGGGGCTGTATGCCTTCAGGCAAAGGAACAAAGTATGCGTACGGAACCAATGGGGTAGATGGTTGGTTGTTATTCGGCTCCGACAAAAACGCATTTTTTTGCAATACCGAGGGGTTAAAGTGGGATTGGGTGATAAATATACCCACTCCGATAGCCACTAGAACGGATAGAATGACCATACTCAAAAATGTTTGTTGCCGACGGTTATTTTTATTCTCTCGAATCACTGAATCCTCAAACTTTGACAGAAATATTGGCTAAGACACCTTATGAAACAATGCGCCTTTAGAAAGGTATGAGATCTGGCTGCCATTGAGAGAAGTCTTTCAGGGGTATCAATAAAGGCGCTATTCGTAACAATTAGATTTATGATTTAGCATAATGCAAAGACCCACAATGTGTCAATTTGCAAATAGGTTTTAAGCCGTATTACGAAAAAAATTTATCACGGTTTCATGGAAATCCTGAGCACATTCCAGATAAATAAGATGGCCGGCATTGGCAAAAGATTTCTCCGCTGCATCGGAAATTTGGATGGAAAGCAAACGGCCGTTTTCAGGCGGTACCAGCAAATCACGTTCGGCTGTAAGGATCAAGGTGGGGACTTGTATGTTGCCGATGCGCTCACAGGCATCGAAACCGCCGATGGCGTCAAGCTGACGCTTGAGCGCATAGTCCGGCTGGAGGGGTGCTTTCAACTGCCGTTCTTTATAACGTTTCAAGGCATCCGATCCGCTCCTTAGGAATTGAGGCGTGACCAAAAGCGTAAGGTTTTTATCGATGATTTCTTCCGGTGAAAGACCTTTGTTATTGGCAAACCGTTGAATTACATTCGGATGTGGGGGAATACGTTGACTGACCCCCACAATGGGTACATCCAAGCAAAAGACCATGATGACCCGGTCCGGATGCCTAAGTGCCAATTCCTGGGCAATCATGCCGCCCATTGAGAGACCCACAACCCTCGCTTGCCTTACCCCGGCGGCATCCAAAACCGCCGCTGCGTGATCAGCCATTTCCTCAATGGTGTAAGGACGATTTGGTTTGCTGGAACGACCCGCGCCGATGTTGTCAAAGACAATGACACGGAAGTGGGGAGACCATACCTCGATACTCTCTTCCCAGGACCATGTCCCGCCGCTGACGCCGCTAATCAACAGCAGGGGCTCTTTTTCCCCGTAACTTTCCCAATAAATTTTTAGATCTCCGATAGTTGTTTTGGGCAAATTTGACCTCCCATATACATGTTATCTTGAAGTAACATATGATAAGTCTAATCATTGTTCGCTATATGACCAAAAGTGTTTTGAGGCGTGCCGCTGAACCGCTGGTTTACGATACGGCTGTTAAGCTCAGCGACGGGTCAAAAATTTGATTTTGCCGGCGGTTGTTAAAAATATTCCTGTAAAAATTAAGATGGTTCCTTTGACATGATACGCTCTTAACTCCTCGTTTAGAAAAATAATCGCCAACAATGTAAGAATTTTCCAGTTCCGTTGAATTAAGTCCTTTTGATTTAGGATATGCCTTAATGAAAAGGGCAGGATAATCAACAGAGCAACCGCCCAGCGCCAGAATGCCAGAGTTATGGGCGGTATATCGTTGTGAATCCCTCTTCCTACAACGAAATTTCCGGACCAAAACAAAACCGCAAAAACAAGTAATAAATAATGCATAAAATAAACTTTACTGAATAATTAATTAAAGAGTTGAATGGACCTTTATTTAATGGGTTTGGGCGATGAATGCAATTAATAAAATAATGAAAAAACAAAAGGCAGAGCCACAGCCGGCCCTGCCTTTTATTACCATTTCGTTTCTTCGGATTAAAGATTTTTAAACAAACGCATAAAAATGGGATGGTGCTCTGTGTCTCCTATAAAAAATCTATGAATCGATGAGCGCCATAAAAATCAGACAACGGATTTTATAGAAATAATTACATTTTCCTTTCTGTGTCTTCTGTTTCCCGGTGCTGAAATATCTTCATTTTTTTGCAGATAAATACGCCTTATATTATATCCTTTTTCTATATGCTTGGACAGGGATTTTGCCATATTTTTTTGAACATTTTCATCATTGTAAAACGCAAGTTTCTTACGAACAGTCACTGTTTCCTGGATTTCACATTGATTTTCGGCCTGAGGCGAATTCTCGTTTGCGTTTTCTTTGGTTGACAAAAATATGTTTGAGATTTCCTCAAGACCCCTTCCCGAGCTCTTTTTTTCCATTTAGAATACGTCCTTTACTTCCTCTTTTCGTTTATGCGGCGATTGATAAAGTTTAAATCCCATCCTCATCGTTTGTAAAAGAATCCGTGGATCTATTGGCAATGGCTTCGATCATCTGTGAATAATTGGATTGAGAAGAATACCCGGGAAATTCATCCATCTCAGATTCAGTCGATTCATCCTCGTAAAATTCCTCCATTTCGGAAGCTGGTGATTCATCCTCAGGCAATTCTGCAGCAGCGTCAATATATTCTTCTGATTTCTGCAACATATCTTGTGCCGCGTTGGAGGTGTTGAGATACGGGTCCGTTCTGGTTTCCTCTGAGCGAATAACCTCCTCAGCCAGGTTTTCGTAATCCATGTGGCCAATGGCATGTTTATCATAATCTCCAACAGGCAGGCCAAGATCTGCTGTTTCTCTGAGACGGATATTGTAACGAATTACCGTATCAAAGACATCGTTTCCAAATTCTGCTTGAACTTTTTCAAGAACAGTTCTGGAGTACCGTGTCCTGCGATCATACATCGTGATAAGCGCACGAGATTTAATATCATGATCGATTTTATCTTTAAGCATGATAATGATCTCTATGAGTTTGGCAACACCGCGAAGAGAAAAAAGACTCATGTCGATGGGGATAATGACTTCATCGCAGGCACGAAGTGCATTAAAGCAAAGATGCCCTATGCTTGGAGGACAATCAATTACAATAAAATCATATTGTTCTTTGAGAGGCTGAATGGCCTGAAAGAGTCTGTGTTCCCTCCTCTCCAGTCCTGCAAGCTCTTGTTCGAAGGCACTGAGGATTAGGCTTGAAGGCGCAAGATCAAAGTTGTCTTTAATCGGCACCAAGATATCCTCAATCCCCCAAAGCCAATTTTTCTTTGGCGTTATCACATCATAAATAGTTTTATCGAGATCGGAAGGCTTTACGTTTAGACCCATGGTTGCGTGGGCCTGAGGATCAAAATCGATGAGCAATACCTTTTGTCCTTTCAGAGATAATGAAGATGAAAGGTTAATGGCTGTTGTTGTCTTACCGCATCCTCCTTTTTGATTCGCACTTGCAATAACTCTCATAAATTTTCTCCTTTCTTTTATTTACAAATAAGAATTTTTTCTATACTAAATAAAAAGATTTTTCAAGGAAAAATACGATATATAGTATTATTATCCTGATTGCCCCCCAGCTATTGTATATTAAAGGTTCCGGGATCAATGAAGATTATGTTTAAACGCGGATTTTATCTTTATTTAATTGATTTGGAAAAATACATTGTCCATAGTATTTCGATACAAGAATCGCTTTTTGTCCGGGCACCGTACAATTATGAACCAAATATCCAGGTTGGCCATGTTCGGGTGTAACAATTAAACCATAAGTAAATATAAAAAATGTGAAATGATATGAGAAGAAGTGATAAAGAAATTACCGATAGAAAAGCCATTGAAGACATCATTTTGAGATCAAAAGT
Organism: uncultured delta proteobacterium; assembly: GCA_963731025.1. Classification (GTDB taxonomy): domain Bacteria; phylum Desulfobacterota; class Desulfobacteria; order Desulfobacterales; family UBA11574; genus UBA11574. The sequence continues at coordinate 41,854 of CAVSVL010000014.1, read as the reverse complement.
GTGCAAACTTGCAATGTGTGAGGAGAACAGGCCTTACATCGTTCCTTTGTGTTTTGGCTTCAAAAATAATACCCTTTATTTTCATAGCGCCCCGAAAGGGAAAAAAATTGAAATTCTTAAAAAAAACCCGAATGTTTGTTTTGAATTTGAAATATTTACACAAATAATAAAATCCGCCAAGGCATGTAAGTGGGGAATGAGATATAAAAGTGTTATCGGTTTTGGTAAAGCCGGCTTTATTACGGATGATGATCTGAAACGACAGGCTTTTGATATTATTATGAACCAATACGCCGACGGATCATTTATATATGAAGACGCATTATTGAAATCTGTTGTTGTAATAAACGTCGAGATTCAGAGCATGACTGGGAAACAATCTGAAATTTAAAGGCCGTGGAGAATCTTAGACGGTCTTTTGCTAATTCTTATCTCAATATGAGATCTCCTGCTATCTTTGGATTGCATGGGATCACTGCTTTTCGTTCACCGAGACTTCAAGAACCATTTTGTCTTCCGAGCCGAAATGTCTGCAAAGCGTTTCAAAAATCTCAGCGCCATGCTTGATGAAATAGCAATTCTTAAAAACGCTGGGATCAACCATACCCTCGGATGTCAGATGAGTGAGCAAATCTTGAAGCGGTTTGTAAAATTCTCCCACAAAAATTTGGGGTTTGTAGTATCCGATACCGAGTTTCTTCTTTACAAAAGTAATGGCATTTTCAAGGTTGGTGCCGACCCCACCCTTGAAATAAATGTCTGCCTCGGTGGTTTCAGATAAAATTTCCTGCCTTTCCAGCAAATCATTTCGCCCTAAATGCGCTGCAAAATCCACTTGGGTAAAAATGTCTACCCCTGGAATCTTCCAATATACAGCGCCGCAGAGCAATCCAAGAGAAGATGCTGTTTTGGACACAAACGACATGATACTTCCGGCACTGCCCCCGGTGAGGATACCGCAAATGCCGCCGTGGAAATCCTTGAATGACTTGATGCTGTCTATGATTTCTTTTCGGGTGCCGGCATCCACGGCGCCCGCAGTACCGTAAATTGCGGCCAGTTTCCTTGAGCTGAAGGCCTCATGAAATGAAGGTATTATCGAAGACCTCATAAAGAACCGTTTGTATAAGACCAAATCACCTTGCAGCGGGCTCTTCCAATAAATCTTTACCCCCATATCCTGAAGCGTATTCATAAAGACAAGGTGCTCTGACCGGAAAAAGTATTCCTCTTCAGGGGCCTTTCTGAATGTCAGATCACTGAGAAGGCCAAGGTCAGCGGCGACAATGAGATAAGATGCAAGGCGACGGTTAGGGAAATCCTGCAGGATCAGTGCGGTATCAGGTTTCAGTTCATGCAGCAGATGATCGTACCTTTCATTTAGCTTGATGAACCTTTGCCCTTGGGATTCATTCACAGCGGCGATGGTTTTTTCGTTAACGGCCTGCTCCGCGTAAAGTTTTTCTAATAGGGCGGAGTTTATGTCAATATAGAACTTTCGCGTAACATTTTGCAGAGAGGAGGCTGGTTTGTAGACTTCAAAATGCGCCATCTCTTTGACAAAGTCTTTTTCGCCGCCGACGAGCTCAAGGTAGATGATTCCGTTGGTGTGTCTGCTTCCCACCCTGGCATCTGAGTGCTCCGGATCGATAATATACATTTCGTTTTGCTGTGTAAAAAGGCTTGTATGCGATATGACGCCGCTTCCAGCAGGCACGATGACCTGATCTACCCTTTGTTCCGGCTGGACAAAATATAGATCTTCACGAGGGATATGTTTTTGAACGGCAGCCTTTAAATATTCGGGGGTTAGGACCTTAGGATTGGGAAGATGCACAAAAGGCATCACCGGTACGGCCAGGATACCTTCCTCGAGCACCTTGGTTCCCTTAGGAACAATGATGATGCGATTTGAAATCAGGTTGATGAGTTCTTGAGCAGTGTATTTGAGTTTAGAATTTCTCAAGTATATCTTGCCGATGTCAAGGCCGGGTATCATCAACTGGTTGATGGTGAGGTTTGCAGCGTATTCGGGAATATAGAACCAGAATCTCGCTTCATAAGAGATCTTGTTGCCTTTGAGTTCAAAGACACTCAGCTTTTCCTGGTTAATTCCAAGCCTGGCTTTTGTACTATGCAGATCCGTTGTCAGGCAGTCAAGATTGCCCGAAAAATACTGCATTTGTTCATCTTTAAGGGTGGCAGCGACTTGGGCAATGACCTCGATGTCGTCAGCATGAATAATCTGTTCGATTTTACAATCCGGGCTTTCATTAAGGGACATAATAGAACTCCAAAAAAAATTCACCGGGCAGATTGCCCGGTTCAGTTTGTTGCGATCCAATTTTTACAACAAAATAATATTATCACGAAGTTCGAATTTTATCAATCTATTATTTCGGCTTCCTCAGTCGTTGGCGCTCCATTTTTGGCCGAAATCTCCGGTCCAAGAAGTGTGGCTATCCATCGCGTTTCTTCTCTACTGTCTAAAGCGATCTTGGCAGTCATCGTCAACGGAACGGACAGCAGCATCCCCACCGGTCCTAAAACCCAGCCCCAGAAGATAAGCGATAAAAAAACCACCAGTGTGGAAAGACCGAGACCGCGGCCCATGAATCGCGGTTCAATGACATTGCCCACCAGCAGATTGATAATAACGAATCCGGCTGCCACGATAACGGATTTGACAAATCCGAGTTGGATAAGGGCGAGCAATACGGCCGGTATGGCCGCAATAATCGAACCGATATTGGGTACGTAATTCAAAAAGAAAGCCAGAAGGCCCCAGAGCACTGCATAATTAACCCCGACAACGACAAGCAATATAAAAACCGCAATGCCGGTAGCAAGGCTCATCCAGGACTTAATGGCCATATATTGTTTAACGGTGTCGATGAATTTGTCGAAATTTTCCAGAGTGTTTTCTTCATCTCCAAATATTGTATGCAACTTGACCGGAAAACTTGACGCTTCGATGAGTATAAAAATCACGATCATCAAAATTAAAAGCCCATTGGCGAGGACCTGCCCCAGGCTATTCAATCCCCCGGCAACAAGCTTCATGGCCGCTTTCGTATCAAACAGTTTTGTTACTGCCAGGCCTGCTGTGTCTATTTTGTGTGATTCCAGCCAGTTTACCACTCCGGTGATTAGCGCACGAAGCTTGGCTTCATATGCCGGAAGATCATCTGAAAAATTTTTGATGGATGAACCGACCAGTCCCGAAATTAGAAAGCCGATCAATAAAACACCCGAAATTACGATAATCAAGGCCAGCCATATGGGAAGGCCTTTCCGATGCAACCAGAATAACGGTGGGGCACTGATGATTGCGATAAATGCGGCCAGCAGGAAAGGCACCACGATGGTCACGGCGGCACGCATACCCGCGATAACCACCACAAAGGCCGCAATGGTCAACAAAATCTGGGACGCCGATTCTCTATGAGAAATTTCTTTCATGAACTTTAAGTTGAACGTTTTCGAGAAAAAATAAAATTTGGTGATTAAAAACTTTTTTCGCAACCATCTATTTTTAATGTGGATTTATCAAGTATTCATCTTGTTCTATTATTAAAAAAACCAACTGTCAATCTTGATAAATTCCCGGTTATCTTTTTGACAGTTTGATTTTTTATAAACATCTGATATGATGCTAAATAATATCCAGGATAAATTCCTCAACAGAATTTTGTGTAACGCATCTTCTGATGCCTGATTTCCAGACCTTTCAGGGCTAAGACGTGCAAAATTCAGAAATAAACATCAGATAAAAAAGAGTGACTATCTGAGGGATCGCGGAGTTTTTCTCCTAAATCTTTGAATATAGCGGAATGGATGATCTTTTTTTAAATCGGATGCTGTCTGAGTGGCTTAGGGATCGTTAGAAAAAACAGGCGCATACTGAAATTGTAGCTTTAAAAGAATTTTAAAATGATGCAGAGAACCTATTGATATTTAAAAGATAGTTTCCTGTTTTTTCTTTATGATCCCTTGCCGCGAGTTCATGCGGTTTAAAAAAAAATTATCCATGGAGCGGGTGTTTAGAAAAACTCCCCGACTCCTCAACTATCTGTGAAGAGGAGACAGACTGAAATGAAATTAACACATCAGAAGTTAAGAGAAATTCAAGCCCCCATGGTTTCTTCCCTGATTTATGGTTTTGCAGGAGAAATCGGCTATGAAAAAGCCATGAAAATTGCCGGGAAGGTCATCAGCGAAGATGCAATAGCCTCAGGGAAAAAGATGGCACAGGAACATGAAGGAAACACTCTGACCGAACTGTCTAAAATTGTAAAAGAAGTATGGGCCAGTGATGGTGCCATAGAAGTAAAGATGATCAAAGAAACTGACGACGAGTTGTTTTTTGATGTTACGTATTGTGGATATGCCCGAATGTATGAAAAAATGGGTATAAAAAATTTGGGGCACACGCTTTCATGCATCAGAGATTTTTCATTCCTAAAGGGGTTTAATCCGCAGATCGAATTAAAAAGAACACAGACCATTATGGAAGGCGCTAAATATTGTGATTTCCGATTTAAACGTTTAACATTTTTAAAATGATGAACATTCGAACAAAATCCATATTCGTTTTAATTTTGCTTGGAATAATTGATGTTGTGATTCCCATACCCATTATCGGCCTGATATTAATCTATGTGATCATCCAAAAGCCTCCCTGGTTTTTGGATCTCACGAAAGAACTTTATCGTTTGGAATAACGATAACGTTCTTTATGACATGGATATAATCAGGGTGATGGGATGTCGTTATCGGCAATCACATTACAATGCCGGGTATAGACTTTATTAATATGTTTACCAACGAATCGCCGAGCTTGAAAAAGGAGCATCAGCCCAGATGGAGCAAAATGAAAAGATACGTTTGAAAAAACGTTTAAACATTTTGTTTTGGTGTATCTCTCCTTTAATATTTTTAGCGTTTCTGCGACTGTACTGGATGCTTTTTCAATTTGTTTACGGGACGTTATTCATTATTCTATTCGGAAAACAATTCGCCGGTACAATTGCCTTAACTGCCTTAATCACATCCATAGTGTTTACCATCTTAACATTTAAGTATATATATAAACAGTATCAAAAACATATTGTAGAATCGTAAGTTAGAAAGGTAAATTCTAAGTCGCATGTCAGAAATTAAGATAACGAGCGGTTATGTTCCCGGTTCCATCGGCCGGGTGGTTGAACTTCATGGGACCTACTACCATACCCATTGGGGGTTCGGTCCCTTTTTTGAATCAAAGGTGGCAGCAGAGATGGCCCAATTCATCGGGAGATACGACGAAAATCAGGATGGTATCTGGATGGTTTCGCTGGAGGATCGCATTGAAGGATCCATTACTATTGACGGGATTCATGCCAAAGACGAGGGGGCACATTTACGGTGGTTTATTGTGTCCGATAATCTGCGCGGAAAAGGTGCCGGTAACTTGCTTATCCAAACGGCCATTGACTTTTGCCGAAACAAAGACTACCGATGTGTTTTTCTTTGGACCTTTGAAGGTCTTCATGCTGCCAAACACCTTTATGAGAAGTATGGTTTTCAACTCGTAGAGCAGCAAAAGGGACGACAGTGGGGAAACATCGTCAAAGAGCAGAAATTCGAATTGGCGATTAAATAGAATTGTTCGAATCAGGACTCACTTCAGGTGTGATTAAATTTTTTCTGAAAGAACTCGTGGATAAGGGTCCGTAATGAAAAAACAGGTGTTGTATTTGATAAGGGAGATCGGTTTAAGACAATGTGTTCTCATGACCTCGAATCGAGAAGGGTTTTTTCACAACGATCCCTAATCCACTCAAACAGCTTCCAGCAAAAATTTAATCACACCCGAGGCTCCTTTAACACTAATGTGAGGAGACTATTACAAAATGGCTGAAATCTTTATTACCAGAAGTGTTTTTCAAGATGCCGTAGACATATTGATTAAAGAAGAGCATACCATTGATATCAATGACTCGGACAGAATTCTGCCCCCTCGGGAACTGGTTAAAAGGGCTCACGGAAAGGCGGGGCTTATCTGTTTGCTCAACGATAGCATTGATTCTGCGGTCATGGATAAACTTCCGTCTCTTAAGGTAATCTCCAACATTGCCGTGGGATATGACAATATCGATATCGCCGCTGCGACCCAACGGGGTATTATGGTGACCAACACCCCGGGTGTGCTGACGGAGACAACGGCCGATTTGGCCTTTGCCCTGATGCTTGGCGCCGCCCGCAGGATACCTGAAGCCGATCGATACACAAGGGCTGGAAAATTCAAAAACTGGCAACTCATGCAGCCTCATATGGGGGTAGACATCTATGAAAAAACGTTAGGTATCGTCGGTATGGGCGCCATTGGACAGGCGGTGGCCAAAAGAGCGAAAAAAGGGTTTGACATGCGGGTCATTTACTATAGCGTTTCTAGAAAAGAAAGGGCGGAGAAAGAATATGGCGCCAAATTTGTAGAATTCGACGAACTTCTTGCCATTAGTGATTTTATCAGTATTCATGTCCCCCTGACAGAGAGAACAAAACATATGTTTTCGACCCAAGAATTCAAGGCAATGAAAAACACTGCCATTATAATAAACACCTCCAGAGGGCCGGTTGTGGACGAAGCAGCCTTGGCTGAAGCCATCAAGGCCGGCCAAATCAGAGGCGCAGCCCTGGATGTGTTCGAAGAAGAGCCCAGTGTTCATCCGGAACTTATCAAAATCAAAGAAAACGTGGTGTTGGCACCCCACATCGGAAGTGCTTCTATCGAAACAAGATTGCGGATGGCAAAGATGGCGGCAAGGAATATGGCGGAAGGTTTGAAAGGAACCCGGCCGCCCAACTTAATAAATGAAAAAGTAGCTCCCAGAAAAGAAACAGCTACATAGGTATAAACTTCTGCTGGATTTTATACATCAATGTCATCTTGGAGTTTTCCATTCCACATTTAAATGGCGTACATGTTTTCGATAATGTTGACGCAAGCGGTCAGTCCGGCTTTGATGAGCGCTTTTCCGATCATTACAGCTTCGTCTTTACTACCGGCGGTTATGTAAATCAGGTTAATTTCCGTCACTTCACCTCTATAAAATTCTTATATAAAATACGATACCAAACGATAACACAGTTTAACAAGAATGGTTATAAGATTTTTTAAGGGCTTGAAATAATACATTCATATGGGTTAATATAAAATGTCTGCAACAAATGACGAACCATCAATGACCCATAACCAATAAAAAACTAAAAGGAGCCTGCCATGAAAGATGCCCTCAATCCCTTTAAAATCGCCCAGGAGCAGCTTGACGATGCTGCCCGAAGACTGGGGTTGGACCCTGCCATGCACGAATTACTGCGGTGGCCCATGCAAGAACTAAAAGTCGTACTTCCGGTGAAAATGGATGACGGTTCAACAAAAATATTCCATGCGTTCAGGGTTGCTTACAACACCGCACGCGGACCTGCAAAAGGCGGCATCCGGTGGCATCCCGATGAAACCATTGATACGGTACGTGCCCTGTCAGCATGGATGACCTGGAAAACGGCTGTTGTGGATATTCCCTTGGGCGGCGGAAAAGGCGGGGTGATTTGTAATCCCAAGGCACTGTCGGCAACGGAAAAGGAACGTCTTGCCCGTGCCTATATCCGTGCTATTGCGAGAACACTCGGCGTTACCAAGGATGTTCCGGCGCCGGATGTGTATACCACGCCTCAGATCATGGCCTGGATGATGGATGAATACGAAACCATTGTGGGTGAGAAACATCCGGGCGTCATCACCGGAAAACCAATTCCCCTCGGCGGTTCTCAGGGACGGGGGGATGCCACCGCAAGAGGGGGGATTTATGTGACCCGTGAAGCCGCCAGTGTTTACAAAATCGATTTAAAGGGCAAAACCATGGCGGTACAAGGTTTTGGAAACGCCGGTCAGTATGCCGCACTCCTCGGTGAAGAAATTTTGGGACTGAAACTCGTGGCAGCTTCGGATTCCAAAGGCGGTGTTTATAACGCCAAAGGGATCGATGCCCGGGAGCTCGTCGACTATAAACTCAGTAACGGTACTTTGAAAGGATTTTCAGGTGCAGATGACATTTCCAATAAAGACTTATTGGAACTCGATGTGACGGTACTGTTTCCGTCGGCTTTGGAAAATGTCATTACGGAAAAAAACGCCCCAAAGATTAAATGCAACATTTTATGTGAGTTGGCAAACGGGCCGACGACGCCGGGTGCGGACGACATCCTGTATGATAAGGGGGTGATCGTACTCCCTGATTTTCTGGCCAATGCCGGCGGCGTGACAGTATCTTACTTCGAACAGGTTCAAAATACGTATAATTATTACTGGGATATAAAAGAAGTTCATCGCCGGCTCGACGAGAAGATGACCCTTGCGTTCAGAGGGGTTCACGAGATGCAGCTCCAGGAGAAGGTCAATATGCGCCAGGCCGCTTATCTGGTGTCTGTGGTCAGAGTGGCTGAGGCTTGCAGGCTAAGAGGGTGGGTATAGTGTGAAACCTTTGAAAAAAACCCCCTTTTGCCCAATTATATTTTAATGTCAGCCCGGTAGCGCTACCTCAACTTTAGGCACTTTAGATCACTTCAAACTTTAGGCACTTTGCGAGAAGGATTAGGAAGCATTTTCATTGGTAAGATTTAGGTCGAGTCTCTAATTTACATATTAGTACTTATAGAGGAGGTTTATCATTAAAGATCAAAAAGAACTGGATCTGGTCAAAACCTACCGCATATTCACCAAGTTGATGCAATATCCGCATCTTCTCGATTCAACACGAAAACTCTTTTTATCTGCATTGACTCAAAGAGGGATCGCCACCGAAGAAGAGATCGAGCAGGCGGCCATGGAAAAACTTCGTGCCGAAGGTCGGGAACTTCACGAGGAAAATATCCGTGAATATGTGGGCGTTCTCATCGATCTTTATTTTGCCAGTTTTTTCAAAGAAACGGGGATCGAAAACCACATCAATCTGGCTCGAAAGCAGGACCGGTTCAAACATCTGAACAGGGTCATCAACAAGGAAGGGGCTACTTCAAAAAACATCAAACAGGCCCTCAAGGAATTCTGCGAGATTCCCATGGGAGATCTCTATATATCTCCCAATGAAGCGGAAGGGGTCAGGGTCGCTCTGATCAACCATTTTATCTCCAACCAGCTGCCGTTCATCGGTGTCGCCAAACATTACATCACCATCCGGGACGTCGATGAATTGGTGGACAATATTTACTGGAGCCATCGACGGCCAGGAAAGATCGGCGGTAAGGCTGCCGGTATGTTTCTGGCCTATAAAATTCTCGTTCCCATGCTCACTTCGGGAGATCCTGAAATAGACAAATACGTCAGAATTCCGGAATCATATTATTTCAGCTCCGGCATCTTTTCCGATTTTCTCGATTACAACAATCTCGATCAGTTTCACAGTCAGAAATACAAATCTCGAGAACAGATTGAAGAAGAGTACAAAAACATCTCAGCGCTTTTCAAACAGTCGTCTTTTCCACCGGACACGATTGAAGAATTCCGCAAATTTTTAGAAAAAATCGGTGAGCATCCCCTGATCCTCAGGTCTTCAAGTTTTTTGGAGGACAACTTCGGGTATGCCTTTTCCGGTAAATACGATTCCTTTTTTGTGGCCAACCGGGGAGATATTCAAACACGCCTCAACGAATTCATCTGGGGGCTCAAACAGGTCCACATGAGCACTTTCGGCCCCGGCCCCATTTTGTACCGTCGTAATCATAACCTGCTCGATTTTGATGAAAAAATGAGTGTTCTGGTGCAAAAAGTCGTGGGCCGCCGATTCGGCAAGTATTTTTTCCCCCTTGCGGCAGGGGTCGGGTTTTCTTACAGTTCTTATACCTGGACTTCCCGCATAAACAAAGAAGACGGGCTGGTGCGAATGGTTTTCGGCCTTGGGACACGGGCCGTGGACCGTACCGGAGAGGATTATGCTCGAATGATTCATTTGAGCCATCCCCTTCTTCGACCGGAAGTGGAAGCCCAGCAGATCATGAAATATTCACAAAAGATCGTCGATGTGCTCAATCTTGAAAACGGTCAACAGGAATCGATCCCCTATAGTACGCTTTTAAAAGAAATATCCCACCCGGATCTTTATTGGACGGTATCGGTCAATCAGGATGGCCATCTTTCCGCACCCATGTTTAAAGGACAGCCGATTAATCCCGTGGGAACCTGTCTGACCTTTGAGAACCTGCTTTCCAAAACGGTTTTTCCTTCTTTAATGAAAAAAATGCTCCGGCAACTTCAGGAGGCTTACGGCCGTCCCGTAGATATCGAATTTGCCTGGGATGATGAGCATCTTTATATTCTTCAGTGTCGATCTCTGGCGGTGAGCCAGGATATCGGTGAGGTGGAGTTGCCAAAGGATCTTTCACAAGAGCAGATTATTTTTACCAATAGTCATGTGGTGTTAAACACCAACGTCTCCGACATTGAATATATTGTTTATGTATGCCCGAGATGTTACGGAAGGCTTTCCACCTATGACGAAAAATTAGCCATCGGCCGCGTGATCAGCCGTCTCAACAGGCTCCTTCATGATAAACGTTTTGCCCTTTTCGGGCCCGGCCGGTGGGGAAGCAACGATATCAATCTTGGCGTGCGTGTCGGCTATGAGGATATCAATCATACGTTAATCTTAGGTGAAGTGGCCTTTGCAAGAGAGGATTACACACCCGAGGTATCCTTTGGCACGCACTTTTTTAACGATCTTGTGGAAGCTCAAATCGCTCCGGTGGCCATTTTCCCCGACCAGACCGATACCATCTTTAATGAGAAATTTTTTACGGAATCTTCCAACCAGCTCTCTTCTATGGCTGCAGAGTTTGAATCATACCAAACAGTTGTCCATGTCGTTCACGTTCCGTCTTCTAGCGAAGGCCGGTTTCTGCAAGTTTTTCAAAACAATGAAGCGCAAGAAGGGATCGGTTTCCTTGGAAAATAAGATTAAGGATATGAAGCTTCGTTTAATCCTGCTGGTACTTTCTCTGCTGACCTTCTTATCAGCTTCAACCGGAGGATATTTTTATTATTCGTCTTTGAAAAAATCGGCATTTCAGGAGGTCGAGCGCCAGGCCGCGACACATGCAGAACTGATTAAGAAGAATCTGTCTTCATTTCTTTCGGAAAACATAAGACCGTCAAAAACACTGGCCGGAATGAATGAATTTCATGCTGCATTGACCAAGCCAAATGACAACTCCATTGCAAAGGCAAATGTGATGCTTGACCATTTCAATGCGAGCCTGAAAACAGATGTATGCTACTTGATGGACACTAACGGGAATACCATCGCATCCAGCAATCGCAGAGACCCGGACAGTTTTGTAGGAAAAAACTTTTCATTTCGGCCATATTTTCAAAAAGCCATCCAGGGGACGCCCGCAACGTATTTGGCCCTTGGTGTGACTTCCGACAAACGAGGAGTTTACTATAGCCATCCGGTGAATAAAAAAGGGCAAAAACATCCAATGGGAGTTGTTGTCATAAAGGCATCCATCGGGCGTGTTGAAAAGAGTTTACCTCCTCCCACAGAAGAAATCGTGCTGGTGGTTAATCCTGATGGTATTATTTTTATTTCTAATTATAAAGAGTGGCTATTTCATGCATTATGGAAGCTTTCGCCGGAAAAAGTATCCCGGATTTCCGCTTCTCTTCAATTTGGCAAAGGGCCATGGAACTGGATCGGGCTGGAAATGAAGGGGGATAAATATGCACAGGATCTGCTGGGGAATCGATACCTGATGCAAAGGCTGCCGTTGAATAATTATCCGGGCTGGAGTGTTGTTTATCTGCGTAACCTTAAAGCAGTTTCCAAAATCATTTCCGGTCCGCTGATCAAGATCACAGGGCCCATTGTTCTGGCATTGTGTGTATTTGTAGGATTTGCCGTTTTTCTTCTTTACAGAAAGGCCAGCGATGAAATCGTCCAGCGCAAACTTTTTGAGAGCGCGTTGCGGGAGAGTGAAAAGCGATACCGCTCCATTTATCACAACACCCCCGCCATGCTCCATTCCGTTGACGCTAAAGGTCGGTTAATCAGCGTCAGTGACAATTGGCTGGAAGTGATGGGATATGAACGCCAAGAAGTTATCGGGGAAAAGCTTACCCGATTTTTCACGGAAAATTCGCGCAATCTTGCTGAAACGACCGTGTTTCCCGCATTTTTTAAGACCGGCATCTGTAAGGATATACCGTATCAGTTTGTAAAGAAAAACGGCAAAATCATTGATGTGATGCTCAGCGCCATCGGTGATCGGGATAACAAAGGAAACATCACTCGATCTCTGGCGGTTTCCATTGACGTCACCGAGCGAAATCAAGCGGAAGAAGCGCTTAAAATAGCCAAAGAAGAACTCAGCCGCCATTCAAAGGATCTTGAATGGCAGGTTGAACAGCGGACAAAAGAAATCAGCAGCATTCTCGACCAGCTCAGACGCCTTTCCGGCAGTATGATGACCAATCAGGAAAAGGAGCGTTCCGCCATTGCCCGGGAGCTGCATGACGAACTTGGACAGGTCCTGACAGCGTTGCGCATGGATTCGGTATGGCTTAGAAGCCGACTGAAACAGACCGATGCCAAAGCTGCCCAGCGTGTTTCCTTGATGTGCGAGCTGATAGATAAAACCATTGAAGAGGTTCGTGGTTTGGCCCTAAGATTACGTCCGGGAGTATTGGATAATCTGGGGCTTGTGGATGCCTTGGAATGGTTTACGGCCGATTTTGAGAGACGTACAGGGATTACGTGCGTGTTTGAGCACGGCAATATTCCTCACATCACAGACACGGTGGCCACTGCCGTTTATCGTATTGTTCAAGAAACGCTGACCAATGTGGCGAGACATGCCTTTGCAGGCCGGGTCGAAGTTATTCTGCAAAACGAACGACATATTTTGAAATTAACCGTGATTGACAATGGCCGCGGATTCATCACAAGCAAAGTATCGGAAGCAGAAGCGCTGGGTCTTGTGGGCATGCGTGAACGTGCGACGCTTGTGGGGGGCGTTTTGGATGTTCAATCAGGTGTCGGCAAGGGAACACGGGTAAATTTAAAGATCCCCATCGATGGTCACGTTAGAGGGGTGATATGATCAAGGTCTTACTGGCGGATGACCATAGCATCGTTCGAGCCGGCTTGCGCCGGCTTGTGGAAGAAAGTAAAAATATGGAGGTGGTCGCAGAGGCGGCCGACGGCAGGAAGGCGATTCAACAGGTCCATAAAACCCATCCGGATGTGGCGGTTGTCGATATCTCCATGCCGGATATGGATGGATTGGAAGTTGTCAGCCAGCTTCAGTCTTTTTATCCAAAATTACCGATCATCATTTTAACCATGTATGAGGAAGAACAGTATGTTGTTCGGGCCTTCGAAGCCGGCGCTATGGGATATCTCACCAAGAAATCGGCGCCGGAGCAGCTGGTAAAAGCGATACGAAAAGTATATGCCGGTTATCGATACCTCACGGATGAGGCCGCAGAATTGCTGGCATTACGGGTGGCACGGGGTGCCGGCGGAAGATCTTTGATGGACTCGCTGTCCATGAGGGAGCTTCAGGTTCTCAGACGGCTTGCTCTTGGACATACCAATCGCGAAATTGCCGAATCTTACCATATCAGTATTAAAACCGTCGATACGTATCGATCACGCCTGCTCAAAAAACTCGATTTGCGAAATAACGCGGAGCTTTCACGCTTTGCCATCCAGAATCGGATTATTGAGGCATGACATCAAATCTAATTATCTATTTTGTCAGAAAATTTCTTACAGTAAAATCAGAATCTGTCTGTTGACACTCCGTTCATGGGTTGGTAGCTTTGTACTGTATGCCGTATGTTCTCTTAAATTTATAATTAGTGTCAAATTACAAGGAGGGATTATTATGAAAAGATTGCTGAAAAATTTTTTATATGGTTTTTTGACGGTCGCTCTGGTTTTGAGTTTCGGACATTTTGCCCAGGCAGCCGGCAAAAAAGTGATTAAGCTGGGATGTGCCATATCCTTTACGGGGAAATTGAGTCGGTCCGGAAAACTTTATCGAGATGCCTATGACATGGCTGTTGAACAGATCAACAAGAACGGCGGTGTAAAGGTCGGTATGAAAACATACCAGTTGAAAATCGTTTATTATGACGACAAAAGTGATTCGACTGAAAGCTCTAAACTTGTTGAAAAGCTCATTTCCGAAGATAAGGTCCACTTCCTTCTGGGCCCCTATTCCAGCGGTGTTACCATCCCTGACAGCCTTGTTTCCCAGCGCTACAAAGTTCCCATGATTGAAGGCGGCGGGGCTTCCGGGAAAATATTCAGCCGGGGAAACAAATATATTTTTGGGACCCTTCCGCCGGCAGGCCAGTACTTTAAATCCACACTGGAGATGCTGAAAACATTTAGTCCGGCACCCAAAACCATCGCAATTTTATATTCGGATGACAAATTTGATGTGAGCGTTGCCGAAGGGACCGACAAATTGGCAAAAGAGATGGGATTTGATGTGGTATTATATGAAAAATATGCAGAAGGAGCTACGGATTTTAACTCCATGCTCACCAAAATAAAGGCGTTAAAAGCAGACGTTGTTTTAGTGGCAGGCCACACCGAAGAATCACTTAATTTTACCCAGCAAGCCAAAGAACTCAACGTCAGTCCAAAACTCATCAGCATGACGGTGGGCCCCTCTGAAGCAGATTTTCGAAAATCTCTCGGAAAAGATGCGGAATATATTTACGGCGTTGCCAGTTGGTCCACACAAATGAATTTTAAAGGATTCCTCTTTAAAGATTCAGCAGAATTTGTTAAGCTGTTTAAAGCAAAATTTAATTATGATCCGGATTATCACAATGCCTCCGGTATTGCCGATGTTGCTGTTTACAAAAATGCCATTGAACGGGCAGGAACACTGGATAGGGAAAAAGTCAGGGCCGCCATTGCAGCAACAAAACTAAGTACGATTTATGGAAACGTAGAGTTCAGCGAAAACGGTCAGATTAAGGGGACCAGCGTCGTATTGCAAATATTAGGCGGTGAAATATACCAGGTTTATCCCAATGGTACTAAGGAACCCGTCTATCCTATTCCAAGCTGGAAAATGAGATAATAAGTTCGGGTACCGATCCCGTGGATAAAACCGGTTGATAGAGGGGAGGAATCCATATTCCTCCCCATTTCAACCGGAAAGTGTATCATGTGAAGATTCACATGGAGCTATTCCACCGACCTTTGCAACATTAGAGCAAGACATCCGGAGAACATTCGCTCCGGATGTCTTGCAGGTGTAGATGCCTTGCAGAAGGATATTTGTCAATGCTGCTTCAAATACTTGTAAACGGTATTCTAAAGGGTGGTCTTTATGCCTTGATGGCCATAGGGATGTCTCTGATATGGGGCGTGATGGACATCATCAATATCGCCCACGGGTCTTTTATCATGCTCGGTGCGTTTGCAACTTACTGGCTCTTTACGATTTTCGGAATAGACCCTTTTGTGAGCCTGGTATTTTCCATGGCGCTTCTCTTTGTCCTCGGATTCGGGGTTCAAAAATATTTAATCAACTACGTCATTCGGGCCAGTGCATTTATCACCCTGATTCTTGCTTTCGGTATTGAAATTTTCATTAATAACCTTGCCCTGGTTTCATGGACTGCAGATGTTCGAAAAGTAAAGATCGCTTACGGCGCTGCAAACTTTTCCTTTGGTAACTGGGTAACGATTCCAACCATTCGCCTGCTGGCATTTCTTCTGGTCATTGTCATCAGTCTTATATTTTTCTACATATTGAACCGAACCAACTTGGGCCGTTCGATACGAGCTACGTCTCAGGATCTTGATGCAGCGCGTCTCGTTGGTGTGGATGTTGCCAACACTTATGCGATAACATTCGGGCTGGGTGTCGCTGCAGCAGGTGCTGCCGGAACCCTTTGGTCTATCCTTTTTCCCATCAGTCCGATGATGGGTGGAGAACTCACCCTTAAATCATTTGTGGTCGTCATTATCGGCGGGTTGGGTAGCATGCTCGGCCCGATCATAGGGGGGCTGGCTTTAGGCATCACCGAAGCCTTTGGCACCAACTGGTTTGGATCGACCTATGCAAATCTGATAAGCTTTACCATTCTGGTGTTGGTCTTGATTATCCGGCCGAAAGGGATTCTCGGAGGGGCAGACTAAACATGGAGAAGAAAACGTTTCGGAATTTCTTGATCTGTGGACTCATTTTACTGATCGTCGTTCTGTTTCCTTTGGTCAACAACAATTTTATCATTCGATTCGGGACGGATATCCTGATGTTTGCCATTATGGCCAGCGCATGGAACATCATCGGCGGTTATACGGGATACGCCTCATTCGGCAATGTCGTTTTTTTTGGAATCGGTGCTTATATTACGGCGGTTTTGATGGAAAAGGCAGGACTGCATTTTGCAATCGCCTATCTGGCGGCCGGCGGCGGTGCAGCTTTATTTGCCGTTCTCATCGGACTTCCTGTTTTACGTCTTCGGGGTCATTATTTTGCCATTGCAACGTTAGGCGTTGCCGAGGCAATGAAGGCTCTGGTCCAAAATCTTGAAATAACGGAAGGAAATTCCGGCATCTATCTTCCCATGCTCGACTTATCCATCAAGAGCCAATATTATTTCTTTTTCTATATGATGTTGGGGACACTAATAATGACCCTTTTTATCACTTATCTTATGCTTAATGCCAAGTTAGGGTATTCACTGATTGCCATCAGGGAAGACGAAGATGCGGCAAATTCAGTGGGAATCAATGCAACGTTGTCCAAAACCATCGCTTTTGCCCTGAGCGGATTTTTCACCGGGCTTGCCGGCAGTATTTATGCCTATCAGCAAGCGTTTCTCAAACCCGATGCAGTATTTACCGTTCATACCACCGTAAAAATGATCGTGATGGCCGTATTCGGCGGAATGGGAAAGTTGTTTGGACCTTTGATCGGTGCTTTCGGTATAGAAATCATATCAGAGACCCTTTCAAACTATTTCCTTGTGGCGCATACACTGTTTTTTGGAACCGTGGTCATTCTGGCCATTGTTTTTACACCCAAGGGGTTGATTGATCTTATCACTCAGCGAAAATTCGGAATTTCTTACTTTTTGGAAAATATACGCCGGCATCGTATATAAACAGGTTTGAATTTATGGCCATTCTTGAAGGCAAAAATATTACAAAACGCTTTGCAGGACTTGTTGCCGTGGGCGATGTTGATTTTTATCTTCAACAAGGTGAAATCCTGGGTCTTATTGGTCCCAACGGCGCCGGAAAGACCACCCTGGTGAATGTTATTGCCGGGGTCTATGCGCCTTCAGAAGGAGATGTTTTTTTCAAAGAAAAGCAAATATCAGGGAAAAAACCATATCAGATCGGCCGCATGGGAATCAGCCGAACTTTTCAGATTGTCAAGCCGTTTCCCGGAATGACGGTAAAAGAAAATGCAGCGGTAGGCGCCATGTATGGTGCCGGGGGAAAAAACAAATCCGCAAAACAAGCGATTCAAAGGGCAGAGGAAATCTTAGAATTTGTCGGTCTTGCAGATCAGATGAACAAAGGTGCGGATCAGTTGAGCGTGGCGTCACGAAAACGGCTGGAAATGGCAAAAGCCTTGGCCATGGAACCTGAACTGGTTTTGTTTGATGAAGTCATGGCCGGGCTCAATTTTGGTGAAATTGATCAGGCGGTTGAACTCATCAAAAAGATTCGAGAAAGCGGTATGACCATCTTAATTATCGAGCATGTTATGCGAGCGATCAAGAATGTTTGTGACCGGATATTTGTGCTCCACCACGGAGAAAAGATTGCCGACGGGGCGGTGGAAGACGTTTTAAACGACGAGACGGTAATTAAGGCCTACTTGGGAAGACGGTATAAAGAACTCACCCATTAAACCCTCTTTTGCAACGATAGGGTAAACTCTATTTTGTTCCGGCGTGTGTTAGGTTAAAGGGAGACAGGCGGTGTTACTTGAAATCAAAGAACTGAATGTGGGGTATGGAGATGTTCAGGTGCTTTGGGATATCAACCTTCAAATTGAAGAAGGACAGATCGTCGCTCTTGTGGGGGCTAACGGCGCCGGGAAATCAACATTGCTTAAAACCGTATCCGGGATTTTAAACCCGTATAGCGGCAACATCATCTTCCAGGGAGAAAATATTACCCGTATGGCTTCCAAAGAAATCGTCGCCAAAGGAATTATTCAGGTTCCGGAGGGGAGAAGACTGTTTCCCCAAATGACGGTGGAAGAAAACCTGATGATGGGAGCATTCAGGAGGAAAAAATCTAAAAATCTACAACCGGAACTGGAAAGAATCTACCAGATCTTTTCTCGATTAAAAGAACGGCGGAAGCAGAAAACCGGCAGCCTCTCCGGAGGAGAACAGCAGATGTGTGCATTTGCTCGAGGCCTCATGGGAAACCCAAAACTGATTATAATCGATGAGATGTCATTAGGACTCGCCCCGCTGATTGTCGATGATCTGATTGATAATGTAAAAGAGATTAATCAACAGGGCACCAGCGTTCTATTGGTTGAACAGGATGTACAACTGGCCCTCGATAATTCTCATTATGGTTATGTTCTCTCCACCGGAAGAGTTGAGATAAAAGGAAATTCCCAGGAGTTGCTTCGAAACCAGGAGATCAAAGAGATTTATTTGGGCTTGTAGCATTGAGCGTAAGACGTGGCTTTAAACCCTGCATTAATTGTCCCCAGAAAACGATACTTCAATACCACGACATATAAACCCTAACGTTGCATAAACAACATGGCAAACGGGTGATCAACTATTCGAGTTTCAAACACCAGAAAAAATTTTCCCATCCTGCTACTCTTTATTGACGTTGATATAAATTAAAGGTACGAAACTTGTATTTTAACTATATTCGATGAGGTACTTTTATGAAAAGATTTATGGTCTGTTTGATCAGTATCTTTTGTATCCTTGGCCTGTTGGAAAAGAATGTATTGGCGGAAGATACGGTAAAGGTGGGTATCCTTTTACCCCTCACCGGATCCCAGGCCGAGTTCGGTGACATCGAAAAAAAGTCTTTTGACCTGGCTTTGGAAGAGATCAATGCTTCCGGAGGCATTAACGGGAAAAAACTCGAACTGGTTATTAAAGACGATACGGGCCGTTTGGAAGTGGGTCGTTTTGTGGTTGAAAAGCTCATCACAAAAGACAAGGTCGTTATGATCGAGGGTGCCGGAGGCTTTACCCTGCCGGAATTTATGCAAAATGCGGGAATTGCTTCCGAAAAGGTCATTTCAACGACACTATGGAATCAAGTTCTCCCGTTTCCCGGGGCCATGGATTATTATAAAAAATTCGAGACAAAATACAACAAGTCCACCATGTATTACGGGACTGAGGCTTATTCCGCCTGTTACGTGATTGCGGATGTGTTAAAAAGGACCACGTCTTTTACTAACACGGATATTAAACAAGCCCTTTCCGAAACCGATATGATGACCGTCTTCGGGCCGGTGAAGTTTATCAACTGGGGTAATATGACGAACCAGAACAAGGCGACTGCCTATGTGGTTCAGTGGATCGATGGGAAACTGGAAGTGGTCTGGCCGACCGATCATGCGACCAAAACATTTGTGTATCCGGTGGACTGGATAAAAACATGGGGATATTGATAGCATGTGTCTATAATGAAGCCGTCGAGATCATTGGATGATAAGAAAGGATTATGGCACTTCTTGAAGTAGAACATCTTACCAAGGCTTTTGGAGGGCTTCTGGCGATCAATGATGTCTCCTTTAACGTGGAAGAAGGAGAGATTCTCGGCCTCATCGGTCCCAACGGCAGTGGAAAAACCACAACATTCAATTGTATCAATCAATTTTTCCCGGTTTCATCCGGAGACATTCTGTTTAAAGGAAAAAGCATCATCGGGTTGAAAACCCATCAAATTTGTCATCTGGGTATCGGACGGACGTTTCAGATTGTCAAACCTCTGGCCCAAATGACGGTTTTGGAGAATGTTACGGCTTCTGCGTTTTGCCGCGTCAATACTATTAAGGAAGCAAAGGATGAAGCGTTAAGCGTTCTGGAATTTTGTAATCTTGCAGACCGGAAAGATAAGCTGGCAAAAAATCTGCCCATCGCCGGGAGGAAACGCCTTGAAATTGCACGGGCACTGGCGACAAGACCGGACCTATTGCTTCTGGACGAGGTCGCAGCAGGCTTGAATCCGGGTGAACTTGATGAGGCCATCAATCTGATTAAAAAAATCAGGGACAATGGGATCGGCATCCTGATCGTGGAGCATATCATGAAGGTCATCATGACCATATCGGATCGAATTCACGCTATCAACTTCGGCCAAACCATTGCGGAGGGAACTCCCCAGGAAGTCGCCAACAACCCGGCGTTGATCGAGGCCTATTTGGGAGAACAGCATGCTCAAGGTTAACGGAATCAACGTCTTTTACGGAGACCTACAAGTTCTCTGGGATGTCACCTTTGAGGTCAAGGAGAAAGAAATCCTGGTTTTGGTGGGGGCCAACGGAGCCGGGAAAAGCACAACACTCAAAACCATCTCCTCTTTGTTGACGCCGGCATCCGGCACCATCGAATTTAATGCTATTCGCCTGCACCACTTGCCTCCCAACAAGATCATCGAACAGGGGATTGTTCACGTTCCCGAAGGACGGCGTCTTTTTCCGGAAATGAGCGTCGAGGAAAACCTGATTATGGGTTCCCTTTACGGCAAATCCAAGAGTAAACGAAGCGAAACCATGGAATATGCCTATTTCCTGTTTCCGAGACTTAAAGAAAGAAGAAAACAAATGGCCGGCACCCTTTCCGGCGGCGAGCAGCAGATGCTGGCAGTGGGTCGTGGATTAATGTCGCGTCCGAAGTTGATGATGTTCGACGAACCGTCTTTAGGCCTGTCACCCATCCTGGTACAAAACATCTTTGATTTAATCAAAAAAATCAACCGGGAAGGCGTGACCATCCTTTTGGTAGAGCAGAATGTCACCCAAACGCTGGCCATGTGCGATCGAGCCTATGTTCTAGAGAACGGTAGAAACGTCCTCGAAGGCACCGGAAAGGAGTTGACGGCCAACGACCATGTGAGAGAAGTATACTTGGGGATATAAAATAACGCCCTATCCTTAAAATTAAATTCTTCCGGAACGCATCTGGTTTTAAAGGTAGTGGATATCATAACCTAACCAGTGGATCGCTTTGAGCCAGTAGGTTTCGCAGCCTTTTGTATTTCCGCATCGCCCAACGAACCAAGGCATGCTCAATCTGACGAAGGATGGGATAAAGTGCCAATTTGCGATACCTGCCATAATAATTCAACCAACCCCTAATCACCGGATTGATTCGCTTGACAATATCCTCTAATGACGAAAAATTCCACAATTGCAATTTCCAACCCTTAATGCTCACCACACCGGCTCTTTACCGGCGCAGCTTGAGGCGGTTTAAAACCTGCTCCTGCAAGCCGGTTCCGAGGGGCCTACCCTCATCTTTTGCGCAATTACGCACACTTTCTTTATATTTAAAGTGCGCTCGTGGCACACTCAGAAATATCGCAGGTTTTTGGGGATGGCTGATATTTTCATCTTATGACAAATATCAGCAGACTATTTTAAAAGATTTGTGCATGTTCTGCACGAACGTCTTCCTACGGGTTGGAAACGGAGCAGGAAGCTGAATAAAAGTGTTTAGAATCATTTGACCCCTTGATTCCTTGAATCCTGGACCCCTTTTCTCCAACAAATTGGATATCAACGGGCGGTGATCAACTCTTCGGAAAACAAACTGTTCCAAATGGATAACCTGGATAAACCTTCTAAAAAATCTAAAGACGGCCCCCGAAAACAATGGAAACGGTTGAACGTGACCACATTGTTTGGATACTTGAGGATACCCGCTGGAAAGTTAGCGGGAAAAACGGTGCCTCAGAAATCCTTGGGCTCAACCCCAACACTTCACGCGCCCGGATGCGAAAACTGGGTATCCGCATGCCTTAGGCTGCCCATTTCCCCCGATTTTCCTCAGGCAGTCGACTGCCAATTCGTATTCCCTCATAAAATCATTAGCACCCCTTCAGAGATACCAAAAATGTGTCATATATGACCATTAGTAATATATGACCATTCTTTTGTGTTAATTCATCCCTATATTTCCGACCGCTTTGATCTTATTATTCAATTAAAAATCAATCGGATATATGAATATTACTCAGATTCATCCTGCTTGGCACGAAACTTGATGATGTATTAGAATTTGGTTAAAAATTTTGACATCAAACCGATTTCATCGGCTGACGAGGATCTTAAATCTATTTTGGGGTAACAAATTTTAAGATGCACTTAAATAATCAAAAATACAGAGGAAACGAATCATATATAAAAATAATAAATTATGGAAAAAAATGGGGGAACCAATAATGAAGAAATTGCTAATGGTTGTTTTTTTACTGGTAATGGCGCTTATGGCCATAGTAGGATGTACACAGATGACTATGAAGAACACGGTCCTGGAATGATGAGATCCGGATGGATGAACTGGCGGAAGTAGTGGCCTTGGCACGATAAGAACCAACCCAAAAGGGAGGAACGGTCATGAAGAAGAATATCGGTGGTATTGAAAGAATCATCAGGATAACAGCCGGCATTGTCATAGTTTCCCTTGCTTTCTGGGGACCCAAAACACCTTGGGCATATCTGGGGGTAATACCGATGATAACAGGTTTGATCGGATGGTGCCCTCCTTATGCGGCGCTGGGCATTTCAACCTGCAAGGAGAAATAATTTAGAAAGCGACGTTGGACATCCTTGGTGACCTCCGTCCAAACATACTGATAGCAGCAAGTTTCAATTCAGGGCCACAGGGGAATATTTTAATATTGGTCTGACGCATCCGGCGTCATGGTTTTGCTTTAGCCGAAGGCATGCTCTCATGATCATGATCAGAAAAACAATGCGCTCTCTCATGGAAAAACAGAAAGAGTTATGCAAACGCTTTTATCAATGGTTGAGTCACCGGGGAAAAAGGCGGATATCTGAACTATGGCATCTTCTGTGATATCGAAGACAAGAATGTTTTCAACCTGATTTCGGAATGGAAACCCCGCCAAGATCTGGACCATTATATTCGGAAATAAGCTCCAGCGCCGATGGTATGCACGAGGCAATCCTGGATATCGTGAAGTCCATGACGGACTTGAAAAACTATCTTTTCTGATTTTAGTCAAACGCCTTTGGTTAAAAGTCAGCCGATAGATTACTTTTAAAAAGTGAGGCGGTTTTGCAAGCAGTGAGCTGGCCGGAAGTCTTATTGACCGACATGCTCCCCTTGACCTAAATTTTAAAAATGCATGGCACGTCATCTCAGAAAAAATATAGGAAAATCAAAAATGGCATCCAGTGGAAATAAAGATCCAATAGACAATCTCATGAATAAGCTTCGTTCCCTCTTCGGCTCCAGTGATCAATTGAAAAATAAGGCTGGGTTGCCACCGAAGACTCGATTCAGCATCTGGTATGCCCTGGCGGCCATACTTTTATTTTCCTATCTGCAACAATACTATTTTTCTTCAAAAGTGGAGACGATTCCCTACAGTCAATTTAAACAATACATCGCAGAAGGCAAGGTGGTCAAATTGACCATCGGTCCGGAAAGTATCAATGGAACACTAAAAGGAAATCCGGAACAGGGATTCACCACGATCCGGGTGAATGATCCCGGCCTGGTGAAAGAGATGGATGGGTTCGAGACGAATAAAGGGGTCATCATCATGGCCGCCACCAACCGGCCTGAAATTCTGGACCCGGCGTTGTTGCGCCCAGGCCGTTTAGACCGTCCGGATATCAATGGACGGGAAGCCATCTTGAAAATTCACTCTAAAAATGTGGTGTTTGGTCCCGAAGTCGATCTCCGCAAGATCGTCGGTCGTACCCCGGGCTTTGTGGGAGCAGACCTGGCCAACATCATCAATGAAGCCGCGTTGCTGGCTGCCCGAAATAATAAAGAAATGGTAGAGATGGTGGATTTCGACGAGGCAATCGACCGGGTGGTTGCGGGTCTTCAAAAAAAGAACCGGGTGATAAATCCAAAGGAGAAAGAAATTGTCGCCTTCCATGAGTCCGGGCATGCGATTGTGGCTGAATCTGTTGAGCATGCCGATCCGGTGCACAAGATCTCCATTATTCCCCGGGGAATTGCGGCTCTCGGATACACCCAGCAGCAACCCACCGAGAACCGCTATTTAATGACCCGCTCGGAGCTGCTGGACCGGCTGGCCGTTCTCTTGGGCGACAGGGTAGCGGAGGAACTGGTTTTTAAAGAAATCTCAACCGGGGCTCAAAACGACTTGCAACGGGCTACAGATATTGCGCGGTCCACGGTTACGGAATACGGCATGAGCGATTCCCTGGGACTGGTGAGCTATGAACGTCCGCGCCAGCCGATGTTTCTCCCGGACAATTTTTCTTCCGGTAAAAACTACAGTGAAGCCAAATCCGCCCAAATTGACCAAGAGGTCACACGCTTTATCGAAGAAGCGCATCAACGCGTGCGCAAAATCCTCTCGGAGCGACGAACCGTCCTTGATGATTTGGCCCATCTCCTTTCGAAGAATGAAAGTGTACAGGGAGAGGAGCTCAGAAAAATGTTGTCCGATGGCGATGTTCAACGTGCCACAACTGAAAGGGGTGGCGAAGGAAGTGGAGAACACCATTTTTAAAATCATTACGGAGGCGGCATCAGGCTGATATTCCGGCCTTTGAACGCCCCAATGTTTCGCTTTTTTGTCATCATCGTTCACGGCTGTCTGGATTGCAGTTGAGATACCGCTGAACCAACCAAATGAAACCAATATCGCCACGGATCCCAACTGCGGCATGACGGTGGACGGAACGTCCGAGCTGTGTGCCGAGCGTGACGGACAGACATTTTGTTGTCTTCCCCGAAGCAGCTAGGGATTCCGTCCGAGCCAAAACTGAAGGAGAAATCATGAGCAAACAAACACGTGTCAGCCACCCGATATACAGCCTTCTGCCCTCGGAAATCGAGGGGTTCGATTCCCTGGCGGAGCTGGCCCTGGATATGCGCTGGTCGTGGGATCATGCTACCGACGAGGTATGGCGGCAGCTTGATCCTGAACTATGGGAAATCACGCATAACCCCTGGGTTGTCCTCCAGACGGTCTCTCGCGACCAGATCGAGCGCGTTTTGGCCGATCCCGTTTTTCGCAAAAACGTTGACGGCCTGGTTCAGACCATGCGGCAAGCGGTGGAGGCGCCGGCGTGGTTTCAGCAGAATCATTCGCAGGGTCCCCTGACCTGCGCCGCTTATTTCAGCATGGAATTTATGTTGAGCGAAGCTTTGCCCATCTACTCGGGCGGGCTTGGCAATGTCGCCGGAGACCAGCTCAAAGCGGCCAGTGACCTGGGCGTGCCGGTAGTCGGCGTGGGACTGCTGTACCAGCAAGGCTATTTTCGCCAGGTCATCGACAAGGACGGAGCGCAACAGGCCCTCTTCCCGTATAACGACCCCGGACAGTTGCCGATAACGCCTTTGCGTGAAGCGAACGGCGAGTGGTTGCGGTTGGAGATTGCACTACCCGGTTACTCGGTCTGGCTGCGCGCCTGGCAGGTCCAGGTCGGCCGGGTGAAGCTTTACCTTTTGGACAGCAATGACGCGGCGAACTTTCCCGCTCATCGAGGGATTACCAGCGAGCTGTATGGCGGCGGGCCGGAACTGCGACTCAAACAGGAACTGCTCCTCGGGATCGGCGGATGGCGACTGCTGAGTGCACTCGGCATCCAGCCGGAAGTCTGTCATCTGAATGAAGGGCATGCGGCCTTTGCCGTGTTGGAACGGGCCCGCAGTTTCATGGAAGAGACCGGGCAGCCCTTCGACATCGCGCTGGCCGTCACTCGAGCCGGGAATCTGTTCACCACCCACACGGCAGTGGCCGCCGGGTTTGACCGTTTTACTCCGGCCCTCATCGAGCATTACCTCGGTGGCTATGCCGAGCAGAAGCTCGGCATAACACCCCGCGATTTGCTGGCCCTGGGCCGACAGAATTCGAACGACTCGTCGGAAAGTTTCAACATGGCCTATCTGGCAATCCGCGGGAGCGGGGCGGTCAACGGTGTGAGTCGTTTGCACGGGGAAGTCAGCCGGCAACTCTTTGAGCCTCTTTTTGCGCACTGGCCGCAAGAGGAAATCCCGGTCGGCCACGTGACCAACGGAGTCCACATGCCGACCTGGGACTCGGCGGAAGCGGACGATCTCTGGACGGAAGCTTGTGGAAAGAACCGCTGGCTGGGAACGACGGAAACCATGGACGAGGACATTCGCCGGGTCCCCGAGGCCGCCCTGTGGCAATTTCGTATCGCCGCCAGCAAGTCTCTTGTTGAATACGCCCGTGAGCGATTGTCCAGACAACTTACCGCCTCCGGCGCGTCGCCCGCGGCGATTGACGAAGCGAAACATCTGTTTGATCCCAACGCCTTGACACTGGGCTTTGCGCGGCGCTTCGCGACCTACAAGAGGCCGAACCTGCTGCTGCATGACCCGGAGCGGCTGCTTCGCCTGCTAACCAATCCCGAGCGGCCGGTGCAACTCATCATCGCCGGCAAGGCCCATCCGGAGGACCGGGCGGGGTTGGCCCTGATTCAGGAATGGACGCATTTCATCCGGCAGCCGGAGATACGACCTTACATCGTCTTTCTGAGCGACTACGACATGCTGTTAACGGAACATCTGGTGCAGGGGGTGGACGTCTGGATCAACACACCGCGGCGACCCTGGGAGGCGTGTGGAACGAGCGGCATGAAGGTGCTCGTCAACGGAGGCATCAATCTCTCGGAATTGGACGGTTGGTGGGCCGAGGCGTACACTCCTGAGGTGGGATGGGCCTTGGGGGACGGTCTTGAACATCGCGATGATCCGGCCTGGGACGCTGTCGAAGCCAACGCGCTCTATGATCTGCTAGAGCGGGAGGTGATCCCGGAGTTTTATACGCGAAACGAGAGCGGCATTCCCTTCGCATGGATCAAGCGGATGCGAGAAAGCATGGCGCGGTTGACACCGCGCTTCTCCGCCAATCGCACGGTGCGCGATTACACCGAGCAACACTACCTGCCTGCCGCCTCGGCCTACCGTGATCGCGTCGCCGATAAATGCGCAAAGGCAAGGCAGATGGTGAATTGGCGCCAGGCACTGGAGCAGCATTGGGCCACGCTGCGCTTCGGCGAAGTGAAAGTTGAAACTCGCGGCGAGGAGCACGTATTTGAAGTTCAGGTTTATCTCAATGACCTCGCTCCCAAGGCAATGCAGGTGGAGCTTTACGCCGACGGAATAAACGGCGGCTCGCCGGTGCGGCAGCAGATGAGGCTCGTTCGCCAACCGACCGGCGCGTCGGGCAGCCACATCTACAGCGCGGCTGTGTCTGCAGACCGACCCTCTGCGGACTATACAGCGCGTGTGATACCGTGCTTCAACGGCGTTGCAATCCCACTGGAAGACGCACGAATCCTGTGGCAGCGATAACCCGATCGACAAAAAAAGAAGATAAAGAAAGCGACAATGGCGAAAGCATCATCCATGAAAATGGCTAATCCACGCATCCTGACGATCAATGGCGGCTCGTCGAGCATCAAATTCGCGTTGTTCGAGGCCGGTGAGCCGTTCCGAAGGATTATAGAGGGCGAGATTGAGCGGATTGGACTGCCGGAGGCCACCTTGCGGGTGAAAGGCTTGAATCCGGCAGACAACGTTTCGCGTTTAGTAACCGCGCCAGACCACATGAAGGCGGTGGGCGCACTGATGGATTGGATCGAGGACCGCAGCGACCGTGATGCATTGACCGCGGTGGGGCATCGTGTGGTGCATGGCGGACCGAAATACAGTGACCCGCAGTTAATCACCAAGGAAATGATTGAGGAGCTGCACCGACTTAGTCCATTCGATCCTGAGCATTTGCCGGAGGAGATCCTGTTGACCGAGGCGTTTCATCGCCGATTTCCCGATCTGCCCCAAGTGGCATGTTTCGATACGGCTTTTCACCATGACCTGCCGCGCGTGGCTCGGTTGCTAGCGATCCCGCGCCGCTACGAAGCGCAGGGCGTTCGACGGTATGGGTTTCACGGGTTGTCGTATGCGTTTCTCATGGGAGAACTGGTCCGCCTGGCTGGCGCGGAAGCGGCACAAGGCCGGGTTATTCTCGCACACCTCGGCAATGGCGTGAGCCTGGCGGCGGTTCGTCGCGGCCAAAGCATTGACACCAGCATGGGTTTCACCCCGATAGCCGGGGTACCGATGAGCACCCGCTCAGGCGATCTCGATCCCGGACTGCTTTGGTATCTGGCGCGCACCGAGGGCTTCGATGCAAAACGATTCAACGAGATGGTCAATTTCCAGTCCGGCTTGCTCGGTGTGTCAGAGACCAGTTCCGATATGCGCGACTTGCTGGCGTGCGAAACCCGGGACGTTCGGGCGGCTGAAGCGGTTGCGCTGTTTTGCTACCAGGTCAAGAAATGGATCGGCGCATTCGCGGCGGCGCTGGGGGGGCTGGACACGCTGGTGTTCGCCGGCGGCATTGGAGAGAAAGCGCCTACGGTCCGCGCCCGGATTTGCACTGGGCTGGAATTTTTTGGAATCGAACTCGAAAAAAAGCGAAACACGGCGAATGAGGGGCTTATTTCCGCGGCGGCCAGCCGGGTTGCTGTCCGCGTCATTCGCACGGACGAGGAATGGATGATCGCCAAGACGGTTTGCCGCGTTCTCGGCCTAGGCTGTTAAAAAGGAGAATTGAATCATGAAAACAAAAACACTTTCCCCGGAACTGCTCCACAAGATGGATGCCTACTGGCGCGCCGCCAACTATCTGTCGGTGGGCCAGATTTATCTTTACGATAATCCGCTGCTGAAACGGCCGCTGACGCTCCCAGATGTAAAGCACATGCTGCTGGGACACTGGGGCACGACCCCCGGACAGAACTTCATTTATTTGCACTTGAATCGGGTCATCAAAAAATACGACCTTAACATGATTTATGTCTCCGGCCCCGGGCACGGCGGCCCGGCCGTCGTCGGCAACACGTACCTCGAGGGTACTTACAGCGAAATCTATCCCGACATCAGCCAGGATGAGGCCGGGCTGCGGAAGCTCTTTATTCAGTTTTCGTTTCCCGGAGGAATTCCCAGCCATGCATCGCCGGAGACTCCCGGTTCCATGCACGAGGGCGGTGAACTGGGCTATTCCCTCAGCCATTCCTTCGGCGCGGTGTTCGATAATCCCGATCTCGTCGCTGCCTGCGTCGTCGGCGACGGCGAGGCGGAAACCGGACCGCTGGCAACAGCATGGCATTCCAACAAGTTTCTCAATCCGGCAACGGACGGCGCGGTGCTGCCGATTCTGCATCTCAACGGTTATAAGATTTCCAACCCGACCATCCTGGCCCGTATCACCCGCGAGGAATTGGAGCAGTTGTTCCGCGGCTACGGGTGGACGCCCTATTTCGTCGAGGGTCACGAACCGAGGCTGATGCATGAGGCCATGGCCGCTGCGCTCGACACGGCGGTGGAGCAGATCAAAAAGATCCAGCAGGACGCCCGCGTCAACGGCAACCTCACGCGTCCAAGATGGCCGATGGTCGTCCTCAATTCACCCAAGGGATGGACAGGACCGAAGATGGTCGATGGCCTTAAGGTTGAAGGCACCTTCCGGGCTCACCAGGTGCCGCTCTCCGATCCGGCAACCCATCCCGAACACCTCAAGCTGTTGGAAGACTGGCTCAGGAGCTACCGGCCGGAGGAACTCTTCGATGCGCAGGGCCGCCTGAAACCGGAACTGGCCGAACTTGCGCCCAGGGGCGAACGACGCATGGGCGCGAATCCCCACGCCAACGGCGGTATGCTGCTCCGTGATCTTCGGATGCCGGATTTCCGCGACTACGCCGAAGCCGTGCCTACGCCGGGCATTCGCGGCATCGGCGACACCCATGTGCTCGGGCCTTTCCTGCGCGATGTTGCGAAGCTGAATCGTGAGCAGCGGAATTTCCGGGTTTTCGGCCCGGACGAGACGCTCTCCAACGGCCTGGAGGCTCTCTTTGAAGTGACTCAGCGCCAATGGGATGCCGCGACCGTGCCGAACGACGAATGGCTCGCACCCACCGGGCGCGTAATGGAAATGCTTAGCGAGCACCAATGCGAGGGATGGCTCGAGGGCTACCTGCTCACCGGGCGGCATGGGCTGTTCAACTGTTACGAGGCGTTTATCCATATCGTCGATTCGATGTTCAACCAGCACGCCAAATGGCTGAAGGTCACGGCGCACCTGCCGTGGCGGCGGAAGATCGCCTCGCTGAACTACCTGCTGGCCTCGCATGTCTGGCGCCAGGATCACAACGGTTTTACCCACCAGGATCCCGGTTTCATCGACCATGTGGTGAACAAGAAGGCCGAGGTCGTGCGTGTCTACTTTCCGCCGGATGCCAACTGCCTGCTTTCGGTGATGGACCACTGCCTGCGCAGCCGCCATTACGTCAACGTCGTGATTGCGGGCAAACATCCAGCGCCGCAGTGGCTGACCATGGACGCCGCCGTCAAGCACTGCACCGAGGGCATCGGCATCTGGCAGTGGGCCAGCAACGACCAGATCGCTGCACCCGATGTGGTCATGGCCTGCTGCGGCGATGTGCCCACGCTGGAGACCCTCGCCGCCGTCTCCATTCTGCGCGAGCATCTGCCCGACCTGAAAATCCGGGTAGTTAACGTCGTCGACCTCATGAAGCTGCAGCCGCAATCCGAGCACCCGCATGGGCTCTCCGACATGGATTTCGATGAGCTTTTCACCAGGGACAAACCGGTCATCTTCGCCTACCATGCCTACCCGTGGTTGATCCACCGGCTGACCTACCGCCGCACCAACCACCACAACATCCACGTCCGCGGCTACAAGGAAGAAGGCACCATCACCACGCCCTTCGACATGACGGTGCTGAACGATCTGGACCGCTTCCATCTTGTGATGGACACCATCGACCGCCTGCCGCAGACCGGCGAAAAGGGCATCTACCTGAAACAGCAGCTCAAGGACAAGCTTGTCGAGCACAAGCAGTACATCGCCCGGCACGGCCAGGATTTGCCGGAAATCCGCAACTGGAAATGGGGAGACTTCAAATGAAAGCGCATATCCCGCAATTCAAAAAACCTGCAGCGTAACAAAGATAAGGAAAATACCCATTATGAAACCCAATAACGACCAACCCAAGGTTCCCGAGTCGAAGCCGGGATCGAAGCCAGATGCGAAGGACGATCTGAAATCCCTTCCCATAGCGGAATTGCAGGCAAAATTGGGGTCGTCTCCGGACGGCCTCAGTCAAGCCGAGGCGGAGAAACGGCTGACCCAATATGGACCTAACGAGATTGAAGAAAAGAAAACCAATCCGTTCCTGAAATTCCTTACCTATTTTTGGGGTCCCATTCCATGGATGATTGAAGCGGCCGTGATCCTTTCGGCAGTAGCCCGTCATTGGCCGGACTTTGCCATCATCCTCCTTCTGCTTCTGGCCAACGCCGTAGTCGGATTCTGGGAAGAGCACCAGGCGGGTAATGCCATCGCCGCACTGAAGGCCCAGCTTGCGATCAATGCCCGCGTCCGACGTGATGGGAAGTGGACCAACCCGGCGGCGCGCGAGCTTGTGCCGGGCGACGTCATCCGCGTGCGTCTGGGCGACATCGTTCCGGCGGATGCTCGCTTGCTGGAGGGTGATCCGATCGAAGTGGATCAGTCCGCGCTGACGGGAGAGTCGTTGCCCGCCACGCGAAAACCTGGTGAGGCGGTGTTTTCGGGTTCGATCATCCGCCAAGGTGAAATCGGCGCGATGGTGTACGCCACGGGCCAGAACACCTACTTCGGCAAGACGGCGCAACTGGTGCAGGAGGCGCACACCGTCAGCCATTTCCAACGCGCTGTATTGAAGATCGGCAATTACCTGATCATCCTCGCAGCGGCTATGGTAACGGTAATCATTGCCGTCGCGCTCTTCCGCGGCGACCGGATGCTCACCACGTTGCAGTTCGCCCTGGTGCTGACCGTGGCTGCGATTCCCGTAGCAATGCCCACGGTGCTGTCCGTGACCATGGCGGTCGGCGCGCGCCTGCTGGCCAAAAAAGAGGCGATTGTGACCCGGTTGGCTGCGATCGAGGAATTGGCGGGCGTTGACGTGCTGTGCTCGGACAAGACCGGCACCCTGACCCAGAACAAGCTGACGCTGGGCGATCCGTTCAGCGTGAACGACATCCCCGCCGGTCAGGTCATCCTCAACGCCGCGTTAGCGTCGCGCGCGGACAATAAGGATACCATCGATCTGGCTGTGCTGGGCGCTCTGAAAAACGATCAGCCCTTGAAAGGCTACCAGGTGATTCATTTCCAGCCGTTCGACCCGGTGCATAAGCGCACTGAAGCCACGGTCAAGGGTACGGACGGAAAGGAGTTCAGGGTGACCAAGGGCGCGCCGCAGGTGATTTTGGAATTGTCGGCCAATGCCGGTCAGGTCAAGCCCGCCGTCGAGAAAGCCGTCAACGAATTTGCGGCGCGCGGCTTCCGCTCGTTGGGTGTGGCGCGGGCGGACGCGCAAGGCCCATGGCAGTTTCTGGGCGTGTTGCCGCTTTTCGACCCGCCCCGGGAAGAAGCCGAAGCGACCATCGCGAACGCCAGACAGATGGGAGTAAGCGTCAAGATGGTTACGGGCGATCAAGTGGCCATCGCGCGAGAAACCGCCGGGAAATTGGGGCTGGGCACAAATATCCTCGATGCCGGCGGCTTTGGCGATACGAAGCATCACGAGACAGCGCAGTTGGCTGAGTCCATCGAGAAAGCCGACGGTTTCGCCCAGGTTTTCCCGGAGCACAAGTTCCACATTGTAGACGTCCTGCAGCAACGCGGTCACATCGTCGGTATGACCGGCGACGGGGTGAACGACGCCCCCGCGCTGAAGAAGGCCGACTGCGGCATCGCGGTTTCGGGCTCGACGGACGCGGCGCGCGCGGCGGCGTCCATCGTGTTGATGACGTCGGGCCTGTCGGTGATCATCGACGCCATCAAGGAGAGCCGGAAAATTTTCCAGCGGATGAACAGCTATGCGATCTACCGCATCGCCGAGACGCTGCGCGTGCTGTTGTTCATGACTCTTGCCATCCTGATCTTCAATTTTTATCCGTTGACGGCGGTGATGATCGTGATGCTGGCGTTGCTCAACGACGGGGCGATCCTGTCCATTGCCTATGACAACGTTATTTACAAGGACAAGCCCGAGGCCTGGAACATGCGCATGGTGCTGGGGATCGCCACGGTGCTGGGCGTCATCGGACCCGTGGCTGCGTTCGGCCTGTTTTTCCTCGGCGACCGTGTCTATCACCTCGACCGCGCGCACATCCAGACGCTGATGTACCTGATGCTGTCCGTAGCCGGACATATGACGATTTTCCTGACGCGCACGCGCGGCCCGTTCTGGTCCATACGGCCCGCACGGATTTTATGGCTGGCTGTGCTTGGCACGCAAATCGCGGCGACGTTTATAGCGGTTTATGGGCTGTTTATGACACCCCTTGGCTGGGGCTGGGCACTGTTCGTTTGGGCCTATGCACTGGTGTGGTTCCTCGTCAGCGACCGCGTGAAACTGCTCGCGTATCGGGTGTTCGATCCAACTGCCACGCCCCTGTTGGTTAAGAAACCACCGCTCGATCTTACACCGCAGATCTCCGCTCGGGCTTATGAACTCTACGAGCATCGAGGTCGCCGCGACGGCCGAGCAAATCGAGACTGGCTTGAGGCGGAGCGCGAGATAAGGACTAAATTATGAGTTTAACCATCTATTTTCTGCGACATGGGGAAACCACTGCCAGCCGGACAGGTGGTTACTGCGGAACTCTCGACCCGGATTTAACGCCGGAAGGTTATCAGATGGCAGAGGATTTTGCCGATGCTTATAGATCTCTCCCATGGGTCGCTGTCTTTTCCAGTCCGCTGTGCCGTGCCGTAGCCACGGCCAAACCGCTTTGCGAGGCGGCAGGGATACGAATGCACCTCAAAGAAGGGCTGAGGGAAATTGCTTATGGTCAATGGGAAGGAAAAAACCCTGAAGAGGTGAATCGCGAGTTTCATGATGACTATGTTCGCTGGTTCTCGAAAAGCCGTCGATAGAGCGGGTAAAATCGCCCAAAACGTCAAAAGGGTTACACCCGTATGCCGTATACAGAGCATATGGCATATCATAAAAAGGAGACACTAACAGTGAGGGTGAGCGGCAAGAGGATTTTTCGGACCCTGCGCCATTTGAGGGCGCGTATGGACAGAACCGGCATGGCACAAGAGTACGCCGGAGACGAGCCGCCGCTGCGATCGGAATTGTTCAGCAGCGACCAGATGAAGCGGCACGGCAAGGCGCTGGCGGACTCACACAAGCTGAGCTTGGGACGCGCTTCGAACCGGCTTCTGATGCGTCTGGCTGAGAATGAAGGTGTTCTGATTGAAGCCCGCAATCTGCTGACGGAAGCAGTTAAGGCCAACCATCGGATTGCGCCGGCCGGTGAATGGCTGATTGACAACTTCTATGTGATCGAAGAACAGATTCGCATGGCCAGGCGACACTTGCCCAAGGGGTATAGCCGTGAGCTGCCGCGCTTAGTGAATGGTTCATCGGCCGGTTTTCCACGCGTGTATGACATCGCGCTGGAGACGATCTCGCATGGGGATGGACGGGTGGATCCGGAAAACCTCAGCAGTTTCGTGGCCGCCTACCAGTCGGTAACCACACTGAAGATTGGCGAATTGTGGGCCATCCCCATCATGCTTCGCCTGGCCCTGATCGAAAATCTTCGGCGGGTTTCCGCCCGGATCGCCGCCGACAGGATCAATCGAAATCGCGCCGAGTATTGGGCTGACCAGATGACGGAGATCGCCGCGCAGGACCCCAAGAGCCTGATTCTGGTGGTTGGCGACATGGCACGGTCGAACCCTCCGATGGTGAGCTCTTTTGTTGCGGAGCTCACGCGCCGTTTGCAGGGCCAAGGTCCTGCTCTGGCATTGGCGCTCACCTGGATTGAACAGCGACTGTCCGAGTCCGGCCTAACCATCGAACAGTTGGTGCGCGCGGAGAACCAGCAACAGGCTGCCGACCAGGTCTCGATGAGCAACAGCATCGGCAGCCTCCGTTTCCTGGTCGCAATGGATTGGCGCGAATTCGTGGAGACGATGAGCATTGTGGAGCAGACCCTGGGTGAGGATCCGGGCGACGTCTACGGAATGATGGATTTTGCCACCCGGGATCGCTACCGTCACGTCGTAGAAAAAATAGCCAAAGGCAGCCGGCGATCCGAAAGCGAGGTGGCACGCCAAGCAATCCAGTTGGCGCTTGAGGGTGCTGATCGCAAAGGCGGCAACGATCGAGCCGCCCATGTCGGGTTCTACTTGATCGATGAGGGATTGCGGCAACTCGAAGGAGCGGCGCAGGTGCGCCGATCTCCCCTTGAAACGTTTCGGCGAATATGCCGACAGTTCCCTTTGCTCTTCTATCTGGGCATAATCGCGCTGATTACGGCTATTTTCACCGGGGTTTTGTTGGCTAAGGCGCATGCCATGGGGTACCCGAATTGGCTAATCGCGCTGATAGGTCTGCCCTTGCTGCTGGGCGCAAGTCATCTGGCCGTGGCATTGGCGAATTGGCTATCGACATTACTGGCGACGCCGCACTTGCTGCCGCGAATGGACTTTTCCGGAGGAATTCCTCCGGAATCGCTCGCCCTGGTCGTGATCCCGACGATGCTCACGAGCACACAAAACATTGAGGATCTGGTCGAGGCCCTGGAAGTTCGATTTCTGGCCAATCGAGACGAGCACCTGCACTTCGGTCTGCTGACGGATTTCCCGGACGCATCCGAGAAAACGCTTCCGGAGGACGATCCATTGTTACGGCTGGCTCAAAAGAGAATTCAAGAGTTGAACGAAAAGTACCGAGCCCCAAAAGCCGATACGTTTTTCCTCTTTCATCGTCCACGTCAATGGAATCCTCGGGACCGGATCTGGATGGGGTATGAACGAAAGCGCGGCAAGCTTGTGGATTTGAATTCGCTTTTACGCGGCGGAACAACTGATCGCTTCTCCCTCATCGTTGGGGATATTGCCGTGTTATCGAATGTAAAGTATGTGATCACCCTGGACACCGATACGCAGCTTCCCCGTGATTCGGCATGGCAGTTTGTGGGCGCCATGGCGCACCCACTGAATCGGGCGCGGTACGACGAAGACAGGCAGCGGATCAATGAAGGGTACGGCATCCTTCAGCCTCGGGTGGCCGTGAGCCTGCCGGAAATGAACCGATCGCGATACGCGCGATTGTTCGGAAGCGAGCACGGCATCGACCCATATACCCGGGTTGTCTCTGATGTCTATCAGGACCTATTCGGTGAAGGCTCATTCATCGGCAAAGGAATCTATGATGTTGATGCGTTCGAGCGATCCCTCAAGGGACGATTTCCTGAGAACCGGATCCTCAGCCATGACCTCGTAGAAGGTTGCTACGCGCGGGCGGGGCTGCTCAGCGATGTGCTGTTGTATGAGGAATATCCATCCCGCTACAGCTCGGACGTGAGCCGTCGCCACCGGTGGATTCGAGGGGATTGGCAAATTGCCCGCTGGCTGCTGCCGAGCATTCCCGGCCTCGATGGAAGCCGTCGAAAGAATCCGCTCTCGGCGTTGTCGCGATGGAAGATTTTCGACAATCTTCGTCGGAGCCTCGTATCGGCGGCGTTGACCTTGTTGTTGCTCCTCGCCTGGACCGTCTTGTCTCCGCCCTGGCTATGGACCCTCGCCTTAATAGGAACTATCCTGATCCCCCCCATGATGGCCTCTTTTCTGGATCTGTTTCAGAAACCGGACGATGTGTTGCTGCGTCAGCATCTTGCGGACACGGTGCGCTCGGCCGGCCAGCGCGCCGCCCAGACGGTGTTTGAACTCTCATGTCTTCCCTACGAAGCTTTCTTCAGCCTGGATGCGATTGGACGCACTCTCTGGCGAATGTGGATCACCCACAAACGACTGCTGGAGTGGAACCTTTCCAACAACGCGGACCGCCAAATCCGCACGAACTTCGTTGCCTCCTGGAGGACAATGTGGTTTGCTCCCGTTCTGGCAACTGCTGCCGGCATTTATCTGGCCGTTTCGAGGCCGGCCGCGCTCGGTGCGGCGGTGTCCATCCTGACCCTCTGGTTTGCCTCTCCTGCCATCGCCTGGTGGATCAGCCGGCCTCTTGCTCGCCGGCGAACAAGGCTGACGGCTGATCAAAACCTTTTTCTCAGGAAGCTTTCCCGAAAGACATGGGCGTTCTTCGAGACGTTCGTCGGCCCGGAAGATCATTGGCTGCCGCCCGACAACTATCAGGAGCATCCCGCTGCCGTAGTGGCGCATCGCACGTCGCCGACCAACATGGGACTGACGCTCCTGGCGAATTTGTCTGCGTACGACTTTGGCTATATTTCGGCCGGACAACTCATCGAACGCACGGGAAATGCTCTTCGCACCATGGAAACCCTGGACCGACACCGAGGCCACTTCTACAACTGGTATGACACGCAATCGCTGAAACCACTGCCGCCCCTCTACATTTCGTCGGTAGACAGCGGGAACCTGGCAGGCCATCTGCTGACATTGCGACCGGGCCTGCTCGGACTTGCCGATCACAAGATCCTGGGGAAACGATTGTTTGAGGGCCTGAGCGATACCTTCCGCATTGTCGCGGATGTTGCGGCCGCCACTCCGGAAAAATACGATCCAGCCCAGCTCGCTCAATTTCAACAGAACCTGGAGTCTGCGATCCGTTCCTATCCCGCCACACTCACTGCTTTGCAACTGTGCCTTGATCGGTTGACAATGTCCGCCGCGGAGTTGATCGCCGGCATCGAAGCTCTGGATGCCGAACCCGAAAGCCAATTAAAGTGGTGGGCCCGTGCGGTCGCAGAGCAATGCCGAGACGCTGTCGATGAGCTCTCGTCGCTCGCTCCGTGGACAGCGTTTTTGTCTTCTCACAACGGCCTCGCAGACTTTCCCGATCTCGACGAAGTCCCGACCCTGCGCGAACTATCAGCAATGGACGTCAAGCTCCTGCCGACCATCAAGCAGCAAATGATCTCTGCCGTGTCGTCCGAGCAGAACGCACGGATTGATGAACTTCAAAGCCTTATCACGGCAGGCAGCCGGTACGCCAAAGAAAGGATTGCGATTATCGAGCGGCTTGCACTGCAATGCGGCGCCCTCGCCCGCATGGACTATGATTTTCTGTTTGACGAGAAGCGTTATCTGCTGGCTATCGGCTACAATGTCGGCGAACACCGACGGGACGCGAGTTACTACGATCTTCTGGCTTCAGAAGCGAGATTTTCCACTTTCGTGGCGATTGCGCAGGGACAACTGCCTCAGGAGAGCTGGTTCGCCCTGGGACGTCTGCTCACTATCGCCGGGGGAGAGCCGATCCTGCTTTCATGGAGCGGTTCGATGTTCGAATATCTGATGCCTTTGCTGGTGATGCCGACCTACGAAGATACGCTGCTCGATCAGACCTATAAGGCGGCTGTGGCCAGGCAGATCGAGTATGGAAAAATGCGCGCCGTGCCGTGGGGCATTTCGGAATCCGGTTACAATGCCATCGACGTGCATCTCAACTACCAATACCGTGCATTTGGTGTGCCCGGCCTGGGGCTCAAACGCGGGCTGGCAGAGGACTTGGTGATTGCACCATATGCCTCGGCAATGGCGCTGATGGTGGCGCCGGAGGAGGCGTGCCTGAACCTCGAGCGACTCGCTGCTGACGGCTTTGAAACGCGGTATGGCTTCTACGAAGCGATCGACTATACGCCGTCGCGTCTGCCGCGCGGACAATCGAGCGCCGTAGTTCGATCCTTCATGGCCCATCACCAGGGCATGAGTCTCCTGTCTTTAGCCCATCTGCTACTGGACCGCCCGATGCAGAAGCGCTTCGCTTCGGATCCCTTGTTCCAGGCGACCATGCTGTTGCTCCAGGAGAGAATCCCCAAGGCGACAGCCTTCTATACGCAGACAATCGAGCTGTCCGAGCACCAGGCGGCTTCCGGCGCTCCGGAGACGCCGATACGCGTTTATAGCAGTCCCGACACGCCGAACCCGGCAGTGCAGTTGCTTTCGAACGGCAGATACCACGTGATGATCACCAATGCCGGCGGCGGTTACAGCCGATGGAACGACCTGGCCGTCACCCGTTGGCGCGAAGACCCCACCTGCGACAACTGGGGCACCTTCTGTTACCTGCGCGACGTAACCAGCAGAGAGTTCTGGTCAACTGCATATCAGCCGACGCTCAAGCGATCGAAGCATTTTGAGGCGATCTTTTCGGAAGGGCGAGCCGAGTTTCGCGGTCGCGACCATGATTATGACACCCATACCGAGATCACTGTTTCACCCGAGGATGATATCGAACTTCGTCGCGTCCGCATTACCAACCGCGCAAAGACGCGCCGAGCGATAGACGTGACCAGTTATGCCGAAGTGGTTCTGGCACCGCCTGCCGCGGATGCACTGCATCCGGCGTTCAGCAATCTTTTTGTGCAGACCGAGATCATCCGCCGGCAGCGGGCCATCCTCTGCACACGCCGGCCCCGCTCCCAGGACGAGCAGGCGCCCTGGATGTTTCACCTGATGGCCGTTCATGGGGCGAACATCGGAGAAATCTCTTACGAGACCGACCGCATGCAGTTCATCGGCCGAGGAAACACCGCCGCCGACCCCCAAGCAATGAGCGGTTCCGCGACGATGTCGGATAGCGAGGGCTCCGTGCTCGATCCGATTGTCGCCATCCGGTATCGTATCACGCTCGATCCGGAAGAAACGGCAAGGGTCAATATCGTTTCCGGCATCGGTGAAACCCGTGATGCAACCTTGAGCCTGGTGGAAAAATACCAGGATCGGCGTCTCGCGGATCGCGTCTTTGATCTGGCCTGGACGCATGGCCAGGTGTTGCTGCGCCAGCTCAATGCCTCAGAGGCTGATGCGCAACTCTATGGGCGCCTTGCCGGCTCGATCATCTACGCCAATGCTTCGCTGCGAGCCGACCCGAGCGTCATCATCAAGAACCGCCGGGGGCAATCCGGTCTCTGGGGTTACGCTATCTCCGGCGATCTGCCGATTGTGCTGCTTCAAATTCAAGATTCGGCCAATATCGATCTGGTGCGACAGCTCGTGCAGGCGCACGCCTACTGGCGTTTGAAGGGACTGGCAGTTGATCTGGTGATCTGGAATGAAGATCGCGCCGGTTACCGGCAACTGCTTCACGACCAGATCATGGGGCTCATCGCCGCAAGCACCGAAGCCAGCCTGACCGATCGACCGGGCGGGATTTTCGTAAGACCTGCCGACCAGATATCGGGGGAGGAC
This sequence comes from uncultured delta proteobacterium, assembly GCA_963731025.1. GTDB lineage: Bacteria > Desulfobacterota > Desulfobacteria > Desulfobacterales > UBA11574 > UBA11574. The sequence goes on along the minus strand of CAVSVL010000014.1, from coordinate 1,361 downwards.
CGCATCCTGATCCAAACGGTCGCCCGCGCCATCATCACCGACAGTCGGGGGACCTTGGCAGACCAGATCAACCGGCGCTCTCTGGTGGAGGCTGCATTGCCGCTCCTTAGGCCGTCGCGAACCCACCGCCCCGAACCCCTGGCGGTGGCCGCTTCGCCTCGCCAAGATCTGACGTTTTTCAACGGGATGGGAGGATTCACCCCGGATGGACGCGAGTATGTCATCACCACCGCGCATGAGCAGGTGACACCGGCGCCGTGGGTGAATGTGCTGGCCAACCCGCACTTCGGTACCGTCATTTCAGAGAGCGGGATAGCCTACACCTGGAGCGAGAATGCCCACGAGTTCCGCCTCACTCCCTGGGGCAACGATCCCGTGAGCGATTCGGGCGGAGAGGCCTTTTACCTCCGTGATGAAGAGCGCGGCCACTTCTGGTCCCCGACGCCGCTGCCCTGCCGCGGAGCAGCGCCTTACGTTGCCCGGCACGGATTCGGTTACAGTGTTTTCGAACACACCGAGCGCGGCATCCGCTCCGAGCTGTGGGTTTACGTGGCCATGGATGCACCGATCAAGATTACAGTGCTCAAAGTGCAAAACGTCTCGGACCGATCCCGCCGACTCTCCGCCACCGGATACGCGGAATGGGTCCTTGGCGACTTGCGGCCGAAATCGAGCATGCACGTGATTACCGAAACTGACCCGAATAGCGGCGCTCTGTTTGCGAGGAACCCTTATAACACAGAATTCCGCAACCGTGTTGCGTTCTTCGACGTGGACGATAAGGGGCGCACCGTAACCGGCAATCGGACTGAATTTCTGGGACGCAACGGTACGCTACGAAGACCGGCGGCGATGATGCGTACGCGACTTTCCGGCAAGGTGGGGGCTGCCCTGGATCCATGCGCCGCGATCCAGGTGGGCTTCGACCTGCCCGCCGGGCAAGAGCGGGAGATCATCTTCAGGCTTGGCGTCGGACGAGACGCCGACGATGCCAGAAACCTGGTCAATCGTTTTCGGGGATCAACCGCTGCACGCGAAGCCCTCGATATGGTGTGGCAGCACTGGACGCACACCCTCGGAACGGTACATGTGGAAACACCCGACCCGTCCCTCAACGTGCTGGCCAACGGCTGGCTCCTTTACCAAACTCTGGCGTGCCGCCTTTGGGCACGCAGCGCAACCTACCAGTCGGGTGGTGCCTTCGGTTTTCGCGATCAGTTGCAGGACGTGATGGCGCTCATTCACGCCAGGCCGCATCTCGTGCGCGAGCACCTGCTCCTGTGCGCGACGCGTCAATTCCCGGAGGGAGATGTTCAGCATTGGTGGCATCCTCCAACGGGGCGGGGTGTGCGTACGCATTG